>NC_015581.1:0-1200000 GCF_000214825.1 Thiomicrospira cyclica ALM1
TTAAAGTTATTCACAGTTACAATTAAATCCATAGCGCAATTATCCCCTAAATCGGTCAATGAACACAATAAAAGGAGCCGATGATTTGAGTCACGTCTGGACACAAAGTTTAAAATTCTTAGAGCAAGATCTAAATGAGCAGCAGTTTCATAGTTGGATTCGGCCACTTAAAGTGATCGAAGATGAGAGCGTTATTCGATTGCTAGCACCCACTCCATTTATTCTTGATTGGGTAAATCGCAAGCTGATGCCTAATATTCAACGAGCTGTTGCTCAGGTCGCGCCACAGGATACGCCACAGGTGAAACTGGAAATTGGTGATTATGATTTTGATGAGCCTGTGACTCAAACTATGCCAACGCCAATAGCGATCGCTCCGGCTCAACCAGCTGCTCAGCTGCGTGTTGATACCAATAAAAAAACGATCAAACATAAGCTGAACGTAAATTATATTTTTGATAATTTTGTTGAAGGTAAGGCCAACCAGTTGGCGGCGGCGGCGGCTCGTCAAGTCGCTGAAAATCCGGGTGGCAGTTATAACCCATTTTTTATTTACGGTGGTGTTGGCTTAGGTAAAACCCACTTAATGCATGCCATTGGAAATGCCTTGTTAGAGAAGAATCCCAACGCCCGTGTTGCCTACCTGCATTCGGAAAGTTTTGTGGCCGATATGGTTAATGCGCTGCGTCATAATAAAATTGAAGAATTTAAGCGGTTTTATCGCTCCTTGGATGCGTTATTGATTGACGATATTCAGTTTTTTGCCAACAAAGAACAATCGCAAGAAGAGTTTTTTCATACCTTCAACACCTTATTAGAAGGAAATAAGCAGGTTATCTTGACCTCGGATCGATTCCCCAAAGAGGTAGATGGTCTTGAAGATCGCCTTAAATCCCGCTTTGGTTGGGGGTTGACAATCGCGGTTGAGCCGCCGGAGTTTGAAATGCGTGTGGCGATTTTGATGAAAAAAGCGGCACAGGCCAATTATGCTCTACCTGAAGATGTCGCCTTTTTTGTTGCCAAGCGTCTGCGCGGTAACGTGCGTGAACTCGAAGGGGCATTAAAACGCATTGTGGCTTATGCCCAGTTTACTCAACAAACTATTACAGTTGAGTTGGTTAAAGAGGCGTTGAAAGATTTGTTGGCGTTACAGCAAAAAATGATTACTCTGGACAATATTCAAAAAACCGTTGCAGACTACTATAAATTGCGGGTAGCGGATTTGTTATCGAAACGACGTTCACGTAATATCGCTCGTCCAAGGCAGGTAGCTATGGCCTTAGCCAAAGAGTTAACTCACCATAGTTTGCCTGAAATAGGTGATGCATTTGGTGGTCGTGACCATACGACGGTGTTGCACGCTGTGCGAACCATCAAAAGTATGCGTGACACGGATCATGTGATCGATGAAGATTTTAGTAAACTAGTCAGAATTATTACCTCTTGAGGCGCTATCAATGAAACTAACTTTAAATCGCGAACAATTTTTAAAAGGCTTACAAACAGTCGCTGGCGTTGTAGAAAAGCGCCAAACTATGCCGGTTTTAGGCAATTTTCTGCTACAGATTAATGGTCAGCACCTCACCTTGACTGGCTCAGACTTAGAAATTGAAAGTCGCGCACAAGTGGTCATTGATCAGCTTGAGGGCGATGCCTTTGACATAACACTACCGGCACAAAAGCTATTAACGATTGTGCGCTCCTTACCTGAGGGGGTTAGTGTTAATCTCACTTTTGAAGCACAACGTTGTACGCTCACAGCAGGACGCTCCTCATTTAAATTATCGACTTTGCCCGCTGCAGACTACCCGCACTTGGATTTATCGCGGGTTGAGCTTGCCTTGCAAATGAGCCAAGCCCAATTAAAGCAAATGTTAGCGCAAACCAGTTTTGCTATGGCATCGCAAGATGTGCGTTTTTATTTAAATGGGATGCTGTTTGATGTCAGCCCACAGGCTTTGCGTTTAGTAGCAACGGATGGTCATCGTCTGTCAACCACCGCCTTAGAGGCCGACTTTGCAAGCTTAACACCCATGCAAGTGATTGTGCCGCGTAAGGGTATTGTTGAGCTTGGTAAATTACTACAAGCATCTGATGATTTAGTTGAGCTGGCTTTTGCGAAAAACTACCTTACTGTAAAGTTAGCCGACATAGTGTTTACTTGTAAGTTGATTGAAGGGCGTTATCCCGATTTTCGTCGAGTTATTCCGCAGAATAATGAAGTTGCCGTACAAACTGACCGAGAGTTGTTGCGTGCCATATTACAACGTGCGGCCATTTTGTCTAATGAACGCTTTAAAGGCGTAAGAATGGTTATTGATAACAACTTATTGACGGTTCATGCGCAAAATACCGAGCAAGATGAATCTAATGAGGATATGGCAATAGACTATCTTGGCGATAAAATTGAAATTGGCTTTAATGTAAGTTACCTCTTGGATGTTATTCAAGCGGTGAAAGATGATCATATTGTTCTAAGTTTAAAAGATAATAGCAGTTCGTGTTTAATTTCGACCGCTGACGGTCTAATTACGGCACAACATGTTGTTATGCCAATGCGACTATAGTTAATCCATGGCTATAAGCTATGCTTATAGCCATGGATTAAAATACTAATTGGCTTAGCTAGATGGTTAAAGGTATATTCAAATAGCGAGCCTGAATTTAATACAGAGGAATAAAAATGAATAAGAAACTCCTACCTCTTGCTGGTCTACTTATAGGTTTATTTGTAATTCCTAGCGCCCATGCGGTCGATCGCGGTGAACTCCTAGCTAATAGTTGTTTTTCATGCCATGGCTATGATGGTCGATTAGATAACGCAGAAATCATTCCGCTGGCTAACTACCCCGCTTCCCTTATAATCAGCCAAATGAAAGCCTATCGTGATGGTACACGTCAGGGCACGATTATGAATCGTCATGCCCGTGGTTACACCGATGAAGAAATCGAATTAATGGCAAATTACATTGGTTTACAAGGACAATAAGGAGCATATTATGAAAAAATTAAAATTATCGCGTCGTCAGGCCATCCAATTGGCGGCGGCAGGTGTTGCTATGCCAACAGCATTTGCCTTGTCAGGTTGTGAAACGACAGGTCGTAAAGGTGCTGGACATGTTGTCGTCATTGGTGGTGGCTTTGGTGGTGGTGCAACCGCAAAATATTTAAAGCGTTATAATCCAGAATTAAATGTAACAATGATCGAACCTAATACCACCTATGTAACGTGCCCTGGCTCTAACTGGGTTTTGGCGGGTTTCACTGAAATGAATGAAATCACCCACAACTATGATGCCGCTAAGAAAAATGGTATTAATGTGGTTCATGAAATGGTGGCCAATGTTGATCCGGCCAAACAGACGGTAACCCTTGCGAGTGGTAAAACCATGAGTTATGACCGTTTAGTTATGTCACCAGGTATTGACTTCAAATGGGACGTACATGCGGGCATTTCGCAAGCCGCTGAAACAGCTATGCCTCATGCCTACAAAGCCGGTCCGCAAACGTTACTATTACGTGATCAACTGCGTGCCATGCCAGACGGTGGTACATTTGTAATGGTACCGCCACCAAATCCATTCCGTTGCCCACCAGGACCTTACGAGCGTGCAGCGATGGTTGCGCATTATCTTAAAAATAATAAGCCTAAGTCTAAAATTCTAATCCTAGACCAAAAAAATGCCTTCTCTAAACAGGGTTTATTCCAAAAGGGTTGGGAGCTTAACTACGGTCAGATGATTGAATGGGTATCAATGGATGATGGCGGTCGTTTGAATAGCATTGATGTAGCTGGTAAAACCATCGATGCTGCTTATGGAAAAGTTAAAGGTGATGTCGTTAACTATATCCCACCACAGCGTGCAGGCAAGCTTGCTCAAACGACCGGCTTGACTAATGACTCTGGTTTCTGTCCGGTTAATCAGATTACTTTTGAATCAACTATTCATAAAAATATCCATGTGATTGGGGATGCTTCTATTGCCAGCCCAATGCCAAAATCTGGCCATTCCGCTGTAAGCCAAGCTAAGGCTACTGCGGCCAATATTGTTTTAGCAATGCAAGGCGAAGAGCCTATTTGGGCGAAAAATGTCAATACGTGTTACTCACTTGTAACACCAGACTATGCCATTTCTGTTGCGGCAATCTATGACATCGTTGATGGAAAGATTGCTGCTGTACAGGGTGCTGGAGGAGTTTCACCGGGCGATGCTGATGCAGAATACCGCCGAACTGAAGCAAACTACACGCGTGGTTGGTATCGTAGTATTACTGACGAGGTCTGGAGCTAATTCTTATGCTCCCCACGTTAGGGTTAATAAACCGCAGTTAATCTGCGGTTTTTTTTGCTTAACTATTACGTCGACCGACTGCTAAGTTTAGGTGCGCGTGGTAAACTAAAAGCAATTTTCATCGAGGAATAATTGGGTTATGTGCGGAATTGTTGGCGGGGTGGCTGAACGAAATTTAGTCCCAATTTTATTAGCCGGTCTGAAGCGGTTAGAGTATCGGGGTTACGATTCATCAGGACTTGCGGTGATTGATGAAAGTCAAACATTACTCCGCTACCGTGCTGAAGGAAAAATCCAGGCACTTGAACAGACCATTGCGCAACAAGCGCCCAATTTATATGGGCAAACCGGTATTGCACATACGCGCTGGGCCACTCATGGTCGTCCGGCCGAGCGAAATGCTCACCCTCATACTAGTCATGATCTTATTTCAGTGGTTCATAACGGTATCATTGAGAACTACCAGGCCTTAAAAGCGCAACTAATGGCACAAAACATCACCTTTGCGTCGGAGACGGATAGTGAAGTTATCGCACATAGCGTTTATTTAGCCTATCAGTCAGACCTGGACTTAAAAGATGCGGTTACTCAGACTGTCGCTCAGTTTGATGGTGCTTATGCACTTGGGATTGTTGCCAAAGATCAGCCGGGTCGTTTAATTGCGACCCGTAAAGGCAGTCCCTTGGTGATAGGCGTTGGTATAGGTGAGCATTTCATTGCATCGGATGTTACCGCGCTGTTACCGGTCACACAAAACTTTATCTTTTTGCAGGAAGGCGATATCGCGGATATTTACCGCGATCGGTTTGTTATTTACAACGCATCTGGTGAGGTGGTAGAGCGCCCGATGGTGCAGTCCAGCCTAAATCCAGCAGCGGTTGAATTGGGTAATCATCGCCACTTTATGCATAAGGAAATTTTTGAACAGCCGCAGGCGGTGATTGATACGTTGCAAGGCCGAATTACTGACCAAGAAGTGATTACCGAAGCTTTTGGGTTCCAGGCAGCTGACCTATTCGATCAGATAACCCAGGTGCAAATTGTGGCTTGCGGTACCAGTTACCATGCCGGCCTGGTTGCAAAATACTGGTTAGAAGATATTATTCGTCTACCTTGTCAAGTTGAGGTAGCCAGTGAGTATCGATATCGGAACCCCGTGTTACAAGATAAGACGCTGTTTGTGACTCTATCCCAGTCGGGTGAAACCGCCGACACCCTTGCCGCTTTACAATTGATTAAGCAGCAGGCTAAGCAACGTCAATTTACCCAGATAGCGACTCTGTGTATCTGTAATGTCGCCGAGTCGAGCCTAACTCGTGAATCGGATATGACCTTTTTAACCCATGCCGGACCAGAAATCGGTGTTGCCAGTACCAAAGCCTTTACCACTCAATTGGTTGCGCTGGCGCTATTGATGATGGTGTTGGGTAAACGTCATAAAACGCTGAGTGTCAAACGTGAGGCGGCAATTGTGGCGGGCTTAAAAAAATTACCCGGCTTGATTCAAAATGCACTCACGCATGAGGCGTCGATTCAGCAATTGGCCAATAGCTTTGCTGATAAGCATAATGCTCTGTTTTTAGGACGCGGCACTATGTTTCCGATTGCGCTTGAAGGCGCATTGAAACTCAAAGAAATTAGCTATATTCATGCGGAAGCCTACCCGGCGGGTGAGCTGAAACATGGCCCACTAGCCCTAGTTGATGAAATGATTCCAGTTGTTGCGATTGCGCCGCATGATGATTTGCTCGAAAAGCTGAAATCTAATTTGCAAGAGGTGAATGCACGCGGTGGTCAAATGATTGTATTTGAAGATGAGGCGTCTAACATTCAATCGGATGGCTCATTTAAAGTGCTTAAAACTACTAGTAACGTCGGTCGTATTACCGCACCGATTACGTTTAATATTCCGTTGCAGTTGTTGGCTTATCACGTAGCTCTAATACGGGGTACTGATGTTGACCAACCCCGTAATCTCGCAAAATCGGTAACAGTGGAATAAACATTAGAGCTTCTTTACGTCAAACAATGTGAATTTCTATCTGCTTGTTATAAATAACCCGGTCTAGACCTTGAGTTTAGGTCGGGTTTTTATTATATTACGCGTTATAGCCAAGCGTGCACAACGCTTTTAAAACAGGCAGATCCAGCTTTAAGCCAAGCCTGACTTAGGAGTTAAGATGAGTAATACCGGAGAATTAATCGATCCATTCCAGCGCAAAATTGAATATTTGCGCGTATCAGTGACGGATCGTTGTAATTATCGTTGCGGGTATTGTATGCCTGAGCAAGGCGTGCATCCGGAAGGCAAGCATACCGAATACTTGTCATTTGAAGAGTTAACGCGAATAATTGCGGCGTTTACGCGCTTGGGTGTGAAAAAAATTCGCTTAACCGGCGGTGAACCTTTAGTGCGCAAGGGACTGGCCGAGTTCGCTCAAGAATTAAAACGCTTACCAGGCCTGGTGGATTTAGCTTTATCGACCAATGCCCATTATCTAGACAAGCATGCGCCCCAATTAGCAGCGGCGATTGATCGGGTGAATATTTCGATGGATTCACTGGACGCGAACAAGTTTCAGCACATTACCCGTGGCGGCGACCTTGCCAAAGTTATGAACGGTATTGATGCCGCGTTGGCGCACGACATGCGCCCGGTCAAAATAAATATGGTGGTGATGAAAGGCACCAACGATGATGAAATCGAAGCGATGGTCGATTTTGGCATTCAAAAAGGGGTTGAAGTGCGCTTTATTGAAACCATGCCGATTGGCCCAGCTGGTGTGTCGATGATGGATCAACATTATGCGGCGGATGCCATCTTAAAACGGGTCAAAGATCATGTCGGCACCGATTTGATCCCATGCCAAAGTCGCTCGCATGATGGCCCGGCGCGCAATTTTAAAATCGCGGGTACTGATGCCAAAATCGGTGTTATCTCCGCAGTCTCCGATCACTTTTGTGCTAGTTGTAACCGGGTAAGATTAACCGCACGTGGGTTTTTAGCCCTGTGTTTAGGGCAAGAAGATGGTATGGATTTACGCTCGCCCCTGCGCAATGGTGCCACGGACGATGAGTTAGAAGCCTTGATTGTTAAAGCGATTACCATGAAGCCAGAGCGACACTTTTTCCGTGAGAATGTTCACAATATCGAATTTAGACAAATGGTATCTCTGGGTGGTTGAGCCGAGATGCACTGAGACAAGGAATGATGATGAGCGGTGTAAACATTTTATATTTTGCTAGTTTTCGGGAAAAGTTTGGCCAGGCACAAGAACGCTTGCCGGCCGAATTTGGTACGGTTGGTGAACTACTTAACAAACTCGCGCAACGCGGTGATGAGTGGCGCGAAACCTTGATTGAACAAGGGCGGGTACAAATTGCCGTCAACCAAGACATGGCCAATGCGGATACTCCGCTAAAAGCGGGTGATGAAGTGGCGCTTTTTCCACCAGTAACCGGGGGTTAAGTTGTGAGTAATCCCTTCGTTCGTGTTCAAGAGGCCGATTTTGATTTGACCACGGAAGTGAACTGGTTGCGCGCGCAACACAGCGATGTCGGTGCGGTGGTCAGTTTTATTGGTACTGTGCGCGATATCAACCAGGGTGATGAGGTGAATCAACTGGAGTTGGAGCACTATCCTGGTATGACGGAAAAAGCACTTGAAGCGATTCGTCAACAGGCCCACCAACGTTGGCATTTGGAATCGAGTTTGATTATTCACCGCATTGGCAAAATGCAGCCGAAAGACCAAATTGTATTGGTTGCTGTCGCCAGTCGCCATCGTGAAAATGCGTTTCATGCGGCGCATTTTATTATGGATTATTTAAAAACCAATGCACCCTTTTGGAAGAAAGAATGGACTCCTGATGGTGAACGTTGGGTTGATGCCCGACTCAGTGACGAACAAGCCATGCAGCGTTGGTTAAGTTAAGTTTTCTGTTATTTATTTACTACTGCTTTATCTGTCTTTTCCCCGCTTGCGGGGAATTTTTTTGGCCAGATAACGCCATTTTTTAAGAGTGAAACCTGATTATGAAAACGGTAGAACAAGCGTTAGAACACCTGTTGGCCCAAGTGAAGCCTCAAACGGCCACGGAAACCCGCCCACTGGCCGATGCGCTCGGTTTGGTCTTAGCGGAAGCGATTGTGTCGCCGGTCAATGTGCCGCCACACGATAACGCCATGATGGATGGTTATGCCCTATATGTTGAAGACACTTTCCCTAATGATCAGCAGGCCTGGTTAATTAGTCAGCGGATTCCGGCAGGTACGGCGCCCGCTCCACTAACACCCCATACCGTCGCGCGAATCTTTACTGGTGCGCCGATTCCGGCCGGGGCGAATGCGGTGGTTATGCAAGAAGCTGCTGAGCTAATAACCACTGATGACGAACAATCGGCAGCGCAGGTGAGGTTTACCCAGCCAATCACCGCCGGTCAATACATTCGTCAAACCGGCGAAGATATTACAGCAGGTGATGTTATTTTAGCGCCTGGTACGCGACTAACGCCGCAAGCCTTAGCTTTAGCTGCCTCTGTAGGGCGTGATCAACTGACCGTTTATAAACCGTTACGCGTGGCCACCTTTACTACGGGTGATGAACTCTTAGCCCCAGGTACCCCTCCACAGCCGGGTAAAATCTATAACGCGAATCACACCAACTTGGTAACCCTACTAAAACAACATGGTCTGGAACTGGTCGATTTAGGTCAAGTGGCTGATAATCTAGAGGCCACGAAAACCGCATTAGCGCAGGCCGCAGCGCAAGCGGATGTGATTATAACTACCGGTGGGGTTTCGGTGGGTGAAGAAGATCATATTAAAGCTGCCGTACAAAGTTTGGGTGAACTGGATTTATGGCGAGTACAAATGAAACCCGGCAAACCCCTAGCCTATGGACGCGTTGGCGATACGCCATTTCTTGGCTTACCGGGTAATCCCGTGTCGGCCTTTGCCACCTTTTCTTTATTTGCCCGCCCCTATTTACTGCGGATGCAAGGACAACAACAGGTCGCAGCACAAACCATCTGGGTGCAAGCGGATTTTAATTGGCTAAAACCCGATGCACGGCGAGAGTATGTCCGCGTGCAATTACAAACCAATGGCCAAGGCAGTTGGGTAAGCTTGTTTCCAAAACAAGGTTCGGGTGTACTCACCTCAACGGTATGGGCGGATGGTTTTGCGATTATTGCTGAAAACCAGCAGGTGCATATCGGTGATTGGATTGAATACCTACCCTTCAGCCAATTTCATTAAATTTAACGGAGAGATCCTATGAACGAATTAACCCATTTAGATGAGCGTGGCCAAGCCAGAATGGTGGATGTTAGTGATAAAGCGCAAACCGAACGGATTGCACGGGCACAAGCCCGGATTGTGATGCAACCGGAAACGCTTGCGATGATTGTGGCGGGCAAGC
This sequence comes from Thiomicrospira cyclica ALM1, assembly GCF_000214825.1. NCBI lineage: Bacteria > Pseudomonadati > Pseudomonadota > Gammaproteobacteria > Thiotrichales > Piscirickettsiaceae > Thiomicrospira > Thiomicrospira cyclica. The sequence goes on from NC_015581.1 coordinate 9,715, forward strand.
ATAAAAAAGGGGATGTGCTGGCGACGGCGCGTATCGCCGGGATTATGGCGGCCAAGCGCACGCCAGACCTCATTCCGATGTGTCACCCGCTGCTACTCACCTCGGTTAAGGTCGAACTAACTCCCAATCAGCAGGACAGTGCCATCGACATTATGGCTACTTGTAAACTGGTGGGGCAAACTGGGGTTGAAATGGAGGCTTTAACCGCTGCGAGTGTCGCGGCTCTAACGCTTTATGATATGTGCAAAGCGGTTGATAAAGGCATGGTGATAGATCAACTGCAATTGCTAGAAAAGATTGGCGGTAAAAGCGGGCATTGGCAGCGTTAAGCTGGCAAAGCTAGTCTAGCCAATGCCGCCAGATGGTAAAACCAAGCCTGGTTGACCGAGATATGAACTATTTAGTCTTACAGCTATTTAATCCAAACGGTAAATACGCAGGACAAAAGCGGAATATCCCGGTTAATAACGGCACAATGCCAATATAACCGATGATGCCAATCACGCCGGTAGCGGCCAGTACAATTAATAATGCGCCGCCGCCAATTCGTAACATACGATCAATACCACCCACATTTATTTGCATATTCATGCTCCTCTATTCGGTTAAACATTATCACTTGATTATGATGGGTTTAAAAATGAACCTTAACACTTTGCGCTACGGCATTCGCTTTGGCAATGGCTTCCTCAATCGAGTTCCCACGGGCTAAAGCCACACCCATCCGACGGCGCCCGGCAATTTCAGGCTTACCAAATAAACGCAATTGGGTATCCGGCGCCGCTAAAGCGGTATCCAAGTCACTGAACGCCGTTTGGGTTGAGTGGCCTTCTGGCAAAATTACGCTCGATGCCGATGGGCCATGCTGTGCAATATTGGGAATCGGCAAGCCTAAAATAGCCCGTACGTGCAAGGCAAATTCGGACAGGTCTTGTGAAATTAAAGTAACCAAGCCAGTATCATGCGGACGTGGTGATACTTCGCTAAAAATAACCTCATCGCCTTTCACAAACAATTCCACCCCAAATAACCCGCGCCCACCCAAGGACGAAGTCACCGCTTCAGCCATCTGTTGTGCCGCCGCTAACGCGGTTGAACTCATCGGATGTGGTTGCCAAGATTGACGATAATCGCCATCAATTTGAATATGTCCAATCGGTTGACAGAAGGCCGTACCGTCGCGATGACGAATGGTGAGCAGGGTGATTTCATAGTCGAAATCAACGAAGCCTTCTACAATCACCTTACCTTGCCCTGCGCGCCCACCTTCTTGTGCATATTGCCAGGCCTGGTGAATCTGATCCTGGCTTTTAATCACACTTTGGCCTTTACCGGATGAACTCATAATTGGTTTTACCACACAGGGCAAGCCAATATCCGCGATGGCTTGTTCAAATTCCGCAAAGGTTTGCGCAAAGGCATAAGCGGAGGTTGTTAGCCTCAGTGTTTCTGCCGCTAAACGTCGAATTCCCTCGCGGTTCATGGTCAATTGCGTCGCTTTTGCGGTAGGAATTACCTGAAAACCTTCCGCTTCTAATTCGGCAAGCGTATCCGTCGCAATCGCTTCAATTTCAGGCACGATATAATGAGGTTGTTCTTGTTCGATAACCTGGCGTAAGGCGGCCCCATCCAGCATACTAATCACGTGGCTGCGATCAGCAACCTGCATTGCAGGCGCATTGGCATAACGATCCACCGCAATCACTTCCACGCCCAAGCGTTGTAATTCAATGACGACTTCCTTACCTAACTCGCCGGAACCGCACAACATAACTCGCGTCGCTGTGGCCGAAAATGGCGTGCCTAGTGTAACCATAACTTATCCTTCAAATTGTTTAATCATCGCGACCACGACGCGTGTTGAGTGATCTGCCGCCTGGGCTAAAAAGGCATCAAATGCGATAACATTTTCCTTCCCCGCAATATCCGACAGCGCACGAATAATCACAAATGGCATTTCAAACTGATGGCAGACTTGCGCAACGGCCGCCGCTTCCATTTCACAGGCAATCATTTCTGGAAATTTAGTACGGGTATGAGCCACGTCTTCAAGAAGATGCACAAAGCGATCACCGGTAGCAATTAAGCCGTGCATATGGGTGACCTCGCCCAAACTTTCAATCGCTAGTTTGGCTTTGGCAATCAGCATTTCGTCCGGAATAAAACAGGCTGGCAGGCCTGGTAACTGCCCATGCACATAGCCAAAGGGTGTGACATCGACATCGTGATGGCAAACCGAGCTGCTGATGACAATATCACCGACCTCTAAATCGGTATGAAAGCCCCCTGCCGAGCCGGTATTAATGACCGCTTGTGGTGCAAAACGGTCAATTAAAATAGCCGTGCTCATAGCCGCATTCACTTTACCAATGCCCGAACGTAACAACACCACGTCACGATCCGCTATGCGGCCTTGGTAAAACTCAAAACCAGCAATTTTGATGGTTTCACGATCAACGAGTTGTTCACGCAATAAGATAATTTCTTCTTCCATCGCCGCGATAACAGCAATAGGTGCTGTTTGATGCAAACTCGCTGGTTGACTCATACGGCGTTGCCTAGCTCGCGTAATTGATCGGCCGATAGCAGTAAATCTTCATTTTTCATAACACCGATGTTTTGATCAATTATTGCTTGCGCAATGGCTTTTGCTTCATCCAAAGAATGCATGGTGCAGGTGCCGCACTGATACACATTTAATTCCGGGATATCCGCTTCGGTTTTTACCGCCAACACGTCTTGCATTGCCGCTAACCAGGCCTGGGCAACTCGTTGCTCGTCCGGTTCACCAATCAAGCTCATGTAGAAGCCGGTGCGGCAACCCATGGGTGACACATCGATAATTTCGACCCCATCGCCATTTAAATGCTGACGAATAAAACCGGCAAACAAGTGTTCCAGTGTATGAATACCACGCTCGCCTAAAATCTCTTTGTTGGGACGACAAAAACGTAAATCGAATACGGTAATAGTGTCACCTTTAGGCGATGTCATGGTTTTGGCAACTCGCACAGCGGGCGCAGGCATAATGGTGTGGTCAACTCGGAAGCTATCAAGTAATGGCATAAATCTTCTCCAATAAAACTACGATTTTAACAAATGCACCGCTTTTGGGTGATGAATCTTGGTCAGTTTGTCGAAATGCGTATAAACTAGCCTAAATGAGTGCAAGTTATTAAGGAGATATGATGGGATTTGAAACATTGTTTTTATTAGCGGTAGGCGGTTTTTTGCTGGGTTACAGCCTTTATGACCGTGAAAAAGGGAAACTTGTACGCGGCTTTGTAGCCTTTTTTGGTTTGGCGTTTTTATCTGCCGCGGTGGTCAGCTATCTGTATTTATAGTGTGGATGTTTTTGCAGATGAAAAAAACCCTCAATTAAGAGGGTTTATTGTAATGTGCGAGCGGAGAGACTCGAACTCTCACACCAAAGGCACCAGAACCTAAATCTGGCGTGTCTACCAATTCCACCACGCTCGCAATGCGTTTCGAATAAGGCTGAATCAGCATTATTCAGAATTTGAGTGGTGGCTGCACCTGGAATCGAACCAGGGACACACGGATTTTCAATCCGTTGCTCTACCAACTGAGCTATGCAGCCAAATAACAAGTCGGCGTATTATAGATACGGGCCTTACGGGTGTCAAATGGTATTTCAAAAAAATGTCGAAATTGTGCAGGTGAAAAATTTAATGACAGTTAGCTTTCTAAGTAGCGATTATAACAACGATTTATTGCGACGCATCATGTCGCATATAGCTGCGCATTCTGTGTTCCAGATTCCTATCTGCCAGTATCATAATAGGTTGATCTGTAGGCTATGGTTTAAGTTTTATAAAGGGGGGTTAGATCTATATGGATGAACGGATTATATTTGGGCTGGCCGTGGCGTTTCTGTTGCTTATTATCGGACTACTCTGGCATCAGTGGGCGTTGTTGAAAGTTAAATATGCTGATGAGCACGCAAAAGTAGCGACACTAGAGACTTATCAACAACAATTTCAGCAACTTAGCGAAGATTACCGTGTGTTGGAAAGTCGCTATGAAGCTGCCCAAACCCATTTTGCGCAAGAGCGCGAACAATTTAGCAGCACGAAAGCGGCGTTAACCCACGAATTTGAAAGTCTGGCGCAACGAATTTTTGAACAGCAGGGGCAGCAATTCTCACAACACAATCAAACTCAATTAAGTCAACTGCTACAACCTTTTCGTGAGCAGGTGTCTAGTTTTCAGCAGCGGGTGAATGAAGTACACGATGCGGCAACTCGTGGCCAGGCAGGCCTGCAAGCGGAATTGCGTAAAGTGATGGAGTTAGGCATTAGCATGAGCCAAGAGGCGCATAACCTAACCAAAGCGTTAAAAGGCGATGCCCAGCAGCGAGGCGCGTGGGGTGAGGCGCAATTGCGTCGCACCCTTGAAATGAGTGGATTAATTGAGTCGACCCATTTTAGCGCACAGGAATCCTATAAGGATGGGCAGCATAAAGATAAACGTACTGATTTTGTGATTAAGCTTCCCGATGCGAAACATCTCATTTTAGACTCTAAAGTGTCGCTTATTGCCTATGACCGTTGGATGTCGGCTGAGGATGAGCCGGCAAAATCTGCCGCTCTGCAAGAGCATTGCCAAGCCGTTCGACGTCATATGAAGGACCTTGCCAGCAAGGATTACACCCAGTTAATTGGTCTAAAAAGCCCTAGTTTTGTGCTGATGTTTATGCCGATTGAACCCGCGTATATTGCGGCCCTGCAAGGTGACGCAACCCTGTTTGATGACGGTTATAATCAAGGAGTTATTCTAGTATCTCACACTACGTTATTGCCGATTTTGCGTACCGTTGCAAATTTATGGACGCTGGCGCAAAGTCAAGATGAAGCTCAAGAGTTAGGTGAAAAAGCCGGTGAGATTTATCAACAAGTCAGTATGATTGCCGACCGGCTCAATAAATTAGGTACCAGCCTAAGCGCGGCCAGCAACCATTACAACAGTACCGTCACGGCTTTAGCCGGTAACCAGGGCTTGTATGGCAAAGTAGCACGTTTTAGTCAGTTATCGACTAAAGTACAAAAGTCATTACCTGCGATAGAGCCCAAATCCATCGATCTAGATCAGGCGCGCTTAGTGGCCTTACTTGATGAGACAGGGAGCTAAAGTGGGTTTAAAACTTTGAATCAAAAAAAACGATAAAGCTGATAACGATCTTCAACCCTGCTTGTTTCGGCACGCGGGGTTTTTTATTGCCCATGAACTACGCAAACTTTGCTATGATCGGTCATCCATGCAAAATTTGTGCAATCTAACCGGGAATCCTGCTCATTGCGCTACCCTGTATAGATTTTGTATAACTTCATCGTTACAATAACAAAAATTTCGTATATAAGGAAATACTGTAATGCAGATGTCTAACAGCCTAATCAGCCAACCGGTTTTTCTTAATCAGGGTGACGTGGAAGAAAAGCGTGCCGAAATTAAAGCCTATTTCAACCAAACCTGGGAAAATTACGAAACACTATTCGAAACCCTGGTCAGCGATGATACTTTCTATTTACGCCCTTGCTCTTTGCGCCATCCATTGATTTTCTATTTTGGCCATACCGCGACCTTTTTTACCAACAAACTGGTGCTAGCCAAACTATTACCCCAGCGCATTAATCCGACCATTGAATCCATGTGTGCGATTGGTGTTGATGAAATGTCGTGGGATGATTTAAACGATGCCCATTACGACTGGCCGAGTGTGTCCGCGGTGCGAGAATACCGGAATCAGGTCAAAGCTGCGGTGAATCACTTAATTGACACGGTGGCTTTTAGTCTGCCAATTGATTGGCAAAGCCCGATGTGGCCAATTATGATGGGTATTGAGCATGAGCGCATTCATTTAGAAACCTCGTCGGTGTTGATTCGCCAGTTACCGATTGAGCAGGTTAAGCCACATCCGCTGTTTCCAGTGTGTCAGGATCAAAGCGTCGATGCGCCTCATAATCGGCTGCTTAATGTGCCAGCAGGTCTGGTGAAGGTGCAACACCAAGACCCAGCACCACACTATGGTTGGGATAATGAATATGGTCAGCATCAGGCGGATGTAACTGCATTTAAAGCCAGTGAATACCTGGTTTCTAACTTGGAATTCCTAGAGTTTGTTGAAGCCGGTGGCTACGAAACTGCCGAGTTTTGGGATGAAGAGGGCGATCGTTGGCGCCGGTTTAGTCCGGTAAAACATCCCAGTTTTTGGATGCGCAAAACCGAAGGCAAACAGCAGGCCTGGTATTTACGCTGCATGACCAATGAAATTCCAATGCCTTGGTCTTGGCCAGCCGAAGTGAATCATTTAGAGGCCGCGGCTTTTTGCCGTTGGAAAGCGGCCCAAACCGGTTTGCCGATTCGTTTGCCGTCGGAAGATGAATACCTGCGCTTGCGCGATCATACCCATGCGCAACAACGCCTTGAACAAGCCAATATTAATTTACAGTTAGCGGCGTCTTCTTGCCCGGTAACGCGCTGTCAGCAGGGTGAGTTTTATGATGTGATTGGTAATGTGTGGCAGTGGACCGAAACGCCGATTCACCCGTTTGAAGGCTTTAAGGTGCATCCGCTTTATGACGATTTCACCACCCCCACTTTTGATAACAAGCACAACATTATTAAAGGCGGCTCGTGGATTTCGACCGGCAATGAAATTAACGGCAGCTCGCGCTATGCTTTCCGCCGCCATTTTTTCCAGCACGCGGGTTTCCGTTATATTGCATCAGATGCGCCGGTGCAAAAAGTATTTTCCACCTATGAAACCGATAGTGCGGTGGCTCAGTATTGCGAATTCCATTTTGGTGACGAGTATTTTGGCGTGGCCAATTTTGCCAAAGCTTATGCCGATTTAGCCATAGGTTATGCTCAAACCGATCCGGATTTAGCCCAGCGTAGCAATCTAAAGGTATTAGAGGTGGGTTGTTCTGTTGGTCGTGCCAGTTTTGAGCTGGCCAAGCACTTTGAGCAGGTGGTCGGTTTGGACTTTTCGGCCCGGTTTATTAATGTGGCTAACCAATTCCAAACCACTGGGCAGTTGCGTTATACCATCCCGATTGAGGGTGAGATTATGGACTTTAAAGAAACGACCTTGGCACAATTAGGTTTAGCGGACGTTGCGGGGCGTTGTGAATTTTTACAGCAGGATGCCACCAACATGAAGTCGATTTTTAGTGGCTATGACATGATTGTGGCCATGAATCTGATAGATCGCTTGTATGAGCCAAAGCGGTTTTTAAATGATGTAGCCGGGCGTTTAAATAACGGTGGTTTATTAATGCTGGGTTCACCCTATACTTGGCTAGAAGAATTTACCCAAAAAGCCCATTGGCTTGGCGGCTATAAAGATGCGCAATCGGGTGAAAACGTGACTACGCTGGAAACTCTGCACGCCTTGTTGGCGGAATCCTTTGAACCAGTCGGTGCGCCACAAGACTTGCCGTTTGTGATTCGCGAAACCGCGCGTAAATATCAACATACTGTGAGCCAAGTGACCCTGTGGAAGAAGAAAGTCTAAACGCCGAATTAAGGGCAGATTTAATAGCGAACTATATTCGGGACTTTTTTACCCAGTCGATTGATCGAACCGGCACGGGAGCAGAAAAGTACGAGTTGTGTGAAAGCTTGTTTGGGCGCGCAGACGTGTTGCCTATGTGGGTGGCCGACCAGGATTTGCCAACGCCGCCGTTTGTGATTGCAGCTTTAGAGCGGCGCTTGCGTCATCCGATCTTAGGCTACACCCACACCTCCGATGCTTTGTGCGCCAGCGTGGTGAATTGGCAAGGGCAATATGGCTATCAGTGTCAACCTGAGGATTTGGTGTTTACCCACAACGTGGCGAATGGCCTGTTTTTAGCGGTGCAAGCGCTCAGTCGAGAGGGTGAGGGTGTGGTGATTATGCCGCCGATTTATCCCCCGTTTGCGCAAGCGATAAGCCGCAACAACCGCCATGTTGTTGCTGTACCTTTGTTGTATCAACCTGGCGCAACGGATTATCGTTTTGACTTAGCAGGCCTGGCACAAGCTTTTAAGCGCGAGGATGTGCGCTTATGTTTGTTGTGTCACCCGCATAATCCCAGTGGTCGGGTTTGGACCCGAACCGAGTTAACGCAATTGGCCGAGTTAGCGCTAGCGCATAATGTAATACTGGTGTCTGATGAAATTCACGGCGATTTAACTTTGCCGCCGAATTCGCATTGCCCTTTGGCGAGTTTAAGTCCTGCGGTGGCACAACACACCGTGACGCTAAGTTCACCCGGTAAAACTTTTAATCTAGCAGGCCTGCAAATTGGTTATGTGATTGCGGCTAACCCAGCGCACCGATCGGCGCTACAAGCGGCAGCGGCAAGGGTCAAAATTGATGAGTTGAATCTATTTGCGATGGTGGCTACCCAAGCGGCTTATAGCAAGGACGGTTTGATTTGGCGTGATGCCCTATGTCAGCATATTCAAAATAATATTGCGCACATTACTCATGTTTTTGCCGAGATGGCTCCGGCGGTGCGGGTTGTGCAACCGCAAGCCTCTTATTTGGTATGGTTAGATTTTAATCCTTTGATACCGCAGGTTTTTGCTGATCATGCCGCGTTGCAGGCCTGGTTAATTAACGATGCTAGGCTGGGTTTGAATGATGGCTTAAACTATGGTGAGGTAGGGCGTGGCTTTATGCGCATTAATCTTGCCGTACCACCAGCGACGCTAGAGCATGCCTGCTTACAACTGCGACAAGCGTTTGCTCAATTGTATAAGGATGTGCTATGAATCAAACACGATACCCAGAGCTCGCAGGTAAGCGGGTATGGATAACTGGTTCGTCCAGTGGCATTGGTGCCGGAATGGCGAAAATACTGGCACAACAAGGGTGTAAGCTGGTGTTGCACTACTGCCGAAATGAAACCGGCGTACAGCAAACCTTACAAACTGTGGCGGAATTGGGCGCCGAGGTGGAAGTGGTGTGGGGTGATTTTGCTGACTATGCCAGTTTAGAAAACGTATTTCACCAGGCCTGGTCGGCGTTTGATGGCTTGGATGTATTAATTAATAACGCTGGTATTGTTACGAAATCCACCGCATTAAATGATAACACCGGCGCGGCCTTTAACCGCACGATAGCGATTAACTTACAAGCCCCTTATCGATTGAGTACCGCGTTTGCCAAAGCCTGTATCGACGCCAAGCAACCGGGCGTAATTATTAATAACTCCAGTATTCATGGTCAGCAAACCTGTGAGTGGTTTAGTGCCTATGCCGCCTCAAAAGCCGGTTTGGATGCGATGATGAAAGTTATGGCGGTTGAGTGGGGGCCAAAGGGTATTCGAGTCAATAGTTTGGCGCCGGGGGTGGTGCCAGTTGAACGTACTGCGAAAATTTTAGCCGAACCTAAAATGGCCGCTACCTGGACCAAAACTATGCCGCTGCAGCGTTTTGGTCATGTTGATGATATGGGTTGGGCGACGGCATTTTTAATCAGCGATTCGGCGGCTTGGATGACCGGTTCGGTATTAACGGTCGATGGTGGTTTAATTGCCAGAGGCGGCTACCCAGCTCGAGAGTGAGCTGGGTTTCCTCGGTTTGAGGTGGGCGATTATTTTAAGCTAACTGGCTTAAAATTTTATTTTGAACCTGGTCAATCGGCTGGGTGCCATCGACTTTAATATAGTGCAATGCCTCGTTTTTGACGGCAGCAGCTTGGTAGTAATCAACCAAGGGTGCCGTTTGCTGATGATAGACTTTTAAGCGGTCTAGTACCACCTTTGGCTTATCGTCATCGCGCTGAATTAAGGGTTCGCCGGTTTGGTCATCACAGTCGACCACTTTCGGTGGGTTATAAACGATATGGTAGGTGCGACCTGACGGTGCATGACAGCGACGACCTGACATACGTTCAACAATAATCTCATCGGCGACATCAATTTCAACTACCGCATCAATGGCCACACCGGCTTCCGCAAGTGCATCGGCTTGCGGTACGGTGCGTGGAAAACCATCCAATAAAAAGCCATTGGCACAATCCGCTTGGGTAATGCGCTCTTTAACTAGGCCAATAATAACCTCGTCGGTAACCAGCTTGCCTTGATCCATAAAAGATTTTGCCAACTTACCCAACTCAGTTCCTTGCGCAATGGCCGCACGTAACATATCTCCGGTTGAAATTTGTGGAATGCTGAAGTGTTGGGTTAAAAACTGTGCTTGGGTACCTTTGCCGGCACCGGGTGCGCCTAATAAAATTAACTTCATGGTTTTGTCCTAATTAATTATTGGAATAATTCTCGGGTTAAGTCCCGTAAATTGTTGGGACGTATGACCGGGATCTCCGGTGCTTGGTCGGGATAAAATAGCTCAAAGTATGCGCCAGGGGTGTCGGCGGGCACCGTTTGACCAGTACTGCGGTCGATCGGCACATATACTAAGCCTTCGGGTTGTAAAAAGGGAATATTGGGTGAATCGGCCACGGCGTGACGCATATAGTCAATCCAAATGGGCAATGCCGCGCGACCGGCGGTTTCACGACGGCCTAAGCCGGAGGGTTGATCGTTACCGACCCAGACACTGGTGACAACGTCCGGGTTATAGCCCACAAACCAGGCATCAAATTGTTGGTTGGTAGTACCGGTTTTGCCGGCTAGGTCCTTACGATTAAGGGCGGCGGCTTGGCGGCCGGTGCCCTGGGCAATGACATCTTGCAGAATCGAAGTAATCATAAAGGCGTTTTGCTTGCTAATCGCGCGCGGGGCAATGCCGGGATCACGTTCATCACATTGTAGACCACAGGCTTGCAAAGGGTTAGCTTGGTAAATGACCTGACCATTAAAATCGCGTACTTCACGCACAAAATAGGGCTCGATAAGCGAGCCACCATTGGCAAATACCGCATAGGCACGGGCGGCTTCGAGTGGCGTAAATTGAGCGGAACCCAATGCCAGTGACAAATTGCGGTGACGGTTGAGTTCCGCCAAATCAAAACCAAATCGCTGTGAGTGGTTAATAATCGGTGCAACACCGACTTCTTGTAACAGTCGAATAGGTACCAAATTACGTGAGTGGATTAAGGCTTCACGAACGCGAGTGGGGCCATAGAACCGACCGGTATAGTTTTCTGGGCGCCATATATCTTCTAGCGCGGCATCGTGAAACACCACCGGCGCGTCATTAATCACGGTGGCAGCGGTAATACCCAGCTCAAACGCCCCGGAATAAAGGAAGGGTTTATAGGCCGAACCCAGCTGACGTTTGGCTTGTGTGACGCGGTTAAAGCGACTTTTGAAGAAATCAAAACCACCGACCAGCGCGATAATTTCGCCATTACGCGGGTTGATTGACACCAGTGCGGCCTCGGCACGCGGGTTTTGCGCTAACAGCCATTGATTGTCTGAGCTTTGAGTTAGATAGACCAAGTCACCCGCTTGAAAAATTTGATCCAGCTGAGTAGGGGCGGGGCCCAGTCGGTCCAAGCCGCGATCCGCTCGAGCCCAGTTAGCTTGGTTAAACGTAAGTGCAATCACATCGCCATTACGTAGTTGCAGTTTTGCTTCGCTGTCATTGACCGCCATGACTAAGCCAAGGCGTAAGCCTCCGGGCTGAGGGTATTCGCGCATCAGGGCCTGGATAGCGTCCGCGTCATCGAGCAGGCTAGGGTCGAGCTGAGCGACATGACCTCGATAACCATGGCGTCGATCGTATTCTAGCAAGCCGGAACGTAACGCCGCATTGGCGTGATCTTGATGGTTACTGCGAATTGTGGTTCGAATGGTCAGGCCTTGTTCAAGAGCGGTTTCACCAAAGCGTTCTAAAGCAAATTGACGTGCCATTTCAGCAATATAACCGGCTTCGGTTTCAATGCGTACACCGGTTAAGGTCACTTCAATAGGTTGTGCAAGGGCGGTAGTAAATTGGTCTTGAGTAATATAGCCAAGTTCGTGCATACGGCGCAGAACATAGTTACGGCGAAGGGTAGCACGGGCCGGATTCGCAATTGGGTTAAATGCCGAAGGGGCTTTAGGCAGGCCTGCTATCATCGCAAACTCATGAATATCAAGCTCATGGATTGGTTTGCCATAATAAGTTTGTGCCGCAGCGGCTACGCCATAGGAGCGATGACCCAAGAAAATTTGGTTGAGATACAAGGCCATAATTTCTTGTTTAGTGAGGGTTTGTTCAATTTTGAGCGAAAGGATAATTTCATGAAACTTACGTTCAAAGGAGCGGTCACGGGTTAAGAAGAAATTACGAGCCACTTGCATGGTAATGGTTGAGCCGCCGGATTGAATGCTTCCGGTTGATATTAGTTCGTAGGTTGCACGTGCAATGCCTTTGAAATCGATGCCAAAATGTTGATAAAAACGGTCATCCTCAGCAGAAATAATCGCTTGAATCATACGAATAGGAATTTCGGGGTATTCCAGCGGAATGCGGCGCTTTTCGCCAATTTCAGTGATGACTTTGCCATCGCTGGTTTCAATGCGTAACGGAACCTGATAGCTGACATTTTTTAAACTATTCGGGTCAGGCAGTTTTTGGTAGAGATAGCCTGCATAGGTAGCTACCAGTAGCGTTAGTAACAAGCCGGCATAGATTGGCCATAAAAATAAACGCCTTAGCCAGCGCCTTTTCGGCAGAGGGGTAGGAGCGGGGCGTTTTGCAATCGGTCTTGACATAACAGTCTGAGCGCTATCTTATAAAAAAAATTAATACGGTCGTATATTATAACCGGATACTAGATAACAAAAAACGGGAAGTCTTAAGAAAAGACTCCCCGTTTTACTTTCAGGTACAGCAAAAAATACGATTAAGATTAAGAGCGCTTTTTGTACCGACCGGTTTTGATATCGCTATACATCATAAATAGGTTGCCGCCGATGATAAAAGCTGCCGCAGCAAGAACACCAAATACACCGATGCCAATTAGCAAAGATTGTGGCAAAATGTTGAAATAAATGCCCATAAAGATAGCGAATGGCATTACAAACATGACGACAAATCCGATTAGGAAATTAATGATATTTTTAGTTGTAGAGTCTTTCATTGTTGCCTCGAAATTTTAGTATGTAAGTCGGTCTCAAAGTGTTTTCGAACACTAATGTATAAATTTTGATGCAATATACCGCCATTTTTAATAACTTACAAATAAAAGCATTTTATCGCTAATTCGAAAAATCGACCGGTTTGTCCTGTAGGACCATTGATTTCGTTTATAATAGCGCCATTTTAATTAATGCAAAATTGACCTTGCTAAAGGATTGGCATGCGACCCAGTGGACGAGCCGCTCATGTTATGCGTAACATTTCATTTACCCCTGATTTTACCTGTCATGCTGAAGGTTCAGTGTTAGTAGCCTGTGGTAATACTCAGGTGCTGTGTAATGTCAGTGTGGAAAATTCAGTGCCGCCTTTTTTGAAAGGTCAGGGCCAGGGTTGGATTACCGCGGAATACGGGATGTTGCCGCGTTCAACTCATACCAGAATGCGCCGAGAAGTGACCGCGGGTAAGGCGTCAGGGCGTACCCAAGAGATTCAACGCTTGATTGGACGAAGTTTGCGCGCGAGCGTGGATTTAACCGCTTTAGGCGAGCGCACGCTCACGATTGATTGCGATGTGTTGCAGGCCGATGGTGGCACGCGTACGGCGGCGATTAGTGGTGCTTATGTGGCACTGGTTATGGCACTGGCCCGTTTACAAGCGCGTGGCGAGTTGGTAACTAACCCAATTCGTCATGCCATTGCGGCAATTTCGGTCGGTGTTGTGCAAGGCGAAGCCGTGGTGGATTTAGATTATGCTGAAGATTCGCAAGCCGATACGGATATGAATTTAGTGATGACGGCAAGTGGTGAATGCATTGAAGTACAAGGTACCGCCGAACAACAACCTTTTAATCTGCCGCAACTTAATGCGATGTTAACACTAGGCCAGCAGGCGATTGAGCAGATTGCTACGGCCCAACAAACCGCGCTTGCCCAATGGCGTCAACAGGCAGGCCTATGATGAGCACCTTGGTTTTAGCCTCCAATAATGCCGGTAAAATTGCCGAACTGACCGCTTTATTACCTGGGCGAGATGTGCGCCCGCAAGGGGACTATTTTAGTGAAGAGGCGGTGGAAACCGGCCATAGCTTCATTGAAAATGCACTTATCAAAGCACGTTATGCCGCAAGCCGTACCGGTTTACCCGCGATTGCCGATGATTCGGGTTTAGAAGTCACAGCATTGAACGGCGAACCGGGGATTTTCTCGGCGCGTTATGCGGGTCGGGGCGCAAATGATACCCAAAATCTCTATAAGCTACTTGAGATGATGCATGATGTACCCGATGGCGAGCGCCAAGCGAGTTATTTTTGTGCGATGGTCGTGGTACGTCATGCGCAAGACCCGACGCCTTTGATTGGTCTAGGTCGCTGGCACGGTGAAATTTTACGCCGGCCAGAAGGCACGGGTGGCTTTGGTTATGATCCGGTGTTCTATTTGCCGAAATGGCAGTGTACCGCGGCGCAATTGTCAGCCGAGGTCAAAAACCAGCATAGTCATCGCGCCCAAGCGTTAAAAGCCCTCGTTACTCAGCTTTCGGTTGAATAACGGAGCGTATGTCGTCATGGATAGCGTGGCAGACTACCCAATCGCTGCTTCAGGTGCATGGGTTTTTAGCCCACATATCCCGTTAAGTCTGTATATTCATTATCCCTGGTGTGTGCAAAAGTGTCCCTATTGCGATTTTAATTCCCACCAAGCGAAAACAGACTTGGTCGCACAAGAGCGGCTTTATTTAGACGCGGTGATTGCCCAGTTAACCGCCAGCTTGCCACTGATATGGGGACGCCCCATCCAGTCGATTTTTTTTGGTGGCGGTACACCGAGTTTAATGTCGGCGCAAGGCTTTACGCACTTAATGGCTCAGATTCGCCAACTTTTGCCACTGACCGCTGGTTGTGAAATCACCCTTGAGGCTAATCCGGGTACGGTTGATCAAGCGAAGTTTGCAGCGTTTTTTGCGGCGGGTGTTAATCGTTTATCCATCGGCATTCAAAGTTTTAACCCAGAGCACCTGGTGGCGCTGGGTCGTATTCACGACGAGCAGCAGGCCTGGTCGGCGATTGAGACAGCGAAGTCGGTCGGTTTTGAGCGGATTAATCTCGATTTAATGTATGGCTTGCCTCATCAAACCCTCGCCCAAGCCCTCGATGATTTGGATCAGGCCTTAGCGGCTGACACGGGGCATATTTCACACTATCAATTAACCTTAGAACCCAACACTCCCTTTTATCGCCAACCACCGCCTTTGCCGGACGAGGATTATTGCTGGGACATGCAAGAAGCCTGTCAAGCCAAGTTGGCTGGTGCCGGTTATCAGCATTATGAAGTATCGGCCTATGCCAAGCCGCAACAGGCCTGCCAACATAACCTGAATTATTGGCAATATGGTGACTATTTGGGTTTGGGGGCGGGAGCGCATGGAAAGCTCACCTTTGTGAATGAGCAAACCATTTGGCGTTCGCAGATGCCAAGTTCGCCAGGGAGTTTTATTCGCGATGTCGAACAAGCACAGCAAGCAGGCCTGGCGATGCAAGACCCAAAGCAACTGGGACGCTGGTGGCAAGTTGAACCGGAAGAACGCCTGTTTGAATTTATGCTAAATGGGTTAAGATTACAGCAAGGGTTTGATCTGTCATTGATCAGCGAGCGTACTGGTTTAGTGGCGGATCATTGGGAGGCGCAACTCAACCAGTTGGCGCAAGAGGGGTGGTTAACTCTATCACCGGCAGACGTAGCTATTACAGCTCGCAGGTTAAATCTCACCGAACAAGGCAACCGTTATTTGAACAGTTTATTGGCCCAATGGGTTTAGATGGGTTTCACTAAGGCAAGGAGTAGGCTATGTCCGTAGCAGACGCAACATCTTCATCATCTGAGTCGCCGACACCGAAAGCAAGGCCATCGCGTCACCCAGTTGTCCGATGGTTAAAAGCCATTGCGATAATGGTCGCGACCTTGATAGTGTTTGTAGTGGCCGCGTTTTATATTGCCTTGCATTTGATTGACTTTAATAAGTATCAGCCGTTAATCGCTAATGAATTACAGCAAAAATTCGGCATTGAGGCGGAGTTTAACGGTGACATACGTGCACAAAAATGGCCATTTGCGATGCAGGCCGAACAGCTGACTTTGCAGGGTGAGTGGCAAGATTATTGGTGGCAAGCGGATATTGAATCGGTGACCATCAAATTGTCACTGGGTGATTTGGTGCGTCAGCAACAAGCCAATCCTGTGGGTATTAATTGGCAGGTCAGTGGCTTACGTTGGGGTGTGCTCGGCCAAGAGCAATCCATCGCCGAAATAACGCAGTGGCAGGGTAGCGCCGGTATTAGCCAACAGCATAACCAGGCCTGGTTGGTCGAGATGCAATTTTATTTGGCGAGCAAGCTACAGCAGATGCAGATTAATCCTTTGGTGTATGACCTTGATGCTCAGACGCTAAGTTGGCGAGAACTTATTTGGCAACAAGACCATCAAGCGGAAAACGTTATGACGGCGCAAGCTGCGTTTAGCTGGCAGTCAGAGTTTCATTGGGACCTCAGCGCACAACTGATTAACTTTAATCCGCGTGAATTGACTGAGGTGTTCGGCGCTCATTGGCCAAATTTTGTGGCCGCTGATGCGTTTACGCAGGTAAGTGGTGAGGTTGCCACGCAGGGCTCGGCTCAGGACTGGTCACTAGCCATGAGCCCGTTAACACTCGATCAAACCCAGATAAGGGGTCAGATTGCGTTTAAAGATCAAATTCATCTCCAGGTTGGTTTGGATATCGACCAATTGAGTATGGATTTTTATCGAGCCCATTCGACCTTGCGCGAGGGCGAAACCTATTTACCTATTGCGGTGCCGGTAACGACCTTGCGACAAACTCCGCTTCAAGGCGAGCTTAATTTAGCGCAACTCACTCTTTGGGGTGCCGATTACCATGCAATTTATGCCAGCTTGCAAGGCGAGGCTGGTGTCGTAAATCTAAACCCATTACGCTTGGATTTATATCAAGGCTACTGGGCGGGTGATATGCAAATTGATGTAACGGGCGAAACGCCCGCATTTGCACTCAAATGGCGCTGGCAAGATGTGGCACTGGGTGATTGGTTAAGCGCGATGGTCGATTATAAAGACTTATCCGGCAAGCTAGGGGGCGAGGGGCGCTTGCAGACGGCCGGCTCTAATGAGCAGGCGCTTAAATATAATGCGCAAGGCGAGTTTGAATTACAGTTGTTTGACGGCACCTATCGCGGTTTGGATTTAAATCGCTTGCTGATGGCACAAATTCCGCAAGCTGGCGATACCACGGTATTTGAGCAGCTCACGGTGAGCGGTCGAATAGTCGATGGTGTTATGACGGTACGGCCGGTTAAGCTGGCCTCAACCAATTTTGACATCAGCGGTCGTGCACAAGTTCATTTACCAACAAGCCTAATGCGGGGACAACTGGTTTTGGATTATAGGAAACCTCCAACTCCGCTTGGCTTTTTAGAAGGCGCCAAACTACCGGTTGAGGTTGATGGACCATTGCTGGCCCCGCGTTGGTTTATTGATAGTCGCGAGGTGTTGCGGCACAATAATCTGCTCGACCTCTTTACGGGACAGTAACGGCCGGTATTTTATAACAGACCGTTCGTTGCGAGCGGCGGATTAGCGACTTGGCCAACGCCCGCGTTTGGCGGGTGCTTTGGTGGCCGAAGCCGAGTCACTGCCTTTGTTGCCTTGACTACCAGAACGTCCACCTCGACCGCCAGGTTTGCCGGCACCCGTGCGACCATTAGCAGGCCTGCTGCTGGCGGCAGGTTTGGATCGTCTTGGTTTGCGATCCAAAGAGGTTTCAGGCACAGAGTGATTCGGTTCAAAACCATCCTCAAACCGACGTGGTAACAGCTTGCCCGTTAAGTGTTCAATCGCGGCTAATAATTCGACTTCATCAGCACTCACCAACGACAAGGCCTCACCTTTTGAGCCGGCACGACCGGTACGACCGATACGGTGCACATAGTCTTCAGCCACATTTGGCAAATCAATATTAATCACATGGGGTAATAGGTCGATATCAATGCCACGTGCGGCAATATCGGTGGCGACCAGTACGCGAATTTTATTGGCTTTAAAGTCGGCTAATGCTTTGGTACGAGCGCCCTGGCTTTTATTACCGTGTAAGGCAGCGGCTGGAATGCCCGCACTGATCAGTTTTTCACAAATACGATTGGCGCCGTGTTTGGTTTTTGAGAAGGCTAGGACCTGTTGCCAGTTTTGCGAGGCGACTAAATGAATCAGTAACTCGGTTTTTCTGGCTTTATCCACTGGAATCACGGTTTGTAACACTAACTCCGTGGTGGTGTTAGGCGGGGTAACTGAAACTTGTTTCGGTGCGTTTAAAAACTGTTGGGCTAATTGCTTAATTGAGTCAGAAAAGGTCGCCGAAAACATCAGGGTTTGACGTTTTTTGGGCAATAGCTTGGCGATACGTTTTAAATCGTGGATAAAGCCCATGTCGAGCATCCGATCGGCTTCATCTAGTACCAACACTTCAAGCTGATCAAATTTAACCGCATTTTGCTGATGCAAGTCTAATAAACGCCCCGGCGTCGCGACCAATACATCCAGTCCACGACGTAACTTCATCATTTGTGGATTAATACTTACGCCACCAAAGACCACGCCAGCGCGCAAAGGTAAATGCTGGCCATAGTTGACCACGCTTTCATGGACCTGGGCCGCCAGTTCACGAGTAGGCGTTAAAATGAGGGCGCGCACTTGATTGGGCTTGGCGGCATCACCGCTTTGTAAGCGATGGAGCAGCGGCAGAGTAAAGCCAGCGGTTTTACCGGTACCGGTTTGGGCGGCGGCCATGAGGTCCTCGCCAGCCAACACTAACGGAATGGCGGCTTGTTGAATCGCGGTGGGTTGGGTGTAACCTTCATCCGCAATAGCTTGTACTAAGGCTGGATGCAAAGCGAGTTGATCAAATGTCATACTTAAGACCTATAATTGAAGCGATCTGAAGTGCATGCAAACCAAACCGCGATGAAAAGAGTGCCAAGGATACCCGATTTTGACCTAAAAAGCGTAAGATAAATGCACAGTGCGGTGTTTGAAGTCTTCAATAGACTTTCAGCTTGCCTGGCAGTTGCTGAAAATCACATAATTATTTTGGGAGATACTCGGATGAAAGCGATTAAAACAGGTTTATTGGCCTTGAGCTTGGGTGTAACAACCAGCTTATCTGCTCAGGCGTTTACGGTAGAGTTGGGCGATCCGACTTGGGATGGACAAAAAATTCCGGCAGGTATGCAGTGTCAAAAATTTGGTGGCGAAGGTCCACGCTCACCAGCTTTAATGCTCAGTGATATTCCTGCCGACACGAACTTGATTATGTTCGAGTACAGTGATCGTAGCTTTGAACCAATGGATAACGGTGGCCATGGTCGTTTTGGTTATGCGTTAAACGAGCCGGGTGATAATATTTGGGTCGAGCATGTACCGGGTCACAGCTTTGAGTTACCGAAAGGCTTCTTCTTAATTGAGCCGCATCGTAATCCAAGCTGGGATATTGCCGGTGCCTATATGCCGCCTTGTTCAGGCGGACGCAATAACGAGTATTATGTGACAGTGACCGCGGTTAAGTTTGATGGGGTGAGCATGGAAAAACTCGCTACGAAGGTATTAGAGTTAGGTCGTTATTAAGTTGTAACGCGTTTATTAACCACCCTAGCTTAGCGGTAATCAGCTACCAGTTTTAGCTATTAGCTGGGGTCGGTTTAAAACGTAATATGTCATTACTGCCCTCAAGCAACAACAGCTCCAATCCTTTTTCTGGAAAATACCAATAGGCAATACCATCCTCATCGGTGCGAATCGCCGCTGGCTCGCCAAAGCGTTTTTCAATCGCTTCGGCGGTTAGACGACGGCGCGGTACCATGTTGATTTCACCAATTGGATAATTAAATAAATCTAAGGTGTCTTGGCTGTTAAGTAAAACTTCACGCGCGCCCTGTTTTGATACGGTAATACGAGCACCGCGAGCAAAATAGGTGTCAAGCTGTTCTGGGGTTAAATTGAGTTTTGCGACCAGTGCGGTATGAATCGTGCCCACATAGGCCGAGTGCAGATAGGCTTCTGCCGAACGCTTGCCACTCGGCAGTTCAAATAATTTCACTTCGATATCTCGACCATAAAGTTGGCTAACCTCACGAAGCGTCGATTCGTTCAAGGTGATTCCAAGGGCATTCACCTGGCCCAGTTCATTAACGGTAGCATTCCAGGGTAAGATAGCGGGATCGTAGTCACGCCCTTGCGGAACGATATTAAGCAATATCAAAAACATTGCCACCGAGATAATAATGACCCAAGTGACCGGGCGGAGGTTTTTTAGCCAGTTGATCATGGGTGCGTAGACCTATTTTTGCTCGTTATCATCGGGTTTTTTTTGACCTGGATCACGATCGTTATATTCCCCTAATTCGGTATTCGCAGTTTCGCTACGCGGTACAAAGTTAGCCATTTTTTTATCCACAACTCCTTTGCCTGCGTCATAGACCGAAATACCGGTTTGGAGGAAGGTAATTAAAACGGTAAAAAATACAATCGCACCTCCAAAGAACATCGTGATGATCTGAAAAATAGGCGTCGAGCTACCGTCTTCAGCGAAATTGTTCATTGTCATGCCGCTAGGCGTTATCCAGTCTAGAAGCAGATAAATTGAGACAACAAAAATAGCTGTGGCATAGCTGATAATGAGTAAACGACCACGGCGCCATGCCAGCATCCAATGGGCACTAACAAACCAAGTGTCATCGCGCATTTTTTGATAGGCTTTATAGCGAATAAAACTTAATACCGCGATCGAAACCAGGGGTACCAAAATAAACATCAGCATATTGCCGGTGGTTTTTAATATCGACAAGGACAAAAATAAATGCACCAATATGATGTTTAGATTATAAATATGATGAGGATTTTTCGCGCGTTGCGCTTCATCATCCTGAACCTGATATTGCATATGCCTCAACCTGTTATGTAAATCACTAAAAATTTTCTATTATAAATTCTTCTATACGTGCGTTGATTGATTCTTCGTCTTTTATCAGTTGACTATTTAACGCTTCCAGTTCAATGAAATCGGCTTGATTTTTGGCGGCCTGTTCAAGCTGATTGCAGTCATTAGAAAACTTTACAAAACCTAGATTCGAACTACTGCCTTTTAGTAAATGTGCCAAATTTTGAATTTTTTCAAGATCTCCAGTCTTAACGGCCCGTTTGAGCTTAGTCAGCGTTCTTGGAGTTTGATAGCAATAGCTTACCAATATTGGCTTTAATTCATTTCCTAACAAAGACTTAAGGGAGTCAAGTGTTTCAAATGACTCAATATTAGGCGCACTCAATGTAAAGTTCCTTTCGGCTTTAATTTAAAAGGATTCTACACGGTTTCTTTCATTTTTCAAAAATTCTACCAGGACATGGCTATAGCAAAATAATTGCCGTTTAATGATGTCATGAATTCAATTTTTTTTTTAGTTAAAAAGGTTAAATTTTAATAAAGAGCTTTTAGCGCAAATTATCTGTTGCGGTGATTAATGCGTGAGTTATTTCAGGCTCAAAAGCAGAGTGGCCGCTTTGTGGGCAGATGACTAGCTCAGCCTGTGGCCAGGCCTGGTGTAAAGCATAGGCTTGGGCGATGGGACACACCACGTCATAGCGTCCATGAATTAAAAACGCAGGAACATTAGGTAATTTGTAAACATCGTCTAGGAGTTGATTTTTACGCAAAAACGACTTGTGCATAAAGTAGTGGCACTCAATGCGTGCCATGGCTAGCGCATGGTGTGGGTCGGCAAAGTGAGCCACAATATCTGGGTTGCTGACCAGTGTTGAGGTGCGCCCCTCCCAGACAGACCAAGCTTCTGCTGCGCGCATTCTTGCTAACTCGTCATTACCGGTAAGTTGTTGATAATATGCGGAAATTAGTGAGTTATGCTGGTCTGATGGAATCGGTGCAAGAAAGTCTTGCCAGTAGTCTGGGAATAACGCATTTGCGCCTTGTTGGTAAAACCAATGGGTGTCTTCATTGCGACATAGGAAGATACCACGCAGAATGAAACCCAGTACATGCTGTGGATAAGTCTGTGCGTAAGCCAGTGATAAGGTCGAGCCCCAAGAGCCGCCAAATAACACCCATTGTTCAATGCCTAGGTGTTGACGCAAAGCGTCCATATCCGCAATGAGATGGTGGGTCGTGTTGTGCGCTAGACTGGCATGGGGAGTCGACCGTCCCGAGCCCCGCTGATCAAATAAGATAATCCGATAACTCGAGGGATCAAAAAATTGACGATGGACGGGCGAGCAACCGCCGCCAGGACCACCGTGGACAAACAAAACCGGCTTGCCTTGCGGATTGCCAGATTGCTCATAGTAAATCTGGTGCCCGTCACCAACAGACAGCGATGTCTGTTGATAAGGTTCAATGGGCGGGTAGAGCCGTCGTAAGCTCATATTCTTTGTTAGTCAGATTTGCTACGGCTGTGACGCTTACGATCGTTTTCTGTGAGATATTTTTTACGAATACGCACGGAGAGTGGTGTGACCTCTACCAATTCGTCGTCATCAATAAACTCAAGCGCTTGTTCTAAGGTAAAACGCACTGGAGGTGTAAGGACAATCGCTTCATCTGTACCAGAGGCACGCATATTAGTTAATTGCTTACCTTTAAGTGGGTTAACAGTTAAATCATTTTCTCGGCTATGCAATCCGATGATTTGACCTTCGTATACTTCATCGCCGTGCCCAATAAATAGCCGGCCACGCTCTTGTAAGTTAAACAAAGCAAATCCAAGCGCTTTGCCGGTACTCATCGCAATCAATACACCACGAGTACGTTCGCCAACGCTACCAATAAATTTGGCGCCATAATGTGAAAAGCTGCTAAAAATCAGACCATTGCCTTGTGTTGCGGTCAAAAATTCACTGCGATAGCCAATCAAGCCACGTGACGGAATGGTGAAGTCGATACGCACACGACCTTGGCCATCTGGAATCATGTCTGACATGATTGCTTTACGCATACCCAGCTGCTCCATAACAGTGCCTTGGTTTTCTTCAGGCACATCTACGGTAAGGGTTTCATAGGGTTCACACACTTCGCCATCAATTTCACGGAAGATAACTTCCGGGCGGGATACCCCTAATTCAAAACCTTCGCGGCGCATGTTTTCGATCAATACCGAAAGATGCAATTCTCCTCGGCCAGATACGCGGAATTTATTGGCATCTTCGGTGTCCTCAACTCTTAGTGCTACGTTGGTGAGCAACTCTTTATCTAAACGCTCACGGATTTGACGGGAGGTTAGTAACTTACCTTCCTGGCCAACAAAAGGAGACGTGTTAACTTGGAAAGTCATACTCACTGTAGGTTGGTCTACGGTTAGCGCTGGCAAGGCTTCTGGGTGGTTTGGATCACAAAGCGTGTCTGAGATATTTAATGGATCAAGGCCACTAAACGCGACGATGTCACCCGCATGCGCTTCAGAAATATTGACGCGGTCAAGACCTTTAAAGCCAAACAGCTCAGCAATTTTGGCATTACGTTTCTTACCATCTTTATCGACTACCGCAACTGACATACCAGATTGCACGGCACCGCGTTTAATACGGCCAGTACCAATAACGCCTTTGTAGGTGTCATAAGCGAGTGAAATACATTGCAACTGGAAGGGACCGCCTAGATCGACATCAGGTGCCGGCACTTTTTCAACAATAGTTTCAAAAATGGGGTTCATGTCACCAGAACGTACATCAGCATCATAACCGGCGTACCCATTGAACCCTGATGCAAACAAAATAGGGAAGTCCATTTGTTCATCGGTGGCACCAAGACGATCGAACAAGTCAAAGGTCTGGTCTACAACCCAGTCAGGACGTGCCGCGTCACGGTCAACCTTGTTAACAACAACAATCGGCTTTAAGCCTTGTTGCAGGGCTTTCTGGGTTACGAAACGGGTTTGTGGCATCGGGCCTTCAACCGCATCAACCAACAATAATACCGAATCCACCATCGATAGAATACGTTCTACTTCACCACCAAAATCCGCGTGACCTGGTGTATCAACGATATTGATACGATATCCGTTCCAATCTACTGCCGTGTTTTTAGACAAGATAGTGATGCCGCGCTCTTTTTCTTGATCGTTCGAGTCCATGACGCGTTCGCCTTGATCTTTGCGTTCGTCAAGGGTGCCAGACTGGCGTAGGAGTTTGTCAACAAGGGTGGTTTTGCCGTGGTCAACGTGGGCGATAATGGCGATATTACGGATATGATCGGTGGACATGATAAGCCTTACAGTGAAACATTAAAAAAATCGCATTATACTGTAATTTTGGCTTGGCTTGAGATTATGTTGCAAAAACAGTGACCTAGCTAACGTGAATTAACCAGGCCTGCTTATTGTTGAAGCTGTCGCACCGCTATGGGCTTTCTTTGGCATGCAACAGATAGGTTTTTAGAATGCCATAGGCCAAAGTACCCAATATGAGCCCTAGAAAGGTAAACAGTGCGCCGATTTTTCCTTCCGCCATCATCGCTGGAATAGTGCCTGGGCAGGCGGCGGTCATGCCCCAACCGACACCAAACAACATGGCGCCTAAAATTAAGCCTTGTTGATAGGGCTTTTTAACAAAGTCCACTGGTGTTTTGGTGGTAACGGAGCGAATATTAAAGCGTTTGAGTAGGTAAACGCCTAGCATGGCGACAACGACGGCCGTGACAATGACCTTCATAAGTTGCATATCTTCAAACATAAACATTTTGACATGAAAGTCATAGGTGGTTGCGCCGGCACGACTCATTAAAAAGCCAAACAACGCCCCCATGCCCAAGGCTAAGAAATTAGGATTTTTGAGAAATTGCCACATGATTTAAAATCCAAATAAAAGATGAGTGGTAATCAAAGCGCTGGTAAAAAATACCGCACCTGCAATTAAGCTCGCTGGGTTTAGCATGGCTCCGCCCACTAAGGCGTGTCCGGTGGTACAAGCACCCGCTAGGCGAGCACCAAAACCTAACAGCATGCCGCCAAAAATTAACCAAATAGCTTTTGCAGAATAGGTTTGCGGTAACACCTGCTCATACAGTCCCATATCAAAACTTAAATGCCAGCTATCTATCGAGCTGAGTGCCGAGACTAAACCACCTAGCGGAATACCAATCAGAAACCAGAGTTTGCTGTTATTTAAATTGCTATATTCGCCAATCCGAAAAAATTTGACCTTGGGAAACGCGAGCCCACAAAGATTGCCATAACCGGTTGAACAGCCGGCTGGCTTGCCCAATAACCAAAAGTGCAAAATCACAAACATACCAATCGCAAACCCTGCGACGTAGCCGTTCCATATTGATATTTCCATGATGCTACTCCATAAACTATTTTTATAGTATTTTGCCTCAATGCCTAGTATTACTAAAGCATGAGGATTTTTGTAGGGTATAAAAATAATTTATTGTGTAAGGGGTAGAGAAGACCCCGTGTGGTCAGTTTCTGTTTGGGTTATTGCAAGCTTACTGGCCGCCAATTGCGCATCATCCAAGTTTGCAAATAATTGAAAATGGGCACCAAATTTATCCAGTCCGTAGCGCGCCAGGGTGCGTAACGGTTGGAATTGTAATTCACTTAAATAAATTTCAACGCCTTGAACCTGGGCACTATTAATAAAGCGGCGGAGTGCGGAAAGTCCACCGGAATCCAGAATAGTCACCGCATCCATTTGAATGACTATGCCTTGTTGCTGTGGCAGATGAGTCGCTAACTCACCAAAGATGCGGTCGGCGGCGGCAAAAAATAACGGCCCCTGAATCCGGTAAATCGACCAGTTAGCTGGCAGATTCTCGGCTTTGTAACGTTTACTTTCACCAATATTTTGTAATTTGGTCATTTCGGCGATTTCTTTAATGAATAAAATTGAAGCGAGTACCATGCCGACAATAACGGCATAAACAATATCGACTAAAATAATGACGCCAAAGCAAGCTAAATACACCAACTTATCACCGCGCTCGGAATTGCGTACCAGTTCAATGGCGCGTGGGAACTCACTCATACGCCAGGCGACTAAAATCAATAACGCTGACATGGCGGGCAAGGGCAGATGTACCAGCAGGCCTGCTAAGAAGAAAATAGCAAAGAGTACGATAATCGCGTGCACAATGGCAGCCACAGGCGATACCGCACCGGCGCGCAAGTTGGTAATAGAGCGGGCAATCGCACCACTGGATGCAAAGCCGCCAAATAAGGCGGAGGCGATATTGCCAAAGCCTTGGCCGAGCAATTCGCTATTGGGTGAATGGCGTGTGCCCGCTTTGCTGTCTAATACGGCGGCACAAAATAAGGATTCCATAGCAATTAAGATCGACAGCGCAAAAGCGATCGGCAGTAAAAATTTGAGCATATCCCATAGCTCACGCATTGACATATCGCCGAGCTGTTCAGCCATCAATAAGCCCTGAAATATCGGAAAGTGATGGGGGATTTCACCAAACAGCTGACCAACGGTAATGACCTCAGCGCCCTGCTGGTTCCAAAAAAAAGTCAGAATACTCGCGGCTACCAGGCCTGGTAAGTGGCCAGGAAATTTAAAGCCAATTTTTAACCAAAGCGTCATAAACGCGAGCGTAAAGCCACCAATAACTGCTGATTGCCAATGCATCTGAGTGACTAGGCTCTGTAGCATGATGCTGAGGCGTTCCAGAAAATTACTGGGTAAATTGCTTAAATCCAAACCAAAGAAAAAGTTGATTTGCAGCAGAATAATTACCGCCGCAATGCCGGTGGTGAAGCCGAGGGTGATGGTTTCGGGAATATACTCAATCCAGCGTCCAAAACGATAATAAGCCATCATCATTAACAGCAGACCGGTTAGCAGGGACACCGTAATAACGCCCAATAAACCATAGGTTTCGGTAACCGGTATAAGCAGGATAACCAGAGACGCGGTGGGGCCGGCGACACTAAAGCGCGAACCGCCTAACAGTGCGGTAACAAAACCTGCGACGATCGCTGTATATAAACCATAAATCGGCGAGATGCCGATACCCGTTGCCAGTGCCATTGATACCGGAATAGCCAAAATGCCCACCGTGACGCCGGCCACAATGTCTTTGGTCAGGTGTTGGCGGTTATAGCCTTCTTTTTGCACGAAATCGCGCAGGCCATAGCCAAATTTGATGCTGGTTAAATGATTGCGTTGTGACATGTGAAGGGCTAGTTAAAATCTTCCGGATCGTAACCCAAGATGGGGGCGAGCCATTTTTCGGCTTCGGCAATGCTCCAGCCTTTACGGTGCGCATAATCTTCGGCTTGATCACGACCTATGGAGCCGACACCAAAGTATTTACTTTTTGGATGGGCAAAATACCAACCCGATACCGCCGCGGTTGGCGTCATTGCGTAACTTGATGTGAGTTCTAACCCAATTTCGCTATCCGGTTGTAACAATTCCCAAAGTGTACCTTTTTCGGTGTGTTCTGGGTTGGCGGGATAGCCTGGTGCTGGGCGAATGCCTTGATATTTTTCTTTAATAAGTTCTTCATTGGTGAGTGCTTCATCTGCGGCATAACCCCAAAACTCTTTCCGTACCAATTCGTGCATATGCTCGGCTAAGGCTTCGGCCAAACGGTCTGCCAGTGCCTTAACCATAATCGAGTTGTAGTCATCATGCGCCGCTTCAAACCGAGCAATATGTTCATCAATGCCAATCCCCGCAGTCACTGCAAAGGCGCCAATATAATCCGGGATCACCAGGCCTGGTTGTTCCTTCACATCTTTAGGCGCAATATAGTCACTTAAACACTGGTTATACTGACCGGGTTTTTTCTCGGCCTGTTGACGCAGGTTGTGCAAGCGGGTTAACAGCGTGGCACGCTTGTCATCGGTGTAAAGCTCAATATCATCGCCCACGGCATTGGCCGGATAAAAGCCAATAACGGCGCGGGCCGTGAGCCATTTTTCGTCGATGATTTGCTTTAGCATGGCTTGGGCATCGGCAAACACTTTTTTCGCTTCTTCGCCGACCACCTTGTCATCTAAAATACGCGGATAGAGGCCGTGCAAATCCCAGGACTGGAAAAACGGCGACCAGTCAATCCGTGGCATTAGGTCGGCTAAGTCAATGTTATCGAACACTTTTTTGCCCAAGAATTTGGGTTTTGGTGGTGTGTAGTCGCTCCAATCAATCGGGATAGCATTGTCACGGGCTTTATTCAGTGGCACCCGTTTCACTTGTTGCGCGCGCGCCTTGCGCTCTTCACGCAACTGCACATATTCTTCGCGAATTTTGATGGCAAAATCGACTTTGAGGTCGTTAGAAATCAAACTCTGCGCGACACCCACCGCGCGCGAGGCATCTTTGACATAGACCACCGGATGCTCATATTGCGGTTCGATTTTCACCGCGGTATGGGCTTTCGAGGTGGTTGCACCGCCAATTAACAGTGGAATGCTCATGCCGCGACGTTGCATTTCTTTCGCCACATGCACCATCTCTTCTAACGACGGCGTAATCAACCCAGACAGGCCAATCACGTTCGCACCTTCACGCAGGGCGGTGTCGAGGATTTTTTCCGCCGGCACCATCACCCCAAGGTCAATCACCTCAAAGTTATTACACTGCAACACCACGCCGACGATGTTTTTGCCGATGTCATGCACATCGCCTTTCACCGTCGCCATCACAATCTTGCCCTTGGCTTGACCAGAGGATTTTTCCGCTTCTAAAAACGGCTGTAAATAGGCCACCGCACGTTTCATCACCCGGGCGGATTTGACCACCTGCGGCAAAAACATTTTACCCGCGCCAAATAAATCGCCGACCACATTCATGCCGTCCATTAACGGCCCTTCAATCACTTGCAGCGGCGAGCCAAGCGTGGTGCGGGCTTCTTCGGTATCGTCTTCAATAAAGTCGGTAATCCCTTTCACCAGTGCGTGTTCGAGCCGTTTTTCAACGCTGGCTTCGCGCCATTTGATATCGGATTCTTTGCCTTGCACCGAGCCATCGCCACGGAACTTTTCCGCCACTTCCAACAAACGGTCGGCGGCCTCAGGGTCTTTGTTCAAAATAACGTCTTCAACCGCTTGTTTCAGCTCAGGGTCGAGATCGTCATAAATCGCCATTTGACCAGCGTTAACAATCCCCATGTCCATGCCTTGCTGAATCGCGTAATACAAAAATACCGAGTGAATCGCTTCACGTACCGGATTATTGCCACGGAAGGAAAAGGATACGTTCGACACGCCGCCAGAAATCATGGCGTAAGGCAGATTTTGTTTTATCCAACCGGTGGCTTCAATAAAATCGACCGCGTAGTTGTTGTGCTCTTCAATACCAGTAGCGACCGCAAAAATGTTAGGGTCGAAAATAATGTCTTCTGGGGGGAAACCATTCGCCACTAACAAATCATACGAACGCTGACAGATTTCTTTTTTGCGTGCAAAGGTATCGGCCTGACCGTCCTCATCAAAAGCCATCACAATGGTCGCCGCGCCATAACGTTGAATGAGTTTGGCTTGGGCGAGGAAGTTTTCTTCGCCCTCTTTTAGTGAAATCGAATTCACAATGCCCTTGCCTTGGATACATTTGAGCCCGGCTTCAATCGCTTCCCATTTCGACGAGTCAATCATCACCGGTACCCGCGCGGCATCCGGCTCACCCGCCATCATATTTAAAAAGCGCGACATACAGGCTTTGGCATCCAACATGCCTTCGTCCATGTTCACATCAATAATCTGTGCGCCGTCATTCACCTGCTTAACCGCGATTTCAACGGCTTGTTCGTAGTTATCTTCGATAATCAAGCGTTTAAACAGTGCCGAACCGGTGACGTTGTTACGCTCACCAACATTGACAAACAAGGTGGTGTCATCAATCGTCATCGGCTCTAAGCCAGACAAACGACAGGCTTTTTTAATGGTTGGTATGATGCGTTGCGGATGGGCGAGCGCGGCTTTGGCCATCGCTTCAACATGATCCGGTGTGGTGCCACAGCAACCGCCGATAATGTTTAACCAACCGGCTTGCGCCCAAGTTTGCACTTCAGCCGCCATTTGCTCAGGGGTTTCATCGTATTCGCCAAACTCATTCGGCAGGCCGGCATTCGGATGCACCGACACATAACATTCGGCAATGCGGCTGAGCTCTTCAACATAAGGGCGTAATTCTTTGGGGCCGAGCGCACAGTTCAGGCCAACGGATAAAGGCTTGGCGTGACGTATCGCATTATAAAAAGCTTCGGTGGTTTGACCGGATAAAGTACGACCGGAAGCGTCGGTGATGGTGCCAGAAATCATAATCGGCAACTCTTCACCCAGCGCATCTTCAACCTGTTTGACCGCAAATATCGCGGCTTTCGCGTTGAGGGTGTCGAAAATGGTTTCAATTAAAATGACATCCGCGCCGCCTTCTAATAGGGCTTCAGTGGCCTGCACATAAGCGCCAACCAGCTCATCAAAACTGGTATTTCGAAAGCCAGGATCATTGACATCCGGTGAAATCGACGCGGTACGATTGGTTGGGCCAAGCACGCCAGCTACAAAACGGGGTTTGCCGTCTTCCGCTGCGGCAATATCACAAGCTTCACGGGCTACTTTGGCAGCGCAAATATTAATCGCGCGCACCTGGTCTTGCATATCGTAATCGGCTTGGGCGATGGTGGTGGCGTTAAACGAGTTGGTCTCGAGAATATCGACGCCTTGGCGCAAAAAGCCCAGGTGGATGTCGCGAATGACCTCTGGCTTAGTCATCACCAAAATATCGTTATTGCCTTTGATATCCATGTGATAGTCGGCAAATAGCTCGCCACGAAAATCGTCTTCAGTGAGTTGCAGGCCCTGAATCATCGTACCCATTGCACCGTCGAGGACGACGACCCGTTCGGTAAGAAGTTGTTTTAATTGGGCAATGCGTTCTACACGGGTCATAAGCTATCCATCACTTGGTATCAATTGGTGTCAAAAAGGGATTCAAAGAAAAGTTTTGTATTTTAACGCAAAAGCGTGCAAAAAGGGTGAGAGTGGCGAGGTCTGCTCTCACAGGATTAGAAATTCTGTCGATAGCGAACTAACCAGGCCTGGTCAAAGCGGTCCTGCAGCCAGCTGATTTGCCAGTTGGGATGCTGTAATTGTAGGCTGACGCCTTGGTTTTGAAACCCGCTGCTTAGGCGCTGTTGGCCAAAGCGCAAGCGTCCATCGCCAATGGATTCGGCAATATTGGCGGTGAAGTCGAGCTGGCGTTGTTGTTGAAACAAGTCCAGCTGCGCCTGAAACCCGAGCCAGCGTGTCGGATTATGCAGGCTTGCCCATTGGGTGCTATGGGTTTCGGTAACATGGGTGAGCAGTTGTGTGCCATCTTCTTGGCCTTGTTGCCAGTTATAGCCTAGGCTAAGCCAGTTTTGGGTAACAGCAGGTTGCCAAATGGCAAAAGCACCGTATTGCGAGCGCTCTTGTAATCCTACCCAATTTAATAAACTATCTCCATGGGTTTGATAACCACCGACTTGCCACTGACCTTGTTGACGCGCCACTAAGCAGGCCTGCTGATGGGTTTGGTTAGATTGCGCCACGCTGGCCTGCCAGCCATTATTGCCTTCGTACAGCCCTAATAAGCAGATTGAGTTGTTGCGATTGGGCAAATTGATTAAAGCCCAGTTGGTTGTGTTGAGATTGTAAGTGATTGAGCTGATGTGCCCGCAAAGGTCTTCTTGTCAATTTGGCTGACACCTGGGCCGACGATAAAACGGTTTTGAATGTTCGAGTCTGCGCCTGGAAAGCTTGATGATTGCAAAGTTAAATTGTCAGTTGTTGAGCCGACAATAATAAGTTGTTGGCCAAGACGATGGGCACTAGCGTCCACAAAGCTGGGCTCGTTAATTATTTTTTTCTGATAAGTTTTCATTGGAATCATTTCCTGCTGCATGCACAATAGCGATATTTTGCTCAATAGCAGTGTTACTGATTCGTCTGATTTCACGCTCGGCCAGCGAGAGTCGATTATTTCGCACTTCATCTTTGGCTATCGTTAGTCCACCATAGGTAAAAGACAAGTTGATAAGGGCCATGTTTAGTGCTGTAGTGTTTAAATCGGTAGCCCATTCAATTCCCTTGAACAAGGAGGCGCGGTTAGCAGAACCCGCTGTGTCGGTAATAACCCCATGAGCAATATTGGCATTAATTGCAATGCCTAATTGACCGGCGGCCAGTTGAGCAACATTATGACCATGTGTTCCGAGACGCAGCGAGTCACCATTTGTTTTAATGATACGACCTTGTTGAATAGCGTGTCTCAGGTTTGCTTGAGCAACTAGGTGATAACTGATTGTTTCATTGTCATCTGGCGAGATACCTGTATCTAGCACCGCAATGGTTTGACCTCGACCGTCCCAATCATTTTTATACCACTGGTTCATGTCGAGCCGAAGTTGTTGAGAGGAAAAGAAATCGCCTGAAGTTGGCACAGGGTTGATGGGTGCGGAAAAAAATGTTTTAGTTCCGTTATCGCTACTGCTGTCAATAACGCCTAGTTCTTCTGCTGACGGTATAATGCGTGCTAATAAATCATCCTCAGCATCCGGGCGTACATTATTGCCGCCGCCCCCGCCCCCACCGCAGGCGGTTATTAAGGCTAGAGTGCTGGTGCTAGCCAATAATAAAAGACGTTTGAGTAAATTGGGCATGATGGAAAGTCCGAAGCTGGTTTTATCTTCGATTAGAAGCAACATTATATGATGAGTGTTTGGTTTGCGATTGTGTAACAAATAATGCAAATAATTAATTAATAGTTTAGATTTATCAATAGGTTATAAATATTTAATTGGCTGGGTGTATAGCTTCTGTGTAGTATTTTATTGTGACAAGTTAAGCGATGTCGCAACGTAGGTTGAGGTTAGGCCCCATCGTTGGGCCGCTACCCCGAATTGTAGGTTCAATTCGGGGTTTTTTTTGCCCAAAAATCGGCTAAAAAGATTTCGCTAAGTAACAGCGGTGCTTGGTGTTTTTGGTATAGGCAGTGGCGGGCGAGCATTGGCTGATGAGCTATTTTGTGCGCTATGACCGGGGATGGCCAGTGCCAGCGGCTAAATAAGAAAGCGTCGCGTTCTATGGATGGGTCTTGAAACAGTCGTTGCCCAAGCGGTTGCTGACCTTGTTGGCGCAAAAAAGCCCAGGGTTGTCTGGCGCCAACAGCTGGGCTCACACTGCGTGCAAAAATCCAAGCCTGCCCTTGGCACTCGAGTATCACTTCTCGAATCCAAACGCGCGACCCTGATGGTAATCTCGATGCTGAATCTGATGTCGAGCCAGCGAACGTCCTAGCGAGGGCGGCCTGTTCAAAAGGATAGGGATGACCCCAGCCTTCGTATAAAGGCACGACTTGTAGCGTTGGGCAGCGGGCTTGCAATTTTTCGGTAAGAGAGGCACGATCGAATAGCCAGGCCTGCTGCGGCAGGTTTTGGGTCAAACGCGAGATGTCAACGGCCTCGTACAGCCGTTGGGCAAGGCGAGCATTAGGCATGATGATAGTCCAATCGATGAGCAAGCCAGCGTGCCTCGAGCCCGGCTAGATCACCACTTTGTTGTAGGCTGGTTAGCCAGTCGTGGGCGGCGGGTTGCAATTCGGTTAACCAGACTTGGTCACGACTAATATCGGCAATCCGAAAACTCAATCCGCCGGTTTGGCGGGTACCAAGCACCTCACCGGGACCACGAATTTTTAAGTCTTCTTCGGCAATGACAAAGCCGTCTTGGCTTTCTCGCATTATTTTTAGCCTTGCTTTAGCAGTTTCGGATAAGGGCGCTTGGTAAAGCAGAACACAGTGGCTTTTTTTACTGCCTCGTCCAACACGCCCTCGTAGCTGATGCAATTGTGCTAATCCTAGTCGTTCCGCGTTCTCAATAATCATTAAGCTAGCATTCGGCACGTTCACCCCAACTTCAATCACGGTTGTGGCTACTAATACTTGTAGTTTTTGGGCCTTAAAATCAGCCATCAGTTGTTCTTTTTCGGCGGGTTTGAGTTTGCCGTGGATTAAACCGACCTTTAAATCGGACCATTGTTGTTGAAATTCAGCGAGGGTACTGGCCGCCGCTTGGGCGTTAAGTTGTTCGGATTCTTCAATTAGCGGGCAAACCCAGTAGGCTTGTACGCCATTTTGGCAGGCCTGGTAGAGATGGTCCATCACCTCATAGCGTTTGGCATTGCTTAACACCGCGGTGTCAATCGCTTGTCGTCCGGGTGGCAGTTCATCAATGACCGATAAATCTAAATCACCATAAGCGGCCATCGCGAGGGTACGTGGAATCGGCGTGGCGGTCATGGTGAGTTGATGGGGTTGCCAGGTTTGCGCTGTGTTTGCGGCGTTCACTTTTTGGGTCAGCGCCAGGCGTTGATGCACCCCAAATCGATGTTGCTCATCAATAATCACTAAGCCGAGTTGTTTGAAGGTCACACTGTCTTGGAAGAGCGCATGAGTGCCGACAATCACTTGTGATTCACCTGATGCAATCGCCGCCAGAATTTGTTGGCGTTCGCTGGGCTTGTGTCGACCACTCAGGCTAGTAAGTTGTAATCCGAGCGGACTTAACCAGTCCTGCATCGCTTGACGGTGTTGTTCGGCGAGGATTTCGGTAGGAGCCATAATCGCGACTTGATAGCCTTGTTCGGCACAGATCTGCGCCGCCATGGCCGCAATCACGGTTTTACCTGAGCCAACATCACCTTGTACTAAGCGCTGCATCGGTTTGGGTTGGGCTAAATCTTGGCTAATTTCTTGCCAAACTCGCTGTTGTGCCTGGGTTAGCTGAAAAGGCAGGCTATAAATTAACTGGGTTAAGCCCCGGCTCTGTGCCGCATTAAAAGCGGGTGCCGGTGTGGCTTGTTGGCTTTGACGCAAGCGCTGCAGACTCAGTTGATGGGTAAACAGCTCTTCAACAATCAGGCGCTGTTGCGCCGGTGTTTCAAAACGGCTTAGGGCACCGATGTCACTGCCGGCAGGTGGCTGATGCAAGGTGCGCAGTGCCTGATTAATCCCCGGCAGTTGCCATTGTTCACGCAAGGCTAGGGGTAGGTGTTCGTCTAGTGGATACTGTTCGAGTTGCACGCAGGCCTGGTTAATGAGTTTTTGTAACGTCTTTTGCCCCAGTCCTTCTGTGGTGGGATAAATCGGCGTCAGAAACGGGGATAAGGCCGGTGCTGCGGCACTAAATACCTCGCAATCCGGGTGCATCATTTCCCAGCCCTGCATACCCAGGCGACATTCGCCAAAGGCGCGTAGGCGTTTGCCGCGTTGATAGAAGCGTGCTTGGTTGGCGTTGACATGAAAAAAACGCAGGCTAATGGGGGTTTGGTCGTGGCTTAAACAATCCACCCAAAGACCGGGAGCGCGTCCGCCAACAAAGCGGCTTTGCAGAATATCAGCCTCAATCAAGGCTTCGGTGCCAGGCAAGCACTGGCTTAGTTCGGTCAGTTGGGTTTTGTCTTGATAGCGCAGCGGTAAATGCAACAACAGGTCAAGCAGGCTATGCAAATGCAGTTTGGCCAGTTTCTCGGCCAGCTTGGGTCCCACCCCTTTTAAACCACTAACTTTGAGTTCACTGAGTGGGGCGGACATGATTTCCCTTTGACTTAGTAGTGCGACAGAACCATCACGCCGTCCATTTCAACATCCGTGTCTTTCGGTAGTTGTTTGACGGCAACAGCGGCGCGCGCGGGGTAAGGTTGTTGGAAGTACTGCGCCATAATGTCATTAACGGTCGCAAAATGGCTCATATCGGTTAGGAAGATATTGAGTTTGGCAATATCTTGTAAATTGCCGCCGGCCGCTTCACAAACCGCACTGAGGTTTTTAAACACTTGGTGAATGCGATTACTGATATCGCCTTCAGCGAGGGTCATGGTGTCTGGAATCAAGCCAATTTGACCCGATAAATAAACGGTATCAGCAACACGAATCGCTTGTGAATAGGTGCCAATCGCGGCTGGGGCTTTATCGGTATGAATGGTTTGGCGCATGGTCTTTCCCTTTATAATAAGCAGTCAATAATTTAGTGAGAATCGACCCTAAAGGCCTTTTCGATCAGCGGAATCCGGCGTAAGTGGCGCAACAAGTCATCAAGATGTTCGCGGTTACGCACGCTCAATACAAAGTGCATCACACTGTAAGTTTCGTCCTTATCCTCGGAGCGTACACGCTGAATATCGGTTTTAGTATTGGCAATTTCAGAGGCGACCATTGCCAATGTGCCGCGTTGGTTCTTCGCTTCAATTTGCACGTCGACCGAAAAGAGTTGCTCGGATGCGGGTGACCATTCCACATCAAGCCATTTGTCTGGCTGATTTTGATAGTGGCGCACATTTTTACAGTCTTGACGATGAATCACTAAGCCTTTACCGGATGACATAAAACCAATAATGTCATCACCCGGAATCGGGTGGCAACATTGCGCGTAGTTTACGACCAGACCTTCGGTGCCGGAAATTGCTAAGGGTTGTTGCGCGCCGGCTGATGCATGAATTGCCTGCTTGGTTTCATTGTCCGGCTTGAGGTCAGCGTCTGTTTTGACCGGCAAGCTGTCGGCAATTTGTTTTGCCACCAGGCCAGCCATGCGACGACCTAGCCCAATGTCATTAAGCAGTTGTGACCAATTTTCGAGGTGCAGTTGCACTTTTAAAGTAATCAAATGTTGTTCGGTTAACTGATTGTAGCTCAGGCCGTGGGTGAGCAATGCTTTAGTAAGCAGTTTTTGACCTAATTCTTCAGCTGATTGATCATGCTGATTCTTAAGGAATGAGCGGATTTGCGCGCGAGCTTTGGCCGTAGTCACAAAGTTGAGCCAATTCGGGTTGGGCTGGGTTTCTTTCGATTTGATGATTTCAACCGTTTGGCCACTTTCTAGCGGCGTCCGTAATGGCACCAACTGGCGATCAATACGACAGCCGACACAGGCATGGCCCAGATTGGTGTGCACGGCATAGGCGAAATCCACAGCAGTTGCGTTGCGTGGCAAGGTGACGATATCGCCTTGAGGGGTAAACACATAGGTTACGTCTGGGAAAAGGTCGATTTTTACGTTTTCCAAGAAATCCAAAGAGTTTCCCGCACTTTGTTGTATTTCAAGCAGGTTACGCACCCATTCTTGTGCGCGTTCGTCAATGGCATGGGTTTGGTTGGCACCGTCACCGCTGAGTTTATAGTGCCAATGTGCGGCAATGCCATGTTCGGAGACTTCATGCATGGCTTCGGTCCGAATTTGCACTTCAATGTGCACACCATAAGGGCCGAACAACAGCGTGTGGAGTGATTGGTAGCCATTACCTTTGGGGATCGCGATATAGTCTTTAAATTTGCCTGGTAAGGGCTTGTACAATGAATGAACTAACCCGAGGGCGCGATAACATTCATCAACACTTTTGACGATAATGCGGAAGGCAAAAATATCCAGCACTTCAACAAAAGTCAGGCGTTTTTGGCGCATTTTCTTATAAAGACTAAATAGATGTTTTTCGCGTCCAATAACTTCAGCCTCATAGCCCTCTTGATTTAGGCGAGCAGTCAGTGCATCACTGATTTGTTCAACGACTTCTTTACGATTGCCGCGGGCCTTTTTAATCGCCTTTTCCAGTGCGGCATAGCGTTTGGGATACATGGCTTTAAAGCCAAGATCTTCAAGTTCAATACGAAAGGAGTTAATGCCTAAACGTGCGGCGATGGGCGCGTAAATATCGAGCGTTTCTCGAGCGATGCGGCGTTGTTTATCTGGACGCATCACCCCTAGTGTTCGCATGTTATGCAAACGGTCAGCAAGTTTGATTAAGATCACCCGAATATCGCGTGACATGGCTAGCATCATTTTGCGAAAGCTTTCGGCTTGGGCTTCTTGCGGGTTGTCGAAGGCGATTTTGCCCAGCTTGGTTACGCCATCAATAATATCGGCGACTTTTTCACCAAAGCGATCAATGATGTCTTGTTTGGTATAGGGTGTGTCTTCGATCACGTCGTGCAGAATTGCTGCAATCAAACTTTCGTGGTCGAGTTGGATTTCAGCGAGGATTTCAGCCACCGCAACAGGATGCCAAATATAGGCACCGCCAGCTTTACGGGTTTGCCCAGCATGCGCCAAATCACCAAACTCAAACGCAGCAATAATTTGCTTAACTTGTGCCGGTTTGAGGTAGGCTTCCGCTTTACTAATCAGCCCATCGAGCGAGCGAGGTGTGGCCATAAAACCCTACGATTAGCTGAAGAAGGGTGGGGTATCTGGGTCGGCTAGGATCACAGCGGGTTCTACCAGATTTTCAGCCAGCTCACGTAAAGCGACAACGGTTGGCTTGTCATTTTCCCATGCCACACAAGCATCGGCACCATTGCCCAGTTGACGAGCACGTTTAGCGCTAACTAAAACAAGTTCAAAGCGGTTTTCAACATTTTGTAAGCAGTCTTCGACAGTTACGCGAGCCATAGTAGTATCCTTTTTAAGTATTTAGTAAAAACATAACAACATATTATAAGGTATATTAGATTTACTTTGTATGTTAACCACCCTAGCTGGGGGAAAAATGGATTTAGAGTTACTCATTTATCAATATGTCGTGCCGTTTAGTATCAAAATTTTAGTAGCGTTGATTGCGTTTTATATTGGTCATAAGTTGATTAAATACGCGATGCAATTGCTGCAAAAAACGCTGGAGACCTTCAAGGTAGAACTGATTTTGCTAGAGTTTGTGAAGTCGGTGGCGCGGGTTTTATTGTATGTTCTGCTGACTTTAGCGGTATTGGGCTATTTAGGCTTTGATACGACCTCGGTGATTGCGTTATTGGCGGCAGCAGGCCTGGCGGTTGGTTTAGCCTTAAAAGATTCGTTGAATAATTTTGCCTCTGGGGTGATGTTGATTCTTACCCAGCCGTTTAAGGTGGGTGATTTTGTTGAAGTAGCCGGTCAAATGGGGGTAGCTGAAAAAATCACCCTGTTAAATACCGTGATGCGCACCGGTGATAATCGTGAAATTACCGTCCCTAACGGACAAATTTATCGCGATAAATTGGTTAACTATTCGGCGCGCCCGACACGTCGTATTGATTTGGTGTTTGGTATCAGTTATGACAGTGATTTACGCAAAGCCAAACAAATTCTGCTCGATTTAATTGTCGCCGAGCCTCGCGCGCACACCGATCCAGCGCCATTGGTTGTGGTGTCTGAATTAGCCGATAGTAGTGTGAACTTCACCGTGCGTATCTGGGCGGATGCCGGCGATTATTGGCCGGTTCGCTTTGATTTTATCGAAAAGGTTAAGCTCACCTTTGACGAACAAGGTATTGTGATTCCTTATCCGCAGATGGATGTGCATATTCAGGCCACCGCGGCGCCGCTCGCTTCAGCTGAATTGGTAAGCGAGGCTTCAAAATGACCCTGCGCAGTTATAAGGGCATAGGGCCTGAGTTGGCCAAGTCGGCTTGGGTTGATCCGTCGGCTCAGGTTATTGGACCTTGTCATTTAGCTGAGGATGTCAGTATTTGGCCCTGCGCCGTGCTGCGTGGTGATGTCAGTGCGATTGAGATTGGCGCGCGTTCCAATATTCAGGATGGTGCCGTGGTTCATGCGACCCATGTGTCTGAGCGTACGCGTGGCTCGATGACGCGAGTCGGTTGTGATGTTACCGTGGGGCATAACGTGGTTTTGCATGGTTGCATTTTAGAAGATGAATGCTTAATCGGTATGGGTGCGATAGTGCTTGATAATGCCGTGGTGCAAAAGCATGTGTTGGTGGGTGCCAA
Organism: Thiomicrospira cyclica ALM1; assembly: GCF_000214825.1. Lineage (NCBI taxonomy): Bacteria > Pseudomonadati > Pseudomonadota > Gammaproteobacteria > Thiotrichales > Piscirickettsiaceae > Thiomicrospira > Thiomicrospira cyclica. The sequence goes on from NC_015581.1 coordinate 49,556, forward strand.
TAGTTTAGTGCCTGCCGGCAAGGTGTTGGATAGTGGCTATTTGTATTTAGGGTCACCGGTTAAGCAGATTCGTCCGCTAACTGATGACGAGAAGGCCTTTTTTAAATATTCCGCGGCGCACTATGTCAAACTCAAAAATGAGTTTGCTGCTGAATCAAGTGTCGTACCTGTTCAATCACCGATTTAGTTTTTGGCATCACACCGCGCCAGAGATAAAAACTTTCCGCTGCTTGGCCGACCAGCATCCCCAAACCATCCATACGTTGGCATTGCGGCTGATGCTGTTGGGCCCAGTTTAAAAACACCGTGGGTTCAGCCCCATACATCATGTCATAGACCAAGCTGTTTGGCCCGATGACCTCAGCGGATACCGGCGGTAATTTACCTTCTAAGCTGGCTGACGTGCCGTTAATAATAATGTCAAAGGGTTCGAGTGGGATCTCATCCCAACCACTGCCGTGAATCGGCACTTGGGTATCAAAACGCTGGCCTAATACCTGCGCGCGTTTGGCGGTGCGGTTGGCGATATGCACCAGGCCCGGTTGTTTGGCAAGTAGAGGTTGTAGGATGCCTTGCACCGCACCGCCGGCGCCAATAATCAGCACCTTTTTATCTATAAAAGGGCATTGGCCATTGAGTTCAATATCCATCACCAGGCCTGCGCCATCAGTATTGTCACCTAGAATTTGGTCATTCTCCAAAAACTCAAAGGTATTGACGGCATGGGCGACCTCGGCGCGGGGTGTCAGCTGGTCAGTTAATTCAAACGCATCGAGTTTATAGGGCACGGTAATGTTTAAGCCTTTATAACCGGCCTGCTGAATGGCGCGGATTTCATCGACAAAATTGGCGTCCTCCGCGTCAATACGAATGGCTTCATACTGCATCGTTTGACCAGTTTGTTCGGCAAAGAGTTGGTGGATCAGCGGTGATTTAGAATGACTAATCGGGTCGCCGACCACGGCGTAGCGGTCTAGGGTCATAATGCGGCATCTTCTGCAAGCCAAAGGGCAACCTGTTTGGCATAGTAGGTCAAAATGCCATCCGCCCCGGCACGTTTAAAACACAGCAGGGTTTCCATCGCCACTTTACGTTCATCCAGCCAGCCATTTTGGGCGGCCGCCTTGAGCATCGCGTATTCACCACTGACATGGTAAGCATAGGTAGGGACTTTAAATTCACTTTTAATCCGCTGCACAACATCTAAATAAGGCAGACCGGGCTTAACCATCACCATATCAGCACCTTCGTTAATATCCAGTGCGACTTCATGTAAAGCTTCATTTGAATTGGCCGGATCCATTTGATAGTTAGCTTTGTCGCTTTTGCCCAGATTGGCGGCGGAACCGACGGCATCACGGAATGGCCCGTAATAGGCGGAAGCATACTTAGCCGAATAGGCCATAATGCGGGTATTGATATGACCTTGTTCTTCAAGCAGCTCACGAATTTCTATAATCCGTCCGTCCATCATATCGGATGGCCCAATCACATCGGCACCGGCTTCGGCGTGCGACAAGGCTTGTTTCATTAGCACATCAATTGTGTCGTCATTCAGCACATAACCCTTGTCGTCAATAATGCCGTCTTGACCGTGAGTGGTAAAAGGGTCAAGCGCCACATCGGTCATGACCCCCAATTCGGGGTAAGCGGCTTTCACCGCGCGCACGGCACGTTGCGCCAAGCCTTCGGGATTATAGGCTTCGGCCGCATCGAGGCTTTTGCCTTCTTGTGGCACTACCGGAAAAATCGCGATCATCGGAATACCGAGTTCAACCAACTCTTCGGCTTCTTCAACCAATAGATCAATGGTCAGGCGTTCAACACCCGGCATCGACTCAACCGGTTCACGCAGGTTAAAACCCTCAATCACAAACATCGGGTAGATTAAATCGTTGGTGGTCAGGGTGTTTTCTCTCATCAGGCGGCGCGAAAAGTTATCGGCCCGCATACGACGCATACGGGTAATCGGGAATTGGCGTGAAATCATGTAAAACCTCGTGCTGAAACCATGCATAAAATAACGCATTGGCGATGTTCCATTGAATGTGTATTGATGATACGTCTTCATGACTTAAAAATAAATAGTTTCACTCCAGATGGATGCTACATAGAAAATTTAGTGAGCGTTATAAAAAATTTATATAAGAAAAGACTAATTTATGCGACGCTTTTGCTTGATGTTGCAAAGCAAACGGGTTTATTATAGCTGACCAACATTGTAAGTTTGAGCAGTCGGTAGCGGTCAAATACAATATTTTTTCGTTGTTGGTCATCTTGCTCGATTTAAACTAACAATTGGAATAACAATAACTCTTGAATCTGTGGTGTTGTTACATTTAGAAATGCCAATCAAGGAGCATATAAAATGACAGATAAAGTAGTAGAAAAAGTCGCGGTTCAGACTGAAGAAAGTCGTTCACAAAGCCGTCGTGCTTTCTTAAAAGGGGGTGCTGCTGTTGCAGGGGGTGTTTTATTTACCCAAGCTGCTAGCGCTCGTGAAATCCAATTTGATCCAAAGCGTGCTGTGGCACCTTACGCGGGTCGTGAAGAAATTACCACTGTTTTACAAGATCAAAGCGCGCGTAAAGCATTAGGTTGGGGTGTACGTCAATACCCATACGGTATGCCTTCGCCATTTGAAAAAGAAGTACAGCGTCGTACGCTTGAGTGGTTAACGCCTGACTCAATGGCTTCGATCACTATGACGCCGCTACAAAGCTTGCACGGTATGATCACGCCAAACGGTCTTCACTTCGAACGTTACCATGGTGGCGGTATCAACATCAACCCAGATGAGCACCGTTTAGTTATTCATGGTTTGGTTGAGCGTCCATTGATTTTCACTATGGATGACCTAAAGCGTTTCCCAGCTGAGTCACGTGTTCTATTCGCTGAGTGTCCTGCTAATGGCGCGATGGAATGGAAAGGTGTGCAGTTGAACTCTGTTCAGTGGACCCACGGTATGATGTCATGTGTTGAGTGGACTGGTGTACGTCTATCAACGCTATTGAAAGAAGCGGGTATCCGTCCTGAAGGTACTTGGTTGATTCCAGAGGGTGCTGATGCATCTGGTATGGCTCGTTCTATTCCAGTAGAACTAGGCATGGACGACTGTATGATTGCTTATGCTCAGAACGGTGAAGCGCTACGTCCAGAAAACGGTTATCCAATTCGTTTAGTGGTTCCTGGTTGTGAAGCCAACATGTGGGTTAAACACATTCGTCGTATCCAGGTAACTGACAAGCCATTACAGCACCGTGAAGAAACCTCTAAGTACACTGAGTTGATGCCTGACGGTACCGTTCAGAATATGTCTTTCTACATGGAAGCGAACTCGGTAATTACTTACCCATCGCCAGACTTCAAAATGCAAGGCCCAGGTCGTTATGTAGCGAAAGGTATTGCATGGTCAGGTCGTGGTAAAGTTGATCACGTTGACATCACCTTCGACGGTGGTCGTAACTGGACTGAGGCGAAATTAACTTCAGCAGTTCTACCAAAAGCTTGGACACGTTTTGAGCTTGAGTTTGACTGGGATGGTAGTGAGTTGCTCATGATGAGTCGTACTACGGATGAAACAGGTTATGTACAGCCAAACATGCCGCAAATGCGTGAAATTGAAGGTACTAACAACGTTTACCACCGTACTGCGATGGTTACTTGGAAAATCCACGCCCATAACAGCGAATTTGGAGGCATGATTGAAAATGTTCAATTCTAAAAAGACCCTTGTTGCATCAGCGGTTACTGGTGCTTTATTAATGTCAGGCGTGGCAATTGCCATGTCTGACAAGCCAGGCGAAGGTGCTCAAGTTGGTGCTTTTGTTACTCCTGACGCAAACGCTAATCCAGAATTGACGAGTGTTCGTGGTTTCCCAGAAAACTGGCGTGAGATTGTAGACGAGGCTGATGGTCGTTACCTTGACGCACAAGTTGTTCGTACTATCTTAGGTGAAAACACACGACAGCGTTTGGTTGAGAAAATGGACCCTGCCAACCCTTACTCGTTTGAAGTTGATGACTCAATCGATGGTGGTCCGCACGGTAACATGCAGTGTAAGATTCCTGAAGCATTCGTAGACGTTTGGGCGCGTGCTGAAGAGAATTATTACAATGATACGACGTTCGTAGCTTATGGCTTTGGTACGCCGATCGCTGAAGACGCTTTAGATGTGTGGAAAATCCATGTTGATGCCAGTGGTAATGGCTTGCCATCACTTGATGTAGGTATGACAGTACAGCAGGGTGGTGATATGTACATCCAGTTCTGTGCGGTATGTCATGGTGAGTTCGGTGAAGGTGCTCGCGGTTACTTGCCATTGTCTGAAGGGGATCCGTTACCATTGGTAACTTCTGACTTCAACGATCCAGCTCCAATCAAAACTGTAGGTAACTACTGGCCATATGCCACAACTTTGTTTGATTACAACCGTCGTGCTATGCCATTCTGGACGCCTAATATGCCAGCTATTGGTGACGCAGGTTATATGGGTATCACCGGTTATATCCTTCAAATGAACGATATTCCATTAGATGACCAAGGTACGCGTATTGAAGACGATGATTTCTTTAATGCAGAAATGTTAATGCAGGCTAACAAGTATATGCCTAATGCAGGTAACTTCTTCTGTGATCACCGTCCAGTAATCGCGAACGATCGTTGTATGAGTGACTGCCCAGATTATATGGTGGGTGATGGTAGAGGTGATATCACCAGTTACCGTACAGCTAACCGTCTACCTGATGGTACGCCACAGTACAACGTTGAACAACGTATTGGTGTTGATGCACCAGGTGTTGGTCATCACGGAATGTAATAGCAACATTCTTACGTAATATCGTTATATTTTATAACACCTCTCTAGCAAGAAAGCCCGCCCCGAACAGCGGGCTTTTCTTTTGTAATAGCCTTCCCCTGCTAATAACCCTGTCAAACAACTGTGCTAAAATAATGCTAATTCGTGTTTAGGAATAGCCTGTCAATGTCTGTTTATACAAAGGTTGCGTCGGAGCAGCTGGTCGAGTTTTTAAAACACTACTCGGTAGGTCAGTTAGTTAGTTACAAAGGAATTAGTGCCGGTATTGAGAATACCAACTATTTTGTTGATACGGATCAGTCTCGCTTTGTGTTAACGATTTTTGAACACCACCAGCCCAGCGAGCTAGGGTATTTCCTGAATATTATGGCGTTTATGGCGGATAATGGTATACCAACAGCCTTGCCTCAACCCAATAATTCAGGCGGCTTTCTTGGTGAGCTGTGTGGCAAGCCGGCCACCTTAGTCGCACGCCTATCGGGTCAGACGCTCACGTTTCCCACCTTACCACAGTGCCAAGTTATGGCAGCAACCTTGGCAAGATTTCATAAGGTGGGATCAAAATTTGCCGAATTTAGACCTAACGATCGAGACATTCTTTGGGCAGAAGAAACTTTCAAACTCATCAGCCAACGGTTGACAGCAGATCAATATAGCTTGATTGCCGATGAAATAGCGTACCAACAAGCCATTGATTGGCAGGCACTTCCGCAAAGTGTCATTCATGCTGACCTGTTTACCGATAATGCTATGTTTGACGGCGAAACCCTTACTGGTATCATTGATTTATATTATGCTTGTCAAGGAGCCTGCTTGTATGACTTGGCGGTTATGGTTAATGATTGGTGTCGAGATGAAATGCATCAGTTGAAGCCAGAGTTTGTGAGCAAGACGTTATTTGCCTACCAGCAGATACGTCAATTAACACCGCAAGAATTAGCCTGCTGGCCAGCGGCATTGCGGATGGCGGCGTTGCGTTTTTATTTGTCACGCTTAAAAGATGCCATCATGCCAAGAAAAGGGGAAATGACCATGATTAAAAATCCCCAAGTGTTTGAGGATCTGCTAGTGAGTCATCGCAATCACGCAGACCAAGATTGAATTAACGGGAACCTAGCCGATGGATCCGATTTATTAACGGCAGAATCCGGTGCTTGCAGTTTTGAAGAGTAATCCCATTGTGCTTGTAACCGCGTCTGTATTATCTAATCTAGCGCCTATGAGTCTAGTTTCTAGCCGAATTTATAAAAATTTAAAAAGGATCTGCAATGACCCAATCGTCTACTCTAATCTATACGCATACTGATGAAGCGCCCGCTTTAGCTACCTATTCATTTCTTCCTATTATTCAAGCCTTTACAGCGGCTGCTGGAGTGGAAGTGACTACTCGTGACATTTCTTTGGCTGGCCGCATTTTGGCGAATTTTAACGAATATCTAACCGCTGAACAGCAAACCGTTGATGCTTTAACCGAACTTGGTGAGTTGGCGAAAAAGCCCGCAGCCAATATTATTAAGCTGCCGAATATTTCAGCCTCAATTCCGCAGTTGACCGGTGCTATTGCTGAGCTACAAGCCCAGGGTTATGCAATTCCAAACTATCCCGCTACTCCTCAGAATGATCAAGAGCGCGATATAAAAGCCCGTTATGCAAAGGTGTTGGGTTCTGCCGTGAATCCCGTATTGCGTGAGGGTAATTCGGACCGTCGTGTTGCAGGACCTGTTAAAGCTTATGCCAAAGCTCATCCGCATAGCATGGGGGTTTGGTCAAAAGACTCTAAATCTCATGTAGCGCATATGCAAGCCGATGACTTTTATGGTTCAGAGCTCTCTTATGTTTCGCCTACCGAGGATTCGGTTCGCATTGAATTTCATGGTGAAGATGGACAAATTACAGTATTAAAAGCAAAAACCCGCTTGCAAGCAGGTGAGGTGATTGATGCCTCGGTCATGCGTGTCGCAGCTTTGCGGGCATTCTTGGCCGAACAAGTCGCCGACGCCAAGGCACAAGGTGTGTTGTTTTCATTGCATCTAAAAGCCACCATGATGAAAGTATCCGACCCGATTATGTTTGGTCATGCTGTTGAAGTCTATTTTGCGCAGGTATTTGAACGCTTTTCCGATACCTTCAGCAAATTGGGAGTATCTACCCGCAATGGCTTAGGCGATGTGTATCAAAAAATTCAAGCACTGCCGGCCGCTGAACGAGTTGAGATTGATCAAGCTTTAGCCGATGCGATGGCGCAAGGACCCGCTTTGGCGATGGTTGACTCTGATAAAGGTATTAGCAATTTACATGTACCCAGTGATGTGATTATTGATGCATCAATGCCCGCAGCGATTCGCAGTTCTGGGCAAATGTGGAATGCACAAGGTCAGCTCCAAGATATGAAAGCGATTATTCCGGACCGCTGTTATGCCGGGGTTTATCAACAAACCATTGAGTTTTGTAAGGCTAATGGCGCCTTTGATCCAGCGACTATGGGTACGGTACCTAACGTCGGTTTAATGGCTCAAAAGGCCGAAGAATATGGTTCGCACGATAAAACCTTTGAGATGCCGAGCGCCGGTTCGGTGCAAGTCATTAACGAAGCCGGTGTGGTGATTTTTGCGCATCAAGTAGCCAAAGGCGATATCTGGCGCATGTGCCAAACCAAAGATATTGCCATTCAAGATTGGGTGAAATTAGCCGTAACACGAGCACGTTTAACCAATACCCCTGCTATTTTTTGGCTCGATGCGCAACGTCCGCATGATGCTAACTTGATTAAAAAGGTCGAAAATGCCCTAGGTATGTTGGATATTGAAGGCCTGGATTTAGAAATCTTAAGCCCGGTCGATGCCACCGCCAAAACGCTCGCACGGGCCAAGGCCGGCATGGATACTATTTCGGTTACCGGCAACGTGCTGCGTGATTACTTAACCGATCTGTTCCCGATTTTAGAGCTTGGCACTAGTGCGAAGATGCTATCTATTGTGCCCTTGCTGGCTGGTGGCGGATTATTTGAAACCGGCGCCGGCGGTTCAGCACCCAAGCATGTGCAGCAACTGGTGCAAGAAAACTTTTTGCGCTGGGATTCTTTAGGTGAGTTCCTGGCCTTGGCGGTGTCACTCGAGCACCTAGCGCAACAAACCAAAAACTCTCGTATTAATGTGTTGGTGGATAGCTTAAATCAAGCAACCAGCCGTTTCTTGCAGGAAAACCGCTCACCCGGGCGCAAGGTGGGTGAGTTAGATAATCGCGGCAGTCATGTGTATTTGGCGACCCATTGGGCACAAGCCTTGGCCGAGCAGCAGGTAGATTTAAGCTTGCACCAGCAGTTTGCACCGCTGGCTGAAGCGTTGCAGGCTCAGTTAGACGCTATTCTGGCCGAATTAGCCGCGGTACAAGGTCAGCCGGTAGATTTGGGTGGCTATTATCATCCAGACGCCAAAAAAGCCGCTGCCGCTATGCGTCCGAGTAAATTATTTAACGCCGCATTGGCACAGTTTGCCCAAGGAGTGAGTCATGGCGCTTAATCCCTTAGCCGGCCAGCCAGTGCCAGCAGAAAAATTGGACAATATTCCCCAGCTGATGGTCGATTATTACGCGCATCAACCCGACGTCAGTCGTCCCGAGCAAGCGGTCGGGTTTGGCACTTCGGGTCATCGTGGTTGCAGTTCAGATACCAGTTTCAATGATGCCCATATTGCCGCGATTTGTCAGGCATTGGTAGAGTATCGTCATGGCGCCGGTATTGATGGCCCAATGTTTTTGGGTATGGATACCCATGCTTTGTCAGAGGCCGCGCAGGCGACCGCGATTGAGGTGCTAAGTGCCAATGGTGTAACGGTTTATATTCAAGGGCGAGGTCGTTATACACCCACGCCGGTTATTTCCCATGCGATTATTCGTCACAACCGTGGTCGGAATCGTGGCTGGGCGGATGGTATTGTCATTACGCCATCTCATAATCCACCGCGTGATGGGGGGTTTAAATACAATCCACCGAATGGGGGGCCAGCCGATACCGATGTGACCAAATGGGTGCAAGATCGGGCCAATGCGATTTTATTAGCCGGCGGTCAGGCGATTAAGCGCCAATCACTCACTAAAGCTCTAGCGAGTGATCAGGTCGAGGCCATCGATTTAATGACGCCCTATGTTGAAACCTTGGGTGACGTGATTGACATGGCTGCGATTGCGCAATCTGGCTTGCGGATTGGCGTCGATCCGATGGGTGGCGCCGGCGTAGATTTTTGGCAGCCAATTGCCGAACATTATGGTTTGAATTTAACTCAGGTGAATCATCGCGTTGATCCAACCTTTAGCTTTATGACACTGGATAAAGATGGCAAAATTCGCATGGATTGCTCATCACCCTATGCGATGGCTAGCCTCATTAAACTGAAGGATCAGTTTGATATTGCCTTTGGTAATGACCCAGATGTGGATCGTCATGGTATTGTGGCGCCATCAGCAGGTCTGCTGAACCCTAACCATTATTTAGCTGTGGCGATTCAATACTTATTTAGTCACCGACCAAATTGGTCAGCTGATGCCGGTATTGGTAAAACGCTGGTTTCGAGCTCGATGATTGATCGTGTAGCTGCCAGCTTAGGGCGTAATTTGGTGGAAGTGCCGGTTGGCTTTAAATGGTTTGTACCAGGCCTGGTCTCCGGCTCACTGGGGTTTGGTGGTGAGGAATCCGCCGGCGCGTCATTTTTAGATCGTCAGGGAATGGCCTGGAGTACCGATAAAGACGGCATTATTATGAATCTCTTGGCCGCTGAAATTACGGCGGTAACCGGCAAAGACCCAGGCGAGCACTATCAGGCCTTAACCGAGCAGTTTGGTGCGCCGGTCTATACCCGTATTGATGCCCCCGCGAATCGCGAGCAAAAAACCCGCTTAAGCAAACTGAGTGCTGAGCAGGTCACCGCTACCGAGTTAGCCGGTCACGATATTACCGCCAAATTAACCCATGCGCCGGGTAACGATGCCGCGATAGGCGGGTTAAAGGTGACGACAGCGCAGGGCTGGTTTGCCGCGCGACCCTCTGGTACGGAAGATGTGTATAAAATTTATGCCGAGTCGTTTGAGGGGCGGGCGCATCTTGACCAGCTACTGGCCGAAGCCCAGCAGATGGTCGATGGCGTGTTAGCAGGTTAAGGTTGTTGCTGAACTTGAGCCTTACTATTGCTTGCTAGAGCGGTTGAATCCGCTCAGCGGGCAAGCCGGCGGCTAAGCAATCCGCTTTCACTGTTTTAATCATTTCCCAAGCACCGCAAACATAGACCTGAGCTTGACTTAAATCTGGGTGTTCGGCCAGGGCGACCTGATGCACTAATCCGAGCTTACCTTGCCAATTCACCGTTTTAGCCTGGTCTTCATTAGACAGTACTGGGACAAAATGAACCCGTTCATGCAAGCCTTTGGGCCACCATTGCGGATCACGCAAATAAAAATCCTCTACATAACTGGCACCCCAATATAACCAGGTGGGTTGCGTCAAGCCCTGAGCCAATTGCGCTTCAATTAACGCCTTAATGGGCGCTAAACCGGTGCCGCCGGCGATAAACAGGTTTAGCGGTTGTTCCGACATCAATTTCATTTGATTGTGCGGCCCATCAATCCATAGATGATCGCCTACCTGCTGTTGCGCCAGTTCTTGCAACCAACTATCCTGGTTAAGGCGAATATGCATTTCTAAAAAGCCATCTTCACGCGGGGCGTTGGCAATGGAAAAGGGCTTTAGGCTATCTGGATGTACGCCCATCATTAAGTAATCGCCGGGTGCATAATTAAATTCACCCTCGGTTTTGACCCATAACAATAAGGTATGATCAACAACCAGTTCACGTTGCATTATTTGTACAGAAATCATGGTGTTTTATCCTTAATTAAGGTCAAATTCCGACCATACGGGGGCATGATCAGAGGGTTTATCAAGGCCACGAATACTATAGCCAATATCACTGGCCATGACCTTTGCCGCAAGCGGTGCCGTAGCCAGTAGGGTGTCAATACGTAGTCCCCGTTTCGGGGTATCTTCAAAGCCTTTCGAGCGATAGTCAAACCAACTAAATTTGTCATTTGAGTCAGGGTGACAGCAGCGATAAGTGTCTTGCAAGCCCCAGTCCAGTAGTTGTTGCCACAACGCGCGCTCTTCCGGTAAAAAACTGGTTTTACCGGTTTTTAGCCAGCGCAGTCGGTTAGGTTCACCGATACCAATATCGATATCCTGCGGTGAGATATTAAAATCTCCCATCACAATCAGCTGTTGTTCCGGTGAGCAATCCTTGTTTAAGTAAGCCATTAAATCGGCATAAAAAGCCAGTTTGGCGGGGAACTTGACCGGATGGTCACGGCTTTCACCCTGTGGAAAATAGCCGTTCACAACCCGCAAACTTTCACCGCTGGGTGTAGTGAAATCACCAATAATCATCCGTTTTTGGGCGCTGTCATCGTCGGTTTGCCAGCCTTTTTGTAGGCCGGTTAGGGTTAAACTCGGTTTGTAGAGTAGCGCCACGCCATAGTGGGTTTTTTGGCCACAAAATTCGGCCCGATAACCCAGCGACTCGATGGCTTCGAGTGGAAATTCATGGTCTTGGACTTTGGTTTCTTGTAAACCAATAATATCTGGAGACTGTTCGGCAACCAGCGCTTCCAGTTGATGTTGGCGCATACGGACACTATTTACATTAAAAGACACAACTTTAAGCATAAGAAATTAGATTCGATTCTGATTAGAAGAATCTATGAGTATAGCATAGAAGAAAAGCGCGAAATATGCCGGCTTTTGCTATCATGTGCAGATTCAAAAAATTGCGTAATTAAGGGAGTAAGTCGGTGGAACGTGTCTATCGTTTAGTGATGTCTTGTCCAGACCAAGTCGGTATTGTTGCCAAGGTGGCCGGTTTTATTGCCGAGCAGGGCGCCACGATTGTGGAAGCAAATCACCATACCGATGCCGGTAATGGTTGGTTTTTTATGCGCCATGAAATTTTGGCCAGCTCAGTGCCGTTTGATTTAGCCGAGTTTGAACGCCGTTTTGCGCCGATTGCCGACCAGTTTCAGATGAGTTGGTTTATCAGTGATTCCGCAAAACCCAAGCGGATTGCCTTGTTTGCCAGTAAAGAAGCCCATTGTCTAGCAGATTTACTCTACCGTTGGCATGATGGTGACTTACCCGGCGATGTCGTCTGTGTGATTGCCAATCACGATGATTTACGTGACATGGTCGAGTGGCACCAGATTCCGTTTCATCATGTGCCGGTAACGCCGGATACCAAGCCGCAAGCCTTTGCCGAAGCCGAGCGTTTAGTCGCCCACTATCAGGTGGATGTGATTGTATTAGCGCGTTATATGCAAATACTGCCGCCGCAAATGTGCGCCGATTATGCGGGCCGAGTGATTAATATTCATCACAGCTTTTTGCCCTCGTTTGTCGGTGCCAAGCCCTATCACCAGGCCTATGAGCGTGGCGTAAAGCTGATTGGTGCGACCTGCCATTATGTGACCGAGGAGCTGGATGCCGGGCCGATTATTGAGCAGGACGTGATTCGAGTAAGCCATGCTCATTCGATTGAAGAAATGCGTCGTTTAGGGCGTGATGTTGAAAAAACTACCTTGGCGCGAGGACTGCGTTTTCATCTTGAAGATCGGATACTGATTCACGGCAATAAAACTGTGGTTTTTAGTCAATAAACCGACTCAATAAAAATCCAGTATGGCTTGGAGACGGGCTTTTAGTAGTGCTTCCAAGCCTTTGCGACCTATATGCGCTTGCCCAGATGAGGCAGACCAGGCCTGGCGACATTGCGCCCAACTCTGCCCCTGTTGTTTCCAGCGCAATAATTCGGCTTCTGGCCAGTGCCATTTTTCCTCGCTTTGTTGCTCAAACCAGTCTATTAACGCGCCACTAACCGCCTCATAGGGTCGATAGCCTAGAACATATTCCCTCAGGGCTTGTTGACGTTGGTGGGGCGGAGTCCGTTGCCAGGGGCGAACTTGCCAATCTGGGTGCTGTTGCCAAATCACTTGCCAGGCCTGCTGCTCGGTGACGCTAATAAGGTCGTGGCTGAGCGGTTGAAACTCATCTGACAGAGCGAGCCATTGCGCCTGAAACCAGTTTTGAATCTGATCATAAGCCTGGCGTAAACTCTGGGCTTGGGGTGGGGTCATCATGATCAGGTTACAGCGTCCACTGGCCGCATCGGCTTGCACACCCAGATGCAACGTGTGAAAGCCGCAGGCCGACCAAAAACGCCATAATGCGGGGCTGGCACCAAAACTGACCGTAAAACTATCGATATCGATATTGTGTGGATGGCTTTGCCAATAGCTAACCAGTTGCTTGCCTAAACACTGTTGACGGTAGGGTTTGGCGATGGCAATCCGAGTACAACGGGCATAGCGGCCGCTATAGAGAGCTGGCGTTTGGTGGTGCTGGCGCAGTTTTTGGGTCACTAGATGCCCTTGCAGACGCCGCTCTGGTCCCCAGTCAGGCAAGGGTCCTTCCATGATGGCCCAAAGTGCGCCGACCAGTTGGGAATTGTGCCAGATCAGCGCGAGTTGATAGTTGGGCGCACTGCAAAGTAATTGCCAGTCGCGTGGCCTTGTTTGATAGTGGCTTTCGGTTAACAGGGCAAACACCTGGGCGCGTTGGCTGGCTGAAAGGTCTTGCGGCGTGACACATTGCCAGCTTAGATGGTGAAGTGGTAAGGGTGTTAAGCCAGCCGTTTCACCGCCCTGTTCGCTAAGCTGATGGTCGACTTGACCACTTAATTCGCGCACGAGCGCCTCCAGTGGGTCTTCGGCGTGCCAGCGTAACGCCTGAGTTAGTGTGAATTCACGCCAGTCACTGAAATGCTGATCAAGCCAAGGGCGCAAGTGCTGTTGCCAGGCTTGGCCAGACCCTTCATAACCCGCTGAGGTGCTACTGAGCAGACAGTGAGGATAGTGCCGAATCAGCTTTTGAAGTTGTGGCCAAGGAAGGTGGGCGGCTTCATCAATAATCAACCAGTCAAGGGTGGGTTGTTGCGCCAATAGCGCATCAGGCGCCCAGCGAGTCACCGTGTCTTGGTGCTTGGGGTTCAGGCATAACCAGGCCTGCTGATGTTGCTCTGGACGCGCGCTGCATAAGGCGATTTGGTAGGGCGTATCAACATCCGCTAAAAGGCGATTGAGGAGATGACCGATTAAGGTGGATTTGCCACGTCCCCGCGCCGCAACCAATAGGGTTGGGCTAGCAGGTTGTTGCGTTACCTGATCACGAAAGTGCTGATACAGCAGCTGCAGTAGTTGCGATTGTTCGGCCGACAAGGCGGTCAGCTCAGCACTGGGGGGTTGAGTGCTGGGTGGCCGAGTGTGGGTGATGTTTCGGTTTATGTGGCTATCGGCATCTTGATGATTCATCGAGTCTGTTTCGAGCAGCACAAGGTGTTGATCAGCATTAAGGATACGTTCGCGCGCCCAAAGTGCATAGTGCGGTGTCATATCCTGGGCGTGCCATGGAAAGCTCAGCAGTTTCGCCAATGGGTGTTCGCTCGGTGCGGGCAACCCAGCCGTCTCCTCAGGCAGCAACCAACAACAGATTCCTCCGCCCGGTAATAAGCCTTCCGCTAAAGTAATCGCTTCGATATCCAGACCCTCTGCCATATCAACCACCAGGCCTGCTTGTTGGGCACTGCGAGTTTGTCCTAATTGATGGCGCAGGTGTTGTCGGTTGGCTTTTGAGTCGAGCCAAAGTAGTTCCGATGGCCAATCTGCAAACTGAGCCTTGGACGCCTCTAGCAGTGTAGTTTGCCAGGCTTTGCTACCCATTAAAACGAGGCTGGCGCGTTGATGGCGCTGACGTTGCTGGTGCCAATAGGCCAAAATTTGGGCTAATTGATCTGCTAATTGCTGGTTAAGCGCAAAGTTTTCATCAACAGTGGGTAGAGAGTCGGTAGAATTATTGGCCATATTTAATAATAGTTTGAACTCTAGGCACGAGAAGGTGGCATTTTAACATGATGGCGCAAGACGCTGATAGCCAACACCAAAACGGCATTGAGACGCAGGCCAGGATGCAAGCTCAAATGGCGAGTGAGATGCCGGCTGAAATGCAGGCATGGACTGGCGCGCGCCGCCCAAAAAAACCGAAACCGGTGATGCCTTGGTACCAGCCGCCTATGCCAATTTCTTGGCCTGAAAAACCTCATTTGGTCGTAGTGGGCGCTGGCCTGGCCGGTGCGGCGGTTGCACAGGTAATGGCGCAAGCGGGTTGGCAGGTTAGCGTGTTAGATCAAGCGAGTTCGCCCGCTGATGGTGCGTCGGGCAATTTAGCCGGCCTGGTACATCCATTGATCACCGCCGATTGGAATATTCGCAGTCAATTTTATTGGCAGGGCTTGCAGGCGACTTGGCGTTGGGTGGCGGATTGGGTTGTGCAGGGCGAGGTCGTGGGGGATTTATCCGGTTTGCAACAGCGGGTCAATGCCAGTGATTTAGCTCAATGGGCGCAGAAGTTGCAACAGCTGGGCTTGCCGACCAGCTGGGTTAAGATCATTGCAAACGAAGACACTCATCAATCACCAGGCCTTGTGTATCAGCAAGCCGGTTGGTTAAGTCCGCCATCCTTGGTTAAGCGCGCCTTGCGTCATCCTTTGATTCGATTTCAAGGTGACAGGGTTGTGCAGTCTTTGGCTTGGCAAGATGACACGGTCGGTTGGCAGATTAAAACTCAGGCGGGAGAGATATCGGCCGATGCCGTGGTGCTGGTCACCGGTGCTTTGTCGGCGTTAAACCAGGCCTGGCACTTGCCGATTCGGCCACTTAAAGGGCAGGTCAGTTATATGAGCGAGCAGGATTGCCCATACCCTTTATCTGGTGCGGTCGCGCACCAGGGCTATAGCACACCGACGGTTGAGGGCTATTGGGTCACGGGGGCAACTTTTGAAGCGCCCGATTTATCATCTGCGCTTTCATGGCAGGGTCACGCCGATAACGCCGCCAAGCTGCAAGCGGTATTGCCTGATTGGGCTCCTCCGCCAGTAGAAACTTGGCAGGGACGCGTCGGATTTCGGCCCACCACCGCCGATCACCTGCCGATTATTGGTGCGATTCCAGACCGTGAATGGTTGGAGCAAGCCTATCTGTCACAGCCACACAATAAAGCGTTATTTCAATACCCCGCTCAGCGTTACCACCCAGCCTTGTGGGTATCGCAAGGGCATGGGGCACGTGGCTTAATGTCGGTATGGTGGGCGGCTGAGCGCATTCGCGATCAAATACTTGGCGTTGCGCAGGATAGTGCAACCACCGAGTTAGATGCCGCGGTGCACCCAGGACGCTTTCAGTTACGCCCTTGGCGCAAAGGACAAACGCCATGAGCGGGTTGATAAAAGTCTGGCTGGTGTTGCTGCCAATACTGGTATTGCAAGGTTGCGCGAGCTATAAACAACAAACCGAACCGGCTAGGCAAGCGTTGTTGGTGCAGGATTGGGCGGCGGCTGAACAAGCTTTGCTGCGCGACCTAGATGGTGAGCGGCGCGAAAAAATTCTGTTGAACCTCGAATTAGGCATGTTGCGACATTTAGCCGGTGACTACCAAGGCAGTCATGGTTTATTTGAGCAGGCCAAAGCGGATGCCGAAGCGGCGCAAACCCTATCCGTGACC
The DNA here is from genome assembly GCF_000214825.1 of Thiomicrospira cyclica ALM1. Taxonomy (NCBI): domain Bacteria; kingdom Pseudomonadati; phylum Pseudomonadota; class Gammaproteobacteria; order Thiotrichales; family Piscirickettsiaceae; genus Thiomicrospira; species Thiomicrospira cyclica. The sequence goes on from NC_015581.1 coordinate 66,020, forward strand.
GAGGAGTTGCGGGTATTACTGACCAGCCCGCGGCAACGTATCTATCGGCCACAAACTTTTGAACGCTTGTTTGTTGAATATATTCAAACGCTCAATTTTATCGCGCTGAGCGAGGCGGCTGTTCATTCGTCAGACCCATCGAGGTCCTCCAATTCTGCGAATCTGGCCCAACAGCGTGAAGCGTTAAATAATGCGCGCGTGATGGTGCGCCAAAAGGAGATTCAGCTCAATGATTTGGCGGCACAGGTTTTGGACTATCAAGCCGCCGCCGAGCAGCGCGAAACGCCGTTTTATCGGCTGTTAGCAATTTTACGCTTACTCAATGGTGATTTGTTTGATCGCAGCGAATATGTGTTACGTGACAATGCTTGGTTACGTTATGTCACCGGGATGATCTATGAGCAACGGGGCGAGTGGTCGGCGGCACAGGTGGCTTATCAACAAGCGGCAGAACTCTATGAGCAGGGTTATCGTGAACAAATGGGTTTATCGGACCAAGTGACCCAGCAGGCCTGGTTTGACACCCTGCGGATGATGAAGCGCTTAAATCAGCCTGGCTGGCCAGGTCTTGCGGCACAAAAACTCAGCGAACCTCAGCAACAGCAGTTGCAGGCCTGGCAGCCGGGCTGGGTTGAACTGGTTCAGGTGGTTCATCAGGGCTGGATTCCACAGCGGGGTGAAATGAATGCGATGCTGATTGTGAATCATCGCACCCAAAACATGGAAGTCTATCCGATCATCTTGGCGCCTGGCGATGAGGGCTTGGCGCAGTCGATTTGGTTTTATTTAATGTATACCGATAAAGGTTTGGCACGATTAGCACTGAATATTTACCAAGATGGTTTGCGAGGCATTGTCCGCGGTGCGATTGGCAGTAAAACCCTATTTTTAGGCCCCATTTGGCCACAAGTGCAAGCCGTTGGGTTAGACCGAGCGGCGCAAACACCGTTACGGGTAACCCTGCCTTATTATGATTTGTTGGCTTGGCCGCAACCGACGAAACTGCAATGGCGCCTGAATGAGCAGGCGGTGACGGGAGTGATGATGGATGCCCCAGCCATCCAAGCGGTGCAAGCGCAATTACTAGCTGCTAATGAGGATTTTTATGCGGCCTTAGCACGCGCGATGCTCAAGCGTTTGGGCGTGCAGGCGGTAACGCAAGATAATGCCTGGTTGCGCTTGCTGGGTGATATTGCAACCTCAGCAACGGAAGCGGCCGAGACGCGGAACTGGCAAACCTTGCCAGCCTATATCCATTTACAGCGTTATTGGGTTGAGCCAGGCCTGGTCACCTGGGTGGATGTGGACGGGCAAACACAACAGCGAGAACTGAGCGCCGGCGAGCGCTGGTGGCTACCTATCGCGCACCAGCAATAAAATCATGAAAATGAGAAGGATTTGCAGGTAAATTTGCCAAATCTTGGTAAAATGTTAAGAATTTATAATCGTGTAAGGAAAATAAATTATGCAGCGACAAAAATTATGGCGACCACTAACTCGCACCGGATTATTGGTTAGTGTGATTGCACTGGGTCTTGGTTTGCACGGCTGTGCCGGCACCAAGGTTGAGCGCGTCGATGCCGCCGAAGAAATTGCGCTAACCGATCAATGGAACGCAACCGATTCTCGCTTGGTAGCGGACTCGATGATTGACGATATGTTGAGCTTTCCGTGGATAGAGCGCTTTCAAACCGAAACCGGCCAAGTTCGTCCGGTAATTATTATTCAATCGGTGGATAATCGCTCGCATCAGCAGATTCCGGTAGAAACCTTTATCAATGATTTGCGTCGTGCGGGGATTCGTTCGGGACGTGTCGATTTTGTGGCCGCGGCCGATCAGCGTGGCGAAATTCGTGATGAGCGTGCTGAGCAACAAAGTTTCTCACGCCCCGATACGGTAACGCCTTTTGGTGAAGAAATTGGCGCTGATTTTGCTTTGTCTGGCACGATTACCTCGATTGTTGATCAGTTGAATAATCGTCGGGTGACTTTTTACCAAACCGATTTGGTTTTGATTGATTTAAAAACCAATCGTCAAGTTTGGGCGGGTCAAAACAAAATTCAGAAAATACAACAACGCTCACGCTTTGGATTCTAAATGTTTTTTATTAAAACACTGATTTGGATGAGTTTAATCGTTTTGTGGATTGTCGCTATTCTGCTCGACTGGGGACCGGTGCGAGATTATTCGATCATTGTACTTGAATCCTTAATCAGCTGGGTTGAACAGCTTAGCCATTTTGGTGACTGGTTGACATCGCAAGCTGAGCAAGCACAACAAGACACAAATCAAAGTCAATAACTTATTTTAACCCCTGGCAATAAAGTAGGAGAACACATGAAAAAAACACTTCAAGCCTTAGCGGCAACAGCACTGATTAGCGCAAGTTTGCCAATGGTTGTGCACGCGAATGAAATGGGTATTAATGTACAGCTTGCTAATGATTCGGCAAAGTTCGGATTTTTTAGCAGTGACTTGTGGATGCAGGAAACCTACCGTTTTGACTTAAGCTATCAGTACAACAATGATAAAGATTATGTGATTGATACCTCGTTTTCATATGTTGGAAAAGGTGTGTTAGATCCAAACCTAGATCTGGGTGTGAAAGGCAAGTTTGCTTATGCAAAAGCGAAGGATATCGATAAATTAGGTACCGGTATCTTATTGGGCGTGCACGCTGCTTACTGGTTACCTACCGCAACGCCAACCAATGTCACTGTTGAATACTTGATTGCACCAGAGATTCTAGCTTTTTCGGATGCTGAAAAACTGAACGAACTCTCGATTCGCGCCAATGTGCGCTTATTACGCAACTTGCAAGGCTTTGTAGGTTACCGTCATTTTGAAGTGGAATATAAAGAAGCCAAGGTCAAGTTTGACGATGGGGCTCACATAGGCTTTGAATTAGCATTTTAATATTAGTATAATCTAATATTGATGTTGTGCCACCGCGGTTACACGCTGGTGCACGACTTTTTTGTCTTCATAAAGGTTAGTAACATGTCATCTTTATCGGTTCTGAGCGGCATTAATCGTCGCAAATTTTTACTCAGTGGTGCGGCTGCGATGGCCGCTGTTGCTGGTTTAGGTTCTATTCCAGCGCGTGCCGCAAATACGCGTGCCAATATTGTCATTACCGGCGCTGGCGCGGCAGGCATCAGTTTGGCTAACCGCCTAACCAAAGCACTTCCTAATGCCAATATCACCATTATTGATCGCCGCGAAACCCATTATTACTGGCCGGGTCTAACCCTAGTTGCGACCGGTGCTTGGCCAAAGAGCAAGGTTTTAGATCGTAATGCCAGCTTTTTGCCCTCAAAGGTCAACTGGATCAAGGAAATGGCAGATGTTTATGAGCCAGATCATAAACGAGTCATAACCGATACGGGGCGTGTTGTTAATTATGATTATTTGATCGTCGCGACCGGCGTTGAATATCATTACGATGCTATTGAGGGTATGGATGTTAGCGCGATTGGTCAAAATGGTTTAGCCAGTGTTTATAATAGCCCAGACGCGGCCGCGCAAAGTTGGGATGCCATTCGCAAGTACAGTGAAAAGGGCGGTAATGGGATTTTTACCTTGCCAAGCACGCCGATTCGCTGTGCTGGCGCCCCTTTAAAAATGACGTTATTAACCCTCGACCGTTTGCGTCAAAACGGGGGTATGGATAAAGCGAACATGAGCTTCTATTCAGCCACCAATAATGTGTTCGGTTTACCCTGGTTTAACCAGTTTGTGTTGGACCGTTACGAAGAGGCCGGCATGGATGTTAAATTCCGTACCGAATTAGCGGCGGTAGATATAGGTGCCCGCAAAGCGACCTTTACCCAAGAAGACGGCAGTCAGTTCACCACCGATTATGATTTATTACACGTGGTTCCGCCAATGCGTGCACCGCGCTCTATCAGAGAGTCAAACCTGGCCTGGTCAGAAGGCAATATGGCTGCTGGCGGTTGGTTGGCTGTCGATCGCGATACGCTACAACATAATACCTATCCGGAGGTGTTTGGTTGTGGTGATGTCAATGGCACGCCACGCGGTAAAACGGCGGCGACGGTGAAGATGTCGGTACCGATTGTGGTTCAAAACCTGATTTCCGTGATTGCTGGAGAGGAGCCGGTTGCCAAATTTGATGGTTATACGTCATGTCCATTATTGACTCGCTTTGGCGCGGCGATGTTAATTGAGTTTGACTACGATGGCAATTTAACGCCGACCTATTCGTTTATCGATCCGAAAAAAGAGTCGTGGTTTGCATGGATTATGAAAGATCAAATGCTGAAACCTACCTATTTGCAAATGTTGAAAGGGAATGTGTAACGAATTATGGACGGTTTGATTTTAGGCTTTTTTATGATGGTGGGCTATGCCCAAGCTCACTGGTTAATGATTGCATTATTTGTGTTGGGTGCGGTGGTTTTAAATGCAGTGGCACTGTTTAAGCTGGGTGGCTTGATTAAGCCAGCAGCTTTTAAGGCCACGCTATTGGCTGCGTTAGGCATTGCTGCCATTTTGTTTGTCAGTATTCCGACGCTAACCGGCTCATCTTTTGCCTTTATGGGTTATTGGTTAGACTGGGCGTTACTGATCTTTATGGCCGTGGGTTATGCGGTGGCACTGTTATTGTGGGTGCATCCGATTGTCCGTTTGGTAAAAGGTGTGTAAGCTTAATACCGCAGGCGTCAATAAGTAGCGGCCACATAATGTGGCCGTTTTTATATCAGTATGTTCGTAAAAATCGCAGCAGTGGCTAGGAGTGTGTATGGCGGGAATTGGCTTAGTTGTCATTGGTGATGAAATCCTTTCAGGTAAGCGTCAGGATCGACACTTGGCTAATTTAAGTCGATTATTAAAAGCACGCGGCTTGGGGTTGAGTTGGGTCAGATTCTTAGGTGATGATCCGGTGATTTTACGCCAGCAACTCAAACAAACTCTGGCATCCGGTGATCAGGTGTTTTGCTGTGGCGGTATTGGTGCTACTCCGGATGATCGTACCCGTCAAGCTGCTGCTGATGTTATGGGTTTGCCGTTAGTGGTGCATGAGGAAGGCAGAGCCATTCTTGAAGCCTTGTTTGGGGATCAGGCTTATCCTAATCGCATTAAGATGGTTGAGTTTCCCGAAGGCGCACAACTCTTGCCAAATAGCTTCAATGGCGTGCCGGGCTTTTATCTGCACCAGCATTACTTTATGCCCGGCTTTCCTCAAATGGCCGAACCTATGATGGCCTGGGCACTTGCGAATCCGCTGGGACACCTTTCTGGCCAACATAGGTTGGAGCTCGCGATTCGACTCATTGACGGCAGTGAAGCCGAGTGGATTGAGGTCATGGAACAACTAGAGGCGCGCTATCCAGACGCACGAATTTTTAGCCTGCCGCACTTTGATGCGCAACGCCGCCGTAGTATTGAAATGGGGGTTGAGGCTGACCCCGCTATCGCTGAAACCATTATTGAGCACTTTAAAAGTGTGGCCGATGAACGCAACCAACTTTGGGAAGATTTGGTAATACAAGAGCCTTCAGCATGAATCAAAAACAGTATGACGTTATTGTCATAGGTGCGGGTGCGGCCGGTATGATGTGCGCCATTGAAGCCGGCTATCGCGGATTAAACGTGTTGTTGCTCGATCATGCGCCTAAGCCTGGTGCCAAAATTCGTATATCCGGTGGTGGCAAGTGTAATTTCACCAACCGCAACGTAGAGCCAAAGCATTTTATTTGTAGCAATCCCCATTTTGTAAAGTCAGCCTTAGCGCGCTATCAGCCAGACGCGTTTATTGAGCGAGTAGAACGCCACGCTATAGCTTATGAAGAACGTGATAAGGGTCAGCTATTTACTCTGGATGGTGCTGGTCAGTTAGTGGCGATGTTTCGAACCGAGTTAGACTGGGCAGGCGTTGAACTTCAGCTCAATTGCTTTGTTTCCAACGTGCAAAAAGGATCAGATCAATGGCAGTTAATCACGTCGAATGGTTCATTGCAGAGTCAAAAACTGGTAGTGGCTACGGGTGGATTATCCTATCCAAAACTTCGCGCCAGCGATTTTGGGATGCAATTAGCTCAGCAATTTGGGTTGGCGGTGATGCCATCAAGACCAGGCCTGGTTCCGTTGGTGATGCCGGCACGTCAGCAGGCCTGGTGGTCTGAATTAAGTGGTTTAAGCCTACGCGTTATTGCCTCAACCGCACGTGGCCCTGAATTTGACGGTGCGATGTTGATTACGCACCAGGGTTTAAGTGGGCCCAGTATTTTGCAGGCATCTAATTATTGGTTTGCTGGTGAAGCCATTCGGCTTAATTTGCTGCCACAAATTAAGGGGATCGCTGGTTGGTTACAAGAGCTAAAGCAACAAGCGCAACCCTTGTCTACGGTGTTAAAACAGTATTGGCCGAAACGTTTTGTGCAGGCCTGGCAGGATAAGTTTGGTTTTGACGACGATCTTGCTAACTACAGTCAAATTCGTCTGGACGCTCTGGCAGAGCAATTAACGGCTTGGTCGCTTTACCCTGAGGATACCGCCGGCTATGCTAAGGCCGAAGTGAGCCTTGGGGGCGTTGCTACCGATGAAGTGTCTTCAAAAACCATGGAATCACTCAAAGTGCCGGGACTTTATTTTATCGGTGAAGTGTTAGATGTAACCGGTCATTTAGGTGGGTTTAATTTTCAATGGGCTTGGGCATCCGCACACGCGTGCGCCCAGAGTCTTTAGTTGTAAGAAGGATAAAGTATGTCATTGTTTTGTGCTGATAATGCCCTTAGGGAGCCATTTAATACTCTGGTCGATAAGTTATTATCCGATGTATCACTACAAGCCAGTGATGTTTTTCTACACGCGCTTGAAAGTGAAGCCGATACACAAATGAATTATTGGGTTGTGCGATTATTAATCGAACGAAAGGTCGTTGATCCACTCTTGCCGGTCACTCAAGATTCCGCAGGCTCTGCCGTAATGCCAATACATGCCGCGTGTTTATTGCAAAATGTGGGCGCCTTAGCCGCCATGCTTGATGTGAGTGCTTACGAGGGCAGTCCATTAGGTAAACAATTTGTATCAGCACTCAGGATCTGCCAAACGCAAGGTTTTGATCAAGGCGCTGGTTTGATGATGGCACATGCACAAACTCTAGAAGTACTCGATGCGCTATTGTTGTCCTTACAAGGTGTAAAACCCCACTAATAGGGTCAATAAAATTCATTATGTTTGAATCAAATTACTTTTTTTTCACAAGGTTATGTTAAAATTTTAATGAGAATTCATCTATCACTGTTTCTAGGAGAAACGCAATGAAATTGAAAGTTACTGGTCTTGCTATTGCAAGCTTATTTGCAATGAGCATGAATGCAAATGCAGGCGACATCCATCATAATGGTTCACCAGCATATGTTATTAACTCAGAAGGCAACATCGTCCGTACTACCTCTGGTGGGTGCGTACGCAGCATCCATTGGTCAAAAGAAACGGCTATTGCCAAGTGCGAAGGCTGGGAAGAGCAGGTTGCTGACAAATCAGCCTCTATAGCCCCGGCTCCTGTGCTGGATGTTGCCGCGCCATCAGCGCCAGAAAAAATTGTTGGTTTGTTCGGTTTTGATCGTGCTGACTTGGATTCTAAAGATTTTGAGCGTTTAGATCGTTTTGCTGCGTTTTTGAATGCCAACCCAAATGAGCGCGCGGTGGTTCATGGTCACACTTGTACGATTGGTACTCCAGCATATAACTTAGCTTTATCTGAGCGTCGTGCGAATGCTGCCCAAACTTACCTATTAAATAAAGGTGTTCCTGCTTCACGCATTGAAACAGTCGCCTTTGGTCTTACACAGCCAGCGGCAAGTAACGACACCGAAGCAGGTCGTGTTCAAAACCGTCGTTTTGAATTGATGCTAGCTGAATAATTTAGCGTCCTAGTTCATCTTATAGGGGTGATAGTTTAAAACTATCGCCCCTATTTTTATTTGTAATTAAAAAAATTAAAGAACAGGTTATACTGGTCTTAAGTTTATAAGTTAATTTTATGTATAGATAAATCTTTAAGGAGATTCTAATGGCATTAGTCAACAAAGAAGGTCAGCAAGTTCCTAACGTTACGTTCCCAACTCGTCAAAATGGTGAATGGGTTAACGTCACTTCAGATGAGCTATTCAAAGGTAAAACTGTTATCGTATTTGCACTGCCAGGTGCTTTTACCCCAACCTGTTCTTCAACGCACTTGCCACGTTACAACGAGTTGGCACCCGTGTTTTTCAAAAATGGTGTTGATAGCATTGTTTGTTTGTCAGTAAACGACACCTTTGTAATGAATGAGTGGGCGCGTGACCAAGAAGCTGAAAACATTATTCTGCTTCCTGATGGTAACGGTGACTTTTCGGAAGGCATGGGAATGTTGGTAGACAAAAACAACCTAGGTTTTGGTAAGCGCTCATGGCGTTATTCTATGCTGGTAAAAGATGGCGTGATCGAAAAAATGTTCATCGAGCCAGAAGTTGATGGCGATCCATTTGAAGTATCTGATGCCGATAGCATGTTAAATTTCATCAACCCCAATGCCGCTAAGCCACCCGTTGCGACGATTTTCACTAAAATCGGTTGCCCTTTCTGTTCTAAAGCGAAGGCCGCACTTGAAGACGCGGGTATTAAGTTTGAAGAAATCATGATCAGCAACAGCGGCTTAACCTCACGTACACTTCGTGCCGTAGCAAATCGTGACACTGTGCCACAAGTTTTCATTGAAGGTCAGCATATTGGTGGTTCTGATGATTTAGAGATTTACTTGGCTAAACAAAAAACGGCGTAACCTCCGTTTTTAGTGAGTTAGATGCACAATAAAACAGGGAGCTAAGTCATTTAGCTCCCTGTTTTTGTCTCTGGCCTTTAATAGATAGGCACTATAAGGATAATAGATGAAATACGATTATGATTTGATTGCCATCGGTGGTGGTAGTGGTGGTTTGTCAGTAGTAGAGCGAGCAGCTGAGTACGGCAAAAAATGTGCGGTTGTTGAGGCCAAAAAACTTGGTGGAACCTGCGTCAACATTGGCTGTGTCCCGAAAAAAGTCATGTGGTTCGGCGCCCATATTGCCGAGGCTTTGCGTGATGCACCAGATTACGGTTTTGACCTAGATGTAAAAGGTTTTTCTTGGGCCAAACTGGTTGAACAGCGTGAAACCTACATTAAAAACATCAACACCTGGTTCGGTGGTTATATGGAAAAACTGGGCGTTGATGTGCTCCAGGGTTGGGGTCGTTTTATTGACGCCAATACCATCGAAGTAGACGGTAAACGCTATACCGCTGAAGTCATCGTGATTAGTCCCGGTGGTATCCCTGATATTCCACAAGAAACCGAAGGTGCCGAATTGGGTTTAACTTCCGATGGTTTCTTTGCCCTAACCAAACAGCCTAAAAAAGTGGCGGTTATTGGCAGTGGCTATATTGCGGTGGAATTGGCCGGTGTGTTTCAAGCCTTAGGTACCGATGTTAGCTTAATTAGTCGTAAAGACCTGGTGTTGCGTGGTTTTGATGACATGATTCGAGAAACCCTGACTGATGCGATGATCGAAAGTGGCATCCATAAGGAATACCACTTCCGTGTAAAGAAGCTGGAGCGCATTGCCGATGGCACAATTACGGTAGTTAGTGAAGACGGTCAAGTTTTAAGCGGATTTGATGAAGTCGTTTGGGCTGTGGGTCGTCGTAATTTACTCGAGCCATTGGCATTAGAAAATGTCGGCATTGAGCCGACTAACCGAGGCACCATTGAGGTAGATTCGTGCCATCATACCGGTGTAGCGAATATCTATGCGATTGGTGATGTTACCGGCCAACCGCAATTAACTCCGGTAGCCATTCGTGCCGGTCGCTTCTTGGCGGAGCGTCTTTATAACGGTAAGCCGCATTTGAAACTCGACCTGCATGCTGTACCAACGGTTATTTTCTCTCATCCGCCGGTTGGTACCGTGGGGCTTGCGGAGCATGATGCACGCAAGGCTTATGGTCATGATAATGTGAAGGTTTACACCTCGGTGTTTACGCCGATGCGTTATGCCTTTACCAAGCACCAAATCAAAACCGCTTTGAAACTGGTGGTTTATGGCCCGGAAGAACGCGTCGTGGGTATTCACATTGTTGGCGATGGTGCTGATGAAATGCTTCAAGGTTTCGCAGTGGCTGTGCAAATGAACGCGCGCAAGTCGGATTTAGATGCAACGATTGCGATTCATCCGAGCTCAGCGGAAGAATTAGTGACCATGCGTTAATTTACGCTGAACCTTGTTGTTGATGAATACGGCCTAACGCCTGTCGGTAGGCCGTTAATACATCCGGCTGTTGCGCAATAAGTTGTGCCGCGCGGTTGCCATAACGCTCGCACAACGCACCATTGCTCAACAACTGGTTTATGTGTTGTTGTAACTTGTCATAATCCGGGCAAATAATGAGCCCACCTTCTCGTTCAAATAGCGCTGCTTCCTGGGCAAAGTCACGATTATCCGGTCCGGTCAAAATACAACGACCATAAGCGGCCGCCTCTAAAAAATTATGGCCACCCTTGGGTACAAATGAACCGCCCATAATCACCAATTTGGCATGTTCAAACCAGGGTAACAGCTGTCCAAAACGATTATCGACACAAATACGACCGGCATTGGCCTGTGCCGGTAAATCCTTAACCCGATAAGCGGGATGATTTTGGCTAATCAGTTTTTGCAACAATCGCTCACCCTGATGCGGATGACGTGGCACAACCACCAATAACTCCTCGCGTCCCAAGCCAAGCCAGTGCTCAATCAGGCTAATGTCTTCATCCTGATGACTTGACGCAATCAGCACATAGTCATGGGCATAGGCTTTAGGAAAATGGGGCAACTGTTGCAAATTACTAAGCTTAAGATTGCCGAGCACCTGTAACTTTTCCGCAGGCGCACCGAGTCGGATAAAATCGTCAGCATCGCTGACATGGCGGACTAAAATGGCATCGCAGGCATTAAAGCAGGCCTGGTAAGCGTGTTGTAACCAGTTGGGCGCGCTCAAGCTTTTAGCAGACAGGCGACCATTAATCAGCGTAATCGGTAGACCGGCCGATTTCACTGTTTGAAACAAATTCGGCCAAAGTTCGGTTTCCACTACCCAGAGTGCTTGCGGTTGCCAATTAGTTAAGAATCGACGAATCGAACGGGGGTAATCCAGAGGGAGATAGCTGATTTTGAGATGCGCGTGCGTAATGGCTTGCGCTGCACGATAGCCGGTGGGGGTATTGCAACTGATTAACCAGGCCTGGTTAGGCTCGGCCAAAATTAATGGAGTGACTAGACGCACTTCACCCACTGAGGCGCAATGAATCCAAATCGGGCTTGAGCATGAAAGCGGTTGTTGGGCATTGGCTTTCGGGTGAGCGTGCCGGCGATATCCCCATCCTAGGCGTTGCATGATAAATTGCCAGCCGCCTTGGCGTTTAAATGCCTCCCACCCAAGCCAAATTAACAGTAGGGGAACAAATATGCGGATTAATAGTTGATATGGCCACAGCTTACCGGACATGTTAGTGACCAGACAATAACAAGGCTTCCATAATCTCTAAATCACCAGGGACATCCACCTCCGGTGAATCATAGCGACTTTCAACCACTTTAATTTTGTGGCCCTGTTCCAAAACTCGCAGTTGTTCTAGTTTTTCAATGTCCTCTAAGCGGCCTAATGGCCAGCTCGCATAGGCATCGACAAACGCTTTGGTGTAGGCATAAACACCCAAATGCTTGTAAGAATCATGGTCCCAATAATCACGGCCATGTGGAATGGTCGCGCGAGAAAAATACAGCGCAAAACCATGGACATCCGTCACCAATTTGACATCTTTAGGGCTGGTAATTTCCGCTTCATTGATAATCTTAAACGACAAGGTGCTCATTGCAAAAGAGCCGTCATAATCAGGCTCCTTGAATGGAGCGATAACGGCTTCAATGGATTCATGATGTACCAGGGGCTGGTCGCCCTGGACATTCACAATCAAACTATCATCAGCCAAATTCAAAGCCGCGGCGGCCGCGGCAATGCGATCCGTGCCAGATGCGGCTTCAACCGGTGTCATCACAACCTGGCCACCAAAATTGCGCACCACTGTTGCAATGCGCTCATCATCAGTAGCCACATAGACCCCTGCTAAGCCTTCAGCCTTCGCAATCCGTTCATAGACATGCTGAATCATTGGTTTGCCGGCGATGAGTTTTAACGGCTTACCCGGTAGCCGCGAGCTACCATAGCGCGCGGGAATAAACACATAGGTTTGCATTACATTTTCTCAAATAAGGAACGTAACAAGGCGGGTGTGACCTGCTGCTGCCAGTCTGGGCCATACACGTTATCCCACAAGGGCGCTAGACCGGACGATACGCGAATCATCTTTTGCATATCATCTTCCGACATACCTTTGGTAATGCCTTTCGGTAGGGTGATGTTATGTTTTTTCATCATCTCGCGGAATTCACGGACGCCTTCTGGATAAAACTCGTCGAGCACATCCATCACAATACAGTTGCCAATGCCGTGGTGATAACCTAGCACATACGACAAACCGTAAGATAGCGCATGGCAGGCACCGACCTGGCTGTAGGCAATACTTTGCCCACCCATGTAGGAAGCCATCATCAGCTTCTCATCGGCATCTGGATGATCATCTATATAAACTTCACGACACAAGTCGAGGGACTTTTCACCAAACGCACGTGCAAATTCATTGATGTAGGTTCCGTTCAAGGCTTCTATGCCGTGAATGTAGCAATCCATGCCGGTATAGAACCACTGCTCGGTTGGCACGCCTTTAATTAAATCTGGGTCCATAATAATTTGGTCGAACACCGTATAGTCAGAGTTCATGCCCAGCTTTTTATCGGGGCCGGTTAATACCGTGGTACGCGAGGCTTCCGCACCGGTGCCTGACAAAGTGGGGATGCCGATATGATGCACCGCCGGGTTTTTAATTAAATCCCAACCCTGGTAAGACGCGGAACCGCCTTCATTAGTTAACATCAACGAAATCGCTTTAGCCAAGTCCAACGTTGAACCACCGCCCAAACCAACTACGGAAACCGGATTATTACCCTTGCCAAATTTCTGTACTTCAATGGTCAGTGCATCCACATAAGTGGTTTTGGGTTCATCGGTAACATCGACCCATAAAATCATATCCTGTGGACGTGTTGGAATACGTCCTTCCAGCGGCTTGCCTTTATGAACACTATCGACGGCAAAGACCACAAAATCGCGGTCGGTTTGGCGTTGTTCGGCTAAGACATCATCAAGCTGTTCAAAGGAGCCACGGCCAAAAATCATCCGTGGCACGGTTTTAAAATTACGAAATTTCATGTGGGAGTCCTTACTTTTTGAAAACGTTAGCAAACGCGTCTAGGCGCTTTTGAATGTCGGCATCGGTCCAGCTTAAATTAATCAGCATCGAGAGCGTGCGGCTCATAATCGCATCCGACTTAGGTGTTTTAACCTGAGAGTAATCAGGGCGGTCGGCGATTAATTCAATCGGTAATTTTGCTGGGCCTTTCATCTGTTGAATATGGTGCCAGTTTTTAAGATAGTGCCAGTTATTGCCATACCAATAGAACACCGCTGGAATCCCCGCTGCTTGCAGACCGGCTAATACTTCACGAGTGCGGACTTCGGTTGGTAGCATAAAGCTTAGGAAGCCGGCGTTTTCATTGGCTTCATCAGCAATGTCACGGAAGGACACTTCGGCGTATTGCGCCATCGCCGATTTCAGCGCCTTTTTGTTACGACGCTGAATCTCCAAAATACGCGGCAGTTTTTGCCATTGCGCGACGCCGACCGCCGCATTCATTTCAGAAATACGGTAATTGGCCCCCATAATCGGGTGGGTTTCGGCGCCACGGTCAGAACCGATATGATCATGGCCATGATCCGAGTACTGGTGCGCGGCATCGTAAATCGCCGTGTCATCGGTAATTACCGCCCCACCTTCACCGCAAGATACCGTTTTGACCGAATCAAATGAGAAGGTGCCCACTTGTCCCCAAGTCCCCAAAGCGCGACCTTGGTAGGTGGCACCGGTAGCTTGGCAAGCATCTTCCATTAAAATGATATTGTGCTTGTCACAGACTGCGCGGACTTTATCCATATAACCGCCTGAGCCGCACATATGCACAAAGTTAACGCCCTTAGTGCGCGGGGTAATCGCGGCTTCTATGCCTTCGGGTGATAAGCATAGGGTTTCATCAATTTCAGCAAATACCGGAATGGCACCCGCTAAAACGATTGCTTCAACCGACGCTACAAAGGTAAAGGGCGGGACGATGACTTCGTCACCGGCACCAATGCCAGCGGCTGCCATAGCGACGGTAAGTGCAGACGTACCGCTGGACACTAGGTGCGCATGTTTCACCGGCAAATCGCGTTGGATCATCTGTTCCATTTCTCGGGCTTTCCAAACCCCGTTGCGCAGGCCATCAAAGTTGTAGCGAAAGGTAAAGCCTTTCTCCATCACTTCAGCAACTTGCTGTTTTTCGTGTTCATCAAAAAGTTCAAAACCTGGCATAAGGACTCCCGGATCAGGTTGGAATAAGTTGGCTTAATAAGCTAGCGTGCTTGGTTTTTTGGTAGTTGAGGGTTTGGCGATTGGCGACAAAAATACTATGTAAATGCATCAAAGCGCTATCAAAGTCGTCATTAATAATCAGATACTCAAATTCGTGATAATGACTTAATTCTCGGTTGGCCTCGCTCATCCGTTTTGCAATCACTTCGGGCGCATCCGTTGCCCGACCTTTAAGACGACGTTCCAGCTCACTCAAGGAAGGCGGGGCAATAAAAATACTGGTTAATTGCGTAAATTCTTGTCGAATTTGTTGTGCGCCTTGCCAATCAATTTCTAAGATCACATCAAGGCCGGCATCCAGTTGTTGCATCACAACGGAACGGCTAGTGCCGTAGTAATTATCGAATACCTGGGCATGCTCTAAAAAATCACCCGCGGCGACCTGTTGTTCAAAAGTCGCTTTATCAACAAAATGATAGTTTACTCCATCGCGCTCACCGGGTCTGGGTGCGCGGGTTGTGGTAGATACAGAGACCTTAATCATCGGGTCTATTTCGAGCAAACGGGAGACCAGTGACGTTTTGCCAGCACCAGACGGCGCTGAAATAACATAGAGTTGACCTAACATAAAAATACACTAATGGTAAATAATCTAACAGTTTATCAAAAAACCGTTCATTTTCCTGTAGGTTTTATGCCGCAAATTGCAAATTTTGGATACAATTTCACTATGAATAAACAAAGTATCTTCTTAGTAGGGCCGATGGGCGCCGGAAAATCGACAGTGGGACGCATTTTGGCCGAAAAACTCGGCTATGATTTTATGGATAGCGACCATGAAATTGAAGCGCGCACGGGTGTAACTATTCCGGTTATTTTTGATATTGAAGGTGAAGCCGGTTTCCGAGCGCGAGAAACGACGGTCATTGATGATATCACCCAACAACCAGGCCTGGTGCTTGCCACAGGGGGCGGTGCGGTGTTATCAGCTGAAAACCGTCGTCATCTTGCCGCACGCGGCTTTGTGGTTTACTTGCGCTCAACCCTGCCAGCGCTGATTCAGCGTACCAAAAATGACCGCAACCGTCCGTTATTGCAAACGGAAAATCCGGAAACGGTTATTGAGCGCTTGCTTACGGAACGGGGCCCCCTCTATGAAGGGGTTGCTGATCTAATCGTTGATACTCAGCAAGCCTCAGTGTTCCGTGTGGTGCGTCATATTCAAGACCAATTAGTACGCGAAGGTGTGGTGTCATAACCGGAGCTAACCAACCCGCTTCGTATTTTCAATCGAAATTTTAGGACAGTCCATTGATTACCTTAACCGTAGATTTAGCAGAACGCAGTTATCCAATTTTTATTGGTCAGGATTTATTACAACAACCCGGCCTAGTCGCTCCTTTTGTCAAAGGCACTCAGGTGATGATTGTCACCAATAGCACGGTCGCGCCCTTATATTTAGACCGCGCCAAAGCGTTGTTTACTGATTTGCAAGTCGATGCGGTGGTCTTGCCGGATGGTGAGGAGTATAAAAATTTAGAGATTCTTAATCGAATTTTTGACCAGTTGATCGGCGGCCATTTTGATCGCAAATCTACGCTGGTGGCATTAGGCGGTGGTGTGATTGGTGATATGACCGGTTTTGCGGCGGCAGCCTATCAACGTGGGGTGCCGTTTATTCAAATTCCAACGACTTTGTTATCGCAAGTGGATTCGTCGGTAGGGGGCAAAACCGGGGTCAACCATCCGCAGGGTAAAAATATGATCGGTGCGTTTCATCAGCCGCAAGCGGTGGTGATTGATACTTTGACCTTGAATACGCTGGAAGACCGTCAGCTGTCAGCAGGCCTGGCGGAAGTGATTAAATATGGCCTCATTCGTGATCTTGCGTTTTTTGAATGGCTGGAGCAGAACCTTGAAGGTTTGATGGCGCGGGATCATGCATTATTAGCGCAAGCGATTGAACGCTCTTGCCAGAATAAAGCCGATATCGTCGCGGCGGATGAGACCGAGCAAGGTCAGCGTGCTTTGTTGAATTTGGGACATACCTTTGGTCATGCGATTGAAGCGGGCATGGGTTATGGTGCTTGGTTGCACGGTGAAGCGATTAGTGCCGGTATGATGCAAGCGGCTTATATGTCACAGCTGTTAGGGGATTTAAGCGCGGCCGATGTTGAACGTATTGGCGCAATTTTTAAACGCGCCAAACTGCCTATTTATCCGCCAAATGAATTAAGTAACGAACAATTTATGCACTATATGGCCGGCGATAAAAAAGTCCAAGCCGGTAAAGTGCGCTTGGTACTACTAAAATCAATTGGCCAAGCTTATATTAGCGGTGATTATCCGGCTGAGTTATTGCAAAAAACGCTTACTGAATGGCGAAGCTAAGTATTTTAAGAGGGTTTTACTAGGGTCTTAGCTACCCCTGAACGCCGCCTCTTTTTGCACAGCAAAAATCGAAGGCTGCGCGCTAAACACTATCTGCTTTTAAAACCTAAGGACATATCATGCTCGACCAATTACAACAGCGTTTTGATCACCCCAATGTGCGTTTTTATCAGCGCGACCAGTTGGTAATGATTGAGCTAAACAATCGTTACGGCCAAGCCACAGTGACGACTCATGGGGCGACCCTGCTAAGTTACATCCCTGCAGGTGGCAGCGATCTATTATGGGTGAGCGATACCGCGATTTATGACGGCAGTAAGCCAGTGCGCGGTGGGGTGCCGGTGTGTTGGCCGTGGTTTGGTGCTTATGATGCTAGCAAAATGGGCGCAGACCCAACCGATGCCGTCAAAAAAGCGCACGGTTTTGCACGTTATGAATTGTGGGAGGTTGAATCGGTCGAATCAATCGGTGATGCTACCCAAGTGGTATTAAGCCTAACCCCAAATGCGTCGATTGAAAAAGCCTGGTCACACGATTTTAAACTCAGCCTAGCCATTACCCTCGGGAAGCAATTAACGGTCGAGCTGATTGGCGAAAACCGCAGTGACCAGGCCTGGTATGTCACCGAAGCCTTGCACACCTACTTTAAAGTTGCCCAAGCGCCAGGCCTGGTAGTTGAAGGTTTGGAAGGCATCACTTATTATGATAAAAACCAAGATTTTGCTCCCTTTACTCAAACCGATAGGCTAAAGGTGCAAGCACCGATGGACTGCGTCTATGTCGATCACATCGGTGCAGTCGTCATCAAAGATCAAGGGCGTGATATTAAAATGGATAAGAGCAACAGCGCCAGCACCATCGTTTGGAACCCGGGTGCGGAAGGTGTTAAAGCCTTTGCCGATATGCCAGATGGTCAATATCAACATATGGTGTGTATCGAGGCGGGTAACGCGTTACAGAATGGTTATGAATTGGCCGCTGGCGCTCGTCATGTCATGACAATGACCTTGGAGGAGGTAGCAAGATGAATGAACTATTTAGTGATGTACTAATCGGGTTTTCAGGGTTTCTACGTCCTTATTTGAGTGAATTGGGTTTAGCTATGATGGCTACACTACTGGTAATTTATGGTAAAGACATTTTGAATGTGCTGAAACAACAAATTGGTGGCTTAAACATACTGCTCAAGTTAACCCTGTTCATTGTGTTTTGTGCGGTTGGCTTTGGTTTATTAACCAGTCTGCTCACCCCTTGGTTGATCAGCCTGTTAGCAGGGGTTGATGATTTATGGCTGGGTTTAGCTGTTTTGGTTGTGTTTTATTTCATTGGCTTCTTGGCCAAAAAGCGCGGCGTACTCTAAAACGCCTAGCCTAAAAGAATCAGGCTGACTCAAAAGAAATCTGAGCCGGCCTGATTACAACAAGTGAAACTAAAGTTTACTTGTTCACTTGATACAGATCAGCGACCTTGTTCCAGTTAACCACATCCCACCAAGCATTAATATAGTCAGGACGACGGTTTTGGTAACGCAAGTAATAGGCGTGTTCCCAAACATCTAAACCAAGAATCGGAGAGCCTTTTACTTCGGCAATATCCATTAATGGGTTGTCTTGATTTGGGGTTGACGTAATTTGTAATTTGCCCTCTGCATTAACAATCAACCAAGCCCAGCCGGAACCAAAGCGAGTTAAACCGGCTTGGGTGAATTGGGTTTTGAAGCTGTCAAAGTCGCCAAAAGTGGCTTTGATATCATCAGCCAAGGTGCCAGTTGGTGCGCCCATGCTATCAGGTGTCATCAGATCCCAAAAAAAGCTATGGTTCCAGTGACCACCACCGTTATTACGTACCGCAGGTGAAATTGCGCCAGCGTTACGAACCAACTCTTCTAAATCCTTACCTTCATGCTCACTACCAGCGAGGGCATTGTTAAGGTTGGTTACATAGGTATTGTGGTGTTTCGAGTGGTGGATTTCCATGGTTTGCGCATCAATCGCAGAGTTAAGCGCATTGTAGTCATAGGCTAAATCGGGCAGTTTAAAACTCATAGTTACATTCCTCGGATTAAAAATCACTAAAAACAAAAAAGATACAGACCTTCAACATTCTATATCCAAACGCCGTTTGATTAAAGCCCTAGTGTTTTACTAGGGAATTAAAAGACTCTAAAAAATATTATCAAGACGCTCTGGAGGCGGTGGCATATCACTGAGTTTTTCAACTTCTTGTGGCGGTAGCTGGATAAAATACCCTTTTTGCTGCAAGGCATCCCAAACTTTTTGCGGATCTTCGCGACCCATTTTACGGGCTGGCGTCATTTCAAAGTCCAACACATGTTGTGCTTCGCCAAACATAACGCGCAATTCCGCAGGTAAATCACTCAATTTTGAGCTTTGCGGAATCATTAGATAAAGCTCGTCTTTCTTACTGCTCTTATAGGCTGAAATGGGCAGGCTTTGTGGGGCTGTTGCCATAGTATCTCCGAAATTGACTAGATTAATAAACCGTTACGCGCTATTGTAACTTATTAACAGTCAGCTTTTCTGGCTTGACCCTTGTCAGGCTTTTTCTTAATATGCTGCAGCATTTTGCAAATACGCGAACACATTAATAGGATTGCATAGAAAGATGATGAAATTTGGTAATAAAGTCGTCGTTTTAGGCGCCGGCGGTTGGTTAGGGCGCGAAGTAATTGCTCGTTTAAGTGAGCAAAAATATCAAGTTACCGCAGTGGTTAAGCGCGCCTCACGTAATCGTGAGCTGGCGCTTTATCCGAATGTTAAGGTCCGCGATGTCGGCGGATGGACACTAGAGGCTCTAACCCCATATCTACAAGAACAAGATACCGTGATTAATCTGTTAACAGACCAATCTATTGCAAATGAAGCCTGTAGCGATGATGCGTTACGCGAATTACAAGCAGGCCTGGTATTGGCCGCCGAAGAACAGGCGATTGCCCGATGGATTCAATTATCTCTGCTGGGTGCGGGGGAGCAAGCGGAAACGCCTTGGGCACAACTCTGCGCGATTCTTGATGATATGGTACTGGCGTCACGCACAATGCTCGTTACCATTATGCGACCAGGCCTGCTCATCGGCCAGGGCGACGATACAACGACCTTATACAATGCCCAATTACAGCGCGCTAAACTACTGATGTTGCCGCATGCGGATCGCGAAGTCCAGCCGCTGTGGGTGCGAGATTTTGCACGCGCCTTAGCTGCCGCGGTGAAACAGCCCAAGAGTTATGGAAAAACTTGGGAGCTCGCGGGTGATGAGGTGATGACGATTGAAGACCTGGCCAGCTGGGTTGCGCAATTTCAGGGCGTAGAAAGCCCGACCTTGCTTCCCATGTGTCAACTCAACACCAAGTTTATGCTGTTACTCGGGCCTTTGGCGCCTTTTCAGGTTACCACGCCTTATCAAAATAAACGTTTAGCTAACCCCCAGATTACTAAGCAGGACTTTGCTACTTTGACCGGTTTTAAACCGCGGCAGATTGAAGCGGTCCTCAGTGATTACATTAGTCAAATGAAAGCTCGTCAGCGTTTCGATTTTTGGCGTCGCAATGCTGGTCGTGCCAACCCACCGAGTGCGTAAATTATGGACATCTACCTTGTTGGCGGTGCCGTGCGTGATGGCTTGCTCGATATCCCGATTGCCGACCGAGACTGGGTGGTGGTCGGCGGTAGTATCGAGCAAATGCTCGCGCTCGGTTGC
Organism: Thiomicrospira cyclica ALM1; assembly: GCF_000214825.1. Classification (NCBI taxonomy): domain Bacteria; kingdom Pseudomonadati; phylum Pseudomonadota; class Gammaproteobacteria; order Thiotrichales; family Piscirickettsiaceae; genus Thiomicrospira; species Thiomicrospira cyclica. The sequence goes on from NC_015581.1 coordinate 86,680, forward strand.
CAACAGGTAGGCAAAGATTTCCCCGTCTTTATCCACCCGGTCAGTCGAGAAGAATATGCACTGGCACGAACGGAGCGCAAACAAGGGCAAGGCTACCACGGTTTTGAAGTCAATGCCGACGCCGGTGTAACGCTAGAGGAAGACTTGCTTCGTCGTGATTTAACCATCAACGCGATGGCAGTTGCGCAGAACGGTGACCTTATCGATCCCTATGGCGGCAAGCAGGATTTGGATGCGCGTTTGTTACGTCATGTATCGCCAGCTTTTGAGGAAGATCCCTTACGGGTACTGCGGGTCGCGCGGTTTCGAGCGCAATTAGCTGAAAAAAACTTCACTGTCGCGCCTGAAACCCTTACGCTAATGCATACTATGGTGCAAAGTGGCGAGCTTCACGCACTAGTGCCGGAACGGGTTTGGCAAGAAGTCAGCAAAGCCTTGTTGACACCCAAGCCGAGTTTGTTTTTTAAAACCCTACATGAGGTGGGTGCGTTAGCGGTATTGTTTCCAGAACTTGCCCGGCTATTTAAGGTGCCACAATCCCCCGAACACCATCCAGAAGGGGACGCCGGCACTCATAGCCTAATGGTACTTGATGTCGCCGCCGAACTGGGTCATGATTTGGCGATTCGATTCGCTGCTCTAGTTCATGATTTAGGGAAAGGGGTGACGCCAGAAGATTATTGGCCCTCCCATCCGCAGCACGAATTGGCCGGCGTGCCGTTAGTCAATGCGCTCTGTCAGCGTTACCGTGTGCCCAAAACCATGCAACGCTTGGCGGTCAGAGCGACCGAATGGCATGGTCAAATTCATGCTGGCGGCCCAACCATGCCATTAACGGCTCAGCTGGCCGTGCTTAAAGGCTGTGATGCGTTTCGGCAACCCGATGAATTTGATGCTGTTTTGACCGTTTGCGAGGCCGATAGTCGCGGACGCAAAGGCTTTAAAACGACGGATTATCCACAAAAAGCCTACTGGCGTGGTGCACTGCTGGCGGTGCAGAATGTCGACCCACGCAGTCTTGTGTCGGCAGGGCTTAAAGGTGAAGCCATGGCGCAAGCGATTGAACAACGGCGCCTAGCTTGCCTGGATAATTTTTGTACCCATTGGTTAGATGAACATGAGGCTTAAATGATTAAGCTTGGTCCCTGGCGGGTTTCTCAGCCGCAACTGACACGAATTGCGACCTATGCATCGGTATCGGTCGCATCGTTCTTAATTCTGCTCAAGTTTATGGGCTGGTGGTTCACGGGTTCGGTCAGTATTTTGGCATCGCTGTTAGATTCGGCCTTAGATGTGGTCGCTTCGTTAATGATTTTACTGGCGGTGCGGTTTGCCCAAATACCGGCCGATGCCGAACACCGTTTTGGCCACGGTAAGGCCGAACCCTTGGCGGCATTAGCGCAGAGTGTTTTTATTATAGGTTCGGCCTTTTACTTATTAATCTATGCGATTGAACGCCTTATCAACCCCCAGCCTATCGAGCAGATCACCCTGGGTATCATCATTATGGTGATTTCAATTTTTCTAACTTTCTTACTGGTCATGTTTCAACGCTATGTGGTGCGCCAAACCCAGTCCACCGCCATTAAATCCGATGCGCTGCATTACATCACCGATTTAGCCGCCAACAGCTTAGTTATTATCGGGTTATTGCTCGCGGCTTTTTATTTTGGTTGGATTGATGCCGTATTAGGCCTATTTATTGCACTTTTTATCGGCTGGAGCGCATTAAAATTAGCCAGGGATTCGGCCAATCAACTGCTGGACATTGAATTACCGGACGAGATGCGTCAAACCATCGCCAAAATTATTATGAATCAGCGTGGTGTAGAGGGTTTTAACGACTTGCGCACCTATCGCTCTGGACCCAATGTATTTATTCAGTTTGATCTAGAATTGGATGATCGTATGCCGCTGGTAAAAGCCCACCATATTGCGGAAATGGTGACCGAAAAAATTCAAGAGGTTTATCCGCAAGCTGACGTGATTGTTCATCAAGAGCCCGTCAGCTTGCGGACCGACCCCCAACATCATCAATGGGGTCGTGATTAATTAGCCAATCACGCCCCAACGTTTAAGGACATAAACCTATGGCCCAATCGCCTCTACGCTGGCTGGTCAAAACAATCCTGCTGCCCTTGCTTATCCTCATTATCGGATTTGGCATCTTTAACTATCTCAAAAACACCAAGCCGGTCGCCGAGCCGGTTGATATTGAAGAACGGGCGTGGCCGGTGGAGGTTTTGTCACTTAATACACAGCAAACCGCCACCCAACTATCCCTGGTAGGGCGGGTAGAAACCCAGCAGCGCATTCGCCTGCATGCGCCGCTAAATGCCGATCTGGTCAGCTTGCCACGGCAGGTGGGCGAACGTTTTGAAGCCGGTGCCGAATTAATGGCCTTTGACGATCGGCAGGTCGCCTGGCAACTGCAAGCTGCGCAAGCCGATTTTAATGAAGCTCAAGCACTCTTCGCCGCCGAAGAGGTTCAACATGTCAATGAGCGAGAAAAACTCACCCGCGAAGCAGGCCTGCTGGCGTTAAAGCAAACCGATCTTCAGCGTAATCAACAGCTCGTAGCACGAGAACTTGCCTCACAGCAAGTGGTTGATCAAGCTCAAGAGGCCTTGAACCGGCAAGAACTTACCTGGCTCAATGCACAGCTTCAGGTCGAACAGCAAACCAGCCGTTTGGCACAAGCACAGGCCCGTTTAGACCGTGCCCAGGTGCAGCTGGATACGGTGCAGCGGCAAGCAGAGCAAGCGCGCTACATCGCACCCATGCCCGGTCGCATCATGGCACGCCATGCTGCCGAAGGTGAACCCCTAACCCAAAATAGCCCAGTACTGGATTTTTATAGCCTCGATAGCTTGGAATTGCGTGTCACCCTGCCCTTGGATCAAGTAGCGACCTTGCAAGCGGCGATTGCGCAGGCACAGCCTATTTCCGGTCAACTGCTAGGTACCGACGAGCCGCTCGAATTTTCACGCTTCGATGCAGTCGCCAGTGTTCGCGGATTAGATGCCTGGTTTGCCTTTACCCTGCCCACCCAAAGCAGGCCTGGTGAAATGCGGGAAATGCGGGTTTCAGTGCCGCTGGAGTCACCAGCCTTTGCTGTGCCCTATAGCGCGCTTTACGGACAAAATCGTGTCTATGTGATTGATAGTGAACGCTTGGTCGCGCGTGAAGTGAAACGGGTTGGGGATTGGATGCAAGGCACTCAGCGTTGGGCGTTAGTAGTGGGCGAGTTGGCGCTGGGTGAGCAATTGCTGGTCACCCAGTTACCCAATGCGGTGGGTGGTTTACGCGTGAGGCCTCTCAATGAGTAAGCACAGTCGTCGCGGTTTAATTGGTCTCTTTACCTATCACAAGGTCGCCGCCAATTTATTGATGCTACTGATGATGCTGGCCGGAGCGGTCGCCTTGATGCGCCTGAACGTTCAGTTTTTCCCAAATTTCGATTTAGACTATGCCCAAGTGCGAGTTATTTGGCCCGGCGCGAATGCGCAAGATGTCGAGCAAAGTGTCACCAATCCAATAGAACGGGTACTGCGCACGGTAGAGAATCTCGACGAAATGACCTCGACCTCAGCATTAGGCTCCTCATTGGTGACGTTGAAATTTAAAGAAGGCACCGACATGATTGAGGCAGTCGATCAAGTGCGCCAACGGGTTACCGAATTACGCAACCTACCACAAGATATTCAAACGCCCACCATTGAACGAATTCTCCGTTACGAACCCATTGCCAAGGTCTTATTATTAGGTCAGCCCGGCGATGCCGATGGCCTGCGAGAGATGGCGCGACAATTTGAGCGTGAACTGCTCGATCGTGGCGTTGACCGGGTCACCTTTCGTGGCCGCCCGATTGAAGAACTGGCCATTGAATTGCCGCTGGCCAAGCAACAGGCTTACCAGTTAAGCATTGCCCAAGTGGCCGAGCAGGTCAGTAGTATCAGTCGTGATGTCCCTGCTGGCCAAATTGGCTTTAGTGACGCCACTCGCGATGTGCGCGCACTCGAACAGCGTCGAGAAGTGAACCACTTTGCTGACCTACCTTTGCAAGTGAGTGATACCGAACAATTGCGCTTGGGCGATGTTGCCCAAGTCATTCTCCGCCCGGTTCGTGAGGCGGCTTACCTAAGGGTGGACGACCGCCCAGTGATTGAGCTGTCCCTGCAACGCTCGGAAAGCGGTGACACGCTAGCCTCATCACGCATTATGCAGGCCTGGTTAGATGACACCTTGCCACACTTGCCTCAGGGGGTCGATTTGGTGGTCTATGACGAAACCTGGTCGCTGGTGAAAGAACGGATTATGTTGCTGGTTAAAAACGGGCTTGGCGGCTTGTTATTGGTGCTAGCAATTTTATATATCTTCCTCAACGGGCGGGTCGCCTTTTGGGTAGCGGTCGGTATTCCGGTGTCCTTTTTAGCCACGCTGATGGTGCTTTATCTAGCCGGTGGCAGTATTAATATGATTAGCCTGTTTGCGCTGATTATGGCGCTGGGTATTATCGTCGATGACGCCATAGTGGTCGGTGAAGATGCGCTCACCCATTTTGAGCAAGGCGAATCACCGGGCGAGGCCGCCGCCGGCGGTGCCAAACGCATGTTTACACCCGTAATGGCCTCATCCTTAACCACCATTGCCGCCTTTTTGCCTTTAATGATTATCGGTGGTGAAATTGGCGGTATTTTAATCGCCATTCCGATGGTGATTATTTCCGTTATTCTGGTGTCGCTGGTGCAATGCTTTTTGGTATTGCCGGGTCATTTACGCTTTGGTTTAGGTTTGTTTAACGGCACGGAACCGAAATGGCGTAAACGCTGGGATGCCGCATTTGGACGTTTCCGTCAAGTGTATTTCCGTGCGGTGATTCGCTGGGTGCTCAATAACCGTATGAGTATGGTCGCCATGACCTTTAGTCTTATTCTATTAATCATCGGTCTAATTGCCGGCGGGCGGCTAAGTTTTACCTTCTTCCCCTCGCCAGAATCTAACCGTATCAATGCCTCGGTGCAATTTGTATCCGGCACGCCAGAGCAGGTTACCGCCGATTTTATGCGCCAAGTTTATCAAGCTTTGCGTGAGGTTGAAGCGGAACTGGAGCCGGGTATCGTCAAAACTGCGGTACTGGCTTACAATCAAGGCTCCAGTGCCAGCAGTGGGGTGTATGGCGCGATGCAAATTGAGCTAATCCCCTCCGATCGACGTCAAACCCGCAATATCACCCTAATGCAGGCCTGGCGCGAACGCGTACCCACGGCACCCGGCCTAGAAAACTTTAATATTGCCGCTCAAACCGGCGGGCCACCTGGACGGGATATCCAAATCCAATTTACCGGTGCCGATGCCGAGCGTTTAAAGTTGGCGTCCGAAGCCTTACAAGCGGTTATTGAAGATTTGCCCGGCGTCAGTGGTGTATCGGATGATTTGCCCTACGGTCGCCAGCAAATGGTTTATCAACTCACTCCCTATGCGCAAGCCTTGGGCTTTACCACCAGCTCTATTGGTAGCCAGCTCAGCAGTGCTTTATCGGGTCAACTGGCGCAAATTTTTACCCTGGGCGAAGATGAAATTGAAGTGCGAGTGATGCTACCACGCGAGGAGCAAGCGCAACTCGCTTTACTCAATCAACTCCAGCTGGTTGCACCGAATGGCGAATTTGTGAACCTCTCACAGCTGGTCGAGTGGCGCACTCAGCAAGGTTTTGATGTGTTACGCCATTTTAACGGCCAGCTTGCGGTTACCGTACTCGGCGATGTCGATCGCAGTCAAAATAATGCCAATCAAATTCTAGCCAATCTGCAAGACACCGTCTTGCCTGAGTTACAGCAGCGCTATGGCGTAAATTACAGCCTAGAGGGCACCGCTAAAAACCAAAGTAATACCTTTGGCGATATGCTGATTGGCTTAATGCTCGGGCTGGTGTTGATTTATATTATTTTGGCTTGGGTATTCCAGTCTTATGGCTGGCCGCTCGTGGTCATGCTGGCGATTCCGCTCGGCTTAATCGGCGCCATTTTGGGCCATTATGTGATGGGGATTGGCTTGACCATCTTGTCACTGTTTGGTTTATTTGGCTTGGCCGGCATTGTGGTTAACAACGCGATTATTTTGGTCAGTTTCTATCAACGCCTACTGGCCGAAGGCCTCAGTGTTAACGAAGCACTCGAAGAAGCCTCGGTACAGCGTTTGCGGGCCGTTCTGGTTACCAGTCTAACCACCATTGCCGGTTTAACCCCGTTATTGTTCGAAACCTCATTGCAAGCACAGTTTTTAATCCCCATGGCGGTGTCGATAGCCTTTGGTCTAGCCTTTGCAACGATATTAATTCTATTGGTTATTCCCGCGTTATTATCTCTCTACGAAGGCGGCGCTAAGCGGGTTGAGGGCTGGCTAAAGCGCTCTACCCAACGCGCAATTTGATGCTAAATGACGCCCCCACTTGAAGAATCTTGCAAATTAAGCGAAAATAACTAACTATTTGTGTTTGAAATAGCAAGGCGCAGGTCTGCTTATTCGGTTATAAAGACCCCGGTATACCCCGGTTTCAAACACCCCCGAATTTTTTTAATGATTGAGGACGTTGATATGCCAACTCGTAGAGAACTCGCTAACGCTATCCGTGCGTTAAGCATGGATGCGGTACAAAAAGCCAAATCAGGACATCCTGGTGCCCCAATGGGGATGGCTGATATTGCCGAGGTTCTGTGGAACAGCCACATGAAATACAACCCAAAAAATTCAAACTGGGCCGACCGTGATCGTTTCGTACTATCGAACGGCCATGGCTCTATGTTGATTTATTCTCTACTGCACTTAACCGGTTTTGAGTTAGGTATCGAAGATATCAAACAATTCCGTCAGCTTCATTCAAAAACAGCCGGTCACCCAGAATACGGTTATGCCGATGGCATCGAAACCACCACCGGTCCACTAGGTCAAGGTGTTACTAATGCCGTGGGTATGGCGATTGCAGAACGCACATTAGGCGCGCAGTTCAACCGCCCAGGTTACCCAGTTGTAAATCACCACACCTATGTATTCTTGGGCGACGGTTGCTTGATGGAAGGCTTGTCGCATGAATCTTGTGCAATGGCCGGTGCTTTAGGTCTAGGTAAGTTAGTTGCCTTCTGGGACGACAACAACATCTCTATCGACGGTCACATCGACGAGTGGATGGAACAAGACGTACCGGGTCGTTTTGAATCTTACGGCTGGCACGTGATCCGTGGTGTTGATGGTCATAACGCAGAAGCGGTGGATGCCGCTATCCATGAAGCTAAATCGATTCAAGACAAGCCAACGCTCATTTGTACCAAAACCACCATCGGTTTCGGTTCGCCAAACCTATGTGGCACGCACGATTGTCACGGCGCACCACTAGGTGACCAAGAAATTGCCCTAACGCGTGAAAACCTAGGCTGGAATCACGAGCCTTTCGTTATCCCGCAAGACATTTATGATGGTTGGGATCACACTGCAAAAGGCGCTGAAGAAGAAGCCGCTTGGAATGAAATGTTTGCCGGCTACGCAAAAGAATACCCAGAATTGGCGTCTGAATTCAAACGTCGTATGTCAGGCGAATTACCGGCCAACTTCGAAGTCGAAATGAACAAGTTCATTGCCAAAACGCAAGCCGATATGCCAAACATTGCCTCACGTAAAGCGTCACAAAACGCGATTGAAGCCATGGGACCATTATTGCCAGAACTATTTGGTGGTTCAGCCGACCTAACCGGTTCTAACCTAACCAACTGGTCAGGCACGGTTAAAGTAAACAAAAACAATGCTAACGGTAACTACATCTCTTGGGGTGTGCGTGAATTTGGTATGGCCCACATGATGAACGGTATGGTCCTTCATGGTGGCTTCAAGGTTTACGGTGCAACCTTCCTAATGTTCATGGAATTCATGCGTAACGCGTTACGTATGTCAGCACTGATGAAAATCGGCACCATCTATGTTTATACTCACGACTCGATTGGTCTGGGTGAAGACGGCCCAACTCATCAGCCAGTAGAGCAAATTGCGACCATGCGCATGATTCCACGTTTCCAGACCTGGCGTGCTTGTGATGCGGTGGAATCAGCGGTATCTTGGAAAGTGGCTGTGATGCGTAACGAAGCGCCAACCGCGTTGGTCTTTTCGCGTCAAAACCTAACCCCACAACCACGTACCGATGCGCAGGTTAAAAACATCGAGAAGGGCGGTTATGTCCTAAAAGATTGCAACTGCGAAGGCGCGTGCGAAGCACAATTGATTATTATCGCGACCGGTTCGGAAGTTGATCTAGCGGTGAAAGCGGCCGATCAGTTGAATGCCGCAGGGACTAAAGTACGCGTGGTATCTATGCCATGTCCAGAAATGTTCGCCGCGCAAGACCAAGCCTATCAAGATTCGGTCTTGATTCCAGGTGTTAAGCGTTTAGCGGTAGAAGCGGGCGTAACAGCTTACTGGTACAAGTGGGTTGGTTTAGACGGTGATGTGGTTGGTATCGACACCTTCGGTGAATCCGCACCCGCTGGCGAGCTATTTAAAGAATTTGGTTTCACGGTAGAAAACGTCGTAGCAAAAGCTCAGGCGCTCATTGCGAAATAATCGATTTTAAATTTATGTTTGTTAACTAAAAAAGGGCTACGGCCCGACTGAAAACTCGGCACTTGTGCCGGTTTTCCTCAATAGGAGAAAAGTATGACAATTAAAGTAGGCATTAACGGTTTTGGTCGTATCGGTCGTATGGCATTCCGCGCCGCGGCAAAAGATTTTCCAGGTATTGAAGTGGTTGCCATCAACGACCTTCTAGATCCTGAATACCTAGCCTATATGTTGAAGTATGACTCAGTACACGGCAACTTCCAGGGCGACGTTGCTGTTGAAGGTAACAGCATGGTCGTTAACGGTAAAAAAATCCGTTTAACCGCAGAGCGCGACCCAGCAAACCTAAAATGGGACGAAGCCGGTGTTGACCTAGTTATCGAATGTACCGGTTTCTTCCTAACCGAAGAGTCTTGCCAGGCACACATCAAAGCGGGCGCGAAAAAAGTCGTTCAGTCAGCACCATCAAAAGACCATACGCCAATGTTTGTTTACGGTGTAAACCATAAAGAGTATGCGGGTCAAGCGATTGTTTCAGCCGCTTCTTGTACCACCAACGGTTTAGCACCAGTGGCCAAAGTATTAAACGATAACTTCGGTATCAAGCGTGGTTTGATGACGACGGTGCATGCCGCAACGGCAACCCAAAAAACCGTTGACGGTCCTTCATCAAAAGACTGGCGCGGTGGTCGTGGTATTTTAGAAAACATCATTCCATCATCAACGGGTGCGGCCAAAGCCGTGGGTAAAGTATTGCCATCACTCAACGGCAAACTAACCGGTATGGCATTCCGTGTACCAACCTCTGACGTATCAGTGGTTGACCTAACGGTTGAGCTAGAAAAAGATGCGACTTACGAGCAAATCTGTGCCGCCATGAAAAAAGCCTCAGAAGGTGAAATGAAGGGTGTGCTAGGTTACACTGACGAATCCGTAGTTTCGACTGACTTCCGTGGCAACTCTCACCCATCCATCTTTGATGCGGGCGCAGGCATTGCCCTAGACGGTACCTTCGTTAAAGTTGTTGCTTGGTATGATAACGAATACGGCTATACCTGTAACATGATGCGTGTTGTTGAACACGTTGGTAAGTAAGGAGCCACCTATGTCTTTTATTCGTATGGCAGATTTGGATCTTAAGGGCAAGCGCGTCTTAATTCGTGCTGACCTTAACGTGCCAGTTAAAAATGGCGTTGTCACCTCAGATGCGCGTATTCGTGCCTCTATGAAAACCTTTGAAGCGGCCATGAAGGCCGGTGCCAAAGTGATGGTCATGTCGCATCTAGGTCGTCCCGTAGAAGGTGAGTTTTCAGCAGAAAATTCATTGGCGCCGGTTGCGGCAAACCTATCCGAAAAATTGGGCAAAAACGTTCGTCTGATCAAAGACTACTTAAACGGTGGTTTTGATGTGGCTGATGGTGAGCTAGTGCTACTAGAAAACGTCCGTTTCAACGTCGGGGAAGGCAAAAACACCGAAGAGTTATCGAAAAAATACGCCGCATTGTGTGATGTTTATGTGATGGATGCTTTCGGTACCGCTCACCGTGCGCAGGGTTCTACCCACGGCGCCGGTGTCTATGCCCCCGTTGCTTGTGCCGGCCTGTTATTAACTGAAGAACTTGATGCACTAACCAAGGCCTTAAAAGAGCCTGCGCGTCCATTAGTGGCGATTGTCGGCGGTTCTAAGGTTTCAACTAAGTTAACCGTGCTTGAGTCGCTATCACAAGTGGTTGACCAGTTGGTTGTTGGTGGTGGTATTGCCAACACCTTCATTAAGGCCGCTGGCCACAATGTCGGTAAGTCACTATGTGAAGATGATTTGGTGCCAACCGCTAACAAGCTAAACGAGATTATGAACGCACGTAATGCGTCTATTCCCGTGGCTGTTGACGTTGTAACCGGTAAAGAATTCTCTGAAACCGCGGCGGCGGAAACCAAATCAGTTGCTGATGTAGCGGATGACGATATGATTTTCGATATCGGGCCAAAATCAGCCGCAGAATTAGCTGAAATAATCAAAAACGCCGGCACCGTGGTATGGAACGGTCCCGTGGGCGTGTTTGAGTTTGATCAGTTTGGAGCAGGAACTAAAACCATCTCTAAAGCGATTGCCGAATCCAAAGCCTTCTCAATTGCTGGCGGTGGTGACACCCTAGCCGCGATTGATAAGTATGGCATTGCGGATCAAGTGTCTTACATTTCAACCGGCGGTGGTGCCTTCCTTGAATTCTTGGAAGGCAAAAAACTACCTGCCGTTGAAATGCTGGAACAACGCGCGAAGTAAGTAACACAAAGTACTAATCCAGGCCTGCTGTTAGCAGGCCTGGTTCTATCAACAAACACTGTTGTAAAACGGTCATCTTATTGTTATCAGTTAAATAAGGATGACTCGAGAAGTGAATTGAACCAAGGCCGGACGGGTCTTTCCCCAGCTAGGGGGCAGTTTATTTTACGAGACATCTTGCAACTGCCACACTAAGACGTAGTTTAGCAAACAGTCAAACACATAAGGAAACATGCCAAGATGGCTGAAACACTTCGTAGAACAAAAATTGTCGCCACCCTTGGGCCAGCGACCGATCGTCCCGGTGAACTGGAACGTATTATCCTCGCCGGTGTTGATGTGGTGCGTATTAATATGTCACACGGTAACCCGGAAGATCATTTACTTCGCGCCCAAAATATTCGCGAAACCGCCGCTCGCGTTAATCGCGAAGTGGCCATTTTGGTTGATTTGCAAGGACCAAAAATCCGGATTGCCAAATTCAAAAATGGCCCGATTGAACTCAATGACGGCGACCAATTTGCCTTAGATAACAACGTCGCCAATGATGCCGGTAATCAACAAGAAGTGGGGTTAACCTACAAAAACCTGCCTTATGACGTTAAAGCTGACGATCTGTTGTTACTAGACGATGGCCGGATTGTGATGAAGGTCAATCAAGTGGTTGGCGAGCGCGTTGAATGTACCGTCACCGTGGGCGGTACCTTGTCCAATAACAAGGGTATTAACCTGCATGGCGGCGGCTTATCCGCCAGCGCATTAACCGAAAAAGACAAGGAAGACATCCTAACCGCCGCTAAAATTGATGCCGACTACCTAGCCTTGTCCTTTCCCCGTTCTGCGGAAGATGTCGACTACTGCCGCAGCCTGGCCGAACAAGCCGGTCTAAAATGCGGTATTGTGTCTAAAATCGAACGTGCCGAAGCCGTGGCTGATGACGCAACTCTGGATGGCATTATCCTCGCCTCGGATGTGGTGATGATTGCCCGTGGTGACCTCGGTGTCGAAGTGGGTGATACCCAATTACCGGCCCTGCAAAAGAAAATTATCAAACGCGCACGTCAATTAAACCGTGTCACCATCACCGCGACCCAGATGATGGAAACCATGATTGACAACGCCATCCCAACCCGCGCAGAAGTCTTTGACGTCGCCAACGCGGTGATGGACGGTACCGATGCGGTGATGCTATCTGGCGAAACCGCGACCGGTCGCTCGCCGCACCAGGTCGTTGCGACCATGGCCAAAATTTGTCATGAAGCGGAAAAATCGCGGTCAACCCGCCATTCTACCCACCGCATCGAAGAAACTTTCCAAGCGGTTGACGAAACCATTGCGATGGCAACCATGTACGCGGCCAACCACTTTAATGTCAAATGCATTGCTGCCTTAACCGAATCGGGTAACACCGCTTTGTTAATGTCGCGCATCAGTTCGGGCATGCCGATTTTCGCCCTAACCCCGCATCAGGCCACCCGTCGTAAGGTGTGTATGTATCGCGGTGTTTATCCGTCGATAGTTGATTTTGCCAACCTAAGCGACGAGGAAGTTACCCAATCGATCTTAAGTCAGCTTAAGCAGTTTGGCCGGGTTAACAGCGGTGATTTGGCGATTGTAACTCGTGGCCAAACCCAGGGCGAAATGGGTGGCACCAATCGCATGGAAATTGTTAAAGTACCTTAATCTTAATGCAAGTTAAGTTAAATTTTTTAAACTAAAAAAAGGAGTATCGCATATGGCGATGATTACACTTCGTGAATTGATGGACTACGCAGCAGAACATAGCTTTGGTATGCCAGCGTTTAACGTAAACAACATGGAACAAGTACGCGCAATCATGCGTGCCGCTGACGCAGTAAACTCACCAGTCATTCTGCAGGGTTCTGCTGGTGCACGTAAATATGCCGGCGAGCCAATGCTTCGTCACATGGTAGCCGCGGCTGTTGAAATGTACCCACACATTCCAGTGGTTATGCACCAAGACCACGGCTCTGATGTGGGCGTCTGTTTACGCGCGATCCAGTCTGGCTTCACCTCGGTGATGATGGACGGTTCTTTAATGTCAGACATGAAAACCCCCGCTTCTTATGAATACAACGCTGGCATTACTGCCGAAGTTGTGAAGATTGCTCATGCCGGTGGTGTGTCTGTAGAAGGCGAATTGGGTTGTTTGGGTTCATTAGAAACTGGCATGATGGGTGAAGAAGACGGACACGGTTCTGATGAAAAACTAGACCATTCAGCACTTTTGACTGATCCAGAAGAAGCGGCTCAGTTTGTACGTGAAACCAACGTCGACTGTTTAGCCGTAGCGGTAGGTACCTCCCACGGTGCGTACAAGTTCACTTCTAAGCCGTCTGATGACGTTTTGAAAATTGACCAGATCAAAAAAATCCATGCGCGTATCCCAACCACTCATTTGGTTATGCACGGTTCTTCGTCAGTACCAGAAGAATGGTTAAGCATCATCAACAACTACGGTGGTGACATGGGTCAAACCTATGGTGTACCTGTAGAAGCGATTGTTGAAGGGATTAAGTACGGTGTGCGTAAAGTGAACATCGATACCGACCTACGTATGGCCTCAACCGGTGCGATTCGTAAGCACTTGGCGGAAAACACGTCAAACTTCGACCCACGTAAATTCTTCAAAGCGGCCGAAGACGCGATGATGGAAATCTGTAAAGCACGTTTTGAAGCCTTTGGTTGTGCCGGCCATGCGTCTAAAATCAAAGCGTCTGGTTTAGAAGTGATGCAATCTCGTTATGCGTCAGGTTCATTAGACCAGAAGGTCGTTTAAGCCTGGTTGTAAACCAGGCCATTACCCGGCCTGGTGCTGCCACCAAAAACTCGAACTTGTTTCGGGTTTTTTATTAGCAACGACTTATAAATCGCACGGCTTTGGGCTATAACTGTTGCAAAAAAACAACAGATGCAAATTTTGTTTAAAAATATTCCCCAGACCTTGCACTGACCAACAAAAATCCGTATTGTCATCATCAAGCCGAGCCATTAGAGCCCGGTAATTAACGAAATACACTAACTTTTAAATAAGGAAGACAGCATGAAAAAGAATATTCTTGCAGTAGCCATCGCTGGCGCAATGGCCGTTCCATTTGCAGCAAACGCTTCAGCTCCAACCCTATACGGTCAAATGAACATTGCAGTTGACTCAGTCACTGACAACGGTTCTGCAGTAGTAAACCGTAACTCACGTTTAGGCGTTAAGGGTTCTGAAGACGTTGGTAATGGCCTTAAGGTGGTATACCAGTTCGAAACTACCTTGGTTGCAAATGGTGGTGATAACGGTGGTTTTGGTGGTCAGCGTAATACCTTCGTAGGTGTTGCGGGTGGTTTTGGTACCGTTATCGCCGGTCGTCATGACACGCCATTACGTATGATTCAGCCTAACGACCGTTTTAACGACTCTGCATACCTAGGTAATAACACTGGTCGTTTCGGTGGCTTAAACTTGGGTGGAGATGCTAACTTTTCTGGTGAAGATCGCGTAGACAATGTAGTAGTTTATATTTCCCCAAACATCAATGGTTTCCAAGTTAGTTTGGCCGGTATTACAGATGCCGAAGAACCTAAAAATCAGGCACTAGGCAATGGCTATTCGGCTTCACTTTCTTACGGTTCTAAGCGTAATGGTTTGTATGCCGCAATTGGTTTAACGCAAGCCACCAAAGATCTTTATGCTGCAGGCGAAAATATTGATCAGCAAAATACCCGTGCTGTCGTTCAGTACTCTGACGCTGGTTTAGTGGTTTCGGCTATGTACAATGGTGTTAACACTAAGAAAGTTGAAATTGACGGTGAGCGTTCAGACCTTGGTAACCATAGTAACATCGTATTAGGTGCGGCCTACACCATGGGTGACTTCACCCCACGTGCTAAAGTTGCATTTGTATCTTATGATGACATCGTTATCGAAGATGAAAAGTTTAAAACAAAAGATGCGACTAACTATACAATCGGTTTAGATTACGCACTAGGCAAGAAAACCCGTACTTTTGTAGAGTATGGTGTTCTTGATAAGAACAGCTTAAGTGGTGTTCGTGTTAATGACAAGTCAACTGACGTGTTCACTGTTGGTATCGCTCACAGCTTCTAATTTTGTTCCGAGTTCGCTCGGACAGCTTGGAACTGTAGCACTAGCCTAACGGCTAAAAACCCCGCCCCGGCGGGGTTTTTTAATCCCCAAACAAAACCAAAACAACAACGCCCCAAAATCGGGGCGTGGTAAAAAGCATCAACAATGTAAAGCTGTCTTACAACCTAAGACTTAGACTGCTCGTGTTTATTAAGGTAGTCGATTAGGTCATCTAGCGGGACTTTTAATTTTGTCGCCGCGTCTTTAACAGAAATACCAAAGTCCTTAACCATCGTTTGCGCAGCTTCAAGTTTGCCTTCGAGTTTGCCTTCTTGCTGTCCCTTCATCCAGCCTTCTTGCTGTCCCTTCATCCAGCCTTCTTGCATCGCGATGCGTTCTACGGATGTGACATACGCCATTTTTTGTTCCTCCTCAATCTGGTCGACTAAGACCTTGAATTCAATATCTAAATTATGCGGTAATGTAATCATCCAGTCAATCAGCCGGAAGAGTTCTAGTAGTTGCTGATGCGTGTAGCCCCGTTGGTATAACAACCGAATCAGTTGTTTTTTAGCATCCAGCTGATGTTCCGGTGCCTTATTCAGCTTGGCGTGCAGTTGTGCGGCGACAATCAATGCAAACACATTATCGCTGGCATAGAGTTCTTCAAGGCGATCCTGCCAATCAAGCAACTTTACCATCGGAAACTTAAACGAGATTTCACAACCGCCCAGCTCAAAGCGAAAATGGTCGGGCCGAAATTTTTTATTAACATCGGTTAACACCGCCAAGCTAATGACATCCTTGTCGTACTTGTCGTTAATCCGATAATTATAGCGATACATCCGCCTTGCAAAATCCGCCTCTGGCTCACCTTGTACTTCAACATGAATTAACACCCAGCGCGCAATGCCATCGGTACATTCCACCTGCACCAGCTTGTCGGCATAGGTACGGCCATTTTCCGCATTCGGCAGAATCTGTTGCAGTTCTTTATCGAGGAAAATCACTTCGCGCTGCCAGTTAATTAAGGCATAAACGTGAGGGAACAACAGCGCCAAAAACTCCGGAAAGCGCAGTTCCAGTGCTTCTTTCCACGGGCTGTCGTGGTCTTGGTTATTATTGGATTCAGTCATAAGTGCCTAGGTCTTAGAGTGGTTAAGATTTATCAAGGCTTTAATTATACGTAATTTATAGTATTATCTGAGAGTTTTTAATTATTTTACTAGGTGCTGTTAATTAATAATTAATGACCAGGGGTTTAATTATTTGAGCTTCGGCCTGCCAGGCCTGGTGATAAATGGGCGTATTGGGGAAAGGACTATATTGACTTACCAGCGTGGCTAGGTCGCTGAGATTATGCGCATCGGCATCGGGGGTAATATCATTTAGCACGATCGCTTGCAGTGGCAGGTTGCGTTCGGCAATCGCGGTTAAGCTTAACAGCGCTTGGTTCAGACAGCCGAGTCGATTAGCCACCACCAGTACAATGGGTAAGCCCAGTTTTTGTGCTAAATCGGCATTCAAGCCATCAGGCGTTATTGGGGAATAAAAACCACCAGCGCCCTCAACCAATAGTAAATTTGGTTTTGATGCTAGTTGCTCTGGATGATTCGCCAAGCAGGCCTGGTGTAACTGCGCCAAGCGTAACTGTTGTAACTGTGGATTGGGGCTCTGTGCGATGGCACGAGCTGGCGAGATGGCCGGTTCGAATAGATACGGACAAATTTGTGCCAGCGGCGGTGGGGTTTGACCGGCGGCGATAACGGCTTGTTGCAGTTGTAGCGCGTCTTCGGACAGCAGTTGCTCATTGACCCAAATACAGCCCGAGGCCACCGGTTTGCGCGCAATAATCTGATAGCCCTGCTGGGCAAAACCTTTAATCAGCGCCGCCGATACCCAGGTTTTACCCACTTCGGTATCGGTGCCGGTTATAAATACGCCTGGCATGAATAAAGCCGGCATAACCTAGTTTTCCGTCAGGCGGGCTTGCGCTTCTTGGTACTTGGTGAGCGTGGCCTTGACGACACTGTCTGGTAATTCCGGGCCGGGTGCGGTTTTATCCCAGTCGAGCGTTTCTAAGTAATCACGCACAAATTGTTTGTCAAAACTTGGTGGATTGCTGCCCATCGCGTAGTCTTTGGCTGGCCAAAAGCGTGAACTATCCGGAGTTAGGATTTCATCAATTAATACCAGTTCACCCTGCTCATCTAAACCAAATTCAAATTTGGTATCGGCAATAATAATCCCGCGCGCTAGGGCAAATTCGGCGGCAGACTGATAGAGTTTTAAACTGATGTCGCGTACTTGTGCGGCTAAGTCGGGACCAATTTTGGCCACCATCTGTTGGTAGGTGATGTTTTCGTCATGATCGCCCACGTCCGCTTTGCTGGACGGGGTAAATAAGGCTTCGGGCAGTTGTTGCGCTAATTGCAGGCCTGCTGGCAGTGCGAGGCCACAGACGCTTTGGCTTTGTTGATATTCCTTCCAGCCCGAACCGACCAAATAACCGCGCACAATGGCTTCAATCGGCAGTGGTGTGTAACGGCCTACCACCACACCGCGACCGTCGAGTTGTGCCAACTCATCAGGCGTTAAGTAGTCGCTTAGGCTTAAATCGCTGGCCAAGTGGTTGCGAATAATGCCTTGGGTGTGACGAAACCAAAATTGCGCCATGTTGGCGAGGATGCGACCTTTGCCGGGAATCGGCGTCGGTAAGATCACATCGAACGCGGAAGTTCGATCCGTGGTGACAATTAACAAATGCTGGTCGTCAAGTTGGTATAGGTCACGTACCTTGCCGCGATTAATCAGCGGTATCGAGTTTAGGGACGATTGGTGTAGGGCGGGGGTCATAGTGAGCTCCTAGTCAACATAATCAGATTTTTGGGGTTTCGCAGTGGGGGCAAGCCAACGAGGTCCCATACGGTCTTGTGATGGGAATTTTAATGACCCATAACGTAAAGCCAGTACCGCCAATGCAATTAAGATAATGGTGAAGCCGACCGCGAGCATTTCCCATTCGCTGAGTTCTTTCATCTCCAAAATCAAGTAACGTGCCATCGCAATAATGGCAATATATAAGGGCAGGCGAATCGGTAGTTTACCGGAGTCGAGGTAAATCGCCACCATCGCTAAGACTTCTAGATAAAGAAACAATAACAGTAGGTCACCCAGAGTTACTGTCGCGGTGAGCACCATTTGGGTGACTTCGGTAAATCCAGCGTAGATGGTAGCCAAGGCGATAATCACTAGGCCGATGATTTCAAATACGCCGATGGTGCGGCGAATGGCATGGGTGGTTTTGGTGTGTTGGACACTCACGGGAAAGTCCTTTTTATCAAGCTATTTTTGCCGCATTATAGTGTTTTTGCATCCGTTAAGGTGAAATTTATCCCGATACTGGTAAAATGCTTGGCATTTCAAGGGTTTTATTTGGGTGTAGACTGGGTGTTACTGTCACAGTCGACGGATGTTTTTTATTATTTACCTCTAAGTTATAAGGATTTTACTATGGCTAAGCAATCGAATTGGATCGCGCCTTCTATTTTATCAGCCGATTTTGCCCAGTTAGGCAAAGATGTGAAGGATGTTTTAAACGCGGGCGCCGACGTGGTGCATTTTGATGTGATGGATAACCATTATGTGCCTAATTTAACCATTGGCCCATTGGTGTGTGAGTCGTTAAAAAACTATATGGTGCGTGAAAGCTTAACCGCACCGATTGATGTGCATTTAATGGTTAAGCCGGTGGATCGTGTGATCGGTGACTTCGCCAATGCCGGTGCCGATTATATTACCTTCCACCCAGAAGCATCAGAACACATTGACCGCAGCCTGCAGTTGATTAAAGGGGCTGGCTGTAAAGCAGGCCTGGTATTTAATCCGGCGACCTCGTTAAGCTATTTGGAACACGTGATGGATAAGATTGACATGATTTTGATTATGTCTGTGAACCCTGGTTTTGGTGGTCAGGCGTTTATTCCTCATGCGCTCGACAAGTTGCGTGCGGCGCGTCAGTTAATTGATGCCAGCGGTAAGGACATTCGTTTAGAAATTGATGGCGGTGTGAAGGCTGAGAATATTGCCGAAGTGGCCGCAGCTGGCTGTGATACGTTTGTATCGGGTTCAGGCATTTTTGGTAAGGCCAATGCAGCAGATGCGAATCGTTATGACACGATTATTAAGCAAATGCGCGCTGAATTAGCCAAGGCGTAATCAGAGCATGGTCGCTAAAATTAAACCAGGCCTGGTGCTGATTGATTTGGATGGTACCTTGATTGATAGCGTGCCGGATTTAGCCTATTGCGTTGATGAGATGATGGCGCAATTAGGCTTGCCGTTACGCGGTGAGGCCGCGGTGCGTAATTGGGTGGGCAATGGGGTTGAGCGCTTGGTGCGTCGTGCCTTAATCAATGCCGTCGATGGCGAGCCTGATGAGGCGTTATTTGCCAAAGCCTATCCGATCTTTTTAGAGCTGTATCGGGATAACAATGCCAAACGCTCGCAGGTGTACGATGGTGTGGTTGCCGGCATTGAGTGGATGCTGGCGCAAGGCTATCGTTTAAGTTGTGTCACCAATAAGGCCGAAGCCTTTACCTTACCCTTGTTGAAAGATAAGGGCTTGCTGGATTATTTCGAGTTTGTGGTGAGTGGCGATACCTGTGCGGAGAAAAAACCTCATCCGATGCCACTCTTGCATGCGGCGAAGTTGATGGGTGTCAGCCCGGATAATGCCTTAATGATTGGCGATTCGAAAAGTGATGTGAAAGCGGCCCGTGCCGCGGGCTTCCATGTTTTCTGTATGAGTTATGGCTACAACCATGGCGAAGATATTCGCAATTACGAACCGGATGTGGTGATGGATAGCATGACCGAGCTGGCCAATTATATGCGTGCAAAGGAGAGCTAGGCGATGGCGATGACCCGCGAGCTACTGCGTGATTTACAAGCCCAAGGCTATAGCCACGCGCCGATGGTGCGTCAGTTATTAGCCGATTTTGATACGCCCTTGTCGGTGTATGCAAAATTAGCCGATGCCCCAAACAGTTATTTGTTTGAGTCGGTGCAAGGCGGGGATAAGTGGGGGCGTTACTCGATTATTGGGTTGCCCTGCGACACGCAGGTGCGGGTAAAAGGTCAGCGGGTCAGTGTTTGGCAAGCTGGCGCCCGTGTTGCCGAACAGGTGGTCGATGATCCTTTGGCTTGGTTAGAAGCTTATCAAACTGGGTTTAAAGTTTATGAGCAACCCGGCCTGCCGAAATTTTGTGGCGGATTGGTGGGCTATTTTGGTTATGACACCGTGCGTTATATGGAGCCACGTTTAGCCGCCGGCGTGCCAGCGCGTGATGATTTAAACGCCGATGACATGGTGCTGCTGGTATCAACTGCGTTGGTGGTGTTTGATAATCTAAATGGTCAGGTGCAATGTATTGTGCAGGTGCCTTTGCAAGATCCGAGTATTGATGACCCCTATGCCTATGGCTTGGCGCAGTTGGGGGCGATGGCGGCACAGTTGAGCAAACCTTTAACGCCACCGCAGGATAAGTCTAGTGGTCAGGCGGTGGCCGAGTTGGATTTTAAGTCCAGTTTTGGTGAAGCGGCTTTTAAAGACGCGGTGCATCAAATAAAGGACTATATTTTAGCCGGCGATGCGATGCAGGTGGTGTTGTCCCAGCAGATGTCGATTGATTATCCCTATCGTCCGCTCGACTTGTACCGCGCTTTGCGCCATTTAAACCCGTCGCCCTATTTGTTTTATGTCAATTTGGATGATGTGCATATTGTCGGCTCCTCCCCTGAAATTTTAGTGCGTCTTGAGGATGGTTTAGTGACTGTGCGCCCTATTGCGGGTACGCGCAAACGGGGCGAAGATGCCGCCGCCGATTTGGCCTTAGAGCAGGATTTGCTGGCCGACCCGAAAGAGTTGGCAGAGCATTTAATGCTGATTGATTTAGGCCGCAATGACGTGGGGCGTATTGCCCAAACGGGCGCGGTGAAGCTTACCGAGAAAATGACCGTAGAGCGTTATTCTCATGTGATGCATATTGTGTCGAATGTGGAAGCGCAAGTGCAACCCGGTCTAAGTGCCATTGACGTGTTGCGGGCGACCTTTCCGGCTGGCACGGTGTCCGGTGCACCGAAAGTGCGTGCTATGGAAATTATTGATGAGCTGGAACCGGTAAAGCGGGGCATTTATGCCGGTGCGGTCGGCTATTTAGGCTGGCATGGCAATATGGACACCGCGATTGCGATTCGTACCGCGGTGATTAAAGACGGCCGCTTGTTTGTGCAGGCCGGTGCCGGTATTGTGGCCGATTCGGTTGCGCAAAGCGAGTGGGATGAAACCATGAATAAAGGGCGGGCGGTGTTTCGTGCTGCCGCGTTTGTGAGTCAAGGTATGGGAGCTGACGATGTTGTTAATGATTGATAACTATGATTCCTTTACCTATAACCTGGTGCAGTATTTTGGTGAATTGGGTCAGGATGTGAAGGTGGTGCGTAATGATCAACTGACGCTAGAGGATATTGCCAACTGGCAGCCCGAGTATTTGGTGATTTCGCCCGGGCCTTGCACGCCAACCGAAGCCGGGGTGTCGGTTGCAGCGATTCAACGCTTTGCTGGTGAGATTCCGATTTTGGGGGTGTGCTTGGGTCATCAAGCGATTGGTCAAGCCTTTGGTGGTGAGATTATTCGCGCCAAACAGGTGATGCATGGCAAAACCTCGCCGGTGTTTCATCATGATCTTGGGGTGTTTGCGAATTTGCCGAATCCGGTGCAAACGACCCGATACCATTCGTTGGTGATTAACCAGGCCTGCTTACCGGATTGTTTGGAAGTGACCGCCTGGACTCAAACCGACAGCGGTGAATTTGATGAAATTATGGGCGTGCGTCATAAAACCTTGCCGATTGAGGGGGTGCAGTTTCATCCCGAATCGATTTTGACCGAGCAGGGTCATCAGATGTTGCAGAACTTTTTAGATCAATCGAGGTAGCCGATGTTAATTGCTGACGCCTTGCAGGCACTATTGAAACAACAGGATTTAGCCAGTACGCAGATGCGCGATGTTATGCAGTATCTGATGTCGGGCGAGGCAAGCGATGCGGAAATTGCCGGCTTATTAATTGCCTTGCGGATGAAAGGCGAAACCATTGATGAAATCGCCGCCGCCGCGGAAGTGATGCGCAGTTTATCGGTAAAGGTGAATCTTGGCTCGCTAGACGGCTTGATTGATACCTGTGGTACCGGCGGTGATGGTGCGAATATTTTCAATGTCTCTACCGCGACCGCGTTTGTGGCCGCTGCTGGGGGCGCGAAGGTTGCCAAGCATGGTAATCGTTCGGTGTCGAGTAAGTCGGGCAGTGCTGATTTATTAGAAGCGGCCGGGGTTAACTTAGGTTTGACCGCCACTCAGGTGGAAGCCTGTATTACCGAATTGGGCGTTGGTTTTATGTTTGCGCCGGCCCATCATGGTGCGATGAAGCACGTGATTGGCGTGCGTCGGGCTTTGGGCGTGCGCACGGTGTTTAACTTGCTGGGTCCACTGACCAATCCCGCTAATGCCCCCGCACAGGTGTTAGGGGTTTATGATCGCGGTTTATTAGTACCCTTTGCTCAGGTGTTGAAGCAATTGGGTTCTGAGCATGTGATGGTGGTGCATGCCGCTGATGGTTTGGATGAAATTTCTGTGGTGGCATCCACCTATGTGGCCGAGTTGCGTAACGGGCAGATTAAAGAGTGGCAAATTGACCCGGATGAATATGGCATGGCGCATCCGAGTTTGTTACCCCTGTCTGTGGCCTCGGCTGAAGAAAGTTTGGCGTTAATTCAACAAGCTTTTGCAGGTGAAGCCGGGCCTGCGGCCGATATTATTGCGCTAAACGCGGGTGCTGCGCTGTATGTGGCCGGCCAAGTGACCAGTTTTGCTGATGGCGTAATGCGCGCGAAAACCCTGTTGCGTGACGGTTTGGCGGCGCAGAAGTTTCAGCAGTTTATTGAATTTACTCAAGCAATCTAGCAGGCACGCATGGCAACTCCAACTATCTTAAATAAAATTAATCAACGCAAGCTCGCGGAAATTGCCGCGGCAGAAGCTATTGTACCTTTGGCTGAAATCACCGCACTGGCCGAGCAGACCTGCTTGGATAATCCCGTGCGCGGTTTTGCTGCCGCACTACAAGTCAAAGTTGCGGCCGGTCAAGCGGCGGTGATTGCCGAGATTAAAAAAGCCTCGCCCAGTAAGGGCGTGTTGCGTGAAAACTTTGATCCAGTGGCGATTGCTCAAGCCTATGAGCGAGCGGGTGCGGCTTGTTTGTCCGTGTTAACCGATGTTGATTTTTTTCAGGGCTCGGCAGACTATTTGCGACAAGCACGGGCGGCGGTCAGTTTGCCGGTAATTCGCAAAGATTTTATTATTGCGCCCTATCAAGTCTATGAAGCGCGGGCGATGGGTGCGGATTGTATTTTGTTAATCGCCGCTTCTTTAACCAATGCGCAAATGGTTGAGTTAACCGCGCTTGCCCAAACGTTACAGATGGATGTGTTAATAGAAGTGCATGATGGTGAAGAGCTCGATCGTGCTTTGAGCATTCCGTTGCCGCTGATCGGGATTAATAACCGCAATTTGCATAATTTTGAGGTGAGTTTGCAAACCACTTTGGATTTGTTGGCGCGTTTACCGGCTGACCGATTAGTGATTACCGAAAGTGGTATCTTGTCGGCCGCCGATGTTCAGCTGATGCGTAGCCATGATGTGCATGGCTTTTTGGTCGGTGAGGCCTTTATGCGCGCCCACGATCCGGGTGATGCCTTAGCCGATATGTTTAAGCTGTGATGATTAGCAGGCCTGGTTGAGCATTCTTAACCAGGCCTGCTTATTTGGGTTAGGTTATAACCCGTTATAACAAAGAGAGATCAGGATGATGAATACAATAGCAACAGTGAAATGGGTTGATGGCATGAGTTTTGTGGGTGAAACCGCATCGGGTCATGCTGTGGTGATGGATGGTCCGCCCGATATTGGTGGTAAAAATCTGGGGCCGCGCCCAATGGAAATGGTGTTATTGGGGTTGGGTGGTTGTACAGCAGTTGATGTGATGATGATTTTGCAGAAAGGCGGTCAAGCCGTGCAGGATTGTCGCATTGAGGTGAGCGCGGAACGTGCCGACACCATTCCGAAGGTGTATACCAAAATCCATTTGCATTATGTGGTGACGGGGCATGGTTTATCCGCCGCCAAGGTTGAGCGAGCGGTGAACTTATCGGCTGAAAAATATTGTTCGGTATCGAAAATGTTAGAGCAGGCCGCGTCGCTAACTCATGACTTTGAGGTCGTAGACACGGCGCACTGATTATTTGCGTGAGCGAATTATGCTTGCATTTTGACGTTTAACCGTCATAATTCGCGTTTTTCAAAATTTTATTAATAACATTGAAACAAGGGAAGGTGGGCCAAAAAATGCCTGAAAATATTCTAAAAACCGGTAATGAGCACTTTGAAATCATTGAAAAAACGACAGTGATTGAGTCGTCTTGGCCCACCCATGATCAAGCGGTGGAAGATTTAACCCAAGATCATTTTATTGTGCGCGATGGTAAAGAATATGCAGGCACGCATTTGATTATCGACTTGTGGGGCGCTAAGCGCTTGGATGAGTTGGAGTTAATGGAAGACACTTTGCGCGAGGCGGTGACGAAAGCCGGCGCAACGCTGTTACATATTCATTTGCATCACTTTACCCCGAATGGCGGCATTTCGGGTGTTGCCGTACTGGCCGAATCGCATATTAGTGTCCACTCTTGGCCAGAGCGTGATTTTGCCGCCTTTGATGTGTTTATGTGTGGCGATGCCCAGCCTGAAAAAGCGATTGCGGTTTTAGAAGCGGCGTTTACCCCGTCACACGTTGTGGTTGATACCCTGTTGCGTGGTGATGTGAACAGCGCAGCGACTGAGGATGCCGCGTGAGCGAAATCAGTTATTTAGAAACATTGCACCCGTCCTGGGGGCAGTCGTTTGTGATGGATGAGATTTTGTTTGAAAGCAAAACCGCGCATCAGCATCTGGTAATTTTTAATAATGCCCAGTGGGGCCGTGTTATGGCGCTAGACGGTGTTATCCAAACTACCGAGCGTGACGAATTTATTTATCACGAAATGCTAACCCATGTGCCGATGATGGCGCACCCTTGTCCTAAGCGCGTGCTGATCGTTGGCGGCGGGGATGGTGGTATTCTACGTGAGGTGTTGAAGCATCCTGAGGTTGAGCAGGTTACCCAGGTGGAAATTGATGAGGCGGTGGTGTCGATGTGTCGTACCTATTTTCCGAATCATTCACAGGGTGCGTATGATGACCCGCGTTTAAACCTGGTGATTGGTGATGGCGTTGAGTTTGTTAATCAGACCGCACAAACCTTTGATGTGGTGATTTCTGATTCAACCGATCCAGTGGGGCCTGGTGAGGTGCTATTTACTTCGCGTTTTTATGCCGGGGTGCAGCGTTGCCTCGCCGAAGGCGGTATTTTTGTAGCACAAAATGGGGTGAGTTTTTTGCAGGGCGATGAGCTGAAAACCTCGGCACAGCGTTTGGGTTTAACCTTTGCGCATCGTGGTTTTTATAGCGTTGCCGTACCAACCTATGTTGGCGGCATTATGACACTAGCCTGGGCGAGTGATGCGGTGGATCTTACCACTGTACCACCGCGTGCGGTTGAATTAGCCACCCGTTATTACGCCCCAGCATTGCACCAGGCCTGCTTTGCGTTACCACGCTATATTGCCGAGCAGTTATAGTTAAGTTGCTTAGTCTTGAGCGCTAGAGCGCTAGACAAATGGTCGTTGTTGTTTGAGTGCGGTGTCTTGTTTATCAGCGGCTATTAAAGCTTTCATTACGGCGCTGGCCATCACCTGGGCGATTTGTTGAGCTTCGGTCGCTGTCATGGTGTAGGCCGGCATGCTATAAACCAACTTTCCAAACGGGCGCAGCCAAACACCTTCTTCCAGTGCAAATTCTTGTATTAAGCCAGCCAAATCATCGCGATTTAATTCAATCACGGCTACCCCACCTAAGCAGCGGATACCGACAATATCAGGATGTGCTAGACCTTGCCAGGCCTGACTAAAGATGTGTTGTAGTTGCGTAACGGCCGTTTGCCAATCATAGTCGTTTAGTAGTTTCACGCTTGCATGTGCAATGCGGCAGGCGAGTGGGTTGGCCATAAATGTTGGGCCATGCATGAGCAGGCCTGGTGCTGCTTGGCTAATCCCCGCACGAATCCGTTCATTGCATAGTACGGCGGCCAGGCTTATCATGCCCGCACTTAATCCTTTGCCAAGGGTTAAGATGTCCGGTTCAATATCGGCCCATTCGCAGGCAAACAACTTGCCAGTGCGACCTAGCCCGGTGGCGATTTCATCGGCAATTAATAATACATCGTAGTGTCGGCATAGTGCGGCGGCTTCTTTAAGGTAGTCGGCAGAATAAAAACGCATCCCGCCCGCGCCCTGCACAATCGGCTCAAAAATAAACGCCGCTATTTCATGATGATGCTGTTCCAGTATTTGGGCCAGTGACGCTAAGCAGGCCTGGTTGTCAAGTGGCTCGCTAGGATGGTGGCAAATGGGTGGTGCTTTTGCAAACAAATTTGGCATCAGGTTGTCTGCGAACAGATGGTGCATGCCATCAACCGGATCGCAAACCGACATGGCACCAAAGGTATCGCCATGATAGGCATGCTGTAAGGCGATGAAGCGTGACTTTCTGGGCTGGCCAATCGACTTCCAGTACTGTAAAGCCATTTTGAGGGCGACCTCCACCGCAATAGAGCCAGAATCAGCGAAAAAAGTGTGCGTAAGACTGGGCGGGGAAATATCAATTAAAGCCTGTGCGAGTTCGGTCGCTGGTTGATGGCTAAAGCCACCAAACATAATATGCGGCATCTTCTGCAGTTGCTCACTAGCGGCCGCGATAATGGTAGGGTGATTATAGCCATGAATTGCCGACCACCAAGATGACATGGCATCGAGTAATTGACGACCGTCGTCTAGGGTAATTGTACAACCCTGGGTTGACGATGCCGCTAGTGCTGGTTGACGAGCTGGCAGGCGATTGTAGGGGTGCCAAATATGCTGTTGATCAAATAGAAAGTTATTCATATAGGCTAGTTTAGCGATTCTTTTGATGAATGAAATGCTTGTCAGAATTATTTTAGAACTTTAGTAATCTTTTGTTGACAGGTGTGTTTTTCTAGGTAAAATACGCAACCACATTTGGAGGGTTTCCCGAGCGGTCAAAGGGGGCAGACTGTAAATCTGCTGGCTCAGCCTTCGTTGGTTCGAATCCAGCACCCTCCACCAATATACCTGCGGGTGTCGTATAATGGCTATTACCTCGGCCTTCCAAGCCGAAGACGTGGGTTCGATTCCCATCACCCGCTCCATTTCAAGATTTAAGAATTCAGCTCTCATAGCTCAGTCGGTAGAGCGCTTCCATGGTAAGGAAGAGGTCACCAGTTCGATTCTGGTTGAGAGCTCCATTTTTAGGCTGGGGTGCCCAGTCAATTAGTAACGCTAAAACGGGGTTCGTCATGGCAAAAGCAAAGTTTGAACGTACAAAGCCGCACGTTAACGTAGGAACGATTGGTCACGTTGACCATGGTAAAACGACATTAACAGCGGCATTGACCATTGTGCAGGGTAAGAAGTTTGGTGGTGATGTCAAAGGTTACGACCAGATTGACAATGCACCGGAAGAAAAAGCACGTGGTATTACCATTTCAACAGCACACGTTGAGTATGAGTCCGAGTCGCGCCACTATGCGCACGTTGACTGCCCAGGGCATGCTGACTATGTTAAAAACATGATCACGGGTGCGGCGCAGATGGACGGTGCCATTCTTGTATGTTCGGCTGCTGATGGCCCCATGCCACAAACCCGTGAGCACATTTTGTTATCACGTCAGGTGGGTGTACCTTACATCGTTGTGTTCCTAAACAAGGCGGACATGGTTGATGATGAAGAGTTGCTAGAATTGGTTGAAATGGAAGTACGTGAGTTGTTGTCAGACTATGACTTCCCAGGTGATGATACGCCGGTCATTAAAGGTTCGGCCTTGAAGGCTATTGAAGGTGACCAGTCTGAGATTGGTGAGCCAGCAATCGGTCGTTTGATCGAAGCGTTAGATACCTACATTCCAACACCAGAGCGTGATACGGATAAGCCGTTTTTGATGCCAGTAGAAGACGTATTCTCGATTCAGGGTCGTGGTACGGTTGTAACCGGTCGTATTGAGACAGGTGTTGTTAAAGTAGGCGAAACGGTTGAGATCGTAGGTATCCGTGATACCGTAAGCACTACTGTAACCGGTGTTGAAATGTTCCGTAAGTTACTAGATCAAGGTGAAGCGGGCGATAACGTGGGTGTACTACTACGTGGTACTAAGCGTGAAGACGTTGAGCGTGGTCAAGTGTTGAGTCATGTTGGCAAGATTAATCCACATACTCAGTTTGAATCAGAAGTGTATGTATTGTCGAAAGAAGAAGGTGGTCGTCATACGCCATTCTTCAATGGTTACCGTCCCCAGTTTTACTTCCGTACTACGGACGTAACTGGTGCGTGTGAATTACCATCAGGTGTTGAAATGGTTATGCCAGGAGATAACATCCAGATGACAATCACCTTGATCAACCCAATTGCGATGGACGAAGGTTTACGCTTCGCGATTCGCGAAGGTGGTCGTACGGTTGGTGCGGGTGTTGTTTCTAAGATTTTGAAGTAATTAAATCTTGCAAAAATTAAAAGGGACTGATATAGTCCCTTTTTTTAATTTTCTAGGGGTATAGCTCCAATTGGTAGAGCCGCGGATTCCAAATCCGAAGGTTGGGAGTTCGAATCTCTCTACCCCTGCCAAATTTTAACGGTCTGTATCCAAGGTGCAGGTCGTTTTTTTTAATTGTACTGAAACCAATGAATAAAAATCCAGAAGTTCAAGAAGCACGCAGTACAGCGGATACCGCTAAGCTGGTATTGTCTCTATTTATATTAGTGGGCGGTATCTTCGCCTATTATTACCTGTCTGATCTCCATGCCGTAATTCGTGTATTGGTGGTAATTGCGGGCGCCGTTGGCGCCGTTGCTGTGTTGTATACAACGGCTCTAGGTGGGTCGTGGTTTAAATACTTAATTCAGACAAAAAAAGAAATACGTCAGGTCGTATGGCCGACACGTAAAGAGACAGCACAAACAACGCTCATTGTGGTTATTGCCGTCATCATCGTGGGTATTTTCCTATGGTTGATTGATATGTTCTTCCTATGGGCGGTGAAGTTATTGACCGGACAGGGAGGCTAAAATGGCAAAACGTTGGTATGTAGTACATGCATTTTCTGGTTATGAAAACAAAGTTAAGGCCGGTATTGTTGAATATGCTGAGCGTGCGGAGTTAAGTGACCATTTCGGGCGTATCCTAGTGCCCTCGGAAGAAGTTGTTGAAATTCGAGATGGTAAAAAACGCACCAGTGAACGTAAATTTTTTCCTGGCTATGTGTTGGTTGAAATGGAATTAAGCGAAGAAACCTGGCACCTAGTTAAGAGTGTACCCCAAGTGCTTGGTTTTATTGGTGGTAAGAGTGATAAGCCTGCGCCAATAACCCAAAAAGAAGTGGATAGAATTTTACAGCGTGTTGAAGAAAATGTAGACAAGCCACGGCCTAAAATCATCTACGAACCAGGTGAAATGGTTCGAGTTACAGATGGTCCGTTTACCGACTTTGAAGCCGTTGTTGAAGGCGTTGACTACGATAAAAATAAATTACAAGTATCAGTATTGATTTTTGGGCGCTCAACGCCGGTTGAGCTTGAGTTCTCACAGGTCGCAAAAAGCTGATTTTTTTAACGGGGAGCCGCAAGGCGCTATTACCCAACTAGGAGTGTAACAATGGCTAAGAAAATTGCAGCCTATATTAAATTACAGATTCCTGCAGGTGCAGCGAATCCAAGTCCGCCCGTTGGTCCAGCTTTGGGTCAGCGTGGTGTTAACATCATGGAGTTCTGTAAAGCGTTTAACGCCCAGACAGCCAATGTTGAAAAAGGACTTCCATTGCCTGTTGTTATTACTGTTTACAGTGATAAGAGCTTCACATTCATTACTAAAACCCCTCCGGCCGCTGTGTTGTTGAAAAAAGCAGCTGGCATCAAGAGTGGTAGTGCCGTACCTAACCTAAACAAGGTGGGTAAGGTTACCCGTGCTCAGTTAGAAGAAATTGCTACTACAAAAATGCCGGATTTGAATGCTAACGATTTAGACACAGCAGTTAAAATCATTGAAGGTTCCGCGCGTAGCATGGGCCTAACGGTTGAGGGGTAATAAGACATGGCAAAATTAACAAAAAAACAAAAAGTAATGGTTGAGCGTGTCAATAAAGACTCTTCTTATGAGGTTATGGCTGCGCTTGATCTTGTTAAAGAGTTGGCAACGGCAAAATTCGATGAAACTGTGGATGTTGCTGTTAAGTTAGGCGTTGACCCACGTAAATCTGATCAGGTTGTTCGCGGTGCAACAGTATTGCCGAATGGTCTTGGTAAGACTATTCGTGTTGCTGTATTTACCGGTGAAGCGAACCAGGCGGCTGCTAAGGCAGCAGGTGCTG
Organism: Thiomicrospira cyclica ALM1; assembly: GCF_000214825.1. Classification (NCBI taxonomy): domain Bacteria; kingdom Pseudomonadati; phylum Pseudomonadota; class Gammaproteobacteria; order Thiotrichales; family Piscirickettsiaceae; genus Thiomicrospira; species Thiomicrospira cyclica. The sequence continues at coordinate 117,310 of NC_015581.1, forward strand.
ATTTCGTGGGTATGGATGAGTTGGCTGCTGACATTAAAAAAGGCATGATGGACTTTGACGTAGTTATTGCAAGCCCAGATGCCATGCGTGTTGTAGGTGCGTTAGGTACTGTTTTAGGTCCACGTGGCTTAATGCCTAACCCTAAGACAGGTACTGTAACGCCTGATGTTGTGACTGCGATCAATAACGCAAAAGCAGGTCAAGTTCGTTACCGTGTAGACAAGGCCGGTATTGTTCATGCTCCAATCGGTAAGGCGTCTTTTGATAGCCAAAAATTGAAAGAAAACTTGGCAGCCCTTATTGAAGACTTGAATAAAGCTAAGCCTTCCGCTGCTAAGGGTGTATATATGAAGAAGGTTTCCTTATCCAGTACCATGGGTCCTGCGGTAGCTGTGGAACAGTCTTCAATCTAAATTCCTGTTGTTCTTTTGAATAATGGGTTGCGGTTTGGGTCTCCTAAATGTGAGTGCCCATCGCAGACCGTAGGTGGTTGTGAATAGAACAACCTTAATTGCATTTGCGGCCTACGTAGATGAGTAGTTTAGTTACATCGTAACTAAACTTATGGAGGTTAGAATGGCACTTAAACTCGAAGATAAAAAGCTTGTCTTAGAAGAAGTTTCTGCTGTATTGGCAGATACCGTTTCTATAGTCGTAGCTGAATATCGTGGGTTGACAGTGGAGCAGATGACTAAGCTTCGTTCTCAGGCTCGCGACAATGGTGTTGTTGTTCGCGTAGTTAAAAATACCCTAGCTAAACGTGCATTTGCAGGAACACCTTATGAAGACATGAGCGCTTCATTGGTAGGACCTGTTGTTTTGGTGTTCTCTCAGAAAGAACTATCAGGCGCAGCGCGTGTTGTTAAGGCATTCAAAAAAGAAAACGATGCTATGGTTGTTAAAGCAGTATCAATTGGTTCAGGCACCCTTGACGCTAATCAATTAGATATGGTTGCATCACTACCAACTTACGACGAAGCAATTGCAAAACTAATGTATGTAATGAAGGCACCGGTCGAGAAATTGGCTCGTACGCTGGCAGCTTACAAAGAGTCACGCGAAGCGGCTTAATTTTTTGCATTAGTTATTTATTACATTTAGGAGATAAACATGTCTGTATCACAAAACGATATCTTAGAAGCCGTTGCCAATATGACGGTAGTCGAAGTTGTTGAATTAATTTCAGCAATGGAAGAAAAATTTGGTGTATCTGCTGCAGCGATGGCTGTTGCTGGTCCAGCTGCTGCCGCTGAAGCTGCTGAAGAGCAATCAGAGTTCAACGTAGTTTTAACCAGTGCTGGTTCTAACAAAGTTGGTGCGATCAAAGCTGTTCGCGCAATCACTGGTCTTGGCTTAAAAGAAGCTAAAGACGCGGTTGAAGGTGTTCCAACTGTGCTTAAAGAAGGCGTCTCTAAAGAAGAAGCTGATGAAATTAAAAAGCAAGTTGAAGAGGCTGGCGGCCAGGTTGAGATCAAGTAATAGCTTGATTTTAACTGCTTAGCTGCAGTGAAAATGGCTGACATTTCGGTGTCGGCCTTTTGTGTTTTATCAGTGTGTAAAAGCGTCATATTTTAGTTTGATACGACCCTTTTATACATTTACTTGAAGTCCCACAATTTAATAACCCGATTGTCGAGGTATTCCATGTCATACTCGTTAACCGAAAAGAAACGTATCCGTAAAGATTTTGCCACTCAAGCATCAATGCTTGATGTGCCGTACCTACTGTCTTTGCAAAAGAGCTCCTACCACGATTTTATTCAATTAGATAAAAAACCGAATGACCGCATTGCGATGGGTCTTCACTCTGCCTTTAAGTCTGTATTTCCAATTAAGGGTGTCGCTGGCACAGCGGACTTGGATTACGTCAGCTATCATCTAGGTCAGCCTGAGTTTGATGTTAAGGAGTGTAAACAGCGTGGCGTAACTTATGCGGCGCCTCTGCGCGTCAAGATGCGGTTGGTGATTTATGATAAAGAAGCGCCTGCCAGTAATCGCCCTGTTAAGGATATTAAAGAACAGGAAGTTTATCTGGGTGATATGCCCTTGATGACCGATAACGGTACTTTTGTTATTAACGGTACCGAACGTGTAATCGTAACGCAGTTGCATCGTTCGCCGGGCGTTATCTTTGATAATGACAAGGGCAAGTCACATTCTTCTGGCAAAATTTTATTTAACGCGCGGATTATTCCATACCGTGGATCTTGGTTGGATTTCGAATTTGACCATAATGATTGTTTGTTTACGCGTATTGACCGTCGTCGCAAATTACCCGTTTCAATCCTGCTACGTGCAATGGGTTATGACAACGAGCAAATTTTATCTGCTTTCTTTGACACAACACCAATTCGTATTACTAAAACTAAAATTGTGATGGGCATTATTCCTGAGCAATTGAAAGGTCAAGTAGCCGCATTTGATATGGTTGATAAAGGAGAAGTGATCGTTGCGGCGGGTAATCGTATTACTGCTCGGAGTATCAAGCAATTTGAGCAGGCTGGCTTAAAAGAGATTGATGTGCCAGAAGCTTTCCTGGTTGGCAAGGTAGTGGCAGAGAACCTGGTTGATAAGTCAACAGGTGAGTTATTAGCGGCTGCAAACACTGTGATAACAAGTGAATTGATTGCGAAGATGCATGAGATTGGTAAAGTACAGCTTGGTGTATTGTTTGTTGACGAGTTACTTCATGGTCCATATATCTCAGATACTTTGAACCTAGACAGTACGAGTACTCAATTAGAAGCACAGATCGAAATCTATCGTATGATGCGCCCAGGTGAACCGCCAACAAAAGAGTCTTCTGAAGCTCTATTTAATAGTCTGTTCTTCCAAGAAGAGCGTTATGACTTGTCCAATGTTGGTCGCATGAAATTAAACCGTCGTTTAGGGCGTGATAACAATGATGGTCGTTTGGTTTTAGAACCGGATGATATTGTAGAAGTAATTCGGGAGCTTATTCGTATCCGTAATGGTGAGAGTATGGTTGATGATATTGATACTTTAGGTAATCGTCGAATTCGTGCTGTTGGTGAAATGGCCGAGAATGCTTTCCGTGTTGGTTTGGTTCGTGTTGAGCGTGCCGTTAAGGAGCGACTTAATCAGGCCGAATCTGATGGTTTAATGCCTCAGGATTTGATTAATGCTAAGCCGGTTTCGGCGGCGATTAAAGAGTTCTTTGGTTCTAGCCAGTTGTCTCAATTCATGGATCAGGTTAACCCCTTGTCAGAAGTGACGCATAAGCGTCGTGTTTCTGCGCTTGGCCCGGGTGGCTTAACTCGTGAGCGTGCAGGTTTTGAGGTTCGTGACGTACACCCCACTCATTATGGCCGCGTTTGTCCTATTGAAACGCCTGAAGGACCAAACATCGGTCTAATCAATTCGTTGGCTGTTTATGCAAAAACCAACGAATACGGTTTCTTGGAAACACCTTACCGTCGTGTTATTGATGGTCAGGTTTCTGATGAGATTGTATATATTTCTGCAATTGATGAAGCACAGTATATCATTGCGCAGGCGAGTGCTCGCTTAGATGATTCCGGTCGTTTTGTTGATGACTTGATTTCAGCGCGTCATCAAAATGAATTTACCTTGTCAATGTCGAAAGACATAAACTTGATGGACGTATCTCCGAAGCAAATTGTTTCAGTTGCAGCCGCATTGATTCCATTCCTTGAGCACGATGATGCTAACCGTGCCTTGATGGGTTCAAACATGCAGCGTCAAGCAGTACCGACGCTTCGAGCCGATAAGCCGTTAGTAGGTACCGGTATTGAGAAAACGGTAGCAATCGATTCTGGTGTAACCGTGGTTGCCGAGCGCGGTGGTGAAGTGGTTTCTGCGGATGCGTCGCGTATTGTAGTGCGTGTTAATGCCGATGAGATTAGTGAGGGTGAAACGGGTGTTGATATTTATAATCTTATTAAATATCAACGTTCAAACCAAAATACGTGTATTAACCAAAAACCCATTGTTGCCGCTGGTAATTTAGTTGCGCGCGGCGATGTATTGGCTGACGGGCCTTCAACTGATTTAGGTGAGCTGGCTCTAGGTCAGAATATGCGTGTTGCTTTCATGCCTTGGAACGGTTACAACTTTGAAGACTCCATCCTAGTATCTGAGCGTGTTGTGCAAGAGGATCGTTTTACAACAATTCATATTGAAGAATTTACCTGTTTAGCACGTGATACCAAGTTAGGTCCAGAGGAAATTACCGCTGATATTCCGAACGTGGGTGAGTCGGCTTTATCTCGTCTGGACGAGAGCGGTATTGTTTACATCGGTGCCGAAGTGAAACAGGGTGATATTCTGGTTGGTAAGGTTACCCCAAAAGGGGAGACCCAGTTAACACCGGAAGAGAAGCTACTACGTGCCATCTTTGGTGAAAAAGCATCGGATGTTAAAGATACGTCATTGCGAGTCTCTAAGGGTATTGAAGGCACAGTTATCGATGTGCAAGTCTTCACTCGTGAAGGGATGAAGAAGGATTCGCGTGCCCAAGCAATTCATGAAGAAGAGCTTGATGCCGTTCGTAAAGACATTGATGAGCAATACCGTATTCTGGAACAGGATAGCTTGGCTCGTTTGCGCACAATTCTTGTTGGTCAAACCACACTGGAAGGTAAAACCTTAACAGCTGATCAATTGGCCATAATGGATAGTAAGTCTTTATTCCTTTTGAATCTTAACGATGAAGATTTAATGCGTCAGTTAGAAGCACAGGAAGACCAGCTTAATACTAAGCGTAAGGGCTTGAATGACGCCTTTGAGGAAAAGCGTAAAAAATTAACTCAGGGCGATGATCTGGCGCCAGGTGTGTCGAAGATGGTTAAGGTCTACGTGGCGATTAAGCGTCGTATTCAGCCAGGTGATAAGATGGCCGGCCGTCATGGTAATAAGGGTGTAATCTCTCGTATTTGCCCTGTTGAGGATATGCCATTTGATGAAACAGGTCGTCCGGTTGATATTTGTCTGAACCCACTAGGTGTACCTTCTCGTATGAACGTTGGTCAGATTTTAGAAACCCATCTAGGTTTAGCGGCAGAAGGCCTGGGTCAGAAAATTGATGCCATGTTACGTCGTGAAGCGGATTTGGCAGAGGTTCGTAGTTTCTTGGATAAGATTTATAACGAAACCCAAGGCCAAGGCGTTGATTTTGCCGCCTTTAGTGATGATGAGTTGATCGAACTGGCACGCAACCTATGCAAAGGCGTACCGATGGCAACGCCTGTTTTTGACGGTGCTGGCGAGGGTCAAATCAAAGCATTGTTACGCTTAGCGGATCTACCAGAGTCAGGTCAAATGCGTTTATTTGACGGGCGTACAGGTGAAGAGTTTGATCGCCCAGTAACAGTGGGTTATATGTACATGCTCAAGCTTAACCATTTGGTTGACGATAAGATGCATGCGCGTTCAACCGGTCCATACAGCCTCGTGACTCAGCAACCATTGGGCGGTAAAGCTCAATTTGGCGGTCAGCGTTTCGGTGAAATGGAGGTGTGGGCACTAGAAGCATATGGTGCGGCATTCACTCTGCAGGAAATGTTAACGGTGAAGTCGGATGACTTGAATGGTCGTACGCGAATGTACAAAAACATTGTCGATGGCAATGAGTACATGGAGCCGGGGATGCCTGAATCCTTTAGCGTGTTGCGTAAAGAAATTCGTGCATTAGGTATTGATATTGAGTTGGAGCAAGACTAAATGAAAGATTTAATCGGTTTTCTAAAAAAACAAAACGTTTCCAGTGAATTTGATGCGATCAAAGTATCACTTGCTTCACCTGAAAAAATTCGTTCATGGTCATATGGCGAAGTTAAGAAGCCAGAGACCATAAACTACCGTACATTTAAACCAGAGCGTGATGGTTTGTTTTGTGCCAAAATCTTTGGTCCAATTCGTGATTATGAATGCTTGTGTGGGAAGTATAAGCGCCTTAAACACCGTGGTGTTATCTGCGAAAAATGTGGCGTTGAGGTCACTCAGTCAAAGGTGCGTCGTGAACGTATGGGTCATATTGACCTAGCAACGCCGGTTGCGCATATCTGGTTTTTGAAGTCGCTTCCAAGTCGTATTGGTTTAATGTTGGACATGACGCTTAAAGAAATTGAAGCGGTATTGTATTTTGAAGCCTTTATGGTTGTTGATCCTGGTCTGACACCTTTAGAGGCTTGGCAGTTGTTAACAGAAGAAGAGTATCTTGATGCATTAGAAGAGCATGGCGATGAATTTGAAGCCATGATGGGTGCTGAAGCTATTAAACGTATGTTGCAGTCGATTCCCTTAACGGAAGAGGCCGCTCGTTTACGTTCAGAAGTTGAAAACACCAACTCTGAAACCAAGCAAAAGAAAGTATCTAAGCGACTGAAGTTGATTGAGTCGTTTATTCAGTCAGGTAATAAGCCGGAATGGATGGTGTTAGAAGTTCTGCCGGTATTGCCGCCAGAGTTGAGGCCATTAGTGCCTTTGGATGGTGGCCGATTTGCGACCTCTGATCTTAACGATTTGTACCGCCGAGTGATTAACCGAAACAATCGTCTTAAGCGTTTATTAGATTTGATGGCGCCCGATATTATCGTGCGTAACGAAAAGCGTATGTTGCAAGAAGCCGTAGATTCATTGCTGGATAACGGTCGTCGTGGTCGTGCGGTTACCGGTACTAACAAACGCCAGTTAAAATCTTTAGCCGACATGATTAAAGGTAAACAAGGTCGTTTCCGTCAAAACCTGCTCGGTAAGCGCGTTGACTACTCAGGTCGTTCAGTCATCGTAGTAGGCCCAACCTTACGTTTACATCAGTGTGGCTTGCCAAAGAAGATGGCACTTGAACTTTTCAAGCCCTTTATTTTCAGCAAACTGCAAAAACGTGGATCAGCACCTACAATTAAGGCTGCCAAGAAAATGGTTGAGCAGAGCTTGCCAGAGGTTTGGGACGTGCTTGATGAAGTGATCCGTGAGCACCCGGTACTACTAAACCGTGCGCCAACATTGCACAGGTTGGGTATCCAAGCGTTTGAACCGGTATTGATTGAAGGTAAGGCTATTAACTTACATCCGTTAGTGTGTTCAGCTTTCAACGCCGACTTTGATGGTGACCAGATGGCTGTACACGTGCCTTTGTCATTGGAAGCTCAGCTTGAAGCGCGTACGCTAATGATGTCAACTAACAACCTATTGTCACCAGCAAACGGTGATCCTATCATCGTACCTTCGCAGGACGTTGTATTGGGTCTTTACTACATTACCCGTGAGAAAATCAATGCTATTGGCGAGGGTAAGGCGTTTGTTAACTGGCAGGAGGTAACACGCGCACTAGAGGCAAAAGTTGTTCATTTGCATACGCGTATTAAATTGCGGGTTAATGAGACTTTGATTGAAGAGGGTGTCGAGCGTTGCCAAACACGTATTGTTGATACAACTGTTGGCCGTGCGTTGTTAAGCCGTATTTTGCCTAAGGGTTTATCCTATGACCTGATCAACACTAATTTAACGAAGAAAAATATTAGTAAGGTTTTAAACACTTGTTATCGTGTGCTAGGTCCAAAAGAAACCGTTATTTTTGCTGACCAATTGATGTATGCCGGCTTTAAATGGTCAACGATGGCAGGTCTGTCCTTCTGCTCGGATGACATGTTGATTCCAGATGAGAAGGCGCCCATTCTTGAGCGCGCAGAAGAGCAGGTTAAAGAGATCCAGACTCAGTATGCGCAAGGACTTGTAACCGAGGGTGAGCGTTATAACAAAGTTGTCGACATTTGGTCACATACTAACGAATTAGTAACCAAAGCGATGATGGAGGAGTTGCAGTACGATTTGACTGTCGATGCCAAAGGTGAACAGGTTAAAGAAACATCTTTTAACTCGATTTATATGATGGCAGACTCAGGTGCTCGTGGCTCGGTTGCCCAGATGCGCCAGTTGGGTGGTATGCGTGGTTTGATGGCTAAGCCAGACGGCTCGATTATTGAAACACCTATTACTGCTAACTTCCGTGAAGGTTTGAACGTACTTCAGTACTTCATTTCAACCCATGGTGCGCGTAAAGGTTTGGCGGATACAGCATTGAAAACAGCTAACTCAGGTTACCTAACCCGTCGCTTAGTTGATGTTGCACAAGACGTGGTTGTAACCGAACATGACTGTGGTACCCATGCTGGCATTGAAATGACCGCGCACGTAGAAGGTGGTGATGTTATCGAATCATTACGCGAGCGTATTCTGGGACGGGTGTTAAGCGAAGCTGTTCTAGATGCCGCTGGCAATGTGCTCGTTGAAGAGGGTACGTTGCTTGATGAAAAACTAGTTGACTTGATTGATGCTAACGGCATCGACCGCGTAAAAGTTCGTTCACCGATTACCTGTGAAACAAAGTTTGGTGTGTGTCAAAAGTGTTACGGTCGTGATCTTGCCCGTGGCCACCTGGTGAATATGGGTGAGGCTGTTGGCGTTATGGCGGCACAGTCAATCGGCGAGCCAGGTACTCAGTTGACCATGCGTACATTCCACATTGGTGGTACAGCATCGAAATCAGCGGCTCAAAGTCAGGTTGAAGTGAAATATGAGGGTAGTGTTAAGTTTAATAACTTGAAGACAGTACGTAACTCAGAAGATAAAGTGATGGTTACAACTCGTTCTGGGGAAGTAACCATTCAGGATGCAGCGGGTCGTGAGAAAGAGCGTTATAAAATTCCTTACGGTGCAATACTAGTGGTGACAGAAGGTCAGCAACTAAGCTCTGGTGAGATTATTGCAACCTGGGATCCACATACTCACCCAGTTATTTCAGAGGTAGCGGGTCTAGTCGAATATGGTAACTTTGATGGTACGGTTGAAGAAAAACTTGATGAGTTAACCGGTTTAGTGACTCGTGTCGTTAAGGGTTCTAAAGAGCGCTCTAATGCAATGAAAGATGCGCGTCCTTTTATTCGTCTAGTTGATGAAAAGGGTGAAAGTATCTGTTTTGCAGGTACTCAAACACCTGCAATTTACTATCTACCAGAAAATGCCATTGTATTAGTGCAAAGTGGTGCAAAACTAACTTCTGGTGACGTATTGGCACGTATTCCACAAGAGTCTTCAAAAACAAAAGATATCACTGGTGGTTTGCCACGTGTTGCCGACCTTTTCGAGGCGCGACAACCGAAAGAGCCTGCGATTATGGCGGAAGTTAGTGGTGTAATTTCTTTTGGTAAGGAAACCAAAGGTAAGCAACGATTAATCATTACCCAAGACTCAGGCGAGCAGTATGAGACCTTGATTCCAAAATGGCGTAGTGTCAACGTGTTTGAGGGTGAGCGCGTTGAGCGCGGGGATGTGATTGTTGAAGGTAGCCCCAATGCTCATGATATTTTGCGCCTTCTAGGTGTAGAGCGCTTAGCTGAATACATTGTGGATGAAGTGCAAGATGTTTACCGACTACAAGGTGTTCGTATCAACGACAAGCATATCGAATCGATCATACGTCAAATGTTGCGCAAGGTTGAAATTCGTTCTGCGGGTGACACGGGATTGATCAAAGGCGAACAAGCTGAATATGCACGTGTGCTAGAGCTCAATGAGAAAATGCGCGAAGAAGGTAAAGTCGAGGCTACCTATGAGCGTATTTTATTAGGTATCACCAAATCATCCTTGGCAACGGAATCGTTCATCTCGGCGGCTTCTTTCCAAGAAACTACGCGAGTCTTAACTGAGGCAGCAGTCAGTGGTAAGCGTGATACTTTGGTTGGACTGAAAGAAAACGTTATTGTCGGACGTTTAATTCCAGCTGGGACAGGTTTTGCTTATCATCAAGCGCGCCGCAAGGCTAGTGCTGAAGTTGATAGTGAGTTACGAGCATTCATACAAAAAGAAGTTTTCACTGATGGCGATGATATAAGTGAAGATATTTTAGAAGAAATGCCGGTCATTGACGACCGAATGATGGAAGTTGAAGAGTCAGAGCAATAAAAAATCAATAACTTATTGCTTGACTTCTAGTAAGTGGATAACTAAAATTCTGAAACCCTGTTTGTGGGTGTTAAACTCACAAACATTTGGCTAATGAGTTAAGTCTCAAATTTGGAGAAAGTTTTAATGGCTACAATTAACCAGTTGGTTCGTAAGCCGCGTAAAGACAAAGTAAAAAAATCGGCCGTTCCAGCGTTGGATGCATGTCCACAGCGTCGCGGTGTTTGTACGCGTGTTTATACCACTACCCCTAAAAAGCCTAACTCTGCCTTGCGTAAGGTTGCGCGTGTTCGTTTAACTAATGGTTTTGAAGTTACTTCATACATTGGTGGTGAGGGTCATAACCTTCAAGAACACTCGGTCATCCTGATTCGTGGTGGGCGTGTTAAGGATTTGCCTGGTGTACGTTATCATACAGTTCGTGGTGCACTTGACTGTGCAGGCGTTAATGAGCGTAAACAAGGTCGTTCTAAGTACGGTGCTAAGCGTCCAAAAGGTAAATAAGCCTTTTGACATACGCTAGCTAATTTTATTTCTTTAATACCGGAAGTGTGAAGAATGGCAAGAAGAAGAGAGATACCCAAACGTTTGGTTCTACCAGATCCAAAGTTTGGCGACGTAGTATTAACAAAATTTGTTAACATGATCATGTTCAGCGGCAAAAAAGCCGTGGCTGAAAAAATCGTATATGATGCATTGGATAAAGTTGTTGAGCGCCGCAAAGGTGGTGAGCATGCCTCTTTATTGCGCGAAGCGTTAGACAATGTTGGTCCAATGGTAGAAGTGAAGTCACGCCGTGTTGGTGGTGCTACCTACCAGGTACCTGTTGAGGTTCGTCCAGAGCGTAAAATGGCATTGTCCATGCGTTGGATCGTAGAAGCCGCACGTAAGCGTAACGAAAAAGGAATGATGCTTCGCCTAGCTGGCGAACTTGCAGACGCCATAGAAAATCGCGGTTCAGCAATCAAGAAAAAAGAAGATACCCATAGAATGGCTGAGGCCAATAAGGCTTTCTCTCATTTCCGTTGGTAATTCACTACAAGGGCCCTTGATGGGCCTTTGTTCTTTCAAACATCAAAGTAAAAGGTTAATAAAGTGGCACGTCAAACCCCTTTAGAGCGTTATCGTAACATTGGTATCATGGCTCACATTGACGCAGGTAAGACAACAACTACCGAGCGTATTCTTTTTTATACCGGTAAATCACATAAGATTGGCGAAGTGCACGATGGTGGTGCGACCATGGATTGGATGGCGCAAGAGCAAGAGCGTGGTATTACTATCACATCGGCTGCGACCACTTGTATGTGGGCCGGTATGGCGAAACAGTTCCAAGAGCATCGCATTAACGTTATCGATACGCCTGGACACGTTGACTTCACAATTGAAGTAGAGCGTTCACTGCGCGTATTAGACGGTGCAGTAACCACATTCTGTTCTGTTGGTGGTGTTCAGCCGCAGTCTGAAACAGTATGGCGTCAAGCTGATAAATATGGCGTGCCGCGTATGGGCTATGTCAACAAAATGGATCGTGCAGGTGCGAACTTCCTACGAGTTGTTGAGCAGATTAAAACTCGTTTAGGCGCTACACCAGTTGTTATGCAATTACCTATTGGTGCTGAAGATACTTTTAATGGTGTTGTTGATCTGATCAAAATGAAGGCCGTTATCTGGGATAAAGAAACTCAGGGTCTGAATTTTGAATATCAAGACATTCCTGCTGATATGGTAGCGGACTGTGAATCTTATCGTGAGCAAATGGTAGAGTCTGCCGCTGAAGCAAGCGAAGAGCTCATGGATGCCTACCTTGAATCTGGTGAGTTGACTGAAGAACAGATTAAGCAAGGTATTCGTGCACGTTGTATTAATAATGAAGTCATTCCAATGTTCTGTGGTTCGAGCTTTAAGAACATGGGTGTTCAGGCGCTGCTAGATGCTGTTATTGAATACTTCCCTTCGCCGCTAGATGTTCCGGCTATCGAGGGTGAGCTTGAAAGCGGTGATAAAGCAACGCGTGAATCCTCAGATGATGCACCATTTGCAGCACTTGCATTTAAAATGATGACAGATCCATATGTGGGAACTTTGACGTTCGTTCGTGTTTATTCGGGCGTGCTAAATTCAGGCGAAGCGGTTTATAACCCAGTCAAGAGTAAGAAAGAGCGTGCGGGCCGATTAATTCAAATGCATGCTAACACGCGTGAAGAAATTAAAGAATTGCGTGCTGGTGATATTGGCTGTGTTGTCGGTCTTAAGGATGTTACTACAGGTGACACTATTTGTGATCTTGCCAATATCATTACGCTTGAGCGTATGGAGTTTCCAGAGCCTGTTATCTCGATTGCTGTTGAGCCTAAGACCAAAGCCGACCAAGAAAAAATGGGTATTGCTTTGCAAAAACTGGCTTCAGAAGATCCATCATTCCGTGTTCGTACTGATGAAGAAACGGGTCAAACGATTATCTCTGGTATGGGTGAGCTTCATCTGGATATTATCGTAGATCGTATGAAACGTGAGTTTAACGTTGAAGCGAATGTGGGTGCTCCGCAAGTTTCTTATCGTGAAACAATTCGTCAGTCAGTTGAGGCTGATGGTAAGTTTGTTCGTCAGTCTGGTGGTCGTGGTCAGTATGGTCACGTGGTGCTTCGTATTGAGCCTCAAGAGCCAGGCGCGGGCTTCACTTTTGAAAATGCAATTGTTGGCGGTGTTGTTCCTCGTGAATACATTCCTGCTGTTGAGAAAGGCGCTAAAGAACAGCTGGAAAACGGTGTAATCGCAGGTTACCCAGTTGTGGATGTAAAGGTAACCGTTTTCGATGGTTCTTATCATGATGTTGACTCAAACGAAATGGCATTCAAGATCGCAGCATCTATGGGTGTGAAAAACGGCGTTGAAAAAGCACGTCCGGTCATTCTTGAGCCAATAATGGCTGTTGAAGTTATTACACCTGAGGAATACATGGGCGATGTTATGGGTGACCTTAACCGTCGTCGCGGTATGATTCAGGGCATGGAAGATACACCAACTGGTAAAGAGCTAAAAGCTGAAGTTCCGTTATCGGAAATGTTTGGTTATGCAACGAATGTTCGTTCTTTATCTCAGGGTCGTGCAAGTTATGCTATGACTTTCGCGAAATATGCAGAAGCACCTGCTTCAATCCAGGAAGAAATTATCGCGAAAGCGAAAAAAGGTTCTTAATCATTTAATATAGAAGGATTTTTAAATGGCAAAAGCAAAGTTTGAACGTACAAAGCCGCACGTTAACGTAGGAACGATTGGTCACGTTGACCATGGTAAAACGACATTAACAGCGGCATTGACCATTGTGCAGGGTAAGAAGTTTGGTGGTGATGTCAAAGGTTACGACCAGATTGACAATGCACCGGAAGAAAAAGCACGTGGTATTACCATTTCAACAGCACACGTTGAGTATGAGTCCGAGTCGCGCCACTATGCGCACGTTGACTGCCCAGGGCATGCTGACTATGTTAAAAACATGATCACGGGTGCGGCGCAGATGGACGGTGCCATTCTTGTATGTTCGGCTGCTGATGGCCCCATGCCACAAACCCGTGAGCACATTTTGTTATCACGTCAGGTGGGTGTACCTTACATCGTTGTGTTCCTAAACAAGGCGGACATGGTTGATGATGAAGAGTTGCTAGAATTGGTTGAAATGGAAGTACGTGAGTTGTTGTCAGACTATGACTTCCCAGGTGATGATACGCCGGTCATTAAAGGTTCGGCCTTGAAGGCTATTGAAGGTGACCAGTCTGAGATTGGTGAGCCAGCAATCGGTCGTTTGATCGAAGCGTTAGATACCTACATTCCAACACCAGAGCGTGATACGGATAAGCCGTTTTTGATGCCAGTAGAAGACGTATTCTCGATTCAGGGTCGTGGTACGGTTGTAACCGGTCGTATTGAGACAGGTGTTGTTAAAGTAGGCGAAACGGTTGAGATCGTAGGTATCCGTGATACCGTAAGCACTACTGTAACCGGTGTTGAAATGTTCCGTAAGTTACTAGATCAAGGTGAAGCGGGCGATAACGTGGGTGTACTACTACGTGGTACTAAGCGTGAAGACGTTGAGCGTGGTCAAGTGTTGAGTCATGTTGGCAAGATTAATCCACATACTCAGTTTGAATCAGAAGTGTATGTATTGTCGAAAGAAGAAGGTGGTCGTCATACGCCATTCTTCAATGGCTACCGTCCCCAGTTTTACTTCCGTACTACGGACGTAACCGGTGCGTGTGAATTACCATCAGGTGTTGAAATGGTTATGCCAGGAGATAACATCCAGATGACAATCACCTTGATCAACCCAATTGCGATGGACGAAGGTTTACGCTTCGCGATTCGTGAAGGTGGTCGTACGGTTGGTGCGGGTGTTGTTTCTAAGATTTTGAAGTAATCAGTGTTGATTATTTAAGAATTTAAGTTTATAATCCGCAACCTTATTAGCAGTAGGCTTAGCCTGCTGCTTTTATTTTTTCTATAAAGCGAGAAGTGGTTATGGCAACTCAAAATATTCGTATTCGCTTAAAAGCATTTGATCATCGTCTAATTGATCAATCCGCTAAAGAGATTACAGAGACGGCTAAGCGTACTGGTGCTCAAGTTAAGGGCCCAATTCCAATGCCAACACGCAAAGAGCGTTTTACTGTGCTGGTTTCACCACATGTAAATAAAGATGCGCGTGATCAATATGAGCTTCGTACTCATAAAAGAATGCTAGATATCGTTGATCCAACTGACAAAACCGTTGATGCACTCATGAAGCTAGACCTAGCTGCTGGTGTTGATGTGCAGTTGGAATTGCGTTAATTAGCGATAGAAGCCATCAATCGTAATGGTGGATTGCAATAATAAGAGGTAATTTTGATGAGTATTGGTGTCGTTGGAAAAAAGATTGGCATGACACGCATCTTCAATGAAGAGGGTGTTTCAGTGCCAGTAACAGTTGTAGAGGTTGCGCCTAATCGTGTAACGCAACTTAAGACGCTGGAAACAGATGGCTATTGTGCTGTGCAGGTAACTGCTGGAACAAAACACGCTGGTCGCGTTAACAAGCCTGTTGCGGGACATTTTGCCAAGGCAGGCGTTGAGGCTGGTGATGGTTTGTGGGAATTTCGTGTAACAGGCGAAGAGCTAAGTTCTTTTGAGCTAGGTTCTGAAGTTACTGTTGCACAATTCGCAGAAACCCCGGTTGTGGATGTTATTGGTAAAACAAAAGGTAAAGGCTTCCAAGGTGGCGTAAAGCGTCACAACTTTAGAACTCAGGATGCGACGCATGGTAACTCATTGTCTCATCGTGTATTAGGTTCTATTGGTCAAAACCAAACCCCTGGGCGTGTTTTTAAAGGCAAGAAAATGGCTGGTCATTTAGGTGACGTGCGTCAAACTACCCTTAATTTAGACCTGGTAAAAGTAGATGTTGAAAATAATCTGCTTTTAATCAAGGGTGCTGTTCCTGGAGCCAAGGGCGGAACAGTTATCGTGCGCAAAGCAATTAAGTAAGGTGGGCGCTATGGAATTAAAAATGATTGAGTTAGCGACAGGAAACCAAAAAGGTTCAGTTGGAGTGTCAGATGCTGTATTTGGCGTTGACTTCAATGAAACATTGGTTCACCAAGTTGTCGTAGCCTATATGGCGGGTGCCCGTTCAGGGACTAAGAAACAAAAAACACGCTCTGAAGTTCGTGGTGGTGGAATTAAACCATGGCGTCAAAAGGGTACAGGCCGTGCGCGTGCAGGTACTATCCGTAGCCCACTGTGGGTCGGTGGTGGTCGTGCATTTCCTGGTCAAAACAGAGACTTTAGTCAGAAAGTAAATAAGAAAATGTATCGTGGTGCGATGAAATCAATTTTGTCTGAACTGAGCCGTAACGGTCGTTTAATTGTTGTAGATGACTTTAAAGTTGAAGCACCAAAAACACGTGAATTCAAAGCCAAGTTGGCAATGTTGGGTGTGAGTGATGCATTAGTTGTTACCGAAGCGTTTGATGAATATCTATATTTGTCATCACGAAACTTGTATCAGGCTGATGTATGTGACGTTGCGTCTATTGATCCATTAAGTTTAGTTGGATTTAAAAACGTCGTTATGACTCAGGGTGCTATCAAGCAGTTAGAGGAGAAGTACGCATGAGTAAAGAGCGTCTATTAAAAGTTTTGCTAGCGCCGCATGTGTCTGAAAAAAGCGCTTTGATGGCAGATAGCAAGTCACAATACGTTTTCAAGGTAGCACCTGACGCCACTAAGGTCGAAGTTAAGCAAGCTGTAGAAAGTCTTTTCAAAGTTCAGGTTGAGTGTGTCAACGTGTTGAACGTGAAGGGCAAACGCAAAATGTTTAAAGGTCGTCCAGGTACACGCAATGGTGTTCGTAAAGCCATTGTTAAGTTGACCGCTGGTCAAGAAATCGACTTTGTAGCGGGTGAATAAGGAGTAATTTATGGCGATTATTAAGAAATCAAAACCTACTTCTCCTGGACGTCGTTTCGTAGTAAGTATCGTTGAGCCTGGTCTTCACAAGGGTGATCCATATGCTCCGTTACTAGAGAAGAAAAGTAAAAAAGGTGGCCGTAACAACAACGGACGTATTACTGTGCGTCATGTTGGTGGCGGTCACAAGCGTCATTATCGCTTAGTTGATTTTAAGCGTTCTAAAGATGGCATTCCAGCAGTTGTTGAGCGTTTAGAATATGACCCGAACCGTACTGCAAACATCGCTTTAATTAGATATGCCGATGGTGAGCGTGCTTATATACTCGCACCGCGCAACCTAAAAGCAGGTGATAGCGTTGAATCCGGTTCAGGTGTAAGTATTAAGGTAGGTAATACTTTGCCACTGCGTAATATTCCAGTCGGTACTGTAGTTCATGCGTTGGAGATGCGTCCTGGAAAAGGTGCTCAAATTGCTCGTAGTGCTGGTGCATCTGTCCAAATTGCTGGTAAGGAAGGCGCCTATGTATTAGTTAAGCTTCGTTCTGGTGAGATGCGCAAGATTCATATTGATTGCAGGGCGACTATTGGTGAAGTTGGAAATACAGAGCATAATTTGCGTAAGCTTGGAAAAGCTGGTGCAAAAAGATGGCGTGGCGTTCGTCCTACCGTTCGTGGTGTGGCTATGAACCCTGTTGACCATCCGCACGGTGGTGGTGAAGGCCGTACTTCTGGTGGTCGTCATCCTGTTACACCATGGGGTGTTCCAACTAAGGGCAAGAAAACTCGTAGCAACAAACGTACAGACAATATGATTGTACGTCGTCGCAATAGTAAATAAGGAAGGACATAATGCCACGTTCAGTTAAAAAAGGACCTTTTGTAGATCATCACTTAGCAAAAAAAGTGATTGAGGCGCAAGAATCTGGTAGTAAACGTCCAATTAAAACCTGGTCAAGACGTTCAATGATTTTGCCGGATATGATTGGATTAACCATTGCCGTTCATAATGGCAAAGAGCACATCCCAGTTTTCGTTTCAGAAAACATGGTTGGTCATAAACTAGGTGAGTTTTCAATGACTCGTACCTACCGTGGCCATGCTGCTGATAAGAAAGCTAAGCGATAGGGGAGAGAAAAGATGCAAGTTAGTGCAACACATAAATTCGCTCGTATTTCTCCACAGAAAGCTCGTTTAGTAGCAGATCTTATTCGTGGTAAGAGTGTAGAGTCAGCCGTTAGTATTCTTGCGTTTAGCGACAAGAAGGCTGCTGATTTGATGAAAAAAATATTGAACTCTGCTATTGCTAATGCAGAGAATAATAATGGCGCCGATGTTGATGAGTTAAAAGTAACGGCTGTGTTCGTGGACGAGGGTCCATTGATGAAGCGTATGCGTGCTCGTGCTAAGGGTCGTGGTAACCGGATCGTGAAGCGAATGAGTCATATCACTGTTACAGTTGGCGAAAAATAAGGAGAGCCATTATGGGTCAAAAAGTACATCCCGTTGGTATCCGCCTTGGCATTACGAAAGATTGGAATGCTCGTTGGTATGCGGATAGCAAAAATTATTCTGATTTTTTAGTGAGTGATATTGAGATTCGAAAGGAACTTAACGAAAAGCTAAAAAATGCATCAGTTAGCAAAATTCATATTGAGCGCGTAGCGAATGGGATTCGTGTAACCGTTCATACTGCGCGTCCAGGTATTGTTATTGGTAAGAAGGGCGAAGATATTGAGAAGTTAAAGGCTGATCTCGTTAAGAAAACAGGCATGCCAGTAAATATCAATATTGAAGAAGTTAAAAAGCCTGAGTTGGATGCAAAGCTTGTTGCTGAAAGCATTGCTCAGCAACTTGAGAAGCGTATTCAGTTTCGCCGTGCCATGAAGCGCGCTGTTGGTAATGCTATGCGTCTTGGTGCCCAAGGCATTAAGGTCGCTGTTGCAGGCCGTTTAAATGGTGCCGAAATCGCCCGTACCGAGTGGTATCGTGAAGGTCGCGTACCATTACATACTTTCCGTGCTGATATCGACTATTCAACATTTGAAGCGGATACAACTTACGGTAAATTAGGTGTTAAGGTTTGGATTTTCCACGGTGAAAAACTTGGCAAAATGTCTTTAGCTGCTAATGACAATCAAAAACAACCTAAAGCCAAGAAAGGCCGTAAATAAAAGGATTTAGACCATGTTAATGCCTAAGCGTACTAAATTTAGAAAAGTTCAAAAGGGACGTAACCGTGGTTTGGCTCTAGCTGGTAGTAAGGTCAGTTTTGGTGAGTTTGGCCTGAAAGCTGTAGAGCGCGGTCGTTTAACTTCACGTCAAATTGAATCTGCCCGTAGAGCAATGACACGTCATATTAAGCGTGGCGGTAAGATTTGGATTCGTGTGTTCCCAGACAAGCCAATTACTAGCAAGCCTCTCGAGGTTCGTATGGGTAAGGGTAAGGGTAGCGTTGAATACTGGGTTGCACAAATCCAACCAGGTCGTGTCCTTTATGAAGTTCAAGGTGTGAATGAAAGCCTAGCGCGTGAAGCGTTTAGTTTAGCTGCTGCTAAGCTACCTTTCAAAACACAGTTTGTAATTAGAACGGTGATGTAAGATGACTAGTAATGAACTAAGAGAAAAAAGTGCTGAAGATTTAAATACCGAATTGCATGCATTATTGAAGGAGCAATTTAACCTAAGAATGCAGCAAGCAACAGGTCAATTAGCAAGCACGGCTCAGCTTAAGTCGGTAAGACGTTCAATTGCTCGTGTAAAAACCATCATTCGTGAAAAAGTGAGTGTATAATATGAGCACTGAAAATGTAAAAGCTAGAACTCGTGCAGGTGTTGTTGTTAGCAATTCAATGGATAGTTCCATCGTGGTGTTAACTGAGCGCTATGAAAAGCACGCTAAGTATAAGAAATACGTTAAGAAGTCTACTAAGATCATGGCGCATGATGCTGGTAATCAGTGTCAAGTGGGTGATAAGGTGACGATTCAAGAATGTCGCCCTTTGTCTAAGCGTAAGTCATGGACACTTGTAGAAGTTAACGAAAAAGCTAAAATCTAAAAACTGATTTTTGTTTTTTCACCGCTGATGTAACTAAGCCAAATGGAACTAGTTACGCAGCGGTTTTTGTGTTATCATTAATTATTTGGCTGATTTATAGCAAATTTGGAGTGCCGCTATGATTCAAATGCAAACTATTTTAGAAGTTGCAGACAACAGTGGTGCAAAGCGTGTGCAATGTATCAAAGTGTTGGGCGGCTCTAAGCGCCGTTATGCAAGTGTTGGGGATGTTATTAAGGTTTCAATTAAAGAAGCTGCACCCCGTGGAAAAGTTAAGAAGGGCGATGTTTACAACGCCGTTGTTGTTAGAACTGCAAAAGGCGTTCGTCGTCAAGATGGTTCTTTAATTCGTTTTGATGATAACGCTGCTGTTATTCTTAATAGCAAGCAGGAGCCCATTGGAACACGTATTTTTGGACCAGTGACACGCGAACTGCGTACAGAGAAGTTTATGAAAATTGTTTCTTTGGCGCCAGAAGTGTTGTAAGGGGAAAAGAATGAATCGTTTGAAAAAAGGTGATGAAGTTGTTGTCATCACAGGTAAAGATAAGGGTAAAAAGGGCACAGTTTCAAGAATTGTCTCTGCTGAAAAAGTTTTAGTTGATGGTATTAATCTTGTAAAGAAGCATACCAAGGCTAATCCAATGACGGGTGCTCAAGGTGGTATCGTAACTAAGGAAATGCCTATTCACGTTTCAAATGTTGCTTTGGTCAACCCTGAAACACAAAAGGCTGATCGTGTAGGTTTTCGTGTTGAGAATGATGTGAAAATTCGATATTTCAAGTCAACAAATAAAGCGGTTGACGCTTAATTGGATTGGTGAAATGGCAAGATTAAAACAAGTTTATAAAGAACAAGTTGTTCCTAAGTTAGTAGAGCAATTTGGTTATAAGTCAGTGATGCAAGCGCCAAAGATTTCAAAGATTACTTTGAACATGGGTGTTGGTGCTGCATTAGCTGATAAAAAGATTTTAGATAATGCTTTAGCTGATATGGAAGCCATTGCGGGCCAGAAGCCGGTAAAAACTTTAGCGCGTAAGTCTGTTGCTGCATTTAAGGTTCGTCAAGGTTGGCCGATTGGTTGTAAGGTAACTTTGCGTGGCGAAAGAATGTATGAGTTTCTTGATCGATTGATCAATATTTCTTTACCGCGTGTTCGTGATTTCCGTGGTGTTAGCGCCAAGTCATTTGATGGTCGTGGTAACTATACTATGGGCATTAAAGAGCAGATTATTTTCCCTGAAATTGAATTTGAAAAGGTTGATATGATGCGTGGTTTGGATATTAATATCGCTACAACTGCGCAAACTGATGCTGAAGCTAAAGCTTTGCTAGAAGCTTTTAATTTCCCATTTAAGAAATAAAAGGAATTGAAATGGCAAAGACTTCAATGAAAATGCGTGAAGAAAAACGTGCAAAGACTGTTGCTAAATATGCCGAGAAGCGTAGTGAGTTAAAAGCTAAATCTGTGGACATGACTCTCTCTTACGAGGAGCGTATGGAAGCAATGGATAAGTTAGCGCGCCTTCCGCGCAATGCTTCTCCGGTAAGGCAGCAACGTCGTTGTAAGCTAACTGGTAGACCGCATGCGGTTTATAAGAAGTTTGGTTTATCACGTAACATGCTTCGTCTATATGCAATGCAGGGCGACGTACCTGGTTTAAGAAAAGCTAGCTGGTAGGATTTATTTATGAGTATGTCAGATCCAATTGCCGATATGTTAACGCGTATCAGAAACGGCCAAATGGCAGGTCACAAGAATGTCAGTATGCCGTCTTCAAAATTGAAAGCATCAGTTGCTAAATTGTTAGCTGATGAAGGTTATATTGAAAAGTTTGATGTTAAGGATCTAAATGGTAAAGCTACGCTTTCCTTAGACCTTAAATATTATCAGGGTCAGCCTGTTATTGAATTACTTAAACGTGTAAGTCGTCCTGGTCTTCGAGTCTACAAGAACAAAGACGAGTTACCAAAAGTTATTGGTGGTTTAGGTGTGGCTGTTGTTTCAACTTCAAAAGGCATTATGTCTGATCGTCAGGCTCGCGAAGCGGGTGTTGGTGGTGAGATCATCTGCTTTGTGGCTTAAGGAGAGTAGTTATGTCTAGAGTAGCAAAAGCTCCAATCACTCTGCCTGCAGGTGTCGAAATAAAAGTTGAAGATAAAATGGTCTCAGTTAAAGGAGCTAAGGGCTTTGTAACAGGACCTTTAAACAAGTCAGTGAGCATCACCAATGAAAATGGTATTTTGACCTTTTCGCCTAAGGGAAATGCGATTGATGGCTGGGCGCAGGCTGGTACTGCCCGTTCATTAGTTAACAACATGATTACTGGTGTCACGCAAGGTTTTGAAAAACGCTTACAGCTTGTTGGTGTTGGTTACCGTGCACAGGTGCAAGGAAATGTTATTAATCTAACACTGGGCTTCTCACATCCTGTCAGCCATCAACTGCCTGAAGGTATTACTGCTGAAACGCCAAGTCAAACTGAAATTGTTGTCCGTGGCGCGGATAAGCAGGTTGTTGGTCAGGTTGCGGCGCAAATACGTGGCTATCGTCCACCAGAGCCATATAAGGGCAAGGGTGTTAAGTATGCTGATGAACGTATTTTGCGTAAAGAAGCTAAGAAGAAATAAGGTTGGTTAATCATGGATAGTAAACAAGCAAGACTTCGTCGTGCAAAGAAGACCCGTGCTAAGATTAGTGAATTGAATATGCCTCGTTTATGTGTAAATCGTACACCACGCCATATTTATGTTCAGTTGATTGCGGCTGATGGCGCCACTGTTATAGCTTCTAGCTCAACCGTTCAGGCAGAAGTTAAAAGTACAGTTAAATATTCCGGTAATAAGACCGCTGCTGAAATCGTTGGAAAATCGATTGCTGAAAAAGCAAAAGCAGCTGGTGTGACCAAAGTAGCCTTTGATCGTTCCGGTTTCAAATACCATGGTCGTGTGCAAGTCTTAGCAGATGCTGCACGTGCTAATGGTTTAGAGTTTTAAGATAAGGGTTGATTATGTCTTCACAAGAATTGCAAGATGGTCAAGACGGCTTAATCGAAAAATTAGTTTCAGTTCGTCGTGTTGCTAAGGTGGTTAAGGGTGGTCGTGTGTTTTCTTTCTCTGCACTTACAGTTGTAGGTGACGGTGAAGGTCGCATTGGTTTTGGAAGTGGTAAAGCAAGTGAAGTGCCAGTTGCAATTAAAAAGGCAATGGAACAGGCTCGCCGTAATATGCGTAATGTTCACCTAACTAACGGCACCCTTGAGTATCCTATTAGTTTTGAACAAGGTGCGGCTAAGATTGTTATGTTGCCTGCCTCAGAAGGTACTGGTGTTATTGCCGGTGGTAGTATGCGTTCGGTGCTTGAGGCTGCAGGCGTTAAGAATGTATTGGCAAAATGTATTGGTACAACTCGTCCAGTAAACGTTGTTCGCGCAACTGTTAATGCCCTTACGTCCATGCATTCACCTGATTTCATTGCTGCTAAACGTGGCAAGTCAGTTAACGAGATTGTAGGTGGTTAAAATGGCAGCACAGAAAAAACTTAATGTTACTTTAGTTAAAAGTACTATTGGTCGTTTACCAAACCATATTGCCTGTGTTAAGGGGCTGGGTTTGCGTAGATTGCATCATACAGTTTCAGTTATTGATACACCTGAAAATCGTGGCATGATCAATAAAGTTTCTTATTTATTAAAAGTAGAGGAAGCCTAAGATGTTTTTAAATACATTAGCGCCTTCTGAAGGAACCAAGCGTCCACGTAAACGTGTCGGTCGTGGTCAAGGTTCTGGACTTGGTAAGATGGGTGGCCGTGGTCATAAGGGCCAAAAGTCACGCTCAGGGGGATTTCATAAGGTTGGTTTTGAAGGTGGTCAAATGCCAATTCAACGCCGATTGCCTAAAGTGGGATTCACGTCTATGAAGGCAAGAATCACTGCAGAAATTCGCCTAGATGCTCTTAATCGTCTTGATGCAACTGAAATTGACTTGGCTGTGCTAAAAGCCGCTGACTTAATTGCAGAGAAAATCCGCTTTGTTAAAGTGGTAAATTCTGGCGAAATTACACGTGCTGTTAAATTAAACGGTATTAAAGTAACAGAATCAGCTAAGCAAGCTATTATTGCTGCTGGTGGAAGTGTTGAAGCATAATTTATGAATAGTCCTGCAATAGCTCAATCTGGAAGTTCTTCACAAGGTTGGGGTGATTTAAAGGCTCGTTTATTATTTGTTTTGGGTGCCCTAATCGTTTTTCGATTGGGTACTCATATACCTGTTCCATCTATTGATCCAATTGCATTAGCCGCAATGTTTGAGCAGCAAAGAGGCACTATCCTGGACATGTTCAACATGTTCTCAGGTGGCGCACTCGAGCGTCTGTCCATTCTTGCGCTTGGTATTATGCCCTATATTTCTGCGGCAATTATCATGCAGCTTCTTACCGCTGTTTCGCCAACACTTGAACAACTCAAGAAAGAGGGTGAAGCTGGGCGTCGGAAAATTACACAGTATACTCGTTACGGAACTGTGGTACTTGCTACCTTCCAGGCGATTGGCGTTTCGATTGCGTTGCAAGCGCAAAATATTAATGGCATGCCTGTTGTTGTAAACCCTGGTCCGTTATTTATGGTAACTGCTGTAATAACTCTGGTAAGTGGAACAATCTTTTTGATGTGGCTTGGCGAACAAATAACGGAGCGTGGTATTGGTAATGGTATTTCATTGATTATCTTTGCCGGTATTGTTGCTGGATTGCCTTCAGCGCTTGGTGGCACACTTGAACAAGTACATACAGGTGCATTGCATGCGATAACAGTAATAATTTTGTTGTTATTGGTTGCAGGAGTTACCGCATTTGTAGTTTTTGTAGAACGCGGCCAACGTAGAATTCCTGTGCAATATGCTCAGCGCATGCGTGGTCGTAAGTTGTATGGTGGGCAAGAGGGTCATCTACCTCTTAAACTCAACATGGCAGGTGTAATACCACCTATTTTTGCCTCGAGTATTATTTTATTCCCGGCATCACTAGGCGGGTGGTTTGGATCATCTGACAATATGAGTTGGCTTAAGGATATTGCAACAACACTTGCTCCAGGGCAGCCGTTGTACGTTATTCTTTATGCGCTTGCTATTATGTTTTTCTGTTTCTTTTATACAGCCATTGTCTTTAACCCAAAAGACACAGCTGATAATTTAAGAAAGTCTGGTGCTTTTTTGCCAGGTATTAGACCCGGACCTCAAACAGCAAGATATATTGATTCGATTATGGGTCGATTAACCCTTGCTGGCGCCGTGTATATAACCGCAGTGTGTTTATTACCTGAGTTTCTAATACTCTATTGGAATGTTCCTTTCTACTTCGGAGGAACGTCCCTGTTGATTATAGTTATTGTCGTCATGGATTTCATGACGCAGATACAATCTCAGTTAATGTCCGGTCAATATGAAAGCATGATGAAAAAGGCCAATTTAAAAGGACGATAAATAGTATTTATTTATTGACTAGTTTTTAAACGCGAAAACGTGTATAATCGCCCGTTTTCGTAAAACAGAATTTTAGGGAGCGTCAATATGGCACGTATTGCCGGCGTAAATTTACCGTTAAACAAGCATATTGTTATCGGTTTAAGATCAATTTATGGCATTGGCCAGACAACTGCGCAAGCACTTTGTGTGTCTGCAAAAATTGATCCTACGACAAAAATCAGAGATATGTCGGAAGATCAATTGGAATCATTGCGTGTTGAAATCGCGAAGTATAAGATCGAGGGCGATTTACGTCGTCAGGTCTCAATGAACATTAAGCGTTTAATGGATATGGGTTGTTACCGTGGTATTCGCCATCGTCGCAGCCTGCCACTACGTGGTCAGCGCACAAAAACAAATGCGCGTACTCGTAAGGGTCCAAAAAAACCTATTAAAAGATAAGCATAGCTGAGATTAATTATGGCAAAAGCAAATACACGTGCAAAAAAGAAAGTTAAGCAGGTCGTCAATGATGCCGTTGCGCATGTTCACGCTTCTTTCAACAATACTATTGTAACGATCACTGACCGTCAAGGTAATGCTCTTTGCTGGGCAACAGCCGGTGGCAGTGGATTCCGTGGTTCTCGTAAAAGTACTCCTTTTGCGGCACAGGTTGCTGCAGAACGTGCCGGTCAAATGGCGCATGAGTACGGCGTTAAAAACATGGATGTCATGGTTAAGGGCCCAGGTCCAGGTCGTGATTCAGCGGTTCGTGGTTTAAATAGTGCTGGATTTAAAATTACATCGATTTCTGATGTGACGCCGATTCCTCATAATGGTTGTCGTCCATCTAAGAAACGTCGTGTTTAAGGAATAATTTCATGGCAAGATATATTGGTCCAAAGTGTAAATTAGCGCGTCGCGAAGGAACAGATTTGTTCTTAAAAAGTGGTGCTCGTAGCATTGATTCAAAATGTAAAATTGATCAGGCTCCTGGGCAGCATGGTGCGCGTCGTGCCCGTGTAACTGAATATGGTACCCAGTTGCGTGAGAAACAAAAAGTTCGTCGTATTTACGGTGTCCTTGAAAAGAAATTCCGTCTTTATTACAAGGAAGCTGATCGTCGGAAAGGGTCTACAGGTGTGAACCTGTTGCAGATTCTTGAGAGTCGTTTGGACAACGTTGTATACCGTATGGGTTTTGCAGCAACTCGTGCTGAAGCACGTCAACTTGTATCTCATAAGGCAATTCAAGTGAACGGCCAAACAGTTAACATTCCTTCATTTGAAGTGTCTGCTGGTGATGTGGTTGCTGTTCGAGAAAAATCGCGTAACCAAACACGTATTGCTCAAGCACTTGAGTTGTCTGCAAAAATGGGTCAAGCATCATGGCTAGAAGTTGATGCAAAAGCTTTTCAAGGTACGTTTAAATCCGTACCAGATCGCAGCGATCTCTCTTCTGATATTTCAGAAAACCTGATTGTAGAGCTTTATTCTAAGTAATAGAAAATTTTGGAGATAACTCCTGATGCAAGAGATGTTAGAACAATTGTTAACCCCACGTCTTGTTGACATCAAAAGAATCAGTTCAACGCATAGTCGTGTGACATTAGAGCCACTGGAACGTGGTTTTGGTCATACGCTAGGCAATGCACTAAGGCGTATTTTGTTATCGTCTATGCCCGGCGCTGCAATTACTGAGGTACAAATTGATGGTGTGCTGCATGAATATTCTACTATTGAGGGTGTTCGTGAAGACGTTTTAGAAATTTTACTGAACTTAAAAGAGGTCTCAGTAAAGTTGAATGCACGTCAGTCTAGTGAAATGTCTTTATCAGTAACTGGACCTTCGGTGGTTCGTGCAAAAGATATTGCAACAGATCATGATACTGAGATTTGTAATCCCGATTTGGTTATTGCCCACCTTGGTGAGGGCGCTAAATTAGTAATGACCTTAAAAGTTGAAAAGGGTATTGGCTATACGGCAGCTACTCAAAATGAGCAGGCGGCTGGTACGGTAGGTTTCCTTCGTCTTGATGCAAGTTTCAGTCCTGTTCATACAGTAAGTTATTCGGTTGAAAATGCACGTGTTGAGCAACGTACTGACCTAGACAAGCTGATTTTAGATGTTGTTACTAACGGTACACTAGATCCAGAGGATGCTATTAAGCAGGCTGCAACGGTATTACACTACCAGCTGAATGCGTTTGTTGACCTTAAGCATCAAGAAGTGGAAGCTCCGCAGGAAGAAGAAAATGATTACGATCCTATCTTCTTACAGCCTGTTGACGACCTTGAACTTACAGTTCGTTCAGCCAACTGTTTAAAAGCAGAACAAATTTACTACATTGGTGATTTGGTGCAGCGTACTGAAGGGCATTTATTAAAAACACCTAACCTAGGTAAAAAGTCATTGCAGGAGATCAAAGATGTCCTTGCACAGCGTGGCTTAGGTTTGGGTACTAAATTAGACAATTGGCCACCATCAAGTTTGGTGGGTAAAGAGTCAGCGTAATTTTAGAAGGAAGCTATTATGCGTCATCGTAAGAGTGGTCGTAAATTAAATCGCAATAGCTCGCACCGTAAGGCAATGTTTAAGAACATGTCTGCCTCGTTAATTGAGCACGAAGTGATCAAAACAACGGTAGCGAAAGCAAAGGAATTGCGTAGTGTTGCAGAACCTTTAATTACCTTAGCAAAAGAAGATAGCGTACATAATCGTCGTCTAGCCTTTGCGCGTTTAGGTAGTAAAGCTGCTGTTGGTAAATTATTTACTGATCTTGGTGTTCGTTACCAAGGCCGTCCAGGTGGATACATTCGCATTTTAAAATGCGGTTACCGTGCTGGCGATAATGCCCCAATGGCAATTGTAGAGCTAGTTGATCGTCCAGTAGTGGACGCAACACCTGTTCCTGCAAGCGCAGAGTGATCAAAAGCCGGCGTAAGCCGGTTTTTTTATACCCAAGCCCCAATGCTTCTATGCTTCTGTTCGACAGTCATGCCCATCTTGATAGTCAGGATTATCCCTATAAACCTTCTTTAAC
Organism: Thiomicrospira cyclica ALM1; assembly: GCF_000214825.1. NCBI lineage: Bacteria > Pseudomonadati > Pseudomonadota > Gammaproteobacteria > Thiotrichales > Piscirickettsiaceae > Thiomicrospira > Thiomicrospira cyclica. Next base: position 145,263 of record NC_015581.1, read on the forward strand.
TGATGTTGTTGCAGTTTCTGTTGATCTGGCATCATCACGAAGCAATGTTGATATCAAATCGAACTATCCATCTCTAACCATTCATTCGTTTGTTGGTATTCATCCATGGTTTATCTCAAAAGGGTATCAGGCTGATCTTGAGTGCTTGGCAGAGTTCGTCAGTTATACTGGTACAAAAATAGCGGGTATTGGTGAAATTGGTTTAGATTATTACCGAAACGCAGATAATAAATTAGATCAGCAGACCTGCTTGGACTTTCAGTTGCAATTAGCTTCACTACACAGGCTGCCAGTATCCTTGCATTGCGTGAAAGCCTTTAATGACCTTTACAACACGCTTAGGGGTTTTGATATAAAGGGGGTTGTTCACAGCATGCCACTTATGCCTGTTGAAGCAAAACGATTTTATCAATTAGGATTCTTGCTGGGTTTAAATCCGCGTATTCTGCAATCATCTCACGATAAGCGTCATGCTTTTTACTCTCAGCTACCACTGACAGCTTGGGTGATTGAGTCTGATTTCCCAAATTTGTCATCATCGAATCTCTGTATTGACCCGGTCTTAGGTATGATTGCATTAATCAAGGATTTGGCCCATGCCTATGGAATAAGTGATGAAGCTGTTGCACAACAAATTTATAATACAACCAAACAGTTTGTAACGAGAAATATTGATGAATTTAAATGACCCACTTTTTGAACGTAGTTTGTTAGTGTTTGATGAACAGACTTTGTTAGATTTATCTAATGCTCGTATTTTAGTGGCCGGTGTCGGAGGTGTTGGTGGCTTTGTTGCGGAGGCTCTAGCCAGAGCGGGTGCACAGCATTTGACTTTAGTGGATCATGATCGGGTTTCACTATCTAATAAGAATCGTCAAATTGTTGCGTTGGATAACACAATTGGCCAACTGAAGGTGTCGGTTATGGCGGAACGTATTGCTCAAATTAATCCTAATTGCCAAGTAGATTGTCGCGCTGAATTTTTTGCCCCTGAGGTGATGGCGTCATTAGTTGCTGAGTTTGACGTGGTCATTGATGCGATTGACAGCCTAAATTGTAAGGTAGCCTTGGTTGCAGAGGCGGTTCGCCAGCAAAAACGGGTTTTTTCAAGCATGGGGGCTGGGCGTCGCATTGATCCAAGTCAGATTAGAGTTACCGATATTAGTAAAACACACACCTGTGGACTGGCTCGAGTCATGCGTCAGCGTTTACGTAAGCTGGGTATCAAAAAGGGGGTTCCAGTGGTGTTTTCAACCGAACTACCTAAAGAACCTGGCCCTATGGAAGAGATTGCCAATGCACGGGGTCGTGTGGTCAATGGAACGGCGAGTTATATGCCTGGTATTTTTGGCTTAATCCTAGCAGGCTTGGTTATTAATGCCTTTGTTAGTAAAGAGCATGTCTAATGGATGCTCGTCTGCGAACTTGGTTAAATCGACATTTGATTGAAGATGATATCGGTCGCATTCTTTTACCCTATAGCCGGCTTGATCCTCGTCGGCATGATCTCATCATACCCAGTTGGGATGAGATGCTAACTGACCAGCAGCCGATTCCCAATTATCCCCCGAAGTTGCAGTTGCTGGATTGGTCGCAACACAGTCGTTTGCAACATTGGTTGCAGGCAATTCCGAATTGGATTCGTGAAAGTGTGGCCTTGTTTGATACACATCAGTTGCGTTTGCTGCATTATGCCGCTCGCTATCCACAGCTGTTAGAATTATTAGATCAAGCACCTGTACTTGCTTGGAAGCTAGTGGCGATGCCGGGCAGTGAAGCAGAGCGTGTGGCTTTATTACACGGCAAGCGTGCCGATCTGATGAGTCTATTTGGTGTGTCGGCGCAACAGGACGGGGTAAAATTTCTACGTCGTTTAAGGTTGCGTCAAGTATCCCCGCCCATTTTGGCTCAAATTGATACGTGTTTGTTGGATAGCCAGCGTTTAGCAGGCCTGGTGCAATTGCCACGGGTCAACTCAATGGCACTCGCCTTAGCCGCGCGTTTTCCGGCCTTGATTGGTTCACGTTTACATCGCACCTTAGCACAATTGCCTTGTCGCCCCATGCAGTGTCAGGCGATGATTGCCCTTCTGGATGATGCCTACCGTTTGGCGGCTGGGTTAGGGGTTTCGAGCGCTGAAGCAATTGGGGACTGTCGTTATTTGACGGATGTTGAGTCCTTATATCGGACTTGGTTGCATCAGAGTTGGTCATTATTGAATGCTAGTGAATTGCTATTAACCGCTGAGCCTCAGCGTTTGCAGTATCTGGCGGATTATGTTGCGTTAAGTCGGATGCAATACCAGGCCTGGTGGTATGACTTTGAACAGCCAAGTCGGCAACTTTGGGCGTGGTTGGATGGCGATGAGCCGGTTGGTGTATTGGTGGAGCAGTCGGACTCTTGTTATCGCATCGTAAAAATGCGTCAAGGAGCAAACCAACTCCCCTCGGCGAATGTTATCGCCCAAGTGGAGATATGGTTGGTCGGCTTGAATCACCAGGATTTGTAAGGTAGGAATAGTTGACTCAACCATTGTTGTTTTCGTCATCATAATCTCATTTCTTATGAATAATCAATTGCTCTTTGCCCATTAAATCGTCATAAGTTTCGCGTGGGCGGACTAACCAGGCCTGGTTATTTTGCACCATCACCTCGGCCGCACGCGGGCGGGTATTGTAATTCGAGCTCATGGTAAAGCCATAGGCGCCGGCCGACATCACCGCTAATAAATCACCCGCCGCAAGATTCAGCCGACGATTCTTGCCTAAAAAATCACCCGTTTCGCAAACGGGACCCACAATATCCCATTCGAGCGCCTTGTCGGCCGCTCTTGGTTTAACGGGAATAATGTCTTGATAGGCTTGATATAAAGCGGGGCGAATCAGGTCATTCATCGCCGCGTCAATAATCGCAAAATTTTTGTGTTCGGTCGGTTTGAGGTATTCAACTTCGGTTACCAAGATACCCGCATTACCAGCAATGGCTCGACCGGGTTCAATAATCACTTCGATACTAGGGTCGTTGAGTTCGGTTAAAAGTGCCGCCAAATAATCACCAATCGCCGGAGGGTTTTGGTCGGTATAGCGAATCCCCAAACCGCCGCCTAAATCCAAATGGTGAATCGCAATACCCATTGCCGCCAGCTCAGCTTTCAATTCTAAGACTTTTTTCAGCGCATCAACAAACGGGGCAATTTCGGTTAATTGGGAGCCGATATGACAATCAATTCCAATCACTTTGATGTTTGGCAAACCGGCGGCTTGTTGGTAAAGTTCTGGCGCGGTCACAATATCCACCCCAAATTTGTTTTCCTTTAGCCCTGTTGAAATATACGGATGCGTTTTGGCATCGACATTCGGGTTGACCCGAATCGAAATCGGCGCGATTTTGTCCATCCGCTCGGCAACCGATTGAATCCGGGCCAATTCGGCATGGGACTCAATATTAAAACAGCGAATACCAACCGCCAGCGCGCGTTCAATTTCGACTTCTCTTTTAGCGACCCCTGAAAACACCACTTTGTTTGCTTCACCGCCGGCGCGCAATACGCGCTCTAATTCACCTTGCGACACAATATCAAAACCGGAACCGAGTTTTGCCAATACCTGCAATACCGCTAAGTTGGAGTTGGTTTTAACCGCATAGCAAACCAGATGTGGTTGGTTGCCAAAGGCTTGGTCGAATGCCAGCCAGCGGCTCTCAAGCTCGGAGCGTGAATAGACATACAGTGGCGTGCCATAGGTGCTAGCCAGTTCGCTAACAGCGATATCTTCAGCAAATAATTGGTTGTTTTGGTAGTGAAACATCTCGCTCATGCTAGGTTCTCGGCTGGTAAGGTTGGATGGAAGCGGGAGGCGCCATGCTGATCTGTTGCGCTGGTGTCGGCACTAGAGTCGGCTTTAGCGTTGACGCTAGCGTCGCAGTTTCTGGCAGGCTTAATGGACCCTTCTTACCACAACCGGTTAACCAGACTGCGGTGATTAGCAGGCCTGCTGTGACGCCTAATGATTTTAAAGACATGTGCAGCCTCTCGCGCTAGGGGTTAAAATGGCACTATTTTAGCAGACTTTAAAACCGACTTATTTTAAAACAGATAGGATAGCGATATGAGTAACCCAAGCCCCGTGATAATTGAACCAAATCGACCGGCCAATGCCTCCGTCATTTGGTTGCATGGCTTAGGTGCCGATGGTTACGATTTTGCTGAGGTGTTGCCCAGCTTGAACCTGCCCGACGATCATGGCGTGCGTTTTGTGTTTCCGCATGCGCCCATTCAGCCGGTAACCATTAATGGTGGCATGACGATGCGGTCCTGGTTTGATATTCGTTCAATGGATTTAGTCAATGATGTTGATTCGGCCGGAATACGGGTGTCATGCCACCAGGTTTATAAATTAATTGCACAACAACGCGATAGCGGTATAGCAGAGCAACGGATTGTTTTGGCGGGTTTTTCACAAGGTGGGTTAATCGCTCTACATGCCGGATTAAGTTATGACCATGCTTTAGCTGGGGTGATGGCGTTATCTACCTGGTGTCCATTGGTCGAGCAGTTTTATTTGCACCGCCAAATGCCGATTTTTATCGCCCATGGCCAACAGGATCCGGTTATCCCGTTTGCATTGGGCGCTCAGGCTCGTGATGATTTAATCGCCAAAGGTTATAACGTAGCTTGGCAGGACTATCCGATGCACCACCAGGTTTGCGTTGCCGAGTTAACCGCGATTGGGCAATGGTTGAGTCAAGTATTGGCCTTGCGTTCCGAAGAAGATTCAACAAACAGTGAGGAAGCATGATGTTTACCATGTCATTACGGGTGCGAGACTATGAGTGTGATTTGCAAGGGGTGGTTAACAACAGTGTCTACATGAATTATCTAGAGCATGCGCGTCATGAATTTTTGTTGGCACACAAAATTAATTTTGCTGAATTAACCGCTCAGCAGATTCATTTAGTGGTCACGAACGCTGAAATGGATTACAAAGGGTCGTTAAAGCCGCAGGATGATTTTTACATCACCGTTGAGTGTGTTAAAGAGTCTCGGTTGCGCTTTGCATTTCATCAGCATATTTATCGTTCGTCTGATGATAAATTAATTATGCAGGCGAAGGTTGTGGGTACGGCACTAAACCCTCAAGGGCGCCCTGAAATCCCCGCGCAACTCAATGCACTGTTCCCTGATTAAGGATGTTAAAGCTATGAAGATTTTATTGGGGGTCAGTGGCGGTATCGCGGCCTATAAAGCCTTGCAAGTGGTACGCTTGCTGGTGAAGGCAGGGCATCAGGTGCAGGTGGTGATGACGGCGGGTGCAAAAGAATTTGTCCAGCCGCTGTCATTTCAGGCGCTATCCGGGCGTCCGGTGCGAGATAGTCTGTTTGATTTAGCGCAAGAGAATGGCATGGGGCATATCGAATTGGCGCGCTGGCCGGATTTGATCTTACTCGCACCGGCATCGGCTAATCTATTGGCACGGTTGCGTATCGGCATGGCCGATGATTTACTGACCACCCTGTGTTTAGCCAGTGATCGGCCGGTGCTGTTTGCGCCTGCGATGAATCAGCAGATGTGGGCGAATCCGGCCACCCAAGACAATAGTGCCGTACTGATTGCGCGGGGCTGGCAGGTTATTGAACCGGGCGAAGGCGAGCAGGCCTGCGGGGATGTTGGTGCCGGTCGTTTAGCTGAGCCTGAGCAGATTGCCGCAGTGGTTGCAGATTTTTTTGCGGATTTTTTTGCGCGACAGACCGCGCAGCAGCAGGCCTGGTTGGGTAAAAAGCTTTTAATAACCGCGGGTCCAACTTTTGAAGATTTAGACCCGGTGCGTTTTATCGGTAATCGCAGTTCCGGAAAAATGGGTTTCGCCTTAGCCGCCGCCGCGGCCCAGCAAGGTGCTGAAGTCATTTTGATTACCGGACCGGTTAATTTAGCCACGCCGCCGGGCGTCACTCGTATTGATGTCCGTTCAGCACAGCAGATGTTGGCACAAGTGCAAGCTCACTATTCCGGTGTTGACGTTATGATCGGTGCCGCAGCTGTAGCCGATTTCCGGATGGCGCAACCGGCAGCACACAAGATAAAAAAACAAGCCAACCAAGATGAGCTTATGCTGACGTTGATTAAAAACCCAGACATTATTGCTTGGGTTGCACAACAGGTCGATAAACCTTATTTGGTCGGCTTTGCCGCCGAGACCGAAGCCGTCGCCGATTATGCCCGTCACAAGCGGGTGCAAAAAGGTTTGGATATGATTTGCGCGAATCAGGTGGGTGCCGGCTTAGGCTTTGAGGTGAGTGATAATGCGTTGTTGGTGATTACGGCGAATGGTGAATACCCCTTGCCGACGCAATCGAAACAGGCTTTAGCGCGGGAGCTGTTGGCGCAATTGCATACCGAATTAGCAAAAATCGAAGCGAGTGACCAATAAAAACGGCTGCAAGGTTTTAATCGAGTGGTTATCTATTTCAAGGTTATTTTAACCAGGATTTTAGATAGTAACCTGTGTGCGAATCGGAGTTATTCGCCACATCTTCGGGCGTACCGGTGGCGATAATCTGGCCGCCGCCAGCACCACCTTCTGGACCAAGGTCAACTAGCCAATCCGCGGTTTTAATGACATCGAGGTTGTGCTCGATAATTACAATGGTATTGCCGCGATCCCGTAGCTCATAGACGACTTTCATCAGTTGTTCGATATCGTGGAAGTGCAAGCCGGTGGTCGGTTCGTCCAGGATGTACAGCGTATTGCCGGTATCGCGCTTAGACAGTTCTTTGGCTAGCTTGACGCGCTGGGCTTCACCGCCGGACAGGGTGGTGGCACTTTGGCCGAGTTTGATATAGCCCAAGCCAACATCCATTAAAGTTTGGAGTTTGCGTGCCAAGGCCGGAATCGCATCAAAAAATGCCCGTGCGTCTTCAACGGTTAGCTCCAAAATATCATGAATGGTTTTACCCTTATACTGAATTTGCAGGGTTTCGCGGTTATAGCGTTGACCATGACAGACATCACAAGGCACATAGACATCCGGCAGGAAGTGCATTTCAACCTTGATTACGCCATCGCCCTGACAGGCTTCGCAGCGGCCGCCCTTGACGTTAAAACTAAAGCGTCCCGGGTTATAACCACGAGTGCGCGATTCCGGTGTCGCAGCTAACAGCTCACGAATTGGGGTAAATAGGCCAGTATAGGTGGCTGGGTTTGAACGCGGCGTGCGACCGATTGGGCTTTGGTCGATATTGACCGCCTTATCAAAATGTTGCAAGCCTTCAACCTTCTCGTAAGGTGCCGGTTCGTTTAACGCACCGTTCAAATCACGCGCGGCGATTTTGCTCAGGGTTTCGTTAATCAAGGTCGATTTACCTGAGCCGGATACCCCGGTAATACAGGTTAGCAGACCTGCTGGAATCTCTAGGGTCACGTTTTTCAGGTTATTGCCGGTTGCGCCAATAATTTTCAACCAGTTTTTGCCCGGCTTCACCCTTGCTGTCGGTATTTCGATTTTGCGTTTACCGCTGAGATATTGGCCGGTGAGCGATTGCGGATTGGCTTTGACTTCATCCGGTGTGCCTTGCGCCATAATGCGCCCGCCATGAATCCCCGCGCCGGGGCCAATATCGAGCACATAGTCTGCCGCGCGAATGGCGTCTTCATCATGTTCGACCACTATCACGGTATTGCCAAGGTCGCGCAAATGAGTCAGGGTGCGCAGTAAACGGTCATTATCGCGTTGATGCAGGCCGATCGACGGTTCATCTAAGACATACATCACTCCCACCAGGCCTGCGCCAATTTGGCTAGCAAGGCGAATCCGTTGCGCTTCGCCACCGGAGAGGGTATCGGCGCTGCGGTCAAGGGTCAGATAATTCAGTCCGACATTGACCAAAAATGACAAGCGTTCGCGCACTTCTTTTAAGATCGGCGCGGCAATCTGGCCTTTGGCACCAGGTAGGCTGAGCTGATCAAAAAACCCATACAGCTCGCCAACTGACTTGTTGGTCAGTTTAGGCAGGGTAATGTCTGCGACAAACACATGACGCGCCGCTTCGTTTAATCGCTCGCCACCACAGGTTTTACACGGCGTGGTAACGCGGTATTTATCCAGCTCATCGCGCACGGTTTTGCTGTCGGTTTCGATATAGCGGCGCTCCATATTCGGCAAAACGCCTTCAAAACGACGTACTTCGGAATATTTGCCGTGCGGCAAGGGTAAGCGTTCACGCCCAGAACCATACAGGACGATTTGACGGGCTTTGTCATCCAGCTCCGACCAGGGCGTTTCCATATCAAAGCCATAGTGGGTCGCTACCGCTAATAAAATATCGTAATAATATTTGTGGCGACGATCCCAGCCACGAATCGCGCCACCGGCCAAGCTCAATTCCGGATGGGTAATGACTCGACTTGGATCAAAGCTTTCTTTAATGCCCAGCCCATCACAGCTGGGGCAGGCGCCATGCGGATTATTAAACGAGAATAAACGCGGTTCGAGTTCCGGCACGCTGTAGCCGCAATGTGGGCAGGAAAACTTATCCGAGAATAACAATTCAAAGTCATCCTCTTCGTCCATCGGTACTACTCGCGCCAAGCCATCCGATAAACGCAGTGCCGTTTCAAAGGACTCGGCCAAGCGTTGTTTGAGGTCTTCGCGCACCTTAAAGCGGTCAATGACCACCTCAATATCGTGTTTTTTGTTTTTATCCAGTGCAATCGAGCCGTCTAGATCCATCAAGCGGCCATTGATGCGGGCACGAATAAAGCCTTGTGCTTGCAGTTCATCCAAAAGATTATTGTGTTCGCCCTTACGCCCCCGTACCACTGGTGAGACTAATAAACACTTGGTTCCTTCGGGCAGTTCTAAGGTGCGGTCGACCATTTGACTGACGGTTTGTGCTTCAAGATCGACATCATGGGTTGGGCAGCGCGGCGTGCCAGCGCGGGCATAGAGCAAACGTAAATAATCGTAAATTTCGGTGACCGTACCAACGGTCGAGCGCGGGTTGTGCGAGGTGGATTTTTGCTCAATTGAAATCGCCGGTGACAAGCCTTCAATATGGTCTAAATCGGGTTTTTCCATCACCGATAAAAATTGGCGCGCATAAGCAGACAAAGATTCGACATAACGGCGCTGGCCTTCGGCATAGATCGTATCAAACGCCAATGACGATTTTCCCGAACCGGATAAGCCGGTAATAACAATCAGCTTATCGCGCGGCAGGGTAACATCAATATTCTTTAAGTTATGCGTTCGCGCGCCACGAATAATAATCTTCTCAAGCATGACCAACCCGCCAAATTAAGCAAAAGATGGATTATAACATGATTCATTTTTGCGCCGTTTCAACAACCAGGCCTGGCGACGAGTGGCTTAATTTTTCCTTAAAGTCGCTAAGCTGTTGTTTTTGTGAAAAGCTGATTAGGGTTTGCGCATTTTGTTCAAGGTAACCAGGTCTGGTTAGATTAAACTTCTACTAAATCAAACCGTTAACTGTGAGTCGTCTATGCAATTAAATGCGCAAGCCTTGGCAAATCTGTCCAAACCGGAACAAATTCAATTAATTAACTCGATTACCGGCATCAAGCCCGCCAACCTTGTCGGCACGGCGGATGTTAAGGGTGGTACCAATTTAGCGGTGTTTAGCTCGGTGTTTCATATGGGCAGTAGTCCACCATTGATAGGTATGGTGTTGCGCTCGAAGGGTGATGTGGCTCGGCATAGTTATGATAATTTGGTGAGTAACGGTTGTTACACCCTCAATCATGTGCATCCTGATTGGGCGGATAAGGCGCATCAAACCTCGGCTAAATATCCGCTTGAGGTTTCTGAATTTGCCGCTACGGGCTTAACCCCCGCTTATATTGATGGCTTTTCGGCACCGTTTGTGGCGGAATCGCAGGTTAAATATGGGTTAAGATTTGTTGATGAAATGCCAGTTAAGCATAATGGTACGGTGATTATTATTGGTCAAATTGAACACGTCTGGATTGAACAGCCGCATTATGCGCCAGACGGTGGCTTGGATTTAACCGCTTTGAACAGTGTCGGTATCAGTGGCTTGAATAATTATTATCGTTTGGAACGTTTTGCGACCTTTAGCGAAGCGCAAGCATAGCTTTCAAGGCAAATTTTCCAGTATACTGGCGTTTTTGATTGGCTTAAATGAGATAACTGATGACTGAATATGAACAGCTGTATAGCCTATTGCAAGCTCAAGCAGATGTGGCGGGCTTAAATAATTCCGGAAACCCGGTGGTACGTTGTGAAATAAACTCGAATAAGACCTGTTCCCTGGTTTTAAGTGTTACTCGTGCCAAATTAACCTTTGTACTTGGGCGCATGGGTGAAGAGTATAAAATTGGTTATGCCTATTATCCTGGTGGGATGCGCGAACCGGAGTGGATTGATGATGTGGATGCGGATAACTTTACCGAAAAATTTGCTCGCCAATTAATTTGGACTAACTTTCAGTTACCCGCGTAATGCAGGTTAAGGAGTGATGATGTATTGTGTAATGACGACCGAGAAAACCTTTGAGCAGGCCTGCGAAGCCTTAAGTATTACGGTAACCTCGATTCCATTTGGGGTGCTGCATATTCATGATCTAGGCGCGACCTTGCGTAGTAAGGGATTTGATTTTGCAGAAGAATGTCGCGTGTTTGAAGTCTGTGGTCCGGGTGATGCTTCACGTGTTTTAGCTGCCGATATGCGCTTGAATATGGCGCTGCCTTGTCGTATTTCGGTATTTACCGAGCAGGGACAAGTAAAAATTGGCATGATTGAACCAGTGTATCTATTAAGTTGTTTAACCGATGATGCGGCTATACAAACGGTGGCCGCTGAGGTGCAAGCCAAGCTGACTCGCGCCATCGAGCAGGCCGCGCAGTAATCTCGTCACGGGTTTTCCTTTCACGGTGTTATCTTTTTTGGTTGTATAGCACCAGTATCACTTTTTGTCGGCAATGCCTATAATTTAGTTTTGATAAACTTCTGAGCTAGATTATGGATAGTCCGGCTAATCAAAGCAAGCCCAGTGTGCAACTCGTATGGTTTAAGCGCGATTTGCGTATTCATGATCATACACCGCTGCATTTTGCCGCCCAACAGGCCCAACACACCCAACAGGGTGCGGTATTGCCCGTCTACGTTTTTGAACCCGAGCTTTGGCAACAACCAGATGCCAGTCTGCGGCAATGGCGGTTTGTCGCCGATTGTTTAGTGGATTTAGATGCCGATTTGCGCTCGCTCGGGCAAGGCTTGATGTTTGCCATAGGCGAGGTTGAAACAGTTTTCAGTCAGTTGCGCCAGCAGTATCACATTAGTGCGGTTTGGTCGCATCAAGAAACCGGAAATGGGTGGACTTTTCAACGGGATCGACGGCTTAAACACTGGTTAAATGAACAGCAGATTGCTTGGTATGAGCTTGCCCAGCATCCGATTAAACGCGGCCCTACGCAACGAGATCATTGGCAGGGTCAAGCCGAGCAGTTTTTTCAGCAACCTTTACTGACGGCGCCTTCATCCTTATCAGGCCTGGTGAGGACGCCCAGCCTCAGTGGTTCATGGCTTGCCGAGCAAGTTGCGGGTTATTTACCTGCGCCGATTGTGGCCAATGAGCAAAGCCAGCCGGGCGGGCGTCGGCGCGGTGAGCAGCGCCTAGCCGATTTTTTGCAATGCCATCTAACGCGTTATTTGTACGACATTGCCAAGCCCTTGGCATCGCGTCAATCCAGTTCGCGCTTAAGCCCCCATTTAGCTTGGGGCAGTTTATCGATTCGTGAGGTACTGCAGGCCGCTTATGCCACTCGTGCGGCGGGCGAGAAAAATTCTCGAGCATTGGGTGCCTTTGTATCGCGGCTGCACTGGCAAAGCCATTTTATGCAAAAACTGGAAACTGAGCCGGAGCTCGAGTTTTGTTGTTTGCAAGCGGAAACCGAGTTGTTACGTAGCCGAGGCACTCATCCTGAGCGTTTGCAGGCCTGGTATCAGGGACAAACCGGCGTGCCATTGGTGGATGCTTGTATGCGCTGTTTGCTTCATACCGGCTGGCTGCCGTTTCGGATGCGAGCAATGGTGATGAGTTTTGCCAGTTATCAGTTGTGGTTGGATTGGCGCGACACGGCACCTTTACTGGCGGGGCTATTTACCGACTATGAGCCGGGGATTCATTATTCGCAGGTGCAAATGCAATCGGGCACCACGGGAATTAATGCAATGCGTGTTTATAACCCGGTTAAACAGTCGCAAGACCATGATCCAGATGGGCGTTTTATTAAGCAGTGGTGCCCTGAGTTGGCTGAGTTAGATGCGGCGTTTATTCACGCGCCCTGGGATGCCGCGCCGGAATGGTTGGCACAAGCAGGCCTGGTATTAGGGCAAAATTATCCTTGGCCAATTGTTGATTTGACTCAGGCGGCGCGCGATGCGAAGCAACAACTGGCGAGCTTGCGCAAGCAGCCGACGGCCAAGGCACAAGCGCAACAGGTTTTTCAAAAGCATGGTAGCCGCTTGCGTTCAGCCAGTCGGCGTCGGTCTAAAAAAACCACCAGTATCGGCTCAGATCATCCACAATTGAGTTTGTTTTAAATGAAAATGCGAAAAAAGTCGGAATTGCCAAGCAAAATCTGTCCGGTGTGTTTGCGTCCGTTTGTGTGGCGAAAAAAGTGGGCGAAGGACTGGGAGAGTGTCATTTATTGTTCAGAGCGTTGTCGGCGGTCTGCAAAACATGGGAAACAAAATGATTAGAAAATTGGTGGTGGTATTAGGTGATCAGTTAAACCAGGATTCGTTGGTTTGGCAGGATTTTGATGCAAAGCAGGATGCGGTGTGGATGGCCGAACTGCCCGAGGAATCGACTCATGTTAAATCGCATAAACAACGCACAGTCTTGTTTTTAAGCGCGATGCGCCACTTTGCCGAGCAGCTGCGTCAGCATGCCTGGTCGTTGCATTATCTTGAGCTGGGCAGTCATGATTTTGTCAGTTTTGAACTGGCTTTGAAGGACTTTTTATCTCGTCATCCGGTTGGCTCAGTTGAGTTGGTGCTACCGGGTGATTATCGCGTGTTGCAGCAGATTAAATTGGCCTGTCAGCAAACAGCAACCCCATTGAATGTTTTGCCTGATGTGCATTTTATTGCCGAACCCGGTGAATTTAAGACCTGGCTGGCGGGGCGAAAAAAACCGACCATGGAATATTGGTATCGGCATTTGCGCCAGCGCACAGGGGTTTTAATGGACCTCACAACAGGCGGTAAAAAACCGCTCGGCGGCAAGTGGAATTATGATGCCGATAATCGGCAAAGTTTTGGTAAAGCGGGTCCACAAGCCGTGCCGGAACCTGTGCGATTTGCGCCTGATCAAATTACCCAGGAGGTGATGGCGCAGGTGCAAACCCAGTTTACCAATCACCCCGGCCAACTGGATGAGTTTGGTTGGCCGGTGACTCGTGCGCAAGCGTTACAGGCATTAGACGACTTTATCGCTAACCGACTCACCAAGTTTGGCGATTATCAGGATGCCATGTGGTCGAACCAGGCCTGGTTGTATCATTCGTTATTATCTGTGGCGCTTAATCTCAAGCTGCTTAATCCGCGTGAAGTGATTGCCGCCGCCGAGCAAGCATATCAACAAGGGCGTGCGCCCCTGAATGCGGTAGAGGGCTTTATTCGGCAGATTTTAGGCTGGCGCGAATATGTGCGCGGCTTGTACTGGTCCTATATGCCGGATTGGTTACATATGAATGCCTTGGATGCCCAGCAGGACTTACCGGGTTTTTATTGGACAGGCGACACCGAAATGGCTTGTTTAAAAGATTCAATCGGTCAGGTGCTGGAGCATGGCTATGGTCACCATATTCAGCGCCTGATGGTGACAGGATTGTTTGCCCTGCTGTGGCAAGCGAAACCTGAGCAGGTGCATCACTGGTATTTAGCCATGTACGTCGATGCGGTGGAATGGGTGGAATTGCCCAATGTGTTGGGCATGAGCCAGTTTGCCGATGGCGGTTTAATGGCCAGTAAGCCCTACATTGCCAGTGGACAATACATCAATAAAATGTCGGGTTATTGCCAACACTGCCCCTATAGCCCCAAAGAAGCAACTGGTCAGCAGGCCTGCCCCTTTACCACCCTCTACTGGGGTTTTATTGAGCGGCATCAAGAGCAGTTTCGTGGTCATCCTCGTTTGGGTATGCAGGTGCGGCACCTAGATGCGATGAGTGACGAAAAACGCCAGCTGATTCAGCAAAAAATCCGGCAGTTGCGCGATATCACGGCTTAAACCTTCAATAACTCGTTTGCCATGTACCCGGAAGCAATAAGAGGCTGATTACATAGGGTTGGATATGCATGGCGTGTCCTCGTAGATTGTTTGGTATAATCAACGGCATTATTTTTAACATTACAGTTTTGGCTTAAGCATGTTTTTCATGGTTAGGTTGATGACAAAAAGGGTCGATATGTCAGATGCCTTATCGCGGCGCATGAATCCACTAGAACGTCGCGCAACGTTTTCAATTGCCAGTATTTTTTCAACCAGAATGCTCGGCTTGTTTATGATTTTTCCGGTCTTTGCCTTGTTTGCAGAGCAAGAATTTTCCAATGTTACCGGGATTCAAATTGGTTTAGCGATTGGTGCTTATGGTTTAACGCAAGCCTTGTTACAAATTCCGTATGGGATGTTGTCGGATCGTTTTGGACGCAAGCCACTAATTCAATTGGGTTTGATCATTTTTTTGATCGGCTCGATTGTTTGTGCGCTCGCCGAGTCGATTGAAATGATGATTTTAGGGCGCGCGATTCAGGGTGCGGGTGCGGTGGCAGCGGTGTTAACGGCGAGTGTGTCTGACCTTGTGCGTGAGCCCTATCGTTTGAGAGCTATGTCTATTGTGGGTATTACTATCGGATTATCCTTTACGCTGTCGCTCGTGCTGGGACCTTTGTTAGCTGAGTTTATTGGTGTGCGCGGTATTTTTTGGGTCATTGCGGCTTTGGCGCTTTTGGCGATGCTATTGGTGTGGGTTGCTTTGCCACCTATAACCGAACAACGGTTTCAACGTGAGGCAGAAGCGGTGCCGAGTCAGTTGCTACAAGTGGTTAAAAATACCCAGTTGTTAAGATTGGATGTTGGCGTGTTTATTTTGCATGCTATCTTAACGGCAATGTTTGTGGCGATTCCATTCATTTTGAGAGATGAGGGTGGTATGGATTCTATGAGTCATTGGGAAATTTATCTGCCAGTGATGTTATTGTCCTTCGTGCTGATGGTGCCCTTAATTATTCAAGCCGAGTCCCGAGGCCGAATGAAGATGATCTTTGTTGGCGCGATTGCTATGATTGCCTTAACCCAATTAGGTTTTGCAGTTTATCAACAAAGCTTGTTTTTGTTGTTTGTTTTGTTATTATTATTCTTTACGGCATTTAACGTACTTGAGGCGTCTTTGCCATCCCTGGTAGTTAAGCTTTCGCCAGCGGATAAAAAAGGGACAGCCAGTGGCGTTTATTCCAGTAGCCAATTTATGGGCGCTGCGATTGGGGGTGCGGTCGGTGGCTTTTTCTTCCAGTTTTATGGTTATAATGGCTTATTCTTATTTACGATGTCACTGGCGATTATTTGGGTCGCTTTGGCAGCAACCATGCAAAAACCCATGCCTTGGAGTATTGCATCGGTGTCTGTTGGGCCGGTATTAACCAGTGAAGTACCGTCGTTGGAACAAAAATTATGTGCTTATGATGGTGTGTTTGAAGCCGTCGTAATCCCAGACGAACAACAAGCCTATTTCAAGATTGATCGAAAAGTGGTCGATGAAACAGCGCTGTTAGACTATTTTAAGCAAGCAAGAGAAAAGTGAGTAAGCGATGCGTGGAGTGAACAAAGTTATTTTAGTAGGCACCCTGGGTCGTGACCCTGAGGTTCGATTTGCCGCCAATGGTAATGCGATTGCGAATTTAAGTGTCGCAACCAGTGAGCAATGGAATGATCGTGCAACAGGCGAACGTCAAGAACGAACGGAATGGCATCGCGTAGTTATTTTTGGCAAACTGGCTGAAATAGCGCAACAATATCTAACAAAAGGTTCGCAGGTTTACTTTGAGGGTAAATTGCAAACTCGTAAATGGCAGGATCAAGCGACAGGCCAAGATAAGTACTCTACTGAAATTGTTATTGATCAGGGTGGTGGCGTGATGCAAATGCTTGGCGGTGGTAATCGTCAAGGCGGTCAGTCAGCGGGTGGCATGGGCTCTATGGGCGGTGATGCTTATGACCAGTCCAATTATGGTGCTGCGCCGGCACGTCCTGCCGCTGCTTCGGGTGGATATGCACAGCCCCCGGTGCAAGGCGGTGGAGCGCCACGCTCAGCGGCTAAGCAGCCAGCAGCTCAACAGCGTCCAGCCTATCAACCGAATGACTTTGATGATGACGATGTCCCATTCTAGGTTTTACATGCTGATCGTCACGTTAAATTAGTGATTACGATTCACAGCAAGGTCAGCTAAAGCACTCATCGCTTGTTGGTATGGCGAGCGAGGTAGAGCTGCAGCAGCGGCTTGTGCAAGCTTGGCTTGCTGTTGAGCTATGGTTATTGTGTAGCCAATCGCGCCGGTACTCTGAATAATCGCAGTAACCTGGCTGATTTTAGAAATATCCCCCGCTTCAATAGCGTCCTTGATTGTGGCGGCATCGGTTTTGCTGGCTTGTTGCATCGCATAAATGAGTGGTAGGGTAGGCTTGCCTTCAGCCAAATCATCCCCTAAGCTTTTACCTAGAGCCGCCGCATCTCCAGTGTAGTCTAAAACATCATCAATCAGCTGAAATGCGGCACCTAAGTGACGACCATAGGCAGCGAGAGCTTCATCCCAATGTGTTTTTTGTGTCAGTGCAGAACCCATTAGGGCGGCGGCTTCAAACAGTTTGGCTGTTTTGCGTTCAATAACGTCCATATAGCGATGTTCATCTGTTTCTGCGTCATGGCAGTTGAGTAATTGCAGCACTTCACCTTCAGCAATAACATTGGTGGATTCCGACATAATCTGCATTATTGACATAAGGCCAGGTTTAACCATCATTTCAAAGGCGCGTGAATAAAGAAAGTCTCCAACCAAAACACTCGCGGCATTCCCCCATACCTCATTAGCTGTTTTGTTGCCACGACGGGTATTGGACTCATCAACCACGTCATCATGAAGTAAGGTTGATGTGTGAATAAATTCAATGACAGCGGCCATAGTCAGATGATGTGTACCTTGGTAACCACAGGCGCGGGCACTGAGCAGCACGATCAAAGGGCGTAAGCGCTTACCACCGTTGTTAATAATGTAATGACCGATTTGATTAATCAGCACTACATCAGAAGCCAGGCGCTCTAATATGAGCTTGTCAGTGGCGCGAAGGTCGTCGGCCATAAGGTCTTTGATGTCAGCAAGCGTCATGCGCAATTACCTTGGTTAAGAATGACTTAAATGGTTTGCAAGTTTATTACGAAACGTGCTTTTTTTAAAGTTTTTGAGCGGGTAATATTGGGTAAATTAAGTCGTTTCTAGCGTATTTGTTAGCTTCACGAGGGTGGCGCGCAAAAATTACGTTAGATAGTTGGAAATTATTTTGACCTAGTGGATAAAAATCTATATAATCCCGCCTTTACTATTATGCCGGACGGTCTTGCGCAGGGTCGCGCACGAATGCTTCCGCATCTTAGCAGAATTTTCAATCCGGGAGATGTTACAAATGTATGCCGTAATTAAAACCGGTGGTAAGCAGTATCGAGTTCGTCAAGGTCAAACACTTCGCGTTGAGTCTTTAAATCTTAATGAGGGTGATAACGTTGAATTTGACCAGGTCTTGATGGTCGGTGAAGGTGAGTCTGTTACATTAGGCACGCCAGTTGTTGAAGGTGCTAAAGTTGCTGCAACTGTTCTTGGTAACGGTCGTGGTAAAAAAGTAACAATCATCAAATTCCGCCGTCGCAAGAACAAGTCTCGCTCGAAGCAAGGCCATCGTCAAAACTTTACTGAAGTTGAAATCACTGGTATTTCAGCCTAAGTTGTAAATTATTTTTCTGATACTATTGCGTTAGTGATAGTTAAGTTAACAAGAGGGTTCAACCATGGCACATAAGAAGGCCGCAGGTAGTACGCGTAACGGTCGCGACTCTAATGCCAAACGCTTAGGCGTTAAGCGTTTCGGTGGCGAAACAGTTACAGCGGGAAGCATTATTGTGCGCCAACGTGGCACTAAATTCCACGCCGGTGTGAACGTAGGTCGTGGCAAGGATGATACCTTGTATGCAAAAGCTGAAGGTCAAGTTGCTTTTGTAAGCAAAGGTAAGCCGGTACGTACTTACGTTGAAATTATTGAGCAGACTGCTTAATTAGCAAAGTTTACGCTGTGCTAAAATGACGCCTCGTACTTTTAAAGTGCGGGGCGTTTTTTATTGGATTTAATGATGAATAATCAGGGTATGGGTTTGGAATGCAGTTTGTTGATGAAGCGCATATAGTCGTCGAAGCAGGGCGCGGTGGCAATGGTGTGGTAAGTTTTCGCCGTGAAAAATACATTCCATTTGGTGGTCCGAATGGTGGCGACGGTGGTGATGGTGGCAGCGTCATATTTGTAGCAGATCTGAATCTAAACACCCTGGTGGACTTTCGTTTTACTAAACGTTACAAAGCGCAGAACGGTCAAGCAGGCATGGGTAACCAAAAGACCGGTCGTGCCGGTGAGGATTTAATTGTTCCTGTACCTGTGGGTACACGTGTGTTTGATGAAAACACGCAGGAGTTAATTGGTGATTTAACCGAGCATGAGCAGCGTTTGGTTGTGGCGCAGGGTGGTCGTCACGGTTTGGGTAACGTGCATTTTAAAAGTTCAACTAATCGCACGCCTCGCCAACATACCTTAGGGGAGGATGGCGAAACCCGTGAGTTGCGTCTTGAGATGACCGTTCTGGCCGACGTTGGTTTATTGGGTATGCCTAATGCTGGCAAGTCTAGTCTTATTGGAGCGGTTTCAGCGGCCCGTCCAAAAGTGGCAGACTACCCGTTTACTACCCTCTACCCGAATTTAGGGGTGGTGCGTGTTTCACCGGAAAACAGTTTTGTTATCGCGGATATTCCTGGCTTAATTGAAGGTGCCGCAGAGGGTGCTGGCCTCGGCGTGCAATTTTTAAAGCATTTATCACGCACTGGGTTGTTATTACACATAGTTGATGTTGCACCGATTGATGACAGTGATCCGGTAACCGCATTCAAAACAGTTGAGGTCGAACTCGGGAAGTTCAGCGAGGAATTAGCAGGTAAGGAGCGTTGGCTAGTTCTAAATAAGATCGATCTGCTACCTGAAGAAGATGCCAAGGCGCGTTGCGATGACATTGTTGCGGCTATCGGTTGGGAAGGGGAAGTCCATGCTATTTCAGCGGCAGAGCGTACCTATACTGAAACCTTGATGCAACAAATTGGTTGGCGATTAATTGCTCGTAAATCGGCGGCACAACAAGCACAAATTGACGCTTTACCTGTGGAGCGGGGAGAGGAATAAGATGGATCGTTTGGCCCTATCTCAAACGCGACGCTGGGTTATTAAACTTGGTAGCGCACTCTTAACCAATGACGGTTCAGGTCTCAACCAAACAGAGTTGGCGAAATGGGTTGCTCAAATGGTGCTGTTGCGTAATCAGGGTGTTGAGCTAATTATTGTATCCTCTGGTGCAGTGGCCGAAGGGATGCAGCGTTTAGGTTGGAAAACGCGACCAACGGCATTGAACGAGTTGCAGGCCGCTGCGGCTGTGGGTCAGATGGGTTTAGTTCAAGCCTATGAATCCGAGTTTGCGAAAAGTGGCTTACACACCGCGCAAATTTTAATGACCCATGATGATCTATCCAATCGCGCGCGTTATTTAAATGCTCGTTCTACTATTCAAACCTTGGTTGAGCATGGGGTAATTCCGGTCATCAATGAAAATGATACCGTGGTAACCGATGAAATTCGCTTTGGTGATAATGATACCCTGGCTGCTTTAACGGCCAACTTAATTGGCGCCGATGTTTTAGTGATTTTGACCGATCAACAGGGATTGTATGACAGTAATCCGCGTGAAAACCCTCAGGCTCAGTTAATTAAACAGGCCCAAGTCAGTCGCAAGGATATCGAGGCGATGGCAAGCCCTCTTGGTGGTGCATTAGGGCGTGGCGGCATGTATACCAAGGTGATGGCCGCGAAACGTGCGGCACGCTCAGGTACGGCAACCTTAATTGCTTCGGGTCGAGAAGCGGATATTCTGCCAAAACTTTTTGCGGGTGAAGATTACGGCACTTTGCTGGTACCCGACTTAGAGCCGATGACCGCACGTAAACAGTGGTTGGCCGGACATTTACAGGTTCGTGGTCAACTGACTCTTGATGATGGGGCGGCCAAGGTTGTGCGTGCGCATGGTAAAAGCGTTTTACCGGTTGGCGTCGTCGCTTTGTCAGGTCAGTTTAAGCGGGGCGATATGGTGGTGTGTGTGGATCAGCAGCAGCACGAGGTCGCCCGAGGACTGGTTAATTATGATTGGGATGAAGCTCAGCGAATTTTACGCCAACCCAGTACCAAAATTGCCGAAATTCTTGGTTATGTCGATGATGAATCTTTGATTCATCGTGATAATCTTGTGGTGTTGTAAAACTATAGGGTAACGGTTTAAAACCCTTGTCCATCTGGTTATACTGGCGCCATGTTATTTAAAAAAACCCTCCTCCCCATTTCGTCATTATTCCTAGCCATTGCATTACTTGCCACCGGTTATGGCATGCTAATGACCTTCATTGGCGTATTTTTAAAGCAAGATGGTCTATCTGAATCCGTGATTGGCCTGATCAACGCGGCGTTTTTTTTGGGCGCCATGCTGGCCGCGGTATTTAGTCAAAAACTCATTGTTACTGTCGGACATGCGCGAAGTTTTTCGGCCTTTTCCGCGATTATGGTGATTGCCTTTCTCGGTCACGCACTTTTTTATGATCCTTGGTTTTGGGCTTTGCTACGCTTCGTATCGGGATTTGCCTATTATGCGCTGTTGATTGTTTTGGAGAGTTGGCTAAATGAGAAAAGCTCGACCCAGGACCGCGGCAAAGTGCTGGCCATTTATACCATTATTTTCTTCCTGTCCACTGCACTGGGGCAGCTAATTTTGACATTTGATGTTGAGCCGGTGCAAGTGTTTATTTTGGGTTCCGTGTTGGTGCTTTGGTCATTGTTTATGATTGCGATCACCCGGATTACCCAGCCGATTCTAAAGCCTTTCGAGCGCTATAGTATGCCGAAAATTTATGCGATCGCACCCTTAGCCTTGTTAGGTAGTTTTGTGGGCGGCGTCTTTGTGGGTGCGTTTTATACCATGATGCCATTGTTTGCATTGAACGTCACGAATCAAGCCAGTGTTGTCGCCTTTTTTATGGCGCTAACCATTTTAGGTGGCTTGGTTGCTCAATGGCCGGTGGGGTTATTGTCGGATCGTTTTGGGCGTAGACGTTTACTGGCTTGGACCGGCTTTTTTAGTGTCGGTGTGTTGGTGTTATTGATGTTAGTATCAGGGCTGGTAACCGATTCTGTGTACGTGTTGTATTTGCTTGGTTTTTTATTGGGTATGAGTTTGTTTAGTATTTATCCTCTCAGTGTCGCACGTGCAAACGATGAGATGGACGAGAGTAAGGATTTGGTGGAGATTAGCCGAACGCTACTCTTTTCGTATGGCTCGGGCTCGTTTGTGGCACCGCTAGTGCTCGGGGTGGCTTTAGGGATTTCAACAACACTCTTTTTTGCGGTGCTGGCGCTGGTAGCACTGGTGCTAGGGATCTATTCCTTAATGAGTGAACGGATTCCGGATGATCAGATGAATGTGTATGTGGCGGTGCCGGCGACGTCAGCGGACGTTTTGGCTGAGATGGATCCACGCCAAGATGATGAATGGGTTGAAGAACATCGACCAGATCTTGTTGAGGCAACAGAGGATCCGGTCGTGTCTGAATCTGAAGTGGAAGCAGCAGTGTCACAGTCAACTACTGAGCAGGCACCTCAGCTTAAAGCTTAAAAGTCGTAACGGAAACCGACCGCAACGGCTTTACCACCGCCCTTCTTAGCGTCGGGTTCAAAGTCACCAAGGGGATTGCGGAAACTGCCCGAGCCACCGGCTTTTTCTGCGGCTAGGGCGTTGACACTTTCTTGTTGATAGAACTCAATAAACGTCTTTAGATTTTTGCTGTATTGATAGTCCGCACCTAGATGGAAGATTTGGCCACCAAAACCATCGACATCCGCATACATCGCTTTGAACGTGTAGTCATTGAAGGTGTAGTCGGCGTAGAGGTTAAAGACATTTGCATCAGCTGACCCTTTCGCACTAGATTGCTCAAGTTTAATTCCTAGGTAAAGATTGTCAATTTGTTGACCTAAAGCGGCGCCTAATAGGCGAGTATCTTTATTGTCATCAACTTGTTCAATACCAATAGAAAAGTCGGTGCCATTGGCATTATAGGTTGCAGTAAATTGGTAGCGGTTATCGTCAAATGTATCAGCTCGGTCTGAAGTGTCTTTGATAACGGCACCAGCTCCAAATGAAACGCCATTAAAATCGGGGCTGTAGTAGCTCACTGTATTGAAAGCGCGGAAAAAAGCGAGAGTGGCATAGCCACTGTAGTAGGTGCTGAAGCGATCAACCTTATAGGAAATCGCGTTATAGAAAGGTAGCCACATTTGACCGTAGGCCAGGGTGCCAAAGTCACCAGAAACTCCTACTTGCGCTACACGCAAATCACGTCGATCATCGTAAGGGTCTTGAATTTTAAAATTTGCGGTATCAATCGGTACCTCAAGTTGTCCAAAGACATTAATGGCGTCATTGGCTTGCCAATTAGCGGTAATACCTAACCTTGAATAGGCGTCACGGATGTTGCTGTAGCTGCTGTTGCCGCCATTAGCAAACTCCGCGCTCGAATCCGGGTGCACCGCTTCTGCTTGCATTCGCAAGGAACCGTAAAAATCAATATCAACAGCCGCTAAAACGCTTGCTGGTGCGGTGCTAGCCATAGCTAACACTAAAGTTTTAAGAGTCAGTTTTGTAGCGTGTTTTTGTTTTTGTTGCATAGACATCCTTAGCTGATTTCCTATTAATTATTAACTTGATTTAAGAAGGTAACATGACGCGAGTACTGTTCTAAGACATCGTTTAAGATGGTGTCTTTGGTCCAGCCCATAATGTCATAATCTTGACCGCCTTCGCCTAAGTGGACTTCAATGCGGTAGTATTTTTTAGCGTCTGCGACCTTTTCTACAGCATCGCGCATAATAAGCGCGGTTGGCTCATAGGCTTGA
Organism: Thiomicrospira cyclica ALM1; assembly: GCF_000214825.1. Lineage (NCBI taxonomy): Bacteria > Pseudomonadati > Pseudomonadota > Gammaproteobacteria > Thiotrichales > Piscirickettsiaceae > Thiomicrospira > Thiomicrospira cyclica. The sequence goes on from NC_015581.1 coordinate 168,595, forward strand.
GGACGGGCAGAGTAGAAAAAGTCAATGTGATCATCATGGCGAATTTCTAACCAGGCGCGCCCATCTTCACCACGCTGGACGCGAGCATCGAGGCCTTGCTTTTTAAACTCAGAAGATACCTCGTTAAGTGCCGGTGTAACGCTACTGTCGATAAACTTCAATACTTCTTTTTTCTGTGGCATGCTCACTAAGGTTTTTAAACGAGATTTCCAATCCATTTGACTATCAGTTAAACGGGGTGCCGCGAGCGTTGAATGCTTAGCAACATCGAGACGCAGTGAGCGAGCGAGTCCCCAGGCCATTAAGATCATTATGATGACAAATGGAAACGCGCTGGCAATGGTAGCTGTTTGCAACGCACCCAAGCCACCGGCCAATAGCAGGCCTGCGGCTAATATGCCTTGAATAACGGCCCAGAAAATACGTTGCCAGGTATGCGAGACACCGGTGCCCCCAGAAGTCAGTCTATCAACAACCAGAGAGCCTGAGTCGGCGCTAGTGACGAAGAAGGTAATGATTAACAGCGTCGCAATAATCGCGGTAATGCTTGACAGCGGTAAGTGTTCTAAGAACTGGAATAGGGCTACCGAGGTATCGGCAGCAACCGCGTCAGCAAGTTCGGTTATGCCTTGAACCATAATCATATGTAAAGCCGTGCCACCAAAGAAGGTCATCCACATAAAGGTAAAGCCGACAGGAACCAGTAATACGCCTAGCACAAATTCACGAATGGTACGACCTTTTGACACCATGGCAATAAACATCCCAACAAAGGGTGCCCAAGCAATCCACCAGCCCCAATAGAACAATGTCCAACCGCCGATCCAGTCGGTAGGTTCATAGGCATAGAGGTTAAACGTCATGTCTAACAATTGTGAAATGTACATCCCAGTGTTTTGAACGAGGGTTTGCAGTTGGAAAACCGTAGGACCAGTAATTAATACAAAAGCAAGCAGGGCTGCGGCCAAGATCATATTTAAAATCGATAAACGACGGATACCACCTGCCAATCCTAAGGCAACGGAAATAGTGGCTATGCCCGTAATAACAGCGATAAGAATAACCTGTGTTGTAATGCCTACTGGGATGTCAAATAGGTAGTTTAAACCGGCATTAATTTGCATGACCCCAAAACCAAGCGAAGTGGCCACGCCAAACAAAGTACCGATTACGGCAAAGGTATCCACGGCATGACCAATTGGGCCGTGAATACGGTCGCCAATTAATGGATACAGTGATGATCGAATTGTCATTGGCATATCGTGACGGAAGGCAAAGTAGGCTAAAGACATGGCCACAATGGCATAGATTGCCCACGCGTGAACACCCCAGTGGAAGAAGGTGATCCGCATGGCTTGGCGTGCTGCTTCAGCCGTCGCTGGATCGCCAACCGGAGGGCTAACATAATGCATTACCGGTTCTGCAACTCCAAAGAACATTAAGCCGATGCCCATCCCTGCCGAAAACAGCATGGCAAACCAAGATAAGTTAGTGAACTCAGGCTTGCTGTGATCACTACCAAGTTTGACATTGCCAAATCGTGACAGTGAGATAAAAGCGATAAAAACTAAAAAACCCGCTACAGCAAGGACATAAAACCAACCAAGTTGTGTGGATATCCAGCTGAGTGTCCAGGAGAAGAGGCTTGCGGCCAATTCGTTAAAGATAATGGTAAAAGCGACTAGCGCTAGAGTTAGAATCGCCGAGCTAATAAATACCGGGGGATTTATCTGAAATGCCGTTTTTGAGTGTGCCATAGTACCTAATAAATATTTATGTGTCTTTTTTGCCTTAAAATGTATTAATGCTATTAATCAAATTATTGATATTTGAAGCAGTTTAATTGAGAAGGCTATACTACCATCGATATGGCGGGGCTGGAGCAATGTTTATTAAATTTTTTTAAATTTTTTTTATGTTTGACCCTTGAATTGCTATTTTCAAGTCCCATTAAAGGGTGGTATTAAAAGCAGTAAGATAAATGTTATGTGCTTATCTATTGCAAACCTAATCTTGCCTTAGCTGGCATCTGTTAATCACATAGGAGTATTTTGAATGAGTATTAAACCTTTGCATGACCGTGTGGTCATTCGTCGTCTTGAAGAAGAAAAAGTGTCTGCAGGCGGTATCGTGCTTCCTGATTCAGCTAAAGAAAAGCCTGCGGAAGGTGAAGTTGTTTCCGTTGGTCCAGGTAAAGCGGCCGATAACGGTAACCTTATTGCAATGAACGTAAAGGTTGGCGATAAGGTATTGTTTGGTAAGTATGCTGGCCAAGAAGTTAAGGTTGATGGCGAAGAATTATTAGTCATGCGTGAAGACGATATTATCGCTATTCGCGGTTAATTCAAGTGCAATAAATAGATTAAAAGGATAAGTTAAGATGGCAAAGCAAGTTAAGTTTGGAGTTGAAGCGCGTGAGCGTATGGTCGAAGGTATTAACATCCTTGCGAACGCGGTAAAAGTAACTTTAGGGCCTAAAGGCCGTAATGTGGTTTTAGAAAAATCATTTGGAGCGCCAACGGTTACCAAAGACGGTGTGTCTGTGGCACGTGAAATTGAACTTGAAGATAAGTTCCAAAACATGGGCGCACAAATGGTTAAAGAAGTTGCATCTAAAACCAATGACGTGGCCGGTGACGGTACCACTACTGCAACCGTATTGGCACAAGCCATTGTGCGTGAAGGGATGAAATCCGTTGCCGCAGGTATGAACCCAATGGATCTAAACCGTGGTATTCACAAAGCGGTTGACGCTGTTGTCGCTGAAATCCAAAAAATGTCTAAGCCTTGCGAAACAACAGCCTCAATTGCCCAGGTAGGTACTATATCTGCTAACTCTGACAGCGCGGTAGGTAAATTGATTGCCGATGCGATGGAGCGTGTAGGTAAGGAAGGCGTGATCACGGTTGAAGAAGGTTCTTCATTACATGATGAGTTAGAAGTTGTTGAGGGTATGGAGTTCGATCGTGGTTACCTATCACCCTATTTCGTAACCAATCAAGAAAAAATGGTTGCCGAATTAGAAAATCCATTTGTTCTTTTGTACGACAAGAAAATTTCTAATATCCGAGAACTATTGCCAACACTGGAAGCGGTTTCAAAAGCGGGTCGTCCATTATTGATTATTGCTGAAGACGTTGAAGGCGAAGCCTTGGCTACCTTGGTGATTAACAATATGCGCGGCATTGTGAAGGTTGCGGCGGTTAAAGCTCCTGGTTTTGGTGAGCGTCGTAAAGCGATGTTGCAAGATATCGCCGTGTTAACTGGTGGAACGCTGATCTCTGAAGAAGTCGGCATGACGCTGGAAGGTGTTACTTTAGAAGACTTGGGTCAGGCTAAAAACATTAACATCGGTAAAGATTCAACCACGGTTATTGATGGCATTGGTGCAAAAGCGGATATCGAAGCGCGTTGTGCTCAAATCCAGTCTCAGTTGGCCAACACCACGTCTGATTACGATAAAGAAAAGCTCCAAGAGCGTTTGGCGAAATTGTCTGGTGGCGTAGCGGTTATCAAGCTAGGCGCGGCGACTGAAATGGAAATGAAAGAGAAGAAAGACCGTGTTGATGATGCGTTGCATGCAACGCGTGCGGCGGTACAAGAAGGTATCGTTCCAGGCGGCGGTGTTGCGCTAGTGCGTGCTAAAGCGCTAGTGAATGTTCAAGGCGACAACCATGATCAAAACGTAGGCATTGAAATTGCCCTGCGTGCGATTGAAGAGCCAATGCGTCAAATCGCTATTAACTGTGGCCTAGAGGGTTCGGTGATTGTAAACAAGGTTATCGAAGGTTCAGGTAACTTTGGCTTCAACGCGTCAACCGAAGAGTATGGTGATATGCTTGAGATGGGTATTATCGACCCAGCTAAAGTAACGCGTACCGCTTTACAAAATGCGGCATCAGTTGCAGGCCTAATCATCACAACAGAAGCGATGATTGCGGACTTGCCGAAGAAAGATGCACCTGCGGCACCTGATATGGGTGGCATGGGTGGTATGGGCGGCATGATGTAATTCGCGCTGTTTATAACGCTGAGTAAACCAACCCTGGTCAGTATATGCTGGCCAGGGTTTTTTGTTTTAGAGCTGAAAATAGTCGCCCGCTACTCAAGGCTTTGGCTAAAATAAGTAAAACGGTTTAGGAATGATTATGAAAAAAGTCAAAATTGGTATTGTAGGCGGCACAGGTTATACCGGTGTCGAATTATTACGCTTGCTGGCGAATCACCCACAGGCAGATGTGCAGGTCATTACCTCACGTTCAGAGGCAGGTCAGCGAGTTGCGGACATGTTTCCCAATTTGCGCGGCCACTATGATTTAGCTTATAGTGAGCCGGACATGTTGCAGCTTAAAAATTGCGATTTGGTGTTTTTTGCGACCCCTCATGGCGTTGCGATGAGTCAAACGCCTGAACTGATAGCCGCTGGCGTGCGTGTCATTGACTTAGCTGCTGACTTCCGTTTGACCGACCTTGCGGTGTGGGAAAAATGGTATGACATGAAACATACTTGCCCTGACGTGATGGCTGAAGTGGTGTATGGCTTGCCGGAAATTTTCCGTGAGCAGATTAAGCAGGCGAAGGTGATTGCGAACCCAGGTTGCTACCCTACTGCCGTGCAGTTGGGTTTCCAACCCTTGCTAAAAGCAGGGCTGGTTGATACTGGGTTTTTGGTTGCTGATGGTAAGTCGGGTGTTAGTGGTGCTGGTCGCGGAGCGAAGGTGGGATCCTTAAGTGCCGAGGTGAGTGAAAGCTTCAAAGCTTATAGTGTGAGCGGCCATCGTCACGCGCCGGAAATCGCGGAAGGCTTAACTCGTATGACACAAGGCCAGCCGGTTAATCTCACCTTTGTACCGCATTTAGTGCCGATGATTCGTGGTATCGAAGCAACGCTTTACGCTAGGTTAAACGAGCCAAAAAGCCAAGCAGAACTTCAAGCTTTATTTGAAGACTGTTATCGTGATGAACCCTTTGTTGATGTGATGCCAGCAGGAAGCCTGCCAGATACGAAGATGGTGAAAGGGTCTAATATGTGTCGGATGGCGGTGTATATGCCTGCCGGTGGCGATACCGTGGTGGTAACATCAGTGATTGACAACCTGGTTAAAGGGGCGGCAGGACAGGCGATTCAAAATATGAATATTATGTTTGCCTTGCCAGAGAAAATGGGTCTTGAGCATGTCGCTCTATTACCCTAATTACAGCTTTTGGTTTAAGCGACTGATTTGGTCTATAATAAAATGCTACATCCGCATGGATTCGTAAGATGAGTGCACCAAGTAAAAGGAGGGTGTGATGTCAGAACAAGCAATGTTACCGGTTAATTTCACCGATGCGGCCGCTTCGAAAGTCAATGGGTTAATTCAAGATGAGGGTAATGCTGAACTGAAATTACGGGTTTATATTTCGGGCGGTGGCTGCTCGGGGTTTCAGTATGGGTTTACTTTTGATGAAAACCTCGCTGATGATGATACTGTCGTCGAAAAGAGTGGCGTGCAGTTACTTATCGACCCGATGAGTTTTCAATACCTTGTTGGCGCTAAAATCGATTATTTAGAAGATTTGCAAGGCGCCCGTTTTGTTATTGAAAACCCGAATGCCACCTCGACCTGTGGTTGTGGCTCGTCGTTCAGTGTTTAATGTCTAGCGCCTCCTTTTGTTGAGGCGCAACCCAGTGAAATGATGTTCCAAGGAAATCTTATGCAATATATCCCCGGTTTAGCAGGTGTGCCCGCAACGGAATCGAAAATCTCTTATATCGATGGCCAAAAAGGCTTATTAACCTACCGTGGGTATAATATCATGGAGTTAGCCGAGAAGTCGTCGTTCGAGGAAACCACGCTCTTATTGTTGTTTGGGGAGTTGCCTACACGCGATGAGCTAAATGATTTTGATCAACAGCTGCGTGAAAATCGACGCGTTAAATATAATATTCGCGAGATTATGAAGAATCTGCCGGAAACCACTCATCCGATGCATATGTTGCAAGTGGTTGTCGCGAGTTTGGCCAGTTTCTATCCGAGTACAGAATACATGAAGGGCGGTACCGAAAATCAGGATTATATTAATGATGTAACGGTAAAGATTATTGCCCATATGGCCACGCTCGTGGCGCAATGGGAGCATATGCGTAATGGCTATGATCCGATTGAACCGCGTAAAGATCTGACTTATGCTGAAAACTTTTTGTATATGGTCACTGGTGAAGAACCGGATCCTGATTGGGCGCGTTTATTAGATGCGTGTTTAATATTGCATGCTGAACATACGATTAATGCTTCAACCTTTACCACGATGGTCACCGGCTCAACCTTGGCAAATCCTTGTTCCGTTATTTCATCGGCTATTGCGTCATTATCGGGTCCATTGCATGGTGGTGCCAATCAGATGGTTATCGAAATGCTAGAAAAAATCGGGCACCCTCAAAATGCACGCGCGTTTATTGAGGACCGTTTAGCAAAGAAAAAAGTTATTTGGGGCATGGGTCACCGTGAGTATAAAACTAAAGACCCCCGCGCGACCATTTTGCAGCAGCTATCGGAAAAGCTGTTACTGAAGAAAAGTGAGAGTGGTGAACTCAGCCAAATGTTTGAAACAGCGTTAGAAGTTGAACGTATCTGTGAAGAGTATTTGGGTCACAAAGGCGTTTATCCAAATGTCGATTTTTATTCCGGTATTCTGTACAAAGAAATGGGCTTTGATCCAAAAATGTTTACGTCTATTTTTGCGGTAGCCCGATCTGCCGGATGGATGGCGCATTGGCGCGAGCAACTGCAAAATAATAAAATCTTCCGTCCAACACAAGTCTATACGGGTGCTGGAAATTCCTGTTATCTGTCTCTAGACCAGCGCTCAGATGGCATTCGGAGTGTGTTGAGCAAGCAAAATAATCTGGAAGAGTAGTTGCCTTGTCTAGAAGCTAAGAAAATAATCGCGTTATGTGCTTGAAATATTGTTGATATTTGAGTAATATTCGCAGTCTTATTAATCCTTCCCCCTTATTGCCCGTTAAACAGTAAGTGAGCTGCTAAGATTGCAGTTGGGATTAAACATTAATTTTAGGATATTGAAATGGGAACATTTGTAGCCAAGCCAGCAGAAGTTAAACGCGACTGGTATGTAGTTGACGCTGAAGGTCAAACACTGGGTCGTCTTGCCGCACAAGTTGCAGCACGCCTTAGAGGTAAGCATAAACCTGAATATACACCCCACGTTGATTGTGGTGATTATATTGTTATTGTTAACGCTGAAAAAATTGGCGTAACCGGTAACAAGCGCAAAAACAAAATGTATCACCGATATACTGGGTATATTGGTAATTTGAAGTCAATGTCATTCGAAAAAATGATTGATTCACGCCCAGAGCGCGTTCTTGAGTTAGCAATTAAAGGTATGTTACCTCGTGGTCCATTAGGCCGTGATATGTACCGTAAGCTTAAAGTTTACGCCGGTACAGAACATCCACATGCAGCGCAACAACCAAAATCACTTGAAGTGTAAGGACTAAAACATGGCAACAGAACAATATTACGGAACAGGTCGTCGTAAAAGCTCAGTCGCGCGTGTTTTCTTACGCGCGGGCTCTGGAAAAATGATGGTTAATGGGCGTGAAATGAAACAATATTTTGCTCGTGAGACGGACTTAATGGTTATTAATCAACCGTTAGAAGCAACCCAAAGTGAAGGCAAGTTTGACGCGTACATCACCGTTGTTGGTGGTGGTACAACCGGTCAAGCTGGTGCGATTCGTCACGGCTTATCGCGTGCACTAGTGGCATACGAAGAAGGCAATCGTCCGGCATTACGTGCTAAAGATTTGCTAACGCGTGATGCGCGTAAGGTCGAGCGTAAAAAAGTCGGTCTTCGCAAAGCACGTCGTCGTCCGCAGTTCTCAAAACGTTAAGAACTTTCGTTTTCAGATATGTAAAACCCGCTTTAGCGGGTTTTTTTTGTTTGTTGTATAATCATAAATCCTGTTAAAATCAAGTTACATGTAAATCGGATATCTCGACAAGTTATGAAAAAGTTTCCAATACGTAACGAATTATTACTTCACCTAATCGACTCTGCGCAGGATGGTATCGTGTTAGCGGAAAAAGAGGGGGAAGACACGATTTTAGTGTATGTAAATCCTGCGTTTGAAAAACTTACCGGTTATTCAGCCGAAGAAATCTTATTTCAAGATTGTCGCTTTTTGCAGGGCAGTGATCGTGAGCAAGATGCTGTTAAAGTGATTCGTTCCGCTGTAGATAGTAATAAGCCAGTTAGAACCATTTTAAAAAACTACCGTAAAGATGGCAGTTCGTTTTGGAATGAGCTGAGTGTGACACCTTATTATGACCAGTATGATAAGTTAACCTACTACATTGGTATTCAAAAAGATGTTACAGAAGAAATGGCATTGCGTGATGCTTTAGCAGACGCTCAGCAAGAAATTGCCGACCTAAAGGCACAGCTTATTTAGCCTAATTAATATTTTTATTGCGGCTTATTCATTAATAAAGGCTCGAACCAAAACGGCCAGGCGCGTAAGTCGCAGGCTACAGCAGACTCATTCCCTTCTTCAAAAGTGTTATCCCCCATAATCCAGCTTTGTAAACTTCCTAATGGTTTTAGTAAGTCTCCAACACCCATCATAGTTGCTGACCCCTGTGGCGGAAGTAAGTAAATCGCGCCTTTAAATGGCGTTAAGTCTTGGGGTAGTACAAGATCAAGGAGGGATTCGAAAACCTGTTCTGTAAATACGGGGGTTAATCCTTGTTCGTAGCAATGAAGTACCATTAACTTAAGTAACCAGCCGGGTGTTTCAGCCTGTTGTAAGATGAGAATAAGGTTTTTGGACTGATAGGTTTGTTGCCGCCATAAGTGAATGCGATGCGATAGTTGCTGATTGAGTTCTTGTAGCCAGGCCTGGATCCAAAATATTTCATTGCAATCCATGTCGTCTGAGATTTGTGTGTTGCTAAGTTGTAAAAATAAGTGCGCAAGGTCTGAATACTTGCGTTCTGTGGTAAGAAGGCGCAGCGTTAAGGCGTGAAGCTGTTGAAAACTTTTGGCCTTAATTGCCTGGCGTATTACGTTATCCCAGTCACAGTCAAGGCATTCAGTGGGCGCTTTTGGCGTTAGTAATTCAGAACGTTCATTGAGTATCGTCTTCACTTGGCTAATCGGCAAGCCACTATCAACTAATGTGATAGCTTCCTTAATAATGGCTAGATGGTTTTCTGTATAAAGGCGGTGACCCGAGGCGGTGCGAACAGGCTCGACTAACCCATAACGACGCTCCCAGGCTCGAAGTGTAATAGGTTTAATACCCGTAAGACGTGAAACTTCACGGATTGGGTAGAGTGCTTGTTGATCTTTTGAGGGTTCATTAATCATGCATTGGTCATCATTTTAAGTGCCTGAACGCGTTGTTGATGATCCAATCGAACTTGCTTGAGATTAGGATCATGAAGCGGATAGTTTGCTGCTAGCGTTGGAAATTGTTGCTTTATTTTACCGGCTGCATCCCAGGGGGCATGAATTAGTTGGTTTGGCAGCGGCGCTAATTCAGGCAACCATTGTCGAATATAGTGACCTTGTGGGTCAAACTTTTCACTTTGAACGACTGGGTTAAAGAGTCGAAAATAAGGAGCGGCATCAACACCGCATCCAGCAACCCATTGCCAACCCATAACATTATTTGCAATATCAGCATCTAACAATGTATTCTCAAACCAGGCCTGGCCAACTAGCCAGTGCTGATTAAGGTTTTTAGTTAACCAAGACCCCACTAGCATTCTAACGCGATTATGCATCCAACCAGTATGCCAAAGCTGCCGCATACCCGCATCAATAATAGGAACGCCTGTGAGCCCTCGTTGCCAAGCAACTACTTGGTCATCAGGCTCGGGCCAGTCGATTTGGTTAAACTTGCTTTGGTAGGCTTGGTTAATTAAGCCTGGGTTAAAAAATAATAAATAACGCGAAAACTCCCGCCAAATCAGTTGACGAATAAAGCTTTGAATAGCCTCACTATGCCCGGGTTGGTTGGCTTGAGCTTGTCGGCATGATTCAAGCAATCGTGTTGAGCTGATTTCCCCAAAATGCAAGTGGATCGACAGTTGACTGGTTCCGTTAATAGCAGGAAAGTCTCGTCGCTCTGGGTAGTGCTGAATGTGAGTTGTTAAAAAGTGCGTTGCCTGGTTAATGGCGGCTTGTTCGCCAACCTTCCATTGGCTAATAAGTGGTTTGGCCCAGTCAGTATTCGCAATCGCTTTTAGACGACTGGGTAATTGGCGGTCATGATTTTCCAGCGTTACCGGTTGAAAATTGCTCCAGTTGGCTTCGCCCTCTGGTTTGGGAACCCCATCCAGCATACTGAACACCTTTTTACTAAACGGGGTGTAAACGCCATAGGGGTTACCTTGTTGTGTTAGCACGCTTTCAGGAGGCAGCCAGGCCTGGTCAAAGGGAGTTAGTCTTACCTTTAAGCGCTGACAAACAGCTAGCGCCTGTTGCTGAATGGTTTGATAGGGTTCCCCGAGTTCAAAGTGGTAGAGTACGTTTTTAACATTATAGGTGGTAAGCACGCGCTCAAATGCCTGACTAAATTCACCTTCAGCAACAAGTAGGTCCGCGTTCTTAGCTTGTAAAGCTGTTTGAAGTTTACTTAAGCTAGCGGCTAGCCAGACCTGGTTAGCTTCACCTTGAGCCTGCTGAGGGTCATGAAAATAAGCAAACAACGTCGGTTCGTTTTGGCTTAGCGCTCTGTGGATAGGCGTGTGATCGTTTAAACGTAAGTCACGTTGAAACCAAATTAACTGATTCATTTAAGGAACATTCGCCAGTAGGTTGTTTTTTAGACGATCGGAAAGCGGGTTATCACCAATCCAAATGCCAAAATAGATGGCTTTGAAGCCCGGGGTAGAGATTCGTGTCAGTTCATTGTCGTTTAAAATCAGTGCCGTACCAATCTCAGGCTGGTAATCCAAAACATAGCAGTCCCCCTGGCTGACAGGCTGGTAGGCTTGATGAAGTTGTGCAACGGCTCGCGCTAGATCTGTTGGCAGATTATCTGGTAAGGCGTGGGTAGCACCATCAACAAAATTGTCAACAGTTAGACTACGCGCGTAACACAACTCGAGCTGTAAAGGGGTATCGTCAGCTAGTAGCGATTGTCTTGTTGTGGAAGGCGGCATTCGAAGGCTGGCATCATAAAGCTTAATAAAACCCCAACGCGCTGTGCCCTCGCCAGCAACAATCCAATTTTGACTGCTTAATACAGGTTGAGTTAAACCCAAGAGTGCCATTAGAAGACTTAGTCTGAATAATCCTTTCATGATGAAGGTCCCTGTTTATTGAAGAACAAGGTGACTTCACCTACCTTAAAGCCAAACTTGGTTACCGTAGCACGATTCAACATCACCTCTTCAGATTGTAAGTACATCCAATCATCAAAGTTGACGGCAATCGTGCTATTGCGAAACGGAAGGTCTAGAGTATAAGTCCAGTGGAAGACAGAGCCTACCGTGCGTCCGCGGGCCTCACCTATCACATCGCCTGCCGTACCACGATAGGTATTTGGGGTGATTCGTTGGATGACCCAAATTCGTTGCTCCGTTTCTCCATCGTCATAAATAAACTGCTCATCGAGGGTAATGGTATCGCCCTGGATAGTACCGGTTATATCAACGTAAAAACGACGCTTCACCTCACCAGAACGACTTTGAAATTGGCCCCATGCATAGGTTTTGCCCTCGAAGTAAGTAAATAAATCAAAGGCAGGTTCTGTTCCTTCATACTGTTCAAGCTTCATATTTGAGCACCCTAGTAAGAGACTGCTGGCAATAATTACTAGCCAGGTTTTAATTTTTAGCATGACTATGCTCCAAAGTTAGCTGAATTACATCAGTACGTTGGGTTTCAAAGCCAACACGGCAGTAATCAAGGTAATAGTGCCAAATGCGTTGGAATTTGTTGTCAAAACCAAGTTGTTCAACCTGTGGAATTTTTTGGTCAAACTCTTGACGCCAACGATGGAGTGTTTCCGCGTAATCCAGGCCAAAGCTAAAATTGCTGGTGATTTTAAAGCCGTAGCGATCTGCTAGCTCAAGAAGTTGTGTTTTGGAGGGCAACAAACCACCTGGAAAAATGTAGGTTTGAATGAAATCAACGCCTTGTTGATATTTTTCGGTGTAAGCATCATCAATGGTAATGATTTGTAGCACCGCTTTGCCTTGATCGGCCAATAGGGCTTTGAGTTGACTAAAGTAACTTTCCCAGTATTCTTGGCCCACGGCTTCAAACATTTCAATGCTAACAATATGATCGAATTTACCCGTCTGATGGCGGTAGTCCGTCAAGCTAAACTGCGTTTTATGATCTAGATTTAACTGTTTTAGACGGTTTTTAGCAAAATCAAGTTGTTCGCGGGATAGGGTAATACCTGTGACTTCAGCGTTGCGTTTGGCCGCTTCTTCTGCAAACCCACCCCAACCACAACCAATTTCAAGGATATGTTGATTAGGTTTAACATCCAGTTCGTCAAGGATACGGTGATATTTATTAAGTTGCGCACTCGCCAAGTCTTCGCTGGATTGTTTAAACAAAGCACTCGAGTAGGTCATGGTGCGGTCAAGCCAAAGCTTATAGAAGCTATTACCCAAATCATAGTGAGCTGAGATGTTCTCTTTGCTGTTTTCAACTGAGTTGTGATTGTCTAGATGGCGTTTTAGGTAATTGTTATAAAACCAGTTTTTGCCTAATAAAACATGCGATAAGGCTTCTTCATTCATCGCACCAAAATGCAGTAAATGATGTAAGTTAGGCGTTTCAATGAAGTGTTTGGCGTAGGCTTTAGCAAAGCCAAGTTCACCTTGGGTGATGAGTAACCAAAAAAATTTCAGTGGCTTTAGGATTCTTATTTCAGCGTGAAGGCCTTCGTGCTGACCTTCATAACGTAGCTGGCTATTTCCGATTTGCACGGTTAATGAACCGTAGGCAATGGCCTCAAAGGGTAAGCGTTTGAGAACCCACTGCCCGAATAATGGGGTTTTAATATCCTCAAGTTCACTACTGTTGGTTTTACTTAACATGATTTCATCTCCGAATGACTGTAACGCACTTCGCGAAGGTGTTGTGGCGTGGGGTGAAAAGTGCCACCTAGCAACCAGATCTTTAGTGCCCACCAATGAATTAGTGCAATCACCTTGAACATTCGAAAGGGGGCAAGACCAGCAACTCTAAGCAGGTTTGCGGTCGAAAGTTTGGCGTGTTGTCCATCTTGACTGGCATAAAAAAAGGTTTTTTCGTTCTGTGTTTCTTTAATAAAGATATTAAAAGACGCTTTTGGCGCCTCTAATTTGAAATGGTACTGGGCGTTCATGTCGATAAATGGCGAAACGTGAAAGATTTTATCGGCACGAGATTCTAATGTTTGTTTGTTTTGTTGACTGTTATTTGGAACTTTTAAGACATAGTGATGCCATTGACCAAAAGTATTACTAACTTCCGCAACAATTGCATATAACCTGTTTTGTTCATCATAGGCATACCACATTGCGAGTGGGTTAAACGCGTAACCGAGAATTCGTGGGTGGCAAATCAGTTCTATTTTTTTGGGTTCTGCTAAGTCGTACTCTGCGAGCAGACCAGTAAACCACTGACGCCAGGGTGTGCCATCCCGTGAACCGTGGTCTTTGGTGTGAGCACTGAGAAGATTAAATCGGTTAAAACTCAGTAATGAGTGATTTTTTGCTTCATGCTCAAATTGATCAATGTCAATCTTGATACTAGCCGCCTGGTACTTAAATTGATACTCAATTGGCTGTTTACGCCGATGCATGACCTTGCCAAAATAGAAACATGACGCCATTAATAATGTTCCCAAGGTAGCGGTAGTTGCCAGAGCCGTGCGATGCGTGCCGCACTGCGTAAACCATCTTCATGAAAACCATAGCCGGTATAAGCACCTGCAAACCAACAGCCCAGATGACCTTGAATGCCCTCAAGTTCTTTTTGCGCCATCATTGCACCTTCATCAAATACCGGGTGGTCGTATTCAAACTGGGCAATCACCTTTGTTGGATCAGGTTCACGGGTGGGGTTGAGAGTGACTAAAATCGGAGTTTCCGTTTTAAGTGGTTGGAGCTGGTTCATCCAATAAGTAACCGCAACGGCACGTTTCTGGTCTTGATTGAGATCGCTTAAGTAGTTCCAGGAAGCCCAAGCAGAACGTATTTGTGGCATTAAAGTTTCGTCTGTGTGTAACCAGGCCTGGTTAGGTTGAAATTTAAAGTTGGCCATCAATCCAAAGTCAGGGTGATGATTGAGCAACTGGTAGGTTTGGTCGCCATGGCATGCAAAGATGACTTGATCAAAGTGATGCTCTTTACCGTCAGCGGTATAAATAACAACCTGATCCTGATCGGAAGATTTTGGTTTAACCTCTTTAGCGGCTTGGTGAATAATGTCAAATGTTGCGTGTTTCTTTATGGCATCAATATAGTGTCGAGCACCGTTTTTAACGGTTTTCCATTGTGGACGGTCATTAACATTAAGCAAGCCGTGGTTGTTGAAGAACTGTAGAAAACTCTGTACTGGAAATTTCAGCATGGTTTCGGTTGGGCAGGACCAAATAGCCGCAGCCATTGGGAGCAGGTAGTCCTGTTGCATACTAGAGCTAAATTTGTGTTTGGTGAGATAGTCGCCAAGACTCATATCATGATCAAGGTGGTGCAAATCTTTTTTGGCTTGCTTGTTAAAACGTAAAATTTCGCGAATCATTTTCCAATGTGTCAGTGAAAAAAGATTTTTTCGTTGCGCAAATAAGGTGTTTAAGTTGTTGCCTGCATACTCTAATCGTCCCTGGTCAATAGACACAGCAAAGCTCATATCGGTTTCAGCCGTGTGAATGTGTAAGTATTTAAACATAGCGGTGAGCAAGGGATAATTTGGCTCGTTGTAAACGATGAAACCGGTATCAACGGCATGTTTTTTACCATCATGTTCGAAGTCAACTGTATTGGTATGGCCACCTAAGCGCGCTTCTTTTTCAAATAAGGTAACTTGGTGAGTTTGGCTCAAAAACCAAGCGCTTGCAATACCGCTAATACCGCTACCAATAATCGCTACTTTTTGTGATTTTGAATCGGACATTTAATGTAAACTCTTTAATTAATGAATATTTATACATAAATTATACATGTTTTTGAGGAAGGACTATGAAAACCCATGATCTTACAAAACTATTTGCTAAAAAGGTTTGGTTAGTTGGTGCCTCGCAAGGTATAGGTTTAGGCTTGCTAAAAAGTTGGTTAGCCGATGGCGTTCAGGTTGTCGCATCAGCACGAAATACCCAAAATTCGCCAGAGTTAGTGTCTTTATTAGCAACCTATCCAGAGCAGTTAATATTACTTGACCTGGATGTGGCGGCTGATGAATCTTTTGAAGCTGAAGTAGCGCAGGCCTGGTCGGCTTTTGATGGCTTAGACGCATGGTTTTATAATGTGGGTGCCTATTTTCCTATGTCGAGTCATGATTGGGACATGAACGCTTTTATGCAGATGAACCAGGCTAATTATTTGGGTGCTGTGAAATTAATGCTGCCTTTGCGTGATTATTTTATGGCGCAAGGGCATGGGCGCTGGGTTTGGAATGCCAGTGTAGCGGGTTATTTTGGCTTGCCTTATGGCGGTGGTTATTCGGCACCCAAAGCCGCTTTAATTAATTTGGCTGAGTCTTTAGCGCCAGAATTGGCGGAAGCAGGGATTCGATTGCAAATTATTAATCATGGTTTTGTAAAAACCCGTTTAACGGCTAAAAACGATTTTGCGATGCCGGGATTGCTGGAGCCTGAGCAGGCCGCTGAGGCCATTAATCATGGTTTGGTAAAAAATAGTGGTTTTGAAATTCGGTTTCCGCGAGGTTTGGTGAGCTTTTTAAGTCTTTTAAAATGTTTACCTTATCGAATAAGTTTACGTTTGACACAGCGAATGTTAAAGCCTAAGAAAGAGGTTGCGGATCTATGACAGACCAGTATTACGAGCTTAAAGCGGCACCAGGTCTGCGGGATGATAAACGTCCGGTACAAAGTATTGACGAGGTTTTGGATGCTTATCAAGAGTTATTCGAGAGCTTAAACGCACAAACAATGGCGGCAGCCTTTACAAAAGTGTTTGCGCCTCAGGTCTATTTTAAAGATCCGTTTAATGAAATTAAGGGGCGGGCGAAGCTGCTTGAATTATTCGAGCATATGTTTGCCACTCTACATGAGCCGATGTTTCGCATTCACCATAAAGCCGGAGCAGGCAATACCGGTTATTTGGAATGGCGTTTTTATTTTCGCCTCAAGCCAGCACAGCCTGTTAAGCAAATTAATGGCATGAGTAAAATTGTCATTGATGAGCAGGGCTGGGTTATTGTGCATATCGACTATTGGGATAGTGGCGAGTATGTATATCACCAAGTGCCGTTGATTGGTGCCCTAACTCGTTGGATTGCAAAAAAACTGCGAGCGCCCGTTTAAATGTCGGCACAACCGGTTTGGTATGGTTTGCCGGCCTGGCCTTTGGCCATGCTCGGTATCCCTTTGTATATTTATTTACCAGCCTATTATCATGAGATGGGCGTTGGTTTGGCCGCTATTGGTATTGTCTTGTTGGTCGCCAGAATGTCAGATGTTATCACTGATCCCTTGTTGGGCTGGTTGCGTGATCATCTGAGCCCCAATGGCCATTATTTCATGATCGGTGTTGGCTGGGCGCTGTTGTTAGTCGGTTTAGGATTTTTGTTATTGCCAGCGGAGCCCACGGCCATCGGTTTATTTGTATGGTCACTCGTGGTCTATTTGGCATGGACGCTGATTATGATCCCCTATCAGGCGCTGAGTGCTGAGGTGACGGAGGATTTACATCATAAAACCAGCTTTACGTCGACACGGGAAGCCTTTGCAATATTAGGCGTTGTGACGGTGCTGAGTTTGCCCGTGTTGATTAACGCGAGTCCAACCAGTCGATTGTTGTTTGAAGTTCTCTATCCGCTGGTGGCGGTTGCATTGACGTTGTTTCTAGCTTTGATGTTATGGCGGTTGGAACGGCCTGTCGTGGTTTCTTTGCCTCAGCCATCGGTTCAGCCTTCTTTTATGAGCAAGTTGATGTATGTATGGGGGGACCCGGCTAGTCGTCGCCTCTTGCCGGCGTATTTTTTTAATAGCCTAGCGAATGCGTTGCCAGCCACGCTATTTATTTTGTTTGTGCAGGGTTACTTAGACTTAGAGCCACAAACCGGTTTGCTACTGTTAGCTTTTTTTATTGCCGGTGTGTTGGGCTTGCCTGTTTGGGTTTGGTTGGCAAAGCGAATCGGCAAGTATCAGGCTTGGCAAGCGTCAATTGTCTTGGCTTGCTTAAGCTTTGTGTGGGTGTTTACTCTCGAACCAGGGCAGTTTGTCGCATTTTTAATCATTAGCTTTGTGTCGGGGTTAAGTTTGGGTGCTGATGTTGCCTTACCCTCATCCATTCAAGCAGATGTCGCGCAAAACTTATCCAAGCAGCAGGGTCCGATGAGTGGCGTTTTATTTGGTATTTGGGGGATGTTAACGAAGTTGGCCTTAGCCTTGGCGGTCGGCGTTAGCTTGCCTTTGATCGATTGGGCTGGCTGGAATCAGCAAACACCCGAAAGTATGACGATGATGCTCTGGTTGTATGCCGGAGTGCCAATTGCGATTAAACTGATGGTGTTGGCGTATTTGTTTGGTACTCGTCGCCCAGCGCTTGCGAAATCCTAATCTTAACTAGTTAGATTAATTGGGGGCTAGGTTGCGCGAGGGCGAATGGTTTGCAGTAACAGTGTCAGCAAAAACAAACCTAGCGCACAGACCACAATAGCGGGACCGGTGGGAACGTCAATATACCAAGACAAGCCAAGCCCCAATAGTATCGCTAGACTGGCCAATATCACCGCAAATACCAGCATTTGTTCCGGCGAATGAGCCCAGCGTCTTGCGGTTGCTGCCGGCAAAATCAGCAGGGATGTGATGAGCAAAATTCCAACGACCTTCATCGACATAGCAATGACCAGTGCCAGCAGTAACGTCATTTGAAGTTGGAGGCGCGAAACTGCGACACCTTCTACCTGAGCCAGGTCGGTGTTGAGCGTTAAGTTGATTAACTTATGCCATTGGGTGGTTAAAAATAACGTAACCAGTCCCGCTATACCCAGCATTAATAGCAAATCATAAAGGGTCAGGTTAAGGATGTCTCCAAACAAAAAGCTCATAATATCAATATTAACTTGGGCTTGAAGGGCGACTAAAACCAGACCGCTGGCCAGGCTGCCATGTGCCAAAATACCGAGCAAGGTATCATTGGCGAGCTGCGTGTGGCGTCTTAAAAAGTGCAGGCTAATAACCAGTAAAAACGATGTCATCAAGATGGCGAGGCTTAAATTAATGCTCAGCATTAAGCCAATGCCAACACCGAGTAAGGCGGAATGGGCTAAGGTTTCACCAAAATAGGCTTGGCGTTGCCAAACCACAAAGAGACCTAAAGGTGCGGCAATCCATGCCGTGAGTAATCCGCCCAAAAGTGCCAGCCAGATAAAGTAGTCAAGCATGGTGATGAGGTTCCGTGTGTTGATGTTCGCAATGATGGGGCTGATGCTGATACCAGGCCTGGTAGGGGCTCATATCGCCAAATTGGGCCAAAAAGTCGGGATGGTCTTGAATGTGCGCGAGACTGCCACTACAACAAACATGACGATTCAAGCAGATAACCTGATCGGTGTTTTTCATCACCAAATGTAAATCGTGGCTAATCATTAACACGGCGCAGCGGCGTTGGCGTTGTTGCTGATAAATCAGTTGGTAGAGTTGGTTTTGGCTTTGTAGGTCAATGCCCTGTACGGGCTCGTCAAGAACCAAAAGATTCGGGTCGCGGATGAGTGCGCGTGCTAATAGTACCCGTTGCAGTTCACCACCGGACAGGCTGTGCACCGGTTGTTCTAGCAATTGGCTTAATAGTAATTGTTCATTAAGCTCGTCAATGGCTGTGTTAAGATGCTTTTGGCTTGTTTTAGCATCAAACCCCAGTGCTAGAAAACGTCTAACACTCAACGGCAGAGTTGGGTCAATAAACAACTTTTGTGGCATAAAGCCCACCCGCAAGTTTGCAGCGTGAGTAACATAGCCACTGGTTGGGGTAAGAATTTTTAATAGGATTTTAACCAAGCTTGACTTCCCGGCGCCATTGGGACCGATTAGGGTCGTGATTTGGTCAGCTGCAAGGGTTAGGTTGATATTGTCTAATGCGAGGCGTTGTTGCCTGTAGCTCTGACAGATATGGTGCGCTTGGATAAGAATATTTTTCATAAGTTAGTTAGTTTACATGGAGACGTACAGAATGCGAAGATTGCTCAAGCAAATTTTTATAGTGTCGTGTTGCTGGTTAGGGGTTAGTAGTGTGTCGGCACAGAATGGGGCAGACTCATCAACTCAGCCCTTGCATGTTGTGACCTCTATACCGCCACTAGCAGGCTTGGTTTATCCTTTGTTAGATGAGTTCGATACGCTGAATGTCATTTTGGATGCGGGACGTTCGCCGCATGGTTTTCAATTACGCCCTAGTCACATGCGTGAGTTGCAACAAGCCGACTTTCTGTTGATGGTTGGAACTTCGGTTGATGCTTGGATGCAACGCACTGCTGAACGCACGGACATTCCCGAGTTGCGTTTATTTGATGCTGCTCAAACGGATTGGTTGCTGCGACGTGAGTCCGGTGGCTGGGATCGCGAGCACCATCACGGACACGGACACGGACACGGGCACGGGCACGGACACGGACTGCAAGCCATGGCTAGGATTGATGGTCATATTTGGCTTGATATTCAACGAGCGACAGGTTGGATTGGCGAGATAAGCCTTGCGTTGCAGCAATTACGACCCGAGCGTGCGGCTGATTTTCAGGCGCGTGAACAGCAGGTCGTAGCTAGCTTGATGGCGGCTCAGCAGGCCTGGTCAGAGCAGTTAGCTCCCTTTCAAGATCAGCCGTTTGTAGTGATGCACGATGCGTATCAGTATTTTGAATTGCGTTTCGGCTTGAATGCTGTTGGTGCTGTATATATGAACCCAGAAGTCGCACCGAGTGTTCGTCGGATTCAAGAAATTAGAGATACCCTAGTGGCGCAAGGCGTTGTTTGTGTTTACCAGGAGCCACAGTTTCCAACCGATCGTTTACGCTCTGTATTGCGCGGCATGGATGTAGGTCTAGGTAAGCTTGATCCGCTGGGCGCCGACGGCGTACTCATACCCTATGAAGCCTTTTATGATCGACTTGTGCAAGCCTTTATTGGATGTATGCGAGATGGTAATAACCCATAGTTTGTTTCTTATGGGGTTGCCGGGATGCGGTAAAACCTCGGTGGTTGAAAAACTGCAGGCTTTTCAGCGTAATGCCGTATTTGGTGATGTGAATGTTGCGGTGCGTGAATCTGTCGACTTTGATTTTGCCGCCAATCCAGAGGAGCAGTCCTGCTTGGTGTGGGATGCGCGCGAAACGTTTGATGCCTATGAGCCAGACTGGTTGCAGTCGTTTTTTGCAAAGACCAAGCCGTTGATTGTAACCTATTGGACAAGGCTGGACTTAATGACGCAAAGCCAGTTCAATCGACAACTAAAAACCTGGTTTAACGGGCAAGTTTTTTACGCTGATACCCTGACACCAGTCAAGGCAATGTCACTGTTATCAGCGGAATCAGATTCGGCATCGAATCCGGCATCAAGTCTTTTTGAACGAGACTTGGTGGTGTTGGAGGTGTCAATTGGGCGAGTGGTTTTGGAGCATTTGCTGTTTGTGCTAGAGATGGTGCAACAAAATCATCAGCGGCCGATTTGGCGTGCTGAGGGTACATTACTCACTCAAGAATATGTTAATCCCGTGGTGTTAGATATGACGCGAGGTCAGTTGCGGACTGAAGGCTTACAGCCAAAGTCTGGCACCGAGCCACAGATGCTACTTGGACAGTTAACATTTTGGCTGGATAAATCCATTGATCCAGCGCAGTTGCAAGACTGGATTGTAGCAACGCTTGCGCCAGGTGAGCGAATCGTCATATAATACCCTACCAAATTACTCAGAAATTCGGACCAAGGACACAAGGCCATGCAAACAACCCAGTATGAAGAAATTAATGACATTCTGGCAAAAAATCAACACTACAAAGAAGGCTTCTTCACTCAAACGCTGGTTGAAACCTTTGCTAAGGGGTTGAATGAGGATGTGGTGCGCGCTATTTCGGCGAAGAAAAACGAACCCCAGTGGATGTTAGATTTCCGGTTGAAAGCCTTTAAACATTGGCAAACAATGCCAGAACCACACTGGGCCAAAGCCGAATATGAGCCGATTGATTACCAAGATTACAGCTATTACTCTGCTCCAGAGTGCGGCAGTTGTGCGGGTGCTTGCTCTACAGATGGTGATGGTGAAGCGCAGAATGAAGGGATTGACCCAGAAGTCGCTAAAGCCTTTGCAGCTCTGGGTGTGCCCATTGATAATAGCGACGCCAATATTGCTGTTGATGCTATTTTTGACTCGGTTTCTGTGTCAACAACCAAGCGAGATCAATTAGAAAAACTGGGTATTATTTTTTGTTCTTTTTCAGAGGCGGTTCATGAACATCCAGAATTGGTTCAGCAGTATTTGGGTACCGTAGTCCCTTATCACGATAATTTCTTTGCCGCTTTAAATTCTGCGGTAGCCTCAGATGGTACCTTTGTGTTTATCCCTGAAGGCGTCCGGTGCCCGATTGATTTATCGACCTATTTCCGGATTAATGAAGCCAAGACGGGTCAGTTTGAGCGTACCATTTTGATTGCTGAAAAAGGCAGTTACATTAGTTATATTGAAGGCTGTTCGGCGCCGATTCGTGATACCTACCAGCTCCATGCGGCGGTGGTTGAAGTGATTGTGCATGAGGATGCCGAAGTTAAATACTCAACAGTACAAAACTGGTACCCAGGTGATGATGATTGCCATGGCGGTATTCTAAATTTTGTAACCAAGCGCGGAGTTTGTGAGGGGCGTAATGCCAAACTATCATGGACGCAGGCCGAGACCGGCTCAGCCATTACCTGGAAGTACCCGAGCTGTATTTTGAAAGGTGATAATTCGATTGGTGAATTTTATTCAGTTGCTTTAACGAATCGGCGTCAACAAGCCGATACGGGTACCAAAATGATTCACATCGGCAAAAATACCCGTAGTACGATTATTTCTAAAGGCTTGTCGGCGGGTAAAAGTGATAATACCTACCGTGGTCTGGTTAAAATTCTACCGACCGCCGAAGGTGCGCGAAACTTTACCCAGTGCGATTCGATGCTAATCGGTAACCAGTGCGGCGCACACACATTTCCTTATATTGAAGTCAAAAATCCAACCGCGCAAGTGGAGCATGAAGCGACTACCTCCCGCATCGGTGAGGATCAGTTGTTCTATTGTCAGCAGCGGGGCATTAGTGAGCAGGATGCCATCTCGATGATTGTTAATGGTTTCTGTAAAGAAGTCTTTAAAGAACTACCGCTCGAGTTTGCTCAAGAAGCGGAAGAGCTGCTAGCAATTAGCCTAGAGGGTTCGGTTGGGTAAGCCAGCCACTTAAACCATCTCGAGTTTGGTTTAAAATATTTTATTTAAATTTTATTTAACGCAAAAGCGAAGACTACTATGTTTCTCAATATCGAAAACTTACATGCTCAAGTTGAGGATAAATCAATCCTAAAAGGGATTAACCTACAGATTAATCCGGGTGAAGTTCACGCCATTATGGGTCCAAATGGTTCGGGCAAAAGCACGCTATCAAGTGTGCTGGCGGGTCGTGAAGATTATGAAGTATCTGAGGGTTCCGTTAGCTATCAAGGACAAGACTTGCTTGATATGGATGCCGATGAGCGTGCTCAGGAAGGGGTGTTCTTGGCTTTTCAGTATCCTGTCGAAATTCCAGGGGTATCCAATAAGTTGTTCATGCACACCGCGCTCAATGCAAAACGTGCTGCCGCTGGTGAGGCGCCTTTGGATATGTATGACTTCGAGCAGTTGGCATTAACCAAAATGAAAATGCTTGAAATGTCGCCGGTAATGCTTGAACGCTCAGTCAATGTGGGTTTTTCTGGTGGTGAAAAAAAGCGTAATGATATTTTTCAGATGGCGATGCTTGAGCCGAAGCTATGCATTATGGATGAAACCGATTCTGGTTTAGATATTGATGCGTTACGTATTGTAGCTAGTGGTGTCAATGCTTTGCGGTCACCAGAGCGCAGTTTTATCGTTGTCACTCATTACCAGCGCTTACTTGATCACATTAAGCCGGATTTTGTTCACGTGCTATATGATGGCAAAATCATCAAATCAGGTGGTTTTGAATTAGCCCATGAGTTAGAGGAGAAGGGGTATGACCACCTTATCCAAGCCTATGAAAAAATTTAGTCCTGTCGCAAAAGCGGCGATGGATTACTATCAATCGCAGGCGACGCGACTCATCCAGGCGGAAGGTGAGGGTCACGCCCTTGCGCGCTTTAGACAAGCCGCATTACATCATTTTGTTGAGCAAGGTTTTCCAACGCGCAAAGACGAGGATTGGCAGTTCACGCCGCTTAGCAATTTTCTAAAGACGCACTATCACTTTAATGGCGTTTCTCAGTTTGATAAAGCAAGTATTGCCAAGATTAAGCCACCGGTTGATGCTTGGCATTTGGTGTTTGTTGATGGCTGTTTTAGTGAGGCGCTGTCTGATGATTTGGTTAAATTGCCCAAGGGTGTTTCCATTGAATCGGGCAAAGATGCACTCGACTTTGAGCAGGGTTTTCGTGTGTTTGCAAAGCACGAAGATGAAATCGAACAGGATGCGTTTGGTATGCTAAATGCCATGCTGTTTGATGATGGCGTATTTATTGAGCTGGCTGCGCATACACACCTTGATAAACCAATTGCAATTAGTTATGTTCAGACCCTGAAAGACCATGCCAATACAACGCGTAATAAGATCAAGTTAGGGGTTGGTTCTCAGTTACAGTTAATTGAGCAATATGTAGCTTTAGATGATGCCTGTGGTTTTGAAAATAGTGTTTGTGAAATTGAACTTGCCGAGCAAGCGCAAATGAGTCAAGTTGTTTGGCAAAACCTGCCTGATCAGGCGATGTACTTTAATAACCAATTTATTGACTTGGCCGAACAGTCTCAATTTAAAACTCACTATGCTGGCTTGGGCGGTGCTATTTCACGCCATCAAAATCATATTCAAATGGCCGGTGATCGCATTGAATCGGAGCAGAATAGTATTTGCTTTGCTCGTAATCAGCAGATTATGGATACCCGAACCTACACAGGTCACAAAGCTGAAAATGGGCTTAGCCGTCAGTTGCATAAACTGGTGTTAACGGATCAGGCGATTGGCGTGTTTAATGGCATGATTAAGGTTGACCAGATTGCCCAGAAAACCGATGGAATGATGGATAACAAGAATTTGTTGCTATCAAATAAGGCACAAATGAATGCGAAGCCGCAATTAGAAATTTATGCCGACGATGTTAAGTGTTCGCATGGTTCAGCATCAGGGCAAATTAGTGCTGATCAAATATTCTATTTGCAGGCGCGCGGACTTTCGAAGCAGCAAGCTCGACAACTCGTAACCTTAGCCTTCTTAATGGAGCCATTGGAAACCGTTTCAGGTGCTGCAACGCAGGTCTGGTTGCAGAAAGCCTTAGCGACATCGGTTACTCCGCATTTAAACTAACACAATATTGTATCGAGGAACTATGATCGACAATCAAGCCATTCGCGCGGAATTCCCCTTGCTGTCGCAAACCGAAAAGGATTTGCCGTTGGTGTACTTAGATAACGCCTCTACAAGTCAAAAACCACAGCAGGTCATTGATGCGGTGGCCAAGTATTATGCGAGTGAAAATGCAAATGTTCACCGAGGCGTTTACGGCTTAAGTGAACGCGCGACCGAAGCATTTGAGGGCGTCAGGGGGCAGGTTCAGCGCTTATTAAATGCCAATACTACTAAAGAAGTGATTTTTGTTCGCGGTGCCACCGAAGGCATTAACTTGGTTGCCAGTTCATGGGGTCGCAGCAGCTTAAAGCCGGGCGATCAAATCATTGTTAGTGAGATGGAGCATCACTCCAACCTAGTACCTTGGCAACTGCTCGTTGCTGACTTGGGTATTGAAATTGTGAAATGGCCGATTGATGCCCGTGGTCAGTTGCATTTAGAGGATTTAGCAGGCCTGCTAAATGATAAAACTCGCTTGGTTGCGGTGACTCATATGTCTAATGCGCTGGGTTCTATCAACCCGATTAACGAAATCATTACAATGGCGCACCAGCAGGGTGCTAAGGTTTTGGTGGATGCGGCACAGTCAATTTCGCATATGCCAATTGATGTACAGGCGCTGGATGTTGATTTCTTGGTTTTTTCTGGACATAAAATGTATGCGCCAACCGGTATTGGCGTGCTATATGCCAAGCAAGCGTTACTTGAACAAATGCCCCCTTACATGGGCGGTGGCGATATGATTTATCAAGTGAGTTTTGAAGCCACTACGTTTAATGAGTTGCCCTATAAGTTTGAGGCAGGTACGCCCAATATTGCCGGTGTTATAGGTTTAGGTTCGGCCATATCCTTTATTGAGCGGGTCGGTTTTGACACGATTGCTAAGATTGAAAATGACCTACTAGATTATGCAACGGCGCGACTGTCAGCGATACCAGGCCTGCGCATCATTGGTGAGGCGGATCACAAGGGTGCGGTTATTTCGTTTGTGTTTGATCAAGCGCATCCTCATGATATTGCGACCTTGATCGATCAAGACGCGATTGCACTGCGGGCAAGCCATCACTGCGCCATGCCGGTCATGCTGAAGTTCAACTTGCCAGCGACTTTGCGGGCATCTTTTGGGGTTTATAATAATCGTGATGATGTGGATCGATTGTGCGCTGCCTTGGTAGATGCACTCGATATGTTGGCGTGATACTTGGCCAGAATTTTGCTATCATAACTCCATTTTAGCCTTAGGGCTGGTAAGCGCCTAAGCGGAGTGGTCAATGAAAGAACAAGTGAGGCACATCCATTTCGTTGGAATTGGCGGTGTTGGCATGGCAGGTATTGCCGAAGTCTGTATTAATTTGGGTTTCTCGGTTAGTGGTTCTGATATTCGTCGTCATGCCACGGTCATTCGCTTGGAAGCCTTAGGTGCAAAGATTCAGCTGGGACATCAGCCAGAGTGGGTTCAACAGGCTGATGTTGTTGTCGTTTCTAGTGCCATTGCTAAAGATAATCCAGAGGCGTCTTGGGCTAAATCCAGTCGCATACCAGTTATTCCGCGTGCCGAGATGTTGGCTGAGCTAATGCGTATGCGTTATGGTATCGCCATTGCCGGCACCCATGGTAAAACAACCACGACCAGCTTGACCGCGGCGATATTAACGCAAGGCGGCTTAGATCCAACATTTGTGATTGGTGGCCAGCTCAACCAAGTTGGTAGTAATGCTCGCCTGGGTTCTAGTCGTTATTTAGTGGCTGAAGCCGATGAGTCGGATGCTTCTTTTCTTCATCTCGCGCCAATGATGTCGGTGATTACTAATATCGACATGGACCATATGGAAACCTATCAAGGCGATTTTTCACGCCTTATTCATACCTATAATGAGTTTATTAATCGTTTGCCATTTTATGGATTAACGGTGCTTTGTTTAGATGACCCCAATCTGAAGCAAATGATGCCAGATGTGTTGCGTAAGGTTCGCACTTATGGCTTTGATGCGGATGCGGATGTTGTCGCAGTAAACTGGCAGTCAAAGGGTTTAACCAGTGAGTTTGAAGTTATTACCGCAGGGCGTGAACCTTTTAATGTCCTATTAAATATTCCCGGTCAGCATAATGTCAGAAATGCGCTTGCTGCGATTGCTGTCGCGCTTGAGTTAGATGTGCCAGTGACAGCTATTCAACAAGCTCTTGCCACTTTTGCAGGCGTGGGTCGTCGTTTTGAAGTTTACCCGCAACGAATGATAGGGGGTCATCAGGTGACCTTGGTTGATGACTATGGTCACCATCCTACCGAGCTAAGTGCGACCATTCAAACCGCACGAGATGCGTTTGTTGGTAAGCGGCTCGTGCTTGTTTTTCAACCCCATCGTTACAGTAGAACGCGTGATTTATTTGATGATTTTATTGCGGCGTTACTTAAAGCTGATTTAATTATATTAGCACCGGTTTATGCCGCCGGAGAGTCACCGATTCCAGGGTTTGATACAAAGTCAATGATTCAAAACTTACGGATTCGTGGCGCGCAAAATGTGATGTTTGCGGAGGGTTTTGAGGCATTAAGTGCATTGACCGAAGATGTTTTAACGGACGATGATGTGGTGTTAATGATGGGGGCTGGCGACATAGGTCAGTGGGCAAAGGAATGGCAGTAGATATTATGCAGTCTCAAATAGAGGCTTGGCGCGAGCTGTTAGCCGGCGAGTCTATTGCAGTTATTTATGGTGGCGTATCGGCTGAGCGTGAAATCTCTTTGCGTAGTGGGCAGGCGGTACTAAATGCGCTCAAGCACGAAGGGCTATCGGTTGCGGGTTATGATGTTCAAACGCTGGATGATTTGGTTCATATTGCTCAAAATCATACGCTTGTTTTTATGGCGCTTCATGGACGGTGGGGCGAAGACGGTCAAGTACAAGCGGTTTTACAAAGTTTAGGGGTGCCGTTTACGGGTAGTGGTATGGCGGCAAGTGCTTTAGCGATGGACAAGATTCGTACAAAGTATGTATGGCAAGGGGCCGGTTTGCCAACCCCGCATTTTCAACATATATCAGCCAAAAATCTGGATGATGTAGACTGGCTCTCGATTCCTTTACCTGCTATGGTTAAAGCTAGTCACGAGGGATCAAGTATTGGTTTGTTTAAAGTAAATAATCTCGATGAATTGCAATCGGGTGTTTATAAAGCATTAACGCATGATCATGAAGTCTTAGTTGAGCAGTGGATAGCTGGGCGCGAGTTTACTTTTGCAATATTGGGGGATACGGTGCTACCTGCTATAGAGCTTCGAACACAGCATGATTTTTATGATTACGATGCCAAGTATGTGTCGGGTGATACGCAGTATTTGTGTCCAGCAGATTTAAAGGCATCACAATTGGTTGCCTTTAATGCCCTAGCTTTACGTGCTTTTAATATTCTAGGCGCGAGCGGGATTGGCCGCATTGATTTAATGCTAGATGAGACTCAGCAGCCCTGGTTGATTGAATTGAATACGCTGCCGGGTATGACCGATATGAGTCTCGTTCCAAAGGCGGCTGAGGTCTTTGGACTTAGTTACGGCGAATTATGTGTTGCTATTTTAGGGCAGGCATTAGATGCAGCAGACTTGGCTTAAATTTGGGTTGGTCAGTTTATTAGTTGCCTTGGTGGTGGTCTGGACGATTCTGATGATGAAACCTGAACAGAATGCCACAATGTCCTATAAAATAACGACACCCTTGCAAAAAGTGACACTAGATGATGTTGAAGATTTGATTTGGCCATATCTTGTGAGTGGATTTTGGGAGGCCGATTTAGTCAGTTTGCAACGTGATTTACAAGCGCAGCCTTGGATTGAAAGTGCACAGGTATCTCGCGTTTGGCCAAACCAATTAGTGCTAACACTGGATGAGCGTGAGCCAATAGCTCGTTGGGGAACGACGGCACTTATTGATCGGAATGGTTTCGTGTTCGAGCCTAATGATGTCGCCGGTTTTGAGCATTTAGTGTTGTTGCAGGCGCACGATTTACAAGCACGAGCGATGCTACGACATTGGCATCAAGTACAAGAGATAATGAGTCCAAAAGACTGGCGTGTTACCGAGCTTACTTGGTTTGCAGATGATGTGTTGCATATCCAAGTAGATGTGGGGCACCAATTGTATGTCACTGCCAGTGATAAAGATTTGTTATTGCGACGTTTTGTCAATGCTTGGCCCAAGCTGGGTTCGTCGGCTTTGGTGACACAGGGTGTCGGCCGGGCGGTGATAAAGCCAGATAAAATGTGGCAAATTGATTTAAGATACAGCAATGGCATTGCGCTAAAACCCTTAAATAATGTTGATTGAGAAGAGTATGGCAAGAAAAAAGTCGGCATCAAATATTGTCGTGGGCCTAGATATAGGCACATCAAAAATTGCGGCAATTGTTGGCAAATTAAAAGCAAATGCTGAGATCGAAGTTCTTGGCATGGGAACCTATCCATCTAAAGGCCTGAAGAAGGGTGTCGTGGTAAATATTGACTCGACGGTAGACTCTATTCAGAGAGCCATTGATGAAGCTGAACGTATGTCTGGATATGAGGTGGGCTCCGTATACGTTGGTATTGCTGGCAGTCATATAAATAGCTTCAATTCAACCGGTATGGTTGCAATTCGAAGTCAGGAAGTTACAGATGATGACATAGTTCGTGTGATTGATGCGGCACGAACGCAAGCGATTCCAGGCGATCAGAAAGTGCTACATATTCTTCCTCAAGAATACACTATCGATAATCAAGATGGCATCCGAGAGCCGGTTGGTATGTCTGGAGTTCGTTTGGAAGCCAAGGTTCACATGGTCACCGGTTCACTGAGTGCCGCACTGAATATTACCAAGTGCGTAGAACGCTGTGGTTTGGTTGTCAATGATATTATCCTCGAGCAGCTGGCATCAAGTGAATCTGTTTTATCTGAAGATGAGAAAGAGCTAGGGGTTTGTTTAGTTGACATTGGCGGTGGCACTACCGATATCGCCGTGTTTTATCAAGGAGCTATTCGGCATACCGCAGTCATTCCAGTAGCGGGAGATCAGGTTACCAACGATATTGCCGTTGCTTTGAGAACGCCATCGCCGGCCGCTGAAGAGATTAAACGTAAATACGCATGTGCGTTGCCGCAGTTGATTGCCACCGATGAAGAAATTGAAGTGCCAAGTGTGGGCGATCGTCCAGCCCGCTGTTTATCACGAAGAACATTAGTTGAAGTTGTAGAGCCTCGTTATGAAGAGCTCTTCCAGTTAATTCAGGCCGAATTGCGCCGCTCAGGCTTCGAAGGAATGATGGCGGCCGGTGTTGTTTTGACGGGGGGTAGTGCCAAAGTTGAAGGTGCGATCGAATTGGCAGAAGAAGTTTTTAATATGCCAGTGCGTTTGGGTATCCCGCAAGACTTACAAGGTCTAAAGGATGAAGTCACTGATCCCGCTTTTGCAACGACAGTGGGTTTGTTGATGTATGCTCGCGAACATAGTCGTTATGAACCGGGTCACGAGCCATCGCCTGTGAAGTCGAATCAAGCGTCTGTGCTAAGCCGTATGAAAGAATGGTTTAACAAAAGTTTTTAAGAATTAAAGTAGGACGAACAGTGAAGCAAAGAACCTTAGCCAATGCGATTCACGCTAAAGGTATTGGCCTCCATACTGGCCACCAAGCCCACATTACATTAAGGCCAGCTCCTGTTGATACTGGGATTGTATTCCGCCGAGTAGATGTAGAGCCAGCGGTCGAATTTAAAGTAACCCCTGAATTGGTTGCGGAGACCACGCTTTGTACCACGATTCGTGCCGGCAATAAAAAGATTGCTACAATTGAGCACCTGATGTCAGCCCTGGCTGGTGTTGGAATGGACAATGTTTACATTGATATTGATGCCGATGAAGTGCCTATCATGGATGGCTCGGCGTCCCACTTTATTTTTTTAATTCAAGCGGCTGGTATTAAGCTCCAGGATAGTCCTAAGCGTTTTCTGGTAATTAAGCAACCGGTTCGTGTTGAAAATGAATTGGGCGGATGGGCAGAGTTTAAGCCACATCGTGGCTATAAGTTAAATTTTGCCATCAAGTTTAATCATCCCGCATTTAAACAAACGGCTGAAGATATGACGCTGGAGTTTTCCTCAACGAGTTATTTTAAAGAAGTGAGTCGTGCACGTACTTTCGGTTTCTTTAATGATATGGAAGCGTTGCGGGCCCAGAAATTGGCATTAGGCGCTAGCTTGGACAATGCGATTGGTCTGGATGAGCAAGGCGTGATGAATAAAGGTGGCTTGCGCAATAAAGATGAGTTTGTTCGGCATAAAATTCTTGATGCGGTCGGTGATTTGTTTATGTCAGGTTACGCCATCGTTGGTGAATTTAGCGCGTTCAAATCAGGCCATGCACTTAATAATCAGTTGTTACGTAAGTTGTTTTCGGAGCCGGGCGCGTTTGAATTCATGACGGAGTTTGGCGATCAGGATGATCCCATTAACTTTGACAGTTCAAAGGTATTGGTTTAAGCCGTTTTTATTGCGCCCGATCGCTCAGTTTTTTTAGGGCAAGCGCCAGTTTGCTAGAGGTAACTTGCTCGCTTAAGGCGAGCATTTTTTTGGCTGTTTCTTGGTCTGGTGGCATGGCAGGCCTGGTTGTTTTGGCTTGGGTAGCGATATTGTGTGGCTGGTTATTTAATCGAATTCTTACCGGGTTTACCAGGTTAAGACCTGGGTAGGTTTCGTTAATTTGATCCAAGCAAGCGGGGGCAAGAAAGCGAATTTTGCTGGCCCATAACGCCTCATTGATAACCAGCACAAGATACGGATGCTCAATACCAACGGCACAGACATGATGGCGCATATTGTCAGGCAGTAGATTTAAAACATGTTCTTTTAATGCCTGATATTGTTGCGCTTCTTGAATAAGTTTAAACAATCCTGATTGATTAAGTGGGTGTTTTGCCATGGCTGTCAGATGTATGAGCGTTACGCGCTTAATGTCCTATGCTAGAATACCTCATTTTAAACGATTTTTTGTTTTAGGTCTCTTTAACTATGTTTATGTCATTTCTGCAAAAACTACTAGGCAATCGTAATCAACGCTTGGTGAAACAATATCAAAAGCGTGTTGAGCTAATAAACGCCCATGAAGACGCTATGTCCAAGTTGTCTGATGAAGCATTACAGGCAAAAACAGACGAGTTTAAGGCGCGTTTGGCGGCCAATGAAAATCTCGATACTATTTTGTCGGAGGCTTTTGCGGTGGTGCGCGAAGCGGGTAAACGGGTGTTCGGTATGCGCCATTATGACGTACAGATGATTGGTGGCATGGCCTTGAATGACGGTCGTATTGCCGAAATGCGCACCGGTGAAGGTAAAACCCTAGTGGCGACTTTGCCAGCCTATCTTAATGCACTAACTGGTTCAGGTGTCCATGTCATAACCGTTAACGATTACTTGGCAAAACGTGATGCTGAGTGGATGAGCCAGCTGTACAGTTTTTTGGGTTTGACCACCGGTGTGATTTTTAGCGGCCAGAGTCATCAAGAAAAGCAATTGGCCTATGCTATGGATATTACCTACGGAACCAACAATGAATTTGGTTTTGATTATCTGCGTGACAATATGGCAATCTTCAAAGAAGAGCGAGTGATGCGTGACCAAGCCTTCGCAATTATTGACGAAGTTGACTCGATTCTGATTGACGAAGCGAGAACGCCGCTAATTATTTCAGGTCCAGCAGAAAATAAAGCGCAGGTTTATCACAAAATTAATCCGTTAATTAGTCATCTGGAGCGAGGCGAAGAGGATCCGATTGAGAAAACGGCGTCTGGTGACTTCACGGTAGATGAAAAAAATCGTCAGGTTTATCTAACAGAGCAAGGCCATGAAAAAATTGAAAACCTGTTGGCCGAGGTTGAGCTGTTAAAAGAAGGCGAGAGTCTTTATGACGCGACTAATATTGGGTTGATGATTCACGTAAACGCGGCTTTGCGAGCACACGTTTTATTTGAACGCAATCGCGACTATATCGTTGATGATGGACAAGTGATTATCATCGACGAGCATACGGGTCGTAAGATGATTGGTCGCCGTTGGGGTGAAGGTCTTCACCAAGCCGTAGAAGCGAAAGAAGGCCTTGAGATTCAAAGTGAGAGCCAAACCTTTGCGTCGATTACCTTCCAAAATTATTTTAGACAATATCAAAAACTATCGGGTATGACCGGTACAGCAGACACAGAAGCGGGTGAGTTTTTGTCAACCTACAAGTTAGAAGTCGTGGTTATTCCGCCAAATAAAACGCCACAGCGTCAGGACTTAACCGACCTAGTGTTCTTGGATGTTCAGTCCAAGTTCAAAGCCATTGTCGAAGATGTCAAAGAAACTCACGCTAAAGAACAGCCAGTATTAATTGGTACAGCGTCTATTGAAATGTCAGAATTATTATCGGCAGCCTTTACAAAATCTGGTGTGAAACACGAAGTCCTAAACGCAAAACAACATGAACGAGAAGCGCAGATTATTGCCAATGCTGGGCGTACAGGCGCTGTAACCATTGCAACCAATATGGCGGGCCGTGGTACCGATATAGTGCTGGGCGGTAGTTTAGATGTCGAATTGGATGAGCTGGGTGACGATGCCACAGCCGAGGCAAAACAAAAAGTCAAAGCCGCTTGGCAATTACGTCATGACCGTGTTCTTGAGCTAGGTGGCTTAAAGGTGATCGGTTCAGAGCGTCACGAATCGCGTCGAATTGATAACCAGTTACGAGGACGTTCAGGTCGTCAGGGTGACCCTGGCGTAACACGTTTCTATCTGTCGTTAGATGATGATTTAATGCGCCGTTTTGCGTCTGAAAAAGTTAAAGGCATGATGCGCCGTTTAGGGATGGCTGAAGGTGAAGCGATTGAGCATCCGATGGTCAGTCGATCGATTGAACGTGCTCAAAAGCAAGTAGAGCGCTTGCATCAAGATGAGCGTGCGAACCTGTTGAAGTTTGATGATGTTTCAAACGAGCAGCGCAAAGTGGTGTATCAGCAACGTAATGAATTGATGGAGAGCGAGGAAGTTCGGGAAACCATTCGATTCATGCGTGAAGATGTGGTTAATGAGGTGATTGATGACTTTATTGCACCGGGAAGCTTGGATGAACAATGGCGTATTCCTGAGTTAAGTCATGCGCTTGAAGAATCGTTTGGGGTCAAGATTGACGTGCAGGCCTGGTTAGATGCCGATGCAACTTTGTTTGAAGAAACCTTGCGTGAAAAAATTGTTGCAGAGATTCAAGCGGCATACGACAGCAAGATGGCCATCATTGATGAAAAAACCCTAGGGCATTTTGAAAAGGAAATGTTGTTGCGCAACATTGACAAGTTATGGCGTGAGCATTTGTCTGAAATGGATTACTTGCGTCGTGGTATCCATTTACGTGGCTTTGCTCAACGCGATCCCTTTCAAGAGTATCGTCGTGAAGCTGCCATGCTGTTCCAAGGTTTTTTAAATGAAGTCAAAAAAGAAACCATCAAAATGTTGTCTCTGGTGCAGTTACATAGTCAGCAAGATGTTGCCGCCTTTGAAAAACAACAGCAGGCAGAGCTTGAAAAGGATATGCAAAAAGCCAAAGCCTCACACCCAAGTGCAGTAACACCGGCACAGGCTAAGACTGAAGGCAATAATCAGCAGTCATCGAATGCTGAGGATACGTCTAAAGAACAAACTTTCCGCCGGGACGTGCCGAAGTTGGGGCGTAATGATCCATGCTCTTGTGGGTCGGGCAAAAAATATAAACATTGTTGTGGTAAGTTAGATTAATTAATATTTTTCGAGGTGCATCATGCCTGTGGGTCTTGCGTACGAGCTGCCAGATATTCATCCGGTTGCCGGTGTTTATTTAGGTGCTACAGCAGCTAAAATTAAAAAAAATGGTAAAACAGATTTAGTTGTTATCGAGTTTGCACCGGAAAGTGTAACGGCAGCGACTTTTACGACAAACGCCTGCTGCGCCGCCCCTGTTCATGTGGCGAAAAAACATTTGGCTAAAACGCAACCTAGGGCATTGTTAATCAATTCAGGCAATGCCAATGCGGCAACTGGTGAATCGGGTTTCGCGAATGCAAAACAAACCTGTCAATGGTTGGCCGACGAATTGGGTTGTGAGCCAGAAGAGATCCTGCCTTTTTCAACTGGAGTGATTGGCGAACCTTTGCCGATGAACAAAATTCAACTGGGCTTGGTTGCTGCCGTAGCCGATCGTGCTATTGATCATTGGCCGCATGCGATGGCTGGCATTATGACAACGGACATTGTGCCAAAAATGGTCAGCCGCGTGGTATCCATTGATGGTCACGATATTACCATTACGGGGATGGCGAAGGGCTCTGGGATGATCCATCCTAATATGGCTACGATGCTTGGATTTGTGGCTACTGACGCCAAGATTACTGAGGAATTGCTGCAGGCCTGCTTGAGTCAGGCGGTGAAAAAATCCTTCAACCGAATCACGGTCGATGGTGATACCTCAACTAATGATGCCTGTACACTCACTGCTACCCAGCAAGCGGATATGCCAAGTATTACCGACGCTGAATCGACGGCTTATAAAGCTTTTGCGGTAGAAATTGAACGGGTCATGACCGAATTGGCGCAAATGATTGTGCGTGATGGTGAAGGTGCTACTAAGTTTATTAGTGTCGAGGTCAATGGAGGATTATCTGAGGCTGAGTGTTTAAAAGTAGCTCATGCGGTCGCATTGTCGCCCCTGGTTAAAACGGCGATGTTTGCTTCGGACCCGAATTGGGGACGTATTTTAGCGGCGGTCGGTCGTGCTGGTGTTGAGCAGTTGGATATCAATCGCTTGGAGATTTTTTTAGGTGATGTTTGTATTGTGCGTGATGGTGGCCGTGCGGCTGACTATACCGAAGACCAGGGGCAAAAGGTCATGAAGGCTGAAGACATCTCGGTGCGGATTGAGTTGAATCGCGGACAGCACAGTGAAACGGTATGGACCTGTGATTTTTCCTACGACTATGTCAAGATTAATGCGGAGTATCGCTCTTAAATGTCCGGTGTTGTGCCGGTTGCCGTTGGTTGTCTCATTCGCAATGGTGAGGTATTAATTGGCCAGCGCTTAGCTCGGCAATCCTTTGCCGGTGAGTGGGAGTTTCCAGGTGGCAAGTTAGAAGCCAATGAAACACCGATTGAAGCTTTGGTTCGTGAGTTTAAAGAGGAGACAGGTTTAACAACCTCTGATTGGCAGCCGTTAATTAGTTATCCTTGGACCCATCAACTACCCAATGGCTCCGTTCAGGTGCAATTGCATGTCTATATAACTGAACAGGCAAGCGGTCAGTTGTCAGCACCAGAAGGCCATTTATTTGCATGGTGTCCCTTGTCAATGCTGGATCAACGTCACTTGTTGCGAGCCAATAAAGGCATTGTTAGGGCACTGCAATTGCCATCAGCTTATATGATCACCGGTGGTTTTCATGACCAACAAGACGCATTATCTCGTCTTGAAGAGGCTCTAAAGCAAGAGGTCAAGTTAGTTCAGTTACGTGCAAAACACCTCGATAAGCAAGCTTACATCGCATTAGCGAATGAGATGGTTAAGCATTGCCATGGTCATGGCGCCAAGTTAATTGTAAATACCTCGGTCGCTTGGTTCGACGAGATGCCAGCGGTGGATGGTTTACAGCTAGCATCCAGTGAGTTAGCGGCCTTAACGCATCGCCCGATTGCAGCTAATAAATGGTTGGGCGTTTCGACTCATAATGCTTTTGAGCTTGCCAAAGCAACCGAGCTCGAAGCCGATTTTGCCTTACTCTCACCCGTTAAAGCCACCCAGACTCATCCAGACAGCACCCCGTTGGGATGGGCGAAGTTTGAGTTGATGACTCAAGCCTTACCTATCCCGGTCTATGCTTTAGGTGGTCTTAGCCTGGATGATCTGTTGCAAGCAAAAGCGACAGGCGCACAGGGCATAGCGGCTATCAATGGTTTGTGGCCGCAAGCGATTTAATGCGGGTCTGGTTGTTTATCTAACCAGGCCTGCAGTGCCGAATGCAGGTCTGCTAATTCTTGATTATTTTCAATAATGGTGTCTGCGAGTGCTTGTCGTGTGGCACGATCAGCCTGCTGGGCGATGATTGTTGCAATCTGTTCCGGTGAGCGTTGATCACGCAGCTGGACACGTTGCGTTTGTTGTTCAGGTTCACATTCGATTAATAACACCTGGTCGATTTGATAAGCCGGTTGCATCACCTGATGAATAACGGGGATGGCTACAAAGACCAGTGGGTGTTTATTTTTGAGTTCAGTGACTTGCTTGGCAACATGCTGACGCACTAACGGATGAATGAAACCTTCAAGCGTGTTTTTTAAATCAGGCTCGGCAAAAAAAGCCGCCGCGAGTTGTTTGCGATCGAGATCGCCATTCGGATCTAAAAATCGATCACCCGTCTCTGTGACCAATGCGTTGTAACCCGGCTGATTCTTTTGCATCAATTGTTTGGCTACCTTATCTGTGTCGATCACCGGGTAGCCCTGTTGCGAAAAATAATCACAAGCGGCAGACTTACCACAGCCAATGCCGCCAATAACCGCAACTACTTGCCCCGATTTCATGGCCACACCTTTTGATGCACCCAAACAATATGCCAACCTTGTGAGCTGGCAAAGGGCTCGCTGGGCTGGGCAGTAGGGGCTTGCCAAAGACCCTGTTCAAAATCGCGTGCAAGCAGGCCTGGTGCCATAAAACCCAAGTCACCCTCGTGAGCTTTGCTTGCGCAAATAGAGTAGCGTGTCACTGCGTCCTCGAAGGTAAGTTCATGATTGACTAATCGCGTATATAGGCGAACAGCAATTTTGCGTGATGGTAGCAGGATATGACTGGCGTGGATTAATGGCATTATTTTTTGTAATCGGTAAAATGGTGAAACTCTATTTTACTGGATGAAAGACATATGTGCGGAATTTGCGGTGAGTTTTTGTGGCGAGACGGGCAACAGGCTGATCCTATGCGCATTAATAAAATGTTGACGCAGTTAGTTAAGCGTGGTCCCGATGCAAAGGACTTTTGGGTTCAAGAGCAGGTGGGATTTGGTCATACCCGCCTAGCCATTATTGATTTAACGCCAGCAGGTCAGCAACCCATGCGAGATCAAGAACTCACTTTGGTCTTTAATGGCTGTATTTATAACTATAAAGCTTTGCGAGCTGAGCTGATTATTTTAGGGCATGAATTTCAGTCGGATTCTGATACCGAGGTTATTCTAAAAGCCTATCGCCAATGGGGTTCTGAATGTTTGAACTATTTGGATGGTATGTTTGCATTTGCCATTTGGGATGATCATCAACAACAGTTGTTTTTAGCGCGCGATCGCTTTGGGATTAAACCGTTATATTATGCGTTGACGGACGAAGGTTTGCGGTTTGCCTCTAATACGCAAGCGCTATTAGCGTCTGGCGGTATAAATTTGGATATTGACCCAATAGGTCTGCATTTTCAGTTAACCCTACATGGTGTGATTCCTGCACCCCATACCATTCTAAAAGGGATTAAAAAACTACAGCCTGGGCATTACATGCTGGTGCAGCCAGACGGACAAATCTTTGTGCGCCAATATTGGCAGCTCAATGCGCAGCGTCCTGATGCCTCGGACCTGAGTCAGCCCCAAACTGAGCAGGCCTGGTTAGACGCAACGCACGACGCGCTTAAAAAAGCGGTGGCTAAGCGGGTCGCAGCGGCTGATGTGCCAGTAGGTGTTTTGCTGTCAGGCGGGCTGGATTCGAGTTTGTTGGTAGGCTTATTGGCCGAAGCAGGTATGGATAGGATTCAGACCTTTTCGATAGGCTTTGAAGATATCGCCGATGAGCAGGGCTCAGAGTTTGAATTTTCCGATAAGGTCGTGGCACGTTATAACACTCAGCATCATAAATATGTTGTGCCGAATAGTGATGTGTTGCCTCGTTTGCCAGAGGCGGTTGCTGCCATGTCCGAACCTATGGTCGGTCAAGACGCGGTGGCTTTTTATCTGTTATCAGAACAGGTGTCTCAAGATGTGAAAGTGGTGCTATCGGGTCAAGGTGCGGATGAAGTATTTGGAGGCTATTTTTGGTATCCACAGATGGCCGCATCAACCGGGTCAACCATTGCACGTTTTGCGCCTTATTATTTTGACCGCAGTCATGAGGAATGGTTGCAAACGGTTGATGCCCGCTTTCATCTCGATGATGTGACCAGTGCTTATGTCTCTGAACGTTTAACGGAGCCAGGAGCAGATGAGTTTTTAGATCAAGTACTTCGTTTCGATGCGACCACCTTAATTGTCGATGACCCTGTAAAACGGGTCGATAATATGACCATGGCTTGGGGTTTAGAAGCTCGTGTACCTTTTTTAGATAAGGATTTGGTGGAGCTGGCGATGCAGGCTCCGCCTGAACTTAAATTAGGCGATGATGGGAAGACCCTCTTAAAGCGGATCGCGCGTGGTCTGGTGCCTGATGAGGTGATTGATCGTCCGAAAGGTTATTTCCCCATGCCTGCACTGAAGTTTGTTCGTGGTGAGTTTTATCAATTTATGCGTGATATTTTAATGAGCCCTGCGGCGCAAGCGCGGGGTTTATTTAATCCAGATTATGTTGCTCGATTGTTGGCGAATCCGGAAGCCTCAGAAAACTTTACTGCGATTAAGGGCTCTAAATTATGGCACTGCGCACTATTAGAATTATGGTTGCAAACCCATGTTGACCCATATCGATCGGCAGACTAACGTCTTAGATATAAATAACGTATAATAACCAAGCATTTTACTAGGAAATTACCAAGGAGTTTAGGATGAGTTTTGAAATTGATGAACAAACCGTACTGGCTAAAATTGATGAGCAAGTCAAAAATAACCCTGTCGTGCTCTATATGAAGGGCACTCCACAAATGCCATCGTGTGGTTTTTCGAGTCGTACCGCCGCGGCATTAGTTGAAACGGGGGAGAAGTTTGCATTTGTAAATGTCTTGGCTGATCAGGGTATTTATCAGTTTTTACCGAAATACCAAGATTGGCCAACCTTTCCTCAGCTTTATATTGATGGTGAGTTGCAGGGCGGCTGTGATATTACGCTAGAGCTGGCTGAAAGTGGTGAATTAAAAACATTGATGGCGGCGGCTAATGCCAAGGTAGATCAAGCTTGATTTATCAGATTTTGCGCTAATGAGCCTAGTTAAGCACGACTAGGCTTAGCCAGTTTCCATTGGTTCGCAATTTTACAAAACAGTCGGCCTGTCTGCAGCGTATCGTAAGCGGCTTCATGTGCTTTTTCATGATCCCAATCAAATCCAGCTAGTTTAACGGCTTTACTTAATACGGTTTCTCCATAAACCAAACCTGCTAAAGACACGGTGTCAAAAGTGCTAAATTGGTGAAATGGCGACTTCATTTTATTGCGTTCTGCCGCATGTTTTATAAAGTTCAAGTCAAACATCGCATTGTGGCCTACTAAAATGGCACGCGTGCAACCACTGGCTTTAACGGCGGAATTGATCGGTTGAAACAGTTTTTCAAGCGCATTTCGTTCAGATTTGGCATCCCGGAACGGGTGATAAGGATCTTCAATGCCATTAAACTTCAGCGCACTTTGATCAAGCTTTGAGCCTTCAAATGGTAAGATATTTTCCTGGAACAAAGCTCCCGTGATTAACTCACCCTGCGCATTCATCTCGAGTAGCAGGACGGCTACCTGTAACAAAGCATGGCTATTGGGGTCAAAGCCAGCTGTTTCAACATCGACCACAACGGGCAGAAAACCACGAAAACGGTCTCTGATTTGAGTGACACTAAATGATTCTGCGCAAGATTGGGTCATGTTAGGGCTTTAATAAGTACTTTAGATTGACGTTGAAAGTTGTAAAGTTGTTGTTTTGGGGGCGGGAGTTCATCTAGGCTGGCTAATACAAATCCCTGTTCGATAAACCAGTGGTATGTATGCGTGGTGAGCAGAAATAATTGCGTGATCGCTTGCTCCTTTGCTTTAAGGCTAAGGAAGTTGATTAATTCTTCACCTAAGCCCTGTCCCTGGTAATTGGGATCAATGGCTAGGCAGGCAAGTTCGGCTTGCGAACCCGAGTGATGGTAAAGCGCCGCACAGCCTAAAATATGGCTGTCACGTTCGATAACAAAAAATTGATTGATCTCAAGCTCGAGACGTTCTCTAGAGCGTTTCACCAGCATCCCTTTTTGTTCTAGAGGGCTGATCAAATCAATAATGCCACTAACATCCTCAATCCGAGCTTGACGTATTTCGTGATAGCGGTCGGTAAATACCAGCGAACCTATGCCGTCACGACTATAGAGTTCAATCAATAAGCTGGTCGGATCCGACTCATTGAGAAGATGAATGCGTTTGACTTGCTGGGCATTATTTGTAAGACATTGAATGAGATCGGCTTGATCTGTGTTCTTTGCCTGCCAATGCGATAGTTGCGCCAAACTGAGTTGTTTAGGCAGGTCTGCCATTTGATCGCTAGAGGTGAAGACCATCAGCTTGTCGGCTTTGATTTTGCTCGCGACCCAGCAGGCCTGCTCAAGGGTGTTTAGGTTGAACACCTCGCCTGTTAACGAATAGGCCAGCGGTGTTAATAGCGCGATTTGATTGGAGTCTAGTATCGCTTGCAAGGCCGTTTGGTTAATCTTGCGAATAAGGCCGGTATGTTGGTAATCAATACCATCAATAACCCCTCTAGGCTTAGCAATAACCCAGTTCCCAGAGCAGAGGGTTAATGGAAAAGGGTGGTGGGTTTGCTGGCGGCTAAAGGCGGCCTCAAGCATACTACGTACCTCACCAATGGTGCGTTGTAAGATCGGCAACATTTCAGGTGAGGTAATTCGAATCTGGTGATGACTTGACCAAACAATGTTAGCCTGTTCAAGGGCTTGATTAATCTGTAAGGTTGCACCCATGACAATAATCAACCTTAGTCCGAGTGCATTAAGATGCGAGATGTCCTCGGCAAATTCTTGCAGTTGTTCACGATGCTCTAACAATTCACCCGGTAAGTAGACCACACAGACTTTGCCACGATGCTGGGCAACGTAGTCAGAAGCTTGGCGAAGATTGTTAAGAAAATCAAGTTCAGATTGTTTCATGAGATTTCGTAATTATGAGAAAATGTTAAAAGTATTTTTAACAACTACAGACTTTTTTAAGTATAGCAAAGCAATAACGAAAAGTTTGATTATCTAAGCGTTTGTTTAAGGAGAAACTATGCCAGCATATCGTTCAAGAACCAGTACACATGGTCGCAATATGGCAGGAGCCCGTGCACTATGGCGTGCTACCGGGATGAATTCTGAGGATTTTGGGAAACCTATCATTGCGATTGCGAACTCGTTTACCCAGTTTGTTCCAGGTCATGTGCATTTGAAAGACCTTGGTCAACTTGTTGCTGGGGTCATTGAACAGTCTGGTGGTGTAGCAAAAGAGTTTAATACCATTGCGGTTGATGATGGTATTGCTATGGGCCATGACGGGATGTTGTACTCTTTGCCATCTCGTGAGGTGATTGCCGATTCGGTTGAGTATATGGTCAATGCGCATTGCGCCGATGCCTTAGTGTGTATCTCCAATTGTGACAAGATTACGCCCGGGATGTTGATGGCGGCGATGCGCTTAAATATTCCGACGATTTTCGTGTCTGGTGGCCCGATGGAGTCTGGTAAAACCGTGATTGGTGGACAAACCATCAAGCTGGATTTGGTTGATGCCATGGTCATGGCGGCTGATGACAAGGTTACCGATGAAGAGGTTGAGTCTGTCGAGGTTTCAGCCTGTCCAACCTGTGGTTCTTGTTCCGGTATGTTTACCGCAAACTCCATGAACTGTTTGGCAGAAGCGTTGGGGATGGCCTTACCTGGCAATGGATCGGCGTTGGCTACCCATGCTGATCGTAAACATTTGTTTGAAGAGGCGGGTCGGCGCATTGTTGAAATTGCCAAAGAATACTATGAGAAAGACAATGACAAGGTGTTGCCCCGTTCGATTGCGACCTTTAGCGCCTTTCAAAATGCCGTGGCGTTGGATGTTGCTATGGGTGGCTCAACAAATACCGTGTTGCACCTGCTTGCTGTCGCACATGAGGCGGGCGTAGAGTTTACGATGTCAGATATTGATGCCATGTCTCGTAGAGTGCCCTGTTTATCCAAGGTTGCTCCTAACTCTAAAATTTATCATATGGAAGATGTCCACCGCGCCGGTGGGATTATGCGCTTGTTAGGCGAGCTG
This sequence comes from Thiomicrospira cyclica ALM1, assembly GCF_000214825.1. NCBI lineage: Bacteria > Pseudomonadati > Pseudomonadota > Gammaproteobacteria > Thiotrichales > Piscirickettsiaceae > Thiomicrospira > Thiomicrospira cyclica. The sequence continues at coordinate 211,639 of NC_015581.1, forward strand.
GATCGTGGCGGGCTATTAGACCCGGATACCTATACCGTCCACTCATCAACCCTGGGCGCGGCTCTTGAGCTATGGGATATCCGCCGTAATCCTTCTGAAGCTGTTAAAAAGTTTTATTTGGCGGCACCAGGAAATGTCAGAACGACACAGGCATTCAGTCAAGATAAGCGCTGGAAAACGCTTGACAGTGATTATGAAAATGGCTGTATCCGTTCAGTTGAGCACGCCTACACACAAGATGGCGGTTTAGCAGTTCTGTTTGGAAATATTGCTCAGGATGGTTGTATTGTTAAAACGGCAGGTATTGATGAAAGTATGCTGGAAGTGGAGCAGCTTCAATACACGACCAGTGTGCCAACCTCAACGATTCGCGTTTTTAGTGGCCCAACTCGAATCTATGAGAGTCAAGATGCGGCTGTAGCGGCGATTCTAGGGGACGAAGTTCAAAAGGGCGACGTGGTTCTTATTCGTTACGAAGGGCCAAAAGGTGGACCGGGTATGCAAGAAATGCTCTACCCTACAAGTTATTTAAAATCGAAGGGTCTTGGTAAGTACTGTGCGCTGCTAACAGACGGTCGTTTCTCCGGAGGCACATCTGGTTTGTCAATTGGCCATGCATCGCCTGAAGCGGCTGAAGGTGGTAATATTGGGTTGGTTGAAGAGGGTGATATTATCGAAATCGACATTCCAAACCGATCGATTAATGTTAAGTTGAGCGATTATGAACTGTCTCAGCGTCGCCAAAAAATGTTGGCTAAAGGCGATAAAGCTTGGAAGCCAGAGCATCCCAGAGAGCGTCGCGTGTCTGCCGCTTTGCGTGCCTATGCCGCCATGACAACCAGTGCCGCTTTTGGCGCTGTTAGACGCGTTGAACAAATTGAAAAATAGGAGCGCAGTTTTATGTTTGTAGATCGTCTTAGTCAAGCACAGCGTCAGGCATTATTAGATCTAGCCGTCATTATGGCTGGAATTGATAATGATGTATCCGCTGAAGAGCTGCAGTACTTGGAAGAATTAGCTAGCAATTATAATTTAACATTGGATTTAGAAAATCACGGAGCTAATTCTATAGACGATTTAATATCTATTGTTGATAGTAAGCAAGCGAAGGTCATTGTTTTACAAGAGTTAATAAAGTTGTCCTATAAGGATGGTCACTTTGGTCCTGAAGAACAGCAAAAAGTGTTTCAGATTGCGCAAAAATTGGGTTTGAATGATCCAGAGCTTTTATTAGCTATTGAACGCTGGGTAAGACAGGGTTTTGATTGGTTGCATGAAGGAGAGCAGCTGTTAGGCTAAGAAGTTCGCTGGATTCAGCGGTTTTATTTAAAATTAATCCAATAAAAAACCCGGAAACTTCCGGGTTTTTTATTGAGTCAGATAATATTACTGACGGTAGCTTGGTGCATTTATTTCTAAACCACTAGAAATATAAGCCTGGAAAAACTCCATGTTACGATATTCTTCACCCTGAACCTTATGAGCTGTGTGACGCATATTTTTGTGACAGCCCTCATAGCGGCGGTGAAGCGTACCTAAACCGTCACCAGACGCACGAGCCCACTTACCACGCCACACTGGGAAATGAGATACATGACCTAGTGCTGGGGAGAGGATGTCAGAACGAGCATTACGAGATGCGTTGTAAACGTGACAACTTGCACAAGCTAATCCAAGTTGACCACGTGGTTCCATAAACTCTCGTTCACCAGCCGCAAATGCTGCTGCCGCACCGGGTGAATTAATCACAACATTGATTTTCTGACCACGAGCTTCATAACCTAGGTAAGCGCCAACATGAGCAATATCACCACGCTTCCACCCAAAAGGCTTTAAGCCAGCTTCAGTACGGCAACGGTTAATATCACCTTCAAGTGTTACAACAGCTTGAAGATCTTCGTTGAAGTAAGGATAGCTAGGACGGATATTGGCGACACCCTGATCAGAACCAACCATACAGCCCATGTAAGCATTTAGGTCTTTGTTAAATAACTCTTCGCCACGTTCAACAAAGTCCATGTACTGAGGAAACTCTTCTTCAGCTTGCCATTGCATACGACGATCTTCATCGTAGCCATAAATGCCATTAATATAATCTTCGAATGGACGGTCTGGATGTTTTGCTTGGAAGTATTGAACCAAATCCATACGACTTTTTTCAGCTGTTGCGTTGTATTCAACTGCAATAGCTTGGCCTCCAAATGATGCGGTCATAGCTAGAGCTATTGCGCTTGAAAGTGTCTTCTTCATTTTGAATCCTCCACAAAAGAGCTTTAATTGTTTTTATGATTATTATATTGTCTAAGCTAAAAAAGCGGGGCAAGCCCCGCTTTTATCTACAAATTAACGTAGGGTAAAGGTTTCAGACCCGGTTTCACCTGTATTATCAACTAGGTTGATAGTTACTTCATCACCAGAATTTGCTGCAACGTTTACGTGCATGTAAGGGTTGGTAGAAATGTTTGCTGACCACTGAGCGTCAACAACACGGTTACCGTTAACACTAACATCAACGTTGGTAATAAGTTTCATTGGGAATGGCTTGCCAGTTGACTGGTCCATACGTGCGCCAGACTCCATTGGATGACGAATTAGTGATTTAACTTCAGCAACGCCACCACGGACTTGACCACGAGTTCTGATATTAATAGACATCGATTATTCCTTCTAAATAAATTTGTTAAAGTCGTTAATTAGCAATATGTTGGGTGGAATTAACCGCCACAACCACCGATAGTTACGCGAACTTCTTGTTCAGCTTTGAACAGGTTGCCGCCAGCTTTAACAACACCCATTACAGTTTGCGTGCTACCCATACGGATACGCGTTGATACAAAGCCTTGAGCCGCGCCAGAGAATTTGTATTCACAAACTAGTGGATTTGGGTTATCAGATGCAATGATTACGATAGATTCAACACCGCTCATACCTGAAGCATCTACTGTGATTGGTGTTACAGCACCATTTTCAGCAATTGCTGGAGCCGTTAATTTAACATCATCAGATGATGCTGCGTTTGAAGAACCAAAAACACCGGTCAATGCATCATTAACATTTTTTGCTTCGAAAGCTTGCTTATTCCAGCTAGCTAACACAGTAGCAGGCGTTAAAAGACCCGCGCTTACTGCAACAGAAGCGGCACCAGTAGCTAGAGTAGCTTTCAAAAATGATCTACGTTTCATATTTATTTTAACTCCTAGGTTAGTTTGATTTATAGGGTGTATAGGTAGTCAACGATAAGGTTAATTTCCTCATCAGATAATATACCATGACGACCGAATAATGGCATCATGCTGTACTTAACTTCAGTTTCTTTAACGCCCCATAACTTATCAAAAAGTTTTTGTCGATCAGGGTAGCGAAGTTGCATTGCAATGAGTGCTGGCCCAATGTTACCTGGCGAAGTCCCTTCTGGCATCATGTGGCAAGCAAGACAGTTGCCTTGTGCACGATTCCAGGCAAGTTCTTTACCTTGAGCAACACGTTGTTTCATTTCTTCTTCAGAAACCTCATTTGCCGACACAGCCATTGGCGATGCTAGCATTGCTGATACAGCAAGCGTACCTAAAACACGCTTTAATTTAGAATGACCCATTCTCTCCTCCTAAAGTGCCTCTATTCGACCCCAGTTTATGTCTATTTTGGGGTTCTTTGACTGAGCTGCAAAATGAATATTCGCTCTTGGTTTATAAGCTTACGGAGTTGATACTTAAAAGCAAGTGTTTTTAAAGTCTTTAGCTATAGTTTTATTTAATAGCTTGAAAGATTATTTCTATACATGGGTGCTTTTCTGGTGTTTTATTTTCATGATATCTTTGCTATTTTTTGCTCTAAGTCTTTGATTTTTTTTGTTAATTCTGTTTCGTTCTTAGTATGGTTTTTTGCTTGTTTAACTAGGTGCTTCGCGCGAGCTATATTCCCTATCTCTATTTCTCTGACAGCTTGGAAATAAAGTGCATGTGCGGTTTTATCATTTTGCATATAAAGTTCGCTAATAGTTGCAAGTAGTTCAATGCTTTGATTCGATTGAATACGTTGTCCTTCTAAGTAGACTATTGCATCATCTAATTTTTGATTATCTATAAGATGCTGTGCAATCGTATTGGCAAGTGCATTGTCTTGTGGGTAAATGATTGCTAACGCTTTTAAATGTTCTGGAGTTTCCTGTCCTCGGTCTTTTATGTCGGCTGCTGCGATTTTTAGCAGGCGATTGTTGGGGTGTTCTGCTATGGCTGTATCGAGGCAACTTAGTTGATCAATACTGTCTGGGGTATTTAGTGCTTTTAAATAGGCTTGGTAACAGATGAGTGAGTTTTGCTTGGCTGCTGACAGTCCTTTTGTTTCGATACGGCCAGGGTTGAGTCGAGCTTGTATCAGTTTTAGGTTTAGTCGTTGTTCAGGTTGCACTGGTAATTGCTCCGCTCGAGCCATTGCTAATGCCGTCCTTCGTTCAGTAACTGGGTGTGTAAGTAGAATCTCAGGCGGGCGGTTGGTGTGGTTATGCTGGCGATGGAGTTGATCAAAAAAGCGTGACATGGCGCTGGGACTATAGCCGGCCTTGGACAGTAGTTGAATACCAATGCTATCAGCTTCATGCTCGTGTATTCTTGAGAAACGCAATTGGTTTTGAATCGCGAGGCTGTTGCCACCAATAAAAGTTGCAATACCCGCAGACGGGTTTTGAGTTCCAATAAGAATGGCAGCCAAAAGCGAAGCAAGAGTTGTTATATTGCCTTGTTCAAACTGTTCAAAGCGTCGAGATAGATGTTCTTGAGTAATATGCGCTATCTCATGGGCAATGACAGATGCTAGTTCATCTTCACTCGCCGCTGCCAAAATTAAGCCGGTATTAATGCCTATGATGCCATCAGGTCCCGCAAAGGCATTAATTTCTGGGCGGTCAATTACAAAGAAGCGGTAGTTTCGTCCGTCGGGAACATGAGCAATTATGTTTTCTCCAATTCGACGAATGTAGGCGAGGACATAGGGATCATTTGTCATGTTGTATTCGGTATGGAGCGCGGTCAAAAATGCCCGCCCCAAGGTGAGTTCCATATTGCGATCATAGAGCACTAGGCCTGGTGAACCTAAGTCAGGCAAGTTTTGAGTCGCTGTGTGTGCGTGCACGTATGATGATAAGAAAACAAGCGACAGAATGACGAGTTGAAATAATTTTTGCATAACCGCTCATTTAAAATATTTTACTATCCGCTATTATAGGAAGTATTAGTGAGGAAGATAGTGATGCAAAAAGTGAATTTAATTGGATTAAAATGCCCGATGCCATTGATCAGGTTTAAAAAGACACTCGCTGAGTTCCCTTGCGAAGCGAGCTTTGAGGTCTTCGTCGATGATCCTGGCGCACTTAGCGACTTCCCAGCTTTTTGCCGTAAGTTCAAATATGAATGTCACGTTCTATCAGAAGAGCCACACATTACCCTGCAGATTAATCGTTCGTAATTGAACAGAGAAACGATAAAATACCGTAAATTTAACGCACTGGATTGATAATATGTATAAGAAATTAACCAAAGCCATTATCCCTGTTGCGGGATTGGGGACGCGCTTTTTGCCGGCGACCAAAGCGATACCAAAAGAAATGTTGACTGTGGTCGATAAACCATTGATTCAGTATATTGTACATGAAGCCGCTGAGGCGGGTATCACTGACATCATTTTAGTGACTCACTCTAGCAAGAATGCGATAGAAAATCATTTTGACACTCATTATGAGCTTGAGGCCAAACTTCTTGAGTCCGCCAAGCATGATCGGATCGAGGCCATTAGTCAAATTTCACCCAAAGGTATCAATATTATTAGCGTAAGGCAGCCAGAAGCTCTAGGTCTTGGTCATGCTATTTTATGTGCGAGTCATATTATTGCTCAGGACGAGCCGTTTGCCGTTTTACTGCCAGATGTTTTGATGTATCACCCAAAAAAAGGGTGTTTGGCTCAAATGGCGCAGAGTTACGAGCGTGTTCATACCAGCGTGATTGCACTTGAGCAGGTTCCCGATGACCAGGTGCATAAATATGGTATTGCCGGCGTGCAAGACCCTGATTTACGGATAAATCAATTGGTTGAGAAGCCAAAGCTGGGTGAAGCACCTTCAAATTTATCGGTCGTTGGCCGGTATATTTTTACGCCACGCTTAATGCAGCTTTTAAAAACAACAAAGCCGGGTGTTGCTGGTGAAATTCAATTAACCGATGCTATGGCGAGCTTGCTCAATGAAGAGGTCATGTTTGGTTATGAGTTTAGTGGTGGAAAAAGCTACGATTGCGGCGACAAGCAAGGCTTTTTACAAGCAAATGTGGAATATGCGCTTCGAGATGCTGTGCTAGGTAAATCATTTCAAGCCTATTTAGAACAATTAGATGTGGCCAGCTTTAAATAGGCTGTATAAGCAAAATCAGGATCCCAAGGGGGGGTGTATGGTGGTAAATCAATCATCGGCATGGCAAGCATTAATGGCATTAGCGGAGTCTGGCGTTGCAACAAAACATTTGCAAGATTGGTTTCAAGCTCAGCCAGATCGTGCCGAGCGCTATTCTATTGAGCTCGATGAACTTTATTTAGATTATTCTAAAAATCGAATCGATGACCAGGTTTTGGATGGCCTGCTTGCTTTAGCGGAGCAGCAAGGTATGGCGCAATGGATTGAGCGTTTGGTTACCGGTGACATTGTTAATGATACCGAAGCTCGCCCAGCGCTACATTCAGCTTTACGCGGATTGCAAGGGGCGCCAGCTTCGGGTTTAGCGGCAAAGGTCCAGCCAGAGATAGAATCCCAATTTAATAAGATGGCTAAAATCGTTAATAAAATTCGTGCAGGGCATTGGCGGGGTTATAGCGGTAAGCCAATTACAGATGTGGTAAACATTGGTGTTGGTGGGTCTGATTTAGGGCCGCTAATGGTCACTCATGCCTTGCAGGTTCAGCAGTCCCCGGTCAGGTTACATTTTGTCTCTTCGATTGATGGTACTCAAACATCTAATTTGCTTAACACCTTGAATCAAGAAACTACACTGTTTGTTTTAGCGTCTAAATCTTTTACAACCATTGATACGCTATCAAATGCAGAAACGGCCAAAGATTGGCTAGAAGAACGTATTGAGCGTTCAGGAACACTGATGGCTCAACATTTTATTGGCGTGTCTACGCGTCCAGATAAAATGCTTGAGTGGGGTATTCCAGAGGAAAACCAGTTACTGTTTTGGGAGTGGGTCGGTGGTCGCTATTCCATGTGGTCAGCGATTGGGTTTCCGATCGCACTAAAGGTTGGCATGAAGGGTTTTTATCAAATGCTTGAAGGCGCTAATTTGATGGATGAGCACTTTGCGACAGCGCCTTTGGCTGAAAATATTCCGGTCATTATGGGGTTGGTTGATGTTTGGAATATTAATTTTTTAAATATTAATGCCAAGGCGATATTGCCTTATGATGCGCGACTTAAGTACTTACCATCCTACTTTGAGCAGTTGGTAATGGAGAGCAATGGCAAGTCGGTTAACCGTAATGGCGATAAGGTGCCTTATAAAACCTGTCCTATCTTGTGGGGTGAGGTCGGTCCAAATGCACAGCATGCTTTTTATCAGTTGCTTCATCAAGGTACCCAAGCAGTGATGAGTGATTTTATCGTGCCTGTAGAGCGTGATGATTTTGAACGTTACTCAGGCGCCGATAAAGATGCCTCATTACTTAAGCAGCATCATTTAGCCTTGGCAAATTGTTTTGCTCAGTCTCGTGTGCTGATGTTAGGCGACGCGGCGATTCCTGATAGTTTAAAAGCAAGTTTTAATAGCCCATATAAACACTATGAAGGTAACCAGCCTTCCAACACCATTCTATTAAAAACCCTTTCGGCAAAAACACTTGGGATGTTGGTGGCACTCTACGAGCACAAAACATTTGTTGAGTCCGTCGTTTGGGAAATTAATCCTTTTGATCAATGGGGGGTGGAATTAGGTAAACTAATTGCAAAAGAAACCTACGCTTGTTTAGCTGAGGACGCACCTTTAGCCTCGTTTGATGCCTCGACACAAGCCTTAATGAAGCGAGTAAAGTAATATGAAAGTAGCAGTTTATGGATGCGAGCTGACTGGATTGGTTACAGCAGGCGCTTTGGCGCAAGTGGGTAACCAAGTTATGGCTCTACCTGTTGGGTTTGTTAAGGTTGCTGATTTGGAGGCGGGTGTACTACCGCGAGAAGAGCCGGGGTTGGCTAACTTATTGGCTCAGCAGCAGTCTGACCAGCGGTTGCATTTTGAGTCAGACTGGGAAAAGGGTTTGGTACATGCCGATGTTTTAATCATTGCAACACCTTCCTGGCGAATGGACCGAGCCGAAGCAATCATCGATCTTATCGGACAAAAAGTTAAAAAAGACCTTGTGGTGGTAAATCAAAGCACATTTCCGGTTGGTACGGCAGATCGTTTCGAGGCCAAGTTAAAATTGGCATTAGCCGAGCGAGGCGAGGTTTTTGGAGTGTCGGTGGTTGCAATGCCTGATTTTCTGAGCGAAGGCTCTGCAATTGATAATTTTATGCGTCCGGATCGCATCATTCTAGGTTCATCAAGTGAAGCTAGTATAAGGGTTATGCGTGACTTGGTAAGGCCTTTTAATCGTGTAACAGATCAGATTAAGGTCATGAGTACACGTGCCGCTGAATACACAAAGTACGCAGTCAATGCGTTATTGGCAACACGCATTAGTCTAGTTAATGAACTGGCTAACAATGCTGAGCATTTTAATATTGATTTTGAAGAAGTTCGTCAGGGTCTGGGTTCAGATCACCGTATAGGCTTTAATTATTTGTACCCAGGTTGTGGGTTTGGCGGGCCAAGTTTTGCAGCTGATGTGCGTTCGCTGGTCGCAAACCTTCAAACAATGGGCTATGATGCTGACCTATTAAAAACCGTTTTATCAAATAATGAAACCCAAAAAGAAGTGTTGTTCCGTAAAGCATGGCGTTTCTTTGATAATGATTTGCGCGGCATTAAAATTGGAGTGTGGGGTCTGTCTTTTAAACCCAATACCGCTACAGTTGAAAACGCCCCAAGTGTGAAAGCCATTGAAGCCTTTTGTGCACAAGGTGCTCAAATAAAAGCTTACGATCCCAAAGCTATGATGGATTTTTCAGATCATTGGCGAGGTGCAGAGCAAGTTGAATTAGTTGATAATATGTATGCGGCTCTTGAAGGCGTCGATGCTTTAATCATTATGACAGAATGGAAAATATTCTGGAGTCCCGACTACGCACAAATGAAGCAGTTAATGAAGCGACCGATTATTTTTGATGGTCGCAATATTTATGACCCTGAAATGATGGTTTCTCATGGGTTTCGCTATTTTGGCGTGGGTCGTGGTGAAGAAGTGTAAGGAACACTATGCAAGAACCTTTAGAGCAAGCTAAAACAGAGCGCGGTATATATTGGTTACCTAACCTGATCACCACCTTGGCATTATTTGCAGGCTTTTATGCCATTATTGCGGGAATGAATGGTCAGTTTATGCATGGCGCTATAGCGTTATTTGTTGCTATGGTATTTGATGGCTTGGATGGTCGCATTGCTCGAATGACAAATTCATCGAGTGCGTTTGGTGCCGAGTATGACAGCCTCGCTGACATGGTTTCTTTTGGTGTTGCACCGGCATTGCTGATGTATCAATGGGTGTTATATGACTTGGGCAAACTAGGTTGGATTGTCGCTTTTGTTTTTGTAGCGGGTGCGGCATTGCGATTGGCGCGATTTAACACGCAGGTTGGGGTTGCCGATAAACGCTACTTTCAGGGTTTAGCTAGTCCTGCGGCGGCAGCCGTGTTAGCAGGCCTGGTGTGGATGATTGAAGCTAATAATCTTAATTTTGATGGGCTAGTGTGGGTTGCGTTATTATTGACTTTTGCTGGCGGTATTCTCATGGTGAGTAATGTGCGATACAGTAGCTTTAAAGAGTTAAATTTAAAAGATAAAGTACCGTTTGTTACCCTGCTTGTGATAGTAACGGTATTTGTCATTATTACGATTAAGCCCTCAGTGTTTTTATTTGGTTTAGCCTTGTTGTACGCTGTATCGGGACCAATAATGACACTTGTCACGATACGTAAGACACGAGAAGGACGAAAGCGTCAGAAAACTGATACAGAATAATGGAACGCTATGAAATTGACATTCCGTATTTATCGTAAACTTTAGCCATACAAGAAAATAGAGACGAGTGATGAAAGACCATTTAATTATTTTTGATACGACATTGCGTGATGGTGAACAAAGCCCTGGTGCTTCAATGACTAAAGAAGAGAAGGTTCGTATCGCTAAGCAATTAGAAAAAATGCGAGTAGATGTCATTGAGGCTGGTTTTCCTGCCGCGAGCGACGGTGATTTTGAATCCGTTCAGGCTGTTGCCAAGGTCATCAAAGATAGTACTGTGTGCGGTTTGGCGCGTGCTGTTGAACATGACATTGTCAAAGCGGGGCAAGCGATTGCACCCGCAAACTCAGGACGTATTCATACCTTCATCGCAACCTCACCGATTCATATGGAAATGAAATTACGTATGACACCTGATCAGGTTGTTGAGCGTGCGGTTTGGGCCGTTAAGCGAGCACGAGATTTTACCGACAATGTCGAGTTTTCTCCAGAAGACGCCGGTCGTTCAGAGCTCGATTTTTTATGTCGTGTCATTGAGGCTGCGATTGATGCTGGGGCAACCACGATAAATATTCCTGATACAGTTGGTTACAACGTACCCGACCAATTCGGTTATTTATTTAAGCAGTTATTAGAGCGCATTCCTAATGCCGATAAAGCCATATTTTCAGCGCATTGCCATAACGACTTGGGTTTAGCGGTGGCTAACTCGATTGCTGCTGTGACTAATGGCGCCCGCCAGGTTGAATGTACAATCAACGGCTTGGGTGAGCGAGCAGGTAATACAGCACTAGAAGAGTTGGTTATGGCGGTCAGAACCCGCCAAGATTATTTCTCGGTTGATACGCGTATTCATACTCCGGAAATCTTGACGGCATCGCGTTTGGTTTCAAATATCACTGGGTTTAGTGTCCAGCCAAATAAGGCGATTGTGGGTGCCAATGCCTTCGCCCATGAGTCAGGCATTCATCAAGATGGTGTGCTCAAGCATCGTGAAACTTATGAAATTATGCGAGCTGAAGATGTGGGCTGGAGTACCAATAAAATGGTGTTAGGCAAGCATTCTGGTCGTAATGCTTTTAAAACGCGCTTACAAGAACTGGGCGTTGAATTTGAAACAGAGCAGCAGTTAAACGATACGTTTGTTCGCTTCAAAGAATTGGCGGATCGTAAGCATGAAATTTATGATGAAGACTTACAAGCGCTTGTAACGGAAGCCAATATTGAACGGGTAGAAAATGAGTCTATTCGATTGGTTGCATTGAAAGTGGCCGCTGAAATGGGTGAGCAACCTAGTGCGACGATTACTCTATCCGTTGATGGACAGGAGTTTACTGCCAGTGCTATGGGAGGGGGCGTGGTTGATGCGACCTTTAAGGCGATTGAGCAAATCCTCAATTCAAAAACGACTCTGGAGCTTTATTCAGTAAGCAACGTGACGAATGGGACGGACTCTTTAGGTGAAACGTCGGTTCGGCTTGAAAAAGGTGGTCGCATCGTTAACGGGCAAGGTTCTGATACGGACATAGTAACGGCTTCAGCGAAAGCATATATCAATGCGCTGAATAAGTTTTCTGATGCCGCCATTAAAGCACACCCGCAACGTCAAGAAACGGTATAGGTGACAATTGTCGTCCATTGTCTTTTCTGAACAAAACCCGATGTGGCTTGAACTTGGGGTGACCTTGTGGAAACCTCTGGATGAACCACCATCACTCAAATTTAGCACTACTGAGAAAAAACACATGCAAGCCTCTGGGTCAATCGTAAAATACCCCATTCTACTTCTAGCGGATTATGCTAATGACCTAGCAACAGGCTTGGTTGATAACAATGCCTTATTAAGGGCGGGTGTTAGTAAACTTTGGCAAGATATTCAAATGGTTCACTTTACGTCGGCTCCGTTGCGTACTATTGGACTGAATGCACTTCAAGATTACGATGCGTGTTATGAACTTGTCGATCGCTTAATTGAGTGGGATGCCGAGGTACTCCTTTTATTTGGGCAGCACGACCTGATGGCTGAGGTTCTAAATGAAGGGTTAGACGTGGTGTGTTTGCCAAGCCTCGAAGATTTGCGGGACAGCCCGGCTGCAAAGCAACGCTGCTATCAAGCATTGGTCACATTAAACCTACTTGCGCAGTAATCTATTGATGGTACAACCCCAAGTGTATGTTGATCTTACGTCTCCCCTTAATTTGGTGGAAGGCTTGCACATCACTCCGATGTTCAAGGATGATCTAGACGCTGTGGTGGAGCTTGAGCAGCAAAATGCGGTTGCGCCCTGGCGATTGCGTTCTTTTGAATTGGCTTTGAATGCGAAACATTGTAATTGGGTTATTTGCAGCGAGGCGGAACTGATAGGTTTTATTTGCGCTAGTCAAGTGCTGGACGAATTGCACATCCTTAATTTAAGTGTTGCACAGACACATCGCGGTCAGGGGTTGGCAACTGCGATGATAAAGCACCTTTGCACGATACATCAGGACGTACCGATTCGGATGATTTTTTTAGAAGTCCGCGAATCAAATAAGCCCGCCCAAAAACTCTATCGAAAATTAGGGTTTAAGCTAGACGGGGTAAGGAAGGGATATTATCAGTGCGCAAGAGGCATCCGAGAAGATGCCCTACTGATGTCACGTGAGTTTTAACGCTTTAAGTCGCTTCTAATATGCTTGCTAACCCCTTGAACTAGGTGTTTGAAAAGCTTGGGGTTGGCGGCCAAAACATTACCTGATGTAAGCTGGTTATCACCGCCAGCAAAATCACTGGACCGTCCACCCGCCTCCTGAACTAATAAAATACCGGCTGCGATATCCCACGACTTTAGGTTAAACTCCCAATAGCCATCTACACGACCACAGGCCACATAAGCTAAGTCAAGAGCGGCGGAACCTGCACGACGCACCCCTGCCGTTTCAGTCATAAAGTACTTCAAGGTTGCAAGATAGTCATCTATATAATCGAACTGATAATAAGGAAACCCTGTTGCCAATAAGGCATCCTTAAGACTTTTTTGATCAGTTACCCTAATGCGGCGGTTATTTAATTTAGCACCTTGGCCTTTTGATGCGCTAAACATTTCATCGCGAGCGGGATCAAAAACCACGCCATGTTGGAGCTTGCCTTTTTCAAGGACGGCAATGGACACGCTAAATTGGGGGAATTGATGAAGATAGTTGGTAGTGCCGTCTAAAGGGTCAATAACCCATTGAATCGGTGAATCAACTTGGTTGTGACCGGTTTCTTCGCCAAGAATGGCATGGTCTGGGTAATATTTTTTGATGGTTTTGATGATAGTGAGTTCAGCCAGTTGGTCGACTTGGCTGACGTAATTGTTGCGGTCTTTTTCGGTAATCTCAAGACGGTCGATGTCTTGAGCGTATTTCATAATAACTTCACCAGCTTCTCGAGCGGCGATCATGGCAACATTTAAAATCGGGTGCATAACTTTGAGTGTCCAAATTGTAAAAGAAAGAGCGAGATTAACCAAAGGGCAACGCCTAATGTTAAACTGTTAATATTGCAATTATAAACTATTTAGCAGGTAATTATGCAGGATCAGTTTGAGCCACTACCCTTAATTCGGATTGTTTTGGTTGCTACGTCGCACCCAGGTAATATAGGCGCTGTGGCGCGAGCTATGAAGAATATGGGTTTGCACGATTTAGTGCTAGTGAATCCAAACCAGTTTCCATCCTATGAGGCATCGGCACGTGCTTCAGGCGCGGCTGATATTCTTGATCAAGCACGGGTTGTTTCAACCTTGGCTGAGGCATTAGCTGACTGTCACCAAGTCATCGGTGCGAGTGCGCGTCTGCGCAAAGTCGCTTGGCCACAGCTATCATCACGTGAGGTAGGTGAGTTTGCGGTAAGGGCTGCCGATGTTGGTCGGGTTGCACTTGTATTTGGGCGTGAGGATTCGGGCTTAACCAATGAGGAGTTAGATCAGTGTGATAAATTAGGGCATATTGCGTCGAATCCAACATACAGTTCATTAAATCTGGCGGCAGCGGTGCAGGTTTTTGCTTATGAGTGTCGTATGGCGTGTGGTGCGGTTGTTCCGCAAAGTGAAGGCTATCGTTATCAACCAGCAACTCATGCGGACATGGAAGGTTTTTACGTTCATTTAGAACAGGCCCTGTTGCAGGTTAATTATCTAGATCCCAATAAGCATGAACGTTTTATGCGTCGAATGCGACGGTTATTTAATCGAGCCCAGCCCGATTCAAAAGAAATTGCGATACTGCGTGGCATGTTAACCGCGGTGATAAAAGCGTCTAACCCCCAGTAAGGAGCAAGCGTGTTTAAATTATTACGAGAGGATGTGCTATGTGTCTTTAGCCGAGACCCAGCAGCGCGTAATATATGGGATGTTTTAACAACCTATCCGGGTGTTCATGCGATTATTTGGTATCGGGTAGCTCATTGGTTGTGGCTTAAAGGCTTAAAATGGCTGGCGCGTTGGATTGCCACGGTAGCTCGATGGTTTACCGGGATAGAGATTCATCCAGCGGCGACGATTGGTCGTAGGGTATTTATTGACCATGGAATGGGTGTAGTAATCGGCGAGACGGCTGAAGTTGGCAATGATTGTACGTTGTATCATGGAGTAACCTTGGGAGGTACCTCATGGCAAGAGGGCAAACGCCATCCTACCCTGGGTGAGCGCGTTGTGGTCGGAGCAGGGGCTAAGATATTGGGCCCAATTCTGATTGGTGATGATGCGCGTGTTGGTTCAAATGCCGTGGTTGTTAAGGATGTGCCCAGTACCAAAACGGTGGTGGGGATTCCGGGTCGAATTGTTAAGAAAAAGACAGAAAGTGAGCATAAGCGCGCTAAGATGGCTGAAAAGATTGGTTTTGATGCCTACGGGATAACAGCCAATGGCGACGACCCAATAGAGAAAGCAATCTACAGTTTGCTCGATCATATTCAGGTGCAGGATGAAAAAATTGCATTACTATCAGCGCAGATTCAAAAGCTCGGTGGTGAGGCTGTTGATATGGCTATGCCAGATCTATCGGGTGCCGTATTAGAGCCCGATGATCCAGAGCAAGCGGGTCATTTGAAGAAAAAACGTAATAGTTGAGTGTAGCGCTAGGTTATTATACTATGATGTTTGGATTTAGAACGGAAGAAGGTTTGACATGAAACTCACCTCGAAAGGACGTTACGCTGTCACAGCAATGATTGATATTGCACTTTATCAAGATGACGGCGCCGTAACCTTAGCTATGATTTCTGAGCGTCAGGCAATTTCACTTTCTTATCTAGAACAGTTGTTTGCAAAGCTAAAAAAAGCTGACCTGGTTGTATCCACGCGAGGCCCAGGCGGTGGATACCGTCTGAGTCGTGCCGCTACGGATATTAATATTCGGCAAATTATTGACGCTGTAGATGAGGCTATTGACGTTAGGCGTTGTGGCGGAAAATCAAACTGTCACAAAGGAAAGCAATGCTTATCCCACCATTTGTGGGAAGATTTGAGTGAAATGATTGGTGACTTTTTAGCAGATGTTACTTTGCAGACCTTGTTCGACCAGCATCATGCCGCAAAGCGATTTAATATTGCTATGAACTTATAAGTTAGGAGAACGTATGGGAGTAACACTAACCCCGTCAGCTGCGCAACGAGTAAAGTTGATGATTGAAAAGCGCGGTAAAGGTATCGGTTTGCGGGTTGCGACTAAAAAAAGCGGCTGCGCTGGCTTTGCCTATGTTGTAGATTACGTCGATGAAGCGGGTGCTGATGATCATGTATTTACCCACCATGGTATCGATGTATATGTGGATGCAAAAAGCCTGCCACCAATTGACGGCATGGAAATCGACTATGTAAAAGAAAGTTTGCTTAATGAAGGTTTTGAGTTCCGCAACCCAAATGTGAAAGACGAATGTGGTTGTGGTGAGTCTTTTAGCGTTTAACCCATCCAATGAACTCATTTTATGAGTCTTAACCCATAGTTCGGCTGAAAAAAAAACAAAAAGTTGTTAATATAGAATACATTTTTTGTATTTTAGGTAGCCGAGATGGAACAGACACTTTCAATTATTAAGCCTGATGCTGTAAAAAAGCATTTGATTGGTGAGATTATCGGGCGATTTGAGCGCGAGGGTCTTATTCCTGTCCAACTTAAAATGATGCAATTCACGCCTGAGCAGGCGGCCTCCTTTTACGCAGAACATCTTGGTAGAGACTTCTATGACCCCCTTATTGACTTTATGACATCGGGTTCAAGTATTGTTATGGTACTTGAGGGAGAAGATGCTATTGCACGTAATCGTGCCTTAATGGGGGTTACCAATCCAGAACAGGCTGAGCCAGGCACTATTCGTGCTGATTTTGCTGAATCAACGCGTCTTAATTGCGTGCATGGTTCTGACAGTGTGGCGAGCGCAGAGCGCGAAATAGCCTTCTTTTTTTCTCAGAGCTAAGGTTGTTGCACATGTCTGTTGAAACTGCTTTAGAGTTGTCCGCACCTGAGTCCTCCAAAATTGATTTGTTAGGAATGGATCACGACGCGCTTGTGACTTTTTTTGAGTCTATTGGAGAAAAGCCATTTCGCGCGAAACAAGTGATGAAATGGATTCACCAAATGGGTGTCAGTGATTTTGATTTGATGACCAATATCAGCAAGTCACTTCGGGAGAAATTGAAGCAAAATGCCTGGATTCGTAGTCCCAAAATTATTGCCGAGCAAATATCTGATGACGGTACTATTAAGTGGCTAATTGAGGTAGATCAGCAAAACTCTATCGAAACGGTTTTTATCCCCGAAGCTGACCGCGGAACTCTCTGTATTTCATCTCAAGTAGGTTGTGCCCTAGATTGTTCATTTTGTGCAACGGCGCAACAAGGATTCAACCGAAATCTAGAAAATTGGGAAATTATCGCCCAAATGTGGGTCGTCAATAAAGCATTGGGCGCTAATCCAAAAGCTGAGCGAAAAATCAGCAATGTCGTATTTATGGGCATGGGTGAACCGTTGCTTAACGTGACACATGTTTTTCCAGTAGCAAAATTATTAATGGATGATAATGCCTATGGTCTATCAAAGCGTCGGGTCACCATTAGCACGGCTGGGGTTGTTCCCGCGATTGATAAGCTTAAGGCCGAGGTGGATGTCAGTCTTGCGATTTCTCTGCATGCGCCAAATAATGCGCTGCGTGACGAACTGGTACCGGTGAATAAAAAATACCCCCTTGAAGTCTTAATGCCTGCGTTACGCCGCTACGTTGCGGATGGACATGCTAAAAAACACATAACGGTCGAATATGTCATGCTTGATCAAGTCAATGATGAAATTGAACATGCCCACCAGCTTGTCGGATTATTAGGCGATTTGGTTTGCAAGGTAAACCTAATTCCGTTTAACCCTTTTCCTAATACGCCCTATCTACGCTCATCAAATAACCGCGTACACCGATTTCAGCGTGTTCTACATGAGGCTGGTATTAATTGCACGATTCGTAAAACGCGTGGCGATGACATTGATGCCGCGTGTGGTCAATTGGCAGGTAAGGTAAAAGATCGAACTAAGCGAACTTTGCATCGTATAAATTTTGACGGGATCTCGCAAAGTCAACACCACCTTGAGACGTAAGTTTATGACTGATAATGAAGCCACACCTCAAGCTATCACGATCGGCGAAGCGCTAAAAAAAGCGCGCGTTCAACAAGACTATACTAAAGAAGCTATGGCTGACGTTATGAAACTTACGGTTGATAAGGTTACGGCGATCGAGTCTTATACAGATTTAGCCAGTCTTTCACCATTTGATCGCGGTTATGTTCGCAACTATGCAAGTAAAGTCGGGTTGTCATTAGCGCCTTTTGAGCTCCAGTCGAGTGATGTTGCAAAGCTAGCAGCCGAACTACAGCCTATTGCTAAAGAAGACTGGTCTAAGCCTTTATTTCCATGGATCAGAGTGGCTGTATGGGTCGTTATTGTGGGCTTGCTATTCACCGGCATAGTCGGGTATTTTTTTAGTTATTTTTAAATCCAGAGTATTTATCTTTTATGGCAACTAAACTGACTGCGATTCGGGGCATGAATGATTATGTTCAAGGCAATGCGGCCATTCTTAACTATTTGATTCAAACAGCAGAGCAGGTTCTTCAGCAGTATGCCTATCAACCGGTTTACTTACCTGTAGTTGAAAAAACAGCATTATTTAGTCGTGCGATTGGCGAAGTAACTGACATTGTCGAAAAAGAAATGTACAGTTTTGATGACAGAAATGGAGATAATTTAAGTTTGCGGCCAGAGGGAACAGCGGGCTGTGTTCGCGCAATGATTGAGAATGGTTTGCTTTATAACCAGACTCAAAAAGTCTATTACTATGGCCCTATGTTTCGACATGAGCGCCCTCAAAAAGGGCGTTATCGACAGTTTCATCAGTTTGGCGTCGAGGTTTTTGGGTTCTCTGCGGCAGAGGTTGATGCCGAGTTGATAGCCATTACAGCAAGGTTGTGGGAACAGTTAGGTTTTGACGACTTTGAACTGCAGCTTAACTCTTTAGGAAGTACCGAAGCGCGTACTCAATATAAGATTGTTTTAACCGACTACTTTAAAGACCATCTGGAGCAACTTGATGAAGATAGCCTTCGCCGGTTAGACCGTAATCCACTCCGGATTTTAGACAGTAAAAATCCAGCAATGGGCGAGTTGATTGCAAATGCACCTAGACTGGCGGATCACCTCGATGAAGCGTCACAAGCCCATTTCAGCAAATTGTGTAGACTGCTTGATGGTTTAGGAGTTGCCTATCAGCTTAACGACAACTTAGTGAGAGGTTTAGATTACTATAATCAAACGGTTTTTGAATGGACTACGACTAAGTTAGGTGCCCAAGCTACCGTTTGTGCCGGGGGACGTTATGATGGGTTGGTCACACAGATTGGTGGACAGCCAACCCCCGCTGTTGGCTTTGCAATGGGATTAGAGCGTTTAATGGTGCTATTGGCCGAATCTGATTTTAAGACGCGTCCTAATGCCGATATTTACATGATTGTAGGCAGCGAGCAGGCAATCCAACCGGCAGGATTGTTGTGTGAATCTATTAGGGACTATTTCCCAGGTGTACGTGTTGCCATGCACAGTGGTGGTGGTGGTCTTAAGAGTCAGTTTAAAAAGGCCGATAAATCTGGCGCTAGGTTAGCATTAGTGTTGGGTGAGGATGAAATTCAGTCACAGACTCTGCAAGTAAAAGCACTAAGAGAGGATGTGCCACAAGAGACCATTCAATGGAATCAGTTGATAACACATTTAACGACAAGGATGAAATAAGCAATGAGTCGCCATGATACTGAACAAGAACAATTAGCTCAATTAAAAGCCTGGTGGGATAAGTGGGGCACATGGCTTCTCAGCGGTGTGTTAATTATTGTATTGAGCTTTTCTGGTTGGCGTTATTGGCAGTCCAGCCAACTTAGTCAAGCGACAACGGCGTCAATGACTTTTGATATGCTAGAAGTGAGTCAACAATCCGGTCAGTTCGGGGAAGTGACTCGCGAGGCGCGTCGCTTAATGCAGGATTACCCCCGTAGTCCGTACGCAGCCGGGGCCGCACTAATGCTGGCTAATCACTATATTGCACAAGGTGACTTCGAAGAGGCGCAAGCGGCATTGGAATGGGTTATTGATGCACGCCTTGACAATGCATTTAAGGACACAGCGGCACTACGTCTTACAAGATTATATATCAACGCGCAGCGTTACGAATTAGCACAGCAAACGCTTGATAATATCGCAACGGCGCTTATGCCAGCCGCTACGCGAGCTCAATATGATTATCATCAAGGTCTCGTATTTAAATTCGCCGGTGATAGCGAACAAGCGCAACGTGCGTTCGAACGTGTACTAGCTAATTCTTCGGCAACACCAGACTTGCGAAACATTGTACGTTTATATAAGGATGATTTAGCGCTGTGAAAAAATTGAAACGTATTGGTTTGGTTGCCCTGTTAGGTACCCTGGTAGCCTGTTCAAGTACGCCAACAACTCTGCCTGAACCTAGCCCACTTGTTCCGGGGATTCCCAGTGCGCCTGTTACTCTTGATTGGCGTTTAAATCTAGATCTAGTTTCTCAAGCGGATGGACGTGGTTTAGCGATCAATCTTGACGGCGAGCGTGCTTATGTTGCCGCTAGCTCTGGTCTATTGACGGCCTTAGTGGTCAGTAACCAATCTCGCTACAGTGATCAGGTGCTCTGGCAAGCTCGGTTTGAAGCGCCCCTGATATCGGGGCCGGCGCATGATTCTAGTGGATTGTACTTGGGTACGGCGAAAGGTGATTTGTTGCACATTCATGCGGAAACGGGGCGAATTATCTGGCAAGCTCGGGTCAATAGTGAAATTGTAGCAACCCCCGTGTTAACTAATGACCGTGTGATAGTAAGAACAAACGATGGTCGTGTGATTGCTATTAACAAATTAACGGGCGAAACGATTTGGGTTGCAAGTGCACAAATGCCCAACTTATTTCTGCGTGGTGGTGCGCCGGTTTTAGTCGAAGGAAATCAAGTCTTTATTGGCCGCGAGAATGGGTTTGTTGAGGCGCTGTCTTTGCAGAATGGAGAGACAATTTGGCAGGCGCGTTTAGCCATTCCAAGTGGTCGAACTGATCTTGAGCGTATGGTTGATATTCAAGCACAGTTAATTTACGATCAAGGCCGCCTATTTGCCCTGGCTTATAACGGGCGTTTGGCCGCTATAAATGCCCAGACGGGTAATTTTATTTGGACCCGTCCTTTATCGGGTGCCAAAGACTTCAGTCTTCATAATAACCAGCTTATTATTGCCAGTGATGATCAAATTGTACGAGCCATTGATGCGAGTTCTGGTACAGAAATATGGAATCAATCGGGTCTAGTCGGGCGCCTGCCGGGGCATGTCAACGAAGTCGCTATTGGTGACGAAGCTGCCATGCTTATTGTGGATGGCTTTGGTTATTTACACTGGTTGTCACCCCTTGACGGTCGATTATTGGCGCGTTATGACCATATTGACCATTTACAACGCGGGCGTCAGATATTAGCTACGGCAATTGATGGTGAACGCTATTTTATACTAGACCGCAACGGACAACTTGTCAGCTATCTGCTCGATACGGGTAACTTTCCAATGCTAAACGAGCAAGCAGACACAAATGAGTAAACCAATAGTAGCCCTGGTCGGTCGGCCTAATGTCGGTAAATCAACTCTTTTTAACCGACTAACCAAAACCCGCGATGCGATTGTAGCTGATTTTCCGGGGCTTACTCGTGATCGCCAATACGGTACTGGCAAGGTCGGAAGTTATGATTATATTGTGGTTGATACTGGCGGTCTGAGCGGTGAAGATCTAGGTGTCGATACACTTATGGCGAGTCAAGTTCAACAAGCTTTGGCTGAATCGCATGGGATTTTTTTTCTAGTCGATGGACGCGCTGGCATTACTCCCGCTGATGAAGCGATTGCAATTTATATACGGGGCTTCGGAAAACCCGTTCAGGTACTGGTTAATAAAACTGAGGGTTGCAATTTAGCCGTTTTAACGGCCGATTTCTATGCTCTAGGTCTTGGTGATCCCATAGGGGTATCATCAGCACACGGAGATAATGTTGCCGAAGCTGTTGATGATTTAATCGACCGCTTGCCGACCGATATCTTCGCTCAAGATTATGAACTCGATGAGCATCCTGGTATTCGAGTGGCCGTCATTGGTCGACCCAATGTCGGTAAATCGACACTAATTAATCGGATGCTAGGTGAAGATCGTGTTGTCGCATTTGATATGCCCGGGACAACTCGTGATAGTATTTATGTGCCATTTGAACGTGATGGTCAAGCTTATACTTTAATTGACACAGCCGGCGTGCGTCGGCGTAAAAAGGTGTCGGAAAAAATTGAAAAATTTTCGGTGCTTAAAGCAATAGAAGCGATGCAAGATGCCCATGTTGTCGTGATGCTAATGGATGGTTCTGAAGGGATTACCGATCAGGATTTGACTCTACTAGGCCTGGCAATTGAATCCGGTCGCGGTTTGGTTTTAGCTGTTAACAAATGGGACGGACTTGATAGCGATCAGCGTGCAAAAATTAAATACGAGCTGGATCTGCGATTACAATTTATTAGCTATGCCAAAACCCATTTAATTTCCGCATTACATGGCAGCGGTGTTGGTGATTTATTTAGTAGCATAAAGAAAGTCTATCGTGCGGCAACCAATAAGGTTTCTACGGCAGATTTAAACCGAGTATTGGAGCAGGCTATATTAGACCACCAGCCGCCATTGGTTGGCGGGCGTCGTTTGAAAATGCGTTACGCCCATCTTGGGGGCTTAAATCCACCTCGCGTCATTATTCATGGTAACAAAGTTGATCAGACCCCGGCACCTTATAAACGTTATTTGGAAAATGTATTTAGGAAGGCGTTTAAGTGGGAAGGTACACCTGTAATGGTTGAGTTTAAAGTGGGTGAGAATCCATTTGACGCAGATCGTAATGAGTTATCGCAGCGTCAGCTACATCGTAAAAAGCGTTTGACCAGCTACAGAGAATCCAAAAAAACAAGAAATCAACCTCGCCAACGCTAATAAGCTAACAACCTCAAGTATGTAATAGAGCATCTCTTAAATGAATATAAGAGGTGCTTTTTAACCCTTTAAGTGACAAAAAATTAATGAGCCCTGTTATGAAAACAAGCAAACGTATTCGAGAGATTCCTTATAACTATACGTCCTTTTCAGATCGTGAAATTGTGATGCGTTTTATAGGCGAGTCGGGCTGGCAAACGATTGAGCAACTGCGCGAAAGTCGCGGCACAGGTCGTTCGGCTCAAATGCTGTTTGAGGTGTTGGGTGATATGTGGGTTGTTACTCGTAATCCGTATATTCAGGATGATCTGCTGGAAAATGCCAAGCGTCGCCAGGGATTAGTCGATGCTTTGCATCATCGTTTAAATCAAGTTGAAGCTCGCTTAAATAATAACAAACTGGCTGAGTCACTGTTAGATGAAGTCAAAGAAGCGGTTAAACGCTTTAAAGACTGGTTTCCACAGCAGATTGCTTTGCGCCAAAAGGTCAGCAAGCGTTTAAAGAAAATCACCCGTTTGGATAATGTTGATTTTGGCGGCTTGGCTCGTGTTTCTCATGCAACCGATGCTACTGACTGGCGGGTGGAGTTACCTTTGGTGGTGATTAGTCCGGATACTGAACAGGAAACGGCGGATATCGTTGCGGCCTGTATTGAGTTGGGGCTGGTGATTATTCCGCGAGGGGGTGGCACAGGTTATACTGGTGGCGCGATTCCGCTTGAAGCCAATACGGCGGTCATCAATACTGAAAAGCTTGAATTTTTGAGCATGGTCGAAAAAGTAGAGTTGCCGGGTGTAGGCGTTAAAGTGCCTACAGTGCGTACCGGAGCCGGGGTGGTCACCAAGCGGGTAACCGAATTGGCCGAACGCAATGGTTTGGTTTTCGCTGTTGATCCCACCTCGCATGATGCCTCGACCATTGGCGGCAATATTTCCATGAACGCCGGCGGCAAAAAAGCCGTGCTCTGGGGTACGACCCTGGATAATTTGGCATCCTGGAAAATGGTGATGCCGGATGCCAGTTGGTTGGAAGTGGTGCGGGTTAATCACAATCTCGGCAAACTGCAAGACCAAGCCACTGTGAGTTTTGAACTGCATCGCTATGAATCTGATGGCAAAACCCCACGCGGCGAGATTGAACGCTTGGATATTCCCGGTTCGGCGTTTCGTCAAGCAGGCCTGGGTAAGGATGTCACCGATAAGTTTTTAAGTGGGTTGCCCGGTGTGCAAAAGGAAGGCTGCGACGGTTTAATTACGTCGGCGCGGTTTATTTTGCATCGGATGCCGGAGCATATCCGTACCGTGTGTTTGGAATTCTTTGGTACCGATTTAAGTCTCGCGGTGCCGGCTATCGTTGAAATCACCGACTATATCGAAAGCAAAAAAGCCCAGGGTATATTGTTGGCCGGTTTGGAACATTTGGATGAGCGCTATGTGCGGGCGGTGAAGTACAACACCAAGGCGAATCGTCGGGAACTACCGAAAATGATTTTGCTGGGCGATATTGCCGGTGATAATGGCTTTGAAGTCGCTAAAACCTGTCAAGAAATCGTTGAGCTGGCTAAAAAACGTAACGCCGAAGGCTTTGTTGCAGTCAGTGCCGAAGCACGCAAACGTTTCTGGTTAGACCGTTCACGTACTGCGGCCATTTCGGCCCATACCAATGCGTTTAAAATCAATGAAGACGTGGTGATTCCGTTGCCGCGTCTCAATGAATACAACGAAGGGATTGAGCGCATCAATATTGAAATGTCGCTCCAAAACAAGGTCGAGATACTCGATGCCTTGGAAACCTATTTTAACGGCGATATGCCAGAATATACCCTGGAAGATGACTTTGAAGATTCGCAAGGCGATCCGGCGGCTTATTTTAAAACCAAGGTTGATGCGACCCTGGCGCATTTGTCGAATGTAAGGCGGAAATGGCAGGCGTTTAATGATGGCTTAGATAAGCCAGCTGAGCAGTTTTTAGATTTAATGGATGAATCAGCGCGTACCTTAATTCGTGATAATGAATCCTTGGTTAAATTGATTTTACGGCGTGATCTCGTGGTGTCCTATCGTCGTGAAGTGTTAGATTTTCTGAAACAAACCTTTATGGGGCATGATTTTGAGCCGATGATGAAGCGGTTAAAAGAATTGCACTTTGATATACGCAATGCGCGCTTGTTTGTTGCATTGCACATGCACGCCGGTGACGGCAATATCCATACTAATATTCCGGTCCACTCGAACAACTATCGCATGATTCACCAAGCGGAAGCCGTGGTTGAGCAAGTGATGAAACTTGCGACCGAATTAGGCGGCGTGATTTCGGGTGAGCATGGTATAGGCTTAACCAAAATTGAATTCTTGGCACCGGAAAAAATCCAAGCGTTTGTTGACTACAAAAACAAAGTTGACCCGAATGGTCATTTTAATAAGGGCAAACTTATGCCCGGCTCCGGTTTGCATAATGCCTATACCCCCTCCTTGTCATTGGTCAAACAAGAGGCGTTGATTCTTGAAGCCAGTGAGCTCGACCAGCTCAATAACGACATTAAGGATTGTTTGCGTTGTGGTAAATGTAAGCCGGTGTGTCAGACCCATATTCCACGAGCCAATTTGCTTTATTCGCCGCGTAATAAAATTTTAGCGACCGGTCAGGTGATTGAAGCCTTCTTATATGAAGAGCAAACCCGTCGGGGTATTTCATTGCATCATTTTGATGCCATGAATGACGTGGCCGACCATTGCACCACCTGCCATAAGTGTGAAACCCCTTGTCCGGTTGATATCGACTTTGGTGATGTGTCGATTCGCATGCGTAAGATTCTAACCGATATGGGCCAGAAAAAAGTCAGCCTAGGGACCAAGGCCGCCTTGTTCTATCTTAATTCCGGGCAACCAGGCCTGGTGAAGTTGCTCCGCACCACCATGATCGGTTGGGGGGCGTTGGGCCAGCGAATGGGGCATAGGCTAGCAAAATGGACCGGTCTGTTAGGACGGAAAGAATCGTTACCGGCGAAATCAACCGGTACCACGCCGGTGACGCAACAGGTGATTCATTTTGTGCGCAAACCGCTAGACACGGGGCCTAATCAGCCGACCATGCGCGCCTTATTAGCATTAGAGGATCGCACCATTGTGCCGATTCTGCGGGATCCACATAAAACTACCGAAGACTCTGAAGCGGTGTTTTACTTCCCGGGGTGTGGCTCGGAGCGCTTGTTTAGTGATATCAGTATGGCAACCTTGGCGATGCTGTATGAAACCGGCGCACAAACCATTTTACCGCCAGGCTATTTATGTTGTGGCTATCCACAGACCGCCGCAGGCCAAGCGGCGAAAGGCGCACAAATCACCACAGAAAACCGTGCACTATTCCATCGGGTGGCCAATACCCTCAACTATATGGATATTAAAACCGTGTTGGTGTCCTGTGGTACCTGTATGGATCAGTTATTGAAGTATGAATTTGAGCAAATTTTCCCAGGTTGTCGGCTATTGGATATCCACGAATATCTAATGGAAAAGGGCGTGAAAATGGAATCAACCAATGGGGTGCAATATATGTATCACGCCCCGTGTCATGATCCGATGAAAAAATATGACTCCACCAAAGTGGCTTCAGAATTAACAGGAATCAATGTGCCGCTGAATGATCGGTGCTGCAGTGAGGCCGGTACCCTAGCCACCGCAAGACCGGATATTGCCAATCAGTTACGCTTCCGGAAAGAAGAAGAGCTGAGAAAGGGCATACAAGACCTAACGGGCGCAGACAAAGCGGTCAATGGCAATGTCAAGTTGCTAACGTCCTGCCCGGCTTGTCAGCAAGGGTTAAACCGTTATCAAGACGATACTGGCTTAAAAACGGACTATATCGTGGTTGAGTTGGCCAATAACCTGATGGGTAAAGAATGGAAGAAGGATTTTATTACGAGCGTGCAATCAGAGGGGATTGATCGTGTGCTACTTTAAGTAGTGTAGCGTTTGTAATCAAACCAATAAAAAAGCCCCGAATTGGGGCTTTTTACTTCACATCGTTATAACCAAATATTATCGTGGTGTTTGCTGTGAATAATATTCTGCGAGTTCACGAATTTCTTCGTCGGTTAAGCCACGGGCAAAAGCCGCCATGGATTCATCTCGTCTGAAACCGTCGCGATAATCTTTCAACGCTTTTTCAAGGTAAGCTGCGTGCTGACCGGCAAGTTTTGGGAAGTTAGGTACTACACTGATACCATCGGCACCATGACAACCAATACAGGTGTTTAATTTCGCAGGCTGTTGAGCCATTTGGGCAACGGCTACGTTTGTAGCAGTCATGAAGCCTAATGAAACAGCTAGAACCATACTTTTTTTATTCATTGTTTTCTCCATGCCTTTAGTTGAAACATTCTGTTTCACAAAGTAAAAACCGCCTGTTAATACAGGCGGTTTAGCGGCGATTAACTTACAAAGAAGCCATATAAGCAGCTAGGTTAGCGATATCAGCGTCAGAAAGACTTGCCGCTGAAGGTGCCATGACACCTGTCATAGGACCAACTTGCTCACCAGCACGGTAGCGCTTTAATAGGTTAGCAAGCTCATCAGCGTCACGACCAGCAACCGCTGGACCTACACCACCTTGACCTTGCATACCATGGCAACCCATACAAGTAGCGTATGCACCTTGACCAGCTTGTACGTCACCCGCTTGAGCGGCCATACCAAAAGTCATTAACCCCGCAGCTGTTGCAGCTAAGATTGTTTTTTTCATTTTGCACTCTCCTAAAGCACGACAAAAAATTTTAGGGAAATCCCTATTAATATTAGACCTTAATCACTCAATTGAGTCAAGTTAAGTCATGGTTATTGAATAGCATGTTCATGGTTTTTACGCGAAGCATAAGCAATGTAGTTAATAGACGAATATCTTCTTTTTTGCTGTAGAAACCATCTAAAATAGTTAGTCGGTTAAAAGGAGAAGTGTTAAATGGCATTAATAAAAATTTGGTTATTGGTAATGTTGGCAACGTTTGCTAGCTGGTATGTATTAAAATTGATTAATAACCCGAAGCCTTTGGCCTGGGTGTTTTTGTTTTGGGTCATGGTCATTGGCTTAACGGCCGGTTTACTTTATTTTATCTCGGTGTTTTTGGCCGCCTGAGTTTTTTGATGGGTCTGTAAACGCTTGGCGCATTCCTTGAAAGCTGTTGAAGCGTGTTTCAGCAATGTCGCCCTCTTCAACGGCCTGACGAATCGCACAGTCTGGTTCATGTTGATGGGTGCAATTGTCAAAACGACACTGCCCCAAATATGGGGCAAAATCGGCATAATAGCTCTCAAGTTCCGACAGATCACAAGGGGCAGGGGTAAAGCGGCGGACGCCAGGTGAGTCAATAATGTCACCACCGCAGCGCAGATGGTACAAGATGCTATTGGTGGTGGTATGAACGCCCAAGCCGGTCGCCGAAGATAGTGAGCTCGTGCGAATAGCTAGGTCAGGGATCAGTGCATTAATTAATGAGGATTTACCGGCCCCCGACGGACCTACAAATACCGATGTTTTTTGATTTAAAAACTGTTCAATATCATCCAAGCCATCGGCTAAATGTGCCGAGACCGTTATGATATCAATGCCCATTTCATCATAGGGAAGCAAGATTTCAGCTAAGTTATCCCAAGCATCATCTGTCTGAAGTAAATCAATTTTGTTAATGATTAGCGCAACAGGAATATCCAACTGCGCGGCGGCAACGAGGTAGCGGTCAATCATGTCAGGGTGTACGCCAGGCTCTATTGGCGCGACAATGCCAATCACATCAATATTGGCAGCAACCATCCGAGTCTGACCTCGAAAACCAGGTCTGGTAAGTTCACTGTAGCGAGGTGATACGGCACTGACAATCCCACGACCACTTTCACCATCGGCTTCCCAAAAAACGCGATCACCGGCTACGAGCTTGCCTAGGTGCTGGCGAACGGCACAATTATGGATGGCGCCATCTTCGGCTTCTACCAACAGTCGCTGACCAAAGTTGGTAATAACCAGGCCTGCTGACAGCCCTTCAATCGGTTGCTCTGCCGTTTTAATGCGTTGCTTGGTCATGCGGCGTTGTTGCTGAAGACTCAGCTTACGTTTACTCATGGCGAGATTTACGTAAATAACGCATTAATTTTCGCCGCCATAATGACGTCATTTTGACTTAAACCCTTAATGCTGTGTGTTTTTAAGGTGATTACACACTGGTTGTAGCCAAACTGGATATCCGGATGATGATCTTCCTGGTGTGCTATCCAAGCGACGGCATTGATAAATGCGAGCGTCTGATGGTAGTTTTTAAATTTAAAGGTTTTGTTCAGACTCGAGAAATCTAAGCTGACGTCCCAACCAGGTAGCATATTTAAATAGCTTTCGATGGTAGGAATAACCAGCCCCTTAGTGCCTGGTGGAATATCTGAGCAGTGCTGATTGATCAGATCGGGTAAATCGGTCATAAGGTCGCTCCTCTATCCTTGCGTGGGGGTTACGGCTAATGATTTTAAGTGGTCAATTCGAATCTTCGCCGGTGGGTGGCTGTCATGATAAGCCGAGTAGCTAGGGTCTGGGGTAAGACTGCTGGCATTATCGCGATACAGCTTTAACAAAGCGCTAATCAAGTGATTAGAGCCCACGTGCTTAGCGGCGAAGGCATCGGCTTCAAATTCATCCTTGCGGCTTTGAACCGCCATTATAGGACCCAGAAAAAAGAACACCAGTGGTACCGCAGTTACAAAGAGTAATAAAGCGGCTGCCGGGCTTGGCGTGGTGATGCCGAGCCCGGCATAAAATGCTGGCCAGTGCACTAGCCAACCAAGGAGTGCCATGCCTGCTAAACTCAGCAGCGCACTCATAATTAATCGTTTTTTAATGTGGCCATGTTTGAAGTGTCCGAGCTCATGCGCCAACACTGCTTCCACCTCATCAATACTGAGCTTTTCTAACAAGGTATCAAAAAACACAATGCGTTTATTTTTGCCCATGCCGGTAAAGTAGGCGTTGCCATGGCCGGATCGCGATGAACCGTCCATCACAAAAATGCCATTCGATTCAAACCCTGTGCGTTCTAGCAAAGCTTCAATACGTTGCTTCATCTCGCCGTCTTCTAACGGAGTGAACTTGTTAAACAAGGGGGCAATCCATTTTGGGTAAGCCCATAGCAGCACGAGATTAAAGGCCATCCATACTGCCCAGACAGCAACCCACCAGGCCTGGTCAATAAAGCTGTTCATTAACAACACAATAATCCACAGTAACGGTAAGCCAAGAACGAACATCAGCAACCATTGTTTGACCAAGTCGCTGATAAATTGTGTAGGGCTGGTGCGATTGAAACCAAATTTAGCTTCAATTTTAAAGGTGCTAATGAGGCTGAATGGCAAATGGAGTAGCGCTAAAAACCAGAATGTAAATAATAAAAAACCGACATCTTGCCAAATGGGGGCTAGCTCAAAGCCTTGCCAAATATGGTAGATGTCTTGAAAGCCACCACCTAGGGTCATTATAAGGATTAACGCGGCATCAAAAAATAAAATAAAACGGGCCAGCTGGAGCTTCTCTCGACTATAGTCGGCGGCCTTTTGGTGGGCAGCAAGATCTACAGTTTCGGCAAACGCTTCTGGAACCGCCTCTTTATGTAAGGCAATGTGAAGTTGGTTTTTAATGTTGAGGACTAACTCAATAACAAGGTTGGCTGCCCAGCTGATTAAAAACAAAATACTGACTAAATTCATGAATAGGCTCCTCGATAGGCGCTATGCCAAGTTAATGTCTTAGCTTTTGTCAAAAACGAATAACAGGTATTATGGTCGATTATTCTATGTCAAAACGGAAAAGTTATGAAATCTGATACCAATTTAGTGTGGATTGATTTAGAAATGACTGGCTTAGAGCCTGGGTTTCACAAAACCATAGAAATTGCGACGGTGGTAACAGACGCTAATTTAAACCTATTAGCCGAGGGACCAGTAATGGCAATTGCCACTCCCGAAGCGGAGTTGGCCAAAATGGATGCTTGGTGCCAAAAAACGCATGGTGCATCCGGATTAACGGCGCGGGTGCAAGCCAGCAAGGTGACACTGGCCGAGGCCGAACAAGCCACCGTTGAGTTTTTGTCGCAGTTTGTGAGTAAAGGGCAGTCGCCTATGTGCGGTAATAGTATCTGTCAAGACCGCCGATTTTTAGCGGTGGATATGCCTAATTTAGAAGCCTATTTTCATTATCGTAATCTTGATGTCAGTAGTATCAAAGAATTAGCTAAACGTTGGTATCCCAGTATCTACAGTGGTTTTAAAAAAAAGAATGCTCACCTGGCATTAGACGATATTTATGAATCCATTGCTGAATTGCGTTATTACCGCGAACAATTGTTTCCAAAAGCTTAATTTCCGAGTAAAATAGTAGGAAATTATCTTGCATCGTGTCTATTGACTTTAAAAGGTAATTTTGTTTCGCAAATTGCGTTAATTTCGTTATAATTAACAACTTTTCAAATTTTATTCGTCGAGATGCTGCTAATACTCAGCATTTCAGTCAATGGAGGACCATTATTGTGGAACTAACTGGTGCCCAAATTCTCGTTCATTTTTTAGAGGATGAGGGGGTAGAGCATATATGGGGTTATCCAGGCGGCGCGGCATTGCCCATTTACGACGCACTGGATACCGATGCAAAAGAATTGAAACATATTCTCGTGCGTCACGAACAAGCAGCTGTGCACGCAGCTGATGGATACGCCCGCTCTACAGGTAAGCCAGGTGTGGTACTGGTGACATCGGGACCTGGGGCAACCAATACTGTTACAGGTATTGCGACAGCCTACATGGATTCGATTCCTATGATAGTGTTTACTGGACAAGTGCCAACCAGCTTGATTGGTTTGGATGCGTTTCAGGAAGTAGATACCGTAGGCATTACCCGTCCCATTGTGAAGCATAATTTCTTAGTTAAGGATGTTAAAGATCTAGCAATTACGCTCAAAAAAGCCTTCTATATTGCTACCACGGGTCGACCAGGCCCGGTTGTTGTTGACATTCCCAAAGATGTACAAAACGCCACAAGCACCTATGTTTATACACAAGAAGTTGAGCTGCGCTCCTACTTACCTGTAACAAAAGGTCATAGCGGTCAAATAAAAAAAGCGGTAGAGCTCATGCTCTCTGCCGAGCGACCTATTTTCTATACCGGAGGCGGTGTGGTCTTGGGTGATGCGTCAGAGGAGTTGGTGTCACTGGTCAAATCTTTGGGTTATCCGATAACCCAAACACTAATGGGGCTTGGAGCCTATCCTGCGCAAGACCAGCAAAACCTTGGCATGCTTGGTATGCACGGTACCTATGAGGCAAATTTGGCCATGCATCATTGTGATGTGTTGATTGCTATCGGTTCGCGTTTTGACGATCGTGTCACCGGAAATATCGAGAAGTTTTGTCCAACCGCCAAAATCATTCATGTCGATATTGATCCAGCGTCAATCTCAAAGAATGTCATGGTGGATGTGCCAATTGTTGGTCCCGTTAAACAGGTAGTTGCTGAGATGAATCAACATCTTGCTAAGCTTGAAAAAGGCCGTAATAAAG
This sequence comes from Thiomicrospira cyclica ALM1, assembly GCF_000214825.1. Taxonomy (NCBI): domain Bacteria; kingdom Pseudomonadati; phylum Pseudomonadota; class Gammaproteobacteria; order Thiotrichales; family Piscirickettsiaceae; genus Thiomicrospira; species Thiomicrospira cyclica. The sequence continues at coordinate 243,953 of NC_015581.1, forward strand.
AAGCATTGGACGCTTGGTGGGCGCAAATTGCTGAATGGCGTGAGATGAACTGCCTTAAGTTTGATGAGAGCGGTACAAAAATTAAGCCACAAGCTGCGGTAAAAGCTGTATGGGAAGTGACCAAAGGCGATGCGTATGTCACGTCAGACGTGGGTCAACATCAAATGTTTGCGGCTCAATATTATACGTTCGAGAAACCACGCCGCTGGATTAACTCTGGTGGTTTGGGCACCATGGGCTTCGGTTTGCCGGCGGCTATGGGTGTTCAAATGGCGTTGCCTGATGCAACGGTTGTTTGTATAACCGGTGAAGGTTCTATTCAGATGAATATTCAGGAGCTATCAACCTGTTTGCAATATGGTTTACCGATCAAAATTGTTAGTTTGAATAACGGCTATCTTGGCATGGTTCGTCAGTGGCAAGAGTTCTTTTACGATCGTCGTTACTCGATGTCGTATATGGATTCTTTGCCAGATTTTGTCAAGCTGACGGAATCTTATGGCCATGTTGGTGTGCGCATCGATGATCCAAAAACAATGCGGCAACAGCTCGAAGAGGCGTTTGCCTTGAAGGATCGTTTAGTCTTTATTGATATCCTGACTGATCCGCAAGAGAACGTCTATCCTATGATTCCAGCCGGTGCCGGACAAAACGAAATGATTTTGGTGTAAGTCTTATGAAACATATAATTTCGATGCTCATTGAAAATGAGTCAGGAGCACTATCGCGTGTGGCAGGCCTTTTTTCGGCGCGTGGCTACAACATTCACGCCCTAACCGTTGCGCCAACGGAAGAAGAGTCTTTGTCTCGCTTAACCCTCGTTACTAGTGGCACGGAACAGCAAATTGAGCAAATTGTCAAACACCTCAATCGTCTGATTGATGTGGTTAAGGTCGTTGATTTAACCGACGGTCCTCACATTGAACGCGAATTGATGCTGATAAAACTCACTGCGCAAGGTGCCTTCCGTGAGGAATTGGTTCGTCTAACGGACATCTTCCGCGGAACGATTGTGGATGTTACTGCAACTACTTATACCGTCCAATTAGTCGGTGAAACCCAAAAGTTAGACGCGTTTGTTTCGGCCATCGATCCTGCTTTGATTATGGAAACAGTTCGATCGGGCGCAATGGGTATTATGCGCGGCGAGAAGTGTCTCCAGCTCTAACCACATCCTAGCAAGCCTGGTCTTAAGCAATTCGTTTGAGACTAGGTTATAATTGTCCAAATTTTTTCTTTAACCCTTTTAATTTCAAAGGAATAACCATGCAAGTTTATTACGATAAAGATTGTGATCTTTCTATCATTCGTGGCATGAGGGTCGCGATTATCGGTTTTGGTTCGCAAGGCCATGCTCACGCCGCTAACCTACAAGACTCAGGTGTTGATGTAACGGTTGGTTTGCGCCCAGGTTCATCATCTATTAAGAAAGCGGAAGGTTATGGTCTAAAAACCGCTGATGTTCCTAGTGCTGTAGCGAATGCCGATTTGGTTATGATCCTAACTCCAGATGAATTCCAGTCTGTTCTTTACAAAAACGAAATTGAACCAAACCTGAAAAAAGGTGCGGTATTAGCTTTTGCTCACGGTTTCGCGATTCTTTATAACCAAGTTGTGCCACGTGCCGATCTTGACGTTATCATGATTGCACCTAAAGCGCCAGGTCACACAGTTCGTTCTGAATTTGTTAAAGGCGGCGGTATCCCAGATTTGATCGCAGTTCACCAAGACGTTTCTGGTAAGGCTAAGTCTATCGCGCTTTCTTACGCTTCTGGTGTAGGCGGTGGTCGTACTGGTATTATCGAAACGACTTTCCGTGAAGAGTGTGAAACGGATCTGTTTGGTGAGCAAGCGGTTCTATGTGGTGGTGCGGTTGAATTGGTTAAGATGGGCTTCGAAACTCTGGTTGAAGCGGGCTATGCTCCTGAAATGGCCTACTTTGAGTGTCTACACGAGTTAAAGCTGATTGTTGACTTGATGTATGAAGGTGGTATTGCCAACATGAACTACTCAATCTCTAACAACGCAGAGTATGGTGAGTATGTTACTGGTCCACAGGTTATCAACGAAGAAAGCCGTATGGCGATGCGTGAAGCACTATATAACATCCAAAGCGGTGAGTATGCGAAGCGTTTCATTCTTGAAGGTATGACCAACTATCCAGAAATGACTGCAATGCGTCGTATGAATGCTGAACATCCAATTGAAGTAGTCGGTGAGCAGTTGCGCTCGATGATGCCATGGATTCAAGCGAACAAAATCGTAGATAAAGATAAGAACTAAGTTCTGTTTTTATCCGCTGATAATAAAAAGGCTCCTTATGGAGCCTTTTTAATTTATACCTCTAGGTAATCCAAGATGCCTTCGGCCGCATCGCGAGCCTCAGCAATGGCATGAACAACCAAACTCGAACCACGAACCATGTCACCACCGGCAAAAATTTTGGGGTTGCTGGTCTGGAACGGATACAAGGTGTCTTTTGAAGCGACTACGCCTTCCCAGCTATTCAGTTCAATATTATAGTTTTTGAACCAAGCGGGTGGATTAGGCTTAAAACCAAAGGCAACAACAACGGCATCGCACGGAATAACGGTTTCCGAACCAGGTACTGTTTCGGCACGGCGTCGACCTTTTTCATCTGGCTCACCCATGCGGGTTTGAATGACCTTAATCCCCTCAACCTTATCGGTGCCAATAATTTCAACCGGCGCAAGATTAAACTTAAACTGCACACCTTCTTCCTTCGCGTTTTTAACTTCAGCACGTGAACCGGGCATATTTTCTTCATCACGACGATAAACGCAATATACCTCACTGGCGCCCTGGCGAATAGAGGTACGCGTGCAATCCATCGTAGTGTCGCCGCCGCCTAGAACGACAACGCGTTTGCCTGCCATGCTGACATAGGGTTCCGGTGATTGTTCAAGACCCAGTTCATTTTTCACATTACCAACCAGGAAGTCGAGTGCCTTGTAAACACCAGGTAAGTTTTCACCAGGAAAATCACCGCGCATCGGTTTGTAGGTGCCCATGCCAAGGAATACGGCATCATAGTCGTTGATAAGGGTTTCAAAAGGGATATCTTTGCCCACTTCTACACCAAGTCGAAATTCTACACCCATATGTGCGAATACGCGGCGGCGATGTTCTATAACTTTCTTATCAAGCTTAAATTGTGGAATGCCAAAGGTGAGTAGACCGCCAATTTCAGGTTGCTTGTCAAAAACAACGGCCTGAACACCATTTCTAACCAATACATCGGCTGCTGCCAGGCCTGCTGGTCCTGCACCAATAATAGCGACTTTCTTGTCTGTTTTAACAACATCAGACATATCAGGTAGCCAACCAGTTGCAATCGCAACATCACTGATATAGCGTTCGACGGCTCCAATAGTAACGGCTCCAAAATTGGTGTCGTTCAGAGTGCAGGCCTGCTCACATAGGCGGTCTTGCGGACAAATACGACCACACATTTCAGGTAATGAGTTGGTCTTATGGGACAGCTCGACCGCTTCCATTACATTGCCTTCGGCAACCAGTTTTAGCCAGTTGGGAATGTAGTTGTGTACCGGACACGCCCATTCGCAGTAAGGGTTACCGCAGTGTAGACAGCGATCTGCTTGAGCCATAGCTTCTGCGGCATCAAAGTCGGTGTAAATTTCTTCAAAATTTTGGCGACGCTCAGCGGCTTCAAGTTTTTTGGGTAGCTGGCGGTCTAGTTCTAAAAATTGTCTTACGTTTGGCATCTATAGAGTCCTTTTAAGCCGCATCATTAGCAAACAGTTGCATCAGTGTTTTCATATCGATGGCGCGTGATTTAACGAGCCAGAAGTGGCCAATATATTGACTAAAGTTCGATAGTACTTCCTGTCCCCATGGGCTTTGTGTTTTCTGCACATACTCAGTTATTAGCTGTTTTAGGTAATTGCGATGATCTTCGGTCACTTCGGTATCAATCCGAATCGCTTCAACCATTTCACCATTTAAGCGATCCGGTAACGAGCGATCTAGGTCAAGAATAAAGGCCATACCGCCTGACATACCCGCTCCAAAGTTGACGCCAACCTCACCCAGGCTAACAATAGTACCACCGGTCATGTATTCGCAACCGTGGTCGCCTAACCCTTCAACAACGGCAATCGCACCAGAGTTACGTACCGCAAAACGCTCACCACCGGTGCCTTGAGCGAATAAACGTCCGCCTGTTGCGCCGTATAAACAAGTATTGCCGACAATAGGGGTAAATCGTGGATTAAACGCCGAACCTTTAGGTGGCGTGATGACTATTTCACCACCCGCCATGCCCTTACCGACATAGTCGTTCGCATCGCCTTCCAAGTGCAAATTAAGACCGTCGACGTTAAATACGCCAAAAGATTGTCCTGCAATGCCGGTTAGTTTTAAGGTAATAGGGCTCGATGCCATGCCATGGTTGCCATAGCGTTCGGCAATCTCGCCAGCAACACGTGCGCCAATAGAGCGACCGGTATTAACCAATTTAAAGTTGAAGATACCGCCAGATTTAGCCTCAATCGCTGGTAGTACTTGTTTGACCATATCTTCAGCTATGTCGCCACGATCCCAAGGATTGTTACGCGCTACCTGAACCGTTTGAGGTTTATCTGCTGGGACACCGCCATCACTAATAATACTCGACAGATCGAGGTTACGTTGCTTATCGGTTAATGGGTTGTCAATGATTGCGAGCAGGTCAGTGCGTCCAACAAGCTCACCCAGACTGCGTACACCTAATTTAGCCAACCATTCACGTGTTTCTTCCGCAACAAATTGGAAGTAGTGCATAACCATCTCTGGTAATCCAATATAGTGCTCTTTGCGCAGACGCTCATCCTGGGTTGCTACACCGACGGCACAGGTGTTTAGGTGACAGATACGTAAATACTTACAACCAAGTGCAATCATCGGTGCGGTTCCAAATCCAAAGGATTCCGCACCCAAAATGGCCGCTTTCACCACATCAAGTCCTGTTTTTAAACCACCATCGGCTTGCACAATAACTTGACCACGCAAGTCATTAGCACGCAATACTTGATGCGTTTCTGCCAAGCCCATTTCAAACGGGTTACCCGCATATTTTACTGAGGTAATTGGGCTGGCACCGGTGCCACCATCATAGCCGGAAATGGTAATGAGGTCGGCATAGGCCTTAGCAACACCGGCTGCAATGGTACCAACACCTGGCTCTGCTACCAGCTTAACGGATACAAGAGCATTCGGATTAATTTGCTTTAGGTCATAAATGAGCTGAGCCAAATCTTCAATTGAGTAGATGTCATGATGCGGTGGCGGCGAGATCAGAGTGACGCCTGGAACAGAGTGACGAAGTTTGGCAATCGTCATATCTACCTTATGACCAGGCAGCTGACCACCTTCACCAGGCTTGGCACCTTGGGCTACTTTGATTTGTAATACTTCGGCATTACGTAAATAGTGCGCAGTTACGCCAAAACGCCCTGAAGCGATTTGTTTAATCTTCGACATTTTTTCTGTGCCGTAACGACTTGGATCTTCCGCACCTTCGCCCGAGTTGGAGCGAGCACCTAAGCGGTTCATAGCGATTGCTAACGACTCATGGGCTTCCGGTGATAAGGCACCTAGTGAAATCCCGGCACTATCAAAACGCTTGTAAATGCTGGTTAAAGGTTCTACTTCATCAACAGAAATGCCTTTAATATCCTTGCGGAAGGTGATCATGTCACGAATCGTCATCGCTGGACGATTATTGACGAGGTCGGCAAAAATATCGTAGTAGCGTTTTTCGCCGGTTTGAACGGCTTTGCGTAAATTGTCGACAACGTCAGGGTTGTAGGCATGATATTCACCACCATGCACATATTTTAATAAGCCTCCCTGAGCCATTTGTTTGCGTGGATTAAACGCTTCTTTGGCTAAACGCAGTTGGTCTTGCTCTAGATGTTCGAACTTAGTTCCTTCGATACGATTAGCGGTACCAGGGAAGCAAAGACTAACAATTTCAGAACTTAACCCCACAGCTTCAAATAATTGCGAACCACGGTAGGAAGGTAGGGTAGAAATCCCCATCTTCGACATGATTTTCATCAAGCCTTTATTAATACCTTTGCGGTAGTTACTCATCAGTTTACCAACCGGTGTTTGTGGGTCTAGCTCTTTAGTGCGTTGCATATCGGCTATTGCGGCATAGGCCAAATAGGGATATACCGCGGTAGCACCATAACCAAATAACACCGCAAAATGATGCGGGTCCCGAGCGGTGCCTGTGGCAACAATAATATTGGCTTCGGTTCGCAGGCCTGCTTTGATTAAATGGTGATGCAGAGCACCGGTGGCCATAATCGCAGGAATAGACGTTAAGTCGGCGGCAATCTGTTCATCACTTAAGATGACCAGGGTAATGCCGGCGGCTACAGCGTCCGCAACAGTTTTGTTTAACTGCACAATCGCTGATTTTAGATTTGTTTGCTTCGCATCATAATGTAGGCTAAAGGTTTGAGCACGGTAGTCGGGGTCATCCAAAGCTAACAATTGATTCATCATGCTTGGGGTTAGAATCGGTGATTTAACTTCTAAACGGCGGGCATGGTCTGGCCCTTCTTCAAACATATTCAATTCGCGCCCAAAGCAGGTGTTGAGTGACATCACAATCGCTTCACGCAATGGGTCAATGGGCGGGTTGGTTACCTGGGCAAACATTTGACGGAAGTAATCAAAAACAGAGCGCGGTTTATGCGAAAACACAGGCAATGGCGCATCATCGCCCATAGAGCCAACAGCTTCTTGGGCCGACTCCGCCAAAGTACGGATAATCTGATCGCGCTCTTCAAAGCTGACCTGGAAGTATTTTTGGTAGCTGTTTACGATCTTCGCATCCCAATCGCCATTCAATATTTCTTGGTCATGTTTTTCTTCAAGGTATCGATAACCAGCATCCATCCACTGACGATAGGGCTTAGCCGTTTTTAAACCTTCATCAATTTGATCCGGCATTAATAATTCGCCGTTCTCTAGGTCAACCGCAATCACCTGTCCAGGCTTTAGACGACCTTTTTCGGCGACATCTTCAGGGGGGTAATCATAAACGCCAATTTCAGAAGCAAAGGTAATGTGGCGATCCTTAGTGATCATATAGCGTGTCGGGCGCAAGCCGTTGCGGTCAACGCCACAAATGGCATATTTACCGGTATTAATAACCAGGCCTGCTGGTCCATCCCACGGCTCCATATGCATGGAGTTGTATTCTAAAAAGGTTTTTAAATCGGCATCCATGTGTGGCACGTTTTGCCAAGCGGGTGGAATCAACAAGCGCAAGGCTTGGAACACCGACATATCACCCATTATGAGCACTTCTAACATATTATCTAAGCTGTTAGAGTCGGAGCCAGATTGCGCAACCAAAGGTTTAAGTTCAGCTAGCTCAGGGATGAGAGGAGTTTCAAATTTTTGTTGACGTGCTAGTGCCCAATTGCGGTTGCCGCGAATGGTATTAAGCTCACCATTGTGTGCTAAAAAGCGGAAGGGTTGCGCCAAACGCCATTGTGGCATGGTATTAGTTGAAAATCGTTGATGATACGAAATCGACGAAGAGGCAAAATCAGGGTTCACCAAATCTAGAAAGTAGAGCTCTAGTTCTCTGGGCATCACCAAGCCTTTGTAGGCAATCAGTTGCGAGTTAAGCGATGCAATATAGAAATCCGCGTCCTGCGGCTCGATAGCCATTTCCGTCTTACGGCGTGCCGTAAATAGCTTGCGATTGAATTCATTCTCGCTAACATCGGCCGGAGCATTAACAAATACCTGTTGGATATAAGGTTCCATGGACGCCGCTTGTGTACCTAGTACGTTCGAGTTAACCGGTACATCACGCCAGCCGGCAATGTCTAAACCTTGTGCTTGTAATGAAGCCGCCAAGGTTTGCTTTGCGTTTGCTGCAAGCGCTTCGTTCTTACTTAAAAACACCATGCCAACAGCATATAAAGGTTCTAGGGCAATGGAGAGTGATTGGGCTTCTTTTTCAAAAAATGCAGAAGGGCGTTTGATTAATAACCCACAACCATCACCTGTACAGCAGTCTGCCGCGACACCGCCACGGTGAGTCATTTTAGATAATGACTTAATCGCTGTTTCGACTAGCCAATGACTCGGCTGGTCATCCATGTTCGCAATTAAACCAAAACCACAGTTCTCTTTTTCAAAATCTGGGGAGTAAAGGCCTTTTAGGGTGTTCAGTGAATTCATGTCTAACGGTTCCTTATAAATCTGGGTTCTGTGAGACAAGAGGTTCGTTAACCCCTTGTTTGCAAAGGCTCACAGTTGTTTGCGCCCAGTACGCGGCAAATTGAAATATCTTGGCCTTAGTTCCAAATTCCTAGAAAAAAGGGGTGGTTAATCTACAGTTTTAATCCCTTTTTGTCAAGGTTGTATCTATAGCTTTAGGCTAAATGTCAACAATGCTTTTCTTAGGCCTAGGCACTATAATAAAGGGTTTGCGCGCAAAAAAGGGCGTGATTTTTGATAAAAAGATGACATTCGTTATCTCATAAAACAGTCAGGCAATCACGAAACGCCTACGAGGAATAAATAATGAGTTTGAAACTAGAAGAAAATTTAAAGCATCTTTATCAAGATGTTCTGAGTCGCAATCCTGGAGAAACAGAGTTTCATCAGGCGGCGCTTGAGGTTTTTGAGACCCTTAACCCGGTTATGGCAAAACACCCCGAGATCGTCAGGAAGAAAATTTTGCAGCGCATTTGTGAACCTGAGCGTCAAATTATTTTTAGAGTACCGTGGATAGATGACCGAGGTGAAGTTCAGGTTAATCGTGGCTTCCGTGTAGAGTTTAATAGTGCTTTGGGGCCATACAAGGGTGGTATTCGTTTCCATCCATCCGTTAATTTGAGTGTTATTAAATTTTTAGGTTTTGAGCAAATTTTTAAAAATGCCTTAACCGGACTACCCATTGGCGGTGGTAAGGGCGGTAGCGATTTTGATCCAAAAGATAAGTCAGACAACGAAATCATGCGTTTTTGTCAGAGCTTTATGACCGAACTCTATCGTCATATTGGTGAGCATACGGATGTGCCAGCAGGTGATATCGGTGTCGGTGCGCGCGAGATTGGTTATATGTTTGGTCAATATAAACGTATTACTAATCGATTTGAATCGGGCGTCTTTACCGGTAAAGGTATTGGCTGGGGTGGTTCTTTAGCTCGAAAAGAAGCGACAGGTTACGGCACGGTATTTTTTACCGAGGAAATGTTACAGGCGCGCGGCGATAGTTTGGCTGGTAAAAAAGTGGTTGTGTCGGGTTCGGGTAATGTTGCTATTTATGCGATCGAAAAAGCGATGACCTACGGCGCCAAAGTAATTGCTTGTTCCGATTCATCGGGCTTTATTGTCGATGAGAAGGGTATTAATTTAGATATTCTCAAGCGTCTGAAAGAAGTGGAATACTCGCGGATTGAAAAATATACCGAAGAGGTTGCTGGAGCTAAGTTCTTTAAAGATGGCTCTATCTGGTCGGTGCCGTGTGATGTGGCCTTGCCCTGTGCTACGCAAAACGAATTGAATGGTAAAGATGCTGAAATGTTGGTCAAAAATGGCTGTAAAGCGCTTGCAGAAGGGGCGAATATGCCTTGTACGCCAGACGCCATTCGCATTTTACAGCAAGCAAGTTTGGCTTATGGTCCTGGCAAAGCCGCTAATGCGGGCGGGGTGGCAACCAGTGCGCTTGAGATGCAGCAAAATGCCAGTCGCGACTCTTGGACACATGATTATACCGAGGCAAGGCTGAAAGAAATTATGGTGAATATTCATCAGAATTGTTATGAAACAGCTGAAGCCTACGGGTGCCCCAATGATTATGTAATGGGAGCCAATATTGCAGGCTTTCTACGCGTGAGTCAGGCGATGTGTGCCATGGGTGTTATCTAACACTGTAAGGTGGTTAGCAGGCCTGGTTAATGGCAGGCCTGCTGATGAAGCCGTTTTACAAAAACGGGTTCACAGAGAACGGCTGATTTAATCTACGCAAATAGATTGTCCAGTCATTTCTTCGGGCTGAGGCAGGTGCATAATCTTGAGTAAGGTTGGAATGACGTCCGGGAGACTGCCATTATCACGCAACGAAAAGCCTTGCTTGCCAACATATATAAAAGGCACCGGGTTAGTCGTGTGTGCCGTTAGCGGACTGTTGGTACTTTCATCCCATAACTGTTCTATATTGCCGTGATCAGCGGTAATTAACAGCTCTCCATTGACATTAGCAACCGCTTTGGTGATGCGCGCAAGAGCGGCATCAACAGCCTCCACGGCTTTAATACAAGCATCCAAATTGCCAGAGTGTCCAACCATGTCGGGATTGGCAATGTTGCAGATAAAGGTGTCATATTTTTCCGATTCTATGGCTTCGCACAGTTTGTCGGTAAGCTCATCGATACTCATTTCGGGTTGCAGGTCATAGGTCGCTACTTTAGGCGAGGGCACAATAATTCGGTCTTCACCTTTGTTGGGGGCTTCAACACCACCATTAAGGAAAAATGTAACGTGAGGGTACTTTTCGGTTTCTGCAATACGAAGCTGAGTTAGGCCTTGTTTTGAAATCCACTCGCCAAAAGTATTGATCAGCTTGGTTGGACGGAAGGCGACGGAAACATTAAAGTTTTTGTTATATTCGGTCAAAGTTACAAAATCGCTTAGCACCGGGGAAGCGTCGCGATGAAAGTCAGCAAAGTCACGCTCGATGAAAGGACGTGTTAATTGGCGAGCACGGTCGGCACGGTAATTCATAAATATAATCGCATCACCGTCTTTGATTTTTACCGGCTTACCGTTTTTCTTTAAAATGGCTGTGGGTAAGATAAACTCATCGGTCTCGCCTCGTGAATAGGCCATCTTAATAGCGTCTTTAGCAGAGTCAACCGTAAAGTCACCCTGGCCAGAGGCAATGACGTCAAATGCTTTTTGGGTGCGCTCCCAGCGATTATCACGATCCATTGCATAATAACGGCCTGTGATGGAAGCAATGCGACCACTCTCGAGGGTTTTTAAATGTTGCTCTATATCCTTAATATAGCCAAGTGCGCTTTGCGGTGCCGTGTCACGGCCATCGGTAAATAAATGTAGGTTGGTTTTTGCGCCACGTTTTATGGCCAGGGTTGCTGCGGCTTTGATATGACTGATATGTGAATGCACGCCACCATCAGAAATCAGGCCTAAGATATGTACGGCACGCCCACGCGATGTTGCGGAATCAACGGCGTGAACTAGGGCGCTATTATCAAAGAAAATCCCGTCATCAATAGCTTTTTGAATGCGTGTTAGCTCTTGATAAACGACACGGCCGGCACCCAGGTTGAGATGGCCAACCTCCGAGTTGCCCATCTGCCCGTCGGGTAAGCCTACGTTTAGTCCAGACGTGTTGATAAGAGTGTTTGGGTTGCTAGCAAGTAATGCGTCCCATGTTGGTGTGTTCGCTTGAGCAATTCCATTGTGTTCGCGGTGTGGGTTGTGCCCCCACCCGTCCAAAATAATAAGGCCCGCCAAATGTCGTTTGTTGGGTGTTTCCTGCGTCATTAATGTGTCCTGTTGTTAAATTTAGTAATAAATTGGATTTATTGTAGCCAGTTTCGCTGTTAAAATCACTAGATTTGCTGAGAGGCCCATTAGTTAAGGATAAAACTATGTTTGCAGATTTTGTTGCTCAAAACGTATTGCTGTTTGTCGCGCTCGCTGTGATTACGCTGATGCTGTTATATTCGTATGTTGGTGACCGTTTTTTAGGTTACCAACAAGTTTCGCCGGAAGAAGCGACACGCTTATATAACCAAGGCGCTATAGTGGTTGACGTGCGTTCAGATGCCGAATTTAAAACGGGTTATATTGGTGAAGCACGCCATATTTCTAGTAGTGAACTCAAAGATAAAATGTCGACTTTAGACCACTTTAAAGACAAGCAAATTTTAGTTTACTGCCAATCAGGCGCTCGTTCCGGAGGTGCTGCAAGTCAATTAGTAAAAGCGGGTTTTAGTCAAGTCGCTAATTTACGTGGCGGTGTGTTGGCCTGGAAAATGGCGGGTTTGCCCCTAAATCAACCGGTATCGAAAAAGGCGCGTCGCAAAGGTAAGGGTGCGGCATGACAGGCTTAGTGGTGGTTTATGCCAATAATACCTGCCCATACTGCTCTAAGGCCCGCAAGCTGCTAGACCAAAAAGGGGTTGCCTATACTTGGCATAATATTGACCAAATCCCCAACGGTTGGCAGAAAGTAAAAGAGGTGTCAGGACGACACACTATTCCTCAAATTTTTATTGGTGACCATCATGTGGGTGGTTGTGACGAATTATACGCGGCTGACAAATCGGGTCAGCTGGATAAAATATTAGCAAAGGTTAACTGAAATGGCTGAAGAAAAACGCTTTTTAATTAATAAAATTTATGTCAAAAATGTGTCATTTGAAGCACCGAATTCACCAGCAATGTTTGCGGTTGAGTTCAAGCCGAAAATGGATGTGAATTTAAATGTCGAAAGTTATAACCTGGAAAATGACATTTATCACGTTATGGTACGGGTAACTGTAACCGTTAAAATTGATGACAAAACCGCCTTTTTATGTGAAGTTGACCAGGCAGGTGTTTTCACAATTGCGAATTTTGAGCAGGCCGAATTAGGTTATATGTTGGGTAGCCAGTGCCCTAACATTCTGTTCCCCTTTGCCCGTGAGGCAGTATCGGACTTAGTCGTCCGTGGTGGGTTCCCGCAGCTGTTATTAGAGCCCGTTAACTTTGATGCGCTTTATGCAAATCATATGCAGCAAAAGCAAACACAAGATACGGGCAGTGAATCCGGTGCACGTACTGCGCCACAAAACGAAATTGGTTAAATGATGAAATTGGTTAAATGATTAGGTGTAAAAGCTTTGCATAAGCTAGCCGTTCTAGGTGCCGGTGCTTGGGGAACCGCATTGGCCGTTCAGCTTGCAAAAAATGACCATCAGGTTGTGCTATGGGCGCACAGTTATACTCACGCTGAGCATATGGTGTTGCAGCGTGAAAACCCTCGTTATTTGCCTAACATTACATTTCCAGACTCTTTGCAGGTTACTGCCGATTTAGCGGGTGCGTTAGCTGATGTTGATGGCGTTTTGCTTGTTGTCCCCAGTGATGCCTTTGCGGACACTTTAAAACGAGTGGTGCGATTATCGGGTTGTCCTCAGCATTTGGCTTGGGCAACGAAAGGTTTCGACCCTCACAATCAGCGCCTGTTGCATCAGGTCGTGGTCGATGAGCTGGGTATTGATGCGCCTATGGCGGTGCTTTCAGGGCCCACTTTTGCGGACGAGGTTGCTAGAGGGTTGCCGACCGCAATGGTGAGCGCCTCGCCTCAACCTGTTGAAGCCGAGTTTTGGGCGCAGGCTTTTCATTATGCACACTTTCGCATGTATACTCAGGCCGATATTGCAGGCGTCGAAGTCGGCGGCGCGTTCAAAAACATCATGGCCATTGCCACAGGTATTAGTGATGGTATGGCCTTGGGCGCTAATGCACGGGCCGCACTTATCGCGCGAGGAATGGTCGAAATGCAGCGTTTCGGTGCACTCTTTGATGCTCAGCCCACAACACTAATGGGTCTAGCTGGGTTGGGCGACTTGGTGCTTACCTGCACGGATGATCTGTCGCGTAACCGGCGCTTTGGTTTGAGTTTAGCAAGGTCAGGTAAAACGGCTCAGCAAGTTCAACAAGAAATCGGTCAAGTGGTTGAGGGCGTTAAAGCCGTGCGCATTGTCAAAGCAATTGCCGATAAGCACCACCTAGAACTGCCAATTGTGGAGCAGGTTTATCAGCTGGTTGAGGGCAAGATTACCGCCGAACAAGCTGTCAAAGCTTTGCTAGCTCGGGAGCTAACCGCCGAACAAGGTGCTAGTCACTAATATTACTTAATGGTTGATGCCGATTGAAAGTCAAGTTGGCGCCAGGCTTCATAAGCCATGACGGACACAGCATTGGCGAGATTCATACTGCGGGCATCGGCAACCATCGGGATGCGAAGTAGTTGGTCGTGGGGAAATTGATTGCGAACACCTTCTGGTAATCCACGGCTTTCCGGTCCAAATAAAAAAGCATCTCCAGCTTCATATTGGGGTTCATGATAATGGCGGGTTGCTTTGGTGGTGAGTGCAAATACACGATTGGGTTGCACGCTAGTTAAACACTGCTCAAGATTATCGTATTCGAACACATTCGCTAATTCGTGATAATCCAGGCCTGCTCGCCTAACCCGTTTTTCGCTTAGGTCAAATGGAAAGGGTTTAATCAAATGCAAGTGTGCGCCCATGTTGGCGCTGAGTCGAATTAAAGCCCCAGTGTTTTGTGGGATTTCAGGTTCATAAAGAATAATATGTAACATAGTAGTAGGTGTCGCTATGGTTGATTTATCAGTTAATGTGTGTGGTGTCACGTGTCACTCTCCGGTGGCAATGGCGTCCGGTAATGCCGGGTACGGGCTGGAGTATCAGGCCGTCTCCGGTTTTCGTAATCAGGACGTCGGCGCGGTATTTTTAAAAGGTACAACACTCGAGCCCAAATTAGGCAATAAGGCCGAACGAGTTTGGGAGACGCCAAACGGCCTGCTCAACTCAATCGGTCTGCAAAATCCGGGTGTTGATTATGTGGTAAAGCAATTGCTTCCGCAACTGGATTATACCGCGACGCGTTACTTCGCCAATGTGTCTGGTTCTAGCATTGAGGAATATGCGGAAGTCTGCAAGCGTTTTGATGACACGCAGCTAGCGGGTCTTGAGATTAATATCTCCTGTCCGAATGTAAAAAAAGGCGGTGCGGCGTTTGGGAATGACCCGGACATGGCCGCACGTGTGGTAGAGGCTTGTCGAGCGAGTACCTCCAAGCCATTAATTGTAAAATTGTCACCCAATCAAACCGATATTGCGGAAGGCGCGCGACGGGTCATTGATGCGGGCGCCGATGCCTTGTCTGCGATTAATACCCTAATGGGAATGTCCATTAATATAGATACTTGGCGTCCAGATTTGGGTAATAACCAAGGTGGCTTATCTGGGCCAGCGATTAAACCGGTAGCCCTATTGCGTGTCCATCAAGTCTATCAAGTTGCCAAACAGCACAATATTCCGATTATTGGCTTAGGTGGTGTCAGCAGTGCTGAAGATGCCATTGAGTTTTTTCTTGCGGGTGCCACGATGGTTGCTGTTGGCACATCCCTTGCCAAAGATCCGATGCTTATAGCGAAAATGAATAAAGACATTGCGCGTTACCTACAAAAACGGGGCTTAGGTTCGGTTAGTCAATTAACCGGAAAACTAGAATTACATACCGATACCGTCTTGTGCGGATAAAACAGAAAAAGATAGAGAGAGAAGATGTTAAGTATTGATGAACAGTTAGCCATTATTAAGCGCGGTGCCGATGAAATTTTGGTTGAAGCTGAGTTAATTGAAAAGTTAAAAACAGGGCGTCCGTTAATCGTTAAAGCCGGTTTCGACCCAACAGCACCGGATTTGCATCTTGGTCACACGGTTCTGATAAATAAACTCAAGCAATTGCAAGACCTTGGGCACGAAATTCACTTCTTAATTGGCGACTTTACCGCAATGATTGGTGATCCCACTGGGAAAAGTGCAACTAGGCCCCCGTTATCGGTAGAGGAGATTGCTGAAAATGCCCAGACTTACCAAGATCAGGTGTTTAAGATTCTCGATCCGCTAAAAACAAAAGTAGTGTTCAACTCCTCCTGGTTTAAGGATTTTTCAGCGGCCGACATGATTCGTTTAGCATCATCAGCGACTGTAGCCCGAATGTTGGAGCGTAACGACTTCGAGACCCGATATCGTGCCGGTTCACCGATTGCGATTCATGAGTTTTTATACCCGCTCGTGCAGGGGTACGATTCGGTGGCGATGCAAGCGGACCTTGAGTTGGGTGGTACTGATCAAAAATTTAACCTATTAATGGGGCGTCAATTACAGCAGCAAGCTGGGCATAGGCCGCAAGTAACCTTAACGATGCCGATCCTTGAAGGTTTGGATGGTGTACAAAAAATGTCCAAATCGCTAAACAACTATATAGGTATAAAAGATACGCCTAATGATATGTTTGGAAAGGTTATGTCTGTCTCAGATGAATTGATGTGGCGTTATTATGAGCTACTGAGCTTTGAAAGCCTGGCAACCATTGCGGGATATAAGCAAGCGGTTGCGGATGGTGAAAACCCACGTAACATTAAAGTTAAGTTGGCGATGGAGCTAGTAGCCAGATTTCATTCGGCAGAAGATGCGCAGGCGGCATTAAGCGACTTCGAAACACGTTTTTCGAAAAACGCGATTCCCGATGAGATGCCCGAATACACCTTTAAAGGAGAAATGCCTTTGGCTAACCTTCTGAAAGAAGCAGGCCTGGTCCCAACCACCTCAGAGGCTCATCGAATGATAAAACAGAGTGCGGTAAAGATTAATGGCGAAAAGGTAAGTGATGCGAAATTAGTTTTAACGAATTCGGAGTCCATTGTCGTTCAGGTTGGTAAACGCAAATTTGCTAGGATTACTTTGCAGTGATAATGAAACGGCAGATAAGTTTTGTAAATATCTGTAATAAATGAAATTTATAAAAAACAGTAAAAAAACTCTAAAAAAGACTTGCAAGGAAAATCGGAGTCTGTAGAATACGCCTCACTTCGAAGCGATGCGCCAAGAAGGGAAGAAACAAGCGGTTTGAGTGAAAAGATTTTGAAAATAAATATTGACACTAAAGCGCGGGCCTGGATATAATAGCGGGCTTCCAAACAACAAATTGTTGTGCTGGAAAACGAATAAGACGTTCTTTAAAAATCAGGTAATTCAGAGATAATTTATGTGGAAGTGTCTAGATGAGCTGACCGCAAAAATTAACTCGAAACGACAATGTAAGTATAGGTAGAGGTAACTCTTCCATGTTTCTTTGTCAATTCCGAGTGTTATAAAAATGTTCAAGATTAAACTGAAGAGTTTGATCCTGGCTCAGAATGAACGCTGGCGGCAGGCCTAACACATGCAAGTCGGACGGTAACAGGGGAGCTTGCTCCTGCTGACGAGTGGCGGACGGGTGAGTAAGGCATGGGAATCTGCCCTTTGGTTGGGGATACCGTATGGAAACGTACGTTAATACCGAATGAGATCTACGGATGAAAGGTGGCCTCTACTTGTAAGCTATCGCCAAAGGATGAGCCCATGTTAGATTAGCTAGTTGGTGAGGTAATGGCTCACCAAGGCGACGATCTATAGCTGGTTTGAGAGGATGATCAGCCACACTGGGACTGAGACACGGCCCAGACTCCTACGGGAGGCAGCAGTGGGGAATATTGGACAATGGGGGCAACCCTGATCCAGCCATGCCGCGTGTGTGAAGAAGGCCCGAGGGTTGTAAAGCACTTTTAGTGAGGAGGAAAGGCAGTTAGTTAATACCTGATTGCTGTGACGTTACTCACAGAAAAAGCACCGGCTAACTCTGTGCCAGCAGCCGCGGTAATACAGAGGGTGCAAGCGTTATTCGGAATTACTGGGCGTAAAGCGCGCGTAGGCGGATTGTTAAGTCAGTTGTGAAAGCCCTGGGCTCAACCTAGGAACGGCGATTGAAACTGGCAGTCTAGAGTTTAGTAGAGGGAAGGGGAATTTCTGGAGTAGCAGTGAAATGCGTAGATATCAGAAGGAACATCAGTGGCGAAGGCGCCTTCCTGGACTAAAACTGACGCTGAGGTGCGAAAGCGTGGGGAGCAAACGGGATTAGATACCCCGGTAGTCCACGCCCTAAACGATGTCAACTAGCTGTTGGTCTTATTAAAAAGATTAGTAGCGCAGCTAACGCGATAAGTTGACCGCCTGGGGAGTACGGTCGCAAGATTAAAACTCAAAGGAATTGACGGGGGCCCGCACAAGCGGTGGAGCATGTGGTTTAATTCGATGCAACGCGAAGAACCTTACCATCCCTTGACATCCACAGAACTTTCTAGAGATAGATTGGTGCCTTCGGGAACTGTGAGACAGGTGCTGCATGGCTGTCGTCAGCTCGTGTCGTGAGATGTTGGGTTAAGTCCCGCAACGAGCGCAACCCTTATCATTAGTTGCTACCATTTAGTTGAGAACTCTAATGAGACTGCCGGTGATAAACCGGAGGAAGGCGGGGACGACGTCAAGTCATCATGGCCCTTATGGGATGGGCTACACACGTGCTACAATGGTCGGTACAAACAGTTGCGAAGCCGCGAGGTGGTGCGAATCTGAAAAAACCGATCGTAGTCCGGATTGGAGTCTGCAACTCGACTCCATGAAGTCGGAATCGCTAGTAATCGCAAATCAGAATGTTGCGGTGAATACGTTCCCGGGCCTTGTACACACCGCCCGTCACACCATGGGAGTGGGTTGCACCAGAAGTAGCTAGTCTAACCTTCGGGAGGACGGTTACCACGGTGTGATTCATGACTGGGGTGAAGTCGTAACAAGGTAGCCCTATCGGAAGGTGGGGCTGGATCACCTCCTTTAAGACGAAGCGGCAGTAAGTTTAGGCGCTTTCACATAAATTGTCTCTGAATTACGAAAGAACGGCCTGGGTGCGCTCAGGTTAAAGAGGACCTGGGTCTGTAGCTCAGTTGGTTAGAGCGCACCCCTGATAAGGGTGAGGTCGGTGGTTCGAATCCACCCAGACCCACCACATGGGGTTATAGCTCAGCTGGGAGAGCGCCTGCCTTGCACGCAGGAGGTCGGCGGTTCGATCCCGCCTAACTCCACCAATAAACACCGCTCATGGTGTTTTGGTTGATGAAAATTAGCTAAGAAACTATGAGCGGTTTTTATTGTTATTAGAGAAGATGAAAGTCTTTTGTAGTGACATGAAGTCGAAGTTCTTTAAAAATTAGGAAAAGATCTCTTCAAAAGAGAAGGTTAGTGCGCGTTGATGAGACGGCATTAACCCGGTGAGTGTGACCTCCAATCATGCTCACCAAACTTAGGTAACATGTATCTTGATGAGCAATCTCAAGCGAACATGTCAGCGAAGAATCTTAATTGCGTTGTGCACTCAAAGAGGGTGCCTTGATTGAGTTTTTAGAGATAGGAATTCAACACAAAAGGTCAAGGTCAACGAGTTAGTTTACTAATAAGTTATTTTTGAGTTGTATAGTTAAGTGATTAAGCGTACACGGTGGATGCCTAGGCGGTAGAAGGCGATGAAAGACGTGATAGCCTGCGAAAAGCTCCGGTGAGGTGGCAAATAACCTTTGACCCGGAGATGTCTGAATGGGAAAACCCATCCTTTCGAGGATATCCCTTAATGGGAGGCTAACCCGGGGAACTGAAACATCTAAGTACCCGGAGGAAAAGAAATCAACCGAGATTCCCTAAGTAGCGGCGAGCGAACGGGGACCAGCCCTTAAGCAAGGACTAAGTTAGCAGAACGCTCTGGAAAGTGCGACGATACGAGGTGATAGTCCTGTATGCGAAAGCTTTATTCTTGTGAAATCGAGTAGGACGGGACACGTGAAATCCTGTCTGAACATGGGGGGACCACCCTCCAAGGCTAAATACTCTCTACCGACCGATAGTGAACCAGTACCGTGAGGGAAAGGCGAAAAGAACCCCAGGAGGGGAGTGAAATAGAACCTGAAACCGTGTACGTACAAGCAGTGGGAGCCCCATCACTAAGCTACTTTAAAAGTAGTCATGTGATTATCTTTACTTGTAAGTGTTAAGTGAGCGAAGCGAGCTAAACCAAAAAACAAGCAGAGGTAGCTTAGTGATGGGGTGACTGCGTACCTTTTGTATAATGGGTCAGCGACTTACTGTGTGTTGCGAGGTTAACTGAATAAGGGAGCCGTAGGGAAACCGAGTCTTAAATGGGCGATAGTAGCATGCAGTAGACCCGAAACCGGGCGATCTATCCATGGCCAGGATGAAGGTTGAGTAACATCAACTGGAGGTCCGAACCCACTAATGTTGAAAAATTAGGGGATGAGCTGTGGATCGGAGTGAAAGGCTAATCAAGCTCGGAGATAGCTGGTTCTCCCCGAAAACTATTTAGGTAGTGCCTCATGTCTCACTGTTGGGGGTAGAGCACTGTTATGGTCTAGCGGGCCGTCAAGGCTTAGCAGCCCATTGCAAACTCCGAATACCAACAAGTGCAATCATGGGAGACAGACAGCGGGTGCTAACGTCCGTTGTCAAGAGGGAAACAACCCAGACCGCCAATTAAGGTCCCTAAACACGGCTCAGTGGGAAAGGATGTGGGAAGGCTTAGACAGTCAGGAGGTTGGCTTAGAAGCAGCCATCCTTTAAAGAAAGCGTAATAGCTCACTGATCGAGTCGGCCTGCGCCGAAGATTTAACGGGGCTAAGTCGTGTACCGAAATTGCGGATGCCGTAAGGCATGGTAGGGGAGCGTCGTGTAAGTCTGTGAAGGTGTGCTGTCAGGCATGCTGGAGATATCACGAGTGCGTATGCTGACATAAGTAGCGATAAAGGGCGTGAAAAACGCCCTCGCCGAAAGCCCAAGGTTTCCTACGCAACGCTAATCGACGTAGGGTTAGTCGGCTCCTAAGGCGAGGCCGAAAGGCGTAGTCGATGGGAAACAGGTTAATATTCCTGTACTTTTTATAACTGCGATGGAGGGACGGAGAAGGCTAGGCCAGCAAGGCGATGGTTGTCCTTGTTTAAGGCGGTAGGCAGAAGGCTTAGGTAAATCCGGGTCTTTAATGCCGAGAACTGATGACGAGTCCATTAGGACGAAGTGGTTGATGCCCTGCTTCCAAGAAAATCTTCTAAGCTTCAGGTTATAAGAAACCGTACCCCAAACCAACACAGGTGGGCAGGATGAGAATTCCAAGGCGCTTGAGAGAACTCGGGTGAAGGAACTAGGCAAAATAACACCGTAACTTCGGGAGAAGGTGTGCCCTTGAAGGTGAAGGCCTTGCGCTGTAAGCTTTTGAGGGTTGCAGAGACCAGGTGGCTGCGACTGTTTATTAAAAACACAGCACTGTGCAAAATCGAAAGATGACGTATACGGTGTGACGCCTGCCCGGTGCCGGAAGGTTAATTGATGGGGTTAGCTGTAAAGCGAAGCTCTTGATCGAAGCCCCGGTAAACGGCGGCCGTAACTATAACGGTCCTAAGGTAGCGAAATTCCTTGTCGGGTAAGTTCCGACCTGCACGAATGGCGTAACGATGGCCACACTGTCTCCACCCGAGACTCAGCGAAATTGAAATCGCGGTCAAGATGCCGTGTACCCGCGGCTAGACGGAAAGACCCCGTGAACCTTTACTATAGCTTTGCACTGGACTTTGATACTATCTGTGTAGGATAGGTGGGAGGCTTTGAAGCTCGGACGCTAGTTCGGGTGGAGCCATCCTTGAAATACCACCCTGATCGTATTGAGGTTCTAACCTCGGCCAGTGAATCCTGGTCAGGGACAGTGTATGGTGGGTAGTTTGACTGGGGCGGTCTCCTCCTAAAGAGTAACGGAGGAGCGCGAAGGTACCCTCAGCACGGTCGGACATCGTGCAATGAGCGCAAGAGTAAAAGGGTGCTTGACTGCGAGACAGACACGTCGAGCAGGTGCGAAAGCAGGTTCTAGTGATCCGGTGGTTCTGTGTGGAAGGGCCATCGCTCAACGGATAAAAGGTACTCCGGGGATAACAGGCTGATACCGCCCAAGAGTTCATATCGACGGCGGTGTTTGGCACCTCGATGTCGGCTCATCACATCCTGGGGCTGAAGTCGGTCCCAAGGGTATGGCTGTTCGCCATTTAAAGTGGTACGCGAGCTGGGTTTAGAACGTCGTGAGACAGTTCGGTCCCTATCTGCCGTGGGCGTTGGAGAATTGAGGGGGGCTGCTCCTAGTACGAGAGGACCGGAGTGGACGAACCGCTGGTGTTCCAGTTGTCCTGCCAAGGGCACTGCTGGGTAGCTACGTTCGGGAAAGATAACCGCTGAAAGCATCTAAGCGGGAAACTTGCCCCAAGATGAGTTCTCCCTAGACTTTAAGTCTTCTAAAGAGCCGTTCAAGACCAGGACGTTGATAGGCAAGGTGTGGAAGCGCAGTAATGTGTGAAGCTAACTTGTACTAATTACTCGTGAGGCTTAACTATACAACTCAAAAGTGACTTAACTGATGTGTGAGCTTGAGAAAGCCGCAAGATCAAGTTATCTAAGTAAAACCCAGGAAGAGATCGATTCCTAAACAAAGAATTTTAGCCGGGTGTGGCGACACATCAGGCAAAGCCGAATTGCTTGGCGACCATAGCGGAATGGAACCACCTGATCCCTTCTCGAACTCAGAAGTGAAACGTTCCAGCGCCGATGGTAGTGTGGGGTCTCCCCATGCGAGAGTAGGTCATCGCCAAGCTCCACATCCTAAACCCCTCTAATGAGGGGTTTTTTTTTGCCTATTTTTTACTGGTTGTATTAATGTATCTTTATTTAGACATATCTATTACCGATGAATTAGTTCCGGAGTCTTGTCTGTGATAACAAGTAATTCAGTAATGCCTTCAATAATGACCAGGTTAGATAAGTACCAAGCAGTTTACCAGTTCAAATTCAAGCGACTCGCATCAACAAATAGCTTTCTGAAAGACATAGCAGGCTTTACTAATCACCCGGTAACATGTGTCGCAGATTGTCAAACTAAGGGATATGGTCAACAGAACCGTAATTGGGCTAGTCAAGAAAATGACATTGCTATGTCATTAATGCTTCCAATGCCTCATATAGACAATAGCATTAGACTTCCAGACGGTCTATCCCAGCGTGTTGCACTTGCCATTGCCGAAGCGCTTGCTGAGCAAAGCCACCAAAACATACAGCTAAAATGGCCGAACGACATATTTATAAATAACGCCAAAGTCGGTGGAATTTTAATTGAATTGGAGCGCGCAGCAAACGGACAGTGGTTAATTATTATCGGGCTGGGTGTAAACTTACAACCACCGTTACAACATCCCGATGCAAGCTATAAACGGGGTTGGTTTATTCCTAATACAAGCCGTAATCAACTGATAGGTTCCATCGAAGCACATCTAATTAAGACACTCTTTACGAGTGCTAAGATAACTTCAGCACCGCTAAACGTAAACGCATGGCAAGCGCGGGACCTTTTTACTCAAGGCGAAACAATTTATGTGGTTTCGACGCAAAATAAACCACAGATCGCCTACTATCAGGGAATTAATCTTCAAGGCGAAGCCATGGTATATTATGCCCATCAGCCAAATAAGCTAGTGCGTCTAAATTCTGGGACGGTTAGTTTACGAACCTATGAGACCAATGAAGATGGAACCAACTAGCCTGCTAATTGACCA
The DNA here is from genome assembly GCF_000214825.1 of Thiomicrospira cyclica ALM1. NCBI lineage: Bacteria > Pseudomonadati > Pseudomonadota > Gammaproteobacteria > Thiotrichales > Piscirickettsiaceae > Thiomicrospira > Thiomicrospira cyclica. The sequence continues at coordinate 267,300 of NC_015581.1, forward strand.
GGGTAATAGTCAACTAAAATGGGCGCTTATTAAGAACGAACAGTTCCGCTTTATAGCGTCAGGGCAATGTAAATCACTAGTGGCGTTTCAACACCAGTTAGCCGGGGAAGCCCCAATTCTGAGCAGTATATCGAAAGTATGGATCAGTTCTGTTGCTAAACAGGCGCAACAAACCCAACTACTCGAACTACTAGCCGATTACCCATTAAATACGCATCTAGCCAAAACACCGTTGATTAGCCAAAATCCTCACCTTATTAATGGCTATGACAACCCAGCTCAACTGGGTATCGATCGTTGGCTAGCTTTATTAGCTTGCGGTCACTTTTATGGCTATCCGTGTGTGCTTGTTGATGCGGGGAGTGCGTTAACTTTGGATTACGTTGACCATACGGGTCATCATCATGGTGGATGGATACTACCAGGTCTAGCAAAATCGATACAAAGTCTCACAGCACATACTCGGCTATCTGAAACAGACCTTAGTCATCAAAATTACACCATGGATTTTGAAGTCACTGAGCTGAAGATGGGTACCGATACTACGCAAGGCATTCAAGCAGGCCTGCTAGCAGGTGCGGTGGGCGCTATTGATCAGTTTCTCCAACAGGCAATACAGACGCAGGACAATGCAACTCCATCATTCCCCAATGCTAACGCCATAAACAAAATTATATGTGGTGGAGAAGCCCCTTTCATACAGCCTTTGCTTAGTGGAAAATGGCGATATGAGAAAGATCTCGTTTTAAAAGGATTAGCGCTATACGCACAATCTAATCAACCAGCCAAATCAAACTAACTTAAATTTCTGCTAATTTTGTTTAAAACATATTGACTCTTAATTAAACCAACTTATAATAGCGCGCATTGCCGACATAGCACAACTGGTAGTGCAACTGATTTGTAATCAGTAGGTTGGGGGTTCGAGTCCCTCTGTCGGCACCACTTCTTAGTTACCCTCCAAACCAATTGCGTCAAGCTATCGACAGCACAACCATGATGAGTTTCTAATTTGTATACTTTGCCTCAACTCGCAAGGCTGATATAATATCGAAAATTTTATATGGAAAAAACATGAACCAACAATCTAGTTATAGCCGTGAAGAGTTGCTCCAATGTGGGCGTGGTGAATTATTCGGACCAGGCAATGCCCAGCTCCCCAAACCGCCAATGCTCATGTTTGATCGCATTACCGAAATTTCTGAAGAGGGCGGTGCCCATGGTAAAGGCATCATTCGTGCCGAGCTAGATATCACGCCAGACCTGTGGTTTTTTGAATGCCATTTTAACGAAGACCCGGTAATGCCAGGCTGTTTAGGGCTTGATGCAATGTGGCAACTGATTGGTTTTTTCCTCGGTTGGACCGGTGGTCCAGGACGCGGGCGTGCATTGGGCTCAGGCGAAGTTAAATTCTATGGCCAAATTCTGCCTAAAGCAAAAAAAGTAGAATATGTCATTGAAATGAAGCGTGTCATTAAGCGCAAACTCTACATGGGCATTGGCGACGCCAAATTGTTTGTAGATGGTCGCGAAATTTACAGTGCTACCGACCTAAAAGTCGGCTTGTTTACCAACACGGATAGTTTTTAATATGAAAAGAGTTGTCATCACCGGACTTGGCATCGTCTCGAGCCTAGGAAATAAAAAACAAACAGTAGCCGAATCGCTCAAACTGGGCAAGTCAGGCATTGTTGCCGCGCCTGAATACACTGAAAATGGTATGCGGTCACAAATTCATGGTGCTATTAAAGACCTCAGCTTTGAAGAACTTATTCCCCGCAAACAACTGCGTTTTATGGGTGATGCCGCGGCCTACAGCTACATTGCTATGGAACAAGCTATTGCAGACTCCGGTTTAACCCCAGAGATGGTCTCAAATGAGCGTACGGGTATTATTGCTGGCTCGGGCGGTGGTTCCAACTCAAACTCAACCCAAGCGGTAGAAATTACACGCGAAAAAGGCGTTAAGCGGGTAGGCCCTTACATGGTAACTCGTACTATGGGCAGCACAGTATCAGCCTGCCTAGCTACCCCGTTTAAAATCAAAGGTATTAACTACTCGATTAGCTCGGCCTGCTCAACCAGTGCGCACTGTGTCGGTACGGCTGTTGAACAAATCCAACTTGGCAAGCAAGATGTCGTGTTTGCCGGTGGTGGCGAAGAGCTACACTGGACCATGTCGGTACTGTTTGATGCCATGGGTGCTCTATCATCCAAATATAACGACACACCAGAAAAAGCATCCAGAACCTATGACGCCAATCGTGATGGTTTTGTTATCGCGGGTGGCGGTGGCATGGTTGTCGTTGAAGAGCTCGAGCACGCATTGGCACGTGGTGCAAAAATTTACGCTGAAATCGTTGGCTATGGCGCTAACTCAGATGGCTACGACATGGTCGCCCCATCGGGTGAAGGTGCGGTTCGTTGTATGCGTCAAGCACTTAGTACGGTTGAAGGTCCAATTGATTACATCAACCCGCATGGCACCAGTACGCCAGTCGGTGATACTAAAGAAATGGCGGCTGTTCGTGAGGTTTTTGGTAACCAAGTACCAAAAATCAGTTCAACTAAAGCCATGTCCGGTCACTCGCTGGGTGCCGCCGGGGTACACGAATTAATTTACAGCCTATTAATGATGGAAGAGGATTTTATCGCGCCGTCAATAAATATCGAAGCGCTGGACCCTGACTGCGAAGGGATGCCGATTGTTACTGAAACTATCTATAACGCGGGTCTTAACCGCATTATGAGCAATAGCTTTGGATTTGGTGGCACGAATGCTTCATTAGTGGTTCAGCGTTACGCTAAATAGCCGCTAAATAGCCACGAAATAATATATCTGTTAAATAATCTGTCTATAGCGGTGCTCAACACACCGCTTTTTTGGACTACTTGTAGAATCAACACTCAATAATCCACTTTCAGCACCGTCCAAAAAAGCAGCGCTGTGCAGGCAATCGGCATTGGCTTAACTGATTTTGATACATAATACTTCGCTGTTCCACCCGTTTTGCCACCGACATTAACCAAGGCTTTTGCTCATAGGTCTTGCGCCTAAAACCGCCATGACCCTCGTGATAGGCCAAATACAAATTATACGGGTCATTAAGCGCGATTCCGTTGCGCGAATGCGACAAGCTGTTATACCAGCCAATAAAATCTAACGCATCGTTAAGGTTAGTACGCCTTGCCCGTAAATTACCCGTTGCTTTTTGATAATCAGACCAAGTGCCATCAAGCGCCTGGGCATAGCCTAGTGCACTGGATGCTCGACGCCCCGGAATCACGCCTAAATGGGTTTTACGCGGTGGACGCGCGTCGTGCACAAAACGCGACTCCTGGTGCACAAACGCTTTTTGAATCGCAATCGAGGTCCCCCATTTGTCCTGAGAGCGCTTCGCCGCGGTATACCATTGGCGATCATGCTTAATCAAATTACAAACATTATCATGGACGGATGGCGGCGGATTGCGATTAGTGGCACAGCCCTGAAGCGTCAAAGTGCCAATCATTAAACCGCCCAACACAAGTTTATTCCAGTGGTTCAAGTATTTCCCCTCCGTATAAAATAAAAGGTCGCCTCGGCGTATATTATTTATATGTAATAACACTAGCAACGCATTAGCACTAAAATCACAACAAAACCGCCGCCACCGCTTAATGTTCAGAAGCCGGGCTATCTAAAAATGCGTCCACAAACGCCTTCGCATTAAAGACTTGCAGATCATCAATTTTCTCACCAACACCAATAAACTTCACCGGCAAGCCCAGCGTTTGCGCCAAATTAAAAATAACGCCGCCCTTAGCCGTACCGTCCAACTTCGTAATCACCAGGCCTGTTACGCCAACTGCTTCATGAAACTGCTTAGCCTGATTAATCGCATTTTGACCAATCGAGGCATCCAACACCAGCAATACATCATGCGGCGCATCGGCATCACACTTCTGAATAACGCGCTTAACCTTCTTAAGTTCGTCCATCAAATTATGTTGCGTATGCAAACGCCCGGCCGTGTCAGCTAGCAACACATCTAAGTTTTTGGCCTGTGCTGAATGGATGGCATCAAAAATAACCGCCGCAGAATCGGCACCGGTTTTTTGTGCCATTACTGCAATTTGATTCCGCTCGCCCCAAGTTTGCAACTGTTCCACCGCCGCGGCCCGGAATGTATCGCCCGCTGCCAACATCACCTTATGTTGTTGGCGTTGTAAAAACTTAGCCAGCTTACCAATGGTGGTGGTTTTACCGGCGCCATTAATGCCCACCATCAACACCACGTGAGGTTTGGCATCACTGTTAATCACCAACGCCTGTTCAACGGGCGTCAAAATCGCCTCGAGTTGACTGGCCAAGGCTTCAAACAAGGCTTGTGGATCTTTTAACGCCTGACGCGACACCTGCTCAGTCAGCGCATCAATAATTTGGGTCGTTGCCTCAAAGCCAACATCCGCCTGCAATAACAGGGTTTCCAGCTCCTCAAGCAGTTCGTCATCAATCTGTTTTTTACCTAAAAATAACTGCGATAATCCCGACGTAAAGGCTTCGCGTGATTTTGTCAGTTGGGATTTTAGTCGCGCAAACAGCCCCATTTTCGTTGGCGTCTCCCCAGTCTCTTGCGAGACTTCGCTCACCTCGGCGACATTGCTAACCTCTTCAGGGGGTGTCTCAGTTACAATAGGTTTCTTTTTAAAAAAATCGAACATAGCCATCTCAGTAAATTAGGAAAAATGTGACGCACTGGCCCGCGCCTCTTGTAAATGTCATATCGCCCTATTATAAATAACTTATTGTTTTTTGCACTGCAAACAGGAGCCACGGATGCCAAACTGGAAAATATGGGGATTAAGCCTGGTGATGGTGTTTAGCCATCCGTTATACGCGTACGAAAGCCCAACGCTTTTTGAAACCCAGTTAGACAACGGGATGCAAGTGATCGTCAAATCCGACCACCGGTCGCCGATTGTCGTGCATCAGGTCTGGTACCGAGTAGGAGCTAATTACGAGCCTACTCATCTTACCGGTATCTCACATATGCTCGAACACATGATGTTTAAAGGTACCTATAACCAAGCCCCAGGTGAATTCTCGCGTGAAGTCTCCCGTCTTGGCGGCCGCGATAACGCATTTACCTCCGCCAATTACACCGCCTATTTTCAAATTGTCGGCCGAGACCATCTATCCCGCATGATGGCAATGGAAGCCGACCGCATGGCGAACCTAAAACTCACCGAAGAAGAATTTCAGCCAGAGCGCAATGTCGTCATCCAAGAACGCCTATGGGCGGTTGATGATCGTCCCAACTCGCGCTTGTTTGAACAATTTAAAGCCACCGCATTTATGAGTAGCCCCGAGCGCAATCCGATTATCGGCTGGATGGATGACATCAAAAATTACACCTTAGAAGACCTGCAGGCCTGGTACGACCGCTGGTATTCCCCCAGTAACGCCACTCTAGTTATTGTCGGCGACATTACCCCAGATGAAGTGATGACCTATGCTCAACAAACCTACGGTCAAATTCCTGCCCGCGAAATCGCACCGCCACGTTCTGCTGTCGAAATACCCCAGCAAGGCCAGCGTCGCATTATCTTAAAAGATGCCGTGCCCGTGCCCAGCTTACTGATCGGCTTTCATGCGCCCACCTTGGTCACAGCGGAAGACCCAACCGATGTCTATGCGCTGGCGGTACTCAGCAGTATCTTAGGCGGCAATGACAGCTCAAGACTCACCCAAGCGCTAGTACGAGATACCCAGCTGGCCAGCTCGGCCGGTAGTTTTTATCGCTTTTTGGGTCGCCTAGGCACCCAATTTGCCCTCAGTGCGCAACCTAATCCAGGGGTCACGGTAGCCGAGCTCGAAGCCGCATTATTAGAGCAGATTAGTCGCTTACAAACCGAGCCGGTCACCCAGTCAGAGCTTAATCGCGTGCTAGCACAAGCCGAAGCCGCACACGTATTCAGTCAAGACTCCATTCAATCCCAAGCCAATATGCTCGGGATGTTAGTCAGTGTTGGCCTGCCAGCATCCACCTTCGATGACTATGTTAGCAACCTTCGCCAAGTCACCCCCGAAGACATTCAACGGGTCGCCAACCAATATTTACAACTCGATCAATCCACGGTCGCTATTTTAGAGCCCAGTGGCGAAACCAACCGCCGTCCTGCGGCCAGACCCGACTTCGGAGGGAGATCGCACTAATGAACAACTTACAACGTCTTAATCCATTAAAACGGCTTAAAAACCTGATCGCAGCCAGTGCCTCAGCGCTGATGCTAAGTCTGAGTCAGCCGGTGCTGGCACAGCTCGACATCCAAACTTGGCAAACGCAAGAGGGCGCCAAGGTGCTGTTTGTCGCGACGCCAGAACTCCCGATGATGGATATCGAATTGCTATTTGATGCCGGCAGTGCCCGAGATGGTGCGCAACCAGGCCTGGCCAATTTTACCGGCAACATGATCGGGCTGGCCACCAGTCAGCGTAATGAGCAAGCCATTGCCGATGGCTTTAACGACTTAGGCGCGGTGTTTAACTCCAATGTTAACCGTGACATGACCCGTTTTTCACTGCGCAGCCTAACCCGTGAACCTTTGCTGACTGCGGCGCTCGACCTATTTACAGAAGTGATTGCTGATGCCGAATTTCCAGCCGACATCATGCAACGCGATCGCGTGCGTTTGCTACAAGCTATGCAACAAGCCGACGAAGTCGCCGGTCAATATGCGCGCAAAGTGTTTTGGCAACGTCTCTATCAAGATCATCCCTATGGTCAGGATGTCGCAGGTGACAGCGAAGTTATTGAACAGCTAACGCCGATGGATCTGGATGCCTTCTATCGCCAATACTATGTGGCGCAAAATGCGCAAATTTCGATTGTCGGTGATCTCAGTCAATCGCAAGCCAAGGCGATTGCACAAGCCATCAGTGAGCGTCTAGCCAGCGGTGTTAAAGCCACCGCAATACCTACGCCAGAACCGGTAACCCCCGGATTAGAGGTGGTGGAATTTACCGCCAATCAAACTCAATACTTTGCGGGTCAGCTGGGTGTCGAACGCGGTCACCCCGACTACTATGCCTTATTTCTAGGTAATCACCTGCTCGGCGGCAGTGGTTTTGCCTCATTGCTGGTGGAAGAGGTGCGCGAAAAGCGCGGCTTGGTTTACAGCGTGTTTAGCTTTTTTGCTCCAATGCGCGAAGCCGGTCCCTGGATGATTGGCTTATCAACCGCCAATAACCAAGCGCAAGAAGCCGACCAAGTCGTTAAAGAAACGCTGCTCGGCTTCTTGGAGGATTTTGATGATGCCAAATTTGCCGACATCAAACAAAACCTACTCGGCGGCTGGCCGATGCGCTTTGATACCAACGATAAAATTCTTGGCTATCTCACCATGATTGGGTTTTATGACCTCCCGCTCGATTACTTAGAAGCCTTTCCAGCGGCCATCGAAGCACTCGAAAAAGCGGACGTACTCGCCGCCTGGCGTCAGCATATTCATCCCGACAATTTGTTTACCCTAATGGTTGGACAACCGGTGCTCGATGCCACACCATAAACCGGCATCGGCAAAAACACTGGCTACCGGCCAAGTGCGCATTATTGGCGGTGATGCGCGTGGCCGCAAGTTGCAAGTGCTCGACCAACCCGGATTGCGTCCAACCAGCGACCGAGTCCGAGAAACCCTATTCAACTGGTTGCAGTTTGATATAGCAGGCACCCGCTGCTTAGACGCCTATGCGGGCTCGGGTGCGCTCGGCTTCGAAGCCCTATCCCGCGGCGCCGCCAGCGTTACGCTGCTCGAAAAAAGTCCACAGGTTGCAAATTGCCTACAAAACAACCTTAATCAATGGCAACAAGCAGGCCTGGTTAGTCCCGACAGTCGCGTCATAATAACCGACACGCTCAAATGGCTACAAACCCAGCCAGCCAGCACGCCCAACGAACCCTTTAAGACCTATAAGCCCTATGACATCATCTTTCTCGATCCGCCTTTTATGCAAGACCTGTTGGCAAAAACACTCGACCTGCTTATCCATTCGAACTGGATTCATGCCGACACATGGCTTTACTTAGAGCACGAAAAAGGGCAAACTTGGCCTGCACTACCGGCGAACTGGCACTGTCACCGTGAAAAAACCACGGCACAAGTCGCTTTCAGCCTCTGGCGTCAACAACGCGCATCCGATTAATTCTTGTGCACCAGACTACCGAAATAACAAGGAAACCACGCTGTTATGAGCACAATTGCAGTTTACCCAGGCACCTTCGACCCGATTACCTGCGGTCACACCGACCTCATCAAACGTGCCAGTCCTTTTTACGATAAGATCATAATTGCGGTGGCGGAAAACCAAAACAAACAACCGCTATTTAGTTTAGATGAGCGCATTGTTCTGGCCCAGCAGGCCTGCTTGGGAATTGATAATGTCGAAGTAAAAGGTTTTAACTGCCTGTTGGTTGATTTTGTAAAGCAGGTAAAAGGGCGAGTGATTCTGCGGGGCTTGCGTGCGGTATCCGATTTTGAATACGAATTTCAACTGGCCTCGATGAATCGCAAACTCGCCAGCCAAGTCGAAACCATGTTTATGACACCTGCCGAACAATACAGTTTTATATCATCAAGCCTGGTGCGAGAAATTGCCCGCTTACAAGGCGACGTGCAAGAATTTGTGCCCGATTGCGTTAATCAGGCACTGCACGCCAAATTCAAGTACTAGGTTTATCAGCTGCGTTTTTGGCGGCTTGCTGTTCTGCGGCCTGTTTCGCCTGATGACGGCGGGCAATCTCATCCCAATCGATGTTATTACAGGTTTCACACTCCTCTTTCAGAATGCGCACTTTCACCAGCAACGCATGAATTTTACAACCCATACAAAAGCCTAATATCGCCTCCATCCACATAAACGCAATACAAATCCACACCAGCGTTGTGGGAATCCAAAACGGCATATAGTTGTAATGCGTCGGTAGCAGAGTTTGGCCGGTTAGACTATTCACCCAGCCTGCAAACACCTCTGGATTAAAGAAAATTAAACAAACAATAATAAAGCTGCTGCCCAAAGTCCAAGCAAAGCGTTTTGGCACCAAAGGCTTCCAAACGACAGGCTGGCGCGCGGCCAACAAACTGGCAATTAAAATCGTAGGCGATAGTCGCGATAAATACTTCGACATCCCGGCAATCATTTCAAACAATGCATACCAAAGCACCCAGGTTTGAAACGTCCAATCATAAGTCCTGCGCACCGCCTCAACCTGATAAATAATGCGTCCTTCCCAATCCATTTCATAAGTATCGACCGAGGTATTGCCATCAACCAACCACACCGGAAAATAAATCGCATCATACAGAGTCAATCCCATATACAGCGGAATCGCCAACAACATCCCCGCACGAATCCGTACTGCCATATCATTGATATAAAGCGATTGCTCGCGCGGGTCACGAAACCACAAATTTTGCAGTGCATTCACATAAGCCTGCCACATGATAAACCCCATCAAAATATATTACTGTTTAATTATATTACGCCCAGCTGTACCAATAATTCTAATAGAAAAGCTTAATGGGGTTATCGGCAGGCCTAGCGCCAATGCCACAAGCAATAAAGCATCAAATACGTAGTGTGCTAAAATAATCCAATATTGCAACAACCACCCAAATCACCTAACCGAAGGACGTTCTATGCCCTCATTTGATATTGTTTCAGAAGTCGACAAACACGAACTCACCAATGCCGTAGATCAAGCCAACAAAGAAGTCACCACGCGCTTTGATTTTAAAGGCACGGACAGTCATTTTGACCTCAAAGAGCTCGAAATCAAAATGCACACCGAATCCGAGTTTCAGCTCGACCAAATGTACACCGTATTAACCTCCAAGCTCAGCAAACGTGGCATCGACTTGCGGGCTATCGAGCTAAAAGACCCAGATGTTCAGCTAAAAACCGCCAAACAAAGCATTATTGTGCACCAGGGTTTAGATACGCCGGTGGCCAAAAAAATCATCAAAATCCTCAAAGATGCCAAGCTAAAAGTGCAGGCACAAATTCAAGGCGACTCGGTGCGAGTGACTGGCAAAAAACGCGATGACCTCCAAGAAGCCATTGCGCTCCTCAAAAGCCAAGAAGATTTTGAACGCCCACTGCAATTTAACAATTTCCGAGATTAACCAGGCCTGCTGAAATGAGAGTACAAAAAACCATGAATCTAAATAAAGACCAAGCCCAAAATATCGCCTCAGTATTAGCCGAAGCACTGCCCTATATTCAGCGTTTTGCCGGCAAAACCATTGTGGTTAAATACGGCGGCAATGCCATGACCGAAGATCACCTCATGGCCAGTTTTGCTCGCGACATCGTGCTCATGAAGCTGGTCGGAATGAACCCAGTGGTGGTGCATGGTGGCGGTCCGCAAATTGGCGATTTGCTTAAGCGCGTCGGCAAAGAGTCCGAATTTGTGCAGGGAATGCGGGTGACCGACACCGAAACCATGGATATTGTCGAAATGGTGCTCGGTGGCTTGGTCAACAAAGAAATTGTTAACCTGATTCATCAACATGGCGGCAACTCCGTGGGCTTAACCGGCAAAGACGGTAACTTGATCATGGCCAAAAAACTCAAAGTCACCAAGCACACGCCCGATATGGACGAACCCGAAATAATTGACATAGGTCATGTTGGCGAAGTGTCTCGGATTAATACCGGCGTGATTGATATGCTCATTCAAGGCGACTTTATCCCGGTGATTGCGCCGGTGGGTGTCGACGAAGAAGGGCACTCTTACAATATCAATGCCGATTTGGTGGCGGGTAAGGTGGCCGAAGCCTTGCAAGCCGAAAAATTAATGTTGCTCACCAACACACCAGGCCTGCTAAACCAGCAGGGTGAACTGCTTACTGGTCTCAATGCCAAAATGGTCGATGAACTGATTGCCGATGGCACCATTTATGGCGGTATGCTGCCAAAAATCCAATGTGCTCTTGATGCCGTGCAAGGTGGTGTCAAAGCTGCACATATTGTCGATGGCCGGGTAGATCATGCGGTCATGCTAGAAGTCTTTACCGACGAAGGTGTCGGCACCTTGATTACGGCGCGTTAAGATCAAATGGTTGGGTTAGCCCTCTAAAAAAGGCGTAGGGCTATACTCTGCTGACGCCTCTTTTTTCGCAGAAAAAAGCCGAAGGAGGCATGGGTATAGACCGAAAGCCTTTAGTGCATAGTTCAAAAGCGAAACCGATTTATAACCGGGTTCGCTTTTTTATTTGGAATCGTCATGCTAGAACAACTGCTGCTCTTTGTAATTTCCCTGGTTGCGAATTTGTTATCGGCCTTAGCGGGTGGTGGGGCAGGCCTGCTACAACTGCCTGCCTTGTTATTTTTAGGCCTGCCATTTGGCGTAGCACTTGCCACCCATAAGGTCGCCAGTGTGTTTTTGGGGCTAGGCGCGACCGCACGCCACTGGCGCAGTTCCACTCTCGATTGGCGATTTGCCGCATTTATCCTTGCCTGCGGACTGCCCGGAGTTCTACTCGGAGCCAGCCTTATTTTGCAGGTTGACGAACGCTGGGCGACCTTTGCGCTTGGTGTGCTCACGCTCAGTCTGGGGATTTATTCCTGGCTCAAACCCGAACTCGGCCAGCACGCGCAACCGCAAAACCGCCAAATAGCAGGCCTGCTAATAGGTGGTGCAGTTATTCTCATGATCGGTGTTCTTAATGGCTCGCTCACCTCTGGCACCGGGTTATTCGTAACCCTATGGCTAGTGCGTTGGTTTGGTTTAGACTACAAAGCGGCGGTAGCCTACACCCTCGTGCTGGTGGGCATTTTCTGGAACGGCGCTGGTGCAATAACTCTTGGAATCCTCGGCGATATCCAGTGGAGCTGGCTACCCGCGCTCATTCTCGGCTCGCTGATTGGCGGCTACTTAGGCGCCCATCTCTCCATTGTTAAAGGCAACAAGCTCATCAAGCGCGCCTTCGAAATTATTACCGTGCTGGTCGGCCTAGCGCTGATTTACCAGGCCTGGTTCACACCCCATATTTAGTGCGGTAAGCCTGCATGGCCGCCAAAGTGGCGGCATCTGCCGTGCCCGTAGCGCCATCCGCCAAATAGGCAATTAAATCATGCAGATTCAAAATACTCATCACCGGCAAGCCGTACTGCTGTTCCACTTCCTGAATTGCCGACAACTCACCTTGGCCACGCTCCATACGATCCAGAGCCACCACCACACCGGCAGGCGTTGCGCCATGCTGATGAATCAAATCAATCGACTCCCGAATTGCGGTGCCAGCGGTAATCACATCGTCAATAATCAAAATACGCCCACTCAGAGCATGGCCCACAATTTGACCTCCCTCACCGTGATCCTTAATTTCTTTACGATTAAACGCATAGGGCTTATTAATCCCAAAATCGCGCGCCAGTGCCACGCTGGTCGTCGCCGCTAACGGAATGCCCTTATAAGCCGGGCCAAACAACACATCAAACTCAACGCCAGACGCAGCAATCGCCGCGGCATAGGCCTGCGACAACTGATCCAAATGCGCCCCAGTATTAAACAAACCGGCATTAAAAAAATACGGACTCACGCGCCCCGACTTCAAGGTAAACTCACCCCATTTCAACACGCCCACATCGGCAATAAAATTAATAAAGTCTGCTTTATTCATGGTAAAAATCCCTGTTAATAACCTATTAATTCGACAAAAATAATGCCTCAAATCATAGAGTGGCGCTCGGCATCTGGCAAGCCTTTTTACAACCAATGCCGGTTAAATCCTGTTCAGCTCGCGCAGGACTTGCTAAACTATTCAACAAATAATTACCAGTAACGGTTACCATTCTGCTGGTCGCACCCTGGATGCACAGCTTTGCCGGCTGGTTACAATAACGCTTCACAACTCGGGTACACTCAATGCAAGCTCGTCTTATTCAGCAACAGCGTCAAACGCACCCCGATAGCGCACAACCGGCCTGGCTGGTCACTCTGGCCGCCGACAGCCCCATCGACTTTCAGCCGGGCGACTGGGTTACCGTTACCGGCACCAATCAGCCCGCTTGGGTTGATGCTATTTTGGCACAACTCCAGCTTAGCCCCGACACGCCAGTCAGCCTGCGCCGAGCAGGGCAGGTGAGCGCCCGCGAAGCCCTAACGCACCACCTAGAAATCACTCTGCTCGATCCAGCGTTACTGGGCAAGTTAAGTCGCCAGTTTGGTTATACCGACTGGCCCGACCGCGATGCCATGCGAGCCTATGCCGACAGCCGCGACCTGCTCGACCTGCTCATCGAATACCCCGACATTGCTGACATGGGCGAGCAGCTCCTGCCGTTGCTCACGCCGCTACTGCCGCGTTATTACTCGATTGCCAGCGCGCCAAATCCTACTGCGCCCACCCAGTTCGATATTTTATTTAAGCAAATCGAAATCCAGCGCCGTGGTCGCAGCCGTTATGGCGTCACATCGAGCAGTCTGGCGCACGCGCAACCGGGCGACCTCTTTGATATTGCAATCAAACCCAATCCCCAATTTCGTTTGCCAGCAGACCCCGCAACGCCGATCACCATGATTGCCGCCGGCACCGGTTTGGCTCCGTTCCTCAGCTTCATGCAAGCCCGAGTCGCACAAGGTGCTAATCAGGGTGCTCATAACAACCAACTCTACTTTGGCGAAACCCACGCCCAACAACGATTTTTGGCGCAACACCAACTCACCGCCTGGCAACAAGCAGGCCTGCTCAATTTGGTCACCGCATTTTCGCGCGATCCACAACCCGCCGAGCACCCAAGCCCATACTATGTGCAACACGCACTCATCCACCAGCAGGCCTGGTTAAACGCCTGGCAAGCGGGTGGGCATATTTATGTGTGTGGAAGTAAGCAAGGACTCGCGAAAGGGGTAGAAGCCGCCATCAAGCAGGCCTGGTTGGCCGCTGGCATTTATCCCGCCTCGGCGTTGGAACAGGCCTGGTTAGACGCCCGCAAAGCGGGGCGCATCCAACTCGACGTTTATTGAATCGTTAAATAAAATCCTGCCGCTTCTAAACGCTTGGCCTCAATATCCAAGTCCATGGCGGTTAATGGATGCTGTTCCAGCCAACCCTCTTCAAACACCAGTTTCAACTGATGATCCAACGAACTGGCATCAATCTGCAACAACACCTCGGGCGAATCCAAATCGCGACCGCGGTGAATTCGCACCGCCAAGCGCAACAGCACCGTTAAAAACACCAGCTTAATATTGTGCGGCTCAAATAAATTATCAAACGCCTCTTTTATAAATTTGCCGCGATGGTTTAGCATCATCGCCGCCAGCATTTGTTTTTCTTGGTTGGTAAAACCCGCCAGGTCAGCATTTTCAAGTAAATAAGCCGAATGATGGCGATAACGCTTATAACTAATCGCCATCCCGCATTCATGCAACTGCGCAGCCCATTCCAACAGCTTAGGATAATTGTATTCCGTGTCATGCAACTGCCAAGTATTGTGCGCCTGATGATACAAACGTCGAGCGGTATGTACCACTTGCTTCGCCTGCGCCGTATCCACCCGCATCCAATTTTGCATCGCCAACACACTCTGTTCGCGGCTATCCTCATTTTGCAAGCGTCCCAGGGTGTCGAACACCAAACCCTCGCGCAACGCATTCTGACTCACCAGCATTGTCGAAATACTCAGCTCCTCAAAGGTCGCAATCAAAATGGCCAAGCCAGCGGCAATCACCGGACGGCGATCATCTTTTAAGCCCAGAATCGTCGCATCCATCGCACTGCCGGCCTTAATCAATTCGCCGCGAAGTTGTTGCAAGCCACTCAGTTGAATAGTGCCATCGGTGCTCCACTGATTTTCTTGCAAAATTTGGCTAAGCGACTTAATCGTGCCCGAAGCCCCATAAGCACTATCCCAGCCCTGCTTAGTCAGGTTTTTGCGATGTGGTCGCAAAATCTGGCGCGCACTGGCAATGGCTCGATTCATCCGGTCGGCGGTAATCACATCATCTGCAAAAAAAGTTTGGGTTAAACTTACACAACCCATTTCAGTGCTCGTCAAATGCTGGTTTTCAAAGCCCTGACCAATAATATACTCGGTACTGCCGCCGCCAATATCCATCACCAACCGCTGTTCTGTGCTTTTAGGCAAACCATGCACCACGCCCAAAAAAATCAGCCGGGCTTCTTCTTGGCCCGAAATAATTTCAATATGATGGCCCAAGGCCTCGCCGGCGGCACGTAAAAATCGCCGAGAATTTTGCGCATTGCGAAGGGTGTTGGTGCCCACGGCACGAATATTTTGGGCGGGTAAATGTTTAATCAACTGCCCAAAGCGCGTCAAACAGGTCAAAGCGTTTTCAATGGCCTCATCCGACAACCAGCCCTGGCTATCTAAGCCAGACCGCAGTCGCACCATTTCTTTATGCTTGTCAATCACTTGTAATTGATGGTCACGCTCACGTGCCAAAATCATATGAAAGCTGTTGGAACCCAAATCAATGGCGGCGTATAAATCCGACTCTGGACGTTCGATCATAACTGTCTTTTTTCACAACTGGGGAAAAGGAAGGGCTCAAGTGTAACCCATTTAGGTATGGCAAACCAAGCAAATTGGCTTGCCGAGCTATTAGCCTATTTGATCACCCTGATACTGGCTAATCAAATGCTGTTGCGCGTTCAATAGCGGCGTATCCTCATCGTCGCCCACAGGCGGCGCGACCAACTCATAATGACCATCGGGCTGTAACAACCAAGCCGACGTATTATCTTCTAAATACAGCGCCAAGCCCTCGGTAAACACCTGCTGAAAACACTGCGGGTCCAAAATGGGAAAACAGGTCTCAACCCGCGACAGCAAATTGCGTCCCATCCAATCGGCGCTCGAACAATATAACTGCGGCTCGTCACCATGATTCTCAAAATAATACACCCGATGATGCTCCAAAAACCGCCCAATAATCGAACGCACCTGAATATTCTCAGACAGGCCTGGCACTCCAGGCACCAGCGAACACATACCGCGCACAATCAAATCAATCTGCACGCCCGCCTGCGACGCCTCATACAGCGCATCAATAATTTGCTTTTCTTGCAAACCATTCATTTTGGCAATAATCCGTGCCGGTTTGCCATTGCGTGCATTCTCCGCCTCACGCTGAATCCGCTCAATCATGCCCGAATGAAGGGTAAAGGGCGATTGCAACAACACCTTCAAATCTTTGGTATTGCCCAAACTGGTCAACTGCTGAAAAATCTTCGTTACATCATGGCAAATATCTTTGTGGCAAGTAAACAAGCCAAAGTCGGTATAAAAACGCGTGGTAATGTGATGATAATTGCCCGTGCCCAAATGCACATAGTGGCGCAACTTATTCTCCTCGCGACGCACCACCAAAATCATCTTGGCATGAGTTTTATAGCCCACCACGCCATACACCACGTGCACGCCGGCATCCTGCAACCGCGTTGCTTGTTGAATATTATTATCTTCATCAAAACGGGCACGCAACTCGACCACCGCGGTAACCTCTTTGCCATTCTTAGCCGCACGCACCAACGCATCAATAATCGCCGATTTCTCACCGGTGCGATACAAGGTCATCCGAATCGCCAACACATCGGGATCTTTCGACGCTTGGTTCAAAAAATCAATCACCGGCGCAAAGGCATCATAGGGGTGATGCAACAAAATATCCTGGCGCGCAATATGCTGAAACAAACTTTCGCCATCTTTTTTGCGCGAAAACAAACGGAACGGGCTTTTATTTACCGGCTTCGGCTTAAACGGCTTAGGCACGTGGGGCGGAAACATCAAATCCGGACGATTCACCAAATTAGGCACCGCATCTAAGCGATGCAAGTTCACCGGACCATGCACCTGATACAACGCCGACTCATCCAGCTTAAACCGATCCAACAAATAATCCACCATCGCCGGCGGGCAATTATCGGCCACCTCCAAACGAATCGCATCACCAAACTGGCGCCCATACAATTCGCCTTGCAATGCACTCATAATGTCATCAACTTCTTCCTCGTCAATAAACAAATTTGTATTACGCGTCACCCGAAATTGATAACAACCGGTCACCGTCATCCCCGGGAACAAGTTGGCCACATTGGAGTGCAAAATAGACGACAAAAACACCAAATCATTGTCACCATCGGTCGCCTCTGGCGGCAGCTTAACCAACCGAGGCAGTGAGCGTGGCACCTGCACAATCGCCAAACCATTTGAGCGCCCAAACGCATCCTTACCTTCTAAAGACACAATAAAGTTCAAACTTTTATTTAAAATTTTGGGGAACGGATGCGACGGATCTAAGCCCATCGGACTCAGCACCGGCTTCAACGAATCCAGAAAATAATTGCGAATCCACTCCTTTTGTTTCTCATTCCAATGATTGCGGCGCACAAAGCGAATATTTTCCTTTTCCAAGGCCGGAATCAAAATGTGATTGAGCGTGTGATACTGGTCTTTCACCAACTCATGCGCCGCCTCGGTCAACTGAGCAATCGCATCACGCGGCACCAAATTATCCGGGTGAGTTCGCGCCGCCGGCTCTTTAGCCAACTCAATTAAACTCGCCAAACGCACCTCAAAAAACTCATCCATGTTTGAGCTTGAAATACACAAATATTTCAACCGCTCCAACAACGGCACCTGCGCATTTTTAGCCTGGGCTAATACGCGGCGGTTAAATTCCAGCAAACTGCGCTCGCGATTAATATAAATAGGCGAAACAGGTGGATTCAATTCGGTGGTTTCTGTCATGGTCGTCCTCGATGCAAAACACTAAAAAGATTGATAGGATTATTCAATCATTTTAACTGAAAATAGCTATCGCTACATGACGCTTTGATGACGCACATCAGCCCAAGTGCTAAACTGTTGCGCAACGCTTATTACGGAACCCCATTACGGAACACTACGATGACAGACAATAAAGGCCTAAGTTGGTTAGTCGGCATAGCCGCCATCATTATTATCCTAGCGGGGCTCAAAGCCGCCGAATCCATCACCATCCCGATTATGCTGGCGCTGTTTATCGCCATTATCAGCAGTCCCTTTTTACGAATACTTACCCAACGCGGTATTCCGGGTTATGCGGCGGTGCTTATTGTCTTATCGGTGTTGATTATTGTCGGTGGTGGGCTGTTGTCCATCGTCAGTCAATCCATCAATGCCTTTATGCTACAACTGCCGCATTATCAACTGCGCCTGCAAACGCTATTAACAGGCCTGGTGCCGCTCGCCGAGCAATTTAATATTCCATTAACCCGCGACATGGTGATGCAGCACATTAATCCGGCCACCGTGATGGGCTCGATTGGCACCGCACTGTCGGCGGTCAGTTCACTGCTTACCAGCACCTTTTTGGTTATCTTCATCGTGATCTTTTTAATGATGGAAGAAGCCCAGCTTCCCGCCAAACTCAAAGCCGCTAGCAAAAATGCCAATTTCACCTTGGCACTGACCAGCGGATTTATGGACCGCGTCAACAAATACCTACTCATCAAAACCATCATCAGTTTTATAACCGGTCTGCTGGTCACCCTGTGGCTGATGTTTTTAGGGGTCGATTTCCCGATACTCTGGGGCTTAATTGCGATGTTGATGAACTTTATCCCCAATGTCGGCTCATTAATCGCGGCGATTCCGGCGGTGTTGCTGGCGATGGTGCAACTGGGCTTTGGCGATGCCGCGCTGGTCGCACTCGGCTACATTGTCATCAACGTGGTGATGGGCAGTTTAATCGAGCCGCGCTATATGGGCAAAGGGCTCGGGCTATCGCCGTTGGTGGTGTTTTTATCCCTAATTCTCTGGGGCTGGCTATTTGGACCGGTAGGGATGTTTTTATCGATTCCACTCACCATGATTGTCAAAATTGCCCTAGAGCAATACGACGGCACGCGTTGGATTGGTATTATGCTCTCCAACGACGCGCCGCCACCGCCAATTGAGCCCACGCAATCCACTGAAATAAGCAAGAAAAATTAAAATTCTCTTGTTCGACCTGTTTTCGCATTTTTTAGACAAAAAAAATTGCCTTACTGCGTTTTGAGTGTATATTCAGAAAAAATAATGCTTTAGGATACACAAAGTAAAAATAAAGAATCCTGAGGTAGCTCGTTTGATCACAGTCGCGAAAACAAAAAATGCCCTGCCGGCCAAGCTAACCAGCGCCACCTGCGCCTGTTTGTTAGCCGGTCTAAGCCTGCAACCTCTCTATGCACAAGCAGACACCAGTGCACTGCCACCGCAAGTGCCGGATTCTGGAACCCTATTGCGTGACCTGCAACAGCTTGAACGCGAAACCCAAACCTTTCCCCGCATCGAGCGTGACCAGCCCCGCGCACTCGCCGACGACGGCCAAACCGTGGTGCTTCGTAGTGTCCGGTTTCAAGGCTACGAAGGCATGGTCAGCTTAGCGGCGCTCGAACGGTTAGTGGTCGACGACATTGGGCAAGAGCTCGGTTTCAACGGCCTAATGGCACTGGCCGACAAGGTGACGCAATACCTTGCTAATCTAGGCTACTTTTTAGCCTTTGCCTACCTACCCGAACAAGACATCACCGATGGCGATTTAATCATCGCGATATTGCCTGTTCGAGTCGAAGGCGGGGAGGACTGGCAGCCCAATATCCTCAAAGCACAAGATCTGGTGATCGATGAAGAATTAATCAGCAGTATGTTGCGTCACAGTATGCGCGACGACATGAGTATTGCCATTAATGCAAAAAATATGGAAAGAGGCCTGCTTTTACTCAATGACCTTTCCGGCATAAACGCACAATCCGTACTCGAAAGAGGGGATGATTTTGGCACCACCCGAGTTAATGTTCACGTGCTGCCCACGCCGCGCTATACCAATAACGTCTGGGTCGACAACTACGGCGGCTACTACACCGGCGATATCCGTCTCAACGGCTTGTTTAACGTCAACAACCTAACCGGTCGTGGCGACCAGCTCACCGCCCTGATAAGCCGCACAGAATACCTCGGCTTTGGCAGTCTCACCTACACCACCCCGGTCAGCCCCAATGGGCTCAGCTTCAACTACGGGGTTAACACCATGCGCTACACGCTTGGCAACCTCGACGAAGTTGACTCCAAAGGCGGCTCGGCCGGCTTTAACATGGGTCTGCGTTACCCAATTATTCGCTCGCGCCAAAGCAACCTCTACGCCAGCACCAGCTTCAGCTACAGCCGGCTTGAAGACTACTTCAACAACGAGCTGAGCAAAAGTCGCAAGTACAACAACTTCAGTGTCAGTCTGAACGGCGACCGCCTCGACCAACAAGGTCTAGGAGGCTACACCGGCTACGAAATCAGCTTTAAGCGCGGCGACCTCAGCTTCTCAGGCAGTCCCGACGAAGTCATCGCTGCCGACCGCGACCCCAACAACGGACTGCAACAACAAGGCCAGTTTTCCAAATTCAATGCCAGCCTCACTCGACTGCAAAAAATCACCCGTAACGGCGCGGTTTATGTCAAATTCGACCGCCAGTTTAACGCCTCTGGCAACCTCGATTCCGCCGAAACCTTCTCCGGCTCCGGGTCCAGTGGCGTAAGAGCCTATGCCGGTGGTGATGCCTCGGGTGACGAAGGCTGGTTACTGAACCTAGAATATCGCTACGACATCCCCAATCTCAGCTTGCACAACGGCACCTTTCAGTTGACGGGCTTTTACGACCATGCCCATATCCTAATTAATAAAAACTCGGTGAGCCAAAACGCCAATACCGCAAACGTAAACAGCTACGATATTCGAGGCACAGGGGTCGAGCTATCCTGGACGCGACCGCTAAAATACAGCGTAAAAGCAATCTATGCACGCAAGATTGATGACAAGATAGAGCGCCGTAGTACGGTGCAAACAGATTCTGAGGGCAAAGATCGCTTTGCGAGACTTTGGCTGCAGGCTATGTGGTGGTTTTAACTAAGGATAAAACACCGTTTAATTAACTGTAAATTTTTAAACCCAAAAAGGACGACTTATGAAAACCTTAATGTTTTATAACAACGTGCAACCGCTTAACAAAGAAACACACAAAAACCTACGTCTAGAATTCCTAGACAAGCCAAACTTCGCGTTTGCATCAGAAACTAATAGCGTCATGATTGCCTTGACCGAACTACCGTTGATTTCAAAGCACTACGTAACGGCATTTGCCGCACTGGGCAACCCAGAAGCCGAAGGCGAGCAGCAATATGCCCTAGCCTGTGTACTAGGTATGCGTGACAACGAAAACGTCTACGTAGGCCAAGACGGCGAATGGAGCTCACCTTACATCCCAGCGTTTGTTCGTCGTTACCCATTTGTCATTGCAGAAAACGAAGATCAATTCACCGTATGTATTGACCAAGACTTCCCACAGTTTAACGACAAAAAAGGCGAGCCATTGTTCAGCGAAGCGGGCGAACCAACCGAGTTACTTCAGCGTAACATCGACTTCTTGCAAGCCTTCCAGCGTGACGCACTAGCAACGCAAAACTTCATTGCTACGCTAAAAGAATTGGACTTGCTAGAACAAGCCAGCAGCACCATGCAGTTAAACTCGGGTGAAACCCTTCAGCTAAACGGCTTATACCTTATCAACGAGAAAAAGCTTAACGAGCTAAGTGCCGAGCAAGTTAAAAACCTAATGACTCAAGGGTACCTAGGTTTAATCTACGCACACCTATTGTCGCTTAACAACTTTAACGACCTAATGGATCGTATGGCAGGTAAACTCAATAATGCAAAGCCAGCAGAAACGTCAGCGGCGGCTAAGCAAAAAGCGCCAGCGAAGCACTAAGCGGATTTTAATAACCTGAAAATGGCATAAAATAACGCTCCGTAAGGAGCGTTTTTTTTTCAATCAATCAACAACAACCCCATGGAAATCATAAATATGACAGACCCTATTCAATACAAAGTACTAGACCCTCGTATTGGCCAAAGTATTCCACTACCCAGCTACGCCACCGCCGGATCAGCAGGCCTGGATTTACGCGCCGCTATCAGTGAACCCCTCACCATCGCGCCGCAGCAAACCCTGCTAATCCCCACCGGCCTGGCGGTATACCTAAGCGACCCCGGTTTAGCCGCTATGTTACTGCCTCGTTCAGGCCTGGGTCATAAACACGGAGTCGTTTTAGGCAATTTGGTGGGATTAATTGACTCCGATTACCAAGGCGAACTCAAAGTATCCTGCTGGAATCGCAGTAATACCCCCTACACCATCGAAATTGGCGAGCGAATTGCGCAAATGATCATTGTTCCGGTACTACAACCACAGTTTCAGCAAGTCACTGAATTTGCTACCGAAACAGTGCGCGAAGCTAGTGGTTTCGGGCACTCGGGTCAGCACTAAATACACAAAAAAGCGATCAGCATCCCTAGAAAGAATGTGCATAAAAAAAGAAAGTTTGCATTTATACCCGTTTTACCAAAAAAAAGTTGTTCCACTGCGCTTTGGGTGTATACCAGCAAAATCTAATACCTTAAAATTAACCCATAAATTAAAAGTGTAAGTAGTTTAAGGGCGTTATGATTAACAGCAAATCTAAGCACAAAATGAAGCGCGCATCACTCAACCACACCTACCGTCTGGTGTGGTCGGATGCTAAGCAAATGTTTGTAGCCGTTGCAGAAATCACTCCAGGCAAAGGCAAGCGAAAAAGCGGCGTAGTTGGCGCAGTCGCAGCCACGATGCTTGGATTTGCTGGTGTATCCCATGCCCTCGACCCCGGAGCTCTGCCCAGTGGTGGCCAAGTTCAGCACGGTCAAGCCAACTTCCAGCAAGCCGACAATGTGCTCAACATTCATCAGCACTCCGACAAGCTCATCACCAACTGGAACAGCTTCAACATTGGTAAAGACGCGACGGTCAACTTTCACCAGCCCAGCTCAACCAGTGCCGCGCTTAACCGCGTTGTCCAAAACAACCCCAGTAAAATTTTAGGTAACCTAAATGCCAACGGCTTGGTCTACCTGATCAACCCAAGTGGGGTTTTATTTGGTGAACAAGCCCAAATCGATGTGGGCGGCCTGATTGCCTCAACACTACAACTCTCCGACCAAGACTTTTTAAACAACAAACACCGCTTCGAAAACCTCGGATTTAGCACCGGCGAAATCGAAAACCTAGGCCACATTAAAGCCCATGGCGGCGTGGTTGCCTTTATCTCCAACCGAGTTAAAAACAGCGGCGTGATCGAAGCCCCGCAAGGCCAAATAGCCTTTGCCTCGGGCGACATCGTTACGCTCGACTTCCAAGGTGATCAGCTAGTACAAGTTAACGTAGAACAAGGCGTAATCGACGGTCTTATTCAAAGCGGCGGCCTAGTGCAAGCCGATGGCGGTGTGGTGATTATGACCGCCCAAGCCCAACGCGAAATCTATCGCAGTGTGGTTAATATCGACGGTCTAGTGCAAGCGCAATCGATCGAAAACCAAGGCGGTCGACTCATCCTGGCAGGCGGCGCCCAAGGCCAAGTTAATGTAACCGGTCAGCTCGACGTGTCGGGTCAAGACCAAGCCAAAGGCGGCGATATCCTCATCCTCGGTGAACACATCCATATTAGCGAGCAAGCTAAGCTCGATGCCACTGGCGCGACCGGCGGCGGTGACATCAAAATCGGCGGCGACTGGCAAGGCCAAGGCGACCTGCCGCAAGCCACCACCGTCACCATCACCGAAAACGTCACCCTAGACGCCTCGGCGACCGAACAAGGCGACGGCGGTATGATTGTCGCCTGGTCCGACATCACCAACGCCGACAGCCGCACCATCACCCAAGGCACCTTCAAAGCCGAAGGCGGCGCACAGGGCGGCGATGGCGGCCAAATCGAAACCTCGGGCTTCTTCCTGGATGTCGAAGGCATCCAAGTCTCCACCAAGGCCAATGAGGCCGCAGGCGGCAGGACCGGGGAATGGTTGCTCGATCCAATTAACATTACGATTGGCGGCTCTGGTACTGATGCCTCCAATGGTGGCACTTTTAATGTTTCAACCATCAGCGCGAGTACGATTTCAACGGCGCTTTTTAGCAATAACGTCACTATCACCACCGGCCCGCGTTACTCGACAGGCGATGGCGGCACCATTACGGTGGCAACCGCAATCAGTGCGGCGGGCACGGGTACGCTTGAGCTCAAAGCCGCTAAAGACATTGTCATTAACGCGGATATCTCGCGTTCAAGCACCGGTGGCCTGACCCTTAGAGCCGGTTCAGGCTTGGTCACCGGTACAGGCGCGCTGAACCTAAGCGGCAACACCACACTCGCCTTGGCACACGGCACCACGCTCACCAACAACATCAACATCGGCACAGGTGGCGCGAACCTGACGTTTGCGAACCTCGAGGTTGAGTATTTGATCGTTGGTGGTGGCGGTGGCGGTGGAACAGACTTTGGTCGTTCTGGTGACTTTGGTGGCGGAGGCGGTGGCGGCGCTGGCGGCTTAATTCAAGGCGCGACTATTCTCAATACCTCGCCGCATGGTATCACCGTTGGTGCTGGTGGTGCTGGTGGTGTTAGTGGAAATGTTGTGGGTAAGCGAGGTGAAAACAGTACCGCGTTTGGTGAGACCGCTTACGGTGGTGGCGGCGGTGGTGGGTCAGTGATCGGCTCAACTAATGCTGGTTCAGATTTGCCTCCAACACAGTATACTGATGAAATGCCGCTAGGCAGCGGCGGTGGTGCGGCTGCTGGCGATATGTCCTCTAATAACGCTGGTGTTGCCTACGTAGGTGCTCCCGGAACCGAAGGCCAAGGCAACAAGGGTGGTGATAGAGCTGGCGGTTCATTAGCTAGCCCTGGCTTTGCAGGTGGGCGTCCTGGTGGTGGTGGTGGTGCTGGTGGTGCGGGTTCAGCCGTTTCCAGTTATACAGTCGTTGGCGGCGGCGGGGCTGGACGATCACTAGATATAACGGGTAATTCGGTAACCTATGCACAAGGTGGCGACGCAGCCGGTGGTCAAGGATCTGCGCAAAGAGGCGGAAACCCGGGCGCAGCCAACACAGGTAGCGGTGGTACTGGGGGTAACTATAGAGCTGGCGGTGCTGGTGGTTCCGGCGTGGTCGTCGTCCGCTACACGGGCTCTGCGACAGCGACCGGTGGCGGTATCACACAAAACACCGCGGGCAACTTTACGGTCCACCGATTTACTAGTAGCGGCAATTTTTCGATAGCAGATAATTTTAGGGCCTCGCTCACCGGCACTATTTCCGGTGATGGCAATCTAAACATTGACTCCACGCGCGGCGTGATGTCCCTTGCAGGTGCTAATACCTACACGGGCAATACCACCATCACCGGCCGCGTTACGGTCACTAACGCCAGCGGCTTAGGTAACAACTCAGCGGTCACTGTTTCCAATACGGCGGGTACCCAGCTTCGGATTGAAACCCCGGCTTC
Source organism: Thiomicrospira cyclica ALM1 (assembly GCF_000214825.1). Lineage (NCBI taxonomy): Bacteria > Pseudomonadati > Pseudomonadota > Gammaproteobacteria > Thiotrichales > Piscirickettsiaceae > Thiomicrospira > Thiomicrospira cyclica. The sequence goes on from NC_015581.1 coordinate 292,693, forward strand.
TGCCCCATCAACGCCTTTAACCGTCTCGATCGGTTCCTTATCTGGTGCGAGCTCTGTCGTCCTTGATCATCACACCATGCTGCAAACGGGTGGGCTTAATACGTCCACGACTTTTTCGGGTGTTATCTCAGGTACCGGTTCACTAGCAAAAGTTGGTACCGGAACCTTTACGCTGTCGGGCAGTGCCCTTCACTTCGGTTCGACGACTGTCAGCGGCGGTACATTGGCTGTGACTGGTACTGGTAGATTCCGTACTGACTACGCCGGCGCCATTGCGGTTTCGAGTAACGCTACGCTGAGTTTTGCGAGCGAGCAAGATCAAACCTTAACTGGTGTCATCAGCGGGCAAGGTACTTTAAGTAAATCCAATACGGGCACCTTGACGCTCTCCGGTAACAACACCTTTACGGGAGACATCTCCGTTGACGCAGGTACCTTATCGGTTTCTGGTCGCCTCGGTGGTGGCACCTATGCCGGCAACATCGCCATAGCGTCTAACGCCACACTGAGTTTTGCGAGCACGCAAGCCCAAACCTTAAGTGGTGTCATCAGTGGTCAAGGTGCATTAAGCAAATCAAGCTCAGGTACCCTCACGCTGTCTGGTGCTAATACCTACACCGGTACTATCACGATTGCGGGTGGCATTGTCGATATCACCGGCACCCTGGGCAACACGGGTACCAACACCGGTGTTTATGCTGGCAACATCACCCTCAATACGGGTGGCACCTTAAGACTTAGCAGTGTTGGGACACAAACACTGTCTGGAAATATCACGGGTGTCGGAGCACTGACCCAAGCCGGAACGGGCACCACGATTTTGACGTCAACAGGTAACGCCTACACCGGTGCCACCACCATCAGTGGTGGTGTGCTGCAAATCGGTAATGCCAGCGCAGCCGGCAGTCTTGGTGTCACAGGCACAGTCACCAACAATGCCGTCTTACGCTTTGCGGGTAATGGAAACGTCACAGTCGCTAAAACCATCAGCGGCACAGGCACACTCGAACAGACGGGATCAGGTAAGACAATCCTGACGGCCAACAACACCTACAGCGGTGGCACCACGATTTCTGCTGGCGCCATACAGCTTGGCGCGGGTGGCACAAGCGGCATGATTGGCCTAGGCAATATCACCAACAATGCGTCACTGATCTTTAACCGCAGCAACAACATCACTGTTGCTGAAGTGATGTCAGGCAGTGGGTCGATCACCCAGGCCGGTGGTGGAACACTAACACTATCTGGCAACAACACCTTTACAGGTGGCGTTACCCTGAATCAGAGCACCGGCGCTTTGATCGTCCGATCCAACTCTGCATTAGGTGACTCTGCGCTCAGTAGTCTGACCATGAACACGGGGTCTACGCTGCTCCTTGCCCATGACGTCTCAATCGCCAACAACATCACCCTGGCAGGTGCGGCAACGATTGGGTTAGCGCCGCTAGAAGTCGAGTACTTGATTGTGGGTGGCGGTGGTGGTGGTGGTGCGCGTCGCGGTGGTGGCGGTGGCGCCGGTGGATTTGTTGAGGGTTCGACAGTTCTCAATAGCCTAGGACATCAAATCGTCGTAGGCGACGGTGGCTTGGGTGCGCGCTCGACCAGTAATGGTCCGGAGAGAGATGCGACGTCTGGGGGCTCATCCTCAGCATTTAACGATACTGCTTTTGGTGGCGGGCATGGTGCTTCTGCATTTTTATCGGGTCGTGGACGGAATCAGGCAGCTGGGGAAGGCGCATCCGGTGGTGGCGGCGCTAACGGGCCGAATAATGAAGGTGCAGACGGAAGCACTGGTTTTGGTGGCGGTGATGCCTCAAGTGATACAGCAAACTACGGTGGCGCTGGCGGCGGTGGCGCCGGGCAGGCCGGTGACGATGCAAACGGAAATGTCGGTGGCGCTGGCGGTGACGGCAAGACCACCCTGTTGCTGACAGCTGCCTTGGCAGATGAATTAGGTGTCGGTCAGGTCATAAATGGCGAGGTGTGGTTTGCCGGTGGTGGCGGTGGTGGTAGCCACGCTGGTACTAAGATCGCCGAGGGTGGTAAGGGCGGCGGTGCACAAGGCCAAAACAATTCGTCGGGAGTTGACTACAACAACGCCAACATAGATGGCGCACCCAATACCGGCGGTGGTGGCGGCGGTGCTAACACCAGTTCCGGTAATGAGAAAGGTGGCGATGGCGGCTCCGGCATCGTCATCGTTCGCTACGTCGGCTCGGTAGCCGGTGCAACAGGCGGCACCATTACTAACTTCGAAGGCAATGGCACGATCGGTGAAAATGGTGTGACCTATCAGGTTCACAGCTTCACGGATGTCGGATCTGCTAACGCATTTAAGCTTGACCTGAAAGCAGCGTTATCCGGCAACATTTCCGGTACAGAAGACCTAACCCTAGAAGCAGACCTGGGCACGCTGACACTTTCCGGTGACAACACCTTCGGTAGTGCGTCAACCACCACGACGATTACGGGTGGCACGGTCGATATCTCCGGCACCCTGGGGCATACAACTGATCCAATCGCAGATCCGGCAACACCGGCTATCGGCTCGTATGCAGGCTCTATCGCCAACAGTGGCACGTTAAGATTCAACACGACTGCGACGCAGACGTTGGGTGGACCTATCACGGGTGCGGGACAGCTAACCCAAGCCGGAACGGGCACCACGATTTTGACGTCGACAGGTAACACCTTCACCGGTGCTACCAGCATCAGTGATGGCGTCCTGCAAATCGGTAATGAAGATTCAGCGGGTAGCCTTGGTGGAGCAGGCCTGGTTACCAACGATGCCGTGTTGCGTTTTGCGGGTAATGATGAGGTCACTGTCGCTAAAACCATCAGCGGCACGGGCTCGCTAGAACAGGTGGGCACGGGTAAGACCACCCTGACCGGCAACAACACCTACAGCGGTGGCACCACGATTTCTGACGGTATCCTGCAAATTGGTGCTGGCGGTGCGACCGGTCAAATTGGCACGGGTGCTATCACCAATGACACCTCGCTGATTTTTAACCGCACGGGTACCTTGACGGTTGGTGGCGCCATCAGCGGCACGGGCTCGCTAAGCCAGATCGGTAGCGGAACGCTCGTCCTGACCGGCACCAATACCTACACCGGCATCACCACGATTTCAGCCGGCACCTTGTCGATTGGTGCCGACGCGGCACTTGGCGCAGCGCCGGCCACTGCAACCGCCGGTCAACTCGTGATCAATGGTGGCACGCTCCAGGCAACCGGCACCTTTAGCCTGTCAGCCAATCGTGGCATCACATTGGGCAGCAACCACGGCTCCATTAACGTTAACTCCGGCGCTACCTTTACTGTCCTCAGTGATATCACGGGTGCAGGCAACGTGACCAAACTAGGCACGGGCACACTGACCCTGTCGGGCACCAATGACTACACGGGAAGCACTCAGATTTCAGCCGGTGAACTGCGCGCGACCAACGCCAGTGCGCTAGGCACCAATTCTTCAATCCGCATTGAAAACGTTGCTAGCGCCAAACTTACCCTGAGCAACACCAATCTTTCGATTGGTTCGCTAGCCGGTGGTGGCACCACGGGCGGCACCATCGATTTAGGCAACAACACCCTGACCATCGGTGGCAATAACTCCGACAGTGGTTTTGCGGGGAAAATTACCGGCACCGGTAACCTCACCAAAATCGGCACCGGCATGCTGACGCTGAGCAGCACTGTTAGCGATTACAGTGGCACCACCACCATGTCCGGTGGTTTGATCAGTGTCTCTGGTCTAGGCACACAAACAGGTGCACTCGGCACATCCAACCTAGTATTCGATGGCGGTGGTCTGCGCTATACCGGTGCTACCGGCACTATCAGTCGTGACATTACGATTAATGACGGCAAAGAAGGCCGCATTGATGTGTTTAACCCCACGAGCACGCTAACGCTCACGGGTGAGATTTCAGCAACAGACACGGAAGTCGATGGCAAGGTCGCCGAACTGATTAAATCCGGTCTCGGTAACTTAATCCTCGACAATGACAACAGCGCCTCCCTATTTGCCAACACCACGGTTGAAAAGGGTACGCTCACCCTGCGCTCATCCAGAGGCCTGGGTGTCAGCGCCAACAACCTAACACTTGCCGGTGGTTCAGCATTGATGCTTGGCCACGGCGTCAACATTGCCAACAACATCACACTCACCGGCAACGCCACCATCGGCCTGACCATTCAGCCGATTGATATCGAGTATCTGATTGTGGGTGGTGGCGGTGCGGGTGGCGCATCCACCGGCGGTGGCGGTGGAGCTGGTGGTTTCTTGACCAACGTAGGCGAGTCGCTCCTCACTCTGGATGGCACGACATACAACATTGTCGTGGGTGCGGGTGGACAGGTCACCGCTGGTGCGGGTGAGAGCGGCGGCAACAGCCAAGCTTTTGGATTTATTGCCTTCGGTGGTGGAGGTGGTGATAGCAATAGTTCTAACGGAGGTAGGGTCGGAGGAGTAGATGGTGGTTCAGGAGGTGGCGGTTGGCACGCCGGCTCTGGAGGTGAGGGCACTGAAGGTCAAGGTAATGATGGTGGGTCTAGTAATACGACTCAGCCGAATTACCCTTCAGGTGGTGGTGGTGGCGCTGGTGAGGCAGGACAGAGTCCAGCAAGCAGTACAAGTAATGGCGGTAAAGGCGGAGATGGCCTGCCAAGTTCGATCACAGGTACGCAGATTTACTACGCCGGTGGTGGTGGAGGAGGCGTTTTCGGCAGCACAGCTAACAACACCTCAACCGGGGGTGATGGGGGTCTCGGCGGTGGCGGTAAAGGCGGTGACGCCCGCAAAACTAATTGGGGCGATGGAACAGATGGCCTTGGCGGTGGTGGCGGTGGCAGTTCTCAGAACACGGTAGGTGCTGGTAAAGGCGGCTCCGGTATCGTCGTGGTGCGCTACCAAGGCGAAACCTTCGCCACAGGCGGTACGATTACCTCATTTGTGGGTGACGGAATCATTGGTGAATTAGGTGTCACCTACACCGTCCACTCGTTCACCCAAGTCGGCACGAGCACCTTCGCACTCGACTACTCCAACTTGGCAGCGTCGATTAGCGGCAACATCACTGGGCCTGGTGCACTAACCACCAATGCTGGTGACGGCACGCTGACCCTGTCAGGTGCCAATACCTATGGCAGCACCAATATCGCAACCGGTACTCTAAAAGTCACCGGCGCAGAAGACGCCAATCCATTAGGCACTGGCCCCATTGTCAACACCGGGCGTCTGGAAATTAATCGCACGGCTGACCTGACCATCGGTACCGCTATTTCCGGCACAGGTATGTTGGTACAGGCGGGCACGGGTACGACTACCCTCACAGCGACCAATACCTACAGCGGTACCACTCGCATTGATGCCGGTACCTTGCGCATCGGTGACGGTGGCACGACTGGAACGCTGGGCACTGGTCGTTTAAACATGGCAGAAAACGCCACGCTGGCGATCAAGCGATCGGACAACTTGACCTTTGCCCAAGTTTTAGAGGGCAAGGGCAACCTGGTACAAGAAGGCACGGGCACCTTAACACTGTCCGGCAACAACCTTTACACCGGCACCACCACCGTTAAAGACGGTACCCTGCAGTTGGGTGACGGTAGTGCCTCGGGCATGGCTGGTCGCGGTGACATTATTCTGGATAACGGTGATGCTGATGTGGTTGGCGGCGGCAACCTCGTCATCAATCGCACCGGTTCGATTACCGTCGATCAACTCATCAGCGGTGTGGGTTCAGTTACCCTCAAAGGCGGCGGCACGCTGAACCTGCTGGCGAATAACACCTACAGCGGCGGCACCACGGTTGAATCAGGCACGCTGGCCTTAGCCTCGCGTGCGGTGAACAATGTTCACACCACACCACTGGGCAGTGGCACCCTGACCATGGCCGATCGCACGAGTTTATTGCTCTCAAACAGCACACAGATCGCCAACAACATCGTCTTGAACGGCCTGGTCTCAATCGCCATGGGTATTCAGGTGGACTACCTGGTCGTCGGTGGCGGTGGTGGTGGCGGCGCCTGGGTCGGCGGTGGTGGTGGTGGCGGTGGCGTGCTCTCCGGCACTCAAGTGGTCGCAGGCGGTACTTTCAATGTCACCGTCGGTGCCGGCGGTAAGGGAGCCATCAACGACCAAGGAATGAATGCCAATCGCATCCGCACCACATCAAGCTCGGGTGGCGCGTCATCGATATTTGGTGTGACGGCACTCGGTGGTGGTCACGGAGGGTCCTGGACCGCAGAACAAGGCGCATCGGGTGCAAGCATCGCCAGTGGCGGCGGCCAAGGCTGGCGCTATGCAGCCGCACCTGGAACCGAAGGACAAGGATTTGCTGGTGGTACCGGGCGCGGTACTAGCGCGAACGGTTACCCCACCGGTGGCGGTGGTGGTGCAGGTGGCCCTGGTGGCGATTGGACCGCCACCAAGTCTGGTGATGGTGGTGCAGGTCTTGATGTCGACTGGGCTGGTGACGCAGGTCTTGGCGCGAGCGGTTCAGGCTGGTTCGGTGGCGGCGGCGGCGGTGGTGTGCATGGGTTTGGAACTGGTGCCACTGCCGCGGCTGGTGCGGGTGGTCAAGGCGGTGGCGGTGCTGGACGCGCGGCGACCACCACCAAAGCCGACAGTGGCGTGGCTAATACCGGTGGTGGTGGTGGTGGCAGCGGCAACGCCGGCAACTCCCGCTCGGAAGGCGGTGACGGTGGTTCCGGTCTTGTCGTGGTGCGCTACGTAGGTGGCGTATCAGAGCGCGCTGCCACGGGTGGTAGCAGCGTTCGTACGGTCACCATTGGTGGCGTTGAATATCAGTACCATGAGTTCAAAGACACCGGGACAACCACCTTCAGCATCGATTCGATGAGTGCTGCACTCACCGGAACCATCTCCGGTGAAGGCTCACTCGATGTCAACGCCGTGGGCGGTGTGCTGACGCTCGGCAATGAAGCCAACACATACACTGGTTCAACCCGTGTATCGGCCGGTACCTTGAGCGTATCGAAACTCGCCGATGGCGGTGTGGAAAGTTCAATTGGTGCCTCGGTAGCTGATGCAGCGAACCTGCAACTGGCCGGTGGTGCGTTGCGCTACACCGGTGTGACGACGAGCTCAAACCGCAACTTCACCATGGCCGGTGGTGCCAACACCACGATTGACGTGGTGGAATCAAGTGCCACCCTGACCCTGTCGGGTACATCAGCAGGTGGTACCGGCGGCATGCTCAAAGCCGGCCCCGGTAACCTGAACCTCTCTGGCAACCACAGCTACAGCGGCGGTACCCTGGTCGATGGTGGCACGCTGACGATTTCTGGTCAGATGACCAACACGTCGCTTGTGAACGTCTACGGCGACGGTACTTTGAACATTGCCGCTGGTGGTTCATTAACCACCGGCACGGGCGGCACCTTTGCGATTGGCACAGGCCAAGGCTCGCACGGCACAGTGAACGTCTCAGGTGATTTGAACATCGGTTCAGGTTTCGGGTCGGTATACATCGGCGGGCGCTTACACAACACCGGCGCGGCGGGTACCGGTGAGTTGAACATCAACGACGGTGGTGTGGTCAACATTGGTGAGGGTGGACGCGGGCCTGTGGCGGGCTCCAGCAGTGCGCGCGTGTGGCTCAACCCTTGGGCGACCGGTGCGGTGAACACGACCACAACCGGCGCCACCATCAACGTCAACCAGGGCGGTACGCTTGAGACCGCCCGGGTATTGAGCGAAGGCTATCAAGGTCGTGCCGAGATCAATTTCGATGGCGGTACGCTGAAGGCGCTCAGGGGTGGTGACTTGATCCACCCGGACAATGATGACCCCCGTCTGATTGTCACCATTAATAGAGGTGGCTTAACCGTCGACACCAACGGCTTTAACACCCGTATCGCCAAACCAATGGCTGGCGTCGGCGGTTTGACCTTGGATGGCACCGGCGGCGGGGTTTTGCGGTTGAACAAAGCCAACACCTATACCGGTGGCACGGTTGTGGACAACGGCACCTTGCTGCTGCAGTTCGCGAATGCGGGTACCGGTACGATTCGAGGTGCGTTGACCGTGAATGCGGGGGGCGTGGTCGATTACAGCACCCACCACACCTTTGGTTGGTTCCCGAACGCACCGACAGGCGATTTGCGCTCGGTCACTTCATTGACCATCAACGGTGGTCGCGTCGGTGGCAGTAACTTTGCCAACCATTTCTGGGGTCGTTATACCCAAGACGGCACAGCGTCTGGCTTCGAGCTGACCATGAACGGCGGTGAGCTAATCCTCGGTGGCACCTTTAACGAATTCTTTAACCCGACGATCAATTTGTCGGGCAATGCGGTGATTCGCCGTGCCAACGGCAATACCTCGGCCAATCTGCATATTCGCGATGGCAGCAACATTACTATTAATGCCGCTGAAGGCACCCATGCGGTGATTAGCGCCCAAGTTCGTGAACGCAATGGTCAGTCAGCGTTTAATTTCAATGGCCCAGGCACCCTGACCTTGTCGGGTAACAGCAACTACTGGCGTGGTGCTTCCACCATTGCCGGCGGTCGTGTGATTGTGACCAATCACAGTGCCTTGGGTGGTCAGTACACCAACAAGACCATCAACATTCACAGCGGCGGTGTGCTCGAGGCGAACTTCGCGGGTCGTCCGAACGACCACATGAAGATCGCGCAGTTGAACTTAGGCGCCGATGGCAAAGAAGGCGGCACGCTGGCGGGCACAGGCCAAGGTCACCCCAGCTATGGTGAGTTCTATCTCGATGGCAACATTGCCGTGCGTGGTACCTCTGCTTCAGAAATCTCGGCCGACCTGCGTATTGGCCGGGGTGCCACGCGCATTATTGACGTTGCCAATGTCACCGGTGGCGCCGGCGACGACCTGGTGTTCAGTGGCCGTATTGGTCACTTTAACGGCATCAGCTGGGGCTATTTTGATAAGCGCGGCGCAGGGATGTTGACTATCACCGGTCAGAATCAGATTGGTGGCGCGGTGGTGCGCGAAGGTATCTTGCGTCTAGACGGTGCGGCAGCCCAGCAAGGCTTTAGAGCGCGCGGTGTGAACCTGCTTGGCACTGCCGGCTTGCAAATGCATCTGGCCTCAGGCACAGCGACTGGCTCCTATCGTATCTTCGGTACGGGCACGGGCGGCGTAACTAAAACCGGTGCTGGCCGCATCATCCACACCGCTAACCACGGTTATACCGGTGATACCACCATCTCCGAAGGTGCCTTCCAGCTCGGGACTGGCACGACAGTCGGCTCGCTCGGTGGCACCACGGTGACTATCGATGACGGTGCCACGCTGGCGTACTTCCGCAGCAACACCATGACCCTAAATAACACCGTGTCAGGCCCTGGCACGATTGAATTTATCGGCACGGGTCGCTTGAACCAAAGTGACTACCGCATGGGTGGCAACAGCGGTGGCTTTACCGGCAACGTGACCGTTCGCAGCGGCGCGCGCTTGGGTATTCAGAGCACGCAGGGCATCGGCAACGGTACGGTGCGCGTTGAGGCTGGTGGTGGCGTGTTTGTGAACATTGGTAATGGCACGTTGACCAATAACTTTGAAATCGCCGGCATCGGTTGGAATGAAAGCGCCGGCCGCTTGGGTGCTTTGCGTATCGTCAGCGGTTCCGTGGACGGCAACATCACCTTGATCGGCGACGCCCGGATCGGTGCCTGGACCAACCAAGGCGGCACCATTAGCGGCGTGATCTCGGGTGATTATGGGATTGAGAAGTTTGGTGCTGGCCAGATCACGTTGACCGGCTTAAACACCTACACCGGCGCCACCACCTTGCGTGGTGGCACCTTGAACGTGGGCAACCTGGCCAACGGCGGTGTGGCCAGTTCGATTGGCGCTTCAAGCAATGCAGCGGGTAACTTAGTCTTTGCCGGTGGTACCTTGGCTTACAGCGGTGGCGATGTCACGACCGATCGCAACTTCACCTTTGCCAATGGCAGTAACAACACGATTTCTGTCACCGACGCTAACACCACATTGACCTTGAGTGGGGTATCAGCCTCATCGACTGGTGCCTTGATTAAACGCGGTGCCGGTTCCCTGGTCTTGACTGGCTCGCACAACTACACCGGCTTGACCAACGTCGCCCAAGGCACATTGCTGTTGTCCGAAGGGGGTCGCCTGACCAGTACCGGCACGGCGGGTGTCTACAACAGCCGCATCCTGATTGGTCGTGGCGCGACGCTCAAACTCGACACCACCGTCAATCAAACATTCGGCGGCGTGATCAGCGGCCAAGGCCAGCTGATTAAAGACGGCGCGAGCACCTTAACGCTGAATGCGTTGAACACCTACACCGGCGGCACCACCGTCGATGGCGGCACCTTGATGTTGGGCCGTGGTGGTCAAGTGGGCACCATTCGTGGCACCCTGACAGTGAATTCAGGTGCCACGGTTAACTACACCACCGCCAACACATTCGGTTGGCAGCGTGGCGCCTCGGTCAATCGCTTGATCATCAATGGCGGCACCGTCGGTGGTGCAGACTTTGGCAATCACTTCTGGAACAACTTCCAGCTCGAGATGGACGGTGGCGAGCTGATTCTCGGTGGCACGCTCAACGAGTTCTATCGTCCTACGATTACGGTAACTGATGACGCTTCGATCACGCGCGCCACTGACAACACCACGGCGATGTTTGGTATGCGTGATGGCCAGCGCACTACGGTTAATGTCGACACCAATAAAACATTGACCATCGATGCACCGCTGACCCAGCGCGGTAACGGGGCAGCCAGCCTCGATGTCAAAGGCGGCGGTTCGCTTGAGTTGACTAACTTCAACAATAAATTCAGTGGAAATACTCGTGTGCTGGAAAACAGCACCTTGGTACTTTCGGGTAACGCGCGTTTGTCTGGCCCCGGCAGTAATATTTATGGCGGCCGTATCCAGCTAAACGCTGGCACCACGCTGAATGTCAATTCCACCGCCAAGCAAGAGTGGGATGGAGTGATCTCTGGCACGGGCGCAATCAATGTCAATGCCGGCCTCGTCGATCTTGGTGGCAACAGCACCTTCAGCGGCCAGGCCACCATTGCCGATGGTGCACGGCTGCAGATTGGCCGTGGCGGTACCACCGGTGCCATTCGCGGCAACATTCAGATTGATGAAGGCGGCTTCCTACGCTTTTTCCGTGGTGATACTTCGGCTATCGTTTTGAATAATACAATTAGTGGTACTGGTGTTTTGCAGTTTGCAGGCCAGCCAACTCGGTCTAGCAGTTCTTATACGGTCTCTAAGTCCAGTAATTTTTCCGGGAATACCGAGGTCTTAGCGGGTGCTCGGTTGTTGTTGACGCACCATGAGGGCGTTGGTAGCAACGGTATCATTAAGGTTCAAAGTGGTGCCACGCTGATGCTTGACACCGGCGCGGGCACGGTGGTGAATAACTTGCAAATTGAGGGCACAGGCTGGCTAGAGAATATTGGCCGTGTTGGTGCCTTCCGTCTCAAGAGTGGTGGCTTTACGGGCGATATTACCTTAACGGGTAACACGCGCATTGGTGCGTTACGCGGCGAGAATGGGGTCATCAACTCGCCGATCGATGATGGCGGCAACGGGTACTGGCTGCAGAAGTGGGGTAATGGTCGTATCACCCTGACCGGTGCGAGCACCTACAGCGGCGACACCATTGTCTCGGGCGGTCAGTTGTTGTTGGCTAATCCGAATGGTCCAGCCTTGTATAATGTCGCGGGTTCACCGGGCACACTTCAAGACAACCCGGGTACCGTCATCATCCGCCACGACGAGGGTGCCGGCTGGGTCTACCCAGATGTGGCCGCTAACCTAGAGTTCGGTGAGGACAATCAGCTTGGCGCCAACGTCGACATCGTGTTTGATGCGGTGCGCGCCTACTCCTACCTGTCCCTGCGCGGCACCACGCAGGAAGTGGGCAATATCTCTACGCTGCGCAACCCGCAGTGGGCGGTGATTCAGAACTTTGAAGACACCTCGCAGGGCTCCGGCGCCAGTCACTTGATTATCAATCAGGACCAAAACCTAACCTTTAGCGGTGTGTTGCGTAACTCCTGGACACGCGGCACCAACGCTGGTGATCCATTGAAGATCACCAAGAAGGGCGAAGGTACGCTGATTATTTCAGCCGGCACGCGTAATACCGGTGGTATCGATGTGCTTGAAGGCACGCTGCAAATCGGGGATGGCAACACCCGTGGCTCGCTGTTGAACAATAACCCGGTGTATATCGGGGCGGATGGTACGCTCAGATACTATCGCACCGACCGACAAAACGTCGAGGGCATGATCCGTATCGGTCACGCCATCAGTGGTGACGGCACCCTGATATTTGCCAGTAACAACACGGCCGTAGCAGGTGCCGGTGACTACCGCTTCACTGGGCTGAATACCCTATCGGCCGATGCCACCTTCATTCTTGATGATGCCCGCTTGGTGGCCTTTAGCCAGGCGCAGTTAAGCACCGCCTTGCCGACCATCAAGGTGATTAACAACGGTCAGTTGTATTTGGGTGCCGGTGGCACCTATTCCAACCCACTGGAAATCGGTGGCCAGGGCTGGCGTCAACCCAACGGCACGCAGTGGGGTTCTCTCTTTGCCTACACCTATAGCGGTCGGGCAGCAGCGACTTATGCAGGCAACATCCTCTTGACCGGCAATGCTCGCATCAGTGCGCTGAATCACGGCAACCTAACCATCACGGGCGATATTTCGTCGGGCGAGAATGCCTATGGCCTGAACTTTACCGGTAACCGCACGGTTACCTTGAGTGGCCAAAACACCTACTTGGGTGACACCCATATCCGTGAGCAGCTGGTCATTATTGGCGCCGGTGGTGGTTTGTACCGCGATTCCGAGTTGTATAGCGCATTGCCAAGCAATCAGCAGGGTCGCATCATCCTGGGTCGCTCTGCGGGCCAAAGTGGCGTGGCACGCTTGTTGTTCAGTGAAAACAACCAGGTGGGTGAGTTTGACGCCACTACGGGTCGTGCGCTGAACCCAATCGACGTCGAGTTCCAAAGCGGCAGTAACCGCTGGAATTTCTTCACCCTAGGTGGCACCAATCAGGAAATCGGCAACATCGTCGCCGGCTCGGGTAGCAACCGCACCGTGATTCAAAGCTGGGATGGCCCAGCCGATGCCGGCTTCACCAAATCCAATACCCCGGCCACGCTGTTGGTGAACCAGTCGATTGACACCACCTATGGCGGTCGCGTGCGCAATGTGTTTACCGGCAATGGCGTATTGGCTTTGACCCTGGACAGCACCAACAACTCGACGCTCCGATTGACGGACTCGGTGACCTATAGCGGCAATACCCATGTGATGGGTGGCACCTTGCGCTTTGATGGCACCACGCGCTCAACGCAGTATCAGATCGACAGCGGTGCGGTGCTGGACTTCCATGTGGCTAGCGGCACGCGCGATATGCCGGTGGACATGACCTTTACCGGTCAGGGCACCCTGCGCAAGAGCGGCAGTGGTCTCTTGGTTTGGGGTCAACGCGCGGCGACCTTCGCCATGAGTGCGGGTAGTTGGATTGATATCGCCGGCGGTACGCTGGTGGCGGGCTCTTGGGGCAACGAGAACTGGGACAACAACCTCGCCAGCTTGAACATCGCCTCGGGTGCGACCTTCCGCAGTGTCGAAGCTGAAATTCGTATTGACGCCTTGACCGGTGGCGGTACCTGGGCGGCTGGCTGGCGCGGCACCTCCTTCCGCAGCTCGCCGGTGATCGGTGTGGCGGATGGCGTGGGTGCACCCAATGCTGTGTTCTCGGGCCGCATCATTGACCTGAACCCGCGTGCCGGCGATCGCGTGCGCGACTTCATCAAGGTCGGTGAAGGCACGCAGATCTTGACCGGCAACAACACATACAGCGGTGTGACCCACGTTCAGGGCGGCACGCTGCAAATTGGCGATGGCGGTAACACCGGTACGCTGGGTGGCAGCAAAGTGGTGGTCACGGACGGCAACTTCGTCATTAACCGCAACAACAATGTCACCTTTAATCAGGTGATCACCAGCTCGGGTGAGATCGAGCCCTTCACGCGTAATGCGGTGACGGGTCGCACAGAGCCATTCACGGGTAGTGTGGTTCAGCGCGGCACAGGCACCACCTTCTTTACCAATAATCAAAACAACTACACGGTCCAAACCGTCGCAGAAAACGGCCGCTTGAATCTGGTGACCACCAGCACCCATACCCGGGGCATTGAAGTACAAGCCGGTGCCACAGTCGAGCTCGGCGCCAACCTCACCACCTTTAGCAACACCGGTGGGATTACTTACACCGGTGCGGGTACTTTGATTCGTAGCGCCCCGCGTAACGCCAACCGCACCCTGGTGGGCAATGCCGGTGGCACCATCGACATGGCTCAGGGTGGCCGCATCATCATCACCGGCGGTGAGACCCGTTTGGTCAACAGCGCCAAGACCGACTGGACCACTAACCAAGCGTCCTTGACGGTGTCCGGTGGCGCGACCTTGAACCTGTGGGACAGCGGCATTGCGCCAACCGCCGATCAAGCCAACACCAACGTACGCATTGACGCTTTGGATGGCTCGGGCCAGATTGTTCGCACGACGCTCGGTGGTAGCACTGCAAGCCCCAACGGCAGCTTGATCTTCGGTGTGGGCAACACCAACGGCCACTTCAGCGGCAATATCAGCGATGCGGGTGCCAACGTGGGCAGAATCAGCCTGGTCAAAGACGGCACAGGCACGCAGATTCTGTCGGGCAGTGGTAACTACCGCGGCACGACCACGATTAATGCCGGCACCCTGCAAATCGGTAACGCCGGCAGCACGGGCACGATCGGGACAGGCAACATCACCAACGACGCCAACCTGGTGATCAACCGCGCCAACAACGCAAGCAACTTAGTGATCGCTGGCCAAGTCTCTGGCTCGGGTACCTTGACCGTGGTGCGCTCAGGTGGTGTGCTGTTTGAGGAGGCCGTCACACAAGACAGCGTCGTGTTGCAAGACAGCGGCAACGGCCGCACGATTGATTTCTGGCAGGACACTAACCTCGGTGGCTTGACGGTATTGGCCGGCACGGGCAACTACAACGTCAGCTTCATCGGTTCGGACAACACCATTGGGGGTGCCACCACCTTTAATAACCGTGGTCGCGTCGTCCTGGGTAACGGTGGTGACAGCATCACCTTTACCGATGGCGTGATTGCAACGGCACCGAATCGCGTGCAGGTGGGCGGCTCGGTGCTGGTTGAAGGCGCTGGCGGCATTAATTTCCGGCGCACTGGTGCCAGCACGATCTTCACCCACGACTCAACCCTGGGTGGCAGCGGCACCGGCACGATTCAGTTGGGCTACACCGAGATTGCCAGCGGTGTTGATGTGACACTGGGCACGGGCAATGCCACGGGTCTCACCCTCGGGGTGGTCTCAGGCAACCAGGCCAACAGCAATCTGACCCTTGATATCGATGGCAACGTGACGGTCGATGGCTCGGTGCGGGTCAATGACTTGAGCATTGAGCAGGGCGCTCAATTGAGCTTTGCGCAGCAGGTGCTCGCCAACACAGTCACCCTGGACGGTATTACCCAAGGGATCAATTTCAACAATGGCCTGCGCGTTTTGGCCAATGGCTCCAAGACCGCCGCGGGCTTGACGGTCAATGCCGGCGCCTACAACATTGGCTTGAATGGTCCGTCGTTCATTGGCGGCGGTCCTGTGACTTTTAACAACACCGGTTCGCTGTCGGTCACTGGTATCGGCGCCACGGTGTTTGCCAACTCGGTCAATGCCAGTGCGGTGTCCGAATTGAACCTGGCGGGCGTGCTCGAAGTGCGCGCGGCCCAAATCAACGAAACGTTCGTCGAGAACAGCTTTGGTCGTCAAGTCCTGACCGACTACGAACTCGTTAGCCGTGGCACCTTGGATCTCGGTGCCGCGACCGTTAATGTGACCGGTAACTCGATGATTCTGACGGGCGCTGTGCCCAAAGCCTCGAGCATTACCCAGCCCGCTAGCGCAGCTGCCTGGGATAGCGGCAATACGACCCTGGGTGACATCAATGTCACGGCGGGCCAGCGCTTGTATCTTGACATGGGCTCACTTGACATGACGGCCCATGAGTTGTCAGTGGGCGATATTGCTGGCACGGCGGTGGGCGGCAACTCGACCGTGATTTTGCGGGTGGCAGGTGCTATCAACGCGGGCTCTGTGGATAACGGCATTGGCCAGTTGTCAGCGGCGAGTAACTACGGCATGACCTTCGCCGGTGCGCTTGGTAGCAGCACCACCGATCGCATTGACCGCATTGAGCTGACCTCGGTGCAAAGCCCCGTCAATATCCAAGACAACCTATATGCGGGCAGCCTCACCGTCAACGGCAATTCCGCGGTGAACCTCGACGGTGATGTCATCGATGTCTCGGGTGTGGGTACATTCGGCACCACGGGTACGGTCACACTGGGTACGGCCAACACCGAGACCTTGCGTTTCATGGGTGGTATCACGCACGTGGCGGGCGACACGAGCCTGAACGCTGATCTCACCACCGATGGCGCCATCAACTTTAATCGCTTGGATGTGTTGCAAACCGCCACGATTGACAGTGGCGACAAAGCAAGCTCAACGATTCGCACCGGTGGCATCTTCTTGGCGCAAGATCAGAGCTTGACGCTGGGTACGGGCACCACGACGGCGGCTGTGAGCCTCGGGTCCGTCTCAGCCACGGGTGGCAGCGCCGGCATCGTGAGCGACGTCACGATCAACACCAGCGGCACGGTAACAGTAGCAACCAACGTTGCTGGCAACCTCGACACCGTTACGATCGACCGTGCCAACAATATTTCGATTGGTGGCAACCTCGCCGCCAACACCATCGACATCACTAACTTTGCCGGCTCAAGCCTGCGCTTTGGTGGCAGTGTGACCGGTAACACAGGCATTAATGATGGTCGTGCGCTCTTAACCATTGGTGCCGATAGCAATGCCTACGACCTGGCATTCACCGGCTCTAGTAACAAGTTCGGTGGCGATGTGGGCGGTGGCAGCATCGGTGGCTTCACCTTTGATAACACCGGCAAGCTCACCTTGGGTGGTGCAAGTTCGAGCTTTGATTTTGCGGGTGCGGTCACGGCTACCGCATCGTCGGAAGTGAATCTGCACGGCACCATCACCGCCGGCGGTTCAGTTGAGATCGGTGATGACAGCACGCCAATTAACCTGTTGGGCACCACATCCATCAATACCGCGGACGCCAATGGTGCCATCACCTTGGGCAATAGTCTGGATATGGTCCGTGGTGCCACAGGTAGCCTAACCCTGCGCTCGGGTAGTGGTGCGGTTGCGGTTGAAGGCGCTATTGGTCAGCGCGGTGGCATCACTGATGTGGCCATCAACGATCTAGCCGGCACCACGGGCACGGCCACGATTGGCACCGGCGGCGTGGGCTCTATTTTGGCAACCGACAGCATTACCCTGGGCAACACTGATCTGGTGGGTTCGGCCACCTTGAAAGCCGCCACCATTGCGTTGGTGGGCGATTTAGGCAGCACGGGTAGCGATCGTGCCGACAGCCTCACACTCTTGAGCCAAGACGGCAGCCTCACCCTAGGTACTGGCGCAAACGCCACCGATCTCTCGAAGATCCAAGGCCAGTTCAGCGCCGTGACCATTGGCAGTGCCAACCCAAGCGAGCGCGGCAACATCACCATCAATGGGGGTACGACCCCGAATGAGCTGCGCATCTTTGGTGATGACATCACCCTGGCTTCGGCTGCTACCTTGTCCAGCTCGACTGGTTCGATCTTGCTTGATGCCACGGGCGACATCACCACCAACGGCACCACCGGTGACGCCGTCACGGCCGACGGTGACTTGACCCTGCGCTTCCGTGGCGGCCAGACACTCGACATCACCCGCGACCTCAAGGGTGAGAACATCACGCTGGAGCAAATCGGGGCGGGTGACTTCACCATTGGCACGGCCTCAGGCAGTGAAACCAACCTGACTTCGCTGGATAACTTGGTCGTGACCGGTGCCAACGGCACGCTCACCATTGGTGGTGCGGGTACTTATGCGGCTGAGCCCGCAATCAATCCGGTTTTGCGGATTAAAGACAGCGTTAATGTTCAGAGCAACTTAAGCCTGGACTTTAACCGCATCGTAATCAGTGACGATCTGGCCGTTGCTGCGGGCAAGACCTTAACGCTCGCAAGCGCCAAGGGCGGCAATATCGAACAGAGTTCAGGCGTTATCACCGCGACCAACTTGGTGTTGGCGGGTGCGGGCGACATTGACTTGACCGGTGGCGCTAATGTTATTGGCAATATTGCCTCGACTGCTCGCGGCGATATCAGCATCAACAGTGATACCAGTGCGGTGACGCTGGGCGCGCTTGGCAATGCCGAGAGCTTTGCGATGACCGGCGCAACGTCTTACACCGTGGCAGGCGTGCTGAGCGTGGTCGGCAATATCTTGCTGGATACCTCGGCAAGCGCCATCACGATTGCTTCGACTGGCCAAGTGGTCTCATTAGAAGGTGACGTGACACTAGACGCTGGCACGACCGGTAAGTTCATCAACGAGCGCGGTGCGGATGCGGTGGTAGCCGGTGGTCGCTGGACGATTTGGACCGCAGGCTGGGATGAAAACGACAATACTCTGAACCAGTTCGGCTCAACCGCTGACGCCAACAGCATTCTTTCAAGCGGCAATGGCGCGGTCTGGGGTGCAAGCTGGGATGACACCTCGGCAAGCCGCAGTTCAGTCCTAACCGGCAACGGCTATGAAAACGGTAACCGTTATATCTTTGCCAGCGACTTGCCAGAAACCGAAGGCGGCTTGCTGACCATTCGTACCGCCGATGCCAACGTCACCTATGGCGAGGCAATCACCGATTTAATGACCGATGAGTATGTGCGTTTGACCGCGAGCTTGGGTGATCTAGACCTGCAAGACGTGCGCGGCGGCAGCTTGAACATGGTCGGCACGGCCTTCACCGATGAAGCACCGAATACCACCGGTGTGACATTGGATGATGTGTTGGGCACCGGCGCCAGCATCACCAGCACTGGTGCTAGTGGCGCCGCCAATGTCGGCGGTTATGCGTACACCTTGGATATGGGTACCGGCTTTAATACAGAACAAACGCATAACGGCAATACCTACGACATTCAGGTCATCAACGACAGTAACTTGAACGTGGTTGCGCGCGTGGTTGAGGTGGATCTGACTGGCACCACCCGCGAATACGATGGCACCACCGAGTTGGGTGGCGACTTGTCACTGACCAACGTTGTTAACGACGACAGCATTACCGTCACAGGCACTGGCGGATTTGCAGGCTCTGATGCCGGTCAGCAGGCCTGGTCGATCGATGGCTTGAGCTTGGCAGACAATGCAGATGGCAATTATGTGTTACGCACGACCGCGTTAAGCGGCATCGGTGAAATCACCAAGCGCGTGATTGACGCCAGCATCACGGGCAGCATGGTCTATGACGGCACCACCGAGCTTCTGGACAAGACAATTACGCTCAACAACTTAGTCGGTGGCGATAGCTTAGATTTAGCAGTAACCGCTAACTTTACTGAGGCCAATGCCGGTACAAACCTCGCCTTGGATATCACCAACGCGAGCCTAAGCGGCGCCTCGGCGATGAACTACACCGTTGTGGGTGGCGATTTCTCTGAGAGCAAAGGCGACATCTTACAACGCGTGTTGACCATCGGTTCCGGTTCAACGGCACAACGCGTCTATGACGGCACCACGGGCTTGAGCGTATCGGATATTGATTTTGTCTTTGAATTGGCGGGTATCGTCAATGGCGATAATGTCAGTGTCACCTCAAGCAATTTCAGTGGCGAATTGGCCAGTGCCAATGCGGGCGACACCAGCTTTACCGCCAGTGGCGAGTTTGGCTTAACCGGCACCGCGGCGGGCAACTACTTGCTGACCAATGCGGGCAACCCCATCACCATCGGTGGCGCGGCGACGATTGATCAGCGTGTGATTGATCTGGCTGTCTCGGGTACCCGCAGTTATGACGCCACCAACATTCTAGAAGCCGACTTGGTGAACTTGGGTGTCACCAACCTGGTGGCCAATGATTCACTGACGATTGGTTTTGATTTGACGAGCGAGACCGCATTTGCCACATTTGTCAGCGCCAATGCAGGCGAGGAGATTGGACTGACCGTCAATGTTGCTGACCTGGTGCTCGATGGCGCTTCTGCCAGCAACTACACATTCACCAGTAGCACCACCTACAGCAGCAACTTGGGTGAAATCACCCGCGCGCAACTCACGCTCGGTGGCGTGATTGTTGAAGACAAGACCTACGACCGCACCACAACGACCACGAGCTTTACCAACACCGGCAGTATCTTGTCAGGTTTGGTGGGTGATGAAACGGTTGCGTTGGTCACGAGCGGCGCCACCGCCACGTTTGCGGACTGGAACGCTGGCCAAGACAAGCTCGTCACCTTGAGTGGCTGGAGCTTGAGCGACGGCACCAACGGCGGATTGGCCGACAACTATGAAATCGTGTTGCCCACAGACGTGACTGGCAACATCATTGCGGCCGACATCAGCATCGACGGCCTAGAGATCGCCAATCGTGAATACGACGGCACCACGATTGCTACGTTTACGGGTGATTTGGGTGTGACGCCAATCAGTGGCGATGCATTGACCTTGAACACCGACGACTTGGTGGCGCTGTTTAATGATCGTAACGTCGGTGACGACAAAGCAGTCACGGTTGACGGGGCTTTCTTGGCCGGTGATGACGCACGCAACTACAACCTGGTAATGCCGAGTACTTTGACCGGCAACATCACACCGAAACAAGTGACGGTACTGGGCATTACCGCCGACAGCCGTGAATACGACGGCAGCACCGATGTTGATCTGAACGCCGATGGCGCCGTGTTTGGCGGGGTGATCTCCGGTGACGATCTGGACCTGACCGGTAGTGCAATCGGCGAGTTCGTAAGCGCCAATGCCGGCTTGGATGTGGCGGTTACCATCACGGGTTACGCGCTGGATGAAAGCAGCGCCGATTTTGCCAACTACCTCTTTGTTCAGCCCGATTATGTGACGGCCGATATCGATCGCCGCGTGATTACGGTGTCAGGCATCGAAGCAGAAAACAGAACCTACGACGGCACGGCCGAGGCCACGTTTGATGTTAGCAATGGCGATTTTGAGCGGCCAAGCGAGTTGTTTGCTCTCGGTGGCTTGTCGGAAACTGCCATCATTGAAAATGACGACGTGACCATCTCAGCCGCCTTCGGCGAGTTTGCTGACGAGATTGATGAGGATGGCAATCCGATACTCGACACTGCCCGGCACGTGGGCGATGGCAAGGCCGTGAGCCTGACAGGCGTGACCCTCGGTGGTGCGGCTGCACACAACTATGAGGTGGTGATTGACTCGGTTGATGACGTTGGTAACGTCGTCCCGCTGTCGTTTACAGCGGACATCACGCCAGCTGCGATCGTGATCTCGGTTGAGGACATCGAGAAAGAGTACGACGGCACGGTCGACGTCACTGATGCCATTGCCAAGGCTGTCAATGGCACGCAGATTTTCGGTGATGACCAGTTTGATTTGAGCGGCGCCACTATCGAGTTTGACAACGAGAACGTCAGCCGCGCTGCCAATCGTGACGTCCTGGACGATAAAACCGTCAATGTCTCGGGCGTGAGCATCGCTGATGGCAACAGTGGCAATAACTACACCATCACCTTTGCGGCCAATACCTCGAGCATGATCACGCCATTGGGCTTGTTGGTCACCGGTGTTGAGGGTGTGGACCGTGATTACAACGGCGAGCTGAACGTCGATGTGGCGGGTAACTTTAGCTTTGATGGTCTGTTGGACGGTGACACGGTCAATTTAGACTTGGGCAGCGCAGTTGGTACCATGGTCGACCGTCATGCCAACCAGAATAAAGAAATTGTGGTCAGCGGCATCACCTTGAGTGGTGCTGATGCCGACAACTACGACATAGAAGCGGTGTTTGGCACGGCTATTGGCGATCTGCCTACGGTCAATATCGCCCAGGCTAACATCAGCATCAGCATTGAAGACTTCACCCGCGTCTATGACGCCACCACCGATGTGGAAGGCGCTGAGGCTAAAGTGGTGGGCGGCACCTTGTTTGGTCCAGATTCACTCGGTGAGGTGATTGCGGCATTTGCTGATAAGAACGCGGGCGAGGGCAAGACAGTGACCTTGACCGGCGCGCAAATCGGCTCGCGAATTCAAACCGAAGTGCTCGATGATGCTGGCCAGCCGGTATTGGATGAGAATGACAACCCGGTCATGGAGTGGATCGTCATCGGTTTTGATGATTACAACATTACCTTTGTCGACAACACCAACAGCAAAATCGAGCGTGCCGACCTGGTGATTGATGGCTTGACAGCTGAAGACCGTGTTTATGACGGTACCACCGCGGCGACGCTGGATGGCGAGGCCTTTATCACCGCATTCGACGGCGATGTGGTGAACTTGGGCGGTACGGCTGCCGGGGCGTTTGTTTCTCCGAACGTGGTGCTGGATCCTGAAACCGGTCTACCAGGCCTGCAGCTAGTGACGGTGACTGGTTTAACTATTAGTGGCGCCGATGCGGCGAACTACAACTTAATTTCATCGCCAGATTTGATGGCCACCATCACCCCAATGGATTTGGTGTTGGATGCGGCAGTTTTTGAAATTGCGGACCGTGAGTATGACGGCACCATCAATGCCGCTTACACGCTGACCACCACGAGCGTGGACACCGGTATTGGCACCCAAACTCTGAACATCCGTGAAAGCGGGTTTGATATCTTCGGTGAAGCGATTAACGCCCGCGCTGAGTTTGCTGGTAAAGACGTGCAGTTCGATGATGACGGCAATCCGATCGCGCAGATGGTGTCGTTGGACGGCTTTGGTTTGGCCAATGGCGCCAATGGCGGCCTGGCGATCAACTACCAGTTGATTCTGCCGACCACTTTGACGGCAACCATTAGCCAAGCCACCATCGAAGTGAGCGGTGCCGTGGTGGACGACAAGATTTATGACACCACCACCGATGCGTTCATCATTGACGCTGGTACGGTAACCGCCTTTGGGCGTGACGATATTCAGGTCGATATCACCGAAGCGATAGCGACCTTTGATAGCGCCAACGTGGCACGTGATAACGGCAATGTGATTGCCCAGGGTGTGACCATTACCGGCTACCAGCTCTCGGGTGCCGATGCGGCCAACTACATTGTGACAAGCCCTGAAGGATTAGAGGCAACGATTAATCCGTATGAGCTGTTGCTCGAAGGCATTGCGATTGAAGACCGTGTGTATGACGGTACGGACGATGCCAGCTTCATCCTCGATGAGGAATCTGGCCCCACAGTCACTGGTTTGGGTGACGATGATGTGTCGGTGACCGGTACGGCGGCGGCAAGCTTTGTCAATGGCGGCAACGTGGTGTTGGGTGATGACGGCAACCCGATCGCCCACACGGTGAACGTGGCCGGTATGTCGCTCGCTGGTACGAAAGCGGGTAACTACATGCTGACCACTGACAACATGAACGCCACCATCTTCCAACGTGAAGTGGCGGTGATTGGTGTGCAGGCCGACGATCGTGTTTATGACGGCACCTTGATTACTACGTTGAGTGCTCAGCCAGGTCAAACCCTGGGCTTTGACGAGATCATGAACTTTGATGAAGAAGGAGATCTGGTCGTCGACCCAACCACGGGCTTGATTTCTGACGACGCTGGCAAGTTGTCGATTGTGCTAGGCGATGCCGTGGCTACCTTTGATGACAAGAACGTGTTCTTGGTTGGTCGCGTGGATGCCAATGGCGATCCGGTGCTCGACGGCCAGGGCAACCAAATATTTGACGTCACCGCCAAGAACGTCACGGTTTCAGGTATTACGCTAACCGGTGATGCAGCCAACAACTACCGCGTGGCGCAGCCAGACGACCTGACTGCGACCATTACCCAGGCGAGCTTGACGATTTCGGGTGTGACTGCGGCGACCCGCGAATACGACGGCACCACCGATGCAACAATCGACCTTGAAAACTTGACGCTTGGCGGCGGATTTGTCGAAGGCGATGATTTCCGTTTGGAAGGCACAGGTGCGTTTGCTGACCGCAACGCGGGTGTCGATAAGAACGTCACCCTGACCCTGAATGCGGTCGGTGGCGATATTGATAACTACACCTTCACCCTGCCTACCACCACGACTGGCACTATTACGCCGCGTGAGCTGGAACTCAGTGGCATTTTGGCGAACGACAAGGTCTATGACGGCGGCACAACGGCCACCTTCGATTTCAGTGGTGTGGACTTGGTGGCCGCAGGCCTGGTGGTTGACGTCAATGGCGATGCGGACGATCTCAGCATTGACACCATCCTTGGTAACTTTGATACCGCCAATGTCGGTGGCGATAAGCTTTTGACCATCACCAGTATCACCGGCGCTGGCGAAGATGCCGGTAACTACACCTTTGGTGGCCAAACCACCACCACCGCCAATATCACCCCAGCGGTGTTGACCATCACCGGCACCACGGTGGCGAACCGCACCTATGACGGCACCACCAACGCAGCGGTGACTGTCGGTCAAATAGCAGGCCTGGTGGGTAATGAAACGCTGACGATCACTGACGTGGTCGGTACCTTTGCTGGCAAAGACGTGGTTCTGACCACCATCGATGAAGATGGTAACGAACTGACTGTGCCGGTGGCAGCCGAGCAGAACGTGTTGGTCAACTACCTGTTGGGCGACGGTATTGGGGAAAATGCGGGTCTGGCCAGCAACTACATCCTCGATGATGAAATCTTGTCGGCGGTGATTGAACAAGCCGCCTTGACCATCACGGCCAACGACATTAAGAAGGTGATGACCGAGCTTGACCCAACGCTCACCGTGCGCACCGATGGCTTTGTGGCCGGCGAGACCCTTGCTGACCTCACCAGCTTCAACATCAGCCGCGCAGCGGGCGAAGAGGGCCGTGCGAGCTATGACATTTTTGTCGAGGCGACTTCGACCAACTACGCCATTACCTTCGAAGACAATGACGGCACCGAATTGACGCCTGTCGAAAATCAGGCCACCTTTACTGACGCCTTCACCATTGTTGGCCCGGGCGAGTTGCTGGTCACCTTGGGTGATGTAACCGCTGAGTATGGTTCCGATCCAACTGAGACCACCACGCACGCGCGTTATTTCTCAGCGCTGTCCCAGTCGATTGTGACCTTGGATGTGGTGGCCGATGGCAGTGGCGGCTTCATCGCCCGTGAAGACGGTGTGGATGCACTGACCTTCACCATCGACACCATTGAAGATGCCAACTCTCGCAGCACGGGCAACGCGTTGAATGTGGGTAATTACCAGATTCAAGGTGATCACGCCACGAAAGTTGGCGGCAACTTCGAAAGCGCCGAGTTCATGGACGGCTGGCTGACGGTCAACCCGCAAGCGATCAATGTGGTCAACATCACCGAGGGTGGCGATCGTCAGTATGATGGCACTACCGCCATGGGCAGTTTGACCCTTGCCGCACAAAACCAGGTCTTGAATGACGCGATCACCATTACCGGTCGTGGCGAGTATGCCCAGGCGAATGTGGGTAGCAACCTCGGCTACACCCTCAGCGGTTTGAGCTTAAGCGGTGATGATGCCAAGAACTACTTCCTGGTCTCAGATACCTTCACCGTCGCCGGCGGCAACAACGCCAATGTGGCGATCACCCAACGTGAGTTGACGGCGACGGGTACGGAAGCGGCCGATCGCGATTACGACGGCACCGATATTGCGCAGATTATTGCCAATGGCACGCTGTCGGGCTTTGTCGGCTTTGAGACGGTGTCGATTGATAGCGTCACGGGCACCTTTGACAGCGCCAATGTTGCGCGTGATGAGGATACCGATGCGGTTATCGCTCAAGACGTAACAACGAGTTTTGTACTGGCTGATGGCAGCAATGGCGGCTTGGCCAGCAACTACGTGGTTGTGATACCCACGGTCACCGCGACTATTAATCCGTTGCTCATCGGTATTGATGGCTTAACCGTCACCGATCGTGAATACGACGGCACCACGGACTTTGATGTCGACGATCAGCTGGCTCAAGAAAACACCACATTGGATGGTGTGTTGGCTGCGGATGTCAGCGATGTCAGCCTGGATAGCGGCACCATCACCGGTGTCTACAATAGCGCCAATGTGCTTGACGCCACCCACGTGACCTTGAGCGGCTTCACGCTCACGGGTGACTTGGCGGGTAACTACACCCTCGGCACCAACGGTTTGGTGGTAGATGCGGGCATTACTCAGCGTGTATTGACCATTGCGGGCAGCAGCGTTGAAACGCGTGATTACGACGCCACCACCGATGCCAGTATTACAGCAGGCACCTTAGCAGGCCTGGTTGATGGCGAAGCACTGACTGTAGCGGGCACGGGTGAGTTTGCGACCGCCAACGTGGCGTACAACAACGAGGGCCAGATCACATCACAAGACGTTACGGTGACCTATACCTTGTCTGATGGCGCTAATGGTCTAGCCAGCAACTACATTTTGTCGGGCGAAACCCTGCAAGGCATCATCAACCCAGTCACCTTGACCGTGACCGGCACCACCGCGTTTGACAAGATCTACGACGGCAATACAACAGCCACAATCGACAATTTCGGCACCTTAGCTGGCTTTATTGGTGATGAGACGGTTGTGATCAGTGCGGCAACGGGCGAATTTAATAGCCCGAATGTGCTGGAAGCCTCATCGGTTACCGCCAGCTTCACGCTAGGCGATGGCAACAACGGTGGCTTGGCCGGTAACTACCTGTTGGGCAATGTCTCGGGTATTGCGGCAAACATCACACCGAAGGCCTTAACGATTACCGGCGCTGAAGTGGTGACGCGCGACTATGACGCCACCACTGATGCCCAGATTGATACCACCAACGCAACCTTGTTAGGTCTGGTTGGGTCTGAGACGCTGGATGTGACAGGCACGGGTATTTTTGCCGAACGCCATGTGGGTCGCCATGAAGTGGCGGTGACCTATACTTTGGCAGATGCGGGCTCTGATCAAACCGCAGGCCTGGCGAGCAACTACAAGCTGGTTGGTCAACCAGACCTGGTGGGCTTTATCGAAGCGCGCGAGATCACTATTAATCCGTTGGCGGTCACTAAGACTTACGACGGCACGCTGGCCTATAGCTTGTCTGTCGCTGAAATTTTGGCGCTGAACAGCGATGTTCGCGATGGCAACATTCTATTGGGCGATGACGCGCTGACCAATGCCTCACTGCGCTTTACCAGCAAGAATGTGGCTGATGGCGATGCCGAGGTGCAGTTGCTGTCGGTTGAAATTGATGACGGCAACTTCGGTGACAACTACATTGTGAACCTTGGTAGTGCACAAGTCGGCACCATTAATCAGCTCGACTACGCTATTTGGGTCGGTGGCACTTCGGGCAACTGGTTTGATGGTTCAAATTGGGCCAGTGCGACAGTTGTGAATGGCGAAGTGACGGCTATTGGTTCGGTCGGTGCGGTGCCTGATTTGGCCAACGTCGCCAATGTGATTGTGCCTGAAGGCGCAGAAATTGAATTTAACGACACCTTGGCTGGCCGTCGCGGCTCAGCCGAAGCAGGCCTGGTCACGCTCAATAGCGTAACCTTCCAGGGTGCGGCAGAGCTGCCAGTTGAGGCGGAAGATCCGTTGGCGATTGGCTCGCTAAACATGACCGCCGGTACCTTGACGGTCGATGACTTGCGCGTCGGTGGTTTGGGCATGACCCAAGGCACGACGCTGACGGTTAACGATAGCTTTGCATTGGTGGTGGCTGAAGGCCGTGAGATGAACGCGGCTGGCACCATTGCTGGCGACTTTGGGTTGTTAGACATCACAGGCTTGGGCACACAGGGCCTCTCGGGTGAGAACACCTTCGAAGCCAATATCACTGTCTCGGGTGCGGCGTTGCAGATTTCTTCGAACGCGGCGCTCGGCGATGCCGACAACACCATCACCATCTTTGACAGCGGTATCTTGCGCGCTCAAGACGGTGCTGTGATGCTGGCAGCGGCACGTGAACTGACCGTGACCGACTCAGGTAAAGTCGGTGCGCTTGAGGACAGCAGTCTGACCATCTCCGGTCTGTTGGATGCCTCAGGTGCGGCGCTAAAGATCAGCGGTGATGTGACGCTGTTGGGCAACGTTAATGCGTACAGCTTGTCGTTCGCTGACAGCAGTGCCGTCAGCGAAACCATCACCTTCTCCGGTGACCTGGATCTGACCGGAAACATGAGCACGGTCGGCACCAATGGTGACTTCAATATCGTGTTTGGCGGCGGTGTAAACATTGCCGGTGGCAGCAACATTTACTCCACCGGCTTGATTACGCTGGCAGCGGGTGACACGGCGAGCTACACCTTTAGTGGCGGCCTGACCTTGAACAGCGCCAGTACCTTGAATGCGGCGGGCACCATCAACACCCGCGGTGGTGCAATCACCATTGGTGGTCTGAACTTGACCGAGGCGTTCACGCTCAACAGCGTCGATGCTGGTAACAGCGCCAAGATTACCCTTGTCGGCGATGTGACTGGTGCCCACGGCTTGACCTTGACCGCTGGCGCGAGCACCGCGCAGTTGGATGGTTTGGTTTCGATTGAGTCTTTGGATGTGACCGCCGGCACGATTAAGTTGAACGCGGCGTATACAGTGGATGGCGATGGCGACCTAGATGCGCACTCGATCACAACCACCGGCACCCAGTTGTTTACCGGCGCCACGGTGTTGGGTGCCAACACCAGCTTGTCGGGTACGACAATCACCTTTGCCGGTGCGCTTGATAGCAGCAGCACGGATGACGAAGGCACGTTGGTCACGGATAACCGCACCTTGAACATTGTCGGTGATTTGGTATTTGGCGGCGATGTGGGTAGCAGTTTCACGCTTGGCAGCATCACGGTATCCGGCACCACCGCCCTAGACGGCGATGGCAGCAGCGTTTCAGTCGCGACCAGCGGCGCACAGGATTACACCGGTGCGGTGACCTTGGGCGCTGATGCTACCTTGACCGCAGCAGGCCTGGTTGCCAATGCGATTGACTTAGATAGTCATACCTTAACGATTGCGGAAGCTGACGTGGGTGTGGTTGCTGGTGTTATCAGCGGTACGGGTGCGATTATTAGCGCTGGCGCGGGTACTTTGACCTTTGAGGCAGCGAACACCTACACCGGTGGCACCACGATTTCTAACGGTGTGCTGGTTGCCGGTACCTCATCGACCGTGGACAGCGGTAACGTCACCAATGGCGCCTTTGGTACATCGACCATCACCGTCAATGGCGGCGCGCTCGACCTCAAGGGCCAAAATGTCGCCAATGCGCTGAACCTGCAGGGCAATGCGGCCAGCCTCGGTTCGTTGCGCAACACCAGCAGCGATGCCGCCACCTACGCTGGTGCCATCACCCTGACGGGTAATGCCTCGATCTTCACTACCGGTAACCTGAACTTGCAGGGCTTGATTGATGCCGCGACCAGCGGTGGCACTTCGGCACTGAGTCTGAACAACACCGATGGCGCCACCGGCGTGATCAACATCACTGGGGCGATTGGCAGCGTGGAGGCCATCACCAGCCTGACCGCCAATACTCTGCTGGAAGTCGGCGCCAACATCACCACTAGCGGTGAGCAGCGCTATCTGCGTGATGTTACCGTGACTAATACCATAACCCTAGCGGGTGGTTCGATGGCTCTGGGTGCGAATATCACCACCGGTGGCAACAACCTGACCATTAACGCACCGTTGACGCTGTTGGCTGATTCTGAAAATGCCGCGCAAACGCTTGAGATTACCACCGGTGACAACGGCGGTGATTTGCAGTTGGCCGCGATTACTGGCGCCAACAATAGCCTGACGCTGATTTCAGGTGCGGGCACCACGACCGTAAGCGGGATGGTTAGTGGTATTCATGCCTTAACCATTCAAGCGGCAGCTGCAACGGGCGCGGTGACTTTCCAAGACGATGTGAAGGTAGCCAGCTTAACCACGGCAGACGCTGATTATGCGGTCAGCTTGTTGGGCTCGGATAATGCGATTGTCGCACCGATGACCTTCTTGAACCGTGGGCGTTTAACCTTGGGTGATAACGATTCGGATGTCTTTATGTTGACCGGCGGGCTTTTAGCGCGCAATCCGAGTGAGGTGGTGTTGCACGGGGTTATTCAAGTAGCCAACTCAGCAACGATTGAACTGGGTGACCAGGATACCGGTATTGTCATTGCGGGTAACACCCAAATCGGTGGCTCGGCCGATGGCACTACAGACGGTGCGATTACCTTAAGTGCGATTACCCTAGCCGATGGCACCACCCTGACCCTGGGTGATGCCAGTGGTGCGGCCAATGTGGGCTCGAGCGAAATCACGGTCGATAGCATTAGCGGCACCGCCGATGGTGCGGCTTCGAACCTCGTGGTGAACACCACCGGTGCCTTGGAAGTGGGTGAGATTGGTACCGACATCGGCACCATCACCCTAAGCCGAGTCGGTGGCGCCACCTTTACCGATAGCGTTGATGCGGCCAGTCTGCAGCTAGCCAATGGCGTCGCGGGCAGTGGCGATACCCTGGTGTTCGAAGACAACCTGACCTTAGGCGCAGGTATGACGGTGGGCACCGGTGCTTACGCCCTGACGTTATTGGGTGCGAGCAATACGATTGCCGGCACCACCGACTTTGCCAACAGCAGTAAAGTAACCTTGGGTGCCACCGCTGCGAGCAACGTCTTTATATTTACCGATGGCTTGAGTGTTGGCAACAACACCGCCATGGATGTGGCGGCAACCGTCCGAAGTGTTGACGCTGTGATGAACTTCGGTTCGGGTACCTTGACGCTGCTGACCGATAGCACGGTGGATTCAACCAACAATGATGCGACTACCGCAGGCGCAAACATCATCTTCAATGGCGTAGTCAGCGGCGCAGGCAAGACCCTCACCATCAACGCTGGCGAGGCAGAAGCCAGCTTCACCGACAATGTCACCCTGGCCAACTTGGTGACCGCTGCGAAGGCGTTTGATGTCAGCCTCACCGGTAGCATGAATACCTTCACACAAGCCATTGATTTTAATAACACTGGCTCAGTGACCTTGGGTGATGCGGATACTGATGTATTCACCTTCACCGGTGGCTTGAGCTTCGGTGGCAACGCCAGCGGTAACTTGGGCGGTACTATCAACACCAGCAATAACCTGCACTTCGGCACGGGCACCATGACCTTGGTGGCCGATACCGAACTGAATGCGGTGGATGTGACCTTCGGCGGTCCGGTTGGCCAGAACAGCGGCTCTGCCAATGCCGATTTGACTGTGAAAGCATCCGGTCAAACCACCTTCGAGCAAGCCTTTAACTTAGCGGGCGACTTCTTGTTTGTTGGCAATGCCATCACGCTGAAGGGCGCTAACACCGCCACCGGTTCGGCCACCTTCACCAACTCAGGTGAATATGCGCTGGCCTCGGGCGGTAGTTTGTCGGCTGATGGTGGAATTACCTTTAACGGCAGCGGTGCGACAAGACTTTCTGGTGGTTTGACCGCCACGGGTGGCAACTTTAACTTCGGTACAGCCGTCATCGTTGATGAGAACATCACCATCAGCACAGGCGCTGGTGTGGCTGGCAACATCACGTTCGATGAGGCCATCACCGGTACAGGTGTCTTGACCCTGACAGCCGGTACCGGCAATGTGCTATTCAATGAAAACGCGATTGTGGGCAATGACCCCCGCGTGGCAGACTCTGGCGACTTGTTCGGCGGCCTTGATGTCTCGGCTGCCGACATAACCCTGCGCAGTGTCTACTCCAGCGGTGCACAGACCTTCACCGCCACCGGCACCATTGACACCAACAGTGCGTATATCACCGATGGTGCGGCCATCACCTTTACTGGCAACACCGTCTTTAACCACGATACGTACATCTCGACAAGTCTAGGTGTGGCCACGGCAGCTGGTGCGGATGTGACCTTCACCGGCACGGTGAATAGCCATGATGAAGCTGGAGACCCCGCCAGCACCCTGATTATTCAGGCCGGCACGGCAGGCAATGTGTTCTTTGATGACGCAGTGGGTAACGCGGATGCCCTGGGCGCCATCACCATCACCGCCAATAGCGCAACCCTGAATGGCAACATGACCACGGCTTCGGCCAACATCGATATCAATGCTGAGTTGTTGCTGACGAACGATGCGACTGTGAGCACCGGTACGACCGGCGGCACGATTCGTTTGCGTCAGGATGTGAACGGGATTGATGCGGATAACACGGCTCATAGCCTGACCCTTACATCGACTGGCAATACCATTGATAGCTCCAATGTGACGCTGGATACGCTGACCGTGAATGGTGCGCTGACCTTAACCACCGCCACGAGCGTTACTGCGGACACCAGTACCTTCAACAGCACCGTGAATGGCGGCAGTTTAGCCATTACCGGCGATGCGATCTTCAACGAGCTGGTCGGTAATAGCACGGCACTGGGTAGCTTGTCGGTATCAGGTACGACGGCGTTGAACGGCGATGGCACCAATGCCATGATGGTAACGACTACCGGCGCTCAGACTTACACCGGTGCGGTGACCTTAGCGGATACCACCACTTTGATTGGTGGCGCGATTACGCTGAACGGCGGTGCTTCTAGCACAGGCGCTGGTCAGTTCACCATCACCAACAGCGGTCTGTTGACGATCGCGGCGGGTACCGCACTGAACCTTGGCGGCGGTTTTGTCCAAGACGGTGCAGGCCTGGTGAGCTTGGGTGGCAACATCACCACCACTGACGATGAAATCACCTTCACGCGTGCGGTCACCTTGATTGACGATGTGGAACTGAATACCCAGACCGCCACCGAAGACGGCGCAGGCATCACCTTCCTGAGCACCTTGGATAGCGATGTTGATGGCAGTGGCAATGCCTATGCCTTGACACTCGGCACCGGCAAGGGTGATGTGTTGTTCACTGGTGCGGTGGGTGACACAGGTCGCTTGGGTGCGGTAACCGTTAACACTGTCAATGACATCGAGATTCGTGACGGCTTTAAGGCCGCCTCGTTTAACCAAGCGAGCGCCAACAAAGCGGATGGCAACTTCACCCTAACCGGTGATTTGAATGCCAATGCCGGTGCGATCACCCTGTCGGCAAATGAAATTCGTCTGGTCAACGGTTCGATTACGACCGCGGGCACGGACATCACCATCAACGATCCGATTATTCTGTCTGCTGGCGTGGGTGCGATCAGCACCGGTGGACCTCGTTCTGCAGGACATATTGTTCTTCATGACACCGTGACGGGTGCGCAAGCGCTGGAGGTGAATTCTGGTCTGGGTAGTGTGACATTGAACGATGTGGTCGATGTGGCTTCAGTTGAAGTGTCTGCGGCAACGATTAATATCAATAGCGGCAACGGTGCCGTGATCACTACCGGTAATCAGACCTACACAGGTTCCACAGTTCTGGGCGCGAATACCACACTCACCGCTGATGACAGTGGCACCCTAGGCACCATCACATTTGAAGGTGCTGTGGGTAGCACGCTCAACAGCGATAACGCGTCGGGTAATACAAACAATCGCACCTTAGGCATCACGGGCAATGTCGTGTTTGCTATTGATGTGGGTCAGACCCATGCGTTGGGTAGCTTGTCAGTGTCAGGACAAACGAGATTTGAGGCAGAAGCTTTGGGTGCTTCGGTGAACTTGACCACCTCTGGCAGCCAGACCTACACCGGCGCTGTGCAGTTGGCCAGTGCTGCGAGCCTGACAACTAACAATGCCAACATCACCTTCAGCGATGCGATTGACGGCGGCTACGCGCTGACCTTGGCTGCTGGCACCGGCGACATTGAAGCAGTGGGTGTGATGGGTAGCAGTGCCAATAGCACGGATCGCCTAGCCAGCCTGACCATCAACAACGCCGCCAATGCCACGCTGAACAATGTGTTCACCAGCGGCAACCAGACCGTGACGGCCGGCAACATCGACCTAACCAATGGCACTTACACCGCTACAGCGGGTGACATCACCTTGACCGGTGCCACCACGCTTGAGCAAAACACCACCTTTACCGCTGTTACCACCACCTTTGCGGGTAAGGTGGATAGCGTTGAAGATTCAGCCAATGCTGGCAATTCCGCGCTAAGTACATTGAAAGTGACGGGCAACGCCACGTTTGAAAGCAACGTCGGTAACAGCTTTGCGCTGGGCACCATTGAAGTGACCCAAGCCAGCACCTTCGGCAAGACAGGTGTAGCTGCGATCACAGTCAACACCGATGGCACCCAGACTTACACCGGCGCGGCCACCTTGTTGAGCAACACGACGCTCGAAACCGTTAACAGCAACATCCTGTTTAGCAACACCATC
This sequence comes from Thiomicrospira cyclica ALM1, assembly GCF_000214825.1. Classification (NCBI taxonomy): domain Bacteria; kingdom Pseudomonadati; phylum Pseudomonadota; class Gammaproteobacteria; order Thiotrichales; family Piscirickettsiaceae; genus Thiomicrospira; species Thiomicrospira cyclica. The sequence continues at coordinate 327,101 of NC_015581.1, forward strand.
AACGGCGCCAAGGCGCTGACCTTGACCGCCGGCACGGGTAACGTGACCTTGAATGGTGCGGTGGGCACAACGGCGGATAGTGCGAATCGCCTAGCCAGCTTGACCATCAATAGCGCCACCACGGCCAGCCTGAACAATGTGTTCACCACTGGTGCACAGGCTGTGACGGCCGATGCGATCACCTTGGCCGGCGGCGACTATGCAGCGGGCAGCACGGTGACCTACAACGGTCCGGTGACGCTGAGCCAGAACACCTTCATTGCAGGTGCCACCGTCACTTTCAACGACACGCTCGATAGCAGTGCGACTGGTGGCGCGAGCGAAGAAGATACGCTCGAGATCACCGGCAATGCGGTGTTTAACGCGTTGGTTGGATTCTTTGAAGAGCTCGGCAGCTTGTCCGTCTCGGGCACCACCGCCCTGAATGGCGATGGCACGACCATGTCGGTCTCGACCACCGGTGGCCAGACTTACGAAGGTACGGTCACACTTGGCGCTAACACCACCTTGAATGTCACCGGCCTGGACGCACAAGCCATTGTCATGGGCAACAACACCCTGACGATTAATGAGTCGGGTACGGGCGGCAGCGCAGGTAATGTGGCAGGGGCTATCAGTGGCACCGGCGCATTGACCATGACCGGTGCGGGTGAGTTGACCTTGGCGGGTGCGAACACCAACAACGGCGACATCACGATTGATGATGGCCGCGTGATTGTGACCGGTAGCTTGAACAACAACGTAAACGTAATTGTGAACAGTGATGGCACCTATGAAGTGGCGTCCGATGACACGATTGGCTCGATTTCAGGAGCCGGCTCAATTGTCTTAGGCGTGGATGCGGATAACGCAAACGCTCCGTACACCCTAAGTGCGGGCGCCAACAACAGCTCGACAACTTTCTCGGGCGCTATTTCAGGGGCTGGTGTATTTGAGAAAGTCGGCACCGGTATTCTGACGCTGACCGGCACCAATACCTATACCGGCGGCACGATCAATACCGCTGGTGTGCTCAAAGGTGACACGCTCGCGATTCAGGGTGACATCACCAACAACGCCATCACACGTTTCATTATTGCCGATGGCAATTCAGAGACCTATGCCGGCACTATGAGTGGCTCAGGCGTGCTTGATAAGACGGGCACGGGTACCTTGACCCTGTCGTCCAACAATGATCACACCGGTGGCGTGACGATTAATGCGGGTAAATTGATTGTCACGGTTGATGGTGCTTTGGGTAACTCAACCGGCAAAACGCTCGCAAGCGGCACGTTTGTTAAGAGCGGCACCACGCTTGAACTCGATGGTGTGAACTACACCCAGGGCGAGCCATTAACGATGCAGGGCGGCACACTGATTTCAGTAGGCGCGAGCACTTGGACGGGCCTCTTGGCGTTTGGTGCTGGCACCGATTCAACCGTGACACTGGCAACGGCTTCTGACCTGTTGACGGTCAGCGGCGTGGTCTCGGGTACTGGCAACTTCACCAAGACCGGCAGCGGCGAGCTATCGCTGACAAATAACAACACGCATACGGGTGGTGTCACGATTGAAGCCGGTGAGGTTCGTTTAACAGGCAACAACCAGTCGACTTCCTACCAGATTGATGCTGGCACGATCCTCAACTACGAGGTAGCCTCAGGGCAAACGCTCAATGCCTACACCACCACTTATACCGGTGAAGGTACGTTACTGAAGACCGGTGAAGGCACGCTTAATTGGAATGGTACGGGCACTGGTGTAGGTACCTTTGCCTTGTCTGCAGGCGCTGTGATTGATGTCCAGGCTGGTACTTTGCAGACTGGCGCTGGCAGCAATGAAGTGTTCACCAACAACCTAGCAGATCTCATCATTGCTGAAGATGCGGTATTTGAGAACCGTGGCAGTAACGTACGTGTGAACAAACTCAGCGGCGAAGGTGTATTACGCAGTGGCTCAGGTGCGCAAGGCACAGTGACGGTTGGTGTGAATAACGGCAGCAGCACCTTTGCGGGTGAACTGCAAGATAATACAGCGGCAAGCGGCAAGCTGAACCTAACATCGATTGGCACCGGCACGCTGACATTGACGAATTTGTCGACCTACACCGGTGACTTGTATGTGCGCGGTGGTACGGTGACGGTCACAAGCACGGGTTCGATCTCGGGTATTCGCCGTCTGGATGTGTCAGGTGCTGGCGCAACACTTGATATTTCTGGTTTTGTTCAAACAGGTGCAGGCGGTGACTTCGGTGTGGGTTTCGGTGTCGCAGGTACTGCTGAGGTCATTGTGCGCACGGATGGCACCCTGTCGATTGGCAATTTAAACGCAGATAATAGGGCTGATACGTTCATTGGCGGCACTCACGAAGGCGGTACGGTCGGCACTGGTTTGCTGACTGTCGATGGCGGAACCGTAACCGTTGGTGTCGCTGGAGTTAATACTAGTCCTAGTTATCGTCTTATGTTGAACCGGTTGGGTGGCGATGCAACAGCGTCGACCATCAGGATTACGAATGGCGGCGTTCTTGAGACGGCGCGCCAAATTATTAATGGAACGTCGGGTGCAGCAGCAGCGATCGTATTTGACGACGGGACGCTGCGCGCAACAGCTGATCTGACAGTTTGGGATAACAATTCTCTAACATTGTCTCTTCTAAACGGCGGCGGCACAATCGATACCAATGGGTTTAATGCAGCTATCCGTGCGCTTATCACAGGTACGGGTGACCTGACCAAGATGGGCAGCGGCAAGCTCACGATTGAGGGCTTCCATCCTTGGACAGGCAATACCATCATTGATGAGGGCACGTTGGAACTCAAGTCCACGGGCACTGATGGAACCATTAACTCATTTGGCGGTTACGGCACGTCCACCGCTGCGGGCGCGGGTAGCCTGATCGAAATCAACAACGGCTCGACGTTACTGATCACCGGCAATCGCATCGATTTCAATGGTGCAACCTTCCGGTTTGATGCGAATGGTGGTGGCACGCTCACTAATTCGTCACTGAATTTTGTCAACCGCAACACCACCTATGAAAGCACGGGTGGTGCACAAAACGTGATTAGCCAGGTTAATCCATCGGGTGGGTCCGCGCTCTTCAATCTCGGCGGTGGCACGATCACGTTTGATGTTGCTGATGGCGACGATGCGGTGGATCTTCTCGTCTCGGCGGTTCTGTCAAACCCTGCCCCGATCGTTAAAACTGGCGCTGGCGTCATGAGCTTGACCGCCGTCAACACCTTCACTGGCGGCATGACGGTTGATGCCGGTACCCTCAGTGTCGATGGCACGCAAAAAGAGAAGTTGGCCAATCACGTTAATAACACCATCGTCGTCAATGATGGCGGCACGTTTGTGTTCGGTGGCTCGGATATCTATGGTCGACACGACGTTGCGGTGCTGCCAACAATCACCATTAACGCCGGCGGCACGATCACCAATACAGAGGGCAGCTGGAACCGCCTCGGTAATCTCGTGATCAATGGTGGCCAGCTCACCTCGGTGAACGGTATTTCTGATAACGACAACCTGGTCTGGGCGTTGGCGGGAACGGTGACGGTGACTGGCGCAGGCTCAGTGATTGATGGCACAGGAACGATTGCGCTCGGTTCCAATCAAGCGGTGGGTACCGTATTTGATATTGACCAGTCAGCAGACCTGACGATCGATGCCAAATTAATGAATGCACTTGGCACATCCAATTGGCGCCATCGCCAAACGGCCGGTATCACCCAGCAGGGCGACGGACTGTTGACCCTCACAGGTGCCAACATCTACACCGGCAACACCACAATCTTAGGCGGTGTCTTGTCAGTCGCTGACATCAAAGACGGTGCTGCAAGTAACGTCGGCTCAGGCTCTGGCAGCACAGGCTTTATCGGTATTGAGGGTGGTACTTTGCGTTACACCGGCACGAGTGCACAAGAAACTAATCGTTTCTTGTGGTTCGATGCGTCTGGTCAAGCCGCTACCATCGAAATTGAGAATGCTGCGGCGATGCTACATTTCAACAGCAACGGCGGTACCCGCAATCAGGATCTGACTAAGATCGGTGCCGGTACGCTGCGTATCGACGGTGCACTGAGCGGTGACAGTGCCGTGACCACCGAAGCAGGCCTGTTGATCCTGAACGGTGCGAACACCAACACGGGCGCTTGGAACATTAACAACGATAGCCGCTTGCAGATTGGCGTCGGCGCAGCGGCTGGTACATTGGGTAACGGTGGCACTGTCACCATTGCTGAGAACGCTGAAGTGGATGTGTTCCGTAACGACACTGCTTTGACAATCAATAACCCGATTGCGGGTGATGGCACCTTGCGTGTGCGCGGCACAGGTACGGCTGGACAAAGCTCCTACCGCATCACTAGCGCAGGTACCTTCTCGGGTCAAACCATCATCGAAGAGGCCCGCCTGATTCAAGAAGATCCGCTGTCACTGGGCACCTCGAATATCCAAGTTCAGGCTGGCGGCACGCTGCAACTGAACATGGGTGGTGAAACGATTAATAACACCCTGACGCTTAACAGCCTGGGCTGGAGCCTTGATGGTTCGACACAGCTCGGGGCCTTGGAATTCGCCAGCACAACGGCTGACACCTACGCCGGTGCCATCACTCTGGCTTCGGATACCCGCATCGGCGCTTCACAAGACGGCACGATCTCGGGTGCGATTGGTCAGACGGGCGGTGCGTTTGGCTTCACCCAAGTGGGTGCCAACACCCTGATCTTGACCGGCACCAACACCTATTCCGGCAAGACCGCGATTGATACCGGTACCTTGCAGTTGGGTGCGGGCGGCACAGTGGGCAGCCTGGCATCAAATAGCAATGCCGACTTTGTGAACAACGGCACCTTCATCATCAACCGCAGCGACTCGGTGACGATCTTCCAGAACATCAGTGGTGCGGGTAACTTGATCCAGCAGGGCGAGGGTACGACGACCCTGACCGGCACCAATACCCACACGGGTATCACCACCATTAATGACGGCACCTTGGTGGCGGGTTCTGCAGAGGCTTTGACCAACGCTCGGGTCGAAATTGCAAATGCCGAAAACGCCACACTGCAGTTGATTAGTTTTGATAGCATCATTGATCGCTTAAGCGGCGGTGGCAGCACAGGTGGTACGGTGAATCTCGGATCGCGCACCTTGCGTGTCGGTCGTGATGATGAAAGCACCACCTTCGCCGGTGTCATCGAGGGTAACGGCGACCTGATCAAGCAGGGCACGGGCACCTTCACCCTATCGGGCGATAACACCTTCAGTGGTGGCACCACGGTTGAAGCGGGTGTGTTGCAAGCCGGTGTTTCCAGCACGGAGAGCCCAAGCTTTACCGATGGACCATTCGGTGTGGGGCGCGTGACTGTTGAGAGCGGAGCAGGCCTGGATCTGAATGGCTTGACGGTTGCCAACAACCTGACCTTGGCTGGTACCGGTCACAACGATTCTGGCGCCTTGTTTAACTCGGCCGCGGGCACGGCTACCGTGAACGGCAACATCGAGCTGTCCGATAACGTGACGGTACGCAATGTTGGCGCCTTGGTGATCAACAGCACAATCAACCAAGCTACCGGTGCTGCGAACTCAGCACTGACCTTCGCGAATACCGGTTTGGTGACGCTGTCCGGCATCGTCGGCGGCTCAAGCCCAATTGCAAGCCTGCATACCGATGACGCCAGCGTGATTGACGCCAATATCACCACCGCAGGTACGCAAACATTCGCTGGTGCGGTGACCTTGGGCTCCTCGGTGACACTGGCTACGACCAACGCCGCGGTGCATTTCCAGAACACGTTGAATTCTGAAGCAACAGAAGGTTATAACCTGACGATTAACGCCGGTTCGGGTGACGTGACCTTTGACGGTATCGTCGGTGGTGCAACCGATGGTGAGTTGGGTGATTTGACCGTGAATAGCGACGGTCAGACCTGGTTTAAGTCGGCAGTGACGGCGGCGACCATCACCACCGATGTGGGTGGTACGGTTCGGATTGATGGTGGTTCGATGACCACCACCGGCACTCAGAGCTATGGCGAGGCCATGACGCTTGGGGCTAACACGACCTTCTCGGTCACCAACTTCAGTGCAGCCGCCATTAATAACGCGGGCTTTGACCTGACGGTGGAAGAGTTCGGCAACAATGGCTTGATTGCAGCGGCCATTAGCGGTGGCGGTAACTTCATCAAGCAAGGCCCCGGCACGCTGCGTATGGCGGGCGTGAGCACCTACAGCGGTAACACCACTGTGGCAGATGGTATCTTGCAAGCCGGCGCCAACAGCACCTTGGATGGTCATACGCTGACAGGCGGTGCGTTCGGTACCGGCGCTGTTACCATTCAAAGCGATGCCGCGCTGGATCTGGATGGCCGCACCGTCGCCAACACCATCGCCGTTCAGGGGCAGGGTGTTGACCAGTCTGGTATCCGCACTGGTGCGATCTTTAACACCAGCGCCAACTTGGCAACTGTGTCTGGTGCTGTGACGCTTGATGGCAACACGCTGATTCGCAACAACGGTGCACTCACAATTTCCGGCACCATTAATGCCGCTTCCGCAGGCAGCGCTTCGGCACTGACTCTTGGCAACACGGCTACGGGCACAGGCCTGATCACCCTCTCGGGCACCATCGGCGGCACACACGCCATCACCAGCTTGATGGTTGAAGATGACTTGGCCTTGCAGGCCAATGTAACGACGTCTGGCGATCAGACCTATCAAGATACGGTCACTGCTACCAGCACTACGCTAACCGGTGCCGCAATCAACATTGACCAGGCCTGGAGCAGTACTGGTAGTACAACGATTACCAATGCCGGTCTACTGACCGTAGCGGCGGGTGCCAACATCACCGCTGACGGTGGCTTTACTCAAAACGGCGCCGGCCTAATGAACTTGGGTGCGAACATCACCACTGACAATGCCGCTCTGACTATTGGCAGTGCGCTGACATTGTTGGTTGATGCCGATAGCGCCGAACAGACTATTACGTTGTCTAGCGGATCTGGCGCGGGTGCGATTCAATTGGCCAGTGTGACAGGCGCTAATAACAGCCTGACGCTTATTTCTGGTACAGGCACCACCACGGTCTCGGGCGTAGTGTCAGGCATTGATGCGCTGACAGTGCAAGCAACTGGCGCCACCGGTGCGGTGACCTTTGAACAGAATTTGACGGCCACCAGCCTGACCACAGCAGCTGCGGGCTACGCCTTAAGTCTGCTGGGTGATCAGACCACCATCACCGACAACGTCGCATTCACCAACACCGGTGTCTTGACGCTGGGTAACGATAATACGGATACCCTTGTGTTTACTAATGGCGTAACTGCGGCAACGCAAAGCCTTGTGAATGTTCGTGGTACGGTTCGTGGTGAAGGTGCTTCTGAGATAGCTCTGGGTGATGCGACTACGGGTGTTGCGGTATCTGGTGTTACCGTGATCGGCGGTGTGTCAACCGGCAACATTACGGTGTCAGCGTTAACCTTAGCGGATGACGCGAATCTGACCATTGGTGGTAACACGGCGAGCAACATCACTGTGGCCTCGATTGCCGGTACCGCAGACGGTGCGGTGTCGGATGTGACCTTTAACACCGCAGGCACCGTAACGGTGACCGGCAGCGTCGGCACCGATATCGGTACTATCACCTTAACGCGCGGTGAGGGCGTTACTTTTGCAGGTACTTTAGCGGCTAATACGTTGGCGATTGCTAATGATGTGGCACAAGCTGGTAAGACAATTGCGTTTGAAGATGACGTCACGATTGCGACGGGTATGACGGTGGGCACGGGTAGTTACGCCATCAGCTTCACCGGCAGTGACAACACGATTGCTGGCAACACCACCTTTGGCACCAGCGGCACCGTGACTCTGGGTGATCAAGAGACCGACACCATCGAGTTCACCGGTGGCTTGACGGCGACTGCGCCTGCCACAGTGGTGACAGCGGGTACGATTGAAACCAGCAACGCCGCGATGACATTGGGCACAGTTCAAATGTCGGCCGATACCACGCTGAATACGGTCAACTCACCGGGTGCTGACATCACTATTGGTACCTTGACGGGTACTAATAATCTGGTTATTACCGCTGGCACGGGCACCTTGACCTTCCAGGGTGATGTGACGGCAGCTACTGTTAACGCTACGGCTGCCACCATCAACATTGATGGCGGCGACGATGCGGTCGTGACTACGGGCACTCAGCTGTACACCGGTTCGACCGTGTTGGGTAACAACACCACGATGACGGCACAGGCGGCCAACAATGGCGCCTTGTCCTCGATTACTTTCGACGGCATTTTGAATAGCAGTGCCAACAACGCCCGTACCTTGGGCTTGACCGCTAATGCTGTGTTTGAAGGCGCTGTGGGTGGTGCCAACAACGGATCACTGGGTAGCCTGAGCGTGTCGGGTACCAGTGCGATCAACGGTGGCTCGGTCACAACCACGGGCATCCAGACCTACACCGGTGCCGTGACACTGGGCGCGAATACCACGCTGACCAGCACAAACACTGGCAATATTGACTTCCAGAACACGCTCGATGGCGACTATACCTTGGCTGTGAATACGGCCGGTGCCACGATATTTGGTGGCGCAGTGGGTAACACCACCGAATTGGTGTCGATTGTCACCGATGCGGCGGGTACGGTTCAGATCAACGGCGGCATTATTAAGACTTCTGGCGCCGCAGGTATGGTGTTTAACGACGCGGCTACGTTAGGTGCCGATACTACGCTGACTGCACAGAACGCAGGTGCGATCACCTTTGCTGACACGCTAAACGGCGCCTTTGCCCTAACCGCGAATACCGCAGGAATTACCACTTTTGGTGGTGTTGTGGGCGGTGTTTCAGGTAGCGAGTTGGTGTCGATTGTCACCGATGCGGCGGGTACCACTCAGGTTAACGGTGGTGCAATCACCACTTCTGGCGTGGCAGGCATGGTGTTTAACGATGCTGTCACACTGGGTGCTGACACAAGCCTGACTGCAATCGACGGCGCAATTAAGTTCTATCAATCGATTGATTCTGCCACGAGCTTGGCGCGCAATCTTACGCTCGATAGTGGCACGGGCAATATTGATCTTCTAGGACTGATTGGTCAATCGCATCCGCTCGGTATAGTCACGATTGCTGATGCCGCCGATGTGGCAATTACTGGCTTGCGCGCCGCGAGTTTTGAGCAGACAAGTGGTAGCGGTAAAACCACACTCAATGCTGGTTTCTTTACTGGCAAGACAGAAGCGCTTGCAACGACCAGTGCAGCAGGCGTTGTCATCAATAACGAGTCGATTGACGTAAAGCATCAGATTAATACCATAGGTGACGGTGTGGTCACTCTTGAAGCCACCAATGGCAAGCTGATCATTGAGGCCGACGGCGATATCAATGCCGACGGTGCTGTTCAGCTGACCAGTTCTGTGGAAATTATGACGGCTGGCGACATTACGACCAGCGCTGACAAGGTGGCTTTCGCCTCCATCACAACGCTAACCGGAAATGTTGAGATTGATACTGATGTCAATGGCGGTGACATTGAGTTCGATAGCAGCTTGGGTGGAAGAAACGACCTTACATTGACAGCCGGCACCGGCAACATCACATTTGCTTCTCGGGTAGGAGGGGATGGCCCCTACAACATAGTCTTTCGCGCTACAGACCCGTCAACTGAGTTGAGTGTTCAATATGATGATCCCCTGGGAACCATTCTGATCCACAGCGCCAATGAGACGCTTTTTTCCGGAGCAGTGACTGCGGCAAGCCTGATACAGGAGGCAGGCACGTTAACCACTTTGACTGAAGACGTTATCACGGACACATCTGCTGGGGTGAATATTACTGCCACCGATATCAGACTGAAGCTTTTGACTATAAATACCAGCCAGGATAATGGCATTGTTCGGTTCAATGGAGCCACGCGGCTTGATGACGATGTGACTATTACCCGCGGTTCGGGTGCAGTGACCTTTGCAGGCACGCTTGACAGTATTGCCAATTCGAACAACGACGATTCGGTTTTCGCAGCGCTGAGCATCGACGACGATGGCGTCAATCATGATGGCGGCGGTGCAATTAATTTCGAAGGCGCTGTGGGTGCTAAGACGCATGGTCGCCTAGGATTGGTCGAAATTGCTACTGCGACTGATGTGACGGTGTCAGATGGTATCGCGTTTAATGCAGAATCTATTCACCAATTAACGGGTTCAGGTACCACGACCTTCGGCGGTACTGTGAATACAAGTAGTCAAATTGAACCCATCGATCGAAATCCAAACTTTAATGGCATTGAAATAACCACAAAGAATGTCCGATTTAAGCAGGCTGTGACCACCACAGGTGGTGGGTCAGTCACGATAGAAAACTCGGGCAAACTTACCATTGATAACGACGCAAACTTCAGTATCGCGGGTCAGTTTGCGCAGACGGGAGTGTCAACCAATCCTAAACTGCCAAATACAGTCAATCTTGGTGGCAACATCACAACTGTGGATGATGACATAAGTTTTGCTACCGATGTCACGCTCACGCAGGATGTTACACTATCAACCGGTGCGGGCGCCGGCAACATCACGTTCACCGAGACGCTGAATGCCACGACCGCGGGTACCGAGACTCTGGCGCTGACTGCAGGCGAGGGCGACATCACCTTCACCGATGTTGTTGGTGGCGTCGAACGTTTGGGCGCCGTGACCATCAATCAGGTCGCTGGCATCACCATCAGCGAAGCCTTCAGCGCCGCATCCTTGAACCAGCCCAATGCGACGGTAGGCACGGGCACGTTCCTCTTGAACGGCGACCTTGATACTGACGCCGGCGCTATCACCATCAGCAGCGAAATCGTCACGCTGAACGCCAATGTCACGACGACCGCTGGCGACGCCAATGGCTTGGTCACGATCAACGCGGGTGCAGGCGGCTTGGGTCTGGCACTGAACAAGACGATTACGACCACCGCAGCTGATGCGGGCACCACCTCGGGCGCCATCGACATCCACTCTGCGGGTGATGTGGTGTTGACCGGCAATCTGGATACCGCTGGTGCCGATAACGCTTCCGGTAATGGTAGCAGCGGTGGCGATGTCACGATTACCACCACCGGTGCGGCTGGCATCACTGTTGCCGACATCACCACCAGCGGTGGCGACGCGACAGCCGGTAACAATGATGGTGGTGACGCCGGTGAGATCACCCTGACCACTACTACCGGTGTGATCAAGCTGAACAACAGCACGATCACTGCTGCCGGTGGCGCGGGTGATGGCAATGGTGCTGAGGGCGCGGGTGCCAACATCACGTTTGCGGACGCTGTTGAACTGATCAACGGTGCAGCTGCCATCGACACGGGTGCGACCGGCGGCGACATTACCTTTGAAAGCACACTCAACGGTGGCCAGGATCTGAACCTGGCCGCAGGCACTGGCAACATCACCTTCCAGGGTGACGTCGGCGCTGCCCAGAACAATGCCGAAGAGAATATCGGCCGCTTGGGTGTCGTCACCATTGATGATGCTTACGATGTAACCCTTGGGATATCTGGCGAAGAGCATACCTTCAAAGCTGCAGCATTTGAGCAGTTCTTTACAGGCACAGGTACCTTCACTCTCAATGCAGCTTTGGATACGTCGGATGGCCCGGTTTCGATAGACAGTTACAAGGTGCAGCTCAATGCAAGCATTACGAACACCTCGGGTGATGAAAACCTTGGCGAGGTCTTCATTGGGGCCGGTTTGGGTGGCATTACACTGGTGTCGGGCCAAGCAATTACCACCACTGCCAGCACCACCGGAATCGAATCGGGCTGGATTGATATCGATTCAGTGGGCGAGGTTAATCTGTTCGGCGATTTGATCACCACTGGGGCAGTAGGTGGCATCGGCGGATCGGTAACCATCATGGCAGACGGCGACATCACCGTGACCAACATCACGACCGATGGTGGCGCGGCCGCAGATGGCAGCGACAATGCCGGTGCTGATGCTGGGCATATCTTCATTTCTTCAGCAACTGGCGATATTGAACTTCAGGGCAGCCAGATCTCCGCTGTGGGTGGCGCAGGTGATGGCGAGGGTGCCCAGGGCGCGGGTGGCGATATTGATTTTGAAACCCCTGTGTTACTGACCGTAGGGGCTGTGACCATCACCACGGGTTCAAGTGGCGGGGATATCTCTTTTGATGAGACCGTTGCGGGTGAGCAAGATCTAACCATTACCGCAGGCTCGGGCGATGTGACATTGATTGGCGCGGTTGGTGACGATGATGATGGCGGCCGTGTTGGAGACGTCGTTGTTACCAGCGCACGTGACTTGTATTTCGATTCTGCTGTTACTGCGGCCAGCCTGACTCAGACGGCAGGAACGGGCAGGACTGAGCTCGGTGAGGTTGATACCAATGCGGCGACGGGCGTCGATATCACGACTTTGGAGATCTACGTTTGGGGTGATATCACAACCACAGAGGGGGGTGGGGTATCCCTGCAGACAGGGTCTGACGATGACACCGATTACATCCTTCTAGAAGCGGGCATCACCATTAATTCCGATGGGGCGGTGGTGTTGACGTCACATGAGATTATCTCGGGCGCCGATGTGTTTACGTCCTCATCCGATGTCACCTTTGCTGGCGATACATTGCTCACCAATGCAATTGAGATTAATGCGGTTGATATTGATACCGGCTTAGGCGGCACGATTGTATTCACAGGCCTGCTGAATACAGATCCATTGGCGGATGATCCAGCGGATCTCACTCTGACGGCCGGCACGGGCAATATCACCTTTGAGGGTGACGTGGGTGCGGCAGAGAATACCGCCGAAGACAATATCGGTCGCCTCGGCGCGGTAACCATTGCCATAGCAACGGACGTCACGGTTGCAAGTGGTAAGTCGTTCAACGCCGTGAGCTTCGAGCAGCAAGCGGGCACCAGCGCAACCACCTTCGGCGGCACCGTGGATCTGAGTGGTGCATTTGACTTCACCGGCCAGGCGCTGACCTTCAACGCCAGTGGCAACACCGTGGGCGGCACCATGGATGTGACCAACGCAGGTCTATTCACCACCGCTGATGTGGCAGATATCACAGTCACCGGCCAGTTCACGCAAGACGGCACTGGCACCAGCAGCCTCGGCGGCGATCTGACGGCTACCGCTGGCATGAGCTTCAATACCGCCATTGAACTGACGGGTAGCGACGCTGTGGTACTGAGCACCGGCGGCGCGTCCGGCCAGAACATTGTGTTGGGCGCAAACAATACCGCAGCTATCACTGGCGTCGGCCAAGACTTGACCTTGAACGCCGGCGCGGCTGGCAACATCACGGTGCGCGGCGCAGTCGGTGGTGTGGCAGCCAATGCGCTCGGTGCGATTGTCGTGACTAACGCTAATGAGGCCACATTTGAGCAGAGCGTGACCGCAGCAAGCTTCACCCAGTCTGCCGCGAACACGACCACCGGCCTGACCACCTTTGATGGCACTGTGGCTCTGAGTGGCGCCTTTGATTTCACAGGCCGTTCGTTGACGTTGAATGCGGCGAACAACACGGTCGGTGACACGATGACGGTTAATAACACCGGTGTGTTCACCACCGCCGATGTGGCCAACATCACCGTGACCAATGCCTTCCAGCAGTTGGGCGGCGGCACCGTGACCTTGGGTTCGAATCTGCAGAGTACGAGTGCTGGCGTGACCTTTGCCAATGCCGTGACACTCGATAGCACTGGCCTCATTACTGTGACCTCAGGTGGCGCATCGGGTAACAACATCAGCTTCATGAGCACGATTACCAGTGCGGATAACGAGTCACTGACGCTGAACGCTGGTTCGGACGGCAGTATTACGGTGACCGGTGAAGTGGATCTGGGTACAGGTAACCTGACGATCACCAATGCGTCAGCGGTCAACTTCAGTGACCAGATCACCGCAGGCCGCTTCACGCAGTCAGCCGGCACCGTGTCTACCTCGCTCATGGAAGTGGATCTGTCGGATAACTTTGCGTTTACCGGCCAGAACCTGACGATCAATGGTCACATTGACAGCGCTGGTACGGTCACCGTGACCAATGAAGGCACATTTGCAACTTTAGGCGGTCGCTACATCACCGCCGATCAAGGCTTTACTCAGAACGGCGCGGGCACGAGCACCATTGGCGGTAATATCACGACCACCAACAGTGCCATCAGCTTCGCCACCGGCGTGACCCTGGCCTTTGCTGATACGGTTGCGATGTCGACGGGCACAGGCGCCGGCAACATCACCTTCTCCAGCACCTTAAACGGTGGTCCGAACCTCACCCTCACCGCCGGCGAAGGCAACATCACCTTCACCAGCCCAGTTGGGGGTACGACCCCTCTGGGCGCTATCCTGATCAAGAGCGCCAATGAGACCCTGGCCTCGGGCACCATTGAGGCCGAAAGCCTGGTGCAAGAAAGCGGCACGCTGACCACGCTCACGGGCAATGTGACCACCACGGCGGAAGAGGGCGTTGACATCACCGCCACCAACATCCGCTTGGATGGCTTGACCATCGACACCAACACCGGCAACGGTATCGTGCGCTTGAACGGCGCCACACGCCTGGATGACGATGTCATCATCACCCGCGGCACGGGTGCCGTGACCTTTACCGGTACGGTCGACAGTACTGAAGTGCTCAATAACGACGTTTTCTTGTCTGTCTATAGCTTAACCATTGATGGCCAAGGTGGTGGTGCGATCACCTTTATGGATGATGTGGGCACAGGTACCAATGGCACTCTGGGTGCTGTCACCATTACCACAGCGACCGATGTGACGGTGGCAGATAACAAGACATTTAGGGTGCTGAGCTTCGAGCAAAAAGCCGGTTCGGGAATAACCACCTTTGGTGGCTTACTCAGAACCATTGGTGTTATTGATTCGAACGGGTTGACGGGCAATGGCGTAGACATCAATGCCGATACTGTGCGCTTTAAGGCCGGGGTGAAAACCAGTTCTGGTGGTTCAGTTCGCATGAATAATGCAGGGCTATTAACCATTGATAATGATGCGCACTTTGAGCTTGCGGGTGCATTCGCTCAGGTTGGGTCTGGCTCAGTTGTGCTGGGTGGCAACATTGATACCAATCGATCAGACATTAGCTTTGCTCAGGATGTGACTTTGAGTCAGGGCGTGAGATTGACGACGAACGGAGGTTCCTTTGGCGTTGGCCACATTACGTTCTCTAATACTTTGGATGCCACCACTGCAGGCGATCAATCCCTGATCTTGGCCGCCGGCGAGGGTAACATTACCTTCTCGGATGTTGTTGGTGGCGTCGAACGTTTGGGCGCCGTGACCATCAATCAGGTCGCTGGCATCACCATCAGCGAAGCCTTCAGCGCCGCATCCTTGAACCAGCCCAATGCGACGGTAGGCACGGGCACGTTCCTCTTGAACGGCGACCTGGACACCAACGCCGGCGCGATCACGATTAGCAGTGAAATCGTCACGCTGAACGCCAATGTCACGACCACCGCTGGCGGCGCTAATGGTCTGGTGACCATCAACGCGGGTGCAGGCGACAATGACGGTCTTGCGCTGACCTTGGCCAATGGCAAAGCAATCACCACCACGGCAGATGTGGCAGGCACAATTTCAGGCGCCATCGATATCCACTCTGCGGGTGATGTGGTGTTGACCGGCAATCTGGATACCGCTGGTGCCGATAACGCTTCCGGTAATGGTAGCAGCGGTGGCGATGTCACGATTACCACCACCGGTGCGGCTGGCATCACTGTCGCCGACATCACCACCAGCGGTGGCGACGCGACAGCAGACCCAGGCACTGATAACGGTGGTAACGCGGGTGAGATCACACTGACCACCAATACCGGTGTGATCAAGCTGAACAACAGCACCATCAGGGCAGCCGGTGGTGTGCCTGAAGACATGGGTCAGCAAGGTAACGGCGCCAACATCACATTTGCAGACGCCGTTGAACTGATCAACGGTGCGGCCGTCATCGACACGGGCGCAACTGGCGGCAGCATCACCTTCCAGAACACTCTGAACGGTGGCCAGGATCTGACTCTGACCGCTGGCACGGGCAATATCACCTTTGAAGACCTCGTTGGGGGTACGACCCCTCTGGGTGCGGTCACCATTTCCAACGCCCGAAACGTCACTGTGAATGGCCTGCGTGCCGCCAGCTTTGAGCAGACGGCTGGCACGGGCTTGACCACCTTGAAGGCGGGTGATTTCGGTTCAAATAACATCGAAGCCATCGCGACCACGGGTGGTACAGGCGTGCAAATTGAAAACGATGCCATTAGAGTTGAACACGCCATTAACATTACCGATAGCGCCAATACCGCTGTGATGGTTTTAAATGCGCAACAGGGCATACTGAGTATTCTCTCGGACGGCGATATTACCGCTGATGTCGGTGTTCAACTTATTGGTTTGGAAATTCAGACCGCTGGTGACATCACCACCACTGATGCCAATGACGTCACCTTTGTCTCGCCTACCATCTTGACCGGTGCAGTCGACATCGGCACAGGTGCCACAGGCGGCAACATCACTTTCAACAACACGCTGAATGGCGGCGAGAACCTAACGCTCACCGCCGGTACCGGCAACATCACCTTCAACGGCCCTGTTGGGGGTGCGGCCCCTCTGGGTGATATCGAGGTGACCGTTGCTCATAACGTGACCATCAGCGCTGGGCTTAAGGCTGCTTCCTACACGCAGGGCATTGACCAGGCAAATACGTCAGATCCACAGGGCACCTTCAAGCTGCTGGGTGATATGACCACGAGCGCAGGCCGCATTTGGATTAGCACCGGTGCATTGGATCTGCAAGCTAACGTGAGGACTAAAGCGGGTAGCTCGTCCAGCGATGAAATTTCAGACATGGCTGGCTTGGTCGTATTGGAGGCAGCTGTGGGCGGTGTAACCTTGTTGGAAGGCAAGTCGATCACCACAACCGCCGAAGACAATGATCGAAATTCGGCAGCAATCATTATCGCTGCGGCAGGTGCCGTGAACCTGGAAGGTGATTTAATTACCACGGGTGCTACGGGTGGCGCAGGTGAGTTCGTCCTCATCGCTTCGCAAGATTCAATAAGTATTGCCAACATCACAACCAGCGGCGGTGCAGGCAACGGTCAAGAAGCTATCGGCGCTTCCGCGGGCAGCATTACCGTCGCAGTTCTTGACGCGGATGAAGATGCAGATCCTGCAGGTGTAATCACCCTGAACGGTAGCACCCTGACCGCCGCGGGCGGCGCAGGCACAGGCGAGGCGGCGCAGGGTGACGGTGGTGACATCATATTCTTGAGTGGCGTGACGCTGGAAGATGGCCCAGTGACCATCAATACCGGCGCCACTGATGGTGACATTGAATTTGCTAGCACGCTTGATGGCGCTCAGGATCTGACCCTCACCGCCGGCACCGGTGACATCACTTTCACCGGCGAAGTCGGGGGTACGACCCCTCTGGGTGATATTGAGGTGACTGTTGTTAATGACGTCACCATCACGGCTGGACTTGAAGCGGCCTCTTATACGCAAGCCTTTAACCCTTCAGGTTTGGAAGATCTTCAGGGCACCTTCAAACTGGAGGGTGATATGACCACAAACACCGGGGCGATTCGAATTCTCACGGGTGGGCTGGTTCTTGAAGCTAATCTGACGACCTTGGCTGGCAGCACGGATGAGGATGATCTTGAGGATCAAGCAGGCGCAGTGCTGCTTGGTGCTTTCGTTGAGGGAGTTAGTTTGTCCAGCGGCAAGTCGATCACCACCACTGCTGATGGAACTGCAGGCGTGAATTCTGGTGCGATCTTGATCGAATCTCAGGGTGCTGTGGAGCTCTCAGGAGATCTGATTAGCACTGGTACAAGTGGGGGTGCCGGTGGGTATGTTGAGGTTGCATCTGGCCAATCGATCGATATCGCTAACATTACTACCAGTGGCGGAGCTGGCAACGGTCAAGAAGCTATCGGGGCTTCCGCGGGCAGCATTACTCTCGCAGTTTTTGACGCGGATGGAGATGCAGATCCAACAGGTGTCATCACCCTGAATGCTAGCACCCTAACTGCAGTGGGCGGTGCAGGCACTGGCAATGGAGCGCAGGGCAACGGTGGAGACATCTCATTCTTGAGTGGTGTGATGCTGGAAGAAGGCCCCGTAGTCATCAACACCGGCGCCACTGATGGCGACATTGAATTTGAGAGCACACTCGATGGCGACGAAAATCTGACCCTCACCGCCGGCACGGGCGATATCACCTTCGAAGGCATTGTTGGGGGTACGACCCCTCTGGATGCCGTCACCATTAACAGCACACAAGATGTCACCGTCGCTGATGGCATGGCCTTCAATGCGTTGAGCATCGAGCAGGTTGCGGGCACTGGCGCCACCACCTTCGGCGGCACCGTGAGCAGCACCGGCCAGATCGGCGGTGACCCAGAAAACGCCAATGGCATCGACATTACCACCGGTGCGGTGCAGTTCAAGCAAGCTGTCACCACGACCAACGATGGTGCGGTTCGCATTAACAACGCGGGTACATTGACCATCGATAACGATGCGCACTTCACCCTGGATGGCGCCTTTGCCCAAGTGGGTGCGGGATCGGTGAGCTTGGGTGGCGATATCACCACCACCAACGATTTGATCAGCTTTGCTGAGGCCGTAACGCTGACTCAAGGCGTCACCCTGAACACCGATACCGGTGCGGGTAACATCACCTTCAGCGAAACCCTGGACGCCACTGCTGCTGGTGCTCAAGCCCTGACCTTAACCGCCGGCACCGGCAACCTCACCTTCACCGGTGCCGTTGGGGGTACGACCCCTCTGGGCGCAGTCACCATCAACCAGGTGGCTGGCACGACGATTTCGAGTGATTTCAGTGCGGCGTCCTTCTCGCAGATTGTTCGCGGCACCGGTACTTTCGTGCTTGAGGGCGATCTTGACACCAATGTGGGTGAGGTCAGAATTAACAGCCAGACTGTGACGCTTAATGCTGATATCACCACCACGGCAGGCAAAACGGGCGCTAACGATCTGGGTCGGGTGCTGATCTACTCAGGCACCGGCGGCATCGAGTTGGCTGAGAATCAGACCATCCGCACCACAGCCGCGATTGCTGGACGCACCTCTGGCTCTGTGGAGATCGCTGGTACAGGCGACATCAACTTGATCGGTGATGTCGTGACAACCGGCTCCGCGGGCAGCCAAGGCGGCTCTGTGTTGATCGATGCCTCGGGTAACGCCCGCACGCTGACCGTCGCCAACATCACCACCAGTGGTGGCGCCGCAGCCACAAGCAGTGGCAGCAATGGTGGCAATGCAGGCACCATTACGCTGAGCACCAACCCATCAACGGGACTGATTCGCCTGAACAACAGCACGATTACCGCTGCGGGCGGCCTCGGTGATGGCAACGGCGTGCTGGGTGCTGGTGCCACCATCGATATTCAAACCCGCGCTGAGCTGATTAACGGTGCGGCCAGCATCAGCACCGGCGCTACGGGCGGTCATATTATCTTCGGTGACACCTTGAACGGTGGCCAAGACCTGACCCTGACCGCGGGCGCAGGCAACATGACTTTCAGTGCTGCCGTAGGCACCGCGACTGACAACGGTGTCAACATCGGCCGTCTCGGCGATATCACCGTGGTCAGCGCTGAAGACGTCACCGCCACCGCCATGACCGCAGGCAGCTTTACCCAGAGCGCCGGCACCGGCACCACCACCTTCAACGGTGTGACAGACTTTACCGGTGCCATGACCTTCACGGGTCAGAATCTGACGGTGAACCAAGCCTTGCGCGCTGAAGACGGCATGACCGTGACCAACGCGGGCACCTTCACCACCGCAGCAGCAGGCAATATCACCGCCGATGAAGGCTTCACCCAAAACGGTGCGGGCACGAGCAGCTTGGCCGGTGATATCACCACCAACAACAGCAACATCACCTTCGCTCGGGCCATCACCCTGACCGGTGATCTGCTGATGACCACCCATACCAGCAGCGGCGATATTCGCTTCGCCGATGCCATCAATGGCGCCCATAACCTGACCTTGCGCGCTGGAACAGGCAGTGTGGTGTTCCAGAGCAATACGACGACTGGCACGACGGTAACGGCGCACGTGGGTCAAAGCACTGCACTGGCCTCGCTCGACATTTCAGCCTTTAGCATCAGCCTGCGCGATGTGAAGACCACTGGTCTCCAGCGTTACACCGCAAACGGCGGGATCACCACCAACAGCACCTACATCACCGATGGCTCGAATGTCGTCTTTATGGGTACTGTGCTGGCTAACTCGGCGCTGGTGATTGATACCCGCAACACCACGAATTCAAACCTTAGCGCTGGCGATGTGACCTTCCATGGCACCGTCAACTCCAGTGACAATGATGCCAATACACTGACCGTGACCGCCCGCGACGTTGAGTTCTTGGGCGCAGTGGGCACCAGTACGGATAGCCGCCTCGGCAAGGTCGAGATCGATAACGCGGGTCTCTTGACCATCGCCAACGGCGCGAACTTCAACTTGACGGATGCATTCGAGCAAGTGGGCGCGGGCTCTGTCAGCCTCGGTGGCAACATCGACACCGGAAACGCCGGTATCAGCTTCGCTCAGGGTGTGACCTTGACGCAGGGCGTGACGCTGAACACCAACACCGCAGGCGGCAACATCACCTTCAGCAACACCCTGGATTCCGCCGCTACCACAGCGCACACGCTAGGCCTTGATGCTGGCACCGGCAACATCACCTTCACCAACCTCGTTGGGGGTACGACCCCTCTGGGTGCCGTGACCATCGATAGCGCCCACAGCGTCACGGTTAATGGCCTGCGTGCCGCCAGCTTTGCACAGACGGATGGCACGGGCTTGACCACTTTGAACGCTGGCACCTTCGGTTTGAATGACACCGAAGCTATGGCCACGACCGCCAGCGCCGGCGTGGTGATCAACAACGAAGCCATCACGGTCAACCACGCCATCAACACCACCGGCGAAGGTGTGGTGACTCTGGAAGCGACCGACGGCATACTGACCATTGCTGCTTTGGGCGACATCACCGCCGATGGCAATGTCGAGTTGACCGCCTCGGCCGGCATCGAAACCGCCGGTGACATCACCACCACCGATGCCAATGACGTCACCTTCGCCTCGGCCACCACGCTGACCGGCAATATTGAAATCGATACGGGTGCTGATGCCGGCACGGTCACCTTCAACAGCACGCTGGATTCAGAGTCGGGTGACGCCAACACCCTGGAAATCACCGCCGGCACCGGCAACATCGACTTCGAAGGCATCGTTGGGGGTACGACCCCTCTGGGTGCAGTGACCATCAACTCGGTCGCCACTTTGACCGCTGATCATGCCTTTAACGCAGCTAGCTTCACTCAAGGTGCCGGCTCGGTCTTGACGCAGTTCGACGGTACTGTGACTTTGGGCGGCAACTTTGACTTTGAAGGCACAGCGCTGACCTTCAACGCCGCTGGCAACACCATCGGTGGCACTATGGATGTGACCAACTCAGGCGTGTTCACCACGGCTGACGTGGCAGACATCACCGTCACCGGCCAGTTCACGCAAAATGGCAGCGGTCACAGCACCATTGGCGCTAACCTCACCAGCACCAGCGCCGGTATAGCGTTTGGCACCAATGTCACGCTTAAGAGCAGTGATTTGATCACCATTCAGACGGGCGGCACTGCCGGTGATGACTTCACCGTGGGTGGCACATTAAAGAGTGCGACTTCCGGATCGGCACCGCATCTGCGGCTTGATTCGGGTTCAGCCGGCGACATTCGTATCACCGGTGAAGTGAACCTGGGCGTTGGTCAGTTAACGATCGCTGATGCCAATATTGTGTTGTTCAGTGACCAAGTCCGGATGCGGAACTTTACGCAGCTGGCTGGCACGAGCTCAACCACATTTGGCGATCAGTTGGGCGTCACCCAAGACTTCACCTTCATTGGGCAGGATCTCACCATCAGTGAGCCGGCGAACTTTGTGACAGGAACAATGACGGTGACGAACGCCGGCACTTTCCGCACCGCCGATGAAGCTGACCTCACCGTGGGTGGCACCTTCTTGCAAAACGGCCTCGGCAATAGTGTGTTGGGCTCGGATTTGGTGAGTTCCAACGCCTCTGTGACGTTTGAGAAGAATGTCTTAATCGACAGCTCAGTAGTGGTCACTCTCCGTTCTGGCAAGGGTGCAAATGATGACATCACCATTCTGGGCACGCTCAGCAGCGCCCATCACGAGTCCGTGACACTCGACGCGGGCGAGTCCGGCGATATCGATATCCGTGGTGTGGTCAATCTGGGCACAGGTGCGCTCACCGTCACTGATGCCGCCGTGGTTGACTTCGCACAAGCGGTGACAGCCGGTAGCTTCACGCAGTCCGATGGCACCACATCGACCACTTTCAATGGTCCCGTGACTCTGGGTGGCGCTTTTGCCTTCACCGGTGAAGCCCTGACCCTGAACGCAGCTCTGAGCAGCGGCACGGTTACAGTGACCAACGAAGGCACCTTCACCACAGCCGCCGCAGGCAACATCACCGCAACCGGCGCCTTCACCCAAAACGGCAACGGCACAAACAGCCTGGGCGGCGACATTACGACCACGAACAACGACATCAGCTTTGCAACGGCTGTGACGCTGACCGGTCCCGTCGCCCTGACCACCAACACCGGTGCCGGCGACATCAACTTCACCAGCACCCTGAACGGTGGCGAAAACCTGACGCTAACGGCAGGCGAGGGCGACATCACCTTCACCGGCGAAGTGGGGGGTACGACCCCATTGGGCAACGTCACCTTGTTCCAGGCCGGTAATGTGACCATCAACGATACCTTCAAAGCAGCCCGCTTCACGCAGGGTAGCAATGTGGCTGGCACGGGCACCTTCACACTCTATGGCGATCTGGAAACCAACGCCGGCGCGATCACCATCAGCAGCCACACGGTTGACTTGAACGCCAACGTGACGACCACCGCGGGCGGTAGCAATGGCCAGGTGGCAATCACA
This sequence comes from Thiomicrospira cyclica ALM1, assembly GCF_000214825.1. Lineage (NCBI taxonomy): Bacteria > Pseudomonadati > Pseudomonadota > Gammaproteobacteria > Thiotrichales > Piscirickettsiaceae > Thiomicrospira > Thiomicrospira cyclica. The sequence continues at coordinate 350,108 of NC_015581.1, forward strand.
GCCGGAGCCGGTGGCGTTGATCTGGCCACTGGTCAGGCTATCGCTACCACGGCCACCGCAGCTGGCACGGCGTCGGGCCAGATCTTCATTGACTCTGATGGCGTCATTAACCTCACGGGTAACCTCGACACCACGGGTTCTGAGAATGCCGCAGGCGCTGGTGGTGCCGGTGGTTCGGTGGCGATCAGAGCTTTGGTCGGCAATGCTGCGATCACCGTGTCTGACATCACCACCAGCGGTGGCGCATCGACGCAAACCGGTGGCATGGGCGGCAATGCTGGCGGCATCACCCTGCAAACCAACACTGGCGTGATCACTCTGGATGCCAGCACGATTACTGCTGCCGGTGGCGCGGGTGATACCCAAGGCAACGGCGCCAACATCACGTTTGATGACGCCATTGAATTGACCACCGCGGCAAGCTCGATTTCTACCGGCGCGACCGGCGGGAACATTCGCTTTAACAGCACGGTTGAAGGCGCGCAGGCGCTAACCCTGACCGCTGGCACGGGCAGCGTGACCTTGATCGGTATTGCTGGGGACACAGCGACCAGCAGCGATCGCCTGGCCAGCCTAACGGTGAACAGCGCTTCAGTGGCCAATCTGAACAATGTCTTCACGACGGGTGTACAGAGCATCACGGCTGATGCGATCACGCTCACCGGCACGGCCTACAGCGCAGGTACAAGCACGATCACGCTGACCGGTCCAGTCATCCTTGAGCAGAACACCGACATCACCGCCTCGAGCGTGACCTTTGCGCAAGCGCTCGACAGCAAAGACGATGGCGCGACACCGACCGCAGCATCTCTTGAGCGCACGCTCGATATCACCGGCAATGCCGTATTTGGCGACGCGGTGGGCAGCACCTTCGAGCTGGGCAGCCTGACCGTCTCAGGTACCAGTGCCATTAATGGTGGCTCTGTGAGTACCATTGGCAGCCAGACCTACAGCGACGCTGTCACCTTGGGTGCAATCACCACCCTCAATGTGACTGAGCTGGATGCGCAAGCCATTGACCTGGACAGCTTTGACCTGACAGTCAATGAAAGCGGCACGGGCACTGATCAAGGTCTTATCGCTGGCATCATCAGCGGCACCGGCAACCTGACCATGGCCGGCGCGGGTGAGCTGACCTTGAGTGGCACAAACACCTTTACCGGTAGCACCACGATTACCAACGGTGTGTTGTCGATCTCAAGCGATGCCAACCTGGGTTCCGCCCCGAGCAGCGCCGCGCCCAATCAGCTGGTCATTAATGGCGGCACACTGCTGGCCACCGACAGCTTCACGCTGGCTGCCAACCGTGGCGTGAGCTTGGGTAGCAACCACGGCACCATCAACGTGGCTGATACCAAAGTCGTGACGTACGCCGGTGTAATGGCCGGTGCCGGTAACTTGAGCAAGATTGGTGATGGTGAGTTGATCCTCTCGGGTGCCAACACCTACGATGGCACCACCACAGTGACCACCGGCACGCTGCGCATTGGTGATGGTGGTAGCACAGGTACGCTGGGACAGGGTGTGGTGACCAACAACGCAGCATTGATCTTTGATCATGACACCGATATCAGCGCGGCCAACAACGTGTTCGGCTCAGGCGCGATTACCAAACTTGGCAACAACACCCTGACCCTGACAGGCGAAGTCGATTACACCGGCAGCATCACCATCACTGATGGCGCGCTGATCCTCGAGAATGACGTCACCCCGCAGGGCACACCAGACTTCTTGGGCGCCGGCACCTTGACGATTCGTCCGGATTCAGACGACTTCAACACCGACATGACCATCAGTGGCTGGTCGTTTGCCAGCACGCTGACGGGCCTGACGATTGGCAAGCCGAGCATGGCCGACGGCACGGGCGACAGAACCGTCACCCTGGCCGATCCCATTGAGATCAGCGGTGCCGTCACGGTTTATGCCGGCGATATCAACGTCAATGCCGACCTGGGATCGTCAGGCGCCGGTGATGCGATCACACTGAAAGCCTCGGGCAATATTGCCACGGCCAACAGCCGCGCCATCACGACCAACAATGGCGACATCATCTTCTGGGCGGATGCCGATGCTTCGGGCGCAGGCGGTATCTCACTGGGTAGCAACATCACGCTTAACACTGCCAATGGTTCGACGGCCAGCGGTTTGACTGGCGGCGGCAAGATTGTTCTGGCTGGTGGCGCTGACTCGGATGCTGATGGCCTGCCCGATGGTTACGCCACCAGCGCCAGTGCGCCGGGTGTACGCATCCAAGACGGTGCTGTGATCCGCAGTGGCGGTGGCGACATCATTATCCGCGGTAAGAGCACCAACGAAGACAGCGATTGGGATGCTGTCGGCCTTCGCCAGGAAGGCAACCTGGTGATGGATTCCGGCACTGGCCGAATCACATTGGCAGGTGAAAGCGACAAGGCCTACGGTATTGAACTGCAAGCAGGTAATGGGGCTTGGAGCGATGGCAGTGGAACGCTTTCCATCCAATCCGCAGCTACCAGCGGCACGGCGATCGCCATCACCGGCTCAGGTTACGGCAGCTACGGCGTGCTGCTGAACTACGGCCGTGATAAGACCCTAGCGGCGACCGGTGGCGGTGATCTGTTCATTCAGGGCACGAGCACCAACGATACTTATGTGGGTGAGTACGCTTCGGGTGACCCGACTCGTTGGGGCGTGTTCCTGGGCGACAACACCAGTCTGTTGGCAACGGCAGGCACCATCACCGTGGATGGTGGCATCGAAGGCGTCCGCACGCGCACCAACATCACACTGGGTCAGAAGGCGGGCAGTGCGGTCACAGAAAGCACCGCCGATGTTGTCTTCATTGGCGATGAATTGCAGATCGACGGCACGCCAGGCACCACCGTCGATACGGCCGGCACCCTGACCTTGAAGCCATTTAGCGATGACTTCGCCAGTGACTTCGATTTGGTGCTTGAAAACTGGATTTTGGCCAACCAGCTGACCGGTCTGACGATTGGTAAGACCACGACCGCTGATGGCACCGGTGACCGCAACATTACGATCAGTAACCCGGTGGATATCAGCGGCGCAGTCACGATCTACGGTGGCAACATCACCGTGGGCGACACCCTAAGCACCGCACGCGCTGAAGACATGGATATCCGCCTGATTGCCTCGGGTGACATCGCCGTTAATCGAGATACAGCAATCAGCACCGATGGCGGCAACGTGGTGTTCTGGGCCGATCGCGATGGCAACGATAAGGGCGGCGTATTGCTCGATCGCGATTCCAGCGTGACCACAGACGGCGGCCACATCTGGATCGGTGGTGGTGCAGGCGCCGACACCTGGAACTCATTGGCGGTGGGTGATTCCTATGCCGCGAACTTAGCGAAATCTGCAAGCGGTCTGAGCGTGACCTACGCGGGTATCAATGCGGTCAAGGCCACCCTGGATGCCGGAAGTGGTGATGTGTTCTTGTCGGGCAAGAGCTTCCAGACCGATTATCGCTTCGGTATTGGCACGCGTTTAACGGGTGGCACCAGCATTGACGGTGGCAACATCACCATCGTCGGTGTCGGTTCTGCGAATACGAATACTGGCGGCGATACCAATCGCGGTAACTGGGGTGTTGGTATTGAGGGCACCACCATCACGGCCGCAGGCAACGTGGTGATTGAAGGCACCGGTGGCGGGCAGGATGCTGGCAATTCGACAAATGGTGGTGGCGCCAACCACGGCATCCTGATGAATGGTAGCTCGAGGATTGAGGCGACTGGAAATGGTCAAATCACCCTGACCGGCACCGGTGGCGGCAATACGGCAATCACCGCCAACAATGACAATGATGGCCTGCGCCTGGCCGGCACAATTCAATCCAACACTGGCGACATCGTGCTTGAGGGCATCAAGGGCCTTCACAGCGATTCGAAGGGTATCTCTTCCAGTGCTGCGCTGACTTCAACCAGCGGCAATATTCGCGTGATCCTCGGTGCCGACACTTCGGGCGTGATCTCCGGCGTGATCTCCACCTCAGGCGCGTTGACCAAGCAGGGCACGGGTGATCTGACCTTGTCCGGTGCCAACATCTACAGCGGTGGCACCACCATTGAGGCCGGCATCCTCAGAGCCAATGCGGCCACCGCGGGCGCTCCGGGTAGCATCACCAGCAGTGCGTTCGGCACAGGCAATGTAGTGGTGCAAGATGGCACCGCCGTCGATCTCAACGGCCGCACGATTGCCAACACCCTGACCGTGTTGGGCGATGGCTTTGACAACAACGGCACGGATACCGGCGCTATCTTCAACGGCAGTGGCACAGCAGCGACCGTCTCGGGTGCCATCACACTGGCCGGCCATACGCTGATCCAAACCAATGGCGAGCTGACGATTAGCGGCACCATTGATGCCCAGTCACAAGGCAGTGCCTCTGAACTGACCATTGGCAATGCCGGCGGCAGTGGCCTGATCACCCTCGAGGGCAACATCGGTATTGGCGAGGACATCACCAGCCTCTTGGTGACTGACGCAGTGGCAATAGCAGCCGACATTAAGACCAGCGGCAGCCAGACGTTTAATGACGCGGTGACCCTGGGCGCGGCTGTTGAGCTCGAGAGCGTTACGGGCAATGTTGCCTTTGACAGCACCGTGAACGCCGATGGCAGCGCACGCAACCTGACGGTCAATGCCGATGATGTGACGTTTGGTGGTACTGTGGGTGTGGGTGATGCGCTGGGTGATGTCACCATCGTGAACACTGGCGCGCTCACCATCGCCAACGGTGCGCACTTCAACCTGGCCGGTGCGTTTGATCAATCTGGCGGTGGCACCGTGGCTCTGGGTGGCAACATCACCACCGCCAATGCCGCGATTGATTTTGCGGACGCGGTGACGCTGACCAACGATGTGACGCTGTTGAGCACCACCACAGCGACGGATCCAGAGGCAGCACCAACTTCCGGCGGCACGGTGACGTTCGGTGCCGCTATCAACAGCGATAGCACCGCACGGGCGTTGACCATCACCGCGGGCACCGGCGATGTAGTGTTCCAGTCCGGTGCCAACGTAGGCACGGCGGATGCGGCTTCTGCGCTGGCCTCGATATCTGTGAGCGGCGCTGACATCACGCTGCGCAACGTCACCACGACCGGCACGCAGATCTACACCGCCAGCGGCACGATTGAGACCAACAGTACCTACATTGCCAACGGCGCCAACATCACGTTTGCGGGTGACACGGTGGCAAACTCGGCGCTGATCATCGACACCACCAATGCGGGTGCAGCATCGACGGCAGGCAGCGTCTTGTTTACCGCCGCGCTCGACTCCAAAGACGGTCAGGCCAACACCCTTGAAATCACCGCCGGCGCCGGCAACATCACCTTCGAAGGCATCGTTGGGGGTACGACCCCTCTGGGCGCGGTGACTATCAACAGCGCCACCCACGTAACCGCTGAAGTAGCCTTCAGCGCAGCCTCTCTGGAGCAAGTCAACGGCTCCGGTACCACGACCTTTAGTGGCGCCCTGACAACGACGGCTGCCGAAGGCATCGACGTTAACGGTACGAACTTTGACTTCAACGACGCGGTCAGCCTGACGCTGGGCGACCTCGATGTGACTTCGACCGGCACGGTTCGCTTCAATGGCCTGGTGACCACATCGGATGTGACGAGCGGCCTGGTCACGATCACCAACGGCGACCAGCTGACAATCACGTCGACTGGCGACATGAGCTTGCAGGGTGCTTTCCTACAAAACGGCGGCGGCGCGGTATCGACCGCCGGTGACATCACCACTGCTGGCGAAAACGTCACCTTCGGATCGGCTGTCACGTTAACCGGCGCTGTTGAAATCGATACTGGGTCGGGTGCTGGCAACATTCTGTTCAGCAATACGATGAATGGCGGACAGGGTCTGACCCTCATCGCCGATACCGGCACCGTAACGTTGACGCAGATCGCGGGCACGAATGCAGCCACCAGCGCTAATCACCTGGCCACCCTGACGATCACCAGCGCCTCGGCAGCCAGCCTGAACAATGTCTTTACCACAGGCGCGCAGGCAGTCACTGCTGATGCCATCACCCTCACCGGTACGACTTACGCAACCGACGGCAACGCCAATAGCAGCATCACACTGACTGGCCCGGTCATCCTTGAACAGAACACTCAGATGACCGCGTCCACTGTCACCTTCACCAGCACGCTGGACAGCGATGATGATGGTGCAACGTCGCCAGCCTCGCTTGAGCGTACGCTCGATATCACTGGCAATGCGGTATTCGGCGGTGCTGTGGGTGGCGCGACCGATGGTGTATTGGGCAGCATTGAAGTCTCGGGTGATACCGATATCAATGGCGGCTCGGTGCGCACCGATGCATTCCAGACTTATGTTGGCGCAGTGACTCTGGGTGCGGCCACAACCACACTAACCAGCTTGGATGGCGGTGATATTGACTTCCAGAGCACCTTGGATGGCGCCTCTGCTCTGACCGTAAATACCGCTGGTGCCACGATCTTTGGTGGCGCGGTCGGTAATGGCACTGAGTTGGTGTCACTGACCACGGATGCCGATGGCACGGTTCAGATCAATGGCGGCATCGTCAAGACTTCAGGTGCAGCTGGCATGGTGTTTAACGAGGCCGTAACGCTCGGTGCGAACACCACGCTGACCGCTGGCAGCAGCGGTGCGATTACCTTTGCAGATACATTGAACGGCGCCTATGCGTTGACCGCGAACACCGCGGGCACCACCACCTTTGGTAACGTTGTCGGTGGCGCTGAAGATGGCGCATTGGTATCGATCACAACGGATAACGGTGGCACCACCGCCATCAACGGCGGGGCAGTGACCACCACCGGCACCCAGACCTACGGTGACACGGTCACGCTGGGTCAAGCGACCACGCTGAACGTCACTGGCTTGAGCGCTCAGGCTATTGAGTTGGGTGCGAATAACCTGACGATTAATGAATCCGGCACGGGTGACGATTCAGGCAATGTGGCTGGGGTGATCAGCGGTACCGGCGCACTCACCATGACCGGCTCAGGTGAACTGACTTTGGCGGGCGCCAACACCTTTGCAGGCGATACCACCGTCAACAGCGGCCGACTGATTGTCAGCGGCAGCTTGAATGACAACGTCGTCGTTGATGTGAAGTCGGGTGCGACCTATGAAGCCGCATCAACCGACACCATTGGTTCGATTGAGGGCGCGGGCAACCTGGTGCTGGGTGATGGCTCTACCCTGAGTGCCGGTGAGAACGATGGCAGCACCACCTTCTCAGGCGTGATCTCGGGCGATGGCGCCTTTGAGAAGCTGGGCGATGGCACCCTGACGTTGACTGGCACCAACACCTTCACCGGCAGCACCACCATCACTGGCGGCGTGCTCTCGGTGGCCAGTGACAACAACCTGGGTGCAGCACCGTCGACTGCCACAGCCGGTCACTTGACGATCAATGGCGGTACGCTGCTGGCGACCGACACCTTTACGCTGAATACCAACCGCGGTGTGACTCTGGGCAGCGCTCACGGCACCATCAATGTCGCCAATGGCGAAGCGCTGAGCTACGCTGGCGTGATCGCAGGCGATGGCAACCTCACCAAACTGGGTGAGGGTGAACTGATTCTCTCGGGCGACAACACCTATGCAGGCACCACCACCATTACCGATGGCACCTTGCAGATCGGTGTGGGCGGCGGTAGCGGCACACTGGGGCAGGGCGCAGTCACCAACAATGCGGCCTTGATCTTCGACCACAATGTCGATATCACCGCCGCGAACGATATTGAAGGCAATGGCACCTTCACCAAGCGTGGCGGCAATACCCTGACCCTGACCGGTGAGATGACCTACTCAGGTACCACCACGATTGCCGGTGGCGCCTTGATTCTTGAGAACAACGTCACCCCGACCGGCACGCCGAACTTCCAGGGTGCCGGCAGCCTGACGATCCGCCCGGCCGATGATGACTTCGCCAGCGACCTGGATATCTCCGGCTGGACCTTCGCCAACGGCCTGACCGGCTTGACGATTGGCAAGACCAGTACCGCCGACGGCACCGGTGACAAGAACGTCACGCTCAACGGTGTGGTCGACATCAGCGGCGCAGTTACGATCTACGGCGGCAACATCACCGTGGGCGACACCCTGAGCACTGCGTCAGCGGCCAACCAGGACATCCGCCTGGAAGCCTCGGGTGATATCGTTGTAGCCGGTGGCACAACCGTCAGCACTGACGGCGGCAACGTGGTGTTCTGGGCCGATCGCGATGGTGGTTTGGACGGTATGATTCACTTGCAATGGAATGTTGACGACAAGGGCGCTGCCATTGAGACAGCAGGTGGCCATGTCTGGATGGGCGGCGGCTCAGATACGACTCAGTGGAATAATTTAACCGTCGGCACGGGAGAGGCGGTTGGTAATGCCAACAACTCAAACGGTATTGCACTGATCGGCTCCACGATTCTGACGGGCGGTGGCAACTTGGCCATGTATGGTCGTGGGCGTGATGGCGCTACTGTCAATACAACGATCCCCGCAAACGAACCTGGGACTGCGGAAGCAACCGGTGGTAACGCCAACGGTATCCGGACTCGTGGCGGCACGACCATTGATACCGCCGCGGGCACGATCTACATGTACGGTATTTCGCCACGCAACAATGGTATCGAGCTGGATCAGTCACCCAATGGTCGTGGTCTCATTACCAACTCGAGCGATGCCAACGATGCAATCGTCATGGTGGGCATATCGGAGAACACCAGTTCTGGCAATGGCTGGGGCTTCTATACCCACTATTCAGTGGTTCAGAATACCGGCGCTGGCACTATTCATATCCAGGGTAATGGCGGACGTAACGCAGGTGTGACGGTGGATGCAGGTGGTGCGATTCTGGCCGCCAATGGTGCAATCATCCTAGAGGGCTTGGGTTCAGGCAGCGCCACGCCCGAAGATGTTCGTATCTATGGTGCTGTGGGTCAGCGAGCGGGTAGCGATGTGGTGTCGAGCACGGCCGACATTACAATCATCGGTAACACTCTATCCATCGTCCAGAGCAATTCTGCCGATCGCATTGCCTCGAGTGGTACGTTGACGATTCAGTCGCGCACCGCGGGTAACACCATTGGTATTGGCGGCGCGGCAGGCACCTTGTCGCTGGCCTCTAGCTATTTCAGCACCAACTTTGCAGCCGGATTTGCCGAGATCATCGTGGGTAACGCTGCGCATACCGGCAACATCTCCATTGCTGGCACGACCACCGCGAGCGACAACCTGACGCTGAAGACTGGCGGACAGGTCAACCTCGGTGGTTCTCTGACAGCCACTGGTTCAGTGCTGACCATTGAACCCGCGGTGGATGTAACGGCGGCCAGCACCCTGGCTGGTTCAACGGTGAAGCTCAACGCCGCGGTCAATGGCGGCAACACGCTAGCGATTACGGGCGATGCGGAGTTCGGTGCCGATGTGGGTGTGACTGACAAGCTCACCAGCCTGACGGTATCCGGTAACACCCAGCTCGGTGGCGATGTGTTCACCACAGGCCTGCAAACCTTCAGCGGCAACCTTGATTTGAATGGTGCTAGCCGCACGCTGTCGGGTACCGATATCAGTCTGGCGACGGTGGCGCTGGATACCAATACCTTGACCGTGGTCGAAGCCGGCACCGGCTCGGTCAGCGGCGTGATTTCTGGCACGGGCGACATCATTAAAGATGGCGTCGGTGAGCTCACCTTCTTGGCCGATAACACCTATACCGGTTCCACGCGCATTGACGCCGGTACCCTGCAGCTGGGCAATGGCGGCATCACGGGTGGCTTGGCCGCTGGCAGTGTTGCTGACTTGATCAATGAGGGCACTTTGATCGTCAACCGCAGCAACGCCTACACCTTGTTCAATAATATCAGCGGCTCGGGCAGCCTGGTGCAGGCTGGCACAGGCCTGACCACGATCACCGGTGTGAACACTTTCACCGGTGACACCATCGTTGAAGGCGGCATCCTGAAAGCCGATACCGCCACGGTGGGCACGCCAGGCAGCATCACCAGAAGCGCCTTCGGTACGGGTAATGTAACCGTTCTCAGTGGCGCCGGTGTTGACATCAACGGCCAAACCATTGCCAACACGCTGACCATTGCGGGTAACGGCTTTGACAACAGCGGCACGGACACAGGCGCCGTCTTTAATGGCAGCACAGACGCCACGATCTCTGGCGCGATCACTCTGGCCGGCAACGCGCTGATTCAGACAGCCGGTGCGCTGACGATCAGCGGCACCGTTGATGCTGCTGAAGAAGATGGTGACTCTGCCCTGACCATCGGCAATGCCGGCGGCAGCGGTCTAATTACGCTGGCGGGTAACATCGGTATCGGTGAAACCATCACCAGCCTGTTGGTCACTGATGCAGTGGCACTCGCCGCCGATGTGAAGACCACTGATGATCAGACCTTCGAAGGTGCCGTTACTTTGGGTGCTCCAGTCGAGCTGACCAGCACCGACGGCGATATTGCCTTCGACAGCACCCTAGATGCTGATGGCACCGCACGCAACCTGACGGTCAATGCCGCGGATGTGACGTTCGGCGGTGCTGTGGGCGCAGGCGATGAACTCGGCGATGTCACTATCGTGAACACTGGCGAGCTCACCATCGCCAACGGTGCGAACTTCAACCTGGCTGGCGCCTTTAACCAGTCCGGCGGTGGCACGGTCAATTTGGGTGGCAACATCACCACGGCTGATGCCGCAATTGACTTTGCAGATGTCATCACCTTGACCAACGGTGTGACGCTGCTGAGCACGACCACGGCTGCAACACAGGGCGGTGCTACCAGCGGCGGCACGGTGACCTTGGGTGACACGATTGATTCTGATGCCACGGCGCGTGCACTGACCATCACGGCCGGTAACGCCAATGTCGTCTTCCAGACCGCGGCGAACGTGGGTAACAGCGCGGATCTGGCGTCCGTCGACATTAGTGCTGCCAGCATCACCCTGCGTGATGTGATTACCGTGGGCACGCAGACCTACACCGCCAGCGGCACGATTGAGACCAACAGTACCTATATCAGCGATGGCAACGCGATTACCTTCGCCGGTGATGTGGTGGCCAACTCGGCGCTGACCATCGATACCACGAATGCCGCTAATGCATCTGGCGCCACGGTTACCTTCGAAGGCACGCTGGACTCTAAAGCAGGTGAGGCCAATACGCTGGAGATCACTGCCGGCACCGGCAATATCGACTTCGACGGGGCAGTGGGCAGCGCCACAACCGGCGGTAGCGGTGCGCTGGGCGCCGTGACCATCCACAGCGCTGAAGATGTGACCGTGGCCACTGGTGCAGCCTTCAATGCGGTGAGCATTGAGCAGGTTGCGGGTTCAGGCACGACCACCTTCGGTGGCACCGTGAGCACCACAGGCCAGATCGGTGGCAGCAACGTCAACGGCATCGACCTGAACGGGAATAACGTTCGCTTCAAGGCCGGCGTGACCACCACCAATGATGGTGCAGTGCGCGTCAACAACGCAGGTACATTGACCATCGATAACGATGCGCACTTCACCCTGGATGGCGCCTTTGCTCAGGTCAGCACGGCTGATACGGGTTCCGTGAGCCTCGGTGGCAACATCACCACGACTAACGATGCAATCAGTTTCGCCAAGGCGGTAACGCTGACCAACAACGTGTTGATGAACACCAACACGGCCGGTGGCGACATCACCTTCAGCGAAACCCTGGACGCCACTGCTGCTGGTGCTCAAGCCCTGACCTTAACCGCCGGCACCGGCAACCTCACCTTCACCGGTGCCGTTGGGGGTACGACCCCTCTGGGTGCGGTGACCGTGAGCAGCGCCCAGAACGTGACCGTCAACGGCCTGCGCGCCGCCAGCTTCTTACAAACCACCGGCACCGGCACCACTACCTTGAACGCTGGCACCTTCGGCTCCGATACCGAAGCCATGGCAACCACAGCCATTGCGGGTGTGCAGATCAATAACCAGGCGATTACGGTCAACCACGAGATCAACACCACCGATGATGGCGTCGTGACCTTGAACGCCACCGCAGGTCTGCTGACGTTGGCTGCCTTGGGCGACATCAACGCTGACGGTGCGGTGCATCTGACCGCCTCAGCCGGCATCGAAACCGCCGGTGACATTATCACCACGGCAGACAACGTGACCTTTGTGTCGGCCACGACCTTGACCGGTGCGGTTGATATCAACACCGGCACAGGTATTGGTAACATTCTGTTCAGCAGCACCCTCAACGGCGCTCAGGATCTGACCCTCACCGCCGATTCGGGCACGGTGACGCTGTCTGGCATCACGGGTACAAGCGCAAGCAGCAACAACCGTATAGACACCCTGACGGTGGTTAGCGCCTCGGCAGCGAACTTGAACAATGTGTTCACCAGCGGCGCGCTGAACATTACGGCTGATGCCATTACGCTCACGGGCACGACTTACAACGCAGGCACGAGCACGGTAACGCTGACCGGTGCCTCGGTGTTGAATCAAAACACCACCATCACAGCCGCCACCGTGACCTTCGATGGCACGCTCGATAGCAGCAACGATGGTGAGGACACGCCAGCATCGAACTTCCGTACGCTGGATATCACCGGTGCGGCGGTGTTCGAAGATTCAGTCGGCGACAGCTTCAAGCTCGGAGGCTTGACCTTCTCTGACACCACAGCGATCAATGGTGACTTGGTGGCAACCAGCGGTGCTCAGATCTACACCGGTGCGGTCACCTTGGGTGATAACACCACGATCAGCACCATCGACTCCCATCTAACCTTCAGCGACACCCTGAATTCGCAGGGCAGTGCGCGTGATTTGACGATCACCACCGGCTTGGGCGACATCACCTTCGCGGGTGCCGTAGGTGCGGTATCGGGCGGACGCTTGGGTGACGTGACGATTAACCAAGCCGCCAACGTCACCATTGGTACCGGTTCGGCTGATACCTTCAGCGCCACCTCGTTTACCCAGGCTGACGCCACGCGCGGCACGGGCATTTTCACACTGAATGGCGCTCTGGATACGGATGCCGGTGCGATCACCATCAGCAGCCAAATCGTTACCTTGAACGCCGATATCACGACCACCGCAGGCGGCGCCAATGGCTTGGTCACGATCAACGCCGGCAATGGCGGTGTGACGCTGGCGGGTGGTCAGATCATTACCACCACTGCAGCTGATGCAGGCACCACCTCAGGCGCCATTGACATCAACTCGGTCGGCTCAGTGAACTTGACTGGCAACCTGGTGACTACCGGTGTGGCCGGTAACTCCAACAACGAAGCCGGTGCGACTGGCGGTGCCGTGACCATCGACACCACCGACGCGGCTGCCACGATCACGATTTCGGATATCAGCACCTCCGGTGGCGCAGCAGAAGTCGGCAACAACGCCAACGGCGGCAATGCTGGCACAATTACGCTGACCACCAACTCAGCCGGCACCATCACGCTGGATAACAGCACGATCACCGCGGCAGGCGGGGCAGGCGATAACATGGGCGAGCAGGGCGCGGGTGCCAACATCACCTTCGCCAACGCCGTTGAACTGATTAACGGTGCTGTTGCTATTGATACCGGCGCGACCGGCGGCGACATTACCTTCCAGAACACCCTGAACGGTGGCCAGGATCTGACGCTGACCGCCGGCACCGGCAACATCAGCTTCGACGATGTCGTGGGTACGGATCGTCTGGGCTTGGTCACCATCAACAGCGTCAACAACGTCACGGTTGCCGATGGCAAGGGCTTCAATGCTCAGGCCATCCTGCAGGTAGCGGGCACGGGCTCCACCACCTTTGGCAGCACGGTGAATACCAATGGCCAGATCGGTGGCGGTAACGACAATGGCATCGACCTGAACGGCAACAACGTCCAATTTAAGGCCGGTGTCACCACCACCAACGCTGGTGCAGTGCGCATCAACAACGCAGGCCTCTTGACCATCGATAACGGCGCGAACTTCGACCTCGATGGCGCCTTTGCTCAGGTCAGCACCGCCAACTCCGGTTCGGTGAATCTCGGTGGCAACATCACCACCGCCGATGCCAACATCAGCTTCGCGAAGGGTGTGACCCTGACTCAGGCCGTAACTCTGGATACCGACACTGATGGTGGCAATATCACCTTCAGCGAGACCCTTGATGGCACGCACAACCTGACACTGACCGCTGGCACGGGCGATATCACCTTCAGTGATGTTGTCGGTGGCAGTGGCAATGCACTGGGTGCGGTTTTGATCACGAGTGCAGACGTGACCTTTGCTGCTGAAGCGTTCAATGCCGCGAGTTTGGTTCAGTCAGCTGGCACGCGCACGCAACTCTCAGGCAATGTAACGACGACGACATCCGCGGGCTTGGACCTCACGGCTGGTGTTATTGAGTTGGGCACACAGCAGATCGATACCTCGGCGGGCAACGGCATCGTACGTATGAATGGCGCCACCGAGTTGGCGGTGTCCAATGTCACGATCACCCGTGGCACGGGTTTGGTGACCTTTACCGGGACGCTTGATAGCCTACCTAACGCATCTGAAACTGACTCGGCCTTTAATAGCCTGACCATCAACGGCGTAGGTGGCGGTGCGATCGCCTTTGAGGGCAATGTCGGTGCGGGAACGAACGACCGCCTCGGTGCAGTGCTGATTGCCACGGCAACTGAAGTCACGGTTTCCGATGACAAGTCGTTCAACGCCGTGTCGTTCTTGCAGCAGGCGGGCACCACCACGACCTTTGGTGGCACAGTCAACACCAGTGGCCAGATTGACGCATCGGGTACGCCTGCCAATGGGAACGGCATCGACATCACGGCCACCAACGTTCAGTTCAAGCAAGCGGTCACCACCACCGGTAGCGGTGCAGTGACGATCGCGAACACCGGCACACTGACCATTAACAACGGTGCCAACTTCAACCTGGCCGGTGCGTTTGATCAGTCGGGCGGTGGCACGGTGAACCTCGGCGCTAACATCACCACGGCTGATGCGGCAGTGGGCATCGCTGATGCGGTGACCTTGACCAACGGCGTGACCATCGATACCAGCAGCACCAATGGCGGCCAGTCAGCAGCCACAACCGGCGGTACGGTGACATTCGGTAATACGGTCAACAGCAATGGCACCGCCCGGGCGATGACCATCACCGCTGGCACGGGTGATGTGGTGTTCCAGACTGGCGCCAATGTGGGCACGGCTGCGGCAGCTGATTCAGCACTGGCCTCAGTGGATGTCACCGCGGCCAACATAACGCTGCGCAATGTGACCACCACGGGCACACAGCTCTACACCGCTAGCAGCCTGATCGACACCAACAGCACCTACATCACTGACGGCGCCAACATCACCTTTGCGGGCGCCACACAGATGAACTCGGCGTTGGTCATTGACACCGGTGCTGACGGCGGCAGCGTCTTGTTCACCAGCACGCTGGACTCAGAGTCAGGCGAAGCCAACACGCTCGAAATCACCGCCGGTACCGGCAACATCGACTTTAATGGCATCGTTGGGGGTACGACCCCTCTGGGTGCCGTGACCATCAACTCGGTGACCACATTGACCGCTGACCATGCCTTTAACGCAGCCAGCTTCACCCAGGGTGCGGGTTCGGTCCTGACCCAGTTTGACGGTGCGATGACACTGTCCGGTCTGTTTGACTTCACCGGAACAGCACTGACGTTTACTGCTGCTGGCAACACGGTTGGCGGCACCATGGATGTGACCAACTCGGGCGTGTTCACCACGGCGGATATCGCTGACATCACGGTCACCGGTCAGTTCACGCAAAATGGCACGAGTACCAGCAGCCTGGGTGGCAACCTGACGGCCACCGCCGGCATGAACTTCGCTCAGGCGATTGCCTTGACTGGCAGCGATGTGGTGGTGCTGAGCACCGGTGGTGCGAGCGGTCAGGACATTGTGCTGGGTACCGACCTCGATACCAACATCACTGGCAGTGACCAGGCCTTGACCTTGAATGCCGGCAACTTGGGCAATATCACGGTTAATGGCGCCATCGGTGTAAGCAACGCAGCCCTGGGTGCAATCACCATCACCAACGCCAATGAGGCGACATTTGCAGGCGCAGTCACCGCTGCAAGCTTCACCCAGTCGCTGGCTAACACCACCACGGGTGCCACGACCTTTAACGCCCAGGTTGCCACGAACGATGACTTCACATTCACCGGCCGCGTGCTGACGTTGAACGCTGCAGACAACACCGTGGGCGGCACCATGACGGTGACCAACTCGGGTCTGTTCACCACAGCCGATATCGCAAACATCACCGTCACGGGTCAGTTCACGCAAAACGGCGCTGGTACCAGCAGCTTGGGCGGCAACCTGACGGCTACCGCTGGCATGAGCTTCGATACTGCCATTGCACTGACGGGTACCGATGCAGTGGTGTTGAGCACCGGCGGTGCGTCTGGCCAGAACATTGTGTTGGGCGCGACCAATACTGCAACCGTCACCGGCGCCGGCCAGGCCTTGACCTTGGATGCGGGCACGGATGGCAACATCACGGTGCGTGGTGCAGTGGGTGACGCGGATGCCAATGCGCTGGGTGCGATCGTTGTGACGGATGCCAACGAGGCCACCTTTGAGCAAAGCGTCACTGCAGCCAGCTTCACGCAGGACGCCGGCACCACATCGACCACATTTAGTGGTCCCGTGACTCTGGGTGGCGCCTTTGCCTTCACCGGTGAAGCCCTGACCCTGAACGCAGCCCTAGGCAGCGGCAGCACGGTGACAGTGACCAACGAAGGCACCTTCACCACAGCCGCCGCAGGCAACATCACCGCAACCGGCGCCTTCACCCAAAACGGCAACGGCACCAATAGCCTGGCGGGCGACATCACTACCACGAACAACGACATCAGCTTTGCAACGGCTGTGACGCTGACCGGCCCCGTCGCCCTGACCACCAACACCGGTGCCGGCGACATCACCTTCACCAGCACCCTGAACGGTAGCGAGAACCTGACGCTGACCGCAGGCGAAGGCAACATCACCTTCACCGGCGAAGTGGGGGGTACGACCCCTCTGGGTGCAATTGACATCGTCAGCGCTGAAGATGTGACTGCGAATGCCATGAATGCGACGAGCTTCAACCAGCAAGCCGGCACAGGCACAACCACTTTAAACGGTGTAACAGGCTTCACTGGTGCGGTTGCCTTCACAGGTCAGAACTTGACCGTGAACCAAGCCTTGAGCGCGGGCGGCACCATGACCGTGACCACTGCAGATACCTTTACGACTGCAGCAACGGGCAACATCACCGCCACCAATGGTTTCACCCAGAATGGCACAGGCACTAGCAGCTTAGCTGCTGACATCATTACCACTGATAGCAACATCGACTTTGCGACGGCGGTTGTGTTGACCGATGATCTGTTGATGACCACCGGCGCGACTGGCGGCGACATTATCTTCCAGAACACCTTGAATGGTGACCAAGCGCTGACCCTGACGGCTGGCACGGGTACAGTGACCTTGGCTGGCATTGTGGGTTCGGATGCAACGAGCGGTGACCGCCTGACCAGTTTGACAGTCACCAGCGCGTCGGCGGCTAACCTGAACAACGTATTCACCTCGGCTGCGCAGGACATTACGGCCGATGTCATTATCTTGACGGGTGCCACCTATCATGCAGGTGCCAGCACGATCACCCTGGCTGGTGCTTCAGTATTGAATCAAGCCACCACCATTACGGCAGCGAACGTAACCTTCGACGGCACACTCGATAGCCAAGCGAGCGAGACCCGTTCGTTGGGTATCACCGGTGATGCTGAGTTTGCGGGCGCTGTTGGTGCAGCAGACGCATTAACCAGCTTGACGGTTTCTGGCACCAGTGCAATTGATGGCGGTGCTATAACAACGACCGGTCTGCAGACTTATACCGGTGCGGTCACCCTAGGTGCTGGTACAACATTCAACACGACTAATAGCAATGTAACCTTTAGCGATACCTTGACGGCAGTTGATGCGGCACGCGAGATCACCATCACCACGGGCACAGGCGCAGTGACTCTGTCGGGTGCTGTGAACACCCTGGGTGGTGACTTCACCATCACCAGCGGCACGGTCACTGCGACAGCTGACTTGACCACGACAGGCACTGCCGGCGCGAACGGCGGTAACGTCAGCATCACCACGACCGGTGCAGAGACCTACATCAGCGTGACCAACATCACGACTTCTGGCGCCGATGCTACATCGGGTAGTCATGCTGACGGTGGTGATGCCGGTACCATTACGCTGGCAACCCCAGGCGGTCTGGGCATTGTCCTGAACGATAGCGAAATTGTTGCGGCCGGTGGCTTGGGCGATGGCTCAGGCGTGCAGGGCGAGGGCGCTGATATTAGCTTCAAGAATGTGCTTGAGCTCAATGGTGACTCTATCTTAATCGATACCGGCGCGACCGGCGGTGACTTAGAGTTCTTGGGTGCCCTTGATGGTGACCTGGCGGTTACCCTGACAGCGGGCACGGGTGACCTTAATATCGGCATGGTTGGTGATATTGGTGCGATTACGCCATTGGCCAGCCTCGACATTTCTGCGGCCAACCTGACGCTGTTTAACGTCACAACCACCGGTTACCAGCAGTACACCTCGGCGGGGACTATCACCACCAACAGCAGCTATCGCACCTCGGGCGGTACGGTGACCTTCGCCGGTGATGTGGTGATCAACAGTAACTTGACCGTTGATACCACCTTCGGCACGACCGTAGAAGAACCAATTCCAGGCGCGGCTGTGACCTTCACTGGCTTGGTGAATGCTGAGGCCAGCGCGAATGGCGATATGACCATCACGGCCGGTGTCGGCGATGTGACCTTCGAGCAGGCGATTGGCTCCTTAGAAAACGGTGCGGTCGGTGCCATCGAGGTCAATACCTCTGGCTTGACTGACTTCCAGAGCACGATTAACGCCGTAAGCGTAGTGACCGATGTCGGCGGCACAGTGCAGTTGGCCGATGATGTCACCGTGACCGGGGCTAATGGCGCAATCTTTAATGAGAACCTGATCATTGCCCAAGCAGAGGCGGCAACACCTTTGGTTATTGAAGCCTCTCACAATGATGGCCTGGTGACCTTCGGTAGCAATGTTGACTCTGCTGCGGGTGATGAGAATACGTTGACAATCAACGCAGGTGGCGCTGTGACCTTTATGGGAGCAGTGGGTTCTACTCCAAATGGCAAGCTCGGTATGCTGGCGATCAACACCGGAGCATTGACTGACTTTAGAGATACCGTGGCGGCAGTGAGTTTGACCACTGATGTTGCAGGTACGGTTGCTATTGCCGATGACATTACAGTCGATCAATTTGTGACGCTTGGCGAACAGACGGTCAATTTGAACGGTGATGTGTTCATCACGGCCAACGCTGGCACTGGTGCGATCACCTTGGGCGGCACGGTGTCCGGCGCGCATGAGCTGACGCTGTCAGGTGCCACGACCCTGAGCCACAGCACCATCATGACAGTGAGCTCGGTTGATTTTGACGGCACGTTGGTGAGTGCTGAGGACGTTTCGGCTGGCATCTCTGCCATGTATACGTTGACCATTAACGGTGCTGCAGTCTTTGGTGATGGAGTCGGTGTTGCAGGTAGTGAGCTGGGTAGCCTGAGGGTCACTGGCAACACCGACATCAATGGCGGCTCGATCACCACGCATACGACGCAGCGCTTCGAAGGTGCGGTCACTTTGGGTGCCAATACCACCTTGAAGGGTTCGACAGTTATTTTTGATGACACCCTTGATAGCGACAACGACGGTAGCGATTCACACTTCCGCACTCTGAGTGTTCAGGCTGCTGCCGAGTTTGGTGATGCAGTTGGCAGCAGCGATGAGCTGGGTGCCCTCACAGTAACCGGTACTGCGCAAATTGCTGATGACATCAGCACGGCAGTAGGTGGCACTCCTGAGAGCACTGGCAAGCAAGAATTCCAAGAGGCAGTCACGCTGACTGGAGACGCAGTCCTGAGTTCTGGTGCAGGCAACTTGCAGTTCGATAAAGCCATTTCGGGTGCGTTTACACTGACACTGAACAACTCAGCTGAGGTTATAACGGCAGCGGCTGACGGTACGATTGATGTTGATGCGCTGATCTTGAATGGCTCGGCTACCCGCTCTTTCGGTGCCGACATCACCACTGATACGTTCGAGGTGTCGGGTGGTTCAGTGACGGGTGCCAATCTGACAATTGCGGCCAGCACCTCGGTTTCGGTGACGGGTGCAACTCAGTTTGGTGGTGCTCTAACGTTCGTGACCGATGAGTTCGATATTGCTGCTGATATCACTTCAGCAACATCGGGTAGCAACTCGCTCGCGATTGAAACATTCTCGTCCGGTCGCGCCATCCGACTCGGTGAGAACAGTCAGTCACTCAATCCAACCGTTGCTTCGCTTGATCTAACCGCGGCCGAGCTGGCGCGCATTTTGGGTGGCTTTAGTAGCGTCACAATCGGTTCTGATGACCTGGATAGCGATATTGAGTTCGTGGGTGATCAAACGGTGACTTTGCTAAACAACACCGTCTTGAATGCACGTGACCTGACGCTTGCATCGGGTACCTTAGCCATCGGTGGTACTGATCTGACCCTTGATATTGATGTGGCACGTGATTTCAGTGTCACCGGCACAGAACGTGATGCATTGACAGTGACCGGTGATTTGACGGTAGATTATCGTGCGACGGTTATCGGTGCTGATCACCTCTCATTCGATGGCGCCATCAAAGCCAACAACATTACGTTCAATCAAGTCGGTGTTGGCAATCTTGAGCTCGGGGTGAGCGGCAAGACGGCTGGCGAAGCCAGTATATCAGCAGTGGATTTCGCAAATTTGGTGGCTGGCGATACCTTGACTCTTAATGGTTCTGGTGCAACTGGAACGCCAACATTGATCATCGTGGGTAACGTGGGCACTGGCTCAAATGTGACCTTCGATTTCTACGAGATCGACTTCGATGCCGATTTGACCCTGGGTGCTGACAAGCTGTTGGCCTTGAATACCACCAACGGCGTGACGCAGAACGCAGAGAATTCCGCAATTACAGCGGGCGACCTGCTATTGACAGGCGGAGCGGTTAGCTTGGTTGGCGCCAATACACTGGGTGATGCTGACTACGTCGGTACGGTCGCTGCCGATGTGGCCGATCTGACCTTGGTGGTTGACGGCAGTAACCTCACCATCGGCAGCATCGGCGATCTGGATGGCATTACCAGTGGTGCGGCCATCAATATCAGCGGCGTTGCTAAACTGGTCATTGCAGAAGACGTTTCTGCTGAAGACCACATCACCCTAGCGGCAGGCAACGGCTTGACCGAAGGTGAGGGTGCTGATGGCATCACGATTAATAACGGCGTGACCGTTGTTTCTGACAACGGCAACGTGGTGTTGGATGCGGGCATGACCGGTAACTTCATCAACCTTTCAGGTCGTAACGCGGTTCAAGCCAACAATGGTAACTGGCAGGTCTGGTCCTATGGCTGGACGCCAGCGGTGGGCTCGGCATTAAGTGAAACCTTCAGCCAGTTTGGTACCGCGGAGGAGGGCGTGCTAGCCAGCGGTAATCAGGCTCGCTTCAACGCGGATTGGTTATCTGATCGCAACAGCGTTACCGGCCTTGCTCAAAGCGGCAACCAATACATCTTCGCAAGTGCAGCGCCTGCACTCGTAAGTGCGGTGCTGAATATTGATCTTGCGAATCTAAATAGCGGAGCTGCTGGTGCAATCGAAGTTGAATATGGTGATAGCGCGGTTAACCAAAAATTCTTGGATTCGGTAGCCACGATAACCAGTATTGCATCGACTCAGGAATTAGTACTCAAAGACATTGTGGGTAACACATTAAATGCAACGGCGTTTGATATCACCTTGCCAGATATTGACAATATCCCAACGCTTGATGTGACGGCTGTCTTTGATGCTCTAGCCGTGGCTTGGGCAGGTCAAACAACGCTGGTCGATGCTGGCGAACATCGTGATGCAACCTTAACCGGCGCCACAGTGAATAACCAGACCTTGACCTTGAATGGTGACAGCTTGTTGGCGACGGATTCTGGTGTCGTTTATAACCTGATTAATAATGGTATTACCTACACCTTCATTTCCGGTGATGCCGGTCGCGTTAATGTGGTGCCAAAAGTGATTTCGGCCAGCGCGACAGTGGCGGATCGAGTTTATGACGGTACTGCGAATTTAGCTATCAGCGATATCAGTGTTCAGACTGGTGTGGATAACCAAACATTGGTAGTTAATGTTGGCGCCAGCGGTTTTGTAGACACGGTGGTGGGTACTGAGACTGTCCTGGCTAAGGATGTTGCGTTGCTTGCGGGTGATGTGGTCGCTAAGGACTGGACAATCTCCGGCTTGACGCTGGGTAATGGCGATAACGGTGGCAAAGCCAGCAACTACGTGCTTGCTACCGATGCCTTGAGTGATCAAGCGAAGATCACCCAACGTGAGTTGACAGCTGAAATTATCAACACACCAACGCGTGTATACGACGCGACCACGGGTGCGACACTGACCAGCGCCAACTTTGCTATCGGTAATTTGGTGGCCGGCGAGTCATTCACTATCAACCAGAGTGTTGGTGCGTTTGATGAGCGTCATGTCGGTCAGCGTACCGTAACCGCAGATTTGACTGCGGCAGACTTTACAGCGAGCGGCTCGACACTGGCTGGCAACTATATTCTGCCAGTTGTGGCCGAAGGTGCGGGCTTGATCACGCCAAAAGCAATTACGATCACCGGCCTGGGTGCTGACGACAAAGTTTATGATGGCAACACCAATGCAACGATTACCGGTACAGCGGTCTTTAGTGGCACAAACCAAGCGGGTGCCGGCACATCGGCAGATGGCTTTATCTATGCGATTGATCAGGGTGACTTGACGATTGCGGGTGATGCTGTGGGTACCTTCAATAGCCAGAATGTGGTCGATGCCGCGACGGTATCGATCACCGGTTTGAGTTTAGCAGGTAGTGCCGCTGGTAACTATACTTTGGTGGATCATGCGGATGTAACGGCACAGATTACACCACTGGCGTTGACGGTTACCGGTACAGTGGCTGATGATCGCGTCTATGATGCGACCAATGTTGCTTCTATTCAGGTTGGTACCTTGTCAGGCTTTGTGGGCAACGAAACAGTCACCGCCGACGCGGTGGGTATCTTCGATGCCAAGGATGCGGGCGCTCGCACAGCGACAGCGACCTATACCTTGCTTGATGGTGACAATGGTGGATTAGCATCAAACTACCGCCTGGCGAATACCACGGGCTTGACGGCTACCATTACACCGAAAGACATTATGGTGTCTGGCCTATCCAGTGCTAACAGGGTCTATGACGGCACAACTAATGCGGTTGTTACGGGTGTAGCGCTATTGGCTGAAGATATGGTGTTTGCCGGTGATGATCTGACATTAGATGCGAGCAATGTGAGCGGCTCTTTCAACTCGAAAGATGTTGCAACAGCGAGTTTTGTAAGTTTTGCAGGTCTGGTGCTGGATGGCGCTGATGCCAACAACTATAACTTGTTGGCTCACGATAACGTTAGTGCCAGCATCACGCCAAAAACGATTTCGATTAGCTTCGAGGCCGCTGATAAGCAATATGATGGCAATACGGATGCTCTGGCTTCAAATATCATCTCAGCTGATTTAGTCGCTGATGATGTTGTGACCTTTGACGTGGCGGGCGCCTTCTTTGATGATGCGAATGTCGGTAACAATATCCGCGTAACCTTAGATAACCAAGGTGTCACTTTGGATGGTGATGATGCCGCTAACTATGTGATCACCACAGAGACCTTGTTTGCCCTGGCAGCAATTACACCCCGCGATCTAAGGGTTGCGCCGGTGGTTGGTCAGTCCATTACATATGGTGACACAGTACTGCCTGAGTTGAGTTATACATTGCAAAACCTAGTCGATGGTGATGAAGAGGTTGTTTCGGGTGCCTTGTCTAGTGTGGTGCGTCTGTTTGATGGCACAGCGGGCTCGGCCGATGGCGTGGGTAGCTATGCGATTACGCAAGGTACGCTTGATGCCGGTCGCAACTACCGCATCCAGCTTGATCCGGTAACGCTAGAAGTGATTGCGCGGGACTTGGTGGTGACTGCGGCACCAGTAACAACCACCTATGGTACGCCGTTAAATCTGCGTGCTGTTGCAGCCACGGCGGATGACTTAATTAATGGGGATTCCATTTCTTCGATTACGGCACAGTTCACCTATGAGGGCAATACCTATGGCAGTGTGATTGGCACAGCCAATGCGGGGGTCTATACCAATAGCATCATCGGCACCTCTGCGGTAGGTAATGGCTTAGAAAACTACAATATTACCTTTGCGACCAGTGATGTGACTATCGAGCGGGCCGACTTAACCCTATTGGTGGTGAATGACGCACGCTTTGAGATTGAATCCGATCAGGCTGGTTTCCAAGGTGTCGTTGGCTCGGGCTGGCGCAATGGTGATACGCTCGATGACTTGACCGGTGACTTGGCGATTAATCGTACCAATGCCAACGTTTCAACCCCAGGCGTGTACCAAAATGTATTGGTTGGTTCAGGGCTTGATTCTACCAACTACAATGTGAACTTTGTACAAGGCGATTACACCATTGTTGAATCTGGTGTGATTGTGAGTGCGCCGACGCAAACCGTCACTTATGGGGTTCAGCCAAACTACGCTGGCTTAAGTGCGCGCTATAGCGATGGTAGCAATGTCTTTGGTGACTTGTCCGTTGTTCGTTCGGGTAACGAAATTGTGGTAACGGGCATTCCAAATAACGGCCAGATTAGCTTTAATCTACTGCAAGATGAAGCGCAGCTCAGCGGCGCAGGCTTCTTGAAAGCGGGTGGCTATCAGCTCGCTATTGACCTAGAGTCTGTTGCGTATTCTGGTGGCGTCAATCGCGTTGAGTTGGTCGGTGGTCTGAATGTGCTTGCGAAAGCCATTGATGCCACGCAGGCGATTACCATTAACGATATCACGAAGGTCTACGATGGTAATAACACTATGGAAGGTGTTGCGCTGAATGTGACCTATGCAGACGATACTATTTTGGCTGACGATAATGTTGTGGTAACGCCAGATGGTACGTTTGAATCGCGCCATGTGGGTGAAAATATTGGCTACACCATTGATATCACATTAGCGGGTGACGATGCCTTGAATTACTTCATCAGCAATATTGAGCCGTTAATTGGTACCGATGGGGTTATTACCCAGCGTGAGAGTGTTGCCTGGGTCTTAGAAGGTAATGGCAGCTGGTCGAATCCAAATAATTGGGCAGATGGCGCAATACCTGATATGTATAACGTCGCGAATGTGTATATTCCTGAGGGTATCGTGGTCACCTTTGACAATGCCGTTGAAGTTGCCGGCCCAGAGTACACCCTCATGGATGGTCAAGTGATTACAAGCGTTGAAAACGACGGTATCGTCCGCTTCAATCGTTCGGATGAGATTACCTACTCATCGAACATTGTTGGTGAAGGTATCTTGATTAATGCCGGTAGCGGCGTGCTAACGCTGGCCGGTGATAATAGCTATACCGGTGGCACCACGCTGATGAATGCCAGCACGACCATTGCGGGTAGTAATACGGCCTTCGGCAACATGGATCTTGGAGAGATTACCACGCTGGGCACCCAGGCTCGTTTGGGTATGGCTTACGATGTTGAGTTAGAGCGTCTGGTGGTCTTCGGTCCGGTGACCTTGATTACGGATGTTGTGACGGCTGGCGATCAGATCTATCGCGGTAATGTGACCCTGGCACCAAATCAGGAGGGTACGAACTTAGCCGATGCGGATACCATTACGCTGAAAGCAATTGAAGGTCATATTTCCTTCTTGGGTCGTCTCGATGGCGCGGTGGATGGTGCCTATTCACTGCTTGCTATTACCGATGATGATTCCAAGATTATTACTATTGGGGACAGCAGTGGTGAGTTCGCTCGCTTGAAGAACTTAACCCTCAATGCTGCTGATGGCGATGGTCGCATTTATCTGCTAGCTGATATTCTGACGGCCAATGCACAGACCTATAACGGGGCTGTTTGGATTGGCAATAACGGTAGTGAAGGTTTCTTATATGACTACTACGTCAGCAATGTAGCAGACGTTATGGAAGGTAAAGATTACCTAGGCCAACCTGAAGAAGATGAAGAGGGTGTGCAGATGGAGCCTTCGTTATATAACGACGATCCGCTATATGCACGGACGTTGATTTCTGAGAACCCAAGTATCACCTTCAATGGTACGGTGAATGACCTAAGTCTCAACACCCATACCCTATTGGTGGCTGCGATTGGGTCACCATCAGTGAGCAGTGACCCTGTGATTAACTTCGAGGGTCTTGTGGGCAATGAGAGTCAGTTATACAGCTTGGGTGCAGCCACCATTAGCTTGACGGTTGATGCCGATGGCGTGGATGCCGATTTCGCGGGCGGTGTGGGTGTTAAAGAAAACATCACCACCTTCCATGAAATTATTCTGCTAGGTGGTGATCAGACAGATGTGTCGACTGGCGTTGAATTTAAGATTGCGGATGAAGGTGGACGCAAGAATGTCTACTTAGCACCACAGCCTGAATCAACGGATGCCGAGCTGCCTGAAGTCATTATTGAGGCCTTAAATGCGCCATTGGATATTGATAATATTGAGGCAGGTCCTGGTGCGGGTCTAGATCCGGAGCTAAATCCTGATCCTGTTGATATTCCTGGCGATATTGGTGAAATCGGTGATGGCACGGGTATCGAGCCAGGAACGGAGCAGCTAGAGCAGCCAGGAACGGAACAACCAGAGCAGCCAGGAACGGAACAACCGGAGCAGCCAGGAACGGAGCAACCAGAGCAGCCAGGAACGGAGCAGCCAGGTCAGCCAGTAACGGAGCAGCCAGGTCAGCCAGATCCAACCGATCGATCTACGGCTGAAGTGGTTGAGCGTGCAACACAGCAAGCAACGCGGGTTGTCAGTGAGGCCACCACCGTGGTAGCAAGCGCAACAGCGACACCGAGTGCGATTCCAGCTGGCTTTGTCAGCGTTATGGCATCAACCGTACAGCAGTTTAGTGCGGGTGCGATCTTTGTTTACCAGTTGCCACGAGCGGCCTTTGTACATAGTGATGCGGATAGTATACTATCGGTTACAGCAAGACTGGCATCTGGTGAAGCGTTACCAAATTGGTTAAGCTTCTCACCCGAAGATTGGAGCTTTACAGGACAAGCGCCAGAAGGTATTCGTTTCTTGGATGTTGTCATTATTGTGACTGATCAAGAGGGTAATCAAGCAATAACCGAGCTACGCTTCGAGTTTGACTAGCGTGACAGGCAACTTAAAAGTTTATGAGTTTTAAGGTGTTTTAACAACAAGGGATATTCGCTATGAACCTATGGCACCAAGGGGTTGAACACGCACTGACCTTTGTCACTCTGGGTGGCCCCGTTGTTGCGATATTGATTGCATTGTCGATTGTAACCATGACGGTTATTTTTTTGACAATGTTTCGATTTAGGCAATGGGGTGTTGGTCAACAACAAATGATTGCTGACATCATCATGCTGATAGATCGTGGCGCTGATCAGCAAGCGGCTGAAAAGTTATCCGCGACCCAGCATTATATGAAGCCGTTGATAACCAATGTACTAAAAGCTAAACAACAACATGCGGTTGAATCTTGGCGGGGTCGATTAACGGGTGAGGCCGAAATGCTATTGGCCAGGCTACAATCCGGCTTTCGTTTTCTGGATACGGTAGTTCAACTGGCGCCATTAGTGGGTTTATTTGGTACCGTGCTTGGTATGATAGTGGCCTTTCAAGCCCTGCAGTCAGGGGGTTCAAATGTTGATGCCGCTGAATTAGCTGGTGGGATATGGGTGGCGCTATTAACAACGGCGATGGGTCTTGCGGTAGCGATGCCTACTTCGATGGTGTTAACCTGGTTTGAGTCGCGCGTTGCAAGAGAGTCCCAACTGGCCATGCAGTTGATTGATATCGGTTTATGTTCGCCCTTGGAAACGCAGGCCCATGATGACAAATCGGCTTAGTTTTCGTAGAAGGCGGATGTCGCTGACATCATTAATTGATGTCATTTTTCTATTACTGTTATTTTTTATGTTAACCACTAGCTTTAACCGTGAGGCGGCGATTGCA
Source organism: Thiomicrospira cyclica ALM1 (assembly GCF_000214825.1). NCBI lineage: Bacteria > Pseudomonadati > Pseudomonadota > Gammaproteobacteria > Thiotrichales > Piscirickettsiaceae > Thiomicrospira > Thiomicrospira cyclica. The sequence goes on from NC_015581.1 coordinate 378,263, forward strand.
TTTAATATGGCAGGCATCGCTGACACGCACTCCCTTGAAACCGTATCATTGCAAACAACGCTGTTGGTGCAGGTGTCTGGCGATATTCTGAGGCTTGAACAAGACATTATAACGATAGAAGCGCTATTAGCTATGTTGCAGCAAACGGAGCAAGGTATCGTTTTATTATCGTTTGATGATAGTGTAAACGCCCAAACTCTGGTTGAGTTAATGGCGAGAATTGGCCAGGTTAAAGGTTGGCAGCCACGTTTAGTTGAGGCCTTTTAAATGAACCTTCGTCGACTAAATACCTTGCAGAGAAAACCGCTTGAATCGACAGTGGCATTGATTAATATCATTTTTTTGTTGCTCATCTTTTTTATTGTAAGCGGCACTATTGCGTCTCCGAGGGCCGTTGCAATTAACCCCATTACCCTGGCAGAACTTGAATCAGAGTCGCCTATTCCGTCTTTAATTTTAACCCAGGATGGGCGAATTTATTATCATCAAAACGAAGTGGCTTTAGACGAATTACCTGACCTCGTTGCTGAGCAAGCGTATGTGCGCTTACTACCTGATCGCGATGTTTTAGCACCAGACCTGATGCGTTTTGCGACACTGTTACGTGACTATGGCGTTCAGAAGTTGGTGATTGTTGTTGAGACTTCTTAAATGACCAAGCGCCGATGGAGATGGCTGGTTACGGCGGTTTTTTTGTCAGTAGCGATTCATGTTGGGGTTTTTCTGTTATGGGATGTTTTACGTTCTAAGTATCCGCCATCCTCGCCGGTTGAAACGAGCGTAACCATCATTGATCTGGCGATTATTGAACCAGAGCCAGAGCCAGAGCCAGAGCCAGAGCCAGAGCCAGAGCCAGAGCCAGAGCCAGAGCCAGAGCCAGAGCCAGAGCCAGAGCCAGAGCCAGAGCCAGAACCCGTGCCAGAACCCGTGCCAGAACCCGTGCCAGAACCAGAACCTTCAGAAGAGCAACGGCTGGATCAATTTTCACCTGAGGTACTCAGCTATACGCGCCAGGTTTTATTAAGAATACAGCGAACCCCGCAGGTGCCATATCATCTTAGAGGGCGTGCCCAATTACGGTTTGTCTTGTCACCCACGGGTCAAATTCTCGACTTGAGAGTCATTCGTAGCTCAGGGGATGCGCGACTCGATCAGTTAGCCATGGATCATATTCGTCGCGCGGCACCTTTTCCGGCGTCGCCGAACCAAGAAGACAGCGAATTTAATTTTGAGTATGTAACCAGTTCAAGACGCTAAATACTGGGCAATTAACGATTGCGCGTTTCCAGTAGGTAGGGGATTTGGGTAACCAGACCGGCATGGTCATGAACGAGCACGGTGACTTGCCACTGCATCACCTCGTTGGTGCAAAATGCGAGCATCGTTTGCCCTGTGTAAAGGTCAGCAGTATCCGCACTTAAGTTAACCCGGTTATAGCCCATATACATATTAATGCCGGCGATATCCAGCTCGATTTTGCTCACATCCTCAAAACCTGCTAGTTCGACTTGAACGTTAATAGGTCGTGCAATCGGTACCGGTTGCGGGCTTAGGCTTAGGTTAACTTGTTGACTATTCTGTTGGTGGCGGCAGGCCTGCTGATGCAGGTCACAGTCGGTTAATAACGGCCAGCTGGGGCCTTGATTGGAATCACTGCACGCCGTCAGCAAGCCTAAACCGAACGCAAGGCCTAGCATTACAGCGAGTGGTTGAAGTCGTGTTAGGTGAACGGATAAAGCAGGCATGGTTAAGTATCCTTGGTTAAGTATTCTTTAGCGTTTGGTAATGAGGGGTTGGCATTGTGGGCAGAACACACTGGCGCGTTGTTGAATAATCATTTTTTCTAGCCGCGTGCCACAAACTTGGCAGGCCAGACCAGTGCGACCATAAACATAGAGATGCTGTTTAAAATACCCGGCTTGTCCATCGGCATTGTAAAAGTCGCGCAGGGTGGTGCCGCCTTGTTCAATGGCCTTCGCCAATACCTGTTTAATAATCATCACCCAGCGTTCGGCTTGCGTCGAGTTTAAATCTTTGGCGGCCATATTCGGGTGCAGGCCTGCTAAAAATAACGATTCATTGGCATAAATATTACCCACGCCAACCACCACCTTATTATCCATAATCAGTGTTTTTAGCGGTATTTTGCGGTTTTTGGCCTGTTGCAATAGCCAGTTCGCATCAAAAGCATCGTCTAAGGGTTCGGGGCCGAGGTGGTTAAGCAGTGGGTGGTTTTCCGCCGTGTCTTCGGTCCATAACCAAGCGCCAAACCGCCGAGGGTCGTGGTAGCGCAGGGTTTGTCCCTGGGTGGTGATTAAATCAATATGGTCATGCTTTTTGCGCGGCGTATCGACCGGCAAAATCCGCAGCGAGCCCGACATGCCCAGATGAATAATTAGCGTGCCGGTCGGAAAATCCAACAGCAGGTATTTGGCACGGCGACGTAAATGCAACAATGGTTGCAGGGCTAATTTTTCGGTCAATTCAGTGGGTACTGGCCAACGCAAGCGCCCTTGGTGAACCTGAAGGGCGGCAACGGTTTGACCGGTCAAGCTGGGTGCAATACCCCGTAGGGTGGTTTCAACCTCGGGTAATTCAGGCACGACGAACCAACTGGCTTAATGCCGATTTGGCATCGGCGTATTTGAATTGAAAGCCCAGTTCGGTCAGCCGCGAGGGCACAACACAACTGCTATGCGTTAGCACTTGCGCACCTTCCCCAAACAACATCTTAAGCGCAAATTCGGGCATAGGTAGCCAAAATGGGCGACCTAACGCATGCGCCAAGGCGCGGCCAAATTCGGCTTGAGTCAGTGGCTGTGGTGCGCACATATTGATCGGCCCTTGCAGTTCGGGGTGGTTAATCGCCCAGCTAATGGCCGCCACCAGGTCGTCGATATGAATCCAACTAAAACACTGCTGACCACCGGCGACCGGTCCGCCACCGCCTAAACGGAACGCGGGTAGCATTTTCGCTAAAGCACCGCCATCAAGCCCTAGCACGACACCAAAACGCATAATCAGCGGCGTGGGACTCAGTTGCGCATTGGCCATTTCCCAGGCCTGGCCAAGATGACCTAAAAACCCGGGGTCTATATCCGTGCATTGTTCGTCGAGCGGTTGGCCGCAGGGGCGTTGTGGATAAATGCCAATCGCTGATGCCGCTAAAATACGTTGTGGGGGTTGGTTGGCTTTTTCTAAGGCTTTTTTGAGTAGGCCGCTGGTTGTGATACGGCTGTCATAGAGTTCTTTTTTATAGGCTTCATTCCAGCGCTCGCCAATATTCGCGCCCGCCAGTTGTATCACCACGTCTTGTTCATCAATCAGCTGGGTTAGGTGATCGAGGTCTTTGAACGCCGAGCGCCCTTGCGCAGTTACCTGGTGCCCTTGCTGGGATAAATGTTTTGCTAGGTGTTTCCCTACAAATCCGGTGCCGCCGAGAATAACAATCTTCATGATCTGTTCCTTTTTTGCGCTTTTATGCGATAGGCCAACACAGTAGAATTCTGTTTCATTTATTATAGTTTAAATTGTGAAGGGAATCAGGAGGCAGTGTGAAACTCGAACAGGCAATTGTGATTACGGGCGCAGGTCAACGGATTGGGCTGGCTCTGGCGCAGCATCTGTTAGCACAAGGCGATTACCCTCTGGTCTTTACCTATCGTACCCGTAAACCCGGCGTAGAGGCTTTGCTGGATGCGGGTGCGGTCGGTTTTCAGGTCGATTTTAACCAAGCCGATGCGGTAGCGAGCTTAATGTCGCGTTTAACGGAGCAGGTGGGCAGTATGCGTGCGCTGATTCATAATGCGTCGCTCTGGTGGCCGGATTCCGAGCCGAATGCGCTGCAAAAACAGTTTGATGTGCACGTGCGGGCGCCCTATGAGTTGAACCAGGCCTGCTTGCCGTTGTTACAAGCCTGTGACGGGCCGAACAAAGACATTATCAGTATTTCAGATGCGCGCGTTGTGCAAGGGCATCCGGCGAAAATTGCCTATATGGCCACCAAAGCAGCACTAGAAAACATGACCCTGTCGTTTGCGCAGGCCTTTGCGCCAGCGGTCAAAGTCAATGCGATTGCCCCAGCATTGTTAACCTTTCATCCGCAAGATAGTGCCGAGTATCGTCAAGCCCGTTTTGATCGCTTATTGTTGCCTATGGAGCCGGGCGCCGAGGTATTGTGCCAAGCAGTGGATTATTTGTTGGACAGCCCCTACACCACCGGCACGATTATGTCCTTAGATGGCGGTAGCCGCTTGGTTGGCCAGCGCCTAGATAGTAATAAGTAGCCGCAACAACTATTGCGGTTGCGGCCACACACGACTTTCACCGCGACCCCGTTGATCCGATGCGGCTTCTAAGGTGCCATCGGCTTGACGCTTAATCACCTGCATATCGCCAAAAAAGCGTCGTGCCTCGACTTGATAGCCCATGTCACGCAATTGTTGCTGGGTATCTTCATCAAGACTCGGGTGAAAGCCAATTTGTTGAGAAGGCCAAAGTTGATGGTGCACTCGGGTGGCATCAATCGCCTGTTGCGAGGGCATATCAAACCAGTACCAATTTAACAGTGTTTGAAACACGCTGGTGATAATCGTCGAGCCGCCAGGCGTGCCAAGTACGGCATCAATTTTTTGATCCGCGATCACCAGTGTTGGACTCATCGAAGACAGCATCCGCTTGTTGGGCGCAATGGCATTGGCATCATTACCGATCACACCGTACAAATTCGGCACGCCCGGTTTAGCAGAAAAATCATCCATTTCATTATTCATCAAAAACCCCGCACCTGGCACCACCCAACCATTACCAAACGGCATATTCAGGGTAAAGGTGCTGGCAACGGCATTGCCCCAGCGATCGACGATAGAAAAATGGCTGGTTTGTTCGGATTCCTGCCAAGGCCCCAGGCCTGGTGCAACCGCTTCGGTATCGCTCGGTTGGTTGAGATTAATTTCGTCAGCACGCTGTTGGCTATAAGCCGGATCAAGCAATTTTTCGATCGGCACCGTCACAAAATCACTGTCGCCCAAGTATTCGGCGCGGTCGGCATAGGCGCGTTTTTTCAGCTCGGCCAAAATGTGAATGTACTGCGCGGAGTTGTGAGATTCGGTCTGCAGTGGGTTTTGATGCTGTTCGGCCATCTGCAGCAGTTGAATTAGCGCAACACCACCGGAGCTGGGGGGCGGTGCCGAGACGACGCGTTTGCCTTGCCAGTCAACACTCAAAGGTTCTCGCCAAATCGCGTGATAATTTGCTAGGTCCTGATGGGTAATCAAGCCGCCAATCTGCTGTTGATGCGCGACAATTAAATCGGCGGTTTCACCGTGGTAAAACTCACGCACGCCATCGCGAGCCAAACGCTTAAGAGTTGCCGCCAGTTCGGGTTGAACTAAGCGTTCGCCAACCACCAAATTGCCAAAATAGGTATTAAAATTATTGGTATAACCCTTGTCACTGGACCAACCGCTGTACCAGCTGGCGACCTCGACCAGATCTGGCGAAATCACAAAGCCTTGTTCGGCTAATGCAATCGCCGGCGCTAACACTTCTTGCCAACGCAAATGACCAAAACGTTGATGCGCCTGCCACAAGCCCATCACTTGCCCTGGAACGCCGCTGGACTTTGGCCCTAACAGCGAAGCAAAGGGGATGACATTACCCTCGTCATTTAAAAACACATCGCGGTGTGCGGCGGCTGGCGCGCTTTCCCGGTAATCTAAAAACCAGTCGTGATGGTGCACGCGCATCAGCATAAAGCCACCACCACCGAGGTTGCCTGCTTCCGGATAGGTTACCGCTAAGCTAAAAGACGCGGCCACCGCGGCATCGACCGCGTTGCCACCTCGGTCGAGTATCTGTTGTGCCACCTTGGCCGAGTAGCTGTCGGGCATCGCGACCGCGTGCTGATAGGCGTGCGCGGATGACATGGCTAATAAAAAAAGGATGCCGATATGAAAGAGCGAGGCTTTATAAAAGCGCATAATTAAAACCTTTTGACCAGATGTGTGACAGAAGCCGGCTTGCAATACTGATTTAAGCGGCGAGCTCCGTTATAATAGCTAAAATTTTTTTTACATAGCAACTTTAAATAGTGGAATGCTAATATGAGCCGACTACCTGAACACCTAAAATACTGCGTTACCCATGAATGGGTTTATATTGATGAAACGGGCTTAGCCGTGGTCGGGATTACTGACTTTGCGCAAGAGTCGTTGGGCGATTTGGTGAACGCTGATTTACCAGAAGTGGGTGAGAGTGTCAGCGCCGGTGATGATATTATGGTGCTTGAATCGGTTAAAACGGCTTCAGACATTCATGCGCCGATTAGTGGTGAAATTGTTGCGGTTAATGAAGCATTAGAGGATGAGCCGGAGTTGGTGAATGATGAACCCTATGATGCCGGCTGGTTATTTAAGATCAAGCCTGATGATGCGAGCGAATTAGAGGATTTATATACCGCAGACGACTATCAGGCAGAAATTGATGGCTGATTTAAAGGCCCTGCGCCTAAAGAAAAACGAAGAGCGTCGCATCAAACAAGGCCATATGTGGGTATTTAGTAATGAAGTGGATACCCAACTTACGCCCCTAAAAGCCTTTGCCCCCGGTGAGCAGGTAATTGTGGAAGCCAGTAATGGCAAAGCGCTGGGACTTGCGTATGTCAATCCCAATAGCTTGATTTGTGCGCGGGTGTTTAGTCGTGATACCAAGCATCAGCTAGGCATGACCTTTTTCAAAAAGCGCTTTCAGCAAGCGCAAGCTTTACGCGAACTCAATTATGACCAACCTTATTATCGTTTGGTATTTGGCGAAAGTGATGGTGTACCAGGCCTGGTGATTGATCGTTTTAACGATGTGTTTGTCGTCCAAATTACCACCGCCGGTATGGAAGCTTGTAAAGACGATATCTTACAAGTGTTGATTAATCTCTATCATCCACAAGCCGTGGTGTGGCGTAATGATACCGCCAGCCGTGAGTTGGAAGGATTAGAGCGCTATCAAGCCCTAGCCTATGGCGAGCTGCCCGAGCAGGTCACGTTGATTGAAAACGGCGTGAATTTTGTGGTGCCCGGTTTAGGTGGTCAAAAAACCGGCTGGTTTTATGATCATCGTTCGGGGCGTGCGCGTTGTGCCGAATTGGTGGCGGGTAAGCGCGTGCTGGATGTGTTCAGTTATTTGGGCGGATGGGGCGTGTTAGCGGCGGTAGCCGGTGCGAGCGAAGTGGCTTGTGTCGATGCCTCCGAAGCGGCCTTAGACGGTGTGCATCTGAATGCCGAACGCAATGGTGTGGCCGATAAAGTGACCAGTTACCAAGGTAATGCGTTTGAAGTACTGACGGCACTGGCCACCGAGGGCGAAAAGTTTGATGTGGTCATCGTTGACCCGCCGGCTTTTGTTAAGCGTAAAAAAGATTTTAAAGCGGGCTCAGAGGGCTACCGGCGGGTTAATGAATTGGCGATGCGGTTATTAGTGCCCAATGGCGTATTGGTATCGGCGTCCTGCTCGCATCATATGCCGCGTGCGACCTTGATTAGCCAGGTGCAAGCCGCGGCCAGTCACCTGGATCGCACCGTCACCTTATTTGATCAAGCCGGACAAGCGCCCGATCATCCGATTCACCCAGCGATTCCGGAAACCGAGTATTTAAAAACTCTGTTTTTCCGCGTTGCGCCCAAGTGGTAAAACTCCAAGCTATTTAATCCAAATCGATTTGATATTGGTAAATTCGCGAATGCCGTGATAAGACAGTTCGCGACCATAGCCGGAGTTTTTGACGCCGCCAAAGGGTAGGCGAGGATCAGACTTGGTCATGCCATTCACAAAGCACGCCCCTGACTCCATTCGTAGCGCCATGGTTTCAGCGGTCGCACCATCGCTAGACCAAACCGACCCCCCCAAACCAAACTGAGTCGCATTAGCCAGACCGACCGCGTGCGCCGGTTCGCTGGCTTTAAAAATTAACGCAACGGGACCAAAAAATTCTTCATGATAAGCCGGCATGGCACTGGAAATATCGGCCAAAATCGTTGGCGCATAATAGCAACCAGGGCGATCCAGTTGATAGCCGCCGGTCACTAAACGTGCGCCATAATCGACACAGGTTTGCACCTGTTGATGCAACTCATCCAATAAGTCTTGGCGCGCCATTGGGCATAGAGTCGTTGCTGGATCCAGTGGATCGCCTTCAACAAACCGGGATTCGACCGCGGTTTTAAGCCGGGTAATAAAGTCTTCGTAAATGAAGGTATCAACAATAAACCGTTTCGCGGCAATACAGCTTTGGCCCATGTTCAGATAACGGCTGGTAACCGCGGCTTCTACTGCCGCCGGAATATCGGCATCACTCATCACAATAAAGGCATCGGAACCGCCGAGTTCTAGCACGGTTTTTTTCAATTCTTCACCAGCAATCGCCGCTACTTTCCGCCCAGCCGGCTCGCTACCGGTTAAGGTGACCGCGCGCACATAGCGACTGCGAATTACGCTTTCAACCTTATCCGAACCAATCATTAAATTGGTGAAAACGCTGGCGGGCAGGCCTGCTTCAATAAAGATACGTTCAATGGCTTGGGCGCATTGCGGCACATTGGACGCGTGCTTGAGCAAGCCGATGTTGCCGGCAATTAAAGCCGGCGCGGCAAAACGAAACACCTGCCAGAATGGAAAATTCCACGGCATCACTGCCAAAACAAGGCCCAGCGGCTGGTAACAGATATAGCTTTTGCTGGCATCGGTTGCAATCGGCTCGTCGGCCAAAAATTTTGGTCCGTGTTCGGCATAAAAATCACACACCCAGGCCGATTTTTCAATTTCTGCTTTGGCTTCATTAATGGATTTGCCCATTTCCAGGGTAATGAGTTTGGCCAGTTCATCTTGTTGTGCGCGCAAAATTTTGCCGGCATTTTTGATCAGTTCGCAACGGGTGGCCAGTGATGTGCGTTGCGACCATTCCAAAAATTCGGCGTTAGCACGACGAATCGCTAAGTCCAAGCGCTCTTGGTCCCAAGCTTCAAATTCGGCCAGTTTTTCACCGGTTGCTGGGTTAATGGATTGCAATGCCATAGGCGCCTCCTTAGCGATTAAATAATAAGCGTTGGCCCGGCACAAACTCGGCAAACTGCCCTTGGTCATACATGACACGACCATTCACCAGGGTTTTGACCACGCTGGATTTAAAGGTGTGACCTTCCCAGGGCGACCACTGACATTTGTATAAATTGTTTGCTTTGGTGTCGGTATGTGGCTTGTTGAGATCAACCAGCACCAAATCCGCCCAATAGCCTTCACGAATAAAGCCGCGATCTTGAATCTCAAACAGGCGCGCAACATTGTGTGAGGTGCGGTCCACAATCTGTTCCAGTGTAAACACGCCTTGATGATACAGGTCGAGCAGCGCGCTCAAGGACTGTTGCACTTGCGGCAGGCCTGCGGGTGCTTTGAAATAGCTGTTTTGTTTTTCGTCCCAAGTATGCGGCGCGTGGTCGGTGGCAATCACTTCAATGCGGCCATCAATCACCGCTTGGCGAATCGCATCACGATCGGCTTGGGTTTTTACCGCCGGGTTACATTTCACCAACGAGCCTTTGGTGTCGTAATCGCCATCGGTAAACCATAAATGGTGCACACAGGCTTCCGCGGTAATTTTTTTATCCGCTAGCGGACCGGGCGTGAATAGGTCGAGTTCTTCTTTGGTGGTGATATGCAAAATATGCAGGCGCGCACCAGTTTCTTGTGCCAGTTTGACGGCCATAGCGGACGATTTATAGCAGGCTTCGCGGTTACGAATAATCGGATGCGCGCTCATCGGTACATCGTCACCATATTTTTCGCGGAACGCCTCTTCGTTGGCTTTAATCATCGGCGTGTCTTCGCAGTGGGTGGTGATAATAATCGGGCTGTTACTAAAAATCGCGCGCAGGGCAGTTTCTTGATCCACCAACATATTACCGGTGGACGAGCCCATAAAAACTTTTACGCCACAGACGTTTTTGGGGTTTACCTTGGCGACTTCGTCGGCATTGTCATTGGTGCCGCCCAGATAAAACGAATAGTTGGCCCAGGATTTTTGCGCGCCAATCGCATACTTGGCTTCCAGTGCTTCAACGGATACTGACGGCGGGTTTACATTGGGCATTTCCATATAACTGGTGGTGCCGCCAGCAATCGCGGCGCGTGATTCGGTGCCGATATCGCCTTTGTGGGTAATACCCGGTTCCCGAAAGTGCACTTGATCATCAATCATGCCGGGTAACAGATGCAAGCCTTCGGCATTGATTTCAAGTTCGGCTTTAATATGAAGCTGCGGCGCTATTTGGGCAATGCGACCATTTTCGATCAGTACATCAGCAACTTGCTGGGTGTTTTCGTTAACTATCCTGGCGTTTTTTATTAGAGTGCGTGACATGGGAACCTCGTCAGTTATCAGCTATTAAGCAATGGATGACTAGTTTAACAAGAACTCGTCATCCGTGCCTATGGTTTGAATAGAGGTCGTCGTAAACCTACCTTTGAACGACACAAGTAAAATTGTTACGATCCTAAAACAAGCCGAAAGTATGGAGTCAATAGCGCTACCAACTATCATTGAACATTTCCATGCCTTATTAAAAAATAGACACCATAGCATCTAATTTTAGTTTTATTAGGCTATAATGGATATAACTGTGTCCATTTAGTTGTTGCCGGATGAATTTTATTTTACTTGATGATACCGATGTAAGCCAAGCCTATGCGACTTATTTGCGTGAGTTACGTCAACGCGCAAAGCTTTCACGCGCGGCACTGGCAGAGAGAAGCTGCGTACCTGCGGCCACCATTAAGAAATTTGAGCTGACTGGGCAAATTTCATTTCGTCAATTGCTGTTGCTTTGGCAGACCCTCGACTCATTGGATAGGCTTTATCAGCTCACACAATCTAACAACGCGCGCATCACTACACCCTCTAGCATTGATGAGGTGCTAAAAGATGAGTTTTAAACCCATTCAAAAACTCAGGGTAACTCGTAGGTTAAGCTCAGGTGAGCAGGTCACTGTAGGGGTCTTGGCGCAGAATCGGCAAGGCGTTTTTTTTCAGTATGCAGACAGCTATTTGCAGCAATTTGGCAATTTGTCCCCTTTTACCTTGCAAGCGCATACGCAAGTACAAGCCGCACCTAAAGAGCCGCATCAAGGCCTGCATGGCGTATTTGCGGATTGTCTGCCCGACGGCTGGGGCATGCTGTTACAAGATCGTATTTTCCGGCAAAAAGGCATCCTGCCGAATCAATTAACGGCGATGGACCGGCTGGCTTTTGTCGGTGATAAAGGCATGGGAGCATTGTCTTTTGCTCCGGTGTCTGAGTTTTCAGCCACGACACTTGTGGATATTGATTTAGCAACTTTGGGCTTAGAAGCGCAAACGTTGTTCGATGCTTCAATGTCAGATTATATAGACGACAACCACGATGAGTTAGATGGGCATACTCAACAGGTGTTGGTCGCATTAGTCGCCGGCGGTAGTTCGGGTGGGGCAAGGCCCAAGGCGCAGATTTATATGCCTGCTGGGGAAGTCCAGCATTGTCGAACCTATGCACAGCCAGGTGATGAGGCCTGGCTAATTAAGTTTACCTCGAAAAATCTCGCGCTCGGGCATGAAGAAGGTTTGTGTGAGGCGGTTTATTTGCAAATGGCCGAGCAGGCTAAGTGTCAACCACCGCACTGGCAACTCATTGAAGCGCCGCATACAAGCGGTGCGGCTGCGTGGCTGGCGCTTAAGCGTTTTGATTATGTCGTTGAGAACACTGATTCAGGCAGTAAACCCAGTTCGGGTCGCTTGCATATGCACAGCGCCTGCGGGCTGCTGGGTGCCGACTTTCGAACGCCAAGTTTAGATTACATTGACTTAATCAAAGCCAGCCGTCAGCTGTGTAAATCCCCAGCTGCTGGACAACTGCAATTTCGCCGCGCCATTTTTAACCTGCTGTCGTCTAACCAAGACGACCACAGTAAAAACTGGGCGTTTTTGCAAGCGGACGATGGTCAATGGAATCCGGCACCCTTTTACGATGTAACCTACAGCCCACATCCATTTAACGAACACGCCACCGCATTTGGGGGATATGGTAAAGCGCCGCCGATTAAAGCGATGCAAAAACTGGCTATAGGTGCCGGTTTTGCGAATTGGCATGAGGCAAAGCAAGTCATTGAAGACGTGGCAGAAGCCATCAGCCAGTTTAGTTGGCTTGCACAGCAACAAGGTGTTAGTAAAACGACAATATCTGCCATTGCTAAGACATTGAATCAGCGTAGAAATATGGTCACATTCTAGATTCGGCGCGCGCCAAACAAATCGGTGCCGATTCGAACTTGGGTACTGCCTTCTAAAATAGCGGCTTCTAGGTCGCCAGACATGCCCATCGATAGCGTGTCGATCGGTTGGTTGGGCAGGGTTTGTTGCAGTTGTTCAAACAGCCTGCGCATGTGTGCAAAGGGTTGGCGCTGGGCAACAGGGTCATCGGTTGCGGCGGGAATCGCCATTAAGCCTCGAATCACCAGGCCTGGTAATTGCGCAATCTCTTGTGCAACAGCCATGAGTTCATTCGGTAAAAATCCCGATTTACTGGCTTCTTCACTGATATTAATTTGCAACAAAATATTCAATGCGGGTTTGTCACTCGGGCGTTGATCACTTAAGCGTTGGGCAATTTTTAAGCGGTCGACACTTTCTACCCAGTCAAAATGTTCGGCAATCGGTTTGGTTTTATTGGATTGAATGGGGCCAATAAAATGCCACTGCGCATCGGGATGTGCGGTTATTTTGGGTAGTGCGTCTTGCAGGTAGTTTTCACCAAACGCGGTTTGCCCTAATGCGAGAAACGCGGCAACGGCGCTTTCGGGCTGGGTTTTACTGACGGCGAGCAGGCTAACGCTTGTCGCTGGGCGACCCGCCGCTAAGCAGGCCTGCTGAATGCGCTGATTAACTTGGGCAAGGTTGTGGGCATAATCTTGTGGCGACATGGTATTTCCTTTTCATTCACTGGGTTAATTCTAGCCGATTAATTATTTTGTTTGGCGCAATCGGCGCTGAGTTGTTAAGCTTAAATTATGCAATAAATAAGTTTAAACAAGATGGTAAGGAGTGTGTGTGAAGCAAGTTAAATCCAGTGAAAGTAATTATCCTTATGATGATAAATTGGGCCGTGACGACTATGAGGCCATGAAGCGTGATTTGCAAATCGAGTTACTCAAAATGCAAAAGTGGGTTAAGGAAACCGACCAGCGAATTGTGATGTTGTTTGAAGGGCGCGATGCGGCGGGTAAGGGTGGCACCATTAAGCGGGTGATGGAGCATTTGAATCCGCGTGGCGCACGAGTGGTGGCCTTGGACAAACCCAATGAGCGTGAAAAAGGTCAGTGGTATTTTCAGCGTTATTTAGAACATATGCCAACGCAAGGCGAAATCGTGCTGTTTGACCGGTCTTGGTATAACCGAGCCGGCGTTGAACGGGTGATGGGTTTCGCAACACCGCAACAATATACCCAGTTTATGCACCAGGTGCCGGAAGTTGAGCGGATGCTGGTTGCCGATGGTGTGATTTTGATGAAGTTTTGGTTTTCGGTTGGGCGCAAAGAGCAGTTACGCCGTTTTACCGGACGTAAAAATGATCCGTTAAAGCAGTGGAAGTTATCGCCGATGGATTTGGCTTCTTTAGATCGCTGGGACGATTACACCAAGGCCAAAGAGGATATGTTCTTTTACACCAATACCAATCAATGTCCGTGGACGGTGATTAAATCCAATGATAAAAAACGGGCGCGTTTGGCCTGTATGCGTTTTATTTTAAATAGCCTACCCTATGATGGCAAAGATGAAGCGGTGGTTGGTGCGCCAGACCCTTTGATATTATCGAGTGGTGATGATATTTTTCAAGACGATTAATGATGGTGAATGTCCATAAAGGAATAAATAATGACACTCAAAATGAAAGGTCACGCCAAAGAAGTGGTAGAGCGATTTAAAATTATGCTGGATGCCCCTCAGCTTGAAACGATTACTGATGAGCATTTTGCAGAGCTCGAGTTGCTGATTGATGCCGCGATGGAAGTGGTGCATTCCGATGCCTATCATGAGTTTTCAAAAGAGCTAGAAGGTGTTGCGAAAAAAATGCGCAAGCGCGCCAGCCGCACCGAAGATTAGTGGGGATTCGGCAGGTCATCGGGTATGATGTTGGGATAATAATAAACAGGAATACATCATGCTTCGAAAAATCTATCGAAAAGCCAACTCAGGCGTCATTTTCGCCCTAGCAGCAGGCCTGCTAACGACCCCAATAGCGCAAGCGCAATCGCCCTATGAGGATGAGTGGTCGCGTGGCTTTAAACACTATGCCTCCCAGTTGGGTGATTCGGCTTTAGCACAATCCATCTTAAACTATGCTTCTCAGCATGAGCGTTTATTACAACAGCACGGCTATATTGGTCGAGTGTTGCCGATTCCAGCGATTGAGCAGGTCGCTCCAGGGGTGTTCTTTGTCAAAGGTGCGTTGATGTGGGGCACGCTGGAAAATTTTGGTTTAAATAACAATATTACCGCGGTTGAGTTGGAGTCCGGTATTTTTGTGTATAACACCGGATCGAATCCTGCGGTTGCCTATAGCTTTCATCAAAAGTTACAACGCCACACGAGTATGCCGATCAAATGGTTGGCGATTGAAAATTACCAGTCTCATGCCAATTTGGGCGCCAGCTATTGGATGGATGTTGGGGTGCGTAATCTTTACAGCGAGCAGGCGGCGGCGGATTTCTGGCAAACGCGTGGCTTTGATCGTGCCGTGCAACGGGTCAGTGAATATGGCCCGTTGCTGATTCAGCCGGTGCGCAATGTGGCCGATCGCTACACGCGATTTGAAGATCGGTTAATTATTAATGAAGGTAGTGGTGATGAAGTGCATTTGGTCAATTTTGGCGGTGGTCATACGCCAACCATGACCGGGGCGTTTATTCCCAGTAAGAATATTTTATTTACCGGCGATTTGGGCTTTGTTGAGCGCTTACCAGGCCTGCTACATGGTTCGTCATATAGCGAATGGTTAGCGTCGTTTGAGCGCATGGTGGATTATGTGACTACGCATTCGAGTGATCTCGACAATCTACTGGTGATTCCTGGTCATGGTGGCGCGACGAATTTGACCGAGTTGACCCGCCAAACCTATGATTATTTTAAAGATTTGGAAGCGGTGGTTAAGCAAGCGATTGCCAACGGGGTCGCGCGGCAAGATTTGGCTCAGCACGTGGCTATGCCAGACTATCAGGATCGCCCGATGTATAGCCAGTTGTTTTTACGCAATGCCCTAAGTGTGTTTGATGAAATCACCACCGGGCAGGTCAGCGATCCTACTCTAGCTGATGAATAGCTAGATAAACAAGCTTTGTTGTCGGGCTGAGTCAGCGAGATAGCTGGCCGCTCCGGCAAATTCAATGCCGCTAATTAAATCCTCGGCTTTAAATCCTAATAGCTCCATGCTCATTTGGCAGGCGGTCATTTTAACGCCCAGGTCTAAACACAATTCGCGCATTTCTTCAAAGGGCAGTTGGCCGTGGCTGGCCAATTGTTGTTTAAACGCCCAGGTGGCTAGGCGGGTCATGCCGGGTAGCGCCCAAAGCAAGTCCGGGGTGTAGCCGCGCCAATCTATGGCTTTAAAACCTGCCGAGCCAATCGGTGAGCGAATCGGCATGGCGGGATTGCCAACTGGCGAAACGAGTAAACTGCGCGTGTCTTTGAGCAGGCAACGGATGCCGTAGTAGCTAAAGAAAATATGCGCTTCTTGGTCCAGTGTGCGAGCCGTGCTGGTAAGAATCAGACTCGGGTAAGCCCAATCCAGCGAGCCTTTGGTTTGAATAATTGTCAGTTGTTCACGTTGGTCTTGTTGCTCGGTCATCTGAGTATCCTTATGATGGTTGGCGGGCGTGTCGATTAAGCCAAAGTAAAGCAAGCCAATTGCCTAACAGGGCGGCGAATAACCAGAGCCAGCCATGCAAGCTCCCCGAGGCAATGCCGCTAAACAGTGCGCCAATATTGCAGCCATAAGAGAGCATCGCGCCTAGGCCCATTAAAAAGCCACCGAGGGCATAATAACCAATGGGTTGTTGTCCTGCGGGTAAACTGTTAACCGGTTTGGGTTGAAATAACGTAACGACCAGCGCACCGAGTATCACCCCAAGCGTGGTCATGCTGACGGAATCTAACCATACTGGCCGAGCCACGCGGTCTTGATAATGCCCAGCAATTTCCCAAAATGACCAATCGAATAATGTCCAGCCGGTATGCAGTTCCCACCATTCGGCCAACTTAAATGGCCAAAGTGCAAAGACCGACGCCACTGACCAGGGCTGGCCAGCCAAAATAAAAATGAGCATACTCAGTCCAGCCAGCAGCAGACCTGCTAAGACTAGTTGTCCGGCACGTTTGGGGTTGTCATAGCCTTGAGCGCCCAATTTGCGTTCCCAGCTGAGCAGTTGGGTGAGTTGTTGGGTGCGGTGGCGTTCGTAGCGGATTAGCAAGGCATAAAGTCCAGCGAGTATCAGCAGGCTGATAACCAGGCCTGCTAAGCCCGCATCGCGAGTAAAGGACCAGGGTGTTATTACTGGCCACGCATCCCAATAACCGAAGGTATAGGCTGCAAATACGCCACCAATAAACATCATTACTAAAGCTACCAAGGGTAAGGCTTGTAATTGGCCCACCCGATTCAGCGTGCCGGAGGAACAATTACTGGCCAGTTGCATACCGATACCAAACAAAAATGCCCCCAAAATGACCGACCAACCGGCGGGGCGAATCAGACCCTGAAAGGGGGTATCGCCCATCTGTCCTAGCCAAATCAGCGGGCTGAACAACAACAGCGCGGCCGCCAGCATAATCACCTGTGCTCGTGCGCCGAGTGTGTTGCCTTCTAAAATCGATTTGCGCCAACTGCTACTAAAACCAAATACAAAGTAATTTAAGGTCGCGCCTAAGCCCATGCCTATCATCAGCAGGCCGGCTGACACCCAAGCACCCTGCAAAGTTAGCCAGATTAATACGAGTGATATCAAGCTTACAAAGCCGACTAAACTGATTTGGCGTCCTAGGCTATAGTGCAAGCGCCATTTCGAAATTACGTTAGCTAACATACCGGTTGGCTCAGACGGGAAAAATCGGCGGCGAAGTCAGGATGTGTTTGCCAAGCATCTAGCCAGGTTTCAATGGGCAGTGGTAAGGGCAAAACCAGCTGATAGTGCATCCATGCTCCATGGCGATTAGCCGTGACCCAACCGTGACGTTTTAGATAGGCCAAATGGCGTGATACGAGACTTTGCCCCAATTTGGTCGCGCTAACTAATTCACAGACGCACAAGCTTGGTTGACTGGCTAAAAGCGTTAGCAAGCGCAGGCGCACCGGGTCACTGAGTACTTTGCCGTGCGCCGCCAATTGCTGTAAAGCTAGCTTAGATGTTGTCATAAAAATGCAACCCGTAGATTGGTTAAATCGGTTAATATTTGTTTAGGCATATATGGATTGCTTGCTCGCTTGAGTTGTCTTTTTATTAATTATAGCGAAGCCCAGGCAGTCAAACCAACTTATCACAAATTAAAACTTCGGAAAGGACACATATGACAATTCGTGTTGCAATTAATGGCTTTGGACGTATGGGGCGTTTAGCCTTGCGGGATTTAATCGAAATCAACGATGTTGAAGTGGTGCACATTAATGAAACCGCTTGTGACGCGGCCAGTTCGGCGCACTTGATGAATTTTGATTCCGCGCACGGGCGCTGGTGGCATGAAGCCAAGCCGAGTGCCGATGGCCAGTCGATTGAAGTGGCGGGGCAGGTGATTGGCTATTCGATGAACAAGGCGATTGAAGATACCGCTTGGGGTGAAATGGCATTGGATGTGGTGCTGGAAGCGACCGGTAAATTTAGAACCCTGGCCAGCTTGCAAGCCTATTTAGATCAGGGCGTTAAGCAGGTGGTTGTTGCGGCACCGATGAAGGAAGGCATTAAAAACATTGTGATGGGCATTAACGATGATATTTTTGTGCCCGGACAAGATCCGATTATTACCGGTGCATCCTGTACCACCAATTGCATTGCGCCAGTCATTAAGGTGCTGCATGAACAGATTGGTATTAAACACGGCACCATTACCACCATGCATAATCTCACCAATACCCAAAAGGTGGTAGACCATGGTCATGCCGATTTACGTCGCGCTCGCGCCAGTTTTCAATCGCTAATTCCCACCACCACCGGCTCGGCAACCGCAATTGGCACAATTTTTCCGGAGCTTAACGGCAAATTAAATGGCCTGGCGGTGCGGGTGCCATTTATGAACGCCTCGCTAACCGATTTGGTGATGGAGATGGATCGTGACACCAGTGTGGCGGAGGTCAATGGCCTGTTTGAGCAAGCCTCACAAAGTTATTTACAAGGGATTTTAGGTCTTGAAATGCGCCCTTTAGTATCGGCAGATTATGAGGGTGAGCGTTGCTCGTCGGTGATCGATGGCTTATCTACCCTGGTAGTCAATGGCACTCAAGTAAAGGTGTTGGCTTGGTATGACAACGAAGTCGGCTATGTCGCGCGTTGGGTGGAATTGGCGATTAAAGCCGCCAAATTGAACCAGGCCTGCTAATGAGTCCCTTGCAACAATATGGCCTAGTAACCGGTAATTACTGGGCCTTCACCATTACCGATGGCGCGCTGCGGATGTTGGTGGTGCTGTATTTTTGGCAGTTGGGTTACAGCCCGCTAGAAATCGCGTTGCTGTTTTTGTTTTATGAGTTTTTTGGCATCGTCACCAATCTCGTCGGCGGCTGGTTAGGCGCACGCTGGGGTTTGAATGTCACCATGAACATTGGCTTGGCGTTGCAGGTGGGCGCTTTGCTGATGTTGACCGTACCTGCTGAATGGCTCGGTGTGGTTTATGTGATGATTGCGCAGGCCTTGTCGGGCATTGCGAAAGACTTAAATAAAATGAGTGCCAAAAGCGCGATTAAGAATCTCGCTTCCGATCAATCCGGCCAGCTTTATCGCTGGGTGACGCTGTTAACCGGCTCTAAAAATGCTTTGAAAGGGGTGGGTTTTTTTGTGGGCGCGCTGTTGTTAGCTTGGGTCGGTTTTGCGGTCGCTATGTGGATTATGGCGAGTGTACTGACAGTGTTTTTAGTGATTTCCATGTTGCTGTTGGATGGGCGGCTGGGCAAAGCCAAAAACAAGCCAAAGTTTGATGAAATGTTTGCTAAGAATCCCCAGCTTAATTGGCTGTCAGGCGCGCGGTTTTTCTTGTTCGGTGCCCGCGATGTTTGGTTTGTAGTTGCTTTACCGGTGTTTTTGGTGTCGGTATTAGAATGGAGTCACACCTATGTGGGTGCCTATTTGGCGCTCTGGGTGATCGGCTATGGGATCGTGCAAGCCTTATCACCGAAACTGACCGGCTGGAAATCGGGTAAAAATCCCAGTGCCGGTACCGCACGATTGTTAGCGCTGAGTTTGGCTGGCGTACCGCTGGTGATGGCTTTGCTGCTAGATTGGGCGCCACAAACGGTCATCGTCGTTGGGCTATTGATATTTGGGGTGTTGTTTGCGCTCAATTCAGCGGTGCATTCCTATTTAATCGTGTCGATTGCGAGTCACGATGGCACGTCTAAAGATGTCGGTTTTTATTACATGGCCAATGCGGCTGGCCGTTTGGTTGGAACCCTGTTATCCGGTTATGTGTATCAGGTAGCGGGAATGGAAGCCTGTTTAGCGATTTCGGCGCTGTTTGTGTTAATAGCAGGCCTGGTGGTAATTAAGATGGATGTTAAAAAGCCTGATGTAAATAAGCCTGCTTGATTATGTGGGTTGGCTAATGTTGGTTGGCTATGAAGGTATCAATCGCGACTTTGGCGGCATCAAAATCAACCTTGCCGGTTAAGCGCAGGATGGTGCCGTTTTGCAATAGCTGTAAATAATCTTGTGGATTAGGACTTTGCGCTTGTGTGGGCGTTCTACCTTGTGCGTCTTGGTAAAACGGGCCGGCGGGTTTCATAATCGCCGATAGATATTTCGGTTCGGCGTGGATATTGAGCGGTACCAATTGCGTCGGTTCGCTGGAGTTCGTCTGCCAATCCAAAATAATCAGTAGATCAAGCGCGGTGCTAGTCTGATAGGGTTGCTTTGGAAAGTGTCTAGCCACCATGACGTCGTATTTTTCTTCCAGCGCACGCAATGCCGACTCGCTTAGTGCCGCATAAGGCTCTGGATCGGGCAAAATGCCGCTTAACGCGGGGTTGTTGAGTAGCGTGCCTGGGTTAACCCGGGGTTGTTTCGGAATGCCGTAACAAGTGATTGGGTTTTCACTCGAATTTTGTTGATGACAACGTTGCAACACAACGCGGTCGTTGCTAATAAAGGCATCGCCTTCGCGCAGCAGATGCAACATGAGTGTAGATTTACCCCCACCTGAAAATCCAGCAATAGCAATGCCGTAATTGCGGTAGTGCAAGGCGGCACAATGCCCGAGTAAGGCGCTGTTATCACAGCTACTTTGATTCAACCGCCAGCTCAGATACTGGCTGAGAATAAAATTAATCACTTGATTAGGATGGGCCAACAAGTCACCCAGTGCGCGTAGCTGGGTGGGATGTTGCCAAAAGATTAATCCTGTGCGCACCTTGTAGATTAAACGATCATTGGGACTGAGATCATAAATGGCTTCTTTTCGCCCTTGTTTGCCAGGCTCGCGTTGCCAATCCTGCCAGGGTAAGGCATAAAGCTGAGCCAGCTGATGGGCAGGGCGGCAATGCAGGGTTAGAATGGCTGCATAATCTTGTTGCAGGTAGGCAAGTATCGCCTGTTGGTCATCGCTGACTAATCCGCCAAAATATTCGGCGAGTAGCGCCGGTAATTCAGGGTCATAGCTGTGAATTAACAACTGCCAGTCATTAAGGCTAATCAGTTGGGTTTTAGGGGTGTTCGTTATCGTCATGCGGTCAGCTATTTTGTTGCTTGCAGTTGTTGAATAACATAGTCGGCATATCGCTCGGCGATATTGATACCTAGCGCATCGTAAGCGCCTTTAAAGCCGCCAAATGCAGAGACTTCAAAGCACATAGGTCCATCGGCTGTTTCGGCCATATCCACGGTGGTGAAATCTAATTTGAACACGGCTTGCGCGCGCTCTGCTATGGCTAGCGTTTCAGCTTGGGGTTCAGCTGGGGCATATTTGCCGCCGGTTTCTGTGCTGGTTGTCCAAGCGTGTTTTTGATTCACTCGCGCATAGGTGCCCTGGTATTGGCCGCCTAAAAACATCAAGCCTAAGTCTTGATTGGGCAAATGGATTTTTTGTTGGATATAAAAAAAACCCTGTTCTTTTTGAAAATCGAACAATTGTTCGCGTAATTTTTTAAGAGGCGTTTGTGCTGATAATAAAACCATGCCCTTCGCTTTAGTTGAAAATAACGGCTTTAGAATGACCTCTCCAAGGCTGTGTACCGCCTCTAAAGCCGCATCAAGATTTTCAGTGACCAGGGTTTGTGGCATGGGTATATCCGCTTGGCGTAATGCCACTGTACAACTGAGACGATCAACCAGACGGATAATTTTTTCGGCAGACGAGAAAACCTTAACCCCTTGTGCTTCAGCAATCCGTAGCATTTCTAAACGATCAATCATGCCAGGGTGATAACGGGTAGCGGCTTTTTTAATCACTAGGGCATCCAGCTCAGTTAGATCTTGTCCGCGATAGATTAAGCGGTTGTTTGTTAGATCGGCCGATACCTCGCCTAAATCAATAATAAGCTTAAACCCGGTATGTGCCGCCAGCGCGTCAGCAAGTAGCTCACTAGACCATTTGCCCGGAATGCCTACGACGGCAATTTTTAAATCACGGTGTCGTGGTGAGAGCTTAGTAGGGACCATAAAAAATCTCCGTATCTATCCGAAAGTCGGCAGGGTCTTTGATGCTGGCGTAGTCTAGCAATAATGTTAATAGTAAGCGCCCCCGGTCAAAGAGTGCTCGAGCATGGGTTTCATCTAATACAAAGCGTGTAGAGGTGATAAACGAGCGTGCTAAACCAAGGGCTAAGCGTGGATGTATAAAGGGGTCACCTTGCGAGTCCGCAAAATTTTGCGCAAATTGATAAAGTTGGCGCATACTTTGACCTATCAGTTGGCGATGTTCGGTGTCATAGACTTGTAATCGAAAGTGCGACACCATAAGCACCGCGATGTCTTGTAAGTAGTCATGGTATCCGGAGCGATGCAAATCAACCAGGAAGATTTGCTGGTCGTCAGGGCGAAATAACACATTGTCCAAGTTGAGATCACCGTGACAAAAGTAATGTTTTTGTGGCATTAACTCTTGTTCAAGTTTATGTGCTTGCTTGATTAATTGACGTAATTTAATGCCTTTTAGGGCGCCGAGTTGGTGCCATTCTTTTTTGAAATTGGCGTGAACATGCCAAACATCGTTTAAGCGGGCATCGAGTTGTGGCATAAAGCCGGATGCACCCTCTTTGGGTAGAGGTTTAGATTGATTTAGCCATAGGCTCTCAAGTCGTTCGCAGACGAGTGCTAAGCTGGCTAAATAGCCTTTGGGTTTTGCTTGGGTGAGCCAGTGGTCGAGTCGAATGCCATCTAAAAACTCTACGAATAATGCCGCTTGGTCGCCGTCACGGTGGTAGCCATAAAGGTCAGGCACTAGGTCTGGTGCATAATCTTGCCAGCGCGCAAATTGGTTTTTTTCTTGTTTGATTTTGATCCGCTGTCCTTGTTTGACGACCCCTAGCGGCGCACCGGGTTCGTGCTGAGCAGCGACCTTGCTGATAACGCAGCCGGACTTGGTATGTGCGAGGGTTTCCAATTGGAACTCATTTGTGTCGGTCGACAGGGTATCGGATTCTATTTGAGCTAGGGTAGCTTGCACGGCACGCAGCTGTTCTGGCTGTGAATGGATTCCTACCTGTAAGTGGGTGATACGTTCAGCAAGCTGACTCAGTTGCGCTGTTAACTGGGCTAAACAGAGGGTTAACTTATATTCGTTTATAGTGTCAGGTTGTTTGACAGAAAATAGCTCGAGTTGATGTAACTGGCTTTTAACTCGATTAACGGAGGTAACCGGCGTTCCAGGTTGTTTTAATGTTTCAATCAATGATTGTAATAGGCTGTCGGTTAAGCTTAATGTATTTTTTAGTGATTTAAGGCGCGCTTTTGATGCCTCGATTTTTACCGATTTACTTTGAGCCAGTCTTGCGAGAGTTGAAATCTGTTGACTGGCTTGCTGGCCATGGAAACCGAGTTGAGCCCACGAAATGGGCTGGGACAATGTCGCAAGTTCGGCACCTAATTGGTTGAGATAATTATTGATATAAGCCGTTCGTGTTTGGCTTTTGTTAATGCTCTCTGGGGCATTGTTTTGTAAGCCTTTCAGCAGCCACTGGACTTGTTTTTGCAACTCAAGAAATAAAAAAATGAGCGCATCCGGCGTAACAGTTTGTTGTCTCATGCCTTATCTCGGTCAGTGTGTTTTTTCTTGGTCTTTTTTGACGTCTTTGATTTGCGACTTACTTTGCTGCTTAACAATAAAGCATCGGCTTGATCATGCTCGCCTGCTATTTCATCAGGAATCCAGGCGAGGGTAATCCGAATTTCTTGATGCTGTTTGGCTTGTTTGGCCTTGATTTTGACCCGTGTTAAGCCTTTTGGCGTTAAGGTGACCTTATCGTCTTCTTGGCTGAGTTGAAGATGACCTTGTTTAAAGCCATCGCGAATGGTGTCTAGATAATCGAGTACGGCGTCTAAGCTTTGCAATGACTGGTGCTCAAACACATTAGGACTGGATTTTGTGGATTTATCGTTTTTACTCATGGGTGACTTACCTTATTACCTAGTGCTTAATTTAAAGCCTGAATATGACAGTGCGATTAAACTATGTTTTATAGTATGCCCTTTGGGTTTGCCTTATATCTGATTGTCGCTGCAAGGTCATTGGTTTAAACTAGTATACTTTAATTATTTTTTATCCAAGAGGCTGCAAATGTGGAGCTACCCAGAAATTGATCCGGTTGCCTTGGCATTAGGGCCTATTGCCATTCACTGGTACGGACTGATGTATGTACTGGGGTTTGGTGCCGCTTGGTTGCTCGGACTGTATCGCGCGAAATCTTCGCCGATCTGGGATAAAGACAAGGTTGGCGACCTACTGTTTTATTCGGCCTTGGGCGTGGTGCTTGGTGGTCGGATCGGCTATGCGTTGTTTTACGACTTTGCAGGCCTGGTGGCCAATCCGCTGTCGTTGTTTATGGTCTGGCAGGGCGGTATGTCGTTTCATGGCGGCTTATTAGGCGTTACCCTAGCGATGTGGTTGTTTGCCCGCAAACAAGGGCTGTCGATTCTCTCAGTGGCTGATTTTGTCGCACCTTTAGTGACGATTGGTTTAGGTTTGGGCCGAATTGGTAACTATATTAATGGTGAACTCTGGGGCAAAATCACCGAGTCGCCACTTGGGATGTGGGTCTATGACCCGATGTTGAATACCATGGTGCAGAAATATCCAAGCCAACTGTTGCAGGCGCTTTTAGAGGGCTTGGTATTATTTGCGTTGCTCTGGTGGTACTCGTCTAAGCCGCGTCCAGCCGGTTCGGTGGCGGGTTTGTTCTTAGCACTTTACGGAGTGTTCCGCATTATCGCCGAATTCTTCCGTGCCCCGGATGCCCACATCGGCTATCTCGCCGGTGACTGGCTCACCATGGGTATGATTTTGTCCTTGCCGATGATTGTGATTGGCGTGGTGTTAATGGTTTGGGCGTACCGTCAACAACCAGGCTTGGTTAATGGAGTAAAAAACAGATGAAACAATATTTAGATTTATTGCAGCACATTATTGATCACGGGGTGCATAAGGGGGATCGAACCGGTACCGGCACCCTGTCGGTGTTTGGTTATCAAATGCGCTTTGATTTACAGCAGGGCTTCCCATTGGTGACCACCAAAAAATTGCATATCCGTTCGATTATTCATGAATTGTTGTGGTTTTTATCAGGCGATACCAATATTCAATACCTTAAAGACAACCAAGTTCGCATTTGGGATGAATGGGCGACCGAGTCGGGCGATTTAGGCCCGCTGTATGGCAAGCAATGGGTTGCCTGGCAAAGCCCGAATGGCGAAGTGATTAATCAGATTCAGCAAGTGATTGACACCTTGAAAACCAATCCGAATAGTCGTCGGATGATTGTCACCGCGTGGAACCCGGCCGACTTGCCGGACGAGTCCATTAGCCCGCAAGCAAATGTTGAAAACAGCAAAATGGCGTTGGCAACCTGCCATGCGTTTTTCCAATTTTATGTTGCCAATGGCCGTTTATCTTGTCAGCTTTATCAACGCAGTGCCGATACCTTTTTAGGGGTGCCGTTTAATATTGCCAGTTATGCGTTATTAGTGCACATGATTGCGCAGCAAACCGGTTACGAGGTCGGCGAGTTTGTTTGGACTGGCGGCGATGTGCATTTATATAACAACACGATTGAGCAGGCTAAATTGCAATTAACCCGTGAGCCTTTACCATTACCAGGCCTGGTTATTAAGCGCAAACCTGATTCCATTTTTGATTATCAGTTTGATGATTTTGAAATCGTCAACTATCAATCACATCCGCATATTAAAGCGCAGGTTTCGGTATGAGTATCAAACAACCCAAATTAATGATGATTGTTGCGATGGCAAAAAATCGCATGATTGGTAAAGATAATCAAATGCCGTGGCATTTACCGGACGATTTAAAATACTTTAAAGCACAAACTTTAAATAAGCCGGTGATTATGGGGCGTAAAACATTTGAATCACTGGGTGCTCGTCCGTTGCCGAATCGGCCAAATTTGGTGGTGAGTCGTAATAAGGATTTTAGTGCTGAAGGGATTCAAGTGTTTGATTCGGTTGAATCTGCAATTTCGGCGGTGAGTGATGCCGACGAGGTGGTGATTATGGGCGGCGCACAAATCTACACGCAATGGGTGAATAAGGTCGATCGCTTATTAATTACCGAAGTGGATGCTACGCCGCAGGGCGATGCATTTTTCCCAGTTATAGATCCGCAGGCCTGGCGCGAAGTATCACGCCAGCATCATCCTGCGGATGCACAGCATAAGTTTACGTTTGATTTCGTTGAATATCAAAATCTTAATAAAAACGTGAATAAACGTGCGCTTTAAATCTCAAGTGACGCTAAACTGCGGCCGGCACTGATTTGTTCTTCAATCCATTTTGGTGTCCGACCACGACCGGTCCAAGTTAAACTCGGATTGGAAGGGTGTCTATATTTAGGTGCGACTTTAGCCCCGGTTTTTTTGGCGGGTTTTTCGTTATTAACCACTAAATCAATCGATAATCCCAAGCTTGCCGCTCGCGCTTTAAACTCATCAATTAGTTGTTTCTTTTCGGCTTGTTGTTTCTGTTCGATTGTTTTTTGTATTTGTTTTTCAAGATTAATTAACTCTTCAACACTCATGTTTTCTAAGTTCATTTAGCTGTCCTTTTTATAATTTAATAAAAAATAATTTAAAATAACCATCAAAATAATACTCTATTTAGGCGTAAATAATCAAATCGCGATTTAGGAAGGATATTTAAATGAATTGATTTTAAAAATAATGGCATTTAATAGCAGGGTTTTTTAACGTAGGTTGCTGGAAAATTATTAGAATGGTTTTACTGAGATTCGTATTCGGAAGTGTAAATAGATGACTTTCGATTAGGCTGGAGAGAAATGAGTTACAACTTGAAAGGCATCCGCTACCTTTAAGCAGGCCTGCTGATCTATTGAGCTTAATTGTCCCATCACATACCAGGCCTGCTGATCAGCGGGCAGCTGATTAAGCAGATCCGCCAACAGGTCGGCTAATTCCCCTTCATAGCAACCGGGCAGCCCAGCTGGGTGCGCCACGCGATTAACCACACCCCAATCTTCTAACAGTGCCACAGCGCCCAATGCGGAGCCGGTTAAATCGAGTAAAAACCGCGCTGGTTTCAGTTGTACCGGTAGCAAGGGATCATGTTTGAGCAGTGCGATCATCGGCGCGACCGGCAGGCCTGCTTGTTTTGCCTGTTGGCGCTCTTTGGCGGCGGCCAACACCCAAGCTAGGCTATGACGATCTGCCAGCCAAATTTGCGGTTGATTGGGCCAATCGGTGACCGTTGCTGGGCGAAGTTGATGTTGATAAAGCGCTACCTGCAAGTAATCGCCGGCTTGCCAGTCGGTTGGCCAGGCCTGGTTACTGAGCCATTGCACTTGATGGGCGTTTGTGGAATGGGCTTGGACGTGCCAAGCCTTAGCGGTTATGGTCTGGTTATTGAGTCTATCCTCAACACGCAGCTCAGTACCAAATGCGACTGCGCTGGTGTGCTCCGTTTGCCATAACCAGGCCTGGTTTGGCTGTGGGTTGCAGCTGATGAGTTTGAGCTGACGATCCTTCATGACGTGCTAATCGATTAGCTGTTTACACGGCACGGTTTTGATAAACCGTACGACCTTGAAACAGCGTGGTAACCACCTCGGATTCAAAACGCCAGCCCGCAAAGGGTGAATTTTTACCCGCTGAAATCAGTTGTGCCGGATCAAACGCCCAAAAGGCTTCTGGATCGACCAGACAAAGATCGGCACTGTAGCCGCTGCTTAAACGCCCCGCCATCACATTAATAATGTTGGCGGGTTGCCAAGTCAGTGCGCTAATGGCGCGTTCCAGGCTGAGCTGGCCTTGTGATACCAGCTTTAAGGTGAGCGGTAATAGCGTTTCCAGCGCGCTAATCCCGGGTGTGCTTTCACCAAAGGGGAGCAGCTTATGATCTTTGTTGAGCGGGGTATGGTCACTGACAATGGCATCAATCGTGCCATCGGCCACCCCAGCGATTAAGGCCAATTGGTCGTCTTGACTTCGCAACGGCGGACTGACATGAAAGAGGCTATTAAATTCGAGCAGATCCATTTCAGTGAGATGCAGTTGGTGGGCCGCGACATCACAGGTAACCGCTAGGCCTTGCGTTTTCGCTTGGGCAATCATCTTGACAGATTCGGCGCAGGACACTTGTGAAAAGTGCGCACGGACGCCACTTTCAGCCACCAAAATCAAATCACGCGCCAGCGCAATGGTTTCCGCCGATCGCGGAATAGGGTTGAGGCCTAGTCGAGTGCTGACCGCACCGGAGTGAGCAACACCATGATTTTTAAGTTGCTGATTCTCACAGCGCAGCATCACCAGTAAATCTTGTGACGCGGCATAGTTGAGGGCATTTTTGAGTACTAATGGGTTTTGAATCGGTTGATTGGCTTGGCTAAGAGCGACGCATCCACCCGCTTTGAGCGAGTTCATATTGCTGAGTTGTTCACCGGCTAGATCTTTGGTGAGTGCGCCGAGTGGTAGCACAAATGCCGTTGCGGCTTGACGTGCTCGACGTTGAATGAGTTCAGTGACGGCTTGCGTATCCGTTACCGGCTGCGTGTCGGGTGGGCAGCATAAGGTTGTAATACCGCCAGAGACCGCCGCTTTGGTTTCACTGGCGATAGTACCGGCTAAATGTTTACCGGGCTCACCAAGTCGGGCT
The DNA here is from genome assembly GCF_000214825.1 of Thiomicrospira cyclica ALM1. Classification (NCBI taxonomy): domain Bacteria; kingdom Pseudomonadati; phylum Pseudomonadota; class Gammaproteobacteria; order Thiotrichales; family Piscirickettsiaceae; genus Thiomicrospira; species Thiomicrospira cyclica. The sequence goes on from NC_015581.1 coordinate 406,862, forward strand.
TGCAAATCCACCAGGCCTGGTAGTACCCACAAGCCTTGTGCATCGAGGATTTCGACTTCGTCACTGGGTTCAAAACCAGTCGGTATTTGGTCGCCAACTGCGACAATGTGCCCGTGGCTAATATAGATGTTAGTCACTTGATCGAGCTGTTGCGAGGGGTCAATGATACGCCCTTGTTGAATAATTATTTTCATGAGTTGACCTCCGTGCTGGTTGGGTCATCAATCTGTTGCGCTTGTTCGTGTTTAAGCTGTTGCAGTTGCGCGGCGTTGCTCATAATAATCGCCATCACCGCCATGCGCACGGCAATGCCGTAGGTGACTTGTTGTAATATCACCGACTGGGAACCATCGGAGACCGCCGAGTCAATTTCGACGCCACGATTAATCGGACCCGGATGCATCACAATGGCATTTGGTTTGGCATAGCTAAGACGTTCTTCGGTTAAACCATAAGTTTTAAAATACTCATCGGCACTAGGTAGTAAGGCGCTTTGCATCCGTTCATTTTGCAAGCGCAGCATAATCACCACATCAACATCGTCTAAGCCTTGTTTCATATCGTGATAAACCTGAACCCCCAGGCTTTCAGGATAGGGCGGAATCAGTGTTTTAGGGCCGATAACGCGAATTTCACGAGCTTCCAATAAACTAAGGGCTTGGATTTGTGAACGTGCGACTCGGGAGTGCAAAATATCGCCCACAATCGCCACCTTGAGATCAAAAATATCGCCTTTGAGTTTGCGAATTGTAAACATATCTAGCATCGCTTGAGTGGGGTGCGCGTGTTGACCATCTCCGGCATTAAGTACGTGTACATGAGGAGCGACATGCTCGGCAAAAAAGTGAGCGGCCCCGCTCTCAGCATGGCGTACTACGAACATATCGGCTTGCATGGCCTCGAGATTCCACAGGGTATCGAGCAGTGATTCGCCTTTTTTGGTGGCTGAAGCACTGATATTGAGGTTCATGACATCTGCTGACAGGCGTTTTTCGGCGATTTCAAAGGTAGTGCGCGTCCGTGTGCTCGGTTCAAAGAACAGATTCATGATCGTTTTGCCGCGCAATAGCGGGACCTTCTTGATTTCGTTAGTCTGCGGGTTAATAAAGGATTCCGCCAAATCGAGGATTTCATTTAGGTGCTGCTGTTTTAAACCATCCAGACTCAGAAAGTGTTTGAGCTTTCCCAGTTCATTGAGCTGCAAATTGGGAGCATTAAGACGTGGGCTCATTGCGTGTCCTCCAAAGATTCGATGCTTAGGCTGAGAGGCACGGGGCCATGGAGTTTGAAGCGGTGTGCCGCGGCGGTGGCATAGGCATAAAAATCCGGTTGAATCGGGAGTTCGCGCGTGCCTTGGCGATCAATTAGACAAACTAAAATAATTCGTGCGGGGCGTCCATAGTCGAAGATTTCATTCATGGCGGCGCGGATTGTACGGCCGGTATGAATGACATCGTCAACCAGTAGAATCGTTTCATCGGCCACATCCCAGGGAATATTGGACGGTTGTACCTGCGCGCTTATACCGCTGGTGGCGAAGTCATCGCGATAAAAACTGCTATCTAAAACGCCAATTGTCTCGTTAAGTTGTAAACGTTTTGCTAGGGCTTGGGCAATATATTCGCCGCCGGTACGCAGTCCAATCATTTTAATCCTAGGATCAAAAAAAGGCGCTTGCTGAATGGCCTGAGCAAGTTGGTCTAATAGGTTATCTAAATCAAGGTGGGGCGTACTCATGCAGTCTCCAGCCAGTTGGATAGTAAAATTTGGGCGGCATGTGCATCAAGCAGCATATCACGATTATTGCGGCTTTTCTTTGCCGTTTTATCGGTAACTTGAAGGCGCTGCTCCGCCGCAATTGAGCTGAGTTGTTCTTCGATTAAAAACACCGGTAAATTATAGCGCCCACCAAGGCGTTGTGCGAACTTGCGGGCATTTTGAGTAAAGGCTTGTTCGTCGCCATTTAATCGCAGGGGCAGACCAACCACGAGACCGACCGGTTGCCATTCTTGGATAAGCAAAGAGATGTCTTTCCAGTCGACTTGACCGTCTTGATTACGGAGTACACATAAGGGTGAGGCGGTATCACTAATGGTTTGACCGACCGCAACCCCGATCCGAGCCAAACCGTAGTCAAAGCCTAGAATACTTCCGCTTAATTCGGCTTTCGTGCGCCCATGGGCTAACGCATGCAGGTTAAGCATGGCCGGCCTCGCTGCTTAAAAAAGCGGGGTCGATTCCAAGCGAAGCGAGAGCAAGTTGCCAATGATCTTCGAAGGGTACATCAAACACTATTGCGGGGTCATAGGGGCAGGTTAGCCAGGAGTTGCGTTGAATTTCTTCGGTAAGTTGCCCTGGGTGCCAGCTGGAAACGCCTAAAAACACTAGGTACGGGTGCTCAGCCTCATTCTCTGCAATGGCTTTTAAGAACGCTTCTGAGGTGCTGAGAATTAAACCGTCATCAAGCGCAATGCTATTGGGCCATTCATTATCATGGCGATGCAATATAAAGCCATGCTCTTTATCCGCAGGTCCGCCTAGGCGCACGTAATCATTGAGTTCGGGGCGAGCGGCTAGATAGTCGCTCGGCGCACTGGGTTTAAAGTTGAAATAGTCCAGTAAGTTTTTAATCTGAAACTCATGTGGTTTATTTAGGACTAATCCGGTCGTTTGTTGTTCGTTGTCTTCAGCGATATAGATAACGGCTTTTTCGAACCAGCTGTTATCCAAGCTTGGGTTGGCAATTAGAATTTGGTGTTGATAGCTTTGTAGCGTGTCAATTTGGGACTGCAAGTGTTTGGCCTCGTATGCGGCTTATTCGGCGCTAGAAATTTAAATTTATTTTAACAGGTTTCGCTAGTGTTGGCGTAATGCTGATGTTAAAGCTGGACTAATGATTAATTGATTTTGTTGGTCAATTAGTAAGTAGTGGGTCAGTGCAAATTCGTTAACTAATGCTTGCCAACCGGTGGGTCCTGCAATCACGAGTGCTGTAGCGAGGCTGTCAGCTATAACTGGGTCTGGGTGCCAAACACTCGCCGATGCGAAGCTGTTTGCAGGCTCAGCCGTGTTAGGGTTAAGCAAGTGGCTAAAGCGTTGGTCATCCCACTCAAAATAGCGTTGATAGGTGCCAGAGGTGAAAAGCGCTAAATTGGGCGGTAGGGTTAAACTCGCAATAGCTTGATTGGGCTGTTTAGGATTGCGGACCTGAATGGTCCAGAACTGGGTGTCGGTTTCGTTGAGGCTAAAACTGCCAATATCACCACCGAGATTAATAAGGGCGCTTGGTATTTGGTGTTCTTCTAAAATTGACCAGGCCTGCTGAACGGCGAGTCCTTTTAAGTTGCCACCAAAGTCAAGGCGAACTTGGTTGTTGTGGCTGTGCAGTTGTTGCTCGTGAAAATAGAGGTCGGCAATCGAGGGGCGCTGGTCTAACCAGGCCTGGCGCTCGGTCTGACTGGGTGGTGGCCCTTGCCAGTCACGACCATGAAAGCCCCACAGCGCGATTAAACCGCCAATACCAGGGTCAAAAAGATACTGGGTGCGGGCGCTGAGTTGCTGAGTTTGTTGGATAAAGGTTTGAATGTCGGCGGGTATTGCAATGGCTTGGTCGTGAGCAATTGCTTGGTTAATTTGATACACCCAGCCGTGGGGTTCCCAGGCATGCCAGGCCTGATGCATGGTTAAAAAATGTTGTTCAATCGCATGAATCGCCGCTTGGGCTTGTGGTGCTGGCGTGTCATAAATATGCACCGTCACTTCGGTGCCAAATACATAGAAGGTTTGCTGAATGCTCGGGTTGGGTTGTTGGCAAGCTGATAACATAAGCAGGCCTGCTAGTAACAAGCCGACCAGTCTGTGCTTAGTTAGATAAGGGGTTAATCGAGTGGTTAGCGGCATGAGTTTAATCGCGTGATTGTTCTTCAACCGCCAGCTCTAGGCGCCGCATCAGTTGATCGGCTATATTGAGTCCGAAGTGCGCATCCAGTTCTCGAATACAGGTGGGGCTGGTCACATTGATTTCAGTAATATAATCGCCAATCACATCCAGCCCGACAAACCACAAACCTCTGGCTTTGAGGGTAGGGGCAATACGCGCGCACAGCGCTTTATCACGGACACTGAGCGGTTGACCAACACCGCACCCACCGGCGGCTAGGTTGCCACGATTTTCGCCCGCCAAAGGGATGCGTGCTAGGGCATAGGGCACCGGTTCGCCATCAATTAACAAGATGCGTTTATCGCCTTGGGCAATTGCGGGTAAAAACCTTTGAACCATGATTAAATGCCGCCCATGGTCAGTGAGGTTTTCGATAATCACATTCAGATTAGGATCGCCCTGTTTAACCCGAAAAATCGAAGCACCACCCATCGCATCCAGTGGTTTAAAAATAGTGTCTTTATGCGCGTCAACAAAGGCTTTCAGTTGTTCGGCTTTGGCGCTAACCAGGGTGTCGGTCATGCAATCACTAAACCAGGTCGCAAACAGTTTTTCATTGGCATCACGCAGACTTTGCGGTTTGTTGACCACCAGTACGCCTTGGCGTTCGGCCATTTCCAGAATTTGGGTGCAATAGAGATAGTCTTGGTTAAAAGGTGGATCTTGGCGAATCAAAATAATATCTAAGTCGGCCAGTGGGCGCTGCTGTTTATTGGCGAGTGCAAAATAATTGGGGTCATCAGGGGTTTCCCAGACCTTAATCAATTGCATCTGCGCTTGTGCGGTGCCTTGCGTTAGGTAAAGGTCGTTCGGGTTCATATAAAACAGCTCGTAGCCACGCGCTTGTGCGGCCAGTAGCATCGCAAATGAGCTGTCTTTATAGGGTTTGATCTGTTCGATCGGATCCATGACGATCCCGAGCTTTAGTGCCATCTGTTATCCTTTTCGCAGAAGTTTATCGCGTTAGTATCAATCAATCTATTATAGGGTAACTACGGAATGGAAGGGATGGGCTTTTAATGCTTTAATTTGGTGCGGTTAGGATTATTTTGGTGTTTGTTTTTTGATCAAGTCTCGATTTTTTTATCTAATTATATGTTTTTTATATTTATATATAAGTATGGCATTTAATGTGTTTAAATTTTGTTAAATATAACAAACATGAGGATGTAAAGATGCTGTCGGCTTATAACCCCGCCTTTTATGATGAGTCTATGCTATCAGAAACCGAGCCTCGTGCCGGTTCTGCCGATTTGGTTAAAAATCTCAACGCACTAACCACTCAGCAATTACAAGGCTTGCAAGCTTTGGCGGATGCCACCATTGCGAAAATGGGTGTGTCCTTTACGGTTTATAGTGATGAAGGCAATATTGATCGTGCTTGGCCCTTTGATATTTGGCCGCGGGTTATCGGAGCCAGCGAGTGGGCTTCGGTGGCAGCAGGCCTGCAACAACGATTACGCGCGCTTAATTGTTTTATTGATGATGTGTACAACGAGCAAAAAATTTTTAAAGCGGGTATTGTGCCTGCCGATATTGTGCTCAGTTCACGTAACTTTAGACCAGAGTGCGTTGGTATGCGTCCTAAGCATGGCGCTTGGTCTAATATTTGTGGCAGTGATTTGGTCCGAGACGCGAAAGGGCAGTTTTATGTGCTAGAAGATAATTTGCGCGTGCCATCCGGCGTATCTTATATGCTCGAAAATCGAGCGGTCATGAAGCAGGTGCTTCCTGAGTTATTTGAGCACAGCATGATTGCACCGGTCGGCGATTATCCCAATAAATTGTTGTCAATGCTCAATTCACTAAACCCTAATGATTCGGTGCTGGCCGAGGTAGTCGTGCTGACGCCGGGTATTTTCAATGCGGCCTATTACGAACACGCCTTCCTGGCGCATGAAATGGGTGCGGAATTAGTGGAAGGCGGCGATTTGGTGGTTGGTGATGACGACTATGTCTACATGCGCAATATTGAAGGATTAAAACGCGTTGATGTGATTTATCGTCGTATTGATGATGAGTTTTTAGACCCCGAGGTCTTTCGACCAGATTCAACCCTAGGTGTGCCCGGTTTAATGCGGTCCTGGCGCGCTGGCAAAGTGGCAATTGCCAATGCACCGGGTTGCGGTGTTGCAGATGATAAGGTGGTTTATGCCTATGTGCCGGCGATGATTGAATTTTATTTAAACGAGCAACCCTTGGTGCCTAATGTGCCCACCTACTTATGCCGCAACGACGATGATCAATCCTTTGTGTTGGCGAATATTGAACAGTTAGTGGTTAAGCCGGCTAACGAATCGGGCGGATATGGGATGTTGGTGGGGCCGCATGCCAGTGCCGAGCAATGTGATGCTTTCCGTCAATTAATTAAAAACGATCCACGCAACTATATTGCGCAACCCACCTTGCAACTTTCGGTAGTACCAACCTTAACATCGAAAGGCATTGCGCAACGACACGTTGATTTAAGACCCTTTATTTTGCAGGGTGCGGATACCTATGTAACACCAGGTGGTTTAACCCGTGTTGCTTTGGTTGAAGGTTCGTTGGTGGTCAATTCGTCACAAGGTGGTGGTAGTAAAGATACCTGGATTGTGGATTTGGAGGTGGATGATGTTATCTAGAGTCGCAGAGCGCGTGTATTGGGTGTCGCGTTATATTGAGCGCGTGGAGAACAGCGCGCGGATGATTTTGGTGCATTCAAACTTAATGTACGACTTACCTAAAAAGATTGATATTAGTTGGTATCGTTTGATTGAATTGGTCAGCGCTGAAGATTTGTTTGATGAGCTCTATGGGACGAAAACCGAAAAGAATGTGATGGCGATGTTGATTAGTGATGCACGCAATCCAGCATCATTGTTATCATCACTGCGTTCAGCACGGGAAAATATTCGCACCACGCGCGATATTTTGCCGAAAGAAACTTGGAATATGATTAATCAACTGCATCTCCTGCTGGCTTCACGGGAAAGTGACCTGAGTTCAAGGGCCAAACGCAATGATTTAATGGAGGAAGTGATACGCTCCTGCCAAGCGATCACGGGGATGTTTGCAGGCACTTTAAGTCAAAATGAAACTTTTTCATTTTTAATGCTAGGGCGCAATTTAGAGCGGGCGGATATGACATCACGCCTGTTGGATGAAGGCGGATTTTTCTTAGGCCAGCAAAAACATCTTGAGCAGGTGCAAGCCCATGAGAATGTATTATGGGCAAATGTGTTACGTTCGGTGAGTGGTTATTTAATGTATCGCCAACATGTGCAAACCCAGATTAATGGTGAAGATGTGGTGCGTTTTCTGTTGAATGATCGTCAGTTTCCACGCTCAGTGACTCAGTGTTTGCAGACGATTGAGCAGGTGGTTCAGCAATTGCCTGATAATGACGTGGTAAAGCAGCAAGTTGCGTCTTTACGAGTATATCTACAAGATTGGCGTAACTTTGAGGCCGGATCAGAGGAGCTTCATGGTTATTTAGATCGGTTGCAAAAGCATTTGATGTCGCTCAATAATGCGGTCTACCAGGCCTGGTTTTTACATAAACTAGCCGCGGCTTAAAAAGTTGCCAGGTTTAAAGAATATAAAGGACGAGGATGCAGCGATTCTATTGTAATTGTGGGCAGGAGGTTTATTTTGCTGATACTCATTGTATCGCCTGTGGCAAGGAGCTGGGTTTTGATCCTGTGCAGCGTCATTTATATTGTGGTCGTCGTGATGGACATGTATTTGTTGCAGAGCTTCCAAATGGCTCAGAAAAACGTTTTAAAGTCTGTGATAATCATCACGAACCTGTGCGTTGTAATTGGTTGTTGGCAGAAGATGATCCGCACCATCAATGTATTTCATGTCGGACTACAAACATCATTCCAGATCAATATCAACCGAAAAACCCTCAGCGCTGGCGCCGTTTGGAAGAGGCCAAACGCCGATTATTTGATACTTTAATTAGTTTAGGACTGGATGTCCGAGGTGCGCCAGATAGAGTAAACGGTTTACGGTTTGATTTTTTAGAGGATCAGCGCAGTAATCCCTATGTTGATATAGAGTTTGTGTTAACAGGACACAGTCATGGTTTGATTACGCTTAATGCCGCAGAAGCCGATGAGGGCTTTTTGCACACCATGAAAGAGCAAATGAATGAACCCTATCGAAGTTTATTGGGGCATTTCAGGCATGAGGTAGGGCATTATTACTGGGAACGTTTGCTTAGGTCCGAAAGTTTAGTTCAGTTTCGTCGGGTGTTTGGTGACGAACGCTTTGATTATGGCCAGGCTTTACGCAGTTATTATCAATACGGCCCGCAACGTAATTGGGAGGTGAGCTTTATTAGTGCTTATGCTAGCTCTCATCCTTTTGAAGACTGGGCGGAAACTTGGGCCCATTATTTGCATATTACCGACACGCTTGAGACCGCTCGGGTCTATGGTTTGAGTAATTATGTGCAAAACCGACATGATTTTGAATTATGGGTCAATGAATGGTTGAAGGTGGTTAAAGTCATGAATGCGTTGAATCGTAGTATGGGCTTAGCCGATCCTTATCCGTTTGTGTTAAGCCCAATTGTGATGAGCAAACTGAGGTTTATTGATGAATTGGTGGATAGTCAAGCTCGTCACAATGATAAAAGTGGCCGTTAAATTAGCCAATGTTGCAACAAATCACTTGGTAAGTAGTGGGATTCACTGTCGCGTTTAGCAAGCTGGTCAGCGGTGTAGGCGTGGAGTGTTACGCCCATTTGTGCCGCAAGTGATAGCGAAATACCTTGAGCAACCAGGCCTGTTATTAGACCAGTTAGTATATCGCCCATTCCGCCTTTAGCCATGCCACCATTGCCATAGTGGCAGAGTAATAGGTCTTGGCCATCATAAATTAGACTGCCACTGCCCTTAAGCACAATAACCCCGCCATAGCGTTTCTGCAGTGCTTTGACGGCAGCAATGCGGTCTTGCTGAACTTGGGTAACTGACTGTTTAAGGAGTCGCGCCGCTTCTTTGGGGTGCGGGGTTAAGACCCATTTGTGATAGTGGAAAGGCCGTTGGGCTAAGCAATTTAAGGCGTCAGCGTCAATTATCAGTGATTTTTGGGTTTGGCAGGCCTGTTCAAATAGCCGCCAAGCCCAGTCGCTTTGACCGAGTCCGGGGCCGATTGCGATTACGCTGGCATCAGCTAATTGTTGAGTCAGTGCCGTGTCATGACTTACCATTAATTCTGGTTGCATTTGGGTTAGAGGGATTTGATGTTCTGGGCGGCTAATCACTTTAACTAAGCCAGCGCCAGCACGTAAGCAGGCCTGGCTTGCTAAGGCAATAGCGCCCATCATGCCATAGTCGCCACCGATTAATAACGCCGTGCCATAGCTGCCTTTATGGCTGTTATGGCGACGTTTGGGTAGGTTAAAGTCATCAATGTCCGGTGTGATGGCTTCGGGTTGAAAAGTAGAAACGAGTGAAGGATCAAGATTTAAATCACACAGGTGAACTTGCCCGCAAACATCGCGACCATCAAGTTGATAGTAACCTATTTTATGGCAAATAAATGCGGCGGTGTGACTGGCAGTAATCGTGTCTGGGTGTGCCTGACCTGTTGAACAATCTAAGCCTGATGGGCAATCAAGTGCTAGTACTGGTTTTTCGGCTAAATTAACCGCTTGAGTAATGAGGTTCCAGGGTTTACCTAGCGGGCGATTTAAACCAATCCCAAATAAAGCATCGACCACAAGGTCGGCTTCTAATAAAGCCTGTGCTGAAAAACTTTCTATCTTAATACCCTGTTCAATGACCTGTTTAGCGGCACGCTGAGAGAGGCGTGCTTTAGGTGGAGTTATTTGACACAAAGTTACCTGCCAACCAGCTTGATGCGCCCATTGGGCAAAAAGATAACCATCACCGCCATTTTTACCTGGACCAACTAAAATATAGCAGCGTTTGAATTCAGGCCAAAGACGTTCCGCCACTGACCAGGCCTGCTGGGCGGCAAGATTCATTAACTCCCAGCCATCATCACCAAGCTGTTTTTGAGCCAGTTGGTCGATCGCATGGGTTTGATGTGGGCTAAACAGCGGTATCATAGTATTTCTCAAGGTGGCTGGTAGATTTGATTAAAGCATAGTTTTAGATATAAAAAAACCGGCGCTAGGCCGGTTTTTTAAACGAAAAAATTAAATAAAAGATTATTTAATTTTCGCTTCCTTAAACATGACGTGCTTACGAACCACTGGATCGTATTTTTTGATTTCAAACTTACCCGCCATGGTGCGTTTGTTTTTATCAGTGGTGTAGAAGTAACCTGTACCCGCTGAAGAAACTAGTTTAATTTTATCGCGCATAACCGTCTCCTATTAAACCTTCTCACCACGTGCGCGCATTTCTGCAAGCACTGACTCGATGCCGTTTTTATCGATAGTACGCATAGCGGCAGGCGTTAAGCGTAGTTTTACAAAACGGTTTTCAGACTCAACCCAAAAACGGTGCGCTTGTAAATTTGGTAAAAAACGACGACGTGTTTTACGGTGAGAGTGGGAAACGTTATTACCGACCGCAGGGCGTTTTCCTGTGACTTGGCAAACTCTAGACATTTCTCAATCCCCTAATCTTTAAAGATTTTACACTAAATTAGAAGGCGCTAAATTGCGCTTTCAAAAATTCTACATTGTGGTAAAAAAATACCCAAAAACAAGAATGACGCATTATCCATAAATCGACCTGGGATTGCAAGTGTTATTTGTTTATATCTCACCAGCCTGTGCCATGGAGTGCCAACGACCATGATCGCCGACAATAATATGGTCGAGAAGGCGGACTTCTATTAGCGCTAAGGCCTCTTTAATAGTGCGAGTGATTTGGCGGTCAGCTTGGCTAGGTGTTGGTTTTCCAGATGGATGGTTGTGGGTAATAATCGCTGCTGCGGCATTGTGTTGCAAGGCCAATTTGACCAGTTCACGAGGGTGAACGCTAGCTTGGTTAACAGTCCCCCAAAATACGACATCGAAGGCGATCATTTGGTGCTGTTGATCGAGTAGCATCATGCCAAATTGTTCGCGTGGGCTGTGACCAATTTGTTGCATAAAGTAGTGCGCGCTCAGTTCGGGGGCGTTCATGGTGTCGCCCTTTTTTAGTCCGCTTTCAAAGTGACGCCGTGACATTTCGAGTACCGCACGTAATTGCGCATATTTAGCGAGCCCGAGTCCTTTGGCACGACAAAACAAATCCTGCTCTGCTTTGAGTAGGTTGTGCAGATCACCAAATTCATCGAGCAAATCTTGAGCGAGCGCGACTGCGCTTTTACCCTTTACACCTACACGTAGAAAGATAGCCAGTAGTTCGGCATCAGATAAGCTGGCCGCACCAAAGGCAATGAGTTTTTCACGTGGCTGGTCGAAAGGATGCCATTCTCTAATGCCCATAGCACCTCCTATAATAAGTAATTTTGCTTATTATAGGAGGTTTGATTAAGGATTGCGCGCTTTAATTTTATAAAGAGCGACTTCACCTAAACCGTTTGGCCAGGCTTTCATCAAAATGTGGGTTTGATGATGGCGGTTCACGACACTTCGAGCCACAATTTCAATGCCCAGCTCGGCACAGAGCTTTTCGAAGTCTTTGAAGGTGCATAGATGGATGTTAGGCGTGTCGTACCAATGATAGGGTAGGGTGTCGGTTTCTGGCATTCGACCTTTAAAAAGTAATTGCGCGCGCATCCGCCAGTGACCAAAGTTTGGAAAGGTCACAATACATTCACGCCCCACACGTAACATTTTTTTGAGCAAAATATCCGGACGACTGACTACTTGCAAGGCTTGGGTCATAATCACATAGTCAAACGAGTTGGGGTCAAAGTAGTCAGTTAAATCGGCACTATTTAAGTTGCTTTGAATGACGTTTAGGCCGTTGTGCATGGCTTGTACCGTTTTAAGTGGGTCTATTTCCATGCCATACCCGCGCACTTGGCGTTCATCTGTGAGGTATTGAAGTAGTTGGCCATCACCACAGCCTAAATCTAAAACATGGGTGTTGGGTTCAATCCAATTTGCAATAGACTGAAATTCGGGACTCAAGCTCATGCATGCCACTCCTGCTTGATACGGTTCATATAGGCTCGAAAAATGCCTTCATAATGGGTATTGGGCAATAAAAACGCATCGTGACCATGTTCCGATTCGATTTCGGCATAGCTCACGGCGCGATCATTGTCCAGCAAGGCTCGAACAATTTCACGCGAGCGAGTGGGTGAGAAACGCCAATCTGAGGTAAATGAAACCACTAAAAAAGACGCTTGTGTTTGAGCAAAAGCGGCGCTCAAATTATTATCAAACTCGGCCGCCGGGTCAAAATAATCTAATGCCTTTGTCATCAACAGGTAGGTGTTCGCATCAAAGTTTTGCTTGGTGGCAAATTTTTCACCCTGATAGCGCAGGTAGCTTTCAACCTGAAACTCGACATCAAAACTGTATTTGAGGCTTTCACTGCGTAGTTCGCGTCCAAACTTAGCGCCCATCATATCATCGGATAAATAGGTTAGATGCCCCAACATTCTGGCAAGTGCTAAGCCGCCTTTTGGAGTGGTGCCGGCTTCAATAAAGCGCCCACCATTGAACTCTGGGTCAGTCATAATGGCACGCCGCGCGACTTCGTTGAAGGCGATATTCTGCGCGCTTAGTTTCGGTGCCGCGGCAATAACTAGCGCATGGCGCAGCTTATCTGGATGGTCGATGGCCCATTGCATCACCTGCATACCACCCATCGAGCCACCAATTACAGCAGCCCATTGCTCGATACCAAGGTGCTGGCGCAGGGTATTTTGGCTGTTAACCCAGTCCCGACAGGTTACAATCGGAAAGTCAGGACCATAGACTTTGCCAGTTGCCGGGTTAAGACTTGCCGGACCACTGGAGCCACGGCAACCCCCAAGGTTATTGGAGCAGACCACAAAGAATTCATTAGTATCGACCGGTTTGCCAGGCCCGATATAGTCACTCCACCAGCCTGGTTTGGTATCCCCCTCATAATAACCGGTGACATGATGGTCACCGCTGAGCGCATGACAGATGAGCACCGCATTCGAGGCATCGGCATTGAGTTCGCCATAGGTTTCATAAACTAGGTCGTAGCTGGGCAGTTCAGCGCCACTGACCAGTTGCAGTGGCATGCTGACCTGTAGGGTTTGTGGCTTTACGTAATCGGTCTCATTCATGGCTGGTTGCTCAAGATTATCAAGATTTTAGGCCAGGGTCGTGGCCAATTGACCAATTGTACCGACAATTAAAATTTGACTCAATTTAATCACGACAATCGCCACGATGGGGGATAAGTCAAAGCCACCTAGGTCTGGCATAAAACGGCGAATGGGCGTGAGCATCGGCTCGGTCATTTGGCGGAAAATATCCAAATTGGGATTGCTGTTATTGCGCGCCAGCCAGCTTAGGATCACTTGGATAATAATGATCCAAAATGCTAGATCAAATAAAAAATTCAGCACTTCACTGATCGCAAATAAACTAATAAAACCGGCACTAAAGCTGCGTCCTGTGATCCAGCCAATCAGCACCGCCAGTGCGGCTTGTAGCAACACCGCAACAATCAGCGCGGCGATATCCCACCGGGCCCCGAGTTTGTTAGTCCAATTAAATGGTGCACATATAGGTGTGGTTACCTTGCCGATGAATTGCACAATCGGGTTGCGCCAATCAGTGTAGGTAGCGCGCATTAAAAAGCGTAGGATCAGGGCAAAAACGACAATGCCGAAACTAAATTGTAATAAAAATAAGCCGGCTTGGGTTGTTGGTGTCATGCCTGACCTCCTAGTTCTTGCGAAAGTTGTTGGGCGCGTTGGTGGGCGGCTTGCATGGCTTTAGCAACCGTTTGTTCCAGCTGAGCTGTTTGGAAGGATTGAATCGCACGTTCTGTGGTGCCATTGGGTGAGGTCACGCGTGCGCGCAGTTCGGCTAGATTGACATCACTTTCTAACGCCATTTTAGCCGCACCCAATGCGGTTTGTAGCGTTAAAAGCTCGGCTGTGTCTTGGTTAAGTCCCAGCTCTTTACCAGCGCTGACCATAGCTTCCATAAATAGGAAGAAATAAGCTGGACCACTGCCTGATAAAGCGGTTACTGCGTCCAGTTGCGACTCTTTGTTAACCCAGAGGGTGATGCCGGCGGAGCGTAATACCTGCTCCGCTTGCTCATGCTGAGCCGGTGTTACCTGCGCATTGGCAAAGAGTCCTGTTGCGCCGCTTTGAATTAAAGCTGGTGTGTTGGGCATGGTTCGGACAATAGCGTAATCGGCACCAAGCCAGCGTGCGAGGGTGTCGGTGGTAATCCCTGCGGCAATAGAGACAAACAAAGGTGGTTTGGTTTGCTGTTGCAGTTTAGGTGCGAGCGCTTCACAGGCCGCTTGCAGTTGTTGGGGTTTAACGGCCAGCACTATGAGATCGGCCGCTAAAAGGGCGTCATTGGATTCACACCAACATACACCGGCTAGTTGTAGGTCTGCCGCCTGGGTCGCGAGTTTGTCGCTCACCATAATGGCATCAGCGGGATGGCCGCTAGCAAGCAAGCCACCAATTAGGCTTTTTGCCATATTGCCAGCGCCTAAAAATGCAATCCGAGTTGTCATGTTGGCAGAGTCTCCAAAATATTTGCGCGTTCAAAAAATTAGTGTCATTATGCCAAAAATCACTGTAAAAAGGCATCGCATTGCACAATCATCTATTGCAGAGGGTTTGGGCCTCGCTAAAAAAATATAATCCTGTGTTGTGGTTAGCGATTGGTTTGGTCAGGTTTTATCAATGGTTTATTAGTCCATTGTTAGGTCCACGCTGTCGTTTTTACCCCAGTTGTTCTCACTATACAATCGAAGCGCTGAGAACACATGGCGTTATCTATGGTAGTTGGTTAGCGTTACGACGTATTAGTCGTTGTCATCCAGCCAACCCTGGTGGGATTGACCCCGTGCCTGAGTGTGGTTGTTCGCTCGGACCGGTGCATTTGGGAAAAAAATGTCCGTCTTTAAATAAGAAGCAAGAAGATTGTAAGGATACGGAATAATTAAAGGCTTCGATTTGCCTATTTTCGACACTGAAGCTATTGAAGAAGCGGAAGGGTTGTGTTGAATGTGTTTGAAAAAAACAGGGTTTAAGCCCTGTTTTTACTGGCTGAATTATCAGTTGTTTAACACTCAGGCGTTTAGCGGTGAAACAAGCCCATTAGGTTTGGCTCAGCGATATAACCGCCATCAACACTCTTGGTGACAATCGCCACGGCATCATGCGGATGTAAACTTTCCAGGTGATTGACTCTGACCCAAAAATCTGACAAATGTGGTTCCGCATTCAGCGTGGTTTGTAAGCGGCGAGCGGCATCCTCACAGAACATCAAGTTACTGGCATTTAGACGAGCAAACTCTTGCTCATCTTCGCGTTTAACCGCGGCCTGTACGGGCGTCTGTAAGCTCCTTTCAATTAAGCTAATCCAGCGTGAAAAATCTAAATCATCATGATCCGTAATGGCTAATTTGACTTGTGCATAAGAGCGTTGGCTGTGTGGCGTGGCACAGATGCCTTCAGGAGTCCCCAGCCATTCCAATACATCGGCATAGTCGAGCGCGTCGGTCGATTTAAACTGGGTTTCAAATGCTTGTTGAATCAGCTGACGTGATAAGGCAGCTGAGCAAGGACAGGTCGAAGAATAAGGAACTTCAAGACTAATTTCACAATGGAATTGACCTTGATTGAGTTCACCGCGCAAAGTGGCAGGATAGTGTTTCCAACCCGCATTGCTACTTAATAATGAGGAGCGACGCTCATAATAATCAAAGCGGAATTCAACAAACGCATGATCACTTAAGGTCTCGTGAGAAGACACAAATTTTTCCAAAATGGTTTTTACGCGAGCAGGGGTTAAGGTTTGCTCGGTCGCCAGTTGATCTAACAGCAGATACAAACGCGACATATGAATGCCTTTGCTAGTAGGGTCAACTAAGTTGACATAGGCCTGTGTGCTAGATGAAAGGCGAATCGGTGAATGTGCGCTGTTGATTAATATAGGCAGTTCAATACCACTCATCCCAACCCAGTTTAATTTAGGTTGTGGAATTGAGTGGGGTTGGCATGCGATATCGGGCATGTGCTTAGTCATGCAATTTCCTTCTGTTGCCAGCGTTACCAGAATAGTAGCGCAAAAGTTAAAAGACTCATAATAGTAGCAAGCTTTCTAGATAAGGTCACGTACTTGCACGCACTTACTCAGTTTTTGTTCAAAAGCCGTGCGCATTAGTTCAAAGTTTTCATAAGGCCAGTCGACCAGAATTTCAAGGCGGTTATCTAAATACCAGGCCTGGTCACTGAATTCGACTCCAGAGGGGCTCCATTGTACCGCTTGCCAATCCTTACCAGTGCGTAAGATGCCTTTAAGACGAAGCAGGCCTGCTGGCGGTTGCGCCATCATGGTTTTTAGAGCCGAGCGTGACCAGAGTTGTTCGGGTTGACCATGCCAGCTTAATAGACTAATGTCACCAGCTTTAAGCTGGGCTGAAATGATACCGGGAATGATGGAGTTGACCGGCTCGCTGGTCGTGCCCAATTGTGGGCTGTTGGGTTCGTTAAGCAGGTGAAAACTTGGCGCTTTGCGCGCTGGTTGCCAAGGGTTCCAGGAACGGCCACTCTTGTTATCTGACGAATCAGGCCAACCTAGGTGAACCGGTTTGTTTGCGCTTAGCTGTTGCTGTAACCAGGCCTGCTGTTGCTTCGCTTGCTCAGTCGCAAGTAGATCGGCTTTGGTGAGAATGATGTGGTCAGCTAGGCTGAGCATATCGCGCAATAAATCAGACCGCTGGTAATAGGATTCAGAAAACTGCGTGGCATCCACTAGGGTAATAACCTGGATGATTTTAAATGTGGTATGAAGTTGTTGTTGATTAAAACGACGGATAGCACGAATAATGGCGGTTGGATTAGCCAATCCACTCGGTTCAATAATTAGGCGATCTGGATTTGTCTGTTTTGTTAACTGTTGCAGTTGTTGTACAAACAGATGTTCCGCCGTACAGCAAATACAGCCACCAGCCAATGGCGTGATAATGACCCCACTCGTTGCTAAACGAGGCGCGTCAAGATTTAGTTCACCAAAGTCATTGAGCAGAATGTGCCAGGTTTCAGTGGGTGCCTCTTGTTGTTTAGTTTGAATAAGTTGGCGAAGCAGTGTGGTTTTACCACTGCCAAGTAATCCCGATAAGATTAATACTGGCAGGGTTATTGGAGCAGCTTGTTGAGCCGGTTTAGTCGGTGAAAAGATCATGGCCTTCGAGCAATTCATTGACCAGCTGTTCGCGCTTGAGTTCGAGACCTAAGCTGGCACAGACACGGCGCGCATCGCGATAGGCATTGTATAAGCAGGTGGTTGCCCCAGGTGATGGCGTCATATTAAAAATCAGATTTTCACCGTCAGGAGTAATACTGGCTTCGCCTAACTTTAATTGCATGCTGGTTTTATCAATCACCTGCGGGCGTAAGCCACCCACCCCTTCGGCAAACTGTAAGTCGTCGAGTTGCAGGCCGGGTAAAATTTTGCGCGCATCTTTTAAAAATAACTTCTTACGAACTCCGGGAATCTCAAAGGCAAAATTACGGAAAATATAATTGCGAATATCGCTGTCTTTCATCAAATCCCAAAAGACTTTGGTGACTTTGAAATCCAACTTAAGGCTTTTCCAGAACTCCCAATAGGTGCCGCCGGTGTAACGCTCCAGTTTGGGTAGCATCAGTGCGGTGGGACCAAAGCGGGTTTTATTAGGTTCGATAAGATCTGGATCACCGTGTAAAGCGGCAAACGGAAGTTTATCGTTTTGAATGGTATAAACCTTGCCATTGAGCAATTTTGGGGTGTAATAGAAACTGCCCGCCATAGGCAGAATAGACAGATCTAGACCATGACCCAGTTGGTTGGCGAGTAATAGGCTATGCGCCCCAGCCGAAACCACCACATAACGGGACATAAAAGTGCCCTGTGGGGTGGTGATTTCATAGTGGTCGTCAAACTTTTGAATTTTTTGTACTTGGGTACTTAGGTGAATGGCAATATCTGCGGCGTGTTTTCTAGCGCTAGCAATAAAGGATTTTGCAATCAGTCCATAGTTGACCGCGCTGTATTCATCGGTACAGCCAGAGGCGAGAATTTTTTCAGCACGAGGTTGGCCGTTGACTAAGGCAACATGGGGTTCCACCTCTGCAATTTTGGCGGCATCCCAAAGTTCCATGTATGGGAAGGTTTCAGCAAATTCTTCATGGCGTTTAGCGAGCTTTTCACATTCCTCATCACCGACCGCTAGGATCATTTTGGGAAATTTAAACAAGAAGTCGTTTTTTTCAACCTGCTTGGCGTAGTGCACCAGCATATTGGCTTGGCGTTTCACTTGCCCCGCTTTCGCTAAACCATAGTTGGTTTCGATGTCGCCACAATGCAGGGTTTGGCTGTTACTACGCGCATTTGAGTTAACCGCCGCTAAATTGCCATATTTTTCTAATAGAGCAATTGATTTGATGTTGGAATAGCGCGCAAGCGTATAGGTGAGTGCGCAACCCGAAATGCCACCGCCAACGATGACCACGTCAAAAACACGTTTTTTCATGGAACTTCACAAGATAAATGAATGATGTTTAATTATAGAATATTTTTGGTTTTCTCAAAAACTATTTACAGTTGAGTCGCGGGTTAACGAGATTGGTTGAACATATCGAGCATTCGAATGAGGGTTCTTTGTTGTTCAAGATTGAACGTTTGCCAAAGTTGGTTGAAGCGATTGAGTAGCTCATTGGACTCAAACGATTGGTAATAGCTATTATCTTCGGCAATGGCTTGAATCGCTTGAATGGGTTGGCTGTTTTCAGTACCCAATAAAAACCAACTAATATCTGTTTGTGTCGCGTCGGCAACGCGTTTTAGTTGTGCCGCTGTAATTTTGCTTTGTGCCCGCTCGTATCGAGAGAATTGTTGTTGTGACACGCTAATGCATTCAGAAAGATCGTCGGCACTTAACCCAAGCTCACGTCTTCGTCTTTGAATTTGTTTGCCAATAGTAATATCAATGTCACAGATAGCGGGTTTTGCCATTAGAGTATCGCCTATGCACAGTAAATTTTTATATTGGTATCCTTTTCTTGGAAGTTGAAGATTCTCTTATGAGTAAAAAATAAAAAACCCACCTTTAAGTGGGTAAGGGTGGGTTTTTTATTGTCTTAAATGAGTAAAGGGTAATTTTTACGGGCTTGGATTGGGGTAGCGCTGGTGAATCGTTTCAATTGCGGATAAAGCTTCATCCGTTAATGTAATCTGATGACTGACCATATTCTCTGCTAGCTGCGTTAAGGTGGTGGCGCCGATAATGTTGCTCGTAACAAAAGACCGACTATTCACATAGGCCAAAGCTAAATGGGTCGGGGTGAGTCCTAAGTCACCGGCGAGGTTAACATAGGCCTCGGTAGCGGCATCAGCTTGAGGGCTAAAATAGCGGTCGAATCGGGGGAATAGAGTAATCCGCGCCTGCTCAGGGCGCTGTCCGTTTAAATATTTACCGGTTAAGACCCCAAATGCCAGCGGTGAGTAGGCTAGGCAATCGACCTGTTCTCGGTAAGCCAGCTCGGCTAAACCTATTTCATAGGTACGGTTCAGCAGATTATAGGGGTTCTGAATCGATACCGGCTTGGGTAAACCCAATTGCTCACAAAGCCCAATCACCTTCATCGCGCCCCAAGGCGTTTCGTTGGATAGGCCATAACTGCGAATTTTGCCTGCCTTGATTAAATCACTGAGCGTGCGCAGGGTTTCAACCAAAGGCGTTAGGTGTTGCTCGGGTTCGGAGGGCGGTGTAAAGCCAAGCTGACCAAAGTAGTTGGTGTGACGCTCTGGCCAATGCAGTTGGTAGAGATCCAGGTAATCGGTATTGAGCCGAGTTAAAGAGGCTTCGAGTGCCTCTGTAATCGTTGTTCGGGTAAAGCGGGTTTGACCTTCGCGAATATGGTTCACAAATTCACCAGGTCCGGCAATTTTACTAGCTAGAATGACTTGGTCGCGGCATCCGTGTTGTTTGAAGTACTGGCCAATAATTTGTTCTGTTGCGCCATAAGTATCCGGTTTAGGGGGCACGGCATAGAGTTCGGCGGTGTCCCAAAAATTGACCCCCTGTTCAAGCGCATAACCCATTTGGGCAAAGGCATCCGCTTGGGTGTTTTGTTCGCCCCAGGTCATGGTTCCTAAACAAATTTTGCTGACTTGAATGTCACTATTACCCAGTGGTCGATACTCCATGGCTTACTCCTTTATTGCGATTGCCGGTTAATTAATGTCAAGTGCGTAGGGGCGTAAACTCGCCATATCAATATACTGTAACAGGGCTTGGTCGGTGGCTGCAAAGCGAATCTTGGGTGCCAGGCCTGCTTGATAGGCTTCAATCCAACGTAGTGCACATAAACACCAAAAATCACCGGGCTTTAAGCCAGGAAAATGGGGTTGAATGGGTGTTGATAGGTCGTTGCCCTGAGCTTTGGAAAAATCAAGGAAATGCTCGGTCATTTGTGCGCAAACCACATGGCGGCCTCGGTCATGTTCATCGGTTCGGCACAAACCGTCGCGATAAAAACCGGTCAAGGGCATGTGTGAGCAGGTTTGGAGTGGTTCGCCTAATAGGTTCTGTTTCATTAATGTTTGTCCTAAGTTGTTTGTCTAAATGTTGATGGTTCTATTGTTGAATAAACAATTATTCGTTTAGCAAGCGTTTAACTGCCGCGACCGGTTCCGGCTCATCCCATTCAATCCCTCCAATAAGCGCGTAGCGAATTTGACCTTGGCGATCGATGAGATAAGTGGTGGGGTAGGCTGAGATTCGCCAGGTTTGAATGGCGCTGCCGGTGGGATCAAGCAAAATTGGAAAGTTTACTGGGTTATCGGCTAAAAATTGGGCAAAATCTTCGCGTCTTTCGGCCAGGTTTACCGCCAAAATTTCAAAATCTTTATCGTTAAACTGCGTTTTTAATCGCGCCATTGATGGCATTTCATATAAACAAGGTGGGCACCAGCTTGCCCAAAAATTGAGCAGGATAACTTGTCCTTGATAGTCACTGAGTCGATGCGGGATATCCTCCAGGTCGGTCAGTAAAAAATCGCGCCCTTGCTCACCGCCATAAGGCTGTAAACGATCGGTTGTTGCTGGAGGAGTGGGGAATGTTGCAAGTTCATTATGATGGATTGGCGCGCTTTGCCGATCTGTGTTCATGAGGGGGATTAAAAGCTGGCTAGCACGGGCAATCTGATCAACGAAATGAAGGGTTGCTTCGTGTTCCAACTCGATGGCATCGGGTCGAAAGTAAAATCGGTCACGCAGACCTCTAAGCAATTGCGTATAAACAGTACTGCCTTGTTGCTCCAGTTGGGTGCGAAGTTCTGCTAATTGCCAGCGCCAGGGTGATAGTTCCGCTTGTAGGATATAAATGGGCAGATTGGTGGCCGCAACACTCGGAACATAGCGCGGTTCATCACCGGGTTGCGGCGTGCTAACAAACAAATCGGGGTTGATGAGAATCAGCCCGATGTGGTTTTGGGGGCTGGATTGCAGGTCGTGCAATGCATCCAGTGCCGGCACGGCGGCTCGATTGGGTGCGACAATAAAACTAGGGCGTGGCGCAGCGTCCATCAAACTCAGCCAGAGGTCCGCAGGCAATTCTGCGAGGTTATCGCGACTGACCTCAACCATCAGGCTATTAAAAAAGTCGGGTAGGATGCTGTCAAAACCGCGTTCAGCCAGTGCTTGCGCGAGTTGGATTTCCTGGTCAAGTCGGCCATATTCGGACGGTAGCCAAATCAGCTGCCCTTGGAAGGCTGTTTGAGCGGTAACTTTGGCTGGAATGAAGGTCGTTTCTATTTGGTGTTGCGCAGACCAGTCTGCAATCGCTTGCGGCATGGCCAACGCTGGTTTGATAAACAATACCAGACTGCAACTCAGTAAGAGTTGGATGAGCAGGCCTGTTGTACGCGCTGGTGTCATGAATTCCCTTTTATTTGCTTACGGGTGTTAATCGTGTAGTCGTTTGATTTTAGGGGCAAGTGTTTACTGTGGCAAGGTCATCTAGTGCGTCTAGTGGCACAAAAATCCACCCTTCTGACCAAGGTGTTGCCGTTGGTGGTTGTGCGAGTCTATCCGGTTGGCTGGCCAAGGTTGCTGCAACAAGAGCGCAATAGGCGGCATCATAAATATCCCCTGGTTCAGGGCGGGTCTGCTGCCAGCGAATCTGGGCAAAAGCCTGTTGTATTTGCGGCGATTTTTTCGCCACACTTGGATAGGCTTCGAATGCGTTGAGCCGCCCGGTTGGGTCTTGCCAAATGCCACAGCTTGCTTGATACGGGGTGATTTTGGCTAACAGATGACGCCCTTTGGTTGCTTGGCTACCAATCATATCTTTAATGGCGGAAAGAGGGGTGTGGCCCTGGCGAATAAGCCAGCGTTCGGTGGCGCGATACAGGTAAGGATTACTGGCCGAATCTTCGATTTGCCCTGCCGCTTTAAAGTTAGTCAGCAGTTCTTGCCAGGCGACTGAGGCACCCAATGGCGTATCAATCCCCATAAAAATTGGGAAGGGGTGTTGCTCAAAAAAGTCGTTCGGGAGTACGAGCAATTGTGCAATCTGCTGTAACCAGGCCTGCTGATCATCGGCACGATTAATAACCTCGCGTAAATTACCGCGCCAGCATTGACCGACTTGATGATGGTTAGCATCAAGTAGGATTAGGGCATCGCGGCTGGTTGGATTTTTATCACAATTCCAACCACCGACATCCCAGCCAAGTGCGAAATAGGTCATGGATTTTTATCTCGTAAGAAAATATAGGCACCATTTTACAGGTGCTTGATTAAATTGAGCTTCTATCTGTCAGAAAATATCAGATTTTCGGTGTTTGCTTTCGCATAAAATTAAAATCGTGAAAATATATTAACTCGTTTTAAATTATTAAATAAGCTGAGTAACCCATTATGTTCAAGCGTAAGAAAATAGCCGATCTCGTCAAAAATGCGTTTAAGGTAGAACCTTTGGAGCAACGTATTTTGTTATCCGCTGATCCGGTTATGGGCGTCGCCCATGTCTCCTTGCGTGATACGGATCAAACTCAAAATCTTGATGATTTTGAACCGGTCATTACGGTTGAACATTATGAGCAAAGTCAGCAAAAAAGTGAGGGTGTTGAAGAAGGCTATAGTCGTGATCAACAGCCAGACCTTGAGTTTACATTATCCCCATCTACTTTGGATTCTGCTCTTGATATTAACGACCTAGTTTTTGCTCATGAATCCGGAATTTTAACCGTTACACAAGACCAAATTCTCGGCGGTAGCGGAACATTTGACTTGCACCTGCACAACAACGGTGTTCTCAGCCCTGGTTATTCGCCGGGTGAGCAGACAGTTCAATCTTATGTGCAAGATGGTAATGCATTACTTCAAATTGAAATTGGCGGTTTAGCCGCAGGAGCAGAATACGACCGATTAAATGTTCTGAACACGGCGGACTTAAACGGTGAACTGGTGATTGAGTTTATTGACAAATTTCAGCCCAGTGCCAACCAAACCTTTGATTTTTTAACCTATGGCGATCTCGTTGGTGGATTTACCAAAATCTCGGGACTCCACAATCATGGGTTAGAAAACACCTATTTACGTATTGCCGATACGGGTTCAGCGCTCCAGTTGCAGGCGATTGATGCACACGTCATCACCATGTCAGCCAGTAATGATGAGTTGTTTATGTCGCAGTCGCCAGAAGGGTCCATAACCCTTACCAGTGCTACTACTGGTGTAGTTCAGCATTCCATTAGCTTAGCTGGGAAGTCCGCATTGGTTATTAACGGCGGTGGTGGCTGGGATAGCTTTACCATTAATTCCGATCTTGATTTAGGTAGTACGCATCTTCAAATTAATGCCGAGTCTATTACCGTTGCCGAAGGCGTTAAAGTCGAAACACTTGGCGATATTGTGCTGAATGCACGTGATCTCAATTTTTCAAACAATAGTGACCTATTAGCCGAGGTGGTTGTAAAGGGTAACCTGACGGCTGCTGGGCAGATTTTTCTGATTGCTGAAGCCGATCGAAGTTACTCAGATGCTGGCGATTGGTTCTCTGATTACATTTTCGACGCTAAAACAATCGCCAAAGTTTCAGTGGCCAACGAAACCCAAATTCAAGCAGATCAGTTGCGTGCTTGGGCGCAAACCAGTGGTAGCGTAGTTTTAGGTGATGGCATTATTCCAAATATGTTAATTGGTGATTTGTCTGGTATCAAGATCCAAGAAAGTGCCGAACTTAACTTGGGTAGCAGTTGGATAGAAGCTGATGCTATCTACCTCAACGCGATGATGGCATCAGAGTATAGTGCGACTGGTTTAATCGTTTTTAATGACATTAGTGGTGAAGCAAAAGTTACTATCAACAATGCAGACTTAACAGCCGGTGACGCCGGTTTGAGAATTACTGCGCAAGACCGTATTCGTGTGTCAGCTGTGGGTCCCGTTGACAGCAGTGCTGATGGTGTGCCGGAGTTTCCGATGTCAGGCGCTGGGTTTAGTTTTAACTCAGTAGATACCAAAGCAACAATAACTGTTACTGATAGCTATCTAGAGGCTGGTTCAGCGGGCATCGAGGTTATTGCCGACAGTTTCGCCGAACTTACAGCACGTCTTGCGGGTATTGCGACTTCAATAGGCTCAGAAGAAATACAGCCCCAGAGTGTTCCTACTTGGGCAGTTAACGGTTTTATTGCAACGAACCGCATCAACGGTGAAGTGACGGTAAAAATTGTCGACTCGACACTGGTTACTATTAATCAGGGTGACCTAAGTGTAATAGCTGAAAACCGTGCAGCGGTAACAGCAGAACTTGAAGGTGGTGTTCAAAGTCGAGGAACGGCGGTTGGACCTATGCTTGCTTTCAATACGATTGGCTGGTCGGCACAGAACATTTTTAGCCAAACGCTTGATTTATTATTGGGCGATACCTTATTGGGCGATGCGCAGCCCCATCTAACCCACGTGACTTTGCATAGAACCGAGTTAGATATTGACGGTGATACTGACATCTTAGCTTTGAGTGCGCCCAGCATTAGTGCATTGGTTAAAACAGAAGTTACTACTGAAGCCGCAAGCACAGCTGTAGGCATTATTCTAACGACCAATATGGTTAACTCTAGCACAAAAATCACCTATCGCCCTGAGAACACGATACAGCGCGTAGAGGGAGATTTATTGGTAATTGCAACGGATACGGCCAGTATTTTTGCCACGGCACGGGTAGGTTCTGCCAGTTCAGGTGGTAGCGCGGTGGGCGGGTTAATTGCCAGAAACGATATACGAAATGCGGTTATCGTTGATATAGACCAAGCTCAACTGAGTGTGGGCGGAAATATTACTGTTGCGGCACGAAATGTTGTGATAATTGAGGCGATAGTGGATGGCTCACAGCCTGATTCGTTCGATATGGAAGACGATGATGAAAGCACGGATTCAGCTTCCTTTGCCCTCACAGGGATTATTGCGACCAATCTGATTTTGTCAGATACCCAGGTTCTTATTAATCGCAGTGACATAGATGCGTCAGGCAATGTAACTATTGATGCTCGCAATGCATCAAAACTAATTGCCGACAATCAGGCCGAAGCGGGGGCATCCGGAAAGGCTGTGGGCATTAGTCTGGCGTTTAATAGCCTTGGCTATCAATCGCAGAATATTCTGTTCAATGTTATTGATAATCTTGTTGGCAGTAACATTGGCAATGAACAACCCATGAATGTTCTGGTCACTATCCGAGATAGTAGAGTTGATGCGGCTGGTAATCTAACGGTGAGTGCTAATGCAAAGCAGTTGCTAATGGCGATGCTGGCGCAGTCAACGGAATCCGAGGGTATCTCTGCCGGAGTTGGTGTTATTTTAGCGAGCAATATGGTGAGCTCCGCCGCACGTGTGATTATAGAAAAAACGGAGGGTTACAGCGGTGCGCTTAGTTTAAATGCGGGCGGTGATCTCGCTATTTTGGCTAGAGATGCCGCCAGAATAGATTCCATGATATCTATGGAAACCGCGAGTGGCGGTGGAGCGGCTGTTGGCCTGCTTTTCGCAAGGAATGATTTGAGCGCTGTAGTGGATGTAAGGTTGAGCGATGCCACAGTGCGGGCTGAGGGCGATCTGAACATAGAAGCGCTAGAGTTAGCGAGTTTGTCGGCTGAATTAAGCGGCGTAGTTTCGACAGGTGAAGATGATGCGACCCAGGCGAGTGAGAGCAGTGGCGGTGGTGTCGCTGTTAATGGGTTAATTGCGACTAACGCCCTGTTGAGTCGTGCGGATATTACAATTTCGCAGAGCAGTTTAGTTGCAACCGGCAATATGGCGATCTTAGCTGATAATGTGGCGGAAATGACAGCTTTAAACTCAGCGGAGTCCTCATCAAGCGGCGCTGGCCCATCAGTCGGTGTCGTGCTCGCATTTAACAGTATTGGTTATCAATCACAAAATCTATTGTTCAATATTATTGATACTGTTTTAGGTACCAGCATCATTGATGAAGAGCCTGCGCATATTCGCATTAATATTACCGATACAGATATAACAACAGGCGGCGATTTGAGCGTCTTGGCGGGCATTGCCGATGACGAGCTTGGTCTGCCAAGCGGCGCAAGTATGCAATCTCAAGTGGTAAATGCCGGTGCCGCAGAAGATGGCGCGGCGGCAGGTTTTATTATCGCTAGCAATCGAGTGAGTTCGCGCAGTCTGGTTAATATTACCTCATCAACTCATCACGCTATTCGTGTAGGCGGATCGGCAACATTCGATTCCCGTAACCTAGCCGTTATTGATGCCGAACTGCTGATGATGGCAGGTACAGAAGGTGGAGCGGCTGCGGGCTTGGCTATCGCGGTCAATGATGTTCGTGGTGGAAGCAAAACAGTTGTTGATGACTATCGTGTCATAGTGGGTGAAAAATTAACGATCAATGCCAGTGATAATGCTGCGATTAATGCTTTGGTTGCCGGATCGATGGAGGTTGATGACGGCGAAGGTGGCGGTGAAGGGTTTGCTTTGAGTGGCATTATTGCAACCAACATTGTGATGTCTTCAAGCGAAGCGTTATTACTGAATTCAGACGTACAAGTTGGCGGTGACTTTTTAGTGACCGCCGATAATGCGGCCACGATCCAAGCAACCAACGAAGCCGTTATGACTTCTGACGCAAGTGCCGCAGGGTTAACTTTAGCTTTCAATACCTTGGGTTATGAGGCTGATAATGTACTTTTTAAAGCTGTTGATGCATTAATCGGAACGGATATCGGTAATGAAGCGCCTGTTAGAGTGCTGGCAAAAATAGACAGCTCAAGCCTAGATGTTACTGGCAATCTTATTATTTCTGCGGATATGGTGTCATTTATTGATGCGAGTGTTTACAGCGCCGCACGATCCGGTGCAAGTACTGCGGCGGCATTGGTATTGGCGTCAAATATGATTAGCTCAGATGCACAAGCGCGTCTTATTCAATCCGTTGGGCCTGTCACAGTAGGGAAAGTTTTAACTGTTGAGGCTACCGATGCGCCGTCTATATTTGCAGACGGTACAGTCATTGCAAGCTCTACTAATCCAAGCGGTAATGATGAATATATTAAAGTTGATTTTTACAGCGATGAAGGCGAAGTACAGATTGCTTTTGGTGATCATGTTTATGTGCATGAAGATCACGAAGCAGGCGGCGAAATCGGTTATATCTATCGATATATGGGTTTTCTGGGTACCGAGAAAGATGCTGATGGTGACGATGTTGAAATTTTGAGTAGTGTTGATCTTTCGTCAACAGACTTTACCGATACGCGTTATTGGATGGCAATTGAACCGCCAGAAGGCTTTATGGGGGATGTGCTATCTTTCTTGTATGGTGCGATGCCATTTAAAGAAACCAGTAAAGTACTGGGTAATATGCGTATTGGCGGTCAAAATCATCAATTAGGTTTGAAGTTTGGTGTTGGCTGGCAGGATGACGGCAAAGACATTGATGTCATCGATTACCTTGGTGGATTAGGTGGTAATGAACAAGGCGTTGAGTTTACAGATAATGGCATTGTATTCAATCTTGGCTCAGTGGGTAATTACGCTTTGCCATCATTATTCCTTGACTTGATTATGCCAACGCCCGACTTGATTTCTTATGAATATAAGCATCAAGTGGGTAGCATTGAACACAATGGAGAGCATGTTGCCTGGGGAATACAGTTAGATTATGGTTGGCAAGACATTCCTCTTACCACCTTTATTGAAGCGTTAATCAATGAAGACTGGGAGGTGTTTCAGCCGAAGGTCAGTTATAAAGTTTATATTGATATTGAAGATAAATCGGATTTGACGCCGCAACGTTTTTTACCGCGTGAATTTGTTATCGAGCAACCTGAGCTGAGCGTAACCTTTCTTGGCAAGCCAATTAAATTTGTATTTGGTGGTGAACGCGATGAAGATGGTCAAGCACCTGAATCCAATGAAATACTGCTTCGAGTACTCGATATAGACGATAAAGACGATGATGTGTCCGCCTTTGTTGATCGGGGACTCGATCCGATCCGTGTCATCATGCCAAGTGCAGATTTAGACGTACTATCACTTAACAAGCTTTCACCCGGTTTAGCTGATGAGATATTAAGAGATCGTCCAGTAGACTATTTTGATGATGCCGCTGAGATTGATTTAGATGGAACACCTAGAGAGATCGCCGAAGATTTCATTGCCGCTATTAAGTTTTTGCCGCGTTATTTAGAGCTCACTGACCCGGATTTAAATTTTGGCATACTCGGTTTTACGACGGACTTACAGCTGCCTGTTAGCGCTGTGGCTGGGTTATTGGACTGGATCGAACCTGGCGAAAAACAAAATAATTCGTATGCCAGAATTGATATGGCGGTGCTTTACGATTTCTTCCTACCTGACTTCTTTAGTTTCTTTATCGATGATGAAATGACTACTGAAAGTGTTCTTGCCCCGATTAACTTGGGTGATATTACTCCCGAAGCGCTTAAAAAATATCAACCCGTTGTAGAGCTCGCCGTAGTGCTATTAGATGCCGCAGGTATGGAGATTCCTCTTAAGAGCGTGCCAGTTAACACCAATCCCGAAGAAGATGTAGCAGCCCTGCCAGTAGGTCAAGAAGCATCCTTGGTGAAACCGGCTACGCCTGGCGTATCGGCCGAGCATATTGTTGAAATTCGCTTTGATATTGATGCCCATGGCAGCGAAGACTTACCAACTATTGCCTTTGAATGGGACGGTGAAACCAGTGATGATATTTTGTTGGTGCCTATTGGCGAGCCAGCAAATGAACTACAGCGTTTAACCTTTATTCATGATGAAATCGATTACGGACGAACGTATTTACTATTGGATGGTAGCCGTTCTGCTGAAATGACATTTGCGGATTCGCCTGAAGACAATGAGGCGGCTCTTCAGAACCAGCTTGAGGATTGGTATGGCGAGGGTAATGTCACGGTTTCATTTGATGATTCTGGCAATTTAGGTTGGCGTTTTGAGATTGCCTTTGGCGGTGATTTAGCGGGCCAAGATATGGCTCAGATTCGTACCCAGCGCATAGGTGATCCTGGCATGATGGTGGTGCGAGCACAAACCCTCGTTGAAGGCGCCGAAGAGTATACGCCAGAACTGCAAGCTGAGTTCTTGCAGCGCGGACTAGAAAGTCTGTTTGGGCGCGGCAATATGGCAGTCACGCCATTTGCTATCGATGGTAAAGTTCAAAAATACCGTATCGCTTTTACGGGTGGACTCGCTGAACAACCGATAGATTTAGCAACGCCTGCCGAATTTGATGTTGATGCCTTAGAGGTCTTGGTGAGTACCTTAAAAGGAGGGCGCTTCCCAATAGGCCCTGGTTATAGTTTTGATCGCCCAGATGATGGCAGTTTCAAGGCTACGATTACCCTAGATGGCATAGACTTTACCACGGGTGATATTTCTAGTGATGCTGGTCTGGCTGAAATTCAATTCGCGATTGCCAATGCCAAGATGTTGAGCGGTGCCTTGCTAAAAAGTTATGGTATTGACGTCGAGGTACTTGCGGATGGTGATAAAACAGTCGTCGTGAATTTTGGCGGTGACCTTGAGGGTCGCTTGATTACTGACTTTAGTATCCAGGAACTAAGTGATGACGATGATGGTGATGGATCGTCGGCCGGTGGAGCTACAGCGGTTGGTGGATTGATTGTTAGAAATGATGTGCGCAGTGGTGCATTTGCCTCTATTGAGGATTCAAATATTCTTGCCGGTGGCTTAGTTGTTGAGGTGCACGAGCGTGCTGAGATTTTTGCCTTACTCGATGCGACAGCGGAAGCCACTGATGGCAGCGCTCCAGGCCTGGCTGCTGGAGGTGTGATTGCAACAAACCTCATACTAAATCAAGCTGAAGCATTCATAAAAAACGCTACGATTGTGACGACCTTTGCGGACGTCATTGTAAACGCCACCAATGAAGCAGAAGTCGTCGCGCGTAACTCGAGTAGTCTGGCGTCGGATGGTGTTGGTGTAAACCTGACCCTCGCGTTTAACACCATAGGCTGGGAGGCGCAAAACCTTCTATTCAACACGATAGATGCATTGGTTGGTTCAGATATTGGGAATGCACAGCCAGCTAAGGTTAGCGCCACTATTATTGATTCAGATATAACCGCATATGGCGACATATCTGTAAAAGCTATGTCCAATGCTTTTATCTTTGCTGAAGTGACTAATGAAACAGCATCAGAGTTAGGTGATGATTTTATTGACTCTGGAAAAGCTGTTGCCGCTGGTTTTATCCTAGCCAGTAACCTTGTAGAAAGTGGTGCTTATGCCATGATCAAGGGTAGCCAAACTCAAAGATCAATAACCAGTCAACAGGGTAGTGTTTCAGTGGATGCGCAGAATGACTCGGGAATTTATGCCGAGGCAAGTCTGTCCGCAGAAACGGGTGGTGAAAGTGAAAAGGCTCAAGCGATTCGAGCACTGGCTAGTTTCTTTGGCCAGACCTACTCTGATTTTTCGGGTGAGCGTACCATTAACTTTGGTGATCGAGTCAAAATTGGTGATAACGGTTATACCCAGTTTGATCGTCCAGATGTATTGGAGTTCGGCGATAGAGTCACGCTGAAGTGGGACATGGCCGGTGGTGAAGCGGGGGTGATCTACGAATATATTGGTGAAGAGCAGGAGCGTGCTCGCCTAGACCGTCAAGATTATAGTGACCGCTCACAATGGCGAATTGTTAATGGTGATCCTGATTTAATCTACATTTTCCGTGGCGGCGCTGAATTTGTTAATTTAAGAACCGAAGACTATTCCGACAGTTCACGTTGGTGGGCTGTCGATTTAGACACCATAGTGGAAGCGGCTGCATTCATGGCTGATCTTTTATCTGAAAGCTCCGCAAAAGGAACCGGTTTTGGTGGCTTGGTGGTGCGCAATGATGTGCGGTCAAATGTTGAAGCTCTAGCTGACCGAATCGATTTTGATGTGGCTGGCGATGTAACGCTCAATGCCATTGAGTCTGCGACAATAATTGCTGATGATGAAAGTGTGGTCAGTGCTGACACCACTGGCGTTAATGTGGTCATAGCTAATAACACCATATTGGGTGGTAGCGAAGCGCGCTTAAATGCGAGTAGTGTTGTAACGGGTGGTGATTTAAATGTTGTTGCTGAAAGTGCTGCCGCTATTATCGCGAATGTGAACAGTGAGGTTCAGGCCACTACGTCTGTGGGGGTTACCTTAGCCTTCAATACCATCGGCTATAAGCCAACCAATGTCTTATTTGCCACTATCGATGCCCTTGGGGGTTCAAACTTAGGTGGTGAGCAAACGCTGAAAAATCATGCCATTATCGATAATACTATTTTTGATGTGGGTGGTGACCTTAGAGTAGATGCGCTTTTTACCGGCTCAATAGCGGCCAATATTTTTAACTCGGCCATGGCTTTGGATGTCAGTATTGCTCCGAGTGCCGATGGCGGCACTGGCTCGAATACTATTGCCGTAGCTCCACTTATAGCCATGAATAAGATTAGTAGTGACTCGAAGGCATTGGTCAACGCC
Source organism: Thiomicrospira cyclica ALM1 (assembly GCF_000214825.1). Classification (NCBI taxonomy): domain Bacteria; kingdom Pseudomonadati; phylum Pseudomonadota; class Gammaproteobacteria; order Thiotrichales; family Piscirickettsiaceae; genus Thiomicrospira; species Thiomicrospira cyclica. The sequence continues at coordinate 438,932 of NC_015581.1, forward strand.
AATGGCCAAAATGCCGTGGCTGGCAGTGTAGCTGTCCTTGCCGAATCCAGTGTTGAAATTGCTTCTACCGTTCATGTGTCATCGGTGGCCGTCGCCGTCAGTAAGCAAGGTCCAACACGTGCTGTTTCGATTGGTGTCAGTTGGACAAGAAACGACATTGATACCAACGTCAAAGCAGCTATTGCTTCACCAAGTAGCACCAATACGTCACACATTAATGTCGGTGGTAACCTACTGGTAGAAGCCCGTCGTGAGGGCAGTATTATTGCATCCGGCAGTGCGGTTGCTGTTGCGGTTGCAGCCAGTATGCAAGGCGCAACTTCGGTGGCAGGTGCAGGAACCCTTGTCTTTAATAAAATTAATGGTGGCACGCGTGCTTATATTGATTCGGTTGATATCACGACCGGTGCTGATTTAACCGTCAATGCCTATGATGATGCCTTGATCGATGCTAATGTTCGTTCTATTGCGGCGGCTGTATCAATCAGTTTAGGTGCGAAGCCTGCGCCAGCGGTAGCACTGGGTTTATCTGTTGCGACTAACAACATTGGACGCCAGGATAACAGTAATTTAAGTACCACCTATAATCATGAGCAGAGCATTTTGGGCTTAACCAAAGGGCAAACTGTTAAAGTCATAGATGGTCCACTCAATGGTCGCGCTTACGAGTACATTGGCGAAAATAGACTAGGAGCTGTTGAGCTAATTAATGAGAATTACTACGACAATAGTCAGTGGAAACGTATTGATGCAACAAGCCCTAAGACGGCCGTTTTCGCTTATATTGCCAATAGCGCAACGCAAGTTGCTGGTGATCTTGTCGTTGATGCTCGCAGTGACTCACGTATCAGTGCCGTCGTACAAGCCCTAACGGTTGCAGTTGCGGCATCCAAGGGAACCTCAGCCGCCCCGAGTATAGGTGGTGTTTATTCTGAAAACAACATTTATGTTGATGTGCGCGCTACTATCAGTGGTCCTCGTTCAATCCAGGCACAGACTATTGCTGTTACAGCAGAGGACGCGAGCAGTATTCGCGCTATAGCCGGTGCAGCCGCTGTTGGTGCTTCGGTATCAGCTCAAACCGGTGTCGCTGTATCAATAGCATTATCTTTAGCTTACAACGAAATCGGCAATAGTGTGCTGGCGCAAATGGATAATGCCGAGTCGATCAGTGCAACGACCGGAGATATTACCGTTCGCGCTAATGCAACGGCTACATCACTGTTAACCATAGACGCCGCAACACTTAGCGCTAGTGGCATATCAGCGACATTATTAGATGATGCCGCAACGCAAACTAGCGATGACCCAAGCACTGAAACGATTGATGAATATGAGCAAGATCGCCTAAAGGATATAGCGACTAAGCGGGCTTTAGTTCAGGCTTTAGAAGCGGCAGGGCTAGAAATACCACAAACCAACTCCTTATCAAACACTTGGGATTTTGTGAGCGGTAATGCGGCGTCTGAAGGTGCCAGCCTTCCAAGTGAACCCAATACCCAGACTCTCAAAAAAGGCCAAACAATTCTCGTCTCAGAGGGCTATCGCTGGGGGGGCACATCAGGACAGGTGTACGAATATATCGGCAACGCAGACCTGATCACTGATATTAGTCAACTAGATTACAGCAATACCCAGCAATTTCGTCGCGTTGAGCCACCCGTTCAACTCGAGATAATACAAGAAGGTCAGGCCTGGTTACTCAGTTTTGCCAATGGTCAAACTTACACATTAAAAATTAACAATCAAGGTGGTTTGGAGGTTTTAGAGCAAAGCATTCATGCTGTCTCTATGGCCGCATCATTGGCGGCAGGTGTTGGATTGAGTGGGCAGGGGGTTGCTGTCAGTGGAGCAGGCGCAGTGGCCTATAACAATATTCTAACCACTACTAAAGCACTGATCACAAATAGTAACCATATTAGTGCGGTCGGTGATGTGTTACTTAGTGCCAATAATTTAACCACAATTAACGCTAATATTTGGGCGGCATCTTTAGCCGTGGGGGTCGGTAGTTCAAATGGTGTGGGTGCCTCGATTGGCTTCTCATTGGCACGCAATTGGATCGGTTATGAATCCGGTGCAGGGTCAACACCGCTTGGACAAGTCCAAGCCTATATTAGCAATGCCCATATTGTAGCCGACGGTGATCTTACAATTCGTGCGCAAGCGAACCAAATGATTAATGCGTTTGTGTTTAGTGGTTCGGCCGCTATAGCCGGCGGATCAAGCGCTGGGGTTGCCGCCAGTGGGTCGGGTGTGAATGCCGATAACCGTATTGCGCAGGATATTTTTGCGGGTGTTAAAAATTCAGCAGGTAGTAACGGGTCCATCACGGCTAATTCAATAGATGTGCTGGCGACAGATAATTCAAGTATTAAAGCGTTTGCTGGTGCCGCCTCATTGTCAGGTGCGCTCGGGGGTACCGCTGGTGTTGCTTTGTCGATCGGCGTGAGTCTAGCTCGAAATACCATCGATACCCTGGTGCAAGCCGCGATAGTGAATGCAGAAGGCGGTATTACCGCGCGTGGTGGCGATATTCAAGTTCGTGCCTATTCGGAATCGACGATTCAAGTGACCTCTATCGCCGCGTCGGTGGCTTTAGGGTTTGGCGGAACTGCGGGTGTCGCACTGAGCGGCGCGGGTGCCGAAGCGACTAACCGTATTGGTTCAGGCGTGATCGCAACCATTGATAACAGTCCTATGACGTTGCTGAACGGTGATGTTTTGGTTGATGCGAATGACAGCTCAGTCATTGATGCGCGTATTTTATCCTTGGCCGTTGCCGCAGCAGCGGGTGGCACCGCTGGGGTGGGCGCCTCAATTGGGGTCGGCGTGGCACAAAATATTATTGGCTGGACGGCCACGAATCTAACCGCTCACTTCACCACAGACGCGGTTAGTCAAAACCAAATAAATCGTAATCAAGTGGTTGAAATTCTACACGGCGCACGGGCTGGTGAACAATACCGTTACATCGGCAGCAACAAACTGTTACTCAACCAATCGAATGAAGGCTTTAACCAAAATACCAGTACCCTGGCGTTAAAGGGCAATCTCGCTACGATTGATTACACCAACCGAGATCTTTGGGAGCGGGTAGATATTCAGGCTAACGGCACGCCGGTTCATGCATTAGTCAAGAATTCTGCGATTAAAGCGGAGCAAGGTGACGTTACGATTACCGCGAGTTCAGACCAAACCATTAGCAGTCGCAATCTTGTGGTATCTGCGGCGATTGCTGGTGGAGGGGCTGCTGGTGTTGGTTTAGCCGGTGCCGGTGTGGGCGTCACTAACCGTATTGAAGTTGATGTGCGCGCGGGTATTGATGGTCATAGTTCGCTTGGGTTTAGCGCTAACAATATGACGGTTAAAGCGGAAGACCGGTCCGTCATTGATGCCACCCTAGCCTCCACCGCTATCTCAGCCGCTTTTGGCGGTGCAGGGGGTGTTGCAGTCAGTGTCTCGGCCAGTGTGGCCAGTAACTATATCTCTAACCAAGTTCGCGCGTTTGTTATGGATGCGGGCAGTTTGACCCTATCGGGCGCCTTGAGTATTGATGCTATTGAAAACGCCACCATTACTGCCGAAGCCATTGCAGTCGGTGTCGCTGCTGCCGTTGGTGGTTCGGCAGGGATTAGTTTTGCGGGTGCTTTTGGCGATGCCTTTAATAGTATTGCAACGCACGTGGGTGCTTATTTAAATGATACCGACGCCTTAGTCCAAGGTGATATTCGGGTGAAAGCGGATAATAGTGCCACCATTAGCGCAGAAATTAAAGCCTTTGCGGTGTCGGTTGCCGGTGGTGGCGCAGCAGGTGTGGGCGTCTCGGTTGGTGCCTCGATGGCAGAGAATATTATTGGTGCGCAAATAGCAGACCGAAGTTCCGTTGTTGAAGCCTTAGTAAGTGGCATGAACTTGACCTCGCAAGGCAAGGTGGATGTTTTGGCGCTTAATCAAGCAACCATTAAAGCCGATGTTATTGCCGTTTCGGTCGCACTAACCGGTGGTGGATTACTGGGGGTCGCTGCTGCGGGTGCCGGTACCAGTGCCAAAAACACCATTACTACACAGATTAGTGCCGAGGTAACGGATTCTGCCAATTATGGTATGCGAACCTTAGGTCAATTAACCGTAAAAGCGCAGGATAATGCCGTAATAGAGGCAAAGACGGCGGCCTCAGCAATTGCTTTTTCAGTCGGAACCATTGGTGCGAGTGTCGCAATTGGCGTGTCCTTAACTAACAATATAATTAGCAATACCACAACGGCTCGAATCAGTGATGTTGAACTCGATACCGGTGGCGTTATTGTTGAAGCCTTAAATACAGCAACGATTACTGCGCGTTCAGGCGCAACAGCCGTCGCGGCGAGTTTTTCAATCGGTGGTGCGCTTGCTGGTGGTGGTGCCGAAGCGACCGCAACCATCAACTCAAATGTCGCAGCGATTATTGAGGATAGCTTAATTGGTGCGCGTGGCAATGTCACCGTGAATGCCGATAGTCGGGCAACTGCGGATGCGCGTACCATCGCCACCGCTGTTTCGGGTGGGCTCATTGCAGCGGCGGCGGCAGGTAGTGTTAGCTGGGTTAATTTTAATGGCACAATTTCAGCCGATATTACAAATTCTGAACTTTATGCGGCGGGTCGTATCGCCGTTAATGCCTATAGTAGTAATAGCGGTTTTGCTGAATCAACGGGTTTTGCGGCAGCAGCAGGCCTGCTATCTTTCGCCGTAGGTGCGACGGTTTCAAGCGTTAATATATCCGGTCTGGTAACAGCAGGCCTGGGAACCAATAATAGTTTGCGTGCTGAAAGTGTCGGCATTTTGGCGGAAGCCGATGATCGTATTCTAGCTAAGGGTCAAGCGAGTGGCGCGGCGTTGCTAGCCGGTGTTGCCGGTGCCGATGTTAAAGTGAGTAATCAACGTGATGTGATTGCTAGTATTGGCGATGGCAGTCGTGTCGAAGTGAGTGCGTTAGATTTACGAGCATTACATAGTCAATTTGGGGATGCGCAAGCCGATGCAAAAGCATTAGGACTGGGTGCCGGAACAGGTGCCGGAGCGCTGGTTGAATTGATTGGCCAAGCGCGCGTCAATGTCGGCAATAACGTGGTTATTGATGCACGTGATGCGGTGATTATTTCGGCGCTCAATAACGCCCTCAAAAACGAATATGCTAATAGTAATAACCTACGTTCGGGATCAGCAGGCCTGGTTGGTGTTAATGCGCTAACCAGTAAAACTGTCTTTGGCACCAATAATGCTCGCTTCACAGCACAAGTTGATATTGGCAATAGCTCTAATTTGACCGTGCGCGGTAGTAATGCCAATCCGGGTGTATTCCTGGTGAATGCGGCCACCGATGTTTACGCGGTTGATAGCGTGCGCATTGAAGGTGTGTCTGGGTTTGGTATATCCGTTGCCCGCTCAGAAATTCTGGCTTCAACTCGTTCAGAAATTAATATCGGTCAGTCGGCCTTAATCAACGAGTCAGGTGCGATTTATCTCAACACGCGTAGCTCGGCAGAGGCTAACCCCAGTGGTAACTTATTTACCGTTACAGCGCTAACCGGCTTTGCTGGTGCAAGCGCTATCGGCAATATTGATGCCTTGAACCAGGTGGTCACCCATAATTCATTAATTCGTGGTAACGGCGTCTTTTTACAGGCCGGCCAAGATCAGCGCGGCATGATTAACTTTTTAGACGGCTTCGCGAACACCGAAATCACCACAATTAGTGCCTACCCCAGTATTAACTCCCCTAATCCATCAATGCGTATTCAAGAGACGAATTTACTGGATTTACGTGGCAGCACACGCATTGAATCGCTAGGCAATGTCACCTTTAATGCGCGTGAAGGTATTGGTGGTAAGCAACGAGGTGCCGAAGTGGGCACTATGCTAAGCATTAGTTTGATTCCTTATGGCTCGGGTATTAACAATCGCGGTGTAGCGGTGAGTGATAACCGGTTATTAATGGGTAACGAGGTGGTTATTGAAGCCGCGTTAAACAACCAAATGCTAATGCACATTTTACCCATGCAAATTATGGGTGCTAATGGGCTGGTTCAACAACTGCCGCTCAATCGACTAGGAACCGAATTGACGAACACTGAGCTCAATGCGTTAGGTATTGAAGCCGGTATAAAGTATGAATATGCCGAACTTGATCTGAGTCAATTGTTTGCTAATACCGATAACTTGGGTGAATCAACCAGTGTGCAAAGTATGGCGGCACTGGAAATCTCTATTAATGGTGCAACCCAAACACCACATCCGGATGACCTGGCTGATCGTCGAGTTCTTGACTTTACTGGCACGTCGGTTCAAGCCGGACAGCTTTATCAAGTCAGCGTCGCTGATCCTAATGACCCGCAAGGGGATGGTGCGGTAACGAATTTTAGTTATACCGCGCGTCTGGGCGACACCTTAAACACAGTGCTTGAAAACCTGCGTATTCAAATACTCGATGATGTGCGTTTTGAAGCAACGGTTCAAGGCAATAGCTTAACCCTAATTCAAGTGCCGGAAGTATCATCAGAGGCGCAACAAGCGCTTAAAGCGGCGCTTGAGGGTAAATTTTATGTCATTAAACCCGTTGAAATTGCCACACCGAAGCTGACGGTAGCCAGCGTGCAAAATCTGCTATTAGCTCGTCACACCCAGTTACTTGACTTGATGGATAGTCATCAAGGTAATGACGAAGCCTTAGCGCGACACCAAGTTCAGCTGGAACAGGTCGAAAATGCCTTGCGCGAATTAAATCTAATGGACGTGTTTATTGACGAAAATGGCAATACAGTTCAGGTTGTTAATCGCGAATTAGACACTATTTTCTTAGATTTACCCAATTTATTTGCGGCACCAGGGTCTATTTTTATTGATGCGGTGAATACCAATGCAACCATGATCCAGCAGGCGAGTGACGACAATCGCATGATTGTTCGCTCGGGTGCCATGATCGATATTTTTAATGCCACACCATTTGATGTAAGAGTGAATGACGCTGTTATATCCGATACCACCAAAATAGTGCCCGTTGATGGTGAACTAAAATCCTTTACGCCGGGCAATATTTATTTAAACAATACCCCAGTGGGATCTGAGCAGGCTGGTTTTGAACCCGGGGTCATCAGGATTGTTCAAGAGTCGCTGCCAGCCGCACTACTCGGCCTGAATGAAACCATTGCGCAGCGAACCTCCGGTGCGCAGGATATGTATTTATTGGGCAGTGTGGTTAATCAAAACGGCTCCATTGTTATTCGCAATACCGAAGGTTCGGTAGAGGTGTCTGGTGAATTACTTGCGGGCACCATCGATATTGTGACTTCAGGGAACTTTAGTTTGAATGTAGAGGGATGGCAGCATTTGGCCGACCCTCGTCAATACATTAACTACACGCCGCTGCGGGGCGAAGTCTTTAATAGTAGTGGTAATTACGATAGCCTTATATTTACCGACTTTGAATCTGCGGCCATGCTGCAGCTACAAAAAGGTATTTTTGAAAATGAGTCACGGATTGTAGCGCGCGGCACAATTACTATTACCGCCGAATTCCTTAACATCAACGGTTTGCTACAAAGTGGCTTAACCGATTTAGAATTAAACATCAGCGAAACCTTTAACCCCACTCGCTCAATTACCTTCATGGATCAAAGCCCAGCCGGTGGACGGTCAATTGATGCTTTCCGTCCAGGTGAAGTTAGTATTTCAGGCGTGGATTTTGGGGTTCAAAACATACCGTTTAAAGCCTATTTTGATGCCAGTACGCAAAGTATTGTTATTGAAGACATCAAGGCGCCTGCGGGTAATATCACCCTCGTTGGGCAGATTTTAAGTACCGGCAATGGTCAGATTCGCGTTGCGGATGGTGCGCCATCACTCACTATCAATAACGCCAGTGCGTTCGATTTAGTATTGGATGGTGTTGATTTAACCAGCAACAATCCGGGTCGCATTCAAATTACTGATACCGCGACACTGCGCCAGACCACCTACACCTTCAAAAATGGTCAAGTTGAGGTTTTAGAAGAACAGGGTGCGCGTGTTAATAACAGCATTGTGTATTCGCAACTGGCACCTGCTGACCTGCGTGACCTGCCAGAAAATGAGCAAGATACTGAAAACCAACTTTGGTTTAATCCAAGAGACAGTGTCTATTATGTCTGGACAGAAGGTCAGGCCGCGGTTCGTCAAGAAATTAAAAAATACGAGAAAAACAGTTTTGGCCTAGGTTTCGCGCAGGTCGGTTTCTTGGTTAGAGACAACAGTTATAAATGGCAGGAAGTGGTATTTTTAGACGCCTCGCCATTGTTGGAGTCGGAAGCGCTTGAATTAATGGCGCTGAATGCGGTTTATGGCATTGAATATGATAATGTGCGCCGCAAAGAAGTGATGCTGACTAAAAATGTCAGCCTAGTGCGCGACGTGAGCAACCCAGGCTTTGGTTTTAGCGCCCAGATGCCGGTGTACCGTTACATTGGTGAAAATGGCGAAGTTTATCTGCCGGATGCGGATTTTAGTGATACAACGCTATGGCAACGTGATGGCCAAGAAAGTGGTACAGACTTCTTAAACCCATCAGCGGATCGGTTTGACAATGACTTTGAAAACTACCAAGTCACCACACAAACATGGACCACCGGTGGTGGTTTCCTGCGCACCAAAACTCAGCACACCAAGGTCACCATTAGCACAGGGGTGAAAGATTTCTACACCCATTTCCTTCGTGCCGACTACCCTATCCAAATTGGGGTTATTGAAAGTAATAATCCGGCTGGTATTTTTGTGAATACGGCCAGCAATCTATTAATTAATGGCGACTTAAAAGTCACCGATGGTAGCACCAATGCCGCAGGTAATGCTATGCCGGTTGGGCGTATTGAGCTAACGGCGGGTGGTAATGTGTTAATGGCGGATGGTGCTGCGATTTATGGTGCCGCACCGTTAATTGATGCCGGGGGCACGGTGCGTGTTGTGCTTGAAGGTGACAAGGGTGAAACCGACATTGTGGCCGGCGGTGATATCCGCGTACAGGTATTTAGTTTAGATAACCAGTCCAGTTTATTGACGGCACAACGCATCCAAGCGGGCGGGGATGTTTTCATTCAAGCGGTGCAGGGTATTCAAGGCACTTCTGTTCAGGGTGCCACGATTAACGGGGTCACTTATGAAGGTTTTATTGCTCAAATTACCGGTAATAATGTTCAGTTAGATGCGCGTTTGGGCGGTATTCGAGCAGAAGTAACCAGTAATATTTTGGGTGATGGTGGTTTTGCCGCAAGAGCCGATACGGATGTGTTAGTGTTGGCCCAAGGTGGCGATCTTCGGCTGATGTTGCCAACAGCCTGGGCAAATCCGCAGGCTTCGGTTTATTCGGCATCTGGCGATGTGAGTATCGATATTGTTAAGGGCTCATTAATTGATTTAATAAAAACCGCTGAACGACCTACGAATAGTCTCAACACGGCTGATGAAGATTTATTAGCTTTAATTGGTGCCGATGGTGTCGATCGCCGACAATATTCGATCTCGGCGGCATTAAATGAATTCTTATTTCCGCATGAGCCTGAGCTAAGCTCCCCGAACCTGTCAGACAACTTTGTCAATATTGCGGCACACAACATCACCCTAAATGCTCGCACTGGCCAATTAGGCCAAGTGAGCGAGCGGATGCTGATCGAACAGCCGCATCAGTTTGACCAACTTACTGAGGCGCAAAAGCAAGCACTTGCGAGTGCCGGCGCCGGTGACATTATTGGGGTCAGTTACGAGCTCTACCGCTATTTAGGTGAAGACCCCCTGACGCTTGATTTAACGGCGGTTGCCCTACAAACTAATCAGACATTGGTGCGTGATTTAGCTAACGGTCAGGTTTATCGATATATCGGTGCTAATAATGTCAATCAGGTTCTGCCAAATCTGTCCGCTAACGATTTCAGTAATGCCTCGCAATGGCGACGTGAGGCGACACTCGAGGCAGACTTTATTGAAGATGTCACCCTAGGGCAATTTAATAACGACTACCTAAATGCCGATCGATTTAATGATACGGCTTTGTGGCAAAAAATTGAGGTGACCAAGCAGACACGTTTAGACCGAGAGCGTCCGGATATGATGACGCTGGCGACTAGCGATCTCGTTCGGGTGCAATATACCCAATCAGAGTATGGCGTTTACGAATATCTGGGTGATGCTATGGAGTTAGACCTAGCGCGTCAGACGTTGAGTGATCCGAGTTTGTGGCAAAAATTGACCGCGGATATTCGCAGTGATGACGGCGTTATCAATCTAACGCAAGACACTATGGTTGAAAGTCGCTTTTTAATCGACAGCATGGCTTTGCAGGTTTGGGAAGAAGTGAATATCGCTGCAACAGGCCTGGTGAGTGCCGTGGGTGATGGTGTTGCGCTGCAATCCAATGGCTCTATAACCATTGACAGCCTAGTATCTTGGTCGGATGCCCGCGTCATTACCGCCGGTGATTTAACGATTGCACAAGAGGGAGCTGTACTGGCACCTAATGAGGCGTCTAATGTTTATTTAGAAGCCGGTGGTCGGTTGCACATCGATGTATCAGCCGCGGTAACCGCAGGTATACAGTTTAATACCAGCAGTGGTGCACCGGTTGCTGAAGTCTCAGGCCAGTTTTCTAATGTTTTTCTCTTTGCCGAACAAGATATTTGGGTGGGTGGCAGTGTCAGCGCATCCAATAATATGAGTATTCGGATGGGTGAATCAAGCGCGGCTTCGCAAGCTGAGTTTGCCAACTACTTTGACACGCTACCTGGCCGAGATATTGACGGGGTGATGGATCCGCACGAACTACACGGACATCGTGAATTTGGCTTCCTACTAACCGGTACCCTCACAACCTTAGGTGCCGAAGGCGATATTCGCATTGAAGGTAAAGACGACCTGATCATACGCGGAAATATCAATATTGCCGATTTAGGCTCTAGCCTAGTCCTACAATCGAATGAGTGGGTTTATTGGGAAGGTAATGCCACTATCGGTGGTGATGTCGAAATCTATGGCGGCACTCGCCGTAACGGCATTGTTGTTGATGATTTAGGTGGCAGTAATGAAGGGCGCAGTATCTACATTCACCGCACCTCGGTATTAAGCACCGAATCAGCCGGCTCCTCTATTAAACTCTACGGTTCAAAAGATATTAATGTGGTCGGGGCGTTAATCGCTGGGGGCATAAGTACCGCTTCTGGAATTGAGTTTACCGCTAAGGATGCGTCAGCCTACCTTAAATCCTTTGGGGGTCAGGTTCGGGTTGATAATGCGGTTTATGCTTCGGAAGATGTTACGTTAATCGGTGGTAAAGGTTCGGCAGTAACGGGCGATAATGTTGGGGTGTTGGTCGATGTGATTGCCGGTGTAGTTTCTGGTGCACACACTAGCCATGACATGGGTGGTGATATTTATATCGATGCTGAGGGTGATGTCTTAATACTTGGTGTTGTGTTGGCCGGCGGTACACCAGGCCTGGTGCGTAATGACGCAGGTGAATTGATTTCAGAGGCGGTTAATTGGAGTGGCAAAGAAGGCCATATTGGGATTTTCTCGGATCAGGCTGTGCGTTTGAGCGGCACTGTGCTAGATGCGGATAATCAGTCAGGGGTGGTTGGGAGTATCATACGTGCTCAAACCAGTATTCACATTGAAGCGGGTCAGGATGATACCGAATTAAGTATTGAAATGGCTGGAAATGCACGGATGAGCACATTTGCAGCCGATAGCACCATTGTTATTTTAGCTGACGGCGATATGCAGTTAGACGGCTTGTTACTTGCGGGTGGTGAGTATCAGCGACAAGGTCATGGCACCAGTCAAACGCTGAAGCGCATTACCAATATCGGCAGTTCCGAAATTTATCTTGAGTCTGAACAGGGGCAAATTCGGATTGGCCGCGATATTATCGCCGGTGGCATGATCGACATAGTGGGTGGTGATAATGCCTTACGTACCAGCCTTGCTAATCCGGAACCAGGCCTGCTGTTGTTGGGTAGCGCAAGTCTACAAACCCTTGCAGCCAATAGTGTTATTAGTTTGGATGCGGGTGCGGGTGGTATTTATATCATGCCGCAAGACGGACAAGGTTACGCCTTGCAAGCATTAGGACGCGATGCACAAATCTTTTTGGGCTCTCCGACAACGCAAGTTCGCAACACCGGTGATATTCAATTAGCCGGCAGTATTTTGGCTCAAGGCAATATTAATGCGGCTACACAAGCCCAGTTAAATATCGAGGTTTTAGGTCAGATAATTAGTTTGGGTGGCGATATTCGCTTGCACTCAGATTTGGGTGGCGAATTTATCGGGAATGTCATCGCTGAAGGACGTAACGCCACGGTTTTAATCAATTCTGATGCCACACTCGCGCTTAATGGCTTACTGCAAACAGGGCGCGTGCTAGATATACGAACAGGCGGTTCTCTAACCACTTCGACCGTGGGTGCGGGTGCCGGCGAGTTTAGAATCACCGGTAATAATGGTGAATTGCGCATGATTGCCGTTGAGGATTTAACCATCAATTCGGTGATTGGCTTAAATGGCGACAACAACTTAAACCAAAACTTGGCGTTGATGGAATTTGCCGCAGAACAGGGAACGCTAACACTACAGAAAGATGCCGGTCAGATTAATACCAGCGCTGAAATTATTTTACGGGGTAATAGCGTTGTACTGGAAGGGGTTATTAATAGCACGCGGGTAAATGCACAGACGCGTGATTTTGTGCTGACCTTAGATGCCACCGAACAGGCCATTATTAGCGGAGATATTAGCTTGTTGGGTTCAATGCGGATTACCTCTGCGGCGCATCTTAGCTTGTCAAATGTTGGTATCTCCTTAACCGGTGAAGGACAGCGCCTAGTGATTGATGCCGCAGGCGATTTGACCTTAGGTACTCTGCCAGGCGGGGTGATTGATCCAGCCAATCCACAAGGGGTAATGCTAGAAGCTAGCCAAGAACTGCAGTTGGTTAGTGGCGGAGAATTAATCATTGGCCAAGATGCGCAGCTCTTTACGCGGGCGGCGAATAGTCAATTGGTGCTAGAGGCCAATCAGATTACTCTGGCGGGGCAAGTCTTCGCGGGTGCTGGCTATAATGCCGACAGTGATGCGGACAACCTGCAGAGCCCAGAATGGTTGGGTTCACAGAGTCAGCTAGTCGTTTTTGCCAATCACAGTGTTAACCTACTGGCATCGGCAGAACTTCACGCCACAGGTTCCATATTTATGCTGGCAGGTAATGGTGGTATTTGGCATCAAACAGGTGCGATTATTGTTACGGATGCAACAGGTAACGGACAACTCACCGCTGTTAACCCCAGTCGCATTCAACTACTCAGTGACGGAGATATCCTGCTTGATGGTGTTATTTCAGCGCTAGATACCGGTTCACGCATAGACGTATTTGGTCAATCACGGATTATTGTCAATAACCTCATTACCGCCGATGGTGAGGTGGTTATTTCGGCGGGTACACATACCAGCGGTACCAGTTTAATTATTCAAGATATTCAGCTAGAAGGCAGCGAGCGTGTTGCGGGTGGGGTTATTGATGTGGCCGCGGGTGGTCGCATTCAACTGGCCGCGAATAGTGGTATTTTGGTTAAAGGGTTAATTGGACAAACGGATGGCGATAGCCAGAATACGCCAAAAGCGGCTGAAATCGTCATAGAGTCGGCGGCAGGAACGATTACCTTTGTAGGAAATGACTCGAACTTTGCCACAGCACAAGCCACCGATACCATTGAGCTTCGTGCGGCGGCAATCAATTTAATGGCCAATAGCCTGTTGCAAACCACTGCAGATACCTCGGTTATTTTTGTAAATGCCCGTGAATCAATTTTAGTATCAGAAGATCCGATAAGGGCAGAAATTAGTGCCGGGGCTTTAGTGCATTTGAGTGCGCCGATGGTCACCATTGGCGGCAATATAGCGGCAACCGCCTTGTTGTCGACCAATTTTGTGCCCCGTGTATTGGTTAACGCGGGTCAGCAATTACGCCATTACGGCAGTATTCACTCAACCGGTGATGTTCAATTAAATGCCGGCGTGAATATGCGTTGGACGCAAACACAACTTGAAGGCGCCATTGCGCAATCCGACTTAACCGGCGGCTTTTTGCAGGTTCTTAACCAGGGTTTGATTGACGCCCCGGGTGATATCAGCTTGCGTTCTGGCGGTGATATTTTAGTGCGCGCTGATGCGGCTGTTGCCGGTGAGCGCACAATACAGGTTCCTGTGGTAACGTTGAGCACTCAAACTGTTGAGGTGATTACCGGTTTCCGTGATATTGCGGTGGGCACCATTGAGGTTCCGGTGGTTACCTATGAAACTACTACCATTATCGACTCTATTGGTTTCCAGCGTTTTGAAACAGGCGCTGAATACACCCAGTTTAATATGACTTTGGAGCAGATTGGTTATTTTAACCCCAATGCCACTGGCACCAACGCCGATAGTCTGCAACCCTTTATGGAGTTCTTTATTGAAGGGATTCATTATCACAATGACCAAATAGATTGGGCGCGTTATTTAACGGGAGCCAATGCCAATGAAGATGTAACCACAACCATCAATAATTTAAAACTCAGTTTTAGTAAAGGTGAGTACAAGAACGCTAATTATAAATCCTTTGATTTGCTAACCGCGCAAGAAAAAGAAGCGGTATTGGCTCACTTAGGTTATATGCGTTTATTCGACTTTAGTTATAGCAACCACCAAACCATCCGCACGGAGGATGGCGTTGTTACCACGACTAATAGCGATCCAAGCTGGAAAAATAGTGCGTTACGCATTTTCCATATTGAGCGCGCGGGTCTAGATGACAAATACATCCGGATGCCGGATGGCGCTCACCTCGATATTCTGCGTGTAGTATCGGATGGCGCTGCGCAATATCTGATTAATGACAACACGCTTAATGGCAATAACTCAGGCAATTGGGCTGCGCAAGATGATGAAGATTATGATGATGCCAAAGATGACGGTAAAGTAGGCGAACTGGTATTGCAGTTTACTGATTTTGCCCATGTGTATTACGACCAAATTGCCTCTAATTTTACAAAAGCAGACTTGAATAATTCATCTAGTGCTAATTTTGTGGGTAACTATGTGGCACAGTCTTGGAGTAGAGTTGAGAATGCTTTAAATGGCAGCCGAGTTACAACATTTAATATCAATGACCAAGGTCCGGCAACCTGGCAGGTTGACTATGCCGGCAGTGGTTTGCGTACATTTGATCTGGTACCCGGCGTATTAACGGGCTATGACCTGACCAGTGTTAGCCAAACCACCTTAGATTTATCGCGCGATCCCAATTGGACCTGGGCAACTACCCGAAGCGTATCAACGGTGAGTGATTTCCATAACAATACTAATGACGTTAATTTAACCACCAATCGGGTTGATGCCTTAACAACATGGATTAATGAGTTACAAAGTAACACGGCGTCGTTAAGTGCAACTGAACTCAGTTTTGCTAATCAAATTGCCGGTAGCTATGACTTTAGAACAGCCTTTGCTGTTTTAGAACGCGATAATTTTGCCACCTCTCGTGGTAAAGGTTTTAATTACCGCAAGTTTGATCGTAGCAAATACCCTAACCTGAATTTTACAGTCAATGCCAGCAATTGGAATACTGACCAAAGACTTAATCAGCTAAATACCATTTTCACCTATAAGCATACGCGAGATAATCCAACCAATTGGGTGAATACGATTCGCCAATTAGCGTCCACTGGGGAATATGAGTTCACTATCAAGGGTGAAAAATACAGTCCTAGTAAATGGAAAATGAACCGTTATCGCATTGAAATTGATGTGCGCAAAGTGGGTAGTGAAACGATACGAGAAACCTTTAAGGATTATGATGCGCACTGGACCTCGTTAACCCACGAAGTCCGTGACGAACGCGTGAAGCTAAGTTTCCAAGTTACCACCGTTGATCAACCCATTTATGGTTTGCGCGAGCAGTTTGGAGCGGTGACCAAACAGATTCGTGTAGAAGGAACAGAGTTGCAAACTGAGTGGCAACAGCGTCCGGTGATTGGTAGTGAAACGATTACCGTCGCAACGCCCTCTAGCCGAGATGTTACGGTCCGCTCTGCCGATTTTGCGGTGCAATCTATTACTGCGACTAACATTACTATTGTGGCCTCAGGTAGTGCTACTATTGAAGCGAAAATGGAAGCCGCTGAAAACCTGACCATCAGCACCGGCGCCAATTTACAAGTGCGTGGGGTGAGCGTCACCGATGGTAATGGTGGGCAAGCGACCGGGCAGGCACATCTTATTGCGCTGAATAGGTTGAGTTTAACCGCCGGAAATAACCTTAATATTGCCAGCGATGTCGCTTTGGACGGCTCGCACCTTGTGTTGAAAGCCAGTAATGATTTGGCTTTGCGCGGAGAAATTGGTTTGGCGTTAAACCCGCCGACCTTGCCGAAAGCGGAAAGCATACTGGTGGAAGCTGGACGCAACATTATCGTTGATGGCTGGATTCAGTCGCAAGACCTTTTAACGCTTGCGGCGGGGGCAGGTATTGCACAAAGCGGCAGCATTACGCTATCCGATAGCAGTGTGTTAGAGGTGCAAAATAGTTCAGCGGGCGACAATAATCTGATGGCGCTATCAGCGGGTGAATTTGGTGGCCATATCTCACTGAATCGCGCCTACCTGTTCAGTGCAGATCAAGTTAGCTTAACCGCCAAGGATGGTCGTATCACCCAATCGGTTGACCAGCTTTACACCAACGGTAATGGTATGGATGTACTACCAGGCCTGGTTAAAGCACAGAAGCTAACGGCCATCGCAGATACGCGAATGTTACTGAATACCCAAGTTGGCGCGGTCAATTTGGAGTTACTAAGTGCCGGTGACATAACCTTGAGTAACTGGGGTAGCTTAAACCTTGAGCGCATTTTGGCGGCGGATGGTCAAATCTCGGTGACCAACTACGGCGACCTGAGCATATCGAACGTTGAAGCGAAAGGTGTTGGCTCGCGCAACAGTATCAATATTATGTCGTTGCGTCAGGATGATAATGGCAGTACCGCGCATCAAACCGTTAACCTGCTTATTACCGCGGATCGTGGCAATATTACCTTGTTAGCCGAAGGCACGATTAAACGTGCGGCGGTGGATACTGATGCGATTCAGGCCAATACTTTGGTGGTTAAAAATCAAACTAACGGTATTGGCTATAATGTTAATTCGATCGAGCTTAATACGAATGTACGCACCCTTGAGGCTGATATTGCACACGCTGGTAGCTTGGTTATTAATCAATCGAGCGGAGTTGCCGATGCAGCAACGCGTGATCTTGTCATAGACAATACCCGCATTAGCGATGGTTTGGTGACCATTACGGCAGAGGGGCAGGTCGATTTAGCGGATGTGCGGATTCAAACAAATGAAACGCGCAGTATTATGTCGGTTACCGCCACCGGTGACATTCTAGTGCGTCATGCCAGTGCGGGTATTTATTTGACTAATGGCGATGCGCTGCCTACACTGGAAAACTTCGATGGTAGCAGTGCCGACATTGTGGATAAAGTGACTTCTCGCGGCACCATTAATCTAACCGCGGGCGGTCAAATTCGCGAAAACTTTGCCGATGCGACCCCTGACCTGATTGCCGATACCTTAGTGTTACGTGCGCAAACCGGCATCATCGACTTCCAAATTGCGGCCAATAAACTCGATGCGATCACCGCATCGGGCGATATTCGTATCACCGATTTAGATGGCAAGCATGAACGTAGTTTGGGCTTAACCATTATCAATGCCCAAATCACCGACTACGCTGATCCTGCAAACCGTTCAACGGTGCAGGTGACCGCTGAAAATAACCTGATCCTTGCGGCTAATGGCAAGGTGATGGGTGCCTTTATTAAACTGGCCAGTGAGCAAGCCGATGTTACGGTGCAAACGCCCACGGGCTTTGATGCCTCGCAATCCTCAACCGACTCCTTGCAATACACGCGTGGTGTTTCGTTTATTGCTGGTGATGGCAATATCGACCTGTATCGATTCTTTGAAGCCACCGAGTTGATGGAGTATCGCGCCGCAAATGGTGGGTTTGCCTTTGGCACCACCACGGCCAACAAATCTACGGTTCTACCAGGCAATATCACCACCGATACGCTGATTGTGGAGAGTGCAGGTTTATTAGCCTTCGGCGGTACTCTAACCATCAAGGATCGTCTAGAACTTATTGCGGGTCAGGATTTGCGCTTAGGCGGAAATGTCGTTGCACGTGACGGTGGCGTTATTGGTGAAGTGGTTCTGGTCGCTCTCGGCGATAGCCAAATCAGTCAGAGTGATGGCTATGGCAGCACAGCAAACACTAACTTTAAAGCTAAAGACTCTGGAAATCTGGTCATTATCACTGACAGTCTGCAAGCGGAAAACTTCGAACTTCGGGCTAAAAATGACATTTTTGTCGATCTCAAAACCAGCTGGAAACTCAGCGGTTTTGTGGGCGGGGTGAGCGGTTTTGAACGTGCTGAAAACATTACATTAAATACCACCGGTGATCTACAGGTTATTGGCGGGATTGTTGCGGCCAAACAACGTCTAGAAGTCGATGCACAATCGGTTACCTTGGATGGCGCTTCGGTCTTTATCGCAGATGATTTGTGGGTAAAAGCGGAAAATTCACTGTTATTGAACACCCTAACCAGTAGCATCGAAGCCTATTCGACGGTTGCCGGCTCTATTGAAATTAATGAAGCTACCTCGACGGTTATCCAACGAGCAATTGCGCAGGATGGTGAGTTGAAAATCTCGGCGGGTAATACGCTATCGGTGCGTCATGCAAGTACGGTTGCGGATGTGGCGGGCAATGATGTAATTTTGCAAGCCAGTAACTCCGTGTTGGTTGATTACGCCGAAGCGGCCAGCTCGGCAGGTGCGCAAAAACTCCATGGCTCGGTCATTATCGATGCCAACAATATCGAGCAGTGGACCACCTTTGACCTTGATGCACAGGGTAATCCGACCACAACACTGATTTATAACAATGATCGCGTTAATGTCTGGGGTAAAACCGTGACCTTGCGAGGTAGTTTAGCGGCGGCACCGGTGTTGTTAACCAGTAGCTTCGATCAAGGGGTTGATAAAGGCTTGCAACTCCGAACTACCACCGATGGTGGCAATACCCCTGGCCTACCTGGCGTATTTATTGACCCCTTCTCAACCATGAGTCAGACGGGTCTCGCCTCAGGAAGTAGTGCCGTTAAAATTGGGACTACAGCAACAGCAACGCCTCAACAAGGCAGTGTTCAGACTGATCGCATTGACTTTTTCTCAAATATCATCCCGCAAGCAGGTGATCAGCTTCGTATTAGTTTTGTCCATAATGATCAAACCTTTGTGACAACGGTTGCTATTACAAGTGCTGACGTTGCCGCTGATTATATCTTGGCAAATGCGCTAAGTAGGTTGGCTGGCGATATTGCATCGCTTGATTTTATGGCATCTGTGACCTTGTCTAATGCCAGTTCGGTACAGCCAAGTCTTAACCTCACCGCTAGCGCAGATAAGGCATTTATAATCAGTGGTGTTGAGCTGGTTCGACAGCAATTTATTGCCATGCCTTCAAGTGTGATTACGGATTTTGGCAACCTAGCCACGGTTAACGTTATTCAACTTGCGGCGCAACAAGATACAGCGCATACCGTAGATTTTACCTTCGAGCCAGAGAGTTTTAGTAACCAAGTTAATTATTATTTTACGCTGGATAATGCCGGTGAAACGCCGGTCGAATTTGCGTTTTTAACCCAGGGCAATAACGCATTCGGCTTTACGATTAAGCAAGGCGCAACTGGGCTGTATTCTGCGTCTTTAACAGGTGTGACCGAGTGGAAAGATCTGTGGGATGCGATGGCGGCACAGATTAATGCGCCGTCAGCAGGGGATTTAACCACGGCATTGAGTTTTGTAACAGCGGTGGTTACTCCGACCAACTTTGATGCGGAAACGCTGGATACTCTGACATTAACGGCTACTCAAGATAATCTGACATTTGATTATGCCGTTGAAGTTACGGCGACCAATGGTATTAGTGTTGTGACGCAGGATACCCTTGGCAATCCGATGAGTGTTCAGTCTGTGTTACTGTCCTTTACCGATGAGCAAATGATTGCGGGTAATACACTGACCTTTAAAGTTGGCGATCGTACTATTTCAGCGACGGTTCCTGCCGCTGACCCTGCCGATGCCGATAGTGCTGCCGAACTTTGGGCTGCATTTGCCGAGATCCTAGCGGCACAATTTAATGAAGGTTTTGATGAAAATGCGAATGATAGTGAAGGTGCCATTATCCCAGACCCACTTCCAGGTGTTGATGCCGAAGTATTAGTTAACCGCGCCGAGTTGTCCTTCCCAGCATCTCCGAGAGGCGACATTGTTATTAACTATGCTGCGATAGGGGCTGATGGTGATGCGGTGACGGATTCCGTAACCGTTTCATCAGGGGAGTATTCAGATAAAAATCAGGCCAGTTTATTAACTGCCCTAGCAGATAAGATTAATGCGGCCCAAAGCCCAGCATTTAAAGTATTGCAGGCCGAGGTTCAAGGTACGAATTTGGTGGTCTTTTCAGAGGCATTAGGTGATGATGCCGATCCGGGTCTTACTATCGGCTTTAGTCCTGCGGCTTTATCGGGTGCCGACATTAGTGTTCGTGAGGCGATGCAAATTCGTTTCACGGCCAATAACGACACCATCAAGCTCTATGGTAACGAGGCATCCAGTGCCACCGGTGGCTTTGAAATTAGTAATTTTAGCGGTAATTTAGCGACAGCTGCCCGATTCGAACAGAACCTAGTTCAATTAGAAACGCTGATAAATCAACAAATCAGTTTGCCAGATCAATTAACGGCCGATCAGTACGTTATAACGGTGGATGGTTATCCGCTAGACTTTGCTTATGCCGATACCTTGTTTACAAGTGATGTTGCTAACACAGCGATTGTGGCACGCCAAGCTTTGATTACTCCAGTCGCTAACACCAGTGCGGGTACGCTTTCACTTACGGTAGCGGGTGCGACTTGTAGTATTAATTTGGCGGCTAATGAAACCCTTGAAGATTTAGTTACGAAGATTAATGCAATCCTAATAGGTTCAAATTCTGCCGAACCCTTAACTGATTATGAAGCCGAAGAAGCCGACAATGGTGTGCTAATCAAAGCAACCAATAACTTTGCCTTGCCTTTAGATATGGTCACCAGTTTCCAGCCTGCAAGTCTAGCCTGGACGGTCGGTACAGAGGAATCAACGGCTGATTCTCGTGATGTTTTGATTACACCAGTCGCTAACACCAGTGCGGGTGAGCTGACAATCCGTATCGCTGACGAAGATTATGTTATTGCATTGTCTGGAGATGAAGATCTAGCAGGCCTGGTGACGAAGATTAATGCAATCCTAATGGGTTCAAATTCTGCCGAACCCTTAACTGATTATGAAGCCGAAGAAGCCGACAATGGTGTGCTAATCAAAGCAACCGCTAATTTCGATACCGAAATGGCTATTGAAGTTAACTTCCAGCCAGAGGATGAAAGCTGGACAGTCGGGACAGAGCAGGTTCAGCGTCAACTAAGCCTGGCGGCGCCTACTATTTTAGTACCGCATCTAGCCTTTAGTTTAAATAGCACCGCCTTCAGCTTTAACTACAGCGACGCCATAACACCATGGTCTAATTTGACCAAGTCGCAACAACTTAACGCTATTGCAACGGATTTAAATAGCGTTACTGGGTTTGATGTTGCGGTTAGTGGCAACAATTTGCAGATTACTGAAACGGACTTGCAAACGAACGACGCCAACTTCAGTGCCTTCACGACCGGAAACTGGGCTGGTTTTAGTAATGCCGAAAAAGAAGCCATGATTTTTACAGTTTGGAAAGCACAGGCAGAAGCGATTTTAGGTGATGGTAATGCCGTTACTGGTGGCGGTGTCAATAATCTTGTTACCGAAGACGGGCGCGTGTTAGAAAACTTCCAGCGCTATACTTTCGCACTTGCTGAGTCGGGTGCTGATTTTGATTTCCTACTCTCGGCCAGATCCAGTGCCGTCGCAAACTTTATTGCGGGTGGGAGTCCTGATCCGGAGCAGGTGGCACTGTTTTTAAATCAGCAAGCCAGCGATACCGTGCGAGAAGCACGAGTTGTTGCCTTTGATGCCACGGCCTTTGCCTATGATAAATTGGCTAATTTGGTAGGAAGCCAGTTTGAAATAAGCGTGCGTGTTGGGGAAAACAAAGCGATCACTTTCAGCGAAACAGTGGTAGCGAATGATACCTTGGCGGCACTTTTAAACCGCTTGGCCGATAAGATTAATGTGGATGCTCGTCTTGCGGTAACCGCGTTAGTAGACAGTAATAAAACCTATTTTAACGCCAACAGTTTTGTTAACAATCAGGGTGTTACGACGACGGTTGATCTTGCGAGCTTAATGGCGGCCAATAACCTGGTGCTAGTGGCAAATGCAACTAACCAAAGCTTCTTTGTCGATAGCTTGGTCGTCAATGAATTAGTTGAAACGGTCTTTAGTGGCGGGCGGTTACAAACAACCACCAACCTTACGGAAAACATCATCGGCCAACAAGCGAAGGTCACGCTGACCTTCCCGGATGCATCGATTAAGACGGCCGATCGGGTAAATGTACGCCTCACCGGGGCTACAGTGGATGTGGCAACAACGGGTCACACTAGTATTGATGCGGCATTGGATGCGTTGGTTGTTGCTATTAATGCGGCAGACTCAACCATTCAAGCCGCCAAGGTGGGCAACACGTTGGAAGTGACGTTAACAGATGCTACTGACTTCAGCACTCGATTGTCTGGTACCTTGCGTGTTGAGGATACCTCGGTGGAGATCCCTACGTTTACTGGCGATCGGGTTGTCGTTACCGAGCCTGATCGTAGCGGTGATTTTGCAATGCAAACCACGGGTAGCTTAACCGTGGTTGCTTTGCCGACCAATTCAGGTGAAAACATCACCCTAAAAGCAGGCCTCTCTAACTCGACCCATAACCTGGTGGTGGTGGATGCCATTGATGTTGGCACAGAGGGTAATAATGAAGTCATACTGGATGCCAGTTTTGGTGGGATTGCCTTAGGGGGCACGGTTACCGCGCCTAACCTTACAGTGTTGTCTCGGGATAACTTAACGCTGGATACGAATGTTAATAACCTCAGCATCACAATGACTGGTTCCGGTGATGCTACGGTAATCCAAAACGGTAATCTCAACCTTTCTAACATTGCAATGCAAGGCGGTAACCTAACGCTGGTGGTTGATGGTGACGTAACGATTGGTGATTTCACCGGTTCAGCGGGTAATATCACGCTTCGTGCGACGGGTGATGTCATTTTCACTGGTACTAGTGCCATAGCAGCTCAATCATCCATGTCAGCCACTCGGATGGTTATTGAAGCCGGTGGTTCTGTAACCGGTGCGATTAATACCGATCAGTTGCGTGTAGACGCCCAAGGTGCTATCAATTTAGTAAATCATGGCAATGTGGTGGTTAATCAACTCAATAGCGCAGGCCATGCTGTAAGTTTGACGACCGCCGGTAATTTAACCATGAACACCGGTGTTAATGTCACTGGCGTTAACGCGCTAATCCTGGCGGCAACGGCTGGAAGCATTAACTTAAATCAAGCCATTACGAGTGGCCAGGGAGCCCTAAGTGTTCAGGCGTCTAACGGTTTAAGCCTATCAGCACAAGCCGATATCACCTCCCAATCAGGGCTCATTACGTTGAATGCCGGTTCGGGTGCGTTTAGCATGACCTCCCAAACCTGGATTGAAGCGGGTGATGCTGAAGTTGTCATTGTCGCGGGTACGGATGCTACGATCGGTAAGATTCGTTCCACCACGAGTGACGAAATTCGCATCACCTCGGGTGCCGCAATATTGGATGCTGGTGATAGTCCAGTGGATATCGGCGCAGCCAACGCGACCTTAGTGATTCGCGCTGAAGGTGGTGTCGGACACGCAACACAGTTGGGCGGGCGCTTGGAAATCAATGTCGCTAAGCTAGATTTAATCAACACCGGCTCGGGCGATATTTATCTTGAAAACACCGGCGCATTAGAGATTCTACGTTTAGACCAGCAAGCAAGTGGTGTGGTGGATATTCGGACGGTTAATGGGTCGATTACGGTCGGCGCGCTAGATGATGACAATAAGGGTTTAACGGCGACCAACGGCGCTGTGATCTTAAATGCGGGTGGTGTCAATGCCGATGAAACGGGCTCGAGTGTTATCTTGAATGAAGATATTAGTACCACAGGCGGTGCCGTAACCTTGATTGCTGAATCGGGCAATATCGAACTCGCTGCTGGGATTCGTGTCGCGGGTAATGGCGATATCACCTTAACCGCCACCCAAGGTGCCGTATTTAATAACCTAGCTGCCGCTAAAGTCGCCTGGTTGTTGAATGCGCAAGATAACTTTAAGTCAACTATTAACTGGGCGTTATTAAACGGTAAGTTTGCGCTAAGTAAAGACGTTGACGGTCGCTTAACCGGCGAAATTACAGCAAACAATCTACAGAGTTTTGAACAGCAACTTTACGGGATCAGTAATGGTCAGGAGTTGCGTTCAGCGGATGGCGCCTTTATTCAAACCGGTGGTAGATTAACAATTCAAGCCGAAGGAAATATCGGCAGTTCGGTTGCTGGCTTTAACGCCAGTCCAATGGCCATCTTGATTGATGTAGTGGAATTGTCAGCATCCAGTTCAGAGCGTGACCAGGTCTTGTTCTTGGCACTGAGCAGCACCGATGTAGTCAAAGCCGATCGTCCCGTTGGGTCTCGCGGTGGCGCAACCGATGTTTATAGCCTGGATGGTTCACAGAAGGTATCAGCGTCGGTCGATGCGGGTGGCGATAATATTTTGATTGTGGCTGATGTCTTAACCATTGAAAACACCTTGCGCAGTGCTGGTGCGCTTATCAATATCAAACCTATTGATAACACACGCACAATTCTGTTAGGTGATTCATCAAGTACCCATGACGATAAGTTGCATTTAACCAACACAGAATTAGCCAAGTTACAACCAGGCTTTTTTGCAATTGAAGTGGGTTCAAATATCGGACAGCACCATATCATGATTGGTGATGATTTTGATGCGCCGGTTGTGGTGCATGATAATTTATGGATTCGAACTCCAGGGTTGGGCAGCCAAATAAGTATTAATCAAGATTTGCATTTAAATAATGGCTCATCGTTAATGATTTTTGGTTCAGGTAACACTACGACAATGTCTGCTGACACGATAGCAGAAGGTAATGTGATTGTTAATGACTCCATCAAGGTTAATGGTGATATCACGATTATCAGTGGCGACAATGGCAATAGTGGTTTTATTGAGCTGGGGTCGCGAGGTTCAGGGCATTACATCAATAGTATCGGCAAAGATCAAACCGACACACTAACACTCACTGCCAATGATGGCGATGTCATTATTAACAGTGAAATTGGCACCACGCTGGATCTTGCGCTAAATGGTCTTGAGATTATCGATGCCATTGATGTGGTCTTTAGAGAGCGCGTCACCATTGATGGTGATTTGGTGATAAATGCGACCGGTGATGTACGCTTCAATAAAAATGTCGTGGTTCGGGGTGACTTAATTATTAATGGCACCTCACAAGTGTTTTTTGGTGATGATATTACGGTCAACGTGGGTGCCGGTATTATAGGTGTTAATGGCACGGACCAATCGCCAGATGTTTCAAATGCGGGCGATCATCACATATATATTCAAACTGACACCTTGGATTTACCGATTCAGCGCTCATCGGCATTTACGGCAAATGGCGGTAGTTTAACCATTGAAACCACTACCTTGGCGCGGGCGATTAACCTTGCATCACCGCCAACCGATGGTAATTCGAGTGCCTTATTTATATCGCAAGCAGATTTGCGTGCATTAACAACGGGCTTTAGCGAAATTCAGGTTGGTAATCAAGCGCGTGACTCAAATGGTGCATTAACTGGCTTGGCTGCGCAAGGGACTGGCAATGTCAGAATTGGTGCGCATACGCAGGGACAAAATACGTTTAATGATGCCTTAACGGTATTTGGCGGCAACATTACGGTGGTTGATAGTTCGGTAGTGGATCGGACTTTAAAGGCTGGGGCAGATTTATCGCTAGTAGCCCACAATAATATTCGCATTGAAAATCAGTTGGAGCTGGTTTCGCAGCAAGGATCCGAGCCGCTTACCCTATCTCTTTATGCACACGAGGGCAACATTTTCCAGCAGAATTCGGGTCTGCTACCGGTAGAAGAATTGATTGTGGCAAATAACCTGATTGCTAATGCTAATACAGGTATTCGTATGCTGTGGACCGCTGTAGATAGCGTTGATTTGACTAATCGAGGGAATTTCGGAGATATTCGTTTCCATACCCAAGCTGAGGCGATGCTGGGTGTAGATGGTAATTTAACAGTGTTGGGCGCCCACCAAACAGCAAGCGCAGGAAATGGCCGAATTATTGTGAGTACGGATGATGGCAACTTGCGAATAGGTACAGCGCCATCAAATTCAGCTGACCGTGCCGTGGAAGTTATTTCTTCGCTAGGTCAAGGTTCGATTTCTTTGGTAGCAAGTTCTTCAGCTAAATTGCAAGGGCAAGACCCTGCGGCATCTCAATACAAGCGGATTGGCACCGACAGTGCGATTGTTATGGAACAATCAATTTCCTCAACATCTGGCGCTATCCAACTAATCGCTGACGGTGATGTAACAACTCATGCTCAGATCAATACCGCAAATGGAGACATTAGGTTGAGGTCTTTGGAAGGTGAGATGCTGTTGTTAGGTGATAGCGTTTTGGCTTCCAGTAACGGTGGTGGTATCACTGTTAATGCCAAAAATGATATTGCGATGTCAAGTAATGCACAGGTGCGTACATCAGGTGGCAATATAGGCGAGGTAGTATTTAGAGCAGGTCAAAATATTGTTCTAAATGAAATTGAAGCAGATGGTCTGATTGATCTTGAAGCTGCAAACGGAAGTATTCGTTTAGCAACGGCGGCAAGTTCTAGTTCGGTGCATCTGCGTGATAATAAAAGTGGTGCGAGTGAAACACTTGAAATTCGCTTAAATGCGGCACAGGGAATTGGCGCGGCGGATGGTGCGACCATAAATACGCGTGCAAAACTACTCGATTTAGTTTCTGTAACTGTTGCTGGTGATGTTTATCTACAAGAAAAAACTGAGTTGTTAATCGGTGATTTAAGTGTAGGTGGGAGCGTGTTTATTACTGCTCAAGATAATGTCGGATTAAATGGTGATGTTGATTTAACGGGAGATTTAATCTTACGATCACTTCAGGGTGAGTTGACAATTAGTGGGGTTATTACAAGTGATTTAGGTGATATCTTACTTAAAGCACATGACAATGTTAATTTAGATACCGCTGATATTGCCACGCTTGGCGCACAACAAGTGATTGATCTTGAAGCAACCGTTGGAGCCATTGCGATGAGTGCGAATTCACGCCTTGCGACCAATAATGGCGATATGCTGTTGAAAGCAGCAAACGATATTGAGGTGGCGACTTTAGAGGCGGGCAGTGGTTCGGTCGGTTTGGTGTCAAACGCTGGCAAGCTGAATGTGCAGGCGGTTGACGGTGTTAATGTGTCGGCGGATGGCTTGCTAATTGATGTGGTTGGTGCGGCAGGCACGGCTAGCGCTATCCTGCAAACTGATGTGCGCGTTGTTGCTGTTAACGCCAGTGCTTTGGTTATTAACAACCAAGGTGAATTGGTCGTTGGGGACGTGTCGGTCAAAAATCAACAAGTTACAGCTTCGGGTATTACCGTGTCGGATACAGCTATCATCAGTACGAGTGGGCTGTTGACCCTAGCGCAGGTTGTTGATGCAGATGCTGAAGTTAGAATTACCGCAGCAGGCCTGGTTAATGGATTTGTTGATGGAATGGATGCAAATATTGTGACCGACGATTTGCATTTAACCATTAGCGGTGATCTAGGTAGCGCGGCTAAAGCGATTGTAACCTCGGTAAATGGCTTGCAGGCGAGTTTGGGTAACGCAGTGTCAGCTAGTTCGGTGTTTATTAATAACACCACGGCACTTGATGTTGTAGACGTTGATCTTAATCAATCGACCAGCTTTAATCTTTCTGCTACGGCATTAACGGTGAATCGTTTGGCGGGTGAACAAGATGCCAATGTGTTCTTGATTGCACTCGATGGCGCTATGGTTATTGCCGATGATATCAGCACAAAAGGCCAGGGCGTGATAAGTCTGGTTGCTAAAGGTCAATTAACCGTTCACCAAGAAGTGGCATTAACCGCAGAGCAGGGTTCAATCTACCTCAGTGCAGATGACGTGTCCTTAGCTGCCAACGCTGTTTTTAAGACCCAAGATGATTTGGTTATCAAGTCGAATGAATCCCTCATTTTAAAGGGTGAATATGCGTTTAATAATCTAGCGTTGATAAGTGGTGGCGCAATTACTATAAGTTCTGATGCGGATATAACCGCAACGGGTGTGCTATTGCAGGCAGATTCAACGGATGCTAATAACGCTGTTGTGATTAACTCAAACAATTTAGATGTGGGTGCTTGGGCGATTAAAACCGCAGGTGGTTTAACCATCGATGCTGCAATCCTAGATTTTGCTTTTGATGAAGTCACCGTTGCAGCGGCTTATAAAGATTCGCTAGTGACCGAAGCAGAAAACTTCAATCAAACCCAGACTAGGGTTGAGGCTGACAAAAACGTAACTATCACGGTTAAGGATGTTGAGTTTAATCAAATACTTAGTGTCGGCGCGGTACTTGATGTTACAGCGACAACAGCCACCCTAAAAGAATCGGTGAGCGTAGCAGGAGCCACAGACCTTACTGTTGACACCCTAACCGCTGAAGCTAACTTCACTGGCACTGGTGTGATTACCATCACCGCGGTTAACGATGTTGAGTTCACAGCAGGCCTGGTAGCAGGATACGACCTAAACATCACCAGCACAGCAGGCGATATTACCCTTAACACGGTTGAGGTAATGGGCGATGCGACGTTAGAAGCCAAGCAATCGATTGTCTTAGGTTCGGTTGATGTAGTTGGCGAAACCCACATTGATGCGGGTGGTAACTTCACACTGAATGGCGAGGCTGATTTTGCAGGATTGCTAGATGTCACAGCGACAGCCGCCACCCTAAAAGAATCGGTGAGCGTAGCAGGAACCACAGACTTTGATGTGACCAGCCTAAGCGTTGAAGGTGACTTCACAGGCACTGGTGTGATCACCATTAACGCGGTTAACGATGTTGAGTTCAAAGCAGGCCTGGTAGCAGGTAGCACGCTAAACATCACCAGCACAGCAGGCGATATTACCCTTAACACGGTTGAGGTAACGGGTGCGGCAGAGATTGAAGCCAAAGACGGTAACTTCACACTGAATGGCGAGGCTGATTTTGCAGGATTGCTAGATGTCACAGCGACAGCCGCCACCCTAAAAGAATCGGTGAGCGTAGCAGGAACCACAGAGTTTGATGTGACCAGCCTAAGCGTTGAAGGTGACTTCACTGGCACTGGTATGATCACTATCAACGCTACCAACGATGTTGAGTTCAAAGCAGGCCTGGTAGCAGAAGACGACCTAAACATCACCAGCACAAACGGTCACATCACGCTCAAGGGTGTTGAGGTAAGCGGCGCGGCAGAGATTGAGGCCAAAGACGGTAACTTCACACTGAACGGCGAAGCTGATTTTGCTGGCTTGTTAGATGTCACAGCGACAGCCGCCACCCTAAAAGAATCGGTGAGCGTAGCAGGAAGCACAGAGTTCGATGTGACCAGCCTAACCGTTGAAGATGACTTCAGAGGAACCGGTGCGATCACCATCACCGCTGAAAGCGATGTTGAGTTCACAGCAGGCCTGGTGGTAGGAAATGCAACCAATCTAAGTGACCTAAACATCACCAGCACAGCAGGCGATATCACCCTTAACACGGTTGAGGTAATGGGTGCGGCTGTGATTGAAGCGAAAGATGGCGACTTCACGCTAACTGGTATAGCTGATTTTGCTGGATTGCTAGATGTCACAGCGACAGCAGCCACCCTAGAGAAAGCAGTGACGGTAGCAGGAACCACAGAGTTTACTGTTGACACCTTAACCGCTGAAGCTGACTTCACGGGCACTGGTATGATCACTATCAACGCTGAAAGCGATGTTGAGTTCACAGCAGGCCTGGTGGTAGGAAATGCAACCAATCTAAGTGACCTAAACATCACCAGCACAAACGGTAACATCACCCTTAACACGGTTGGGGTAATGGGCGATGCGACGTTAGAAGCCAAGCAATCGATTGTCTTAGGTTCGGTTGATGTGGCTGGCGAAACCCGCATTGATGCGGGTGATGACTTCACGTTAATGGGTGTGGCTGAGTTTAAAGATTTGTTAGATGTCAAAGCGACAGCAGCCACCCTAGAGAAAGCAGTGACGGTAGCAGGAAGCACAGACTTTGATGTGACCAGCCTAAGCGTTGAAGGTGACTTCACAGGCACTGGTGTGATTACCATCACCGCGGTTAACGATGTTGAGTTTACAGCAGGCCTGGTTGTAGGAAATGCAACTAATCTAAGTGACCTAAACATCACCAGCACAAACGGTCACATCACGCTCAAGGGTGTTGAGGTAACCGGCGATGCAACCCTAGGAGCCAAGCAATCGATTGTCTTAGGTTCAGTTGATGTAGCTGGTGAAACCCACCTTGATGCGGGTGGTAACTTCACACTAACCGGCGAAGCTGAGTTTAAAGATTTGCTAGATGTCAAAGCGACAGCAGCCACCCTAAAAGAATCGGTGAGCGTATCTGGAACTACAGAGTTCGATGTGACCAGCCTAACCGCTGAAGATGATTTCAGAGGAACCGGTGCGATCACCATCACCGCGGTTAACGATGTTAACTTCCTAGCAGGCCTGGTAGCAGAAGACGACCTAAACATCACCAGCACAAACGGTCACATTACGCTCAAGGGTGTTGAGGTAACCGGCGCAGCAGAGATTGAAGCCAAAGACGGCGACTTTACGCTGAATGGCGAAGCTGAGTTTAAAAATCTGCTAGATGTCAAAGCGACAGCCGCCACCCTAAAAGAATCGGTGAGCGTAGCAGGAAGCACAGACTTTGATGTGACCAGCCTAAGCGTTGAAGGTGACTTCACAGGCACTGGTGTGATTACCATCACCGCGGTTAACGATGTTGAGTTTACAGCAGGCCTGGTAGCAGATAAGCTGGTATTGGACGTTGCTGGTTCGCTAGCGGTTAATCAGTTAAATACGCAATCTGTGAGT
Organism: Thiomicrospira cyclica ALM1; assembly: GCF_000214825.1. Taxonomy (NCBI): domain Bacteria; kingdom Pseudomonadati; phylum Pseudomonadota; class Gammaproteobacteria; order Thiotrichales; family Piscirickettsiaceae; genus Thiomicrospira; species Thiomicrospira cyclica. The sequence continues at coordinate 470,303 of NC_015581.1, forward strand.
GGTTCGGCACAGAATTTGACCATCACTAGTTTGGGTAACCTCACTCTAAATGACTTAACAGTAGCTGGTTTAACCCAGATTAGTGCCGGCGGTGCCCTCAACTTTGAGGACACCACACTGCATCATTTAAGTATTCAATCTTCGGGTGACTTCAACCTTAACCAGTCATTGAGTTTGTCTGGGCTTTTCAGCCTAGAAGCGCAACGCATCCTCATGAATTCGGCTGTTCGAGTCGACAGCGACAGCCTCAATTGGCAAGCGGTGCAAGGTATTTCGGTGGCAGAAATTGCAGCTGAAAGCGTTAGTTTAACAGTGAGTAATGGTTCATTAGTATCGGTATTAGCGCATTCAGATATGAATATCGCTGCGAAATCCCTGCAGGTTAACAGCCAGCCACTAACTCTGTCCGTTTTGCAGCCGCTAACCTCTCAATTAGCTACGATGCCCGTAGTGAAAGCAGACGTTGAAATGCTGGATTTAGGTAATAGTTGGCAGCAAGCACGGAGTGTATTCCAACTAAGCTTATCCGATCAAGATTACTGGGTTAGCAACTCAGGTTCGACATTGCAATTACATCTTGCAACTCCTGTTGTTGTGCAGCCAGAGCTTTTGCAACCGATAAAGGGCGTTCTACTCAATACGCCCGCTGAACGCTTTGATTTATTCTCACGACCCATCATTGTGAACGTGCGTGAACTCAGTGTGTCAGCGCCTAGCTTGAGCGAAAGAAACACGGCAGACGATTTTGCGACTCAGTTGCTTAACCAGGCATTAATACAAGATCAGTCGCTGGGATTATCTGAACGCAATCCGTGGGATAACCCATTCAATGATCGCGAGTTGTTGGATTTTGGTCGTTCGGATGGTGGTTTTGCGCCAAGTTCACTCTTTGAGCGGCTATCGGCCCCCAGTTTTAATCTGCAACCTATTCCAGACTACTCTAGTGTGGTTAATTATGTGGGTAGTGCGCAGTTTAGTAGTAGTGGCCTGTTAAGTGGGCCGGTGTTCCAGTTTGATTTATTTTTAGATGAAGATGAATTAATGCTATAAATAGTAAAAAAAATAGATAAAATGTTACACGGAGAATTTAGAACCAAATAAGTCGAATTTGTGATAATTCGTGATATTTAGTGATAATTCGTGACAATTAACCTTGGAGACACCTATGTTTAAAAAATTAGTACCGGTAAATAAAGACGTTCATGCCAGTTTAAAAGTTAAACCCTTAGATGGTTTTGGTTTTTCATCCGGTTTTCATATTGCAACCATTATGGTGCATGAATTTGCCCGCGCGGCCTCGGTTTATCCGATTGTGTTTCTTGAAGATAAAGAACAGGATGAGTTTCGTCCGGTGGTGCTACTCGGTTTAGATGCTGGCACCAATTTATTTGTCGGCGAAGATGGTAAGTGGCAAGCATCGTATGTACCGGCAATTATTCGTCGTTATCCGTTTGCCTTAGCGAAAACTGATAAGGACGATCAGTTTACCGTTTGTGTTGATGAAGAGAGCCCGTATGTCGGTAACAAAGAAGGCCAGGCTTTATTTGATGACAAGGGTGAGCCTACAGAAGTGGTTGAAAATGTTAAGCGTTACCTTAGCGAATTGCAGCAAATGGAAGTGTTTACCAAACAGTTCTGTCATTTTTTAGCCGAACATAACTTGTTTACGCCATTAAATATGCGTGTTCGTGAAAACGACCAGATGAAAAATATTACGGGCTGTTATGTGGTTAATGAAGAGCGCTTAAATAACTTATCGGACAATCTATTCCTTGAAATTAAGTCACGTCGTTATATGGCGCCTGTGTACTCACACTTAACGTCTTTAGCGCAAATTGAGCGTTTAGCCATGTTGAAAGACGGTGTCAAAGGCTTGACACAGCAGCAAGCTGACACCAAATCTGTGCATTAAAAGCACGTTTATTACATCGGTTCTAGTCAATAGCTAGGCCGGTGGTTTGTCATTCCGGAGAGATAGCAACGATGAAACAATTTACCAAAAAACAATTACCGATCTGGTTAAGTATCTGTCTTGCCGGAGGCGCGGTGGCACCCGGTTTTGCCACAGCGTCCACACCCGATTCCGCCAATGCTTTGATATTGGAGCAAGGTGTGATGGCGTTAAACCAACAAACACTGGTTGAACAGCTGATTGCGCGTAATGCACAAGTGCTGTTTAGCCAATTACAAACTGAGCTGGCACAGCATCAGATTTTGCAAGAAACCGGTGCATTTGAGCCGGTTTTTTTCTCTAATGTGCGCTATGACGATGTTCGCCGTCAAGCCGAGGCCAGTGATCGCAGTAGTCCAAGGTTATCACCTGATTTTTCTGTATTTGAAGAACAGCGCAGTCAATATGAAATAGGGGTTAATTCGCGCCTCAGAAGTGGCGCGGACTTGCGGGTTAGTTATCAAACACTGCATCGAGAAAATAATACCATTGGACAAATAACGAGCAACCCGTCAAATAATGCGGAATGGACCGGTTCTATTAACCTGGTGATTACCCAACCGTTAATGCGCGGTTTAGGTGCGACACAACAGCAATCGCGTATTGCGCAAGCTGAGTTAGAGCATCAGGTTTTAATTAGCCAATATCAGCAACAATTAATGCGTAGTATGTTTGATGGCTTGTCGGCTTATTGGCAACTCTATCGTGTCGAGCAGGTGCAACAGATGCGGGTAGAATCGCTAGAAAATGCCCAAAAAACCTATGCGGATTTGGAGCGCCGTGTGCGTGCCGGGCAACTTCCCGAAACCACCTTACTGGAAGCACGCTCCAATATTTTGTCACGACAAGCAGAGCTTGATGCGAGTTTACACGCTTACCAAGATGCCAAAACTCGCCTAACCACATTGCTCAATATTTCAGCGGCCGAGCAGGATGTTACGATCAAGTTGCTGGATGAACCGGTTGCTACCGCCCTAGCCTTACAAGGATCGTTTGAAGCCTACTTCGATACCGTGTTAGCCAGTTGGCCCAGTTACGCGGTGGCGTTAAAACGTGCCGATGTGCAAATGGAACAATTAAAATCGGCGCGCGATGAATTAAAGCCTCAGCTAGACCTGTTAATGGGTTATAGCACCAACGGTTTAGGTTTCGATTATGGTAAGAGTGCCGAAAAACAGTTTTCAACCGATTTTCCGTCGTGGTTTGCGGGCTTGAGTCTGACCATGCCTTTGCAAGGCAATAAGCGGGCACGCGGTCAAGAGTTGGCGGCGTTAACGCGTTTGAGTCAGTCAGAAATTGATGCCCAGGCGATTCGCACTGGCTTAGCGAATGATTTACAAAATCGGCTGATTCAAGTGGAACGTAGCCATGATGAGTTGATGGGTTATCAAGATAACGTTGCGTTGCTTAAGGAATTGTTGCGTATTGAACGAGAGCTTTTCGATGCCGGTTCGCGCCGTTTAAGTGATGTCTATGATCGTGAAGATCGCCTCAATCGGGGTATGCAGCAGTATATTGATGCCAAGGTAAAATTTGAAATTGCCAAGCTATCCTTGCAGCTGGCGGAAGGTTCCTTGCTCGGTAACTTTGGGATCAGCGTTGGCGATGGCTCGTCACTGAGTGCCAGCCCTGTGCAACCGGTTGTTCAGCGGTGAGTTTCTTTAATGACTAAGGCGTCTTGTATGCGCTCTTGGCTTGGCGCAGGCCTGCTGGCATTGGTGTTGGTAGCAGCACCACTGAAGCAGGTGTTTGCGTCGGCCTTGACTCAGGTTGGCGTGCTCTATCCGCAAGACGAGTTTTTATTATCCTTTGGGGTGAGTGGCCTGGTGGCTGATGTATTGGTAAAGCCGGGTCATAAGGTTCGAGCTGGACAGCCGTTAGTGCGGTTGGATACCCAGTTACAGGAGGTTGAGCAGCAGCGCCGTCGCTTGATTGTTGATGATCAAGTTGAGCAGGATGTGCTGACCCAACGCCTTGCCGTGTTAACCGGTCAGTTACAACGAGCCGAGCAACTGTTTGCGCAATCACGCTCCATTAGTTTAGATGACTTGGAGCGTTTGCGTTTAGAGCATATCACCCTAGAAGGTCGCCTGCTTCAGTTGCAAAATGAAAAGCGTTTAGCCCAATTGGAATACCAGGCCGTACAACTAGACATTGCATTGCATTCGTTGCGTGCGCCCGCCGACGGCCAAGTTATCGAAGTCCAACCCAGTCGCGGTGAATGGGCGCGTCAAGGTGAGCCGGTATTACGCTTAGTTAATATTTCGCAATTGCGTTTAAAACTCAATGTGCCAGATGGATTAGCCAGACGTTTAGTAGCAGAGCAAGCGATTTCAGTGAATATCGAAGGCCAGCAAACCGTGATGGGGGCGTTGGTGTTTATTTCGCCGGTAGCGGATCCCGCCAGTGGTTTGGTTGAGCTACACATTAACCTTGCTAATCCGGATGGCGTGTTGCGTCCCGGCAGCAAGGCCAGTATTAATTTAGAACATCTTCAGTAAACGGGTGCCCAACCCATCTTAACAGTGCTGCGAAGCAGGGAGTTTAAGGGTGAAACGACATAACCAAAAAACCTTAACTAAACAAGCGTTTCAGCTAGAACCGCTTGAACCTCGCTTTTTACTCTCCGCGGATCCCGTAATGGGCGCTGCGCAGGTGGCATTGTTAACCGAGTTGGATGGCAGTCAGGGTGCGCAAACCGAGCATCATGTTGAATTTGATGTCAACCAAACGCAACAAGAAACACCGCCGGTTGATGAGGGTGATGGGACGTTCAACCTAACATTAGCGGTTGATGCACCCGCCAGCGAAACAGTAACCTTAACAGATGGGCTGTTAATTTTAGATTTTACCCGCACCGAGCAGGGCTTAATTTTTGCGCCGACAGACCTGAATAGTGACATTACGCTTGACCAGGCCTGGTTAGATTTAGCTGCGTCGGAACTGGATCAATTAGGCGCCGCGCAAACCTTGCAAATGGGTTATGCCGACGCAGCCTATACCATTCATGTCGGCCAATATGGCTTAAATGAGCCATTAACCTTTGCCCATAACCTGTTGCTAATGACTCCGGCTGAGGGCGGTCATATCAATTTAAACCAGAATATTTTGTTTGAACCCGGTACCGGGTTGAGCATTATTGGTAGTGGCAATACGACCACGATCAATACGGATCAAATAGAGAGTGGTGATATCAATAACCAAGTTAATGATTCGATTGAAATCAACGGTAAGCGTGTCTTGCAATCGGGAACTGGTAATATTACTCTTGGCACTACAAATACATCTTTCTTTTTGGGTGGAAAAGGAGATGCTGACAAAGAAGATATCCTTACCTTAAATCTGAGTAATCAGTCCGGTGCTAAAGATGTCGTGATTCATTACCAAATTGGCGCTAATTCTGTTTCCGGCTCCGAGACTGCTCCATTAGATGGCTTGATTATTAATCAAGCCGGTAATGTGACCTTTGAGCGTAACGTGAATATTGCCGGTGATTTAATTATTAACGCAAGCGGGGTTGTTAATTTTAAAGGCAGCTTAGTCTTGTCTGGAAACTTAATCATTCAAGGTGCCGAGCAAGTTATATTTGGAGGTAAGGTAACGCTTGAAGGTTCGCATAACGAACGCTTTGCATTAATTGAAACTAATAGGCTTGATTTAGCTGCTGGAACCAATGCTTTTGAAGCTTCGGGTTATGATCTTTTTATTCAAACTACAGATAAAGCAAAAAGTATTGTGGTAGGTAGTATCTCTAGCCCCCCGAGTAATAGTTTGCAATTAAGTCAGACAGCTTTAGATAAAATAAACAGCAATTTGGGACGCTTAATCATTGGGCACCAAGACGTATTAACTAATCAAGCTATTACCGGTGATCTATTTTTAGGTGGCGTGGATCGTGGGGCGGTTAATTTTAATTTTGCAACCGAGTTTTACGCACAGAATATAACCCTGGTAGATGACACGAACGCTAATATTGTTACACGTAGCAGTAAAGACCTGGGCTTGTTTGCGCGTAACAACATCACCATCAATAATGAGCTGGACAATTACTTTTCAGATGCAGTTAGTAACGTTTTAACACTTTATTCAGCCGCTGGCGCGATTACGCAGTCAACAACAAATACCGACCCCATTATGGCCAATCGATTGAATATTCAGGCTGCAACCGGTATTAATATAACCCATGCGCAAATTAAATCACTCAATCTAGTAAATACAGGGTCTGGAGATGTTTCGATTAACACTCAGGCGGGTACAAACCCGTTTTACTCAAATATATCCGGTAATCTTGACCTTGCGCGTGCCGCTCAAACTGATCCAAGTAGCTCAGATTCGATTAATATTACTGCAGAAGCCGGTAATATTATGCTGACGGCTGATCCCGCATTGAATGTTTTTCGTAGTCTAACAACGCTTACCAATAACACCTTTACCTCTGATGTTGCCTCTGGCCAAAGTGCTGTGGTTAATTATGCAAGTCGTTCTTTGAGTACGACAGTACTGATTGCTGAAGGTAATGATGTAATCCATGCCGGCACAGGTAGTATTACCTTAACAGCCAGTGAGGCTATTGTGCAAAATGCCAATATTACTTCAGCGGGGGGATTAGTTACCTTAAATGCTCAGAATGGAAGTATTGCCATGCTGGCTAGCGTGCTTACTGACGCAAGTGTTGGTAGTGCAACTACAGGTACCGTCGTATTAAACGCTGCTGATCATATTGTGCTGGGCCAAATTAATGCCAAAACGGCGATTACGCTGAACGCCAATACGAATAATAATGGTACGGGGTCTATTACTTCGGCAAGCGGGGTAGGCACGGGTTCAAATCGCCCTTTAAACCTCAGTGGTGAAACCGAAACGGTTACACTGCGTGCCAGCCAAGGGATAGGTACAGATACTGTTCACTTGAAAACTGAAATAGCAGGCCTGCTGGCGCGCAACACCCTGTCTGGTGGGATATTCATTCAAGAAACCACCGACTTAGAGGTTCAAAAAGGTATTGATGAAACCAATGCAGATTTAGGGGCTTGGTCGTCTGGTACTGATGGCAATGCCGTATTCACTCTGCTCAACGGCAGCTTCACTGCAACCGGGCAAATGTTATTGGAGGGTGCTAGCGGGAATTTGTTGGTGGATGCAAAAACTACAGATAAACCGGCTAATATCGCTATCAATCAAACAGTGACTACAAACAATGGTTCGGTGAGTTTACTAGCCGCTAATGGCATTTCTATGGCAGCAGCAGGCCTGGTCGAAACCCTAGCGCTAGAAAAAACCATTGAATTACTCGCCAGCAGCGGCGCGATTGCCATGACCCAAGGCGCGCAACTCAAAACCAATCGCGGCAATATTCGCTTAGATGCCTCAACGAATGTTGAAATTGGTTTAATTGATGCGCGTTTTGCAGATGATCGTGGACAAACACCAACTCTAGCTAATCAAGATGATTCAACGAATTTCTGGGGTTCGGTATTCATTAAAGCGGGTACAAGCATCGAAGATGCTTATGTACCAAATGGCAGTGATGATGGCATCGTTGACATTTTTGCCAAAGACCTACGTATGCAAGCCGGAACCCACATCGGCACTGGTGCTAACCATCTTGAAACCGAAATATTAAATCTTGCCGCGCATACCACGAATGGCGGTATTTACATTACTGAAGCCTCAGTGATTACGGTAAACCAGATTGCCGATGTGGCAATAAATCGGGTTGCGACAGCGGGAACTGCGACCTTAGCAACAGCCGGTACGGCGTTAAACGGTATCAGTGTTGGCAGTGTTGGTGGTGCGGCTAACCATCTGGTTTTGATTAATAAAGCCGAGTCGATGAATATTGAACAGACGGTAACGGCAGCCGGTGCTGGCAATATTCGTATCGAGTCGGAATCTAACGCGGGCGTAACCATTTCAGCCGATGTCGAGTCCGGTTCGGGTCATATTTCTGTTTTAAGCGGTGGCGTATTAGCTTTTGGTGCCGCTAGTATCAAAACATCGGGTGGTGATATTGACCTGCAAGCGCAAGGCCATATCGAGTTTGGTGTGGCGGATGCGCGGAAATATGATGGTGAGACATTGCAAGCGCAGGCAGAGTGGGGGAGTGTTATAGCCGTCTCAAACAACAGCGCCATTTTAGAGGCCAGACCACCTCAAACTTATCACAATGTCTACGCCAATCAACTTCGCCTTGCTGCTAATGACTCGATTGGTCAACATAACAGTCACCTAGAACTCAAAGTCGCCAAACTCTCGGCTAAGTCACTAGGCACAGTTGCAAACGCTGGAATTTATTTAACTGAAGCCACCGCCATGACCGTCGGTCAAATTGATGCGATTAAGCGCGTGTCTCTGGATGGCACTACCACGGATCAAACCACTACCGAGTGGAAAAACCTTAATAGCGCAGGCAATTTAGTATTGCAAACCATCGATGGTGATCTCGATACCTTATCAGACACGGGTGCAATCACAGTCGACGGCAATCTATTCCTTAAAGCAGGCGGTAACACCTCTGACCTCACGCTTGGCGCAATCCTAACCAACACCGCTGGCCACACCAGCCTTGAGGCTGGGTGTGATATTCTGCTTAACGCTAATATCAGCGTCACAGCCGATACAAAAACCATCGACCTTAAAGCCGGTGATGACATCATCATGGCAGAGAATACAACCATTACCAGCACCAACGGTAACATCCGTTTAGAAGCAGGAAATAGTCAACCCGATGATATATTGGATAACGGTAATAACGACATTCAATTGAGAACTATCACAGCGGGCACGGCTAATGTCGCCTTAATCGCGAACAACAACGGTTCGATTGTGGATGCGGCAGATGATTCTATAACTAATATTTTTGCCAATGGCTTAATCCTGAAGGCGGGAACAGCGATTGGCTCAGGTACGAATCATATTGACACTAGCGTTACGACGCTGTCAGCCAGTGCGGGAAGTGGCGGCGTATTTTTAACCGAGTCTGATGGTTTGATTGTTGATGAAGTCGATTTTGATGTCAGTCGCGTGAATAGCCAAGCAGTGGTTGCTAATCAAAATAGCACTCAAGAAGACCTGCGCACCACGGATAATGGCGCGATTGTATTGAATCTTAATACGGGTGATCTCACCCTCAACGGTACAGCCAATACACCAGGTCTGGTTGCCATGGGCAGTGGCAATGTGTTGTTGAATCTTGCGGCAGGAAATCTCCAGGCCAATGCGGCAATCGATGCGGGTATAGGTTCCATCTCCATCCACAGTTCTGGTTCACAAACCTACACAGCGGCAGGCGATATCACCACCGCAGGCAATGGCACGATTGATCTTTGGGCGAAAGGTGCAAACAGCGCAATTCAAATGACTGCCGCCACGACATTTAAAACTAATGGTGGCAATATTCGTTTGGTTGCGGGTGATACCAATGTCGTTGGCGGTGAGATTACGCTGGGTACTTTGGATGCTCGAAAAGGAACAGAGATTCAGGCTAATTGGGGTTCAATCAGTCTAATTACCGCTAATGACATTGTGGCCGCGGCTAATTCATCAGAAAATATTTGGGCGAATCAACTTAGGATCGACGCCAAGGGCTTTGGTGCTTTAAACCAAGCGATCCAAACTGAAGTGGCTTTATTGGCGGCTAAGATCGGAGAAACGGGTTTATACATTAACGAAGCCAGCACGCTAACAATCGGCGAAACCGCTGCTATCACTGTTGATCGGGTCAATACTCAAGCAGTTAATGCTGATCAAACTGATGCGACCTTATCAAAAATCGTCAGTGCCGGCCATATTAGCCTTCACACCGGCGGAACCTTAACGCTGGCGCAAAATGTTGAAGCCACCGGTGCAACCACTATCGATTTACGTGCGGGCACGGACAGTTCCGGTCACCTTATCATGCAGTCTAATGTAACTGTCACTAGTCAAAACTCTGATATCCGCATTGAAGCAGGTGGGGATATTCAACTGCGCACAGTCACAGCGGGAACCGCTAATGTCGCGCTGATCGCCACAGCGGGTTCGATCACAGATGCAAATAATGATGCCAATGCAAACGTCACCGCTAACGGCTTACTGCTTAAAGCAGGTCATGGTATTGGCGCCGTGGTTAATGACGCGACTAACTTCATTGACACAGCGGTATCTTTCTTAACGGCAAACGCTGGAACGGGCGGTTTGTTTGTAAGCGAAGCCAGTGGGCTTGAAATAAATACTGTCAGTGTGAGTGTAAACCGAATTCATCAATCTAGCGTATTGACGATAAACCAAGAAGACCTGCGCACCACGGATAATGGCGCGATTGTGCTGAATGTTTTTGATGGTAATTTAACGCTGAACGGCGGTACAGCCAATACACCAGGCCTTGTCGCCACGGGCAGTGGCAATGTGTTGTTGAATCTGGGCGCAGGTAATCTCCAGGCCAATGCGGCAATCGATGCGGGTATAGGCTCCATCTCCATCCACAGTTCCGGTTCACAAACCTACGCAGCGACAGGCGATATCACAACAAGAGAAACGCGCACGATTGATCTTCAGGCCAGTGCCATTACTATGGAAAATGGCGCGGTTACATCAGCTGAAAGTGGCAATATCCGCTATGTCGCTACTGGCGCTATGGCGCTTGGACAGTTAACCACGCAAGGTAATATCAGCCTCAGCGCGAGCACGATTACTGACAACAACGGTGCTGCCAATAACCTGACCGCTAACCAGCTACGCATCGTTACCACCGGCACAGCGGATGGTGAAGGCGCAGGTACAGGCCAAGATCATCTAGAAGTCAATGTTGCCAAACTCGCTACTGATATTAAAGGCACGGGAACAGGTGGTCTATACCTAAGTGAAGCCAACGCCCTAGAAATTGGCACCCTTGATGCCATCAATGTTAACCAAGTCGGCACGGACGGCGTAACCTTATCAGCGATAACCGATGACGCCCAAAGCAATCTGAGTTCTGCTGGTAACTTGGTATTGCAAACTCTTGCGGGCTCGTTGAGCATGCAAGCGACAGGCGGTGCTATTACTGCCGCTGGCAATCTGCTGATCAAAGCAGGCGGCAATAGCTCTGATTTAACCCTTGGCGCAATCCTAACCAACACCGCTGGCCACACCAGCCTTGAGGCTGGGCGTGATATTTTACTTAATGCAGATATCAGCGCCACAGCCGATACAAAAACCATCGATCTGAAAGCCGTTGATGACATCATCATGGCTACGGATACCAGCATTAGCAGTAACAATGGCAACATTCGTTTAGAGGCTGGAAATGCCAACACCGGTGATTCAGGGGTTAACGGCATTGCATTACGCACCATCACAGCGGGCACGGCTAATGTCGCCTTAATTGCGAACAACAGCGGTTCGATTATGGATGCGGCAGATGATTCTATAACTAATATTTTTGCCAATGGCTTAATCCTGAAGGCGGGAACAGCGATTGGCTCAGGTACGAATCATATTGACATTAGCGTTACGACGCTGTCAGCCAGTGCGGGAAGTGGCGGCGTATTTTTAACCGAGTCTGATGGTTTGATTGTTGATGAAGTCGATTTTAATGTCAGTCGCGTGAATAGCCAAGCGGGGGTTACTAATCAAAATAGCACTCAAGAAGACCTGCGCACCACGGATAATGGCGCGATTGTGCTGAATGTTGCCGCGGGTAATTTAACGCTTAACGGCGGTACAGCCAATACACCAGGCCTGGTTGCTGATGGCAGTGGCAATGTGTTGTTGAATCTGGGCGCAGGTAATTTGCAGGCCAATGCCAGCTTAGATGCCGGCACCGGCTCAATCTCTATTCACAGTTCCGGTTCACAAACCTACACAGCGGCAGGCGATATCACCACTGCTGGAAGCGGTACGATTGACCTTCAAGCCAGTGAAATTACGATGACTGATGGCGCGGTTACATCAGCTGAAAGTGGCAATATCCGCTATTTCGCTACTGGCGCTATGGCGCTTGGACAGTTAACCACGCAAGGTAATATCAGCCTCAGCGCCAGCAACATCACTGATAATAACGGCGCTGCCAATAACCTCACCGCTAACCAATTAGCCATCTCCACCACCGGCACAGCCGCTGGGCAAGGCGCAGGTACCGCGACCGATCATTTAGACATTAGCGTAAACAGACTGGCGGGGAGCGTTGTTGGCACCGGCAACGGCGGTCTTTACCTAACGCAAGCGAATGCACTTGAGATTGGTGCGCTAGGCACCATCAACGTGAATCAGGTTGGGTTAAATGACACAACGCTGACGCTAACAACCGATGCAGCGCAAGTTGACCTAACCAGTGACTCTAATCTGATCATTCATACCCAAGGTAATGTTCATTTCGCCAGCGATATTTCGGCTTTAGCAAATGCGTCAATAAGCTCTGGCGGCGCAATCACTCAAGCGGCAAACACTCAGGTGAGCGCAGTAGGCCTGTTGCTGAATGCGACGGGCAATATTGGCAGTAGTACAGCGTTGTTAAAAACAGATGTTGAACAGTTGGGCATTAGCAATGCTAACAACGCGTATATTGACAATGCCCAGTCGGTAAATTTAGGTCAAGTCACGGTTGCAGACACAATGCATTTAAACGTGGCCGGCGCAATCACTCAAGCGGCAAACACGCAATTGAATGCCGCAGGTCTGGTGCTGAATACAACGGGCGATATTGCTAGCAGTTCGGCGTTGTTAAAAACCAGCGTTAATCAGTTAAGCATTACCCATGCCGCGAGTGCGTATATTGACAATGCCCAGTCGGTAAATTTAGGTCAAGTCACGGTTGCAGACACAATGCAGTTAACTGTGGCCGGCGCAATCACTCAAACGGCAAACACGCAATTGAGCGCCGCAGGCCTGGTGCTGAATGCAACCGGCGATATTGCTAGCAGTTCGGCGTTATTGAAAACTAGCGTTAATCAGTTGGGCATTACCCATGCCGCGAATGCGTATATTGATAACGCCAAGGCCGTCAACCTATCAAATGTAACTGCAACAGGGGCAGTGCATTTAACGGCCGACGGCGCAATTACTCAAACGGCTAACACTCAAATTAGCGCAGCAGGCCTGCTACTCAATGCAACCGGCAATATTGGCAGTAGTACAGCGTTTTTAGAAACCAACGTTAATCAGTTGGGCATTACAAATGCTAACAATGTGTTTATTGATAACAACAAGACCGTTAATCTGTCCAACGTGTCAGCAATAGGCGATATACGCCTAAAAGTAGCCGGTAATTTGACGAATGTTAGTAATAGCCTAACCAAAACACTAGGTGTTTTAAATCTGGATGTAGCGGGTAATATTGGCTCGGACACAAATCCGCTAAACATAGCGGTCGGGCAATTAACTGCGATCACCAGTGGCTCATCAACTAGCGCCTTTTTTAATCAACAGGGCAACTTACGTGTTGCCACCTTGAATGTAGCGAATCTTGTTGATTTGCGGGTTCAGGGTACCGTACAAACCAGCGATACAGCTATTACAACAAACATTAATGCCCAATCATTGCGGCTGGTCGCTACGCCTTTGCCATTAAATGCGCAGAACTTTAGCACTAGTGTGATAACGACCAGTGAGCAGGCACTAAAAGTGGCTGTAAACCGTTTTAGTTTTCCAGCTGTGGGTCAAAATAACCTGAATGCGGTGATAGATTCGCAAGGTCGGGTACACATCCTAAATCTTAGTGGGCGATTGGGTTACGCGATGTTAAACCAGTCTAATAGTGCCTTAGCCTTAGACGTTGCGGCTATTCGAGACCTTGCCGATTTTGAGTTTTTCTTAAAACCCGTATTAGAAATTGTGCGTCAAGAAAGTCAAACGACACCTTCAATGTTGCAGCCGCCTATCGCTACGGCGGTGCCAAGTATGTTTGTTAGCCCAGCACAAATCACGAACCTTGGTAGCCGAATGTTGTTTGAACAGTCGTCCTCTCTTGAACCCCAAAATGACGCTATTTTTGAGCAGTCGTTGTTAATGAATATTTTGAGCACACCCGCTACCCAAAACATAGTAGCTCCTTCGACGAGCCTAAGCGGATTAGCGCTTCAAGACGAAGACGATGAGCTGTTTGAAGCCCAGTTAGCGGTGTTATAAGGACATTAATGAGCCATAATCATGTTGATGTTAAAGCCTTAATTGCCGATTTTCGTGATTTAAGACAGATGACAGCGGATCAGCTTGATCCGTCATTTTGGCAAATTTTTTTATCCCGCGCGCAAGCCTTATGCTTGGCCGATCAGGTGCTGTTGTTAGCGCAGTCTCATCAGGAGTGGCAGGTTTGGTTAAACGAACACGAGCAGGCTAGCTTGCCGCCAGCGATTACTCCCGAGTTAATTGCGCGTTGTGAAAAAAATGGTTATGCCGTCAGTGCATCAAATGCCCAGCAAGCACAAGCTCAGCCGCTTTGGGTGTTGGTGAGCTTGGTCACCACGCCACAAAAGCTGTTAGCTTTTTATATTCAACCCTCTAATCAGCATCGCTTAAGTGAAATTCTGCTCCGCGCGCAACTGATTGCCGATGTGCCTAGTCTCAAACCCATCACTCGTGGCACAGAACAGACGGCGCAGGCCGATGCCAATGTCATGTCCATGCTAAAACTGCTTATAGAGGTGTATCAGGCAAAACATTTTGATGCGGCAGTTTACGCGTTGGTCAACGGCATCGTTAGTTATGCTAATGAAGTTGAGCAGGTCGTATTGAGTTGGCAAGAAGGCGAGTATAGCCGCGTTAAGGGCCTAAGCCACTTTGATCGGTTTGAGAAAAAAACCGAAACGATTAAGTTTTTTGAAGCGGCACTAGAAGAAAGCGCCGATCAGCAAATGGCGATTTTATGGCCAGATGCGTCTTCGCCGGCGGCTATGACCTTGGCACATCGCCAGCTAAAATCCCACTTAGATGCTCAGCAGATTTATAGTTTTCCGCTCTATGATGCGAAGGGCGAGGTTGTTGCTTGTTTAGGTTTGATTAGTTATCACCAGCCTTTTTCGCCTTTGTTGCTGGAAGCCATTACCTTTGTCACTTCGCTGTTGATTGAGCGCTTGGTGGTGCTAAAGCAAAAGAAAGATTTTTGGTGGTTGCGGGCAACACGGGTCAGTCGGAAGTTTTTAGCCGTCGCCCTGGGTCGCGATTTTGTATGGACCAAAGTCATTACACTGGTATTGCTCAGTTTTATTATTTGGGGCACCTTTTTTCAACTGCCGCATCGGGTATCAGCGGTGTCGCAACTGGTGACAGACAGTTCACAGCTGATTAGTGCGCCGTTTGATGGTTACTTGGATGAGGTCTATGCTACTTTGGGTGATAACGTCACCGAAGGTCAGGTGTTAACTCGACTGAATACCCAGGAGTTAATGCTGCAAGCTGCTGAATTACAGGCCGAGTTACAACGGGCGCAGGCTGAAGTCGATCGTGCGCGTGCCAGTTTTAACCTGATTGAACAGGAAATTGCCCAAGCGCGGATGCGCCAAGTCAGTGCCCGTTTAGAAAGGTTGCAATTTTACTTGGATCAGGCGGCGATTCCGGCACCCTTTGAAAGCATCGTGGTTGAGGGCGAACGCAAAGACTTAATGGGCTTGCCGGTTAGAAAGGGGCAGGTACTCTATCGGTTAGCACGTATTGAAGGCTTGTATTTGGTGATGCAGGTGGCTCAAGAGGATATTGATTATGTCCATTTAGGCTCACGAGGGCAGTTTGCATTTATTAGTCAGCCGAGTGTTCGTTATGATTTTACCGTGACCCAAATTGTGCCCATGGCTAAAGTCCCAGGGCCACAAGGTGCGGTGTTTGAGGTGAAAGCGGTTTTTGATAGGGAACCCGAATTTTGGTGGCGTCCCGGTATGACTGGTGTGGGCAAAGTCGATGTAGGCCACGCACGAGCCTTTTGGGTGATGGGGCATAAGTTTTTTAATCGTATTCGTATGTGGTTGTGGTGGTAAGCGATGGCCGCAACCTTTAGTGAGTCTTGGTATCAAGTAGCGCGATTAAAACTGGCGTTGTTGCCAACCGTCAAGGTTCATAAACAAGTCTATCGGGGCGAGATTTGGTATGTGTTGCAAGATAGCTGTTCGGATAAGTTTTTTCGGCTACGTCCGAAAGCTTATGAATTTGCCTGTCAATTATCTACCAAAACCACGGTTGAGCAGGCCTGGTTAAACTTTGTTGAGCGTTATCCCGAGGATGCCCCCGGTCAGGACGAGGTGATTCAGCTATTGGGTCAATTGCACCACTCAAACTTGTTGTTTTACCGTTCTGAATCCGATTACGATCAAATTTTCAAGCGCTTTGAAAAGCAACGCACCAAAGAGCATTTAACCAAGCTGATGGCGCCTTTGTATCTGCGCATTCCTATGTGGAACCCCAATCCCTTTTTAAATGCCAGCCGTAAATTACTCCTGCCCTTTTTTAGTACCTTTGCTTTTGTAGTCTGGTTAGTGGTTATTCTGTTAGGTGGTAAAGCCGCAGTAGAAAACTTTGATCAGCTTTGGGTGCAAGGCCAGGGTTTATTGGCGCTGGATAATTTATTGTGGCTTTATGCTTCGATGTTTATTTTGAAAATGTTTCATGAAATGGGTCATGCCATAGTCTGTAAAAAATACGGTGGCGATGTGCATACGATGGGCATTATGTTTATCGTATTCACCCCTTTGCCCTATATGGATGCGAGTGCCAGTTGGGCTATGCGAAACCGTTGGCACCGCGCAATGGTGGGTTCTGCGGGGATGTATGTTGAATTATTTTTTGCGGCGGTTGGAGCGGTTATTTGGGCGAACACGGCTGAAGGCACCCTCAATAGTTTGGCGTTCAACATCATGGTGATTGGTTCTATTTCGAGTATTTTGTTTAATGGCAATCCCTTGTTACGTTTTGATGCCTATTATATTTTGTCAGACATTATTGATATTCCTAACCTGTATCAAAAAGCGAACCAGCAGTGGCAGTTTTATTTTGATAAGTTTATGTTGGGAACTTACAAGGCCGAATCACCGGCATTGAGTGGTTCAGAGGGGGTGTGGCTAACCAGCTATGGTTTGTTAAGCTATATCTATCGCTTCTTTATTATGTTGGTGATTATGGTTTATGTGACTGGGATTTGGGTTGGCCTGGGCATTATCATGGGGATCATCATGCTGTTTATTTGGCTACTTATTCCACTAAAGAAACTCTTTACTTATTTGATGACTAGCCCCAAGTTGCAGGCTAATCGACCGAGAGCCTGGTTAACCTCTATGTCAGCCCTAGCTTTATTATTTGGTGCTATGGCTACCGTTCCTTTACCCTATTCCATGAAGGCACCCGGAGTGGTGTTGTCGGCTAACGCAGCGATTGTATATTCGGCCAATTCGGGGCAATTAATCGAAGTCGCAGTTAAATCCGGTGATTGGGTAACGGAAGGGCAGTTGCTCATTAGGATGCGTGATGATGAATTAATCCAAGATATTCGAATTGTCGAGGCACAACAGGCTGAAACTGAATGGATGATTCGACAGGCCTTGCAGCGCTCTAGTGGCGATTTGGCGGCCTTACAAACTCGAATGGCCTTTTTAAATCAGCGACTCGAAGAATTACGCGATCGGGAAGATAAATTGTTGCTTCGCGCACCGCATGATGGGGTTTGGGTAAGTGATAATTTGCATGAGCGCGTGAACTCGATTGTCAGCCGTGGTGATGCGCTGGGTCAGGTATCACAGCCACATGAGCAACGTTTTATAGTGGTGGTAACCCAGGAGCAGGTGGCGAATTTATTTCGTGAAGAGTTTGAGTCTGGCACCATTCGCTTTCGATCGCAGGCCTTGGCTGACTTGGCTGTTGATCAATTGCAATTTATTCCCTTTCAACGTCAACTATTACCAAGCCCGGCATTGGGCTGGGATGGCGGTGGTCCAATTATGAGTCGTGCCAATGCCGATGGTACGATTCAATCGATTGAACCTTTCTTCGAGGTGCACGTTAGTTTGCCGCCTGATTTTGTTCAGTTTGAGGGGCAAACAGGGGTCTTAAAAATTGCTTTAAACTGGCAACCGCTCTATTGGCAGGCTAAGCAATTTACTTTGCAGTTGTTACAACAACGCTTTAAGCAAGGCTAGTTATGCTGCGAGCGGCCAATTATTTTGAACCTCGCCCCATTCCAGACCCGCCTTATTGGGTCGTGTCGAAGACGGTGGTGCGCTGGCAGCAAATGTTGGGCAAAACCAAGTTGAAAGGTTATTGGCAGGAGATGGCGGTACTGAATCAGTTGGCCAGCGAATTACCGAGTGGCGAAACCTTGGCGTGGCTTGATGAGGTGAAGCGAACGGTGCAGCGTGGCAAGTTGCAACAAGATCGACAACTCTTGTACAAAGCCTTAATTATGTTGCGCAATTTGGCCGATACCGAGTTGGGTATGTGTCCGTACGATGTTCAGCTGTTGTGTGTAATGGCCATGATGGATGGTTATTTGGTGCAACTGGCACCGGGCGAAGGTAAAACGCTGACTCTGGGCGTGTTGGCTGTCTTGCAGGCCTGGTCGGGCAAACCCTGTCACGTGATAACCGCAAATGATTATTTGGCCAAGCGCGATGTTGAAACGCTGATGCCTTTATTTCAAGCGGCGGGCATTCAAGCAACCGCTGTCACCCAAGAGATGTCGTCAGATCAGAAACGTGAGAGTTATGGTTGCTCGATTATTTATTCCACTTCAAAACAGTTATTAGCTGACTTTTTGCATGACAAGCTGCGCTTTGGGGGTATGCCGTCACGGTCGAAGTTGAGCTTAAATCGCTTAACCGCTACAGAAACCGATTTTTTAATGCCAGGGATATTTGCGGTTATTGTTGATGAAGCCGACAGTATTTTGATTGATGATGCCACCACTCCGTTAATTATTTCTGCGCCAGAGCCAAACCTGCTGCTGCGAGAAGCCGTGATGAAGGCCAAGGCATTGCTGGATTTAATGCAACCAGGCCTGCACTACAAGTTAGAAAAGGAACAATCTGGCGTGCGATTCTATGCGCCGGGTGACGCCTTGTTAGCCGATCATTTGCCAGACTTTCCACGCTTATGGCATTCTAAGAAGCGTCTTGAGGATTTAATGTTTCAGGCGATTATGGCGCGCGATCATTTTAAATTGGATCAGCATTATGTCATTCAAGACGGCAAGGTCGAAATTGTTGATGAAAGCACAGGCCGGGTTATGCCTGGCCGATCATGGAGTTATGGCTTGCATCAATCCGTTGAAGAACGAGCGGGTGTTGAATTAACCGATCCCAGTAAAACCATGGAAAAGATGAGCTTTCAGAACTTTTTTAAGCTCTATCATCAGATGACCGGCGCCAGTGGTACGTTGCAAAATATTCATGATGAAGTTTATTACAACTACCGACGGTTAATTTTAAATGTACCGCCACGAGTGCCTTCAAAGTTAGTGGTGGCGCCTTTTCAATTATTTCATAATCGCGAGCACAAAATTGCTGCGCTGATTGCACAAGTCAAAGCCCTCCATGCCGAACAAAAACCAATTTTAATTGGCACGCGGCGCATTTCTGATAGTGAGGATTTGGCGGCGCATCTTATCGCGGCAGGCTTGTATATTAAAATTTTGAATGCCAAGTTTCACGCGCAAGAGGCTGAAATTATTGCCCAAGCGGGTGAACTGGGGCGCATTACTTTAGCTACTAATATGGCAGGTCGTGGAACCGATATCAAATTGGTGCCCGCCGCGCTGACTTTAGGAGGTTTACAGGTGATTATGTTTGAACCGCATGAATCAGCTAGGATTGATTGGCAGTTGTTTGGTCGAGCAGGTCGGCAAGGTCAGCCTGGTTATGCCTATCCATTAGTGGCGTTGGATGATGAGATTCTCGTCAAAAATTTGTTTCGTTTTGAGCGTTTGGTGATGCAAACGATTCGCTGGATGCCAGCCAAACCGGGGCAGTGGTTATTGAATTATTATGTGGAGTTAGCTCAACAGCGTGCGCAAAATAAGGCCTTTGCGAAGAGACGACGGATTAATAAATCCACGCGTGAAGCCAAAGAACGCTTAAGTTTTATAAAGGGAACGAGTTAAAAAAAAGGCCAGCATTAAATGCTGACCTTTTAGCTGGTTACTTATTTCTAATAAGCAACAAATTACTCTAGATCAAAGCGATCGGCGTTCATAACCTTGGTCCATGCAGCGACAAAATCTTTAACAAATTTTTGTTTGTTATCGTCTTGCGCATAAACTTCCGCGTAGCTACGCAGAATCGAGTTTGAACCAAATACCAAGTCTACGCGTGTTGCGGTGAACTTGGTGGCACCGGTTTTGCGATCCACGATGTCATAATGGTATTTGCTAGCCGGTTTCCAGCTATAAGCCATGTCGGTTAGCGTCACAAAGAAATCATTGGTGAGCGCGCCAACTTTATCGGTAAACACACCATGCTTGCTACCACCGTGGTTAGTACCCAGTACACGCATACCACCGATTAAGCAGGTCATCTCATGTGCGGTTAAGCCCATCAACTGCGCACGATCTAACAACAGCTCTTCTGGTTGTACCGCATAGTCTTTCTTAACCCAGTTACGGAAACCATCATGAATCGGTTCTAGTACCGCGAAAGACTCATCATCGGTCATCTCTGGCGTTGCATCGCCACGACCTGGTGCAAAGGGCACATCCACCTGAACGCCAGCCGCTGCAGCCGCTTTTTCAATACCGACATTACCTGCTAATACGATTACGTCAGCAACACTAATCCCAAACTCGGCGGCAATCGGCTCAAGTTTCGCAAGTACCGCTTGCAGACGCGCAGGCTCGTTGCCTTCCCAATCTTTTTGTGGTGCAAGGCGAATACGTGCACCATTAGCACCACCGCGAAGATCGGAGTTACGGAAAGTGCGTGCGCTGTCCCAAGCGGTAGACACCATGTCACTGATGCTTAAGCCAGTTGCGGCAATTTTTGCTTTAACTGCTGCAACATCATAGTTGGCTTTGCCTGGAGTTACTGGATCTTGCCAAATTAAATCTTCAGTCGGTGCATCTGGGCCAATGTAACGAACACGAGGACCCATATCACGGTGGGTTAGTTTGAACCAAGCGCGCGCAAACACGTCAGAGAAGTAATCTGGGTTCTCGTAAAATTTCTTTGAAATTTCACGATAAGCTGGATCTTTAATCATTGCCATGTCAGCGTCGGTCATGATGGGGTTGTAACGAATGGATGGATCTTCCACATCAACCGGCTTGTCTTCTTCTTTGATGTTAATGGGTTCCCACTGCCATGCACCCGCCGGAGATTTTTTCAATTCCCAGTCATAGTTGAAAAGCATATAAAAATAACCATTGTCCCATTTGGTTGGGTTAGTAGTCCAAGCCCCTTCAATCCCAGACGATACGGTATCACGACCGATGCTTCGTGTGGTATGGTTCATCCAGCCCATGCCTTGTTCTTTTACGTCAGCCGCTTCCGGATCAGGTCCAAGGTTTTCAGCACGTCCATTACCATGGCTTTTACCTACGGTATGCCCGCCGGCCGTCAAGGCAACGGTTTCTTCGTCATTCATCGCCATTCGAGCAAAGGTTACTCGAACGTGATGCGCGGTTTTCAATGGATCAGGTTTGCCGTTGACACCTTCTGGGTTTACATAAATTAAGCCCATTTGCACTGCGGCTAATGGATTGGCTAAGGTTGTTGCTTCATCTACATTGTCATAACGCTCTTCAAATGGCATTAAAAACTCTTTCTCGGCTCCCCAGAAAATATCTTTTTCTGGATGCCAAATGTCAGGACGACCAAAGGCAAAACCGTAGGTTTTTAACCCCATGTTTTCATAAGCAATGGTGCCAGCAAGAACAAATAAATCCGCCCAGCTTATTTTGTTGCCGTATTTCTTTTTAATCGGCCATAACAAACGACGTGCTTTATCAAGGTTCACGTTATCCGGCCAAGAATTTAGTGGCGCAAAACGCTGGTTACCGGTGCTCCCGCCGCCACGTCCGTCCGCAATACGGTAGGTGCCGGCCGCGTGCCATGACATACGAATCATGAATCCACCATAATGACCCCAGTCAGCTGGCCACCAGTCTTGACTGTTGGTCATTAAATCATGCATGTCATTTTTCAGGGCATCGAAATCTAATTTTTTGACTTCTTCGCGATAGTCAAAGCCAGGGTCCATCGGATTAACTTTAGAATCATGTTGATGCAGAATATCAAGGTTCAAAGCATTCGGCCAAAATGACATGGCTGAAGTTCCCATCTGGCTATTGGCGCCGTGCATTACCGGGCATTTGCCTGCTGATTGGTTTTGTTCCATGGTTAACTCCTCTGTTGTTTTAAAAACGATGCCTTGCGTTGCTGTCCGCATTGACCTTGTAACGCTTGACTAATTTCATTGTAACGAAATTAATTATTAACATTTATAATTGTTTTTATGTTTTTGATAGATTTTATTTATTGGTAAGGCGGCGAAGTTGATTGAATCGTTTTTCTACGATAGCGGTTAGTTGAATAAACTTTACTCTGAGTTTATGGTTAAATAATGCCATATTTAATAAAGAAGGTTTTAGGAATAATGCACGCAGAAGCCAAATGGTTAAAAGACTATCAGCCGCCCGTCTTTGAGGTTATGGACCTGAAGCTCCGCTTTGAATTAGCACCGACATCAACTGTTGTTACCAACAGTCTGTGTTGTCAGCTTGCCAATGGGCAGGTATTAAGCGATATGCTGTTGGACGGAGAGTGCCTGACACTGGTTTCAATTCGTTTGAATGATCAGTTATTGGCGTCTTCCGATTACAGGGTAACCGACACGCAACTGATTATCCATCAAGCTACATTAGCTCAAGCGGTGGCTCCTTATCAACTGGACATTGTTACTGAGATTAATCCTCAGGCGAATACGGCGTTGGAAGGTTTGTATTTATCTTCGGGTCGTTTTTGTACTCAGTGTGAAGCGGAGGGTTTTCGCAAAATCACCTATTTCTTCGATCGCCCCGATGTGCTCACAACCTATCAAACGACCGTGATTGCTGACAAAGCCAAGTATCCTACTTTATTGGCTAACGGTAATTTGGTATCACAAACGGATCTGCCTGATGGCCGCCATCAAGCCGTTTGGGTCGATCCCCATAAAAAACCCTGTTATTTATTTGCGTTGGTCGCGGGTGAGTTTGGTTGCTTAACCGACCATTACACCACCGCAGAAGGCCGTGAGGTATTGCTGGAAATCTATACCGAGCCGCGTCATTTAGCGAAGTGTCGCCATGCGATGGATTCGTTGATTGCCTCGATGAAATGGGATGAGCAGCGCTTTGGACTAAGTTACGACTTGGATCGTTATATGATTGTGGCGGTTGACGACTTTAATATGGGCGCGATGGAAAATAAGGGCTTGAATGTGTTTAATTCCAAGTTCGTGTTAGCCGATGCCGACTCAGCAACGGATATTGATTCTGAAGGGGTTGAAGCGGTTATTGCGCATGAGTATTTCCATAACTGGACCGGTAACCGCGTAACCTGTCGTGATTGGTTTCAATTAACGCTGAAAGAAGGTCTTACGGTGTTTCGGGATCAAGAGTTTACGGCGGATATGTTATCAGCACCGGTCAAACGTATTGAGGATGTGCGTCGATTACGTAGTCATCAATTTGCTGAAGATGCCGGGCCGATGGCGCACCCGATTCAGCCACAGTCTTATATTGAAATGAATAATTTCTATACCTTAACCGTCTACGAAAAGGGCGCCGAAGTGGTGCGTTTGTACCAAACCCTATTAGGGCGAGATGGGTTTAGAAAAGGTATGGATCTGTATTTCCAGCGCCATGATGGTCAGGCCGTGACCGTTGATGATTTTAGGCTAGCGATGACCGATGCCAACGGTCGAAACCTAACCCAAATGCAGGCCTGGTACCAGCAAGCAGGCACTCCGAAGGTTGCGGTAAAAATAACTTATCAACCCGAGCAGCAGGCCTGGTTATTAGACTTTGAACAGCACAATCCCAAAGCCCCAAAAGCAGATCCGTTACTGATTCCCATCAAGTTAGCGGCGTTTGATGGGCAAGGCCGGGCCTGGTCTTTGGCGACGTGTGCTAATGACGATGCGGCGCTTACCCAGGTGGCGGGTGAATGGGTGTATCTGTTAACCGAAGCGACACAAACATTACGTGTTACTGGGGCACCCGCCGATTTGGTCTGGTCACTACTGCGCGATTTTAGTGCTCCGGTGATATTGGACTATGCTATGACGCCCGCTGATCGCTTGCATCTAGCCAAGTTTGATACGGATCCGTTTAATCGTTGGGAGATGGTTCAGCAGTTGTTATTGGCCGACTTAATTAGCCAGGTTCAGCAGCACGAAGCTCACCAGCTGGATTCTCAGCAGGTCAGACCGGCGGAAGCGGTAGTCACGGTTTTAAAAACCTTATTAACGGAAGCCATAACCGATTCGACCCGCACGGATGTGGATTGGGCTTGGTATGGTTATGCCTTGAGCTTGCCTGATATCGGTTATGTGATTGAACAATTTGAGCCCGTACCGATTGCGACGTTACTTCAGGTATATCCTGCTTATCAGCGTGCCTTGGGTGTCGCCTTAGCCGATTTGTGGCAACAAACTTATCACACTCAGACGGCACAGCTATCTACTGATTATGCCTACAACGCGCAGGCGATAGGTCGGCGGTTGCTTAAAAATCGGGCATTGCAGGCCTGGTTAGCCAGTGGTGATGCCGCCGCGGTAACAGCTGCTCAAGCGCAATATCAACGCCAAGCGCACATGACTGATGTTTCTGCCAGTCTGCAAGGCCTCATGCAGTGGCATGAAGCCGAGTCTGAGCCCTTAATGCAGGACTTTTATCAGCGCTGGGCTGATCAACCCTTAGTGTTGGATAAGTGGTTTGCTTGGCAGGCGGGCTATGGAAAAGTCCAGGGATTATCCGGGGTGCAACGTTTGCTCGAGCATCCGGCGTTTTCCTGGACGAATCCAAATCGGGTCCGCAGTGTGTTGGGAAGTTTTGCGCGCCTTAACTTGGCGCTGTTTCATCAAACGGATGGAGCGGGTTATCAATGGTTGGCCGATCAGGTGCTGCGCTTGGATGCCATCAACCCACAAGTGGCGGCGCGAATGGTCGTTCCTTTAATTCAGTGGCGACGCTACCAACCGCAACAGCAAGCACAGATGCGGCAGGTCTTGCAGGACTTGCATACCAAGATTGCCTCGAAAGATGTGTTTGAAATTGTTAGTAAAGCGCTGGAGAAATAGCATCATGCAAAGAGGCTGGTGGCGTTTTATGCTATTAGCTGTGAGCTCAGTATGGGTGCTGTCAGTAGCCCAAGCCGCATCAAATGATGACTTAACCCATATATCAACCAGGCCTGCAGTTACCTTAGATGAATCACGTTTGCAAAGCGTGGACTATGAAATTGCCCTACTTCGTGCTGAAATTAGCTTGCGACAAGGCAATCGTGATGCTTTTTTGCAGGCTTATCTTCGGTTGCAAGCCCTACCATCTTTGGCTGAGTTTGAACTGCGCTGGCAATGGTTGACGGAGCAAGCACAGCGATTAAACTGGCTTAACCAGAAATCGTCAACACGCCTTAGTCAGGCAGGACGAGCGGGTCAAGCGGGATTTGCAAAAGCGGCGACGGCGGATCATATTACACTTGCCGCGCCGTTAAGTGGTGATCTGTCACCTGCTGGATTGGCATTGCAACAAGTGTTTTTAAAGCATTACACTCACAAATATTTGACGTTTATTGATACAAGCCTGTTGTCCACGGCCCACTTAATCTCG
The DNA here is from genome assembly GCF_000214825.1 of Thiomicrospira cyclica ALM1. Classification (NCBI taxonomy): domain Bacteria; kingdom Pseudomonadati; phylum Pseudomonadota; class Gammaproteobacteria; order Thiotrichales; family Piscirickettsiaceae; genus Thiomicrospira; species Thiomicrospira cyclica. The sequence goes on from NC_015581.1 coordinate 495,994, forward strand.
ACGATTGAAGCAAACCGACCCGACCTATTAGTTTTGTTGGAACGTCTCGAGCGCACGATACAGCTTGCTGAGCACTTTTATGAGTTACCGACTATTCTGTTTCATCCGGGTAACCTTCTTGACCCTGCGTTTCAGCGAGTTTTACATCCTACCTATCAGCAACAGGCGCTGGCGCTTAAACCCTGGCTAGATAGACATGATGCACGACAAATTACTTGGTTACAGTGGCACAATGCATCATCGTTATTGTTGCGGCGTCTTAACCATCAGTTAGATAGGGATTTAGCACCGTCACTGGTAGAGTCGAATTCGCAGCTTAATGATCTGGTGGCGCAACGCTTTGGCCAACAAGAAAGTTTGGCGCGCCAGAATTGGCTGGCACGGATTATTGAGCAACCACTAACTGGCATAGGTCGCAGTCGCCAGGATCAAGCCGTCGTTGTATTTTATGGTCCGATAGAACAAGCCATGTTATTGCGGCCTTTACTAGAATACCATCAACAGGATATTCCTATCTTATGGTTGCCCTCAGAGCTTCCTGATCCGAATTTTTTTAACCTAAGTTTGGCGCGATGGCAGGACACGCTCGCATTATTTCCTAGTCATTTTTTGGCCGATTTGTCGCAAAATACAGGGTTGACTTCAGAAGATGGCTTGTTTTTTGCATTAGGAGAGGTGATGGTAGAGCTGATTCGGCGTTCTGCTAATCCTCTGCCTGATCAGTTTGATACGGTCTATGGGCAAGTAATGGTCAGCGAACGGGGCGAGTTTCATTTAGAGCAGCAGTGGTATCGCCTGCAGAGGGGTTTGGAACCGTCTTACTGACGTCCGCCAACTACGCTAATTTTTATCCGTTGCAAAGCTGGGCAGGGACTTGGCGATGCGTTTCCAGTTGAGTGGTTGAAGGGCCGGCAATCCTTGGCGCCATATCATGGGCCGTTCGCCCATAACAAGCGGTCTTAAATAAGCCAAGCCAGCATCGGTTATATCCATGCCATCGTCGCTAATATAGTCATCAGGTACGCGTAATTCTAATTCAGCGACATCGGCCAGTGGATAGCTTTTAAAGCGCCAAGTAAACGGCTGATCTTGTACTTTTTCGATAATCGGTAATACGCCGTGCTCGCCTTGTTGTGCGGCGTGAACAGCTGCCGCACCAGCCTCGTAAGCCATTTGCCAATCTGTCGCAGATACACATAATGCCGAAGAACGCTGTAAGTAGTCTGGGTTCGCACTGTGTGTTTTTACCTGAAGAGCTTGTTCCACTAGCTGGGCGAGCTTTTGGGCAACACCACCAAATTGGCGATAAACTTTCCCGTGCGCATGTTCTTCGCGAGCAACAGACAAACACTGCCCCTCGGTATCACAAAGTCCCTCTGATGCCATGCATACACAATAGCCGTGCTTATCAATTAGCTGAGAAACTTTATGTAAGAAGCGTTGTTCATTGAAGGCACGCTCTGCGGGCAAAATAATCAGCGGTAAGTCGGCTATAACATCCTTAACCAGGCCTGCTGAAAGAGCGAGCCAGCCCACATTGCGCCCCATTGCTTCCATAACAAAAAACTTAGTTGAGCTGGCTGACATCGATTGGATGTCTAGCGTTGCTTGTAGAAAGTGACTGGCAAGGAATTTGGCGGCACTGCCAAAGCCGGGGCTGCAGTAGCTCATGGCTAGATCGTTATCTATAGTTTTTGCTACGCCAATACAGCGAAGTGGATAACCTTTCGACTGGCAATAGTCAGCGACTTTTTGTGCGGTCAGCATGGATCCATTGCCGCCGTTGTAAAAAAATGTGCCAATATCGTAATAGCTAAAAATTTGCAGTAGGCGTTCGTATTGATCGGGACGTTTTTCTAGCGTATCCAAATCAAAGCGACAGGCTTGAAATGCACCGCCAGGTAGACACTTAAGACGTTCTAGTTCGGCATCGTTTATTTGAGTTAAATCGACCAACTCTTCATCTAATAAACCTTGAATGCCATTGATCGCCGCATAGATGCGTGGCGTATTGTATTGGCGTAAGGTTTCGATAACGCCCGCCGCGCTGACATTTATGACGGCAGTCACGCCACCGGCTTGGGCGTAAAGGGCATTGTGCATAAGCAATCCTTTTCGTTTATGGATTAGGGTTGGTTAATAGAAGTTTAGGGTGAAGGGGCTGAGTTTTATTATCAATTCGTAAATGGAGCTGCCCTTGCATAAATTGCTGAAGCATTTTCCCAAGTATTAAATACCGCCAGCCCTGATTCAGTTGTGAGGGTTGGTTTAGCAACAGCGCGGTTAATTCCTGTTTATTGGCCAGGTTGGGTAGATGAATCCCTTGCTCTTGCGCGACCTGTTGACTAATGGCCTGCAAAATAGCCAGTAGGGTTTGTTGTTCTGATGTTAAAGGTTTTTGAGGTGCAAGGCTTGGCCAGGTGTCTGGGTTTTGAAGAGTGTTATCGACAATTTGGATAAGGCTTTCACCATGGTGACGGATCAGCTCACCATCAAATTGGTTCAATTTATACAGATCCTGTACTTCGCGAACGGGGCGCTTGGCCAACTGGAGAATCGCATCATCAGAGATAATCCATTTGCGTGGTTGATTGCTCGATACGGCTTGCGTTTCCCGCCAAGCAGTTATGTGTTTTAGTAAGGCACTTTGTTTCGGTGATAAACCGGACGAAAATTTAATGCGTAACCAGGCTTGATCCGGGTTAATCCGATAGAGTTCGGGGTTGCTTATCGCATCAAAGTCGGCTTCTAGGGCTTGACGCTGAGTGGGTGAGAGTTGCCGAATAATTTTGGGATAGGCTTGTGCCAAAAACCAAACATCTGCCGCCGCATAGGCTAATTGTTCTGGGTTTAGGGGACGGTCTAACCAGGGTGTTCTGGCCTGGTCCTTGTTCAGTTTTTCTTGGCAGAGCTCTTCAACGAGTCGTGCATAGCCTACTTGATCACCAAGACCTAAAAAAACACCAGCGAGCTGGGTATCGAAAATGGGTGATGGCATCCGATCAGCTTGTTGATATAACACTTCAAGATCTTGGCGCGCGGCATGGAAAACTTTCAGAATGGTTTGATTGGCCAACAGTGCCCATAGATTGTCTAAATTACTAATCGATAAAGGATCAATTAAGTAAACATCAAGAGTGGGAGTGGCAATTTGTACCATCGCCAGCTGCGCAAAAAAAGTATCTTGACGCATAAACTCGGTATCCACAGCAAGCCATTTGTGCTGTTGTAGTTGGTTGCAAAGGCTATTAAGGCCTTGGTCATCAGTAATGAGCTGGAAATTCATTCGTGTTCTTTTTTAAATATTATGAAATGATTCTATCAACTTTAGTTATATAAACCTAAGAATTATCTATTATAAGTTTTGCATCATTATTTGCTATTGTATAACTGTGGTAGAACTTTATACCCCTCAATCTACATCGCTAAAAAGCTTGTTGTATAGGGTTTTTCAGAGGGTTGTATTTGTGATTTACAAAATCGACAAAGGAGGCAATCATGTCTGGTCATACTCAAACTTATGGACATCTATCTACTGACGAACATGTCCATGATCATGTCACCGAACAAGGTGAACATATCATTTCTACTGATGCTAAGGTGTCTGATATTGGGCGTTGGCTAAAACGCGGCTGGCAAGATATGGCAGAAATGCCAGGAATATCATTTTTCTATGGCGCTATTATGGCACTATCGGTCGTACTTGTTTATTTTTCTTTCCGTAATAATCCGATTCACATGTTTACGATTGCAACGGTATTTGTGATGCTGTCACCTTTCCTTGCAACCGGTTTATATTATGCTGCTAAACAATTGGAGGAAGGTAACAAACCCAAGTTACTAGATTCCATGGTGTCGTGGAAGTCAAATGCGGGTGATATTGGATTCTACGCCGCCGTGTTAGGCGTTATTACCGCAGCTTGGGCTATCTTTACTCCACTTCTTGCCGCGATCGTTGCACAGTCGCATGGCTTGTTAATTGTTGACCCATCATTGGGCCTCATGGGGTTTGTATTATCTGAAGCTGGCGTAAAATTCATGGCATATTTTGTGGTTTTGGCTGTTGCGCTAACCGCATTTGTTTTCACTATTAGTGTAGTTACTATTCCGCTGTTGATGAAAGATAAAAACATTGGTGCGGTACAGGCAATGATTCTTAGCTTCCAAATCTCAATGGAAAATAAATTTGTGATGGCGGTATGGGCATCGGTTATTGCTGTGCTAATTGCAATAGCTATTTTTTCACTAGGTTTGGGGATGTTAATTGTCATGCCACTTTTAGGCTACGCTAGTTGGCATGCTTTTACCGATCTCGTGAAAATAGTACCTGCCTCGCAAGAATAATAAAATCACTCTCCATTATTTAACTCAGCCTTGTGCTGAGTTTTTTTATTTAGGAAGCCCTCAACCGTTATAATGTTTGGACAATGAGGAGTAGCTATGCGCGTTCATATTTTAGGTATTGCGGGAACATTTATGGGCGGTGTTGCGCAATTAGCGCAGGCGCTGGGACATGAGGTAAGCGGTTCAGATAAAGCTATTTATCCCCCTATGAGTGATCAGTTGTCAGCAGCAGGCATTAGGGTAATGGATTTAGATGATCTCAGTTTTCTAGATCAAGATGTTGATCTTGTTGTTATTGGTAATGCGATGACCCGAGGCATGCTGGCGGTAGAGGCAACTCTTAATCGACACCAGGCGTATTGTTCGGGACCCGAGTGGTTATCCAGATATTTATTAAAGGACCGTTGGGTGCTGGGTGTGGCCGGAACTCATGGCAAAACAAGTACTTCAGCGATGTTGGCGTGGATTTTAGAGTCAGCAGGCCTGGCGCCAGGTTTTTTGATTGGTGGTGTACCAGAAAATTTTGGCCAGTCTGCTCGTTTAGGTTCAGCACCTTTTTTTGTTGTTGAGGCTGATGAATACGATACGGCGTTTTTTGATAAACGCTCAAAATTCGTCCATTATCATCCTAGAACACTTGTATTGAATAATTTGGAATTTGATCATGCTGACATTTTTAGTGATTTGGCGGCCATTCAAACGCAGTTCCATCACTTGATTCGAACCGTACCTAGTAATGGTCTAGTAGTGATGCCTGCTGATGAACCTGCGTTGGACACGGTGCTTGATCGAGGCTGTTGGACACAGGTCTGTCGTCATAGTTCTTTGCAATCTACCCCCAATGCACATTGGCATTATGTTCTTATTGAGCCAGATGCGAGTGTATTTGAAGTCTGGTTTAAGGAGCGTCTGCAAGGAGTAGTGCGTTGGTCGCTTAGCGGTGAACATAATGCGCGTAATGGCATGAGTGCTATTGTCGCTGCTCAGCATGCAGGCGTTCCAGTTGCGCAAGCGATTGAGGCTTTAGCCGGCTTTAAAGGGGTTAAACGCCGAATGACGCACCTTGCAAGTATGGCAGATATCAATTTATACGATGATTTTGCTCATCATCCAACGGCCATCGCTACGACCTTAGTTGGGCAGAAAGCTAAAATAACGGCCGCGCCATCACCGCGGCGATTGGTGGCGGTCTGTGAGCCGCGTTCTAATACGATGCGAATGGGTGTATTCAGTGAGCAGTTGGTATCCGCATTTGATGCGGCCGATAAGGTTATGCTGTATATCGACCCGAAATGGGGCTGGGATCTGCCTGAGTCAGCTCGTTTTAAACGTCATATTCAAATATTTTCAAGTTACGAAGCCCTTTATGACGGATTAATGTCTCAGCTTAAAAAGGGCGATGACGTGGTCTTTATGAGCAACGGGAGTTTTGCCGGATTGCCAACTAAGGTTACCAAAGGTCTAAAACAGACCATGAAAGAACTTGGTGTTGTACATTAAAATTTATCAAGAGTAATTACAGATGATTGTATTTCGTACTTCACACCACGCCGATGTCAAGATGTTTGATGACTTAGCTAAGTTTGCCATTAATAAAATGGGTGCAAGTGACGCACTGCCAAGCGCTTTGTCAGGTGAACTGCTTGCTGAGAGTTGCGAAAAACTAAGACTAGCCCGTGAGCAGGCGCAAAAAACGGCCGCAACTTGGGGAGAAGATGGTGTGGCTTTGGCGGTTCGATTAGCGCCTTTAGAAGCCTTGCTTGCTTATGCGGTTGCTAGTAACCAATCAGTGATGTGGGAGAGCACAGCTTGGTAAAAGGTGTAAAAATAAACAGTGTTCTAATGGCACTGAGCCTCGCGGGATTCGTTAATCCAACGAGTTGGGCTTTCGGTGATGAAGCCGCCGCCTTAGCCGAGTGGCAGGCGTTTTTAAATCAGCAAACCGAACTCGTTACCCGAACTAAGCTGAATGCTGATTATGTTCCGGGGTCAATAACGGTATTGCATGGCGAAACCTTGGTGATGAATGGTGCTCGCATCCTTGCTGACGCTTTGGCACTGGCGCCTAATTTTGATATGCAAATTAATCTGTTGGGACAGCGTGTCATAGTCATGCGTGGTGTGGGTGCGGCTTTTTCGAATTCCAGCGTGAAGGTGATGCTGGACGGGGTTAATACGGTGCACGCCAGCCAGGGGTTTGCGCAAACTTTGTTACATATGCCCATTGAGCAGATTGAGCGTATCGAGATTATTCGCGGTGCCGCGACGGTAGTGCACGGTGATGATGCGGTTGCCGGGGTAATTAACATCATTACACATGATAGTGCGCAAGCGCATTTAGCAACGGGCTCGAAGGGTTATCGTTCAGCGAGCATCACTCAAGGCAGCGAGTTTGGCAGTGGGCGTTTGCGGTTAAATTTGAGTGCATGGGGGCATGGGGCAACCGGTGTGCGAGCAGAAGGTGATGCGGTGACGGTATCTGGTTTTGAGCAATACTCTTCGGCACCAGGACGAGTCAATAACCAACGCGCTTTTGAGCAGCTTCAACTGGGTTGGCATAATGAAACAACCCAGCTAAACTTTGCCTATAATCGCTTGCGTACCGGTGATTTTTATGGCGTGATTGAGTTTTTACCGCCAAGTAGTGATCGCTATGCGCAGAATTATGAAGATTATTTGATACGTTTAAACCACGAAGAATCAGTAACACCCAATCTAAGAAGTGTGACGCAATTGTCGCTTGGGCAGCTGAGTTACGAATTGGATACGCTTTATGTGCCAAAAACTTTTATTGGTACTGACTTTGACGACGCGTCAGCTCGAGGTTTTAGTGATTTCATTTATCGCCAAACCTATTTAAACCAAGTCCGTGAACAGCAAGTTCAACTGGAGCAACAGTTTGTTTATGATGTGAGTGATACGCATCGTTTGTTGTTAGGTTTTGACGTTCGTTGGGTTGAAATCACCCATGCCAATGCGAAGGGTATTCAGAATAAAGATCAAGATGCCCATGAAAATGTTAGAGCTCGCCTTGGTTCAACAGGCGATAGGCATTATCGCCTAGCAATGTTTTTGCAAGATGAGTGGCGTATTTCACCAACCTTTACACTAACTTCAGGGCTGCGCTTGCAACAGCAGTGGCTGAACTATACTGATCGTTCAAAGGATAATGACAAGATGACCAACCCCTGGCAGGAGTTAGAGGTTAGACAGGTCACCCCAAAGTTGGCTGCCGTTTGGCAAGTCGCACCCAGTCATATTTTAAAAGCACAGTTTAGTCAAAGTCATGTGACACCACCGATTGGCCAAGTTACCTATGTCGGTAATTTAGCTAATACGGCGATTCGGCCAGAGGCGGCTAAAACAGATCATTATGAACTGGGTTATATTTATGCTGGTCCTGTTCATACACAGCGGATAACCTTTTATCATTCCGAGTTTGATCAGTTGACCCATGGTACCAATTATTTTCATTACTTCAGACCTTTAAGCGCAAGTGGTTTTGGCCAGGAGGATTATCCAGGTATGAGACAAATTCGGGCGAGGGGCATTGAGTGGGATAGTGACTTCCGCTTTGGCTATCGTTGGCGAGGTTTTGCGAGTGTCAGTTTTAATCACACGGATGATTTAGCAGGCAACGCCGTGGTGGGTTCAAGACCATACCTTGGCAACTTAGGTTTGGATTATCGACTTAGTGATGCGATTCACTTAGCAGGCAATGTGTCTTATGGCGGAGCGATGGCAATAGAGCCTTATGATGATCGTGAACGTTTTGCAAGCTATTGGGTATGGAATTTAGCCGCAAATTATAATTTACCGAAAACAGGCTGGCGGGCACGTTTTGTGGTGAACAACCTAACAGATGTGGCGGTCGCCAGCCCTTCGCCGATTAATATTGACTTGAGCGGTTTAGCAGAAAAACCAACCGCACCTTATGCGGCTGGTTATTTAAGCCCTGGCCGCCAATTTACTTTGAGTTTGGACTATCAGTTTTAAGCACTAACCAAGCCGCACTAATCAGCAGGCCTACTTGTATCCATATATAGGATAGGTTCTGGACGGCGGTTTGACCCGCCGCCTGCCACTCCAAATAAGCAGCAACAGCAACCAACGCAACGGCAATCGCGCGCCGACGTTGTTGCTTGGCTTGATTCTCCAAGGCTTGCTCTAAACGTGCAATTTGGCCAGAATGTAATTCTAATTGGCCATGTGCGGCTTTGTTTAACACTGAATGCACTAGGCCTGGTAGTTGCGGCGCATTTTCAATCCAGAAGGGTAGGTTACGCTTGGTGTTTTTTAGCAAGCTCTTGAGGCCGACACGCTCTTGCATCCAATCTTCTAAGAAGGGTTTAGCGGTATCCCATAAATCCAGCTCATCATCCAATTGACGGCCTAAGCCTTCAATATTAAGCAGGGTTTTTTGCAATAACACCAATTGCGGTTGTACTTCCATGCCAAAGCGGCGCGCGGTTTGGAACAGACGCATTAAGAATAATCCAAATGAAATCTCTTTCAGCGGTCGATCCCAAATCGGTTCACATACGGCACGGATCGCCGATTCGAGTTCGTTAACACGGGTATCTTTTGGTACCCACTCGGATTCAATATGTAGCTCCGACACGCGCAAGTAATCACGGTTAAAGAAGGCTAAAAAGTTCTCCGCTAAATAACGCTGATCTTCCGGCGTGAGCGTACCCATAATGCCAAAGTCAATCGCGGCATAACGGCCATCGGGTAGCACAAAAATATTGCCTGGATGCATATCGGCGTGAAAAAAGTTGTGTTTAAACACCTGAGTAAAGAAGATTGTCACGCCTTTAGCAGAGAGGTCAGTGAGATCGATGCCTTGTTCAATTAATTTTTCAGTTTCAGAAATGCGCGTACCGTAAATACGCTCCATAGTTATGACGTTTTCATTGGTGTGAGACCAATAGATTTCCGGCACATAAAGTAGGTCTGAGCCTTCAAAATTGCGTTTAAGTTGCGCGGCATTGGCGGCTTCTCGCATCATGTCCATTTCATCAAGGATGGTTTTTTCAAACTCACCAACCACCTCGGTTGGGTGTAAACGGCGACTTTCCTTGACGGCTAACTCTAACAAACGCGCTAGAGTAAACATAATCGACACGTCTTGCTCAATCACTGGTTTAATATCCGGGCGCACGACTTTAATCACGACCTCTTCACCGCTATGCAAACGCGCGGCGTGAACTTGAGCCATCGACGCAGAGGCCATCGGTGTTGCTTCAAATTCGGCATAGGCTTCTTTGATTGAGCGTTTGAGGCCCTTTTCAATAATTTGGCGCGAATGGGTTTCGTCAAACGGTGGGCAATCGTCTTGCAGTTTAGTCAGCTCGACCGAGATGTCTTCCGGCAACAGGTCTTTACGCGTTGACAGGGCTTGACCCAGCTTAATGAAAATAGGTCCGAGCTCTTCCAGCGCTAAACGTAAACGCACACCGCGCTCCCCAGTATGGCGCGGACGCCAGTTCCAGGGTAAGAGAATACGGTTTAGCCATACGAGTGCCTGATATTTACTTTGGCTTAATACCATGTCATCAAGACGATAATGGGTGACTATACGGTTAATTTTTATTAAACGGACGATTTGTTTGATGAGGTTCATAATCGAGAGTCTTTAGATCTGATGGGTGGCGTTAAGGAGATTGGATAGTCTTGCTTCAACTGCCGTGACACGACTCTCCAGTTCGCAAATGGCTTGGCCATGAGCACTTAGCTCCGCTTGACTCGGTACAAGATTCAGTTCATAGCGGATATATTCGTTGAGTATTTGGCTGAAGTCTTGTTGGCGCTGGTCCGAAGACTGCGCAAACTGGGCTTTGGCATCACGAATTCGATAGGCGATTTGAAAAGCGATAGGATCGCCAATAAGCTTCGCTAAATCCTCTTCCCAGTCTCTATGTGCGCGCTGGGTCATTAGAATTTCCAGCCACGATGTAGGGCGACAATGCCACCGGTCATATTTACATAGGTTGCGCGATCAAAGCCGGCGGTCACCATCATAGTTTTGAGGGTTTCCTGATCAGGGTGCATTCTAATCGACTCGGCTAGGTATTGGTAGCTGGCTTCGTCTTTCGCAATTAATTTGCCCATCTTGGGAAGGATATTAAAAGAGTAGATATCATAAGCCTGGCTCAGTAGCGGGTTATGCACTTTGGAAAACTCTAAAATCAGCGCTTGACCACCGGGTTTTAGCACCCGATAAATTTCGGCGAGGGCTTGCTCTTTATGGGTCACATTTCGCAATCCGAAGGCCATTGTGACCACATCAAAGTGATTATCAGGAAAGCTGAGCGCTTCGGCATTAGCAACATTAAATTTAACCTGCGCACCGACGCCGGCATCAATCAAGCGATCGCGACCTACTCGTAACATGGATTCGTTGATGTCGGCGAGTACGACCGTGCCGTCTTTACCCACTTTTTTTGCCATGGCAAGACTTAAATCGCCTGTGCCACCAGCTAGATCAAGCACTGTCATGCCCGGACGAATCCCGCTCAGCGCCATGGTTTGCTGTTTCCACAAGCGATGAATGCCCATCGACATCACATCGTTCATAACATCATAGTTTTTGGCAACCGAGTCGAATACCCCTTTAACTTTTTTAACCTTCTCTTGGAGGGGCACTTGGCTAAAGCCAAAGTCGATGGTTTCACGAGTATCTTTAGCGCTCATTTTCCTGCTTCCTTTTTAAGTCGGGTTAAATCAGGGTGGCTATGGCCGGCACGCATCAAGCGCCGCAAATAATCGACCCAGCAAGCCTGGTAATTTTCGCCAAGATCATACAAACGTTCCCAGGTGTAAATACCACTGTCGTGGCCATCATCAAAGTGGAGGCGAATCGCGTAGTTTCCAACCGGGCTGATGGCTTCAATCGCCACATCCTGTTTATCTAACTGCAGTTTTTCTTGTCCTGGCGCGTGTCCTGTGACCTCTGCCGATTGCGAATAGACTCGCAAAAATTCCGCGGTGTAGATGAAGCTTTGATCATCATCAAAGACTATTTCTAATTTACGCGACACTTGATGGAGTTTGATTTCAACCGGTATAGCTGTGGTCATAAACTGTCCTCGCAAGCTTTATAAAATATACTGCGATAAATCCTGATCTTTCGCTAGCGCGCCCAGACGTTCGTCTACAAATGTTGCATTAACCTCGAGGGTTTGTCCCGCTTGATTGGGTGCATTATAAGACGCTTCTTCAAGCAAACGTTCCATAACAGTGTGTAAGCGTCGTGCGCCAATGTTTTCGGTGCTTTCATTCACTTGATAGGCAATTTCAGCCAAGCGCTGGATACCATCCGGGGTAAAGCTCACATAAAAACCTTCGGTGCCTAATAACGCTGTTGCCTGCGTGGTCAGTGCCGCTTTCGGTTCGGTCAGAATACGCACAAAATCTTTCACCCGCAGCGATTTTAGTTCAACCCGAATGGGTAGGCGGCCTTGTAATTCGGCAATTAAATCGGCCGGTTTGCTCATGTGGAACGCGCCCGAGGCAATAAATAAAATATGGTCGGTTTTAATCATGCCATATTTGGTGGAGATGGTGCTGCCTTCAATCAGTGGCAGTAGGTCACGCTGTACCCCTTCTCGCGATACATCACCGCCCGATGCGCCATTACGCTTGGTAACTTTGTCTATTTCATCAATAAACACGATGCCGTTTTGTTCTACGTTTTCAACAGCTTGCGATTTTATGTCTTCGTCATTGACTAGGCGCTGGGCTTCTTCTTCAATGAGTAACTTGAAGGCTTTTTTGATCGGCAATTTTCGCTTTTGCTTTTTGTTGCTGCCAAGGGATTGAAACATATCTTGCAGCTGAGAGGTCATGTCTTCCATGCCCGGTGGCGTCATGATTTCAACATGTGCTGGATTCACTTTTAGGTCAATTTCGATCTCTTTGTCGTCTAATTGACCTTCACGCAGTTTTTTGCGGAATTTTTGGCGAGTTTCCGCCATGGCTTCATGGCTATCCTCTTCGCGCCCACGAGCCGGTGGTAGCAGAATATCCAAAATACGTTCTTCAGCGGCATCTTCTGCGCGCGTTTTAACTTTTTGCACGGCTTGTTCCCGTTGCATTTTGACCGCATTATCAACTAGATCGCGAATGATCGAGTCAACATCACGGCCAACATAACCGACTTCGGTAAATTTCGTCGCTTCAACTTTGATAAACGGGGCATTAGCCAGTTTCGCTAAGCGGCGCGCGATTTCAGTTTTACCAACACCGGTTGGACCAATCATCAAAATGTTTTTAGGGGTGACTTCGGCCCCTAATTCCTTAGGAAGTTGCATCCGGCGCCAGCGATTGCGTAAGGCAACGGCGACAGCTTTTTTGGCGTCATCTTGCCCAATGATATGTTTGTCGAGTTCGTGAACAATTTCTTTTGGCGTCATCATGCTGGTCGCACACCTCAGTGATTGGTATAAAACCCAGTATTATAGTGCAAAAGCCATCAATTCGAAGTTCAATGATGGCGCGAATAAGGGTAAAAATGTAAACATCCCGTGAAAAGGATTACTTGGTCGTCATTAATAATTGCTGTCATAATACCTCTTTTTAGGGTTGAAATTATGGATGTTTTACTAACACAATTTAGTCATGGTGCTGGGTGTGGTTGCAAAATTTCACCGAGTCAACTCGATATTATTTTAGACGGTGCTCGTTCAGAGTTGCGTTTTCCAGGCCTGGTTGTTGGTCAAGGCGCCAAAGATGATGCGGCGGCGTTTGATTTAGGCGATGGTCGCGTTATTTTATCGACTACGGATTTTTTTATGCCGATTGTCGATGATCCGCGCACCTTCGGACAGATAGCGGCAACCAATGCCCTATCGGATATTTATGCGATGGGTGGCCAGCCGATGATGGCGGTTGCGATTTTGGGTTGGCCGTTGGATAAATTGGGTGCTGACGTTGCCGCAGCGGTGGTTGCTGGTGGGCGCCAGGCCTGCGAGACCGCAGGGATTCCGTTGGCCGGTGGTCATTCCATTGATACGCCAGAACCCATTTTTGGTTTAGCGGTTACTGGGATTGCGCAAAAGTCGCAGTTAAAAACCAACGCGATGGCCGATGCCGACTGTGCCATATTTCTAACCAAACCATTGGGCGTGGGGATTTTAACGACCGCACAAAAGCAGCAGAAAATTCGTCCAGAGGACTTACAAAACGCCATTAACACTATGTGCCAACTCAATAAAATAGGCGCCGATTTAGCCACTTTGGCTGGTGTTAGCTGTATCACCGATGTAACCGGTTTTGGACTGCTAGGGCATTTGTTAGAAATTTGTGAAGCGAGTCATATTAAAGCGGTTATTGATGCCAAGGCGGTGCCCTTATTGCCGAATGTTGTGGACTATTTGCAGCAAGGATGTGTTCCAGGTGGCACGATGCGCAACTGGCAAAGCGTTCAACATCAGGTCGCAGGTTCGAATGGTCAAACGCTTGATCAGCAAACCCAACGGCTATTATGTGACCCTCAAACCTCGGGTGGTTTATTAGTGATGGTCCGGTCCTCGGCCATGGCGGATTTTCAAGCACACTGTTACCAACAGGGTTTAAATCTAACGCCGATTGGCAAAACGCTTGCTGAATCTGCCACAGACGCTGGGCCACGGATCGAGGTAATTTGATGATCACTGCCTTGCCAAGTGTCGATGATTTTCAAGCGATTGCTGAAGCTCAGTTACCCTTGATTGATGTGCGCGCACCGGTTGAATTTCAACGGGGTTCGATACCCAATGCAACCAATTTGGTACTGATGAATGATGATGAGCGTCATCAGGTTGGACTTTGCTATAAGCAGTCCGGGCAGCAACAAGCGATAGTTTTGGGGCATCAATTAGTGCAAGGGGCGGTACGTGAACAGCGCACGGCCGATTGGCTAGACTTTGTTAAGCAACACCCTAGTGCCATGCTCTATTGTTTTCGGGGTGGGTTACGCTCTCGCACCTCGCAGCAATGGTTGAGTGAGGCTGGGGTGACCATTCCGCGTATTGCCGGCGGATATAAAGCGTTTCGGCAATATTTAATCGACACACTCAATCAAACAGCACAGGAACTAGCACAAGGTGTCTTGCAATCCTGGGTGATTGCCGGTCGTACCGGTTCTGGTAAAACCGCGCTATTGGCTCAGTTAGCGGCTGGGGTTGATTTAGAGGCGATGGCACAGCATCGCGGCTCCAGTTTTGGTGGCAGAGCTTGGCCACAGCCTTCGCAAATTGATTTTGAAAATCAGCTGGCTTATCGTTTGATCGCGCTGAATCGCAACGTTGGGCGCCAACGTATTTTTGAAGACGAAGGGCGTAATATTGGCTCCGTGCATTTGTCTGCCGAGCTGTTTTCAGCGATTAAAGCGGGGCATCGGGTGATGCTAGAGGTGCCTTTTGATAGCCGCTGTCAGCACATTCTTCAAGAGTATGTGATTGAAGGACAGCAAGAGTTTGGCGGTCTGGCTCCGTGGATAACCCATATGCAAAGTCGTTTTGTCCGCATTTCTAAACGTCTAGGGGGCGTGGGTTATGCCAAGGTTTGTCAGGCGTTTGAGCAGGCGTGTCATCAGCAACAGCTGAATCATCAGTTAGAGGCGCACCTGGGTTGGATTGTGTATCTACTGCGTGACTATTATGATCCTATGTATGATTATCAGCTACAACGCTACCCACAACCGATCATGATACAGGGTAGTCCAGAAGAGCTAATGGCCTTTTTCAATCAGCTAAAAGATTAGCTATACTTAATATTAATTAAACGATAGGCGCAATCGATGAGTATAGGATTTAGCAAAATGCATGGTTTGGGCAATGACTTTATGGTGGTCGATGCCATTAATCAGTCAATTGACTTGACACCAGGCCTGGTTAAAAGCCTTGCCGACCGGCATTGGGGCGTGGGGTTTGACCAGTTATTAGTGGTTGAGCGACCCAAGTCAGAGGTAGCCGATTTTCGTTACCGAATTTTTAATGCCGATGGTTCAGAAGTTCAGCAATGCGGTAATGGCGCCCGTTGTTTTGCCCGCTTTGTTTATGACCAAGGCTTAACCCAAAAACGTGAAATCCCCGTTGAAACCGCTTCGGGGCTAATCGTGTTGTATTTGGAAGACGATGGTCAAGTGCGGGTCAATATGGGGTTGCCGCGTTTTGCGCCGAACAGCTTGCCTTTTGTGGCCGAGGCACAAGCCGAGAATTACCAGATTGAGGTCGACAACCAGGCCTGGTTAATCGGCGCAGTGTCGATGGGCAATCCCCACGCGGTATTAATGCCATTTGAAGATGTTACCCAAGCGCCGGTGGCAACGCTGGGTGCGGCGTTGGAATCCCATCCACGCTTTCCAGAGCGCGTGAATGTGGCCTTTCCACAGTTGGTGAGTCCACAGCATATTAAGTTGCGTGTGTTTGAGCGTGGTGCCGGCGAAACCCAGGCATGTGGTACCGGTGCCTGTGCGGCGATGGCGGTATTGCGCCGTTGGGGACAAGTGGCTGAAGAAGTCACTGTATCTTTACCCGGTGGGGATTTAGTGATCCGTTGGTCAGGTCAGCTGGATGAGCCACTTTGGATGACAGGGCCGGTAGCACAGGTGTTTACCGGCCAATTGGGTGCGGGTTGGTTGAGCGAAACGAAAGGGGTCGTGCATGACGAGTGAAAAAAAAGGCTTAAGAGCCGATGAGGTTGCCGAGTATTTGGCGAAAAACCAACAGTTTTTTCATATCTTCCCCGGCCTGTTAGATGAATTGAGTATTCCGCATCCAGAATCGGGTAAAGCGTTATCGCTGTTAGAACGTCAGGTGTGGCAGTTACGTCAGCAAAAACAATTGTTGCAAGATCAGGTCGATTCCTTGGTGAGTATCGCCGGTGACAATGGGGTGATTATGCAAAAGCTACATCACTTAGCCTTGCGTTTGTTACAAGCGCCCAATCAGCAAGCGTCATTAGACGCGCTTTATCAGCAACTTCAGGGGTCGTTTGCCGTTGAGCAAGTCACCTTATTTAGCTGGGAACTACCCAATAGCAGTTTAGCAGGCCTGCAGCAGCTCGGTGTGCGCCAAGATTGGGTTGCCAGTTTAAAAGAGAGTCTAGTGCCAGGTCAGCCTGTTTGTGGCTTTATTGAAGCGCAATGGAAGCAAGGGTTGTTTAAAACCACCGAGCCGATTGAGTCGATGTGCTGTGTGCCGCTTGGCTGGCAGTCGGTTTGGGGTGTCTTAGCCTTGGGCAGTCATAGCAATCGTTTTCAGCCGGATTTAGGCACCTATTTTTTGAAAATTCTGGGTGAGTTGGTGAGTGCCCAATTTAACGCTTTGTTTAATGACGCTATGCCAGCATCTGCTGATTTAGTGAACAGCGAATTCTAATATGGATGCGTGTTTAGCCGCTTTTGTTGAGGATTTAGCGGCACAGCAGTATTCTGCGCATTCAGTCGCTAATTATCAGCGTGACATTGTTGCTTACCAGGCCTGGTCCGCAGACCCAGGTTGTTTGTCGCAACCCCACACTACAGCCGCCAGCGCGCTGTTTTGGCAAGCACAAAGCCTGCAAGATTTTGAAAATTATGTTATGTCCATGAGCGAGCAAGATAAGCACTCTCGCACCATTCGTCGCCATCTATCGGCATTACGGCGGTTTTATCAATTTATGCTCCGTCAAGGCTGGGTCGAGGATAATCCGGTGCAGTGGGTGCAGGCACCTAAAGCAGATAAACCCTTGCCCAAAAGTGTGTCTGTTGACAAGATGCAGCAGTTATTAGACCAGCCGTTGGATTCCGATTTGGCGGTTCGCGACCAAGCGATGTTTGAGCTGCTCTATTCATCCGGTATCCGCGTTGCCGAACTGGTCAGTTTGCGTTATCCCGCCAGTTTAGCCTTGTTGGATGAGGGTTATATCAGTGTTGTAGGCAAGGGCAATAAACAGCGTTTGGCAATGGTTGGACGCACAGCGGTGCAGGCATTGCAGGCCTGGTTGCCGCTTCGGCAACAATGGGCGCTTGAAGATGATGCGCTATTCATTAGTCAGCAGGGTAAGGGTTTAACGGTGCGCAGTGTGCAAAAGCGACTCGCGCAACGGGGTCGGACTGCGGGTTTGGACAGCCGCATTAGCCCGCATCGTTTGCGCCACGCCTGTGCGACCCATGTGCTAGAATCCAGTGGTGATTTACGTGCGGTGCAAGAGTTATTGGGGCACGCCCAGCTAAGCACCACCCAAATTTATACCAAATTAGATATGCAACACTTAGCGCAGGTTTATGACCAAGCCCACCCTCGGGCACGCAAAGGGGCGCAAGTAGCTGATGAACACCAGAACACAAGAAACACTCATCGAGTAGAGGACAACACAGATGCAACATGATCCGGCAACAATTTACGGCACCACGATTTTATGCGTCAAGCGCAATGGACAAATGGTTATTGGTGGTGATGGCCAAGTCACCCTAGGACACATTGTGATGAAAGGCAATGCCCGTAAAGTGCGTCGTCTGTATAACGGTCAAGTGCTGGCCGGTTTTGCCGGTGCTACCGCCGATGCGTTTACCTTGTTTGAGCGTTTCGAAGGTCGTTTGCAAACCCACAATGGACAGTTGATGCGCGCCGCGGTAGAAATGGCCAAGGATTGGCGCACTGATCGTGCTTTGCGCAAGTTAGAAGCGATGATGATCGTTGCTGATGCCGACACCATGCTACTGATTTCTGGGACAGGTGATGTGATTGAACCACAAGACGACTTTATTGCGATAGGTTCTGGCGGCAGTTATGCTCATGCCGCGGCTCAAGCCCTAATTCGCCATAGCGAGCTCGGTGCCGAGGATTTGGTGCGTAATGCTTTAACGATTGCGGCCGATTTATGTATTTACACCAACCACAATTTAACGATTGAAGTTTTAGCCAATACTAATTAGTCAATACCTAATTAACCAACACCTAGGGCTTTCAGCATCGGGTATTCACGCTCTAAGAAGTGGGTTGCGCGTTGGGTCAGTTCCGCCAGATTATCTTCAGCGGACTCCAGGGTGCGGCCATATTTCATGACCCCTTCACCGAGGGGCTCTAAAATCGCCCAAACATACTTAGCCAGGTCTTCTGCCGAGGTTTGTCCTTGTTGATAGCCTTGTAAAAAGAGTTGACTAAAACGCGCCACTTCAATGCCACCACCGGTCACCGGACAGGCTAAAAAATAGATGCTGGCACTGCCATGGGCTTTGGTCAGCAATGCTTGATTGAATTTGTCGCAACGTCCCTGCACCGCCGCTATAGCCTCATCACTTTGAGCGGATTGAATTTCTCCGCGATGGGTGAAAATAAACATCGCTTGAACAATTTCTTGCAGACCAATTTTGCCATGACTCGCTAGGGCTTGTTCAATCTCGCCCAGAGTATGAACCTGATAATCAGCAAGATAATCTAAAATCGGGTTATAAATATCGGCCGCTAAATCAGCAATGCCCAGTGCACCTTCCAAGACCAATGAAATAGCGCCACGGGGTTTGGTCATTACCACGCGCTCGGCGCGTAAAGCATTAACCACTTCAACAGGATTTAGGTTTTGCGCACCCTTGATCCAGTAATCTTTGCGGAATTTTTTATCCACACAGAAGTCGCGGGTATTTTCTTTTAAGGCGATATCATCAATTTGATTGAGCAGTTGTTGCTGTTCGGCTGACAAATTAATCGCCTCAATCAAATCAAGGTAGCTGGCCGAGCTGGCGTAATCTAATTTTGCCTCTGCCATGACTTCGGCCATGTCCGCGAAGTCCATCGGCTGCCAATCACGGTTAAAGTATTCATGCGCCAGATAGTGAGGGTCTTGACCCAGTAGTTCTTGCAGTTTCGGTGCCACTTGGCTGTTCGCGGTGGCGTGCAACGGATGGGTTTTGATGACTTGATCCGCAAATTGTAAGGCTTGACGAATTCGTTGCGCACTACCTTCGCCAGCTGCGCCCATCCGCTGGGTATGTTGTACCAGCAGACGACGTAACGGCATAATTTGCGCCCAACCAACTTGGGTGTTGTAGCTCACATAGACGACACCGCCGACTTTCAGGTTCTTCTTGATAAAAGCCATAATCAGTTGGCGGTTTTCAGCGGAAACCCAGGTCCAAACACCGTGTAGGCAGATAAAGTCAAATTTAGGCAGGTCATCGCGCGCTAAAAACTCGGCAAAGGATTCATCGGTAAATTGGGCGTTAGCACCACTGGTATTAACTAGGTTTTGGGCAAAGAGTGCTTGAGACGGCAGAAAGTCATTGCCCCACCATTGCGGCACCGCGGCACTGGCGTGGATGGCGGCACTCAAACCCTGGCCAAAACCTAATTCGCAGGCGGTCGTTACTTTAGGCGGTTCAATACCAGCGTTTAACAAGGCTAAGCGCATGCGCAGCGGGTTGAGCTCCTTGTAATAGCCATAGGTATAGCCAATATCTGCAACATAACCTGATGTCCAATCACTCATCTGTCTGTCCTTTTAGCGATCTTTGATTGTGGCTCATTATAACCCTTCAAATGGGTTAGACCGAGGCCTTTGTGGTTCGGTGGCTGTTTCGCTATGAGCGATATCGGGTTTGGGTAGCCAGCTGGCTGTTTTGCCACTGAAAAAATAAACGCTTAAGCCAATCCATTCGCGCCAACCCGGTTCTAAAGCCTTTAAGTGGTCGTAAAAATCAAAATCAATTTGACGTAGTTCGGCACTATTGCTGCGATAGTCCACCGGATAGGGAATGACATTAACCCCTTGTTTGCGGGCGATACCGACCGAACGCGGCATATGAAAAGCCGAGGTAATCAGCAGATAGGTGCCGTCTGGTTTTAACAAGGGTTGCAGATTACGAAAGTTTTCATAAGTATTGCGTGATTCGGACTCCAGGATTAACCGAGAGGGCAGCAGGCCAAGATCATTAAAAATCTGTTGTGCAATATGGCCTTCGGCACCGGTGTTTTGTAGTTGGATAGAACCACTGCCGCCACTAAAAATGACCGGCGCAAAGGGGTAGATATGAGCCAGTTTTTTGGCGGCAATATAGCGATCGCCGCCTAAACCCAGTTCAGCAACATTCCAACTTAGCGAGCGTTTTAAATCTTCGCCGCCGCCGAGAATAATAATGCCATCAATCTGTGCCGGTAGTTGGGCGGGTTGACTAAAGCGTTGCTCTAGCGGTTGGATAATCCAATCACCAACTGGGTAGCTAAGAACCAGGCCTGCTAAGAGGGTATTAGTGACGAGCAGCCATCTCGCAATACGTTGTAGTTTTAGCAGCAGCAGTAATGTGCCGACGATAAATAACATGATTATTAAATTGCCTGGGCTGAGTAAAGCCCAAGCTAATTTGGAAAGGTAAAAAAACAAGGTATCAGTCATGGGTTGCCCTGTTGTTATTCATTTTAAGTTGTGGATTATTTTGTGTATAAACTCTTGAAATAGCCTAGGTTAAATACCATATAACTCATAATGGAATTTGAGGATAACACGATGATGGATAAATTTACTAGCCAGTTTCAATCGGCTCTAGCGCAAGCGCAATCTCTGGCCAATAGCCAAGATAATCAATTTATTGAACCTGTACATATTTTATCCAGTTTATTGCCTGACCAGGGTCATTTATTGCGCCTAGCCGGTGTCGATGTCAATGGGCTGAATCAAGCCGTGCAGGCCAAACTGAAAACCCTGCCGCAAGTGAGTGGGGCAGGCGGCGATGTGCAAATCTCGCGTCAAACCGGCGCGATTTTGAATTTAATGGAAAAACAGGCGCAGAAAAATGGCGATGCCTATATTTCGAGCGAGCTGTTTTTCCAAGCCGCTCTGGAATCCAAAGATCAGGTGGCCGATTTATTAAAGCAAGCGGGGACGACTGAGAGCAGACTCGCTCAGGCGATTCAACAAGTACGAGGAGGGGAAAGCGTGCAAGACCAAAATGCTGAGTCCACGCGTCAAGCGTTGAAAAAATACACCATAGATTTAACCTCGCGCGCCGAGTCGGGCAAACTCGATCCGGTGATTGGTCGAGACGACGAAATCCGCCGTGCGATACAGGTTTTGCAACGCCGCACCAAAAACAATCCGGTATTAATCGGTGAGCCGGGTGTCGGTAAAACCGCGATTGTGGAAGGCTTAGCGCAGCGTATTATCAATGGCGAAGTGCCGGAAGGTTTGCGTAACAAGCGGGTGTTGTCGCTGGACTTGGGCGCGTTGTTGGCCGGTGCGAAATATCGCGGCGAGTTTGAAGAACGCCTCAAAGCGGTGCTAAAAGACCTGTCGAAAAACGAAGGCCAGGTGATTTTGTTTATTGATGAAATTCATACCATGGTCGGCGCGGGTAAAGCCGAAGGCGCAATGGACGCAGGTAATATGCTGAAACCGACCCTGGCGCGCGGTGAGTTGCATTGCATCGGCGCGACCACGCTGAATGAATACCGTGACAATATCGAAAAAGACGCCGCGTTGGAGCGCCGTTTCCAAAAAGTATTGGTCGATGAACCGACTGAAGAAGATACGATTGCGATTTTGCGCGGCTTAAAAGAACGTTACGAAGTGCATCACGGCGTGGCGATTACCGATCCGGCAATTGTGGCGGCGGCGCGTTTGTCGCAACGTTATATCACTGACCGCCAACTGCCGGATAAAGCAATTGATTTGATCGATGAAGCCGCCTCGCGTATTCGGATGGAGATTGACTCTAAACCGGAAGAAATGGACAAGCTTGATCGCCGTTTAATCCAGCTCAAAATGGAGCAGGTGGCGCTGAAAAAAGAGAAAGACGATGCCTCGAAAAAAAGACTGGAAATCTTAAAAGACCAAATCAAAGAACTAGAAAAACAATATTCCGATTTTGAAGAAGTCTGGAAAAAAGACAAGGCCGCTTTGCAGGGCGCACAGCAATACAAAGAAGCGCTCGACAAAGCACGTACCGAAATGGAAGCCGCACGCCGTGAAGGCAATTTAGCCAGGATGTCAGAGTTGCAATATGGCGTGATTCCCGATTTAGAAGCCAAAATCAAAGCGGCTGAAGCGTCGGAAGCGGAAGGCGACGACCACATGCATCTGTTGCGTAATAAAGTCACCGAAGATGAAATTGCTGAAGTCGTGTCGCGCTGGACTGGTATCCCGGTGTCGCGCATGATGGAAGGCGAGCGCGAAAAACTTCTGCGTATGGAAGAAAGCCTCAGCGCCAAAGTGGTTGGTCAAGACGAAGCGGTGAAAGCGGTGTCGGATGCGATTCGTCGTTCGCGCGCCGGATTATCCGACCCGAACAAACCGAATGGTTCGTTCCTATTCCTTGGCCCAACAGGGGTGGGGAAAACCGAGCTGACCAAATCCTTGGCGGATTTCTTGTTCGATAGCCAAGATGCGATTGTGCGGTTGGATATGTCGGAGTTTATGGAAAAACACTCGGTCGCACGTTTAATCGGTGCGCCGCCCGGTTATGTCGGTTACGAGCAAGGTGGTTATCTAACCGAAGCCGTGCGCCGCAAGCCTTACTCGGTGATTCTGCTGGATGAGGTTGAAAAAGCGCACCCAGATGTGTTTAATATTCTGCTGCAAGTGCTGGACGACGGGCGTTTAACCGACGGTCAAGGTCGCACGATAGATTTCCGTAACACGGTCATTGTGATGACCTCCAACCTCGGTTCGCAGATTATTCAAGAACTGGCGGGCGAAGCGAATTACGATGCCATGAAGTCTGCGGTAATGGATGTGGTCGGTGGCCATTTTCGCCCTGAGTTTGTCAACCGTATTGACGACATTGTGGTGTTCCATCCGCTTGGTAAAGCGCAAATTCGTGCGATTACCGATATTCAGCTACAGCGTCTGCGTGATCGTTTGGTGGATTTGGATATTAAACTCGATGTGTCGATTCCGGCGCTGGATGTGATGGGCGAAGCCGGGTTCGATCCAGTGTATGGCGCGCGTCCGCTTAAACGGGTGATTCAGCAACGCTTAGAAAACCCGCTAGCGCAACGCATCCTAAAAGGCGAGTTCCTTGCGGGTTCAACTATTCACGTTGAACTGGAAGACGGCGAGCTTAACTTCCACTAACTGCAATTAACGTTTATCTGCGTTAACTGTCATAACGCACCCAACCCCGCACACGCGGGGTTTTTTACATCAAAAACCTTACCACCAGGTCTGGTGGTTAAAAAGGTAAACGGCGGCGCAGGTTTTCGAGCATCTCGCCCCCACGCTCTTCAAGCTGTTGTTGAATCTGTTCGCCTATGCGCTCTTTTTGTTCTTCCACTTGTTTTTCGATTTGCTGCTGAATCCGTTCTTGCTCTTGGCGTAAGCGCTCTTCCACTTCTTGGCGAGCACGGCTTTCCAGCAGTGATGCTAAGTCTAATGACACTCTCGGACGAATCAGTGGCCCGGTCAGTTTCACCGGGATAGTTAGGCCCGCTAGATTGTTTAAATCAGCACCATCTTGTCCAACCGCAGATGCCACAATGCTGGTCCGTACCAGATAGTCCAATTCTTGTTTTGGCAGATTAATCGTTCCTTCACCCCGTATACGCATAAAAGGAGCTTCCGCCGTTAAACGTTCGGTGATCACGATGCCTTGTTTGATGGTTGCCTGCAGGTCCATGGCGCTAAAGTCGGTTTGTAATGGGCCTTCGTCGGCATTGGCGCGTTGGCCTTGGAATAAAGCTTGTGCATCGCGAACTGATTTGGCGAGGTTAAAGCCCTTAACGGCACCATCCCTTAGATTGAGGGTCAGCGACCCATTTAAGTTTTCTTGCCATTGGCTAATGCGATCACCTGTGGTGGTTAAATCCGCTTGCACCAGGCCTGTTCCTGATAAGCGATCAAAATCAACGAAACTGGTGATGACCTCACCAATCGGGATATCGCGGCTGTTCAGTTTGATAGCCATTTTGGGTTGATCAGCACGCACATCAAGCTGGGCACTTGCCTGAGCTTGAGTATTGAATAGCTCGGCACGGAGCTCCGATAGATCTAAAACACCGTCTTTCGCCTTGATTGCCACCAGGATATTGGCTATGTTTAACTGATCAAAGGTGAGTTGACCCACGCGTAATTGACCATCTAAGTCTAAACTACGCAACAGTTCATTAGGTAGCTCCAACACAAACTCCGTTTGATCTTCTGGCTTAGGTTCAGGTTCGCTAACATCTGCTGGCTTAGGAGGCATGTAATCATTCAGGTTCAATTGATTCAGTGACAGATTCCAACGCGCTAATAGCTTATCACCCGGTTGCAGTTCGCCTTGGCCTGTAAGCTGGCTGCTATCCAGCGCTAGTTTGAGGTTGTTGATGGCAATATTGGGTGCCTTATCACCCAGTGTGACGCGGCTATTAAAACTGAGTGCCAGCGTTTCTAGGGTATTTGCCTTGGCCATCTCGGGCAGTTCGACCTGCAGTTGATTGAGCAGTTTGCGCAAATTAAAGCTGTCAATCGCAACTTGGCTGGTAATGATGGGGGCTGTTTGTAGCTGGGTAATGTCGACTTGTGTTTTCAAAACGAGATCGAGAACCGCCAATTGTAAATGGTCAATTTGCAGGGTTTGTTCGCCAAGATTCGCTTGGACTTGCGTTTTGAGGTCGAAATTAGTTTTTCCTACCGGAAGTAGCGGGGTGTCAAGGGCACCGCTTAATAGGATGCTGGGTATTGATACGACTAGCGTATCGAGTTTGGCATCCAGCTCGGTCAAGTTAAGATTAAGATCCAGGCTGTTAAGCAGTTGCTCATCACTTGATTGGGCAGGACCTTTAGCTGCTAAGGTGAGATTAAACTCGGGCAACTTGAGCTGTTGTTCAGCAAGATTGAATGAGGCGTGGCTCACCTTGCCTTGACCGCTTAGCGATGCAATCGTTTGATTTTGCTGTAATTGTGCGCTTATGTCTAGGGTTAAGTCTGCCAAACTAAACAGCTGTTGTTCAAGATTGAGATCAATGGTTGGTAAATTTAGGCGCAGGGTTGATGATTGGATAGGCAACTCGAGACTGCTCAGATCGAGCGCAAGTGAGAGATCTTTTACGCTGAGTTCAAGTTGCTCATTAACACGAGTATCAATGCTGAACTGCCATGTCAGATTCAGTTGCGGATCCTGAACAGCTAAATTACCCGCCAGTTTTAGATTAAAAAATTGATTAAGACGAATGACGTTGGTTGTAACGTTAAGGTTATCCATTTCAATGCGTTGATTAGTGGCCTGGTCATCCCAAATAAAGGCGGCGTTTTGAATCCGAATGCCCTCAATAGCTAAGTTTTGCAATTGCGCTGTTATGGTGTCCGTATCAGTCGGCGTGGTTGCTGTGACCGGTTCCGTTTGCTCGTCTGCTTGGCTGGTTGCTGTTTCGGGGAGGAGGTCTTGCCAGTTGGTAGTACCTTCCGCATTACGAGCTAAATAGACCGATAGGCCATTGAGCTCTAGGGTGTCGACAGCAAGTTCCTTGCGTAATAAAGGCATGAGTGCTACACCAACGCGCATCTGCGCAATAGAGAGCATATAGGGTTCATCAAAGCCGGCGGCATTGCTTAGCTTTACGTCAGTAATGGCTAAGCCAATAGTCGGATAAAGCGTTAAGCTTATGTCATCCAAACTGAGTTCACGGCCGGTGTGTTGATTGACGAGCTGGCTCATTTGATCACGATATTTGTTAGCATCAAATGTGAGCAAAAAGAGGGTGGCGCCAATTACTAACACGAGTGTTAAACCCAGAGTGATTTTAACTATCCAACCAAGCCATTTCATCAGTATTTACTCCAAACATATTTTAGTAAATACTAGCAGATCCTTGTGCTTAAAAGAATCTAGGGATGTGTGTTATTTGGTGTTATAAATTATTTTCAAAAGCATTTTTTCGATGCTTTTCTATCAGTTCAATGATCGCATCAGCGACAATATCAGGACGTTGTCGCTGCATGGTATGGCCTGAATCCACTTGGTGCCAGTCGGCTTGCGGATAAATCTTAGCAAGGTCCTTTCGCTTTGAGATAACGTGATTTCTGGCGGCTTGATCGCGGCTATAATCCTGCCCGGCCACCAAAATTATTATGGGCAACTGCTTAGGGTTAGGCTTCGCAAGTACAGCTTGTCCAGTGGTTGTTAAGCCAAAGAGCTCCGCTTTTTCTGTGCTTGAGGTAAAAATATTAAAACCTAAGCGACTAAAGAAATTCCAATTTTCATAAGCACCGCGGTTTTCCATTTGGGTTGGGTGAACGGAATCAACCAACAGCAAGCCAGCTAACTCGTCGGCGTAGCTGCGGGCAAAATATTGTGCATATAGTCCGCCCAGAGAGTGGCCTACAAGCAGGTAGGGTGGTTCGATTTGTTGTTGTGCTAACAGTTCGCGCAGTTCTGCCACAATAAACTTGCCGGTTCTAGGCTGGTCACTGGGTTCCGAGCGTCCATAATCAGCGCGATTATAGACGAGGTAATTAACATCATCGGGTAATAGCGGCAGTACACCTTGCCAGGTGGTTAATTTAGATGTTAGCCCATTTTCAAATACAATGGTGACATCGCCTTGACGGTCTTGGTGAATAAATTCGACTTGGCGATCAGTAATCATTGTTTTTTGAGTAGGGATTTGTGCACAGCCAGAGAGAAGGACTATCTTCATCAGGAGGATTCCTAAAATTGATAATTTGCGCGTGTTCATGAAATCCTTTGAACTGTAAATAATCAATCATAAACTAGGGTAGCCAAAAACTGGGCTACTAAAAACAAAAAAATAAGAATTAATAGGTAGGGGGTGCTCGTTGAATGTTTGGTTGCTATTAAGTTTGGCGATTGTGTCAGAGGTTATTGGTACGAGTGCCTTAAAAATGAGCGATGGATTTACTAAATTTTGGCCTTCGATGGTTGTGGTCATTGGTTATGGTTTGGCGTTTTACTTGTTGTCGCTCACACTCAGACAGATTCCCGTAGGTGTGGCTTATGCCATTTGGGCGGGCGCCGGGATTGCTCTGATAACGCTGATTGGTTGGGTTGTATTTAAGCAGTCTTTGGATTTAGCGGCGGTTTTAGGTATCGCACTCATTATTAGTGGTGTGGTGGTGCTACAGGTCTTTTCAAAAGTGGGTGGACATTAGCAAGTCAGGGCTGTATCGCAGTGGGTTGGTTGATTGATAAACGCAACACATGAAAATTTTAGAAATGGGGGTCAACTGTTTTAGAGTGGTTAGCTTAAACAGCGCGGTTGGCAAAAGTCTTCAAAACTCGGTAATGGTTATTGGGAATACGGCGTTTTTAAACATATCGTGACTGAATAGAGAGTTCAGCAGATGCCTAAATCATGATAGTAAGTGGCGGGATATTATTCCTATAATGTTGATATTTATGGGAACATAGTCCAATTGGGGGGGTGTGGCTAAGCGTGATTTGCATAATATACTGTTTCCAAAGCAACGAAAAATCCTCGCTTTTTTTGGTGAAGACTTGTTGCTAGCTATGAAGCGTCGTGGTTTTACGAAAAAGTTGTTGTGTGAGCGAACCGGTTTTGATCCTAAAACCCTTAACAAGGTTTTTGCGGGTGGTCCGGGGGTTGCTATCGGCACTTACTTGAAGGTTATGGCGGTGTTGGGAATGGAAAACAATTTTGCGGAGATGGCCGCTCACGATGAAGTGGGTATCAAACTGCAAAACATCAAATTGTTGGGTGGTTCGAAATGAGCCGTGAAATTGTTCAAGTCTATGCCGATTGGTATCCCATTAAATCCCCCGTGTTACTTGGGCATCTCACTTACAGTGACTCAAGCCGAGGTGGCGTGTTTAGCTTTGCATACGATAAGGCATTTCTAACATCATCTTATCGCCTACAAATTGACCCTATGCTGACGTTGCACGTAGGCGAACTTTACAATGACCAGGCCGATAGAAACTTTCGCGCATTTTTGGATTCATCTCCTGACCGCTGGGGGCGGATTTTGATGCAACGCCGTGCTGTTATTGAAGCACGTAAGGGTTAGTCGATTTAATCAAACGTTTTGACCGGCAGGGTGAGCAGCGGCTGCACTTTTCTTCGGCGATGACTCAGCTTCAATACTATGATGGTGAGCAGTCGCAGGGAGCCAGCTATTTGGAGATGGCTGAATTCTTATCCGCACAAGGCGCACAAACTGAAACTGATTTAGCCCAGCTTTGGCGTCGAATTGTCTTTAATATTGCGGTGTCTAATACAGATGATCACCTGAGAAACATCGGTTTTTTACTGACCAAAAACGGATGGAAGTTATCACCAGCTTATGACTTAAACCCAATTGTTGGCAAGCAGGGTCTTCATCTGAACATTACCGACACAGACAACGCCTTAGACTACCAATTGGCTTTTGAAGTGAAAGATTTTTTTCGGCTTTCTGACGTCCAAGCGACTCAAATTTATGATGAGGTGTTAAATGCGGTTAAGGCATGGAAAACAGTTACGCAGCGTTTGGGAATTAGCCGAGCAGAGCAGGCGATGAAGGAAACCGCGTTTGATGTTTAATGATGAACAGCGGCCAAAAAAGAAAACGGTCATATCGAGGCGCGCCGTCTGCAAGAGATTGCCACGGCCTTTGGCCTCGCCATGGAAGTTGGTTCGCTCGGTTTTGCCACAAATTACTTAATTTAATGGTATTCGGTTAAGAATTACCTATCTTAGTCTTGTTTGACTCTTTGTTTCTTTAATAGCTGCTATCACCAGGCCTGGTGGAACTGCGTTATGAAATCCCAAAATAAGCGTGAAGGGTTTAGTTGACAAAAGGACGCACTTTTCCCATAATGGGAAAGTCGCAAAGGCTTAGGTGGATAATTAGTGAGAATAATTTCTAGAGCCATGCTTAGAGACTTCTGGGAAACGCCTGCCTTTTCTGATGCCGAGCAAGCGTTAAAAGCTTGGTATGACGAGGCTAAGCATGCTGATTGGCAGACGCCGCAAGATATTAAGGATCAGTTTCGAAATGCGAGTTTTGTCGGCAATAACCGCGTTGTTTTTAATATTCACGGTAATAAATATCGCCTAGTCGTCGCCATAAACTATTCATTTTCTGTTTGCTATGTGAGATTTGTAGGCACTCATAAGCAGTACGATAAGATTGATGTCGCAACCATTTAGCAGGGGATAAACTTATGAACATTAAACCGATTAGAACAGCTGATGAATATAATGCTGCGTTAGTGCGTATTGATTCGCTGTTTGATGCTGAGCTGGGTACGGATGCAGGCGATGAGCTAGAAGTTTTGATTACCTTGGTGGATGCGTATGAATCTAAAATGCATGCCATTGAAGCGCCGGATCCGATTGAAGCGATTAAGTTTCGGATGGAACAGCAAGGACTTTCCGATGCGGATTTAACGCCCATGTTGGGACAGCGCAGTCGCGTGAGCGAAGTGCTTAATCGTAAACGTCGTTTATCGCTGAACATGATTCGCAAACTTCATCAGGGTTTGAATATTCCGCTAGAGTCGTTGATTTCTGACTATAAACTTTCTGTTTAATCGCTTAATGGCACGACGTGAGTGCCTGCAAAAGCCTTTCTGCTTTGCTCAGTTTGATCCTTTCTGTAATCACCAGGCCTGGTGCTTGGCTTATTGCCGCATGGTTTGTTTAATGCGGTCGATAAAGTCTTGGATATAGGGCGTTTGTTGGGCATTGGTGGCAGTATGCGTGGCCGCGTAAAGTGTTGACCAGAGGCCGTGTTGGCCGAGGCGTTTGCGCGGCAGATGTTTAAAGTCGTCTTGGGTGTCGAGTAACCATTTCGGTAGGGCGCAGACACCGCGTCCGCTTTCGACGCGATGCAACATCATCAGCGTCATATCAGTGTATTCCGTGGCTTTTGGGCGTAGATTGTGCGGGGTTAGAAACTGGCGAAAAATATCCAGTTTGTCTTCTGATACCGGATAACAAATCAAGGTTTCATTAGTGAGGTCTTGTGGCTGTAACCAGGCCTGGTTATTGGACGCAGTGTTTAGTCGATGATTCGCTGGCAGTACCAGTTGAATTTCATAGCTAAATAGGGGGTCAAAACGTAGAGCTTCATGCTCAAACGGGTCGGAAGTAATCACCAAGTCTAATTCATGTTTCAGCAGGCTGGGCAGCGCAAGGTTGCTCAAGCGTCCGGCAATATCGACATCGACATTTGGCCATTGCGCTTGATACGGGCGCAACAGTGGCAGTAACCATTCAAAACAGGTATGACATTCGACGCCAATTTTAAGCCGACCTTGTTCGCCGATGGCTAAGCCTTTTAGCTGGTTTTCGGTCTGCTGAAGTTGCGGCAAAACCTGTTGTGCCAGTTGCAACAAGAGTTTGCCCGCTGGCGTGAATTGCAGTGGCTGGCTTTTGCGCTCAAATAGTTTGAGTTCAAGAGAATCTTCAAGCTGTTTAATCTGATGCGACAGCGCCGATTGGGTCATAAACAAGGCATCAGCGGTTTTGACCAAATTACCGTGCTTCGCCAATGTATCGAGCGTTTTAAGGTGTTTGATTTCGAGCATGGTTTTTCTTTGTTAGCCTTGTGTTTTTATGATACATCCCAACGCTAGTGTTGTTGGATGGGTTGTCTTTTTGTAAACGATTTTATAAGTCCTGATAGGCTTGTTCTAATTGTGCCAAGTGCTTTTGCAGTTTAAGCGTTGCATGTTGGATGATGTGTTTTTGGTTAGTCAGTCGTTGATAATAATCAACGACTTGAACATTTTCTAGTTGTTGTATTACGCCTTGCGTGACGCGATCAAACACGGTTTTCATGGCTTTGATGGGAAATGCCGCTTCTTGAGCCATCAATGCCAAATCGTAGGCCGATACTTGGCTAATAGTAAATTCATCACCGATCGCCATAGCTAATTTGGTGTCTATGCTGGCTGTTATCCCCTGACTTAAGCGCTCTTCTAAACCCTCAAGCTCCAAAATACATACCTGGTCGTAAAACGGGGCGATGCGAATGCGGCCATCCGCTTGCACAAAAAAACTGAGGTTTTTGGCATGAGCATCGACATTGCCAATACACAATTGAAATGCGATCCATTCCATGAGGGTTTTCATATCCAGTATCGGTGCGGCGGAATATTGGCGAATGGCCTGAGCCAGTTTAACAATGGATGCCCCTTCACGAATCATCGCTACATCGGGCGAGCTGCCATAAGGCCGTTCCATTTTATAGTGGGGCGGCAAGTCGAGTAGTTGGCAGCCATCAATCACATGGCGTTTGCCGTAACTGCCGTTGGTTTGGAACGTGCGGTCAAAACGTTCAATTACTAACACAGGTTCAGGTACTTCTATCAGTTGACACCCCGCTGTCGGCAAACCAATGCGTTCTGACAGTTGCATACAAAAAGCTTCATTCACCACCATCGATTCAAACTGGGCATTAACGGGCGGTGGTTTAAGAATATGGCTCGTATGGTTGTTTTGTCCTTCCGGTAAAAACCATTGTTGATCTTTAACCTTAATGCCAATTTTGTCTTGAAAACCGGCGACGGACACCCGCACTTTTTGATCCCATATCGCAAAATCTCGTCTTTCGCGCAGTGCGAGCCGTGCTGATAGTTCGGTATGCGTTAAAGGGCGATCTTTTGTTTTGGGAGTGTTATCAAGCTGAGTCGTTAAAACAAACGCGCCAGCGGCATCTTCACCTATCGCATGTAATAATTGAAAGCGATTGTTTTTTGAAACTCGAAGTGCCAACGCGATGTTATCTAGGTTTTGCCCTTCGGGGAGCAAGTTTTGAAAAAAGGTTGTAACGCTTCGCTCTTTAAGTGGTTGGTCAAGGGGGAGCGCTGTTGAAAGTGCAAACCCCGTTTTAGACCAGTGTTCGGTATAGTTGAAAGTAAAACCTACGCTGTTTTGTTCAGCGGTGAGTGTGCCGACATGGGTCTGTTGGTAATAAAGCTGGAGTTGTGGCTTATATTTGGGTTCTGATGATGGGTTCATGATGTTGACTCGCTTTCATGAATATCTAAACGAATGCCGAAGCCTTGTAGCGCTTTAAATAGATTGCCACTACTTACACCTTGATCACCTTTTTCAATTCGAATTAAGGTCGTGACCGACATCCCGAGTAGATCCGCCGCATCTTTTATTTTTAAACGATTTTTTGTTCGACAATGACGCACCATCTGTCCCAGTTCTACCAGGCCTGCTTGGATATGATTCGGTTTGTCTGCAATAACGATTTGTTTGCCTTTCATTTAAAACTCTAGTTTAGTGGAATTTAGATTGATTCTATACGATAAATCTATTTAAATCCATAATGTTGGATCTAAGCTTTAGCGATGGTTGATTTGTAAATTTAAATCCAAAATAATGGAATTTTATATCTATTAATTTTATTCAAGTTAGTTTGAATTTTATTCGTTTGTTTTCATGTTGGTAGCATCTTACCATAATCAACGACTCTATTTTCGTTGGTTTAAATAACACAAGGAACAGACACATGACGATTAAAACGCATAACCTCGGGTATCCACGCATTGGTGACAAACGCGAATTGAAATTTACGCTTGAGGCCTATTGGAAGGGCGAAAAGACATTAGCCGATTTAGAAAAGCAGGCGCGGGGACTTCGCTACCAAAACGTTCAAACCCAGATTGACGCTGGTATTGAGTTGATTCCGGTGAATGACTTTGCTTATTACGATCAAGTGCTGAATATGAGCACCTTATTGGGTGTGATCCCGAAACGGTTTCGTCAGGACCGCTTCGATGTCGAGGTGGCGTTTCGGATGGCGCGCGGACGTGCGCCGTCTGACGACCAGCCTTGCTTAGATGGGCATGATCATGCGCCAGATAAATCAAAAGCCGGATACGCCGGGGCGATGAAAAAGTGGTTCGACACCAACTATCACTATATCGTGCCGGAACTCTATGACGACACCGAGTTTAAAATCACCGACACACGCTTATTTGACGAAGTGGCGGAATCCTTGGCGTTGAAAAGCGATGGTACTAATATCGACTTTAAGCCGGTGTTAGTGGGGCCGGTGACCTATCTGTATCTGGCAGAAAACGTATCGAATGCGATTCCAAAACTCAGTCGCTTGCCGAGTTTGTTGGCGGTGTATCAACAAGTGCTGCAAAAGCTGGCAGATTTAGGGATTAACTGGGTGCAAATCGACGAGCCGATTTTAGGCTTGGAGTTAAGCACTGAGTGGCATAATGCGTTTAATCAAGCCTATGCGGAACTTGCGCAAATACCGGTTAAATTATTATTAGCGACTTATTTTGAAACCCTGGGTGACAACCTTAACCTTGCCTGTAACTTGCCAGTAGCAGGCCTGCATTACGATGGTTTGCGTGGCGAAAAGCAGTTAAAAGACCTGGTTGAGCAGTATCCAGCAGAAAAAGTGTTGTCGCTCGGCTTGGTTGATGGGCGTAATATTTGGAAAACCGATGTGAATGCGGCGATTGCGTCGCTAAAAGCGGCGAAAACCAAATTTGGTGACCATCTTTGGATTGCACCAAGTTGTTCGTTATTGCATGTGCCGGTGAATTTGGAGGTCGAAGAAAAGCTGAATCCTGAGCTGAAAACCTATCTGGCGTTTGCCAAACAGAAATTGGCGGAAGTGAAGTTGTTGGCGGATGGGTTAAACGGTCAGGCGGATCAACAGGCGTTGCAAGCGAATGCACAAGCGATTGCCGCCAAGCAAACGTCTAAGCTGATTCACAATGCACAGGTGCAAGCACGGTTGGCGCAGTTGGATCAGATTGCGTTGGATCGCCCCTTGCCTTATAGCGAGCGCGAAAAACTGCAAAAGGGCAAATTTAATTTACCCTTATTCCCAACCACCACGATAGGTTCTTTCCCGCAAACCCAGGAAATCCGCCAAGCACGCCGACAATTTAAAAACGGCGAGCTGACTGAGGCGCAATATATCGAAGCGATGCAAGCCGAAATCCGTGATGTGTGTGAACGTCAGGAACGCATGGGGATTGATGTGTTGGTCCATGGCGAGCCGGAACGCAATGACATGGTGGAGTATTTTGGCGAACAGTTGGATGGTTATGCCTTTACCCAGTTTGGTTGGGTGCAGTCTTATGGTTCGCGTTGCGTCAAACCGCCGATTATTTTTGGTGACGTCTCGCGCCCCAAACCGATGACCGTGAGCTGGTCGCAATACGCGCAAAGCCAAACCGACAAAACAATGAAAGGCATGTTGACCGGTGCGGTGACCATGTTGCAATGGTCGTTTGTGCGCAACGACCAACCGCGCGAAACCACTTGCAATCAAATTGCCTTGACCCTGCGTGACGAGGTGCTGGATTTGGAAAAAGCTGGAATCCACATGATTCAGATTGATGAAGCAGCGTTGCGCGAAGGGCTACCAATTAAAAAATCCGACTGGGCAGACTATTTACGTTGGGCGGTGAACAGTTTCCGCATGACCACATCGGGCGTGCAAAACGACACCCAGATTCATACCCACATGTGTTATTCCGAGTTCAATGACATTATTGACGCGGTGGCGGCAATGGATGCGGATGTGATTACGATTGAAACCTCCAAGTCGAATATGAAATTACTCGATGCCTTCGTCGATTTTGAATACCCGAACGAAATTGGCCCGGGTGTTTACGACATTCACTCGCCAAATATTCCGACCGTGGAGCAGATGGTGCGTTTGATTGAAAAAGCGGCCAAGCTGATTCCAGCGGAGCGCTTGTGGGTGAACCCGGATTGCGGCCTTAAAACCCGTGGCTGGGCAGAAACCGAACCGGCATTGGCGAATATGGTCAAGGCCGCGCAACAGCTTCGCGCGCAGTTTGCCGAAAAGAAAAAAACGGCTTAATAAAGCTTAATACGGCTTAATAAAGTTTAATGCAATTTTACCCCATCCGGCTACTAGCAGGCCTGGTGGGGTTTTGCTGTTTTAATAATAAGACTAATAATATGAAACCTTGTGTTTTGGGATAATATTGAGTCAAATGATGGCGCAGAAAGTAAATTGAAACAGGAATCAATCAGTGAGAGTATTTAAGTGTGCGCCTTGCGGCCTGTCGGTTTTGTTGGTGGTGATGCTGCTGATAGCGGTATTGTCGATGACGATTGGTGCGATACAAATTGGTTGGTTGGATGTGTTGCTGGCTTTATTTGGTTTATCGGATAATGCGCAGTGGAATTGGGTGGTGCAAGAGATACGCTTGCCTCGCGTGATATTAGGTGTGCTGGTTGGCGCGGGCTTGGCGGTAGCTGGGGCAGCGATGCAGGGATTATTTCGTAATCCTTTGGCTGATCCAGGCCTGGTTGGGGTATCCACCGGCGCTGCTTTGGCGGCGGTGTCGGTGATCGTATTGGGTTCCACCTACCTAGCTGGCTGGACGGCGATGACCGGTTATTATGCGGTGCCGATTGCCGCGTTTTTGGGCGGCTTAGCGGTGACCTGGTTGATTTATCAAATTGCGACCAAAGATGGTCGTACCGATGTCGCGCTGATGCTGTTGGCGGGGATTGCGATTAATGCGATTGCTGGTGCGGCGACGGGGGTGTTAACCTATTATTCAACCGATGAAGCCTTGCGCAGCCTGACATTTTGGACCATGGGTTCGTTAGCAAGCGCAACCTGGACGGATGTATTGGTATCCGGTATTCCGATTTTGTTAGCCCTAGTCTTGTTACCTTTTTTTGCCTTAACTTTAAATGCATTTTTAATGGGTGAGCGGGTCAGTGAGCATATTGGTTTTAATATTAAGTTGGCTAAACGAGCGATTATCGTATTAACCGCACTGAGTGTGGGTGCCGCGGTGGCCGTCAGCGGAGTGATTGCATTTGTCGGTTTGGTGGCACCGCATTTAGTCCGTATGCTACTGGGCCCAGATCATCGTTGGGTCTTGCCTGGCAGCGCGTTAATGGGGGCGATTTTAGTGATTTTATCCGACTCGATTGCGCGGATTCTTGTTGCACCTGCTGAATTGCCCATCGGGCTGGTGATGGCGGCGATTGGTGGACCGTTCTTCTTGGCCTTGTTATTACAACGCCGTAATCGTGTCGGCTTTTAGGGGTAAGTGGTGATTTCAGTAGAAAATTTTAACCTTACCCTAGATGGCACAGCCGTATTATGCGAGATCACGGTTGAAATAAAAGCAGGCGAGCTGTTTGTCATTCTTGGGCCAAATGGTGCGGGTAAATCGAGTTTGCTGAAGGTGCTAGCCGGTGAGTTCGAGGCTTATAAATCGGCGGTTGAATTTCATGGTCGTCCACTGTCAAGTTATTCACCCAGAGAGTTGGCGCAGTTGCGTGCGGTGATGCCTCAGGCTGTGCATTTGGACTTTCCGTTTTTGGTTGAGGAGGTGGTCAGTATGGCTGTGCTTCATGCCAATAAAGCCGAAAGCCAGCAACGGGTAGCGGAAGCGTTGGCGTTGTTTGATGTCAGCCATCTTGCTCATCGCAACTATCTCACCTTGTCTGGCGGCGAGCAGCAACGCGTTCAGTTGGCGCGGGTGGTAGCGCAGATTTTGCACGTGGCGCAACAGGCCAAGCAGTCTGGTGGCTTACCGCCGTTATTATTGCTTGATGAATGTACCTCTAGTCTTGATTTAGCCCATCAACAGCAGGTGTTTCAGGTGTTGCGCCGAATGGCTCGTGATTACGGAATGAGTGTGATTGCGGTGTTGCATGACCTAAATCTCGCCTCGCAGTATGCGGATCGTGCCTTGCTATTGTCGGAGGGCAAAACTTATCAACAGGGGCAGGTTCATCAGGTTTTAACCCAGCAAACGATTGAAGCCGTCTATCAAACCCCAGTTGACATTATTGATCGACCAGGAGCCTGGCCGATCATTGTGCCTCGTTAATCGGCTTGTTGTTCGCGTGCAATGGCACGGTAGCCAATATCAGTGCGGTAAAAATGGTCTTGCCAAGAAATTTTTTCAGCAACAGCGTAAGCATTCGCCTGCGCGTCGGCGACATTTTCACCCAAGCTGGTTGCGCACAGAACGCGTCCACCGTTGGTGGTGACTTCATTATTGGCATTTAACTGCGTGCCAGCATGAAACACCTTAGCATCCGGTATTTGTGCGGCGGCTTCTAAGCCACTAATCACATGACCAGAGGCATACTGATCGGGATAGCCGCCAGCCGCAATAACCACACCTAATGCCGGTCTTGAGTCCCATTCCACTTTAACGCTATCGAGTTTTTGTTCTAGTGCGGCCAAGCACAGATCGGCTAAATTTGATTGTAAGCGCATCATAATCGGCTGAGTTTCTGGGTCACCAAAACGGCAATTAAATTCCAACACTTTGGGATTGCCAGCCGCATCAATCATCAGGCCTGCGTATAAAAAGCCGGTGTAGGGCAAACCATCTGCCGCCATGCCGCGAATGGTGGGGTAAATAACCTCGGCCATCACGCGGTCATGAATATCGCGGGTTACAACGGGTGCGGGGCTGTAGGCGCCCATACCACCGGTATTTGGGCCTTGGTCGCCATTGTCACGCGCTTTGTGGTCTTGCGATGTGGCCATGGCAACCGCGTTGATACCATCGGCCATGACAATAAAACTGGCTTCTTCACCGGTTAAAAACTCTTCGACAACGACGCGTGAGCCTGCGGCGCCAAATTTATTACCGGCTAACATATCTTTGACAGCCGCTTCGGCCTCAGCCGAACTTTGTGCAATGATGACGCCTTTGCCCGCAGCCAAACCATCGGCCTTGATCACAATCGGCGTGCCTTTTTCAGCAATGTAAGCCAGTGCCGGTGCTATCTCGGTAAATACCTGATAGTCTGCGGTTGGAATTTTATGCTTCGCTAAAAAATCCTTACTAAAGGCTTTCGAGCCTTCAAGCTGGGCAGCGCCTTGGGTTGGTCCAAAGCATTTTAAGCCGGCTGCGGTGAACGCATCAACCACGCCTAATACCAGCGGTGCTTCTGGGCCAACAATCGCTAAGTCAATCGCGTTTTCTTGGGCAAACTGCACCAGGCCTGGTATATCGGTCGCACTAATATTCACGTTCGTTAAGTTAGGTTCTAATGCTGTACCGGCGTTGCCAGGTGCTACAAATACTCGGGTATCAGGTGCTTGTGCGGTTTTCCACGCTAGGGCGTGTTCACGCCCACCATTACCAATAATTAAAACGTTCATGCTAAATTTCCTTGTTAGTGTTTGAAGTGGCGCATACCGGTAAACACCATCGCAATGCCATGTTCGTTGGCGGCTGCAATGACTTCTTCATCACGCATGGAACCACCCGGATGGATGACCGCTTTAATGCCAGCTGCGGCTGCGGCATCGATACCATCACGGAAGGGGAAGAAGGCATCAGATGCCATCACCGAGCCAGCCACTTCTAAGCCTTCATCCGCCGCTTTAATGCCGGCGATTTTGGCGCTATACACGCGGCTCATTTGTCCGGCGCCGACCCCAATGGTCATGCCGTCTTTAACATAGACAATCGCATTCGATTTCACGTATTTGGCCACTTTCCAGGCAAATAACAAGTCTTGCATTTGTTCTGCCGTTGGGGCAATTTTAGTCACGACCTTTAAATCAGCTTCGGTGATCATGCCCAAGTCACGATCCTGGACTAATAGCCCGCCGGTCACGCGTTTGTAGTCATAAGCGGCTTGTTGACCATTTAATTCACCACAGGCCAGTAAGCGCACGTTCTTCTTCGCCTCAACGATGGTTTGTGCTTCTTTGCTGACGCTTGGTGCAATAATCACTTCGACAAATTGGCGATCAACAATCGCTTGCGCAGTTTGCGCGTCTAACTCGCGGTTAAAGGCAATAATGCCGCCGAACGCAGAAGTTGAGTCGGTTTTGTAGGCACGGTCATAGGCCTCAAATAGGTTACTGCCTACCGCAACACCACAGGGGTTGGCGTGTTTAACAATTACGCAGGCGATGTCATCAAAGGTTTTAACCAATTCCAATGCGGCATCGGTATCGGCGATATTGTTAAAGGATAATTCTTTGCCTTGCAGCTGGGTTGCGGTCGAAACCGAGGCTTCGGATGCATTACGCTCAACATAAAACGCAGCGTTTTGATGCGGATTTTCACCATAACGCATGGTTTGTTTTTTCACAAACTGGTTATTAAAGGTGCGAGGGAAACGATCGGTGTTGTCCTCAGTGAACATGGTGCCAAAATAGTTGGCGATCGCGCCGTCATAGCGGGCGGTTTGTTCAAAGGTTTTAATCGCGAGATCGAAACGGGTGGCGTGCGAAAGTTGGCCATTGTTCGCCTGCATTTCGCCTAAAATGCGCGCGTAATCGTTAGGATCGGTGACGACTGCGACATCTTGGTGGTTTTTGGCGGCCGAGCGCAACATGGTAGGGCCACCGATGTCGATATTTTCGATCGCCTCTTCTAACGAACAATCGGTTTTCGCTACCGTGGCTTCAAATGGATACAGGTTCACCACCACCATATCAATCGGCTTAATACCGTGTTCAGCCATAATCGCATCATCGGTGCCGCGGCGACCTAATAAACCACCATGAACTTTGGGGTGTAGAGTTTTAACGCGACCATCCATCATTTCTGGAAAACCGGTGTATTCGGATACTTCGGTCACCACCAGGCCTGCTTGTTGCAGTGCCTTGTAGGTGCCGCCGGTTGATAAAATTTCAACCCCCATTTGGCTTAGGGTTTGGGCAAATTCAATAATGCCGGTTTTGTCGGATACGCTAATTAGGGCGCGACGAACGGGTTTCATAAACATCTCCAGAAATAAAAATAGAGGTATATAACGGTAAAGGGATTAGTCATTAGAAGGCATAAGATTGTAGTGTTGCATCTTTTTGCGCAGGGTATTGCGGTTAATGCCAAGCATTGCAGCGGTTTGTGATTGATTGCCAGCGGTTTGGGCAAGGACATATTCAATCAGTGGTTTTTCAACTTGTTGAATGACCATGGCATGAAGATTACTGACTTTTTCGCCTTCAAGGGTATTAAAGTAGTAGTCGAGACTATCAATTAAATGATTTTCAAGAGGTAAGGGTTTTAGCATGGTTCTAATTCTAGTCTAGTGTCTAACGCATCAAAATAATCGAGGATGCAGGCTTGTTGTTCTGTTGTCTTCGTCAAGCGATTAAAGCTTTGACGTAGGCGATCGCCAGCAGGCAAATACTGAGCATACCAACCCAGGTGTTTCCGGGCCATTCGAACACCCTGCTCATCACCATAGAGTTGATAAATAGCTTGAAGGTGTTCCGCTATTATCTGTTGCTTGATTGGCCAACTTGGGTCTGCTAAGTGGACTTTTCGGGTAATCCAGTTCTGGATTTGTTTGAATAACCAAGGCCGACCCAGCACACCTCGGCCTAGCATTATCGCATCAGCATTCGTATAGTTTAATACAAATTGCGCTTGTTCGGCAGAACAAATATCACCATTAGCTATGACTGGAATAGATAGTTGCTGTTTTATGAGAGCAATGGTGTCGTATTCGGCATGGCCATTAAATTTATCCGCTCGGGTTCGACCATGCACCGTAACAGCGGCTAGCCCGCTATCTTGGGCAATCTGAGCAATGGTTAGGGCATTTTTATGTTCCGCATCAATGCCGGTTCGAATCTTAACCGTCACTGGCACAGAGACCGCAGCAACTACGGCCTGAAAAATTTTGGTGACTTGTTCAGGATAGGCCAGCAAAGCAGACCCCGCCGCTTGTTGACAGACTTTTTTGGCCGGGCACCCAAGGTTGAGATCAATAACTTGGGCACCTTGTTCCACTTGGCGTTGCGCGGCATCAGCTAGGGTTATTGGGTCGATACCGAGTAATTGAATGGCTCGGGGTTCTGGATCAGCGAGATTGACTTGGCGCGTGGCCGATTTACGACTTTCCCAAAGATGGGTTTGGGCGCTGAGCATTTCCCCAATCGTATACCCTGCCCCTTGTTGATAGCAAATTTGTCGCAAAGCGCTATCGCTGAGACCCGCCATTGGAGCTAAAACGAGCTGATTGGGGAGTTGGTAGGGTCCGAGTTGCCAGGTCATACAAACTAAGGGTTCTTGGCGGTTTTAACACCGACTAATAGCGCCCAGTCCTCATGTTGATTGACTAATTGCATGTGAATACCCACGTCTTGATAGCAAGCTATTAATGTTTCTGCCTGGCTGACCAGTAAACCGGAAAGTACCAATTGACCATCAATTTGCAGATGCTGGCTTAAAATTGGCGCGAGTTCGGCTAATGGCCCCGCCAAAATATTAGCTAGAATCAGCTCTGATGTTGGTAGCCTTATTTCCTTAACCAGGCCCGCTTGCAGATTGACTTGATTACGCTGGGCATTGTCTAGCGTTGCGGTAATAGCTTGAGGATCAATGTCGGTAGCGAAGACGCTACTGGCACCCAGTTTAGCCGCTGCAATCGCTAAAATACCCGAGCCGCAACCATAATCAATTACGGATTTGCTGACTGGTGGGTTGTTATCCAACCAACCTAAGCACATGGCGGTGGTTGGATGTGTGCCTGTACCAAATGCTAGACCGGGGTCGAGGAGGAGGTTTGTGGCAGCTGGATTAGGTGCCGGTAACCAACTGGGCACGATCCATAAATTCTCACCAAACAGCATGGGTTGGAATTGATCCATCCATTCGCGCACCCAATCCTTGTCTTCAATCAATTCGACTTTAAATTGGCTGGGTGAAAGTTCCGGCATAAGTTGGGTGAGACCTAGTAAACACTCGGCGCTATTGATTTGGGCATCAAATAATCCCAACACTCGGGTTTGTTGCCAAATGGGTGTTGTGCCAATATCGGGTTCAAATATTTCTTGCTCGCCGGTTTCTGCAAAGGTCACTGATAGCGCGCCTAGCTCCATCAGTGCATCTGAAAGGGGTTCCGCTTCGGTTTCAGCGACGATACTAGTGATTTGAATCCAAGCCATTACACCAAATGCTCAAGCCGATCTTCAAGATAATGAATATTGCGGCCACCTTCGGCAAAACCTTGATCACTCATAATTTCACGTTGCAATTCAATGTTTGATTCGATGCCCTTAATCGCCATTTCGGACAAGGCAGTCCGCATCCGTGCGATCGCGGTATCGCGATCGGCACCGGAGCATATTACTTTGGCAATCATCGAGTCATAGTGTGGCGGAACGGTGTAGCCAGTATAAATATGGGTGTCGATACGCACACCTGGACCACCGGGTAAATGCAAACGCTCAATTTTGCCGGGCGAGGGCATAAAGTTTTTGGCGGGGTTTTCAGCATTAATACGACATTCAATCGCATGGCCGGTAATTTTAACATCGGATTGTTTAATGCTTAGTGGACGGCCCATGGCAATCTCAATCTGCGCTTTTACGAGGTCAATGCCAGTAACTTGTTCTGTGACAGGGTGTTCAACCTGCAAGCGAGTATTCATTTCTATGAAGTAAAATTCACCATTTTCATACAAAAATTCGAAGGTGCCTGCCCCGCGATAGTTTATATCTACGCAAGCCTTGGCGCAGATGGCGCCGATTCTGCTGCGCTGTTCTTCAGTTACTCCTGGTGCCGGTGCTTCTTCGACCACTTTTTGATGGCGACGTTGCATCGAGCAATCTCGTTCACCAAGATGAATCGCATTGCCTTGACCGTCGGCTAAAATTTGAATCTCAATATGGCGTGGATTTTCTAAAAACTTTTCCATATAAACTTCAGGATTATTAAACGCTGCTCCGGCCTCTTGCTTGGTCAGTTGAATCGACTTGAGCAAGCTACCTTCGGTATGGACAACGCGCATGCCACGACCGCCACCACCACCAGACGCTTTAATAATTACCGGATAACCAATCTCTTTAGCAATACGCAGATTGGTTTCAGCATTATCGCCCAAAGGGCCACCAGAACCAGGTACGGTTGGAACGCCCGCGGCTTTCATAGCGCGAATCGCCTGGACTTTATCGCCCATCATGCGAATCGTGTCACCTTTTGGGCCGACAAAAATAAAGCCACTTTCCTCAACACGATCCGCAAAGTCAGCATTTTCAGATAAAAAACCATAACCTGGGTGAATGGCTTCGGCATCGGTAACCTCAGCGGCTGAAATAATTGCGGGTATATGAAGATAGCTTTGTGCCGACGCAGCAGGACCAATGCACACAGTTTCATCAGCCATGAGAACGTGCTTTAAATTCGCATCAGCGGTTGAGTGAACGGCAACCGTTTTAATACCGAGTTGTTTACAGGCTCGAAGTACCCGAAGGGCAATTTCGCCGCGATTAGCGATAAGAAGTTTATCCATGGTTAACCTTACTCCACAATAAATAAGGTTTGGCCAAACTCAACCGGATCACCATTCTGAATCAGAATTTGTTTTACGGTGCCCGAAACTTCGGCTTCAATAGGGTTCATGATTTTCATTGCCTCAATAATACATAAGGTATCGCCGACGGCAACAGAATCGCCAATGCTAATAAAAGGACCTGCTGTTGGTGACGGCGCGGCATAGAAGGTACCAACCATGGGTGAGGTAATTTTGGTACCTGCTGGTTCAGGCGTGGCTACGGGTATTGGTGCCGATGGGGCCGCTGCTGCCGGTGATGGATTCGCCGCTGGCGCTGCTTGATAATGCATTGCAGCGGGTGCGGACATGTAGACAGGTTCTTTGTTACGGGTAATCCGCACTGAATGTTCACCTTCTTGAATTTCAATTTCATCAATGTTTGATTCTTCAACAATTTCAATGAGCTTGCGGATTGAGCGAATATCCATGGTGTGATTCCTTGTTAATTTTAATTTTTGATTTTTAGAGCATTATTCGAGATGTTTGATCGCGGCTTCCAGTGCAAAGCGATAACCATCGGCACCTAAACCGGCAATAACACCAACGGCCGAATCCGATAAATAGGAGTGATGTCTAAAAGCTTCACGTTTATGGACGTTAGATAGGTGTACTTCGATAAAGGGGATGTTAACTGCGGCCAACGCATCACGAATAGCGACACTGGTATGGGTAAATGCGGCTGGATTAATAATAATAAATTCAGTGCCATCATCCATGGCTTGGTGAATACGCTCAATTAGTGCGTGTTCGGCATTGCTCTGAAAATGCCAAAGTCTTACGGCAAAATCGTCGGCAATGGTTTCGAGTTCTTCAATAATATCAGCGAGCGTT
This sequence comes from Thiomicrospira cyclica ALM1, assembly GCF_000214825.1. NCBI lineage: Bacteria > Pseudomonadati > Pseudomonadota > Gammaproteobacteria > Thiotrichales > Piscirickettsiaceae > Thiomicrospira > Thiomicrospira cyclica. Next base: position 540,321 of record NC_015581.1, read on the forward strand.
TGTCGGCCATAGATATGGGGTTCTCGGCGTCCGAGCATGTTTAAGTTAGGGCCGTTAAGGACCAAAATGCTTGCCATAAAATTGCCTGCTCCAAAAAGTTGCGGTTATGGGTTAAATTTAGCAAAGACTTAGCATGATTATAATTGAAATCAAACCTCATTGCTATGGATAAGCATAAGCATCTATTACAGAAAAACGGGAGAAGTGCGTTAAAAAGCGTCGATCTTGCAGTATTTGCTGGAAAACTAGCAGGCCTGCTATGAATCATCAGCAGGCCTGCTAGTTTACTATTGAGTATGAAGCTATTATCGACCCAGTGCGGCGTCGATAGTCGCTTTAAACTCCGTGGCGTTTTTAAAGCCAACCACCCGTTGTCCACGCTGTTCTACACCCTCAGGGTTGTAGAACAAAATAGCCGGTGGACCAACAATACCGAGTTCACGCATGAGTGCGCGGTGATCTGCTGTATTAGCGGTTACATCTGCTTTTAATAAAACAACGCCATCGAGTGCGGCTTGAACCTGAGCATCACTGAAGGTGAAACGCTCCATTTCAATACAGCTGACACACCAATCGGCATAAAAATCGAGCATGACCGGTTGGCCTTGCCCAACGCGTGCTTGGAGTTCTTCAAGGCTATTGATGTATTCAAACTGTAACTCAGCTTGCTGTTGCGCACTGCTACCGCCGCCTTGGAATACTTTTAGCGGTTGCAACAAATCGCGCGAACCGCCTGCCAAGCCAATCAGGATCACGAAGCCGGTTACTAGCAGAGATAAACCGAGGCCTTTCCAGAGTTTGTGCCAGTTGGACTTGTCACCAATGGGTTCAAGTGCGCCCATGTAAATCGCCGCTACAATGAACAATAACGCCCAGCCGATCATGCTAATCCAACCGGGTAGCACGCGATCAGCTAACCATAAAGCAACGGCCAGTAGTAAGACCCCAAAGACCGCTTTGACGGTATTCATCCAAGCACCAGCACGAGGTAAAAGCTTGCCGGCAGATGCGCCTAGCAGTAGTAACGGAACCCCCATACCTAAGCTCATGGCAAATAGGGCTAAACCACCAAGCATGGCATCACCGGTTTGACCGATATAAATGAGTGCGCCGGCTAGAGGAGGGGCCACGCAAGGGCCAACAATTAAGGCTGATAAGAAGCCCATTATGGCAACGCCTGTTAAAGAACCCCCTTTTTGCTTGTTAGACAAATTCGTAATTTTGCTTTGTAGGCTGGAAGGCAGTTGGATTTCATAGAAACCAAACATTGACAGCGCTAATAATACAAAAATAATAGCAAAGGTGCCGAGTACCCAAGGGTTTTGTAGTGCCGCTTGCAGGTTAGCGCCAAAAATACCAGCTAGTACCCCGGCAATGGTATAGGCCATTGCCATTGCAAGTACGAACACCAACGAAATAATAAAGCCTTTACGAGCTGAAATATTTTGATTGCCTTGACCAACAATGATACTCGATAAGATCGGAATCATTGGGAAAACGCAGGGTGTGAGTGATAGTAACAAGCCAAATACAAAGAAGGTAAGCACAACAATCCAGAGATTGGCGTTCATGAGGGTGTTGGTGATGCGATCCGCTTCAGACATTTGCGATGGGTCTGTTGGCGGTGCACTGGTTAGGCTAGGCGCCACACTTGTAGTTGCAGGGGCCGCGGTTGCCGCAGCAGTGGCACTGGCTAAACTACTTGCAGAGGGTGTGCCAAAACTGGCGCCATCAATAGTCACCTGTCGTGTCTCGGGTGGATAACAAACCCCAACATCGGCACAGCCTTGATAACCAATTTCAACCACCACACTACCCTGTACATCGGTTAGAGTGATATCCGCGGCACCTTGTCCATAATAGACTTCTACTTGACCAAACAGTGGATCATCTTTCATCTTGCCGGCCGGCGTTACTACGCCAGCAAGGGTCGCCTGGCCAGACACCACCTTCGCAGTGATTTTGTCACGGTATAGATAATAGCCGTCAGCCATTTGCCAGTTAGCCAAGATTTGGCCTTCGCCATTTTGGGTGTAAGAAAAGGCGAAAGCGTCGTCGACATCAAGTAAGCCCGTGTCTGTTAAACCGGTTTGGCTAGCAAGAAAATCATTTAGTGCGCGAAGAGAGCTTACTTCACTTGCCAGGCTGGCCGCTGAACCCGCGCTGGACGAGGAAGCCGTAGCCGGAAGATTAACTGCAACTTGTTGTGTTTGAGGCGGATAACAAACCCCAAACTCTTCGGAACAGCCCTGATAACGAATGGTCAGTGTGGCTTGTTGAGCCTGGCCTTGATAGGGTGCTTTTAGGGTGAAGTCTGTATCATAAATTTTTACCTGACCAAAGAAAGGATCATTTTTGTCTTTGGCGGCTGGAAATTGAATCGCTTGTAGCTGAATATCGTTGGATTCCACGCCCAATCGATCTTGATATAAGTAGTAACCTGGTGCTACTTGCCAACTAATCGCTAGCTGTCCGTCAATAATCTGTACAGGCTGAAGGCGAAACGCATCTTCAGGATCAAGTAAGTCATCTCCGGCCTTAAGTGGCAGAGCAATGATTAACAGGGTAATGAGTAGTGTTAGAAGTGGCAGGGGATTTCGAAAATAGGTCCAAGCCTTCATAATGTATCCTTATCATTATTATTTTTTTAAATTTTGGCTAAGATTCTATCAAACCTTTTCTAAAGAAAGTTGATTTCTATCAAGAAAGGTTTATGAAGGTGTGTTTTTTGTTTTGCTAACTTTTTTTAATCTTCAAAAAGTGGGACACTTAGCTGGCACATCATAAATTTAGGCGGACCCATGTTTTTGTATTTGTTTTTAATTTTTATTGTTACTCCATTAATAGAGTTATACATTTTGATTGAAGTTGGCAGTGCGATTGGTGCGCTACCAACCATTTTAATCATTATTGCCACCGCGGCCTTGGGCGGTATTTTAATGAAATATCAAGGTGTGCAGCTGGTCAAACAGACTCAGCGAGAAATGGCACAAGGCCATTTGCCTCAGCAAGCCGCACTTGAGGGGGCGCTGATCTTTATCGGTGGCATTATTTTGTTTTTACCAGGCCTGGTAACGGATGTTATTGGTTTGTTGTTACTGCTTCCGCCAGTTAGGGCGAAGATGGCTAAGTTGTGGTTAATTCGTGGTGCTAAGCGTTATGCCTCACAACAATATCATTATACCGTTGATGCGGAATGGCAGTCTCGCGACCCTGAGACGGGACGCATTCATCATCATCGTGTTCATCAGGACGGTCCCGTAGAGCAAGAGACAACGCAAGAAACGGCCAGCAACCCGAAAATTATTGAGGGTGAGTGGCGAGATGAGGATTCAAAAAAACAGTAATACATACCAATCTAACCATAATAAAAATACGTTTGGAGGATATTATGAAAACAACAAAGTGGCATTCAATGCGGCTTAAATCGCTTAGTCTAATTGCGGCGCCATTATTAATGGTGAGTGTTTCAGCAACGCAGGCAGGCGCTGATAACTCGGCTTTAGCAGACTCGAAGCCCTTGGTCATTCAAATTGAGTCGGTGGTGATGGGTACCGATGGACAGATGCGGGTTCGGGTGAATGGTCAGTATCTAACCCGTCATAGCGAGCGTGACGGTATTCGGGTGTTGGATATGAACTTTGATCAAGTACAGGTGCAGGCACAAGGGCAGGTGTTTTGGATGAAACCCCATCACACCCTAACCCTTGAAGACCTAACCCCGCGTTAAGATCAGCACAGCCTGTTTAAGCAACGCCCAAATTTTTTAGGCTACGCCCAAGGCTTGGTAGAGTTTTAGCGGTTCGGTGAAGAAAAACTCGACCTGCTTAGTTAGTTCTGCCAAGTTATCGGCATCCGTGTCTAACCACTGACCATCACGATGTAGTTTAACGCCGCGCTGCTTCAATAACCCCCACGCAAACGGTGCGATAGTGTCCGGCGTATTGTGACCAAATCGCATCGCTAGTAAAAACAGCATTTCGTAGCCTTGAACATCAACCCCGCCGCCGGTTACCGGACTGGCCAATACGGTAATATCGTCACGCCCGCGGGCTTTTTTCAACAAAAAGTGATTGAGCTGGTCGGTTTTAAGCTTGGCGTTGGCTATCTCATCGGTTGATTGTGCCAGTTGCAATGTTTGTTTACCAGTCAAGATCATCATGGCTTGCATGACCTTATCCATACCTATGCCCAAAGGCTGCATAGCCTGGAGTAACTCCCCTAACTTTTTAGGCTGGTAATCGGCAAAGAAGTCCAAAATAGGGCTATAGGTTTCTTCTTTGAGCTTGACGGGTCCCAGCATGCCATTAGCGCTCAACTCCACTTCATCACGTAGTTCGGTAAGCACCAGTTGCAGGCTAAAGATGGCTTCCATCTGTTCAAATTTATCTAAGCGCTTCGGCCCTTTAATCCACAAATCTTTGCGGAATTGTTGGTTCATACAAATATCGCGGACGGTTTCACGAAAGAGTGGATTGGTTTGATCGGCAATCATCGCTTCTTCCGCTTCAGTAATGTTGATCGCATTGACCTGATCGAGGGTGTTGGCCGAGCACACATAATCCAGTTTAATCGGACTTAACCAAGCGTGCATATCGGAAAAATGCATCGGTGTCCAATCATCACTAAAGTATTCATGGGCTAAATACTGGGCGTTTTGGTTTTTAACCAGGTCAAAGGTTTTACGCAGCCCCGGATTGGCTTGAAGATAGGCCGGGTTGGTGTCAAGCAATTGGTCGACAAATGCAAAGGCCTGACCAATTTTATTAACCGAGCTGTCGCCATTAATAGTCATAGTGTGGGCGTATTGATTAAGCAGGTGGCGAATCGGCATCATGGTAGCCCAGCCATTAGGGGTGTTGTAGCTAATGTAAAACACGCCACCGAGTTTGAGCTTACGGCCAATAAAATCCACCAGGATTTTGCGGTTGTCATCGGATACCCAGGTCCAGGTGCCATGCAGGCCAATAAAGTCAAACTCTGGTAAATCTTCTCGCTGTGCAAATTCAGCAAAGGATTGGTCGTATAAGCAGGCCTGGTTGTCGCAGGCGTGGCTCATCTCTTGGGCAAAACCCGCTTGCGTGGGACTAAAGTCGGTTCCAAACCAGCGGGTTTTACTACCTGCCGCATGAATGTTGATACTAACACCCTGACCAAAACCGAGTTCGCAGGCATTGATATGTTCGGGTGGTGCAACGCCGGCATCTAATAAAGCTAAGCGGATTTGCAAGGGGTTGAGTTCTTTAAAATAACCGAATGTATAGTCAACATCAGCCGCGTAGCCGGCACTCCAGTTTGCCATGAATTGCTCCTCCGAGAGTCTAATGAATTATTTTTAGTTGCTTAGCATACCCTATGGGCTTAGGCACTGTTAAAAATTATTGCCATTCGGTTGGGTTGTTACTGACACGATGCTTAATTGAGCAACATTATGGGCCAAATTATTAGCAGCAAGACTTTGTACCGGGTGCTTGTTGAATCGGTGGGCAGGGCACATCTCCATAGGAGCAATACACACAACAGTCGCCCGCTAAGGGCTTTAAGAGTGCGCCACAAAAGGTGCATTCATAAAAGTATTGGCAAGCATCCGTTGGCATCTGTTCGGTTTTTCTGTTGCCACATTCAGGGCAGGTCAGTGTTGAATTGATTTCTATCATGCGAGTCCTCCTAATCTCACAACTGGCAGCGAGTGTCTAGCACAATTGTAAGCCGTTTAGGTATTAGAGTTTGTTGTGATATAGTGAAAGCGAGTCCATAACGCCAAAAGGGGGTTGCCATGACTTTTTTTACGCCGTCAGTATTTAGCGTTTTTCGTGGGTTTTCGGTCGTTTTGTTGGCAGTTGTATTAGGTGTTGCTCAGGCGGCATCGGCGTTGCATCCCGATGTTGAGCGGATAATACAACAGCAGGTCGAGCCATCAGGTGTTGTCATTGAGGTGGAAAGTTTATCTCCCAAAGCGATGAGTGAAAATGTGACTTTCATTCAGGCTCAAGTTGATGCACTGAAAGCCCAGTATCCTAATTTAGATGTGGTTATTGTCAGTCATGGTCGTGAATTAGTTGAACTTGCGAAGCCTGAGGTATCACCGCAACTTGGTTCAGCGTCTAGCCCATCAGCGCCTGCATTTTTAAGCGCTTTTGAAAATATGTCCACTAATCAGGGCGTAACCGTGCATGTCTGTGCCGTGGTTGCCGGTTGGGAAGGCAAAACCGATCAGGATTTTGTGAGTTTTGTAGATGTTTCAGCCTCTGGTGAGGCGCAAATTAATGACTATCGTGCACTGGGGTATGAGGTGGTGATTATTGAGCGCTTGTCGGATGAAGATCGCAAGTCATTGCAACCGGTGGCGGATTAGCATGAGCCGCTCTTGGTGTGACAGGCCACGGTATTGATTCGCGGCTAAATCGCCAAGATGCAAATGCATAATCCTTGTGCGCTGGAGTTTTTCTACGCGGTAACCCAGCGCTTGGCACATACGCCGAATTTGTAGGTTGAGTCCTTGGGTGAGTAGGATGTTAAAAACCTGATCGCTAACTGGCGTGACAACACAGGGCAGGGTAATAGTCTGTAAAATCGGCACCCCCGCCGCCATAGCGCTTAAAAAAGCGGACGTGATTGGTTTATCCACCGTCACTAGATACTCTTTCTCATGCCCTTGTTCCGCCCGCAAAATCGGATTAAAAATCGCGCCATCATTGGTCAGCAATAACAAGCCTTCAGACGCCTTATCAAGCCGCCCGACCGCAAACAGCCGTTGCGGATAATCTAACGCATCCACAAGATTGCCTGGCACGCTTGGGTCGTTGGTACACACCACGCCCGCCGGCTTGTGATAAAGCAAGTAAACGGGTTTTGGTTGTTCGTCCAGCGGTTGCCCATCCAGTAAAACTACATCCTGCGAATCGACATTTTGACCAACCTGAGCAGCAAGGCCATTCACCTTAACCCGTCCCGCCAAAATCAAACGATCCGCTGCCCGTTTAGAACAAATCCCGCGTTGACTGAAATATTTATTGATTCGCATAGCAGCCTATTCTAACCAATACCAGGCCTGGTTGTGAGCGATTGACGGAATGTATCAATATTGACGCACACGGATAATGTGAAACAATCTATGTGTGATTTTATTAACTATCCATGTATAATTTGATTAACTATCCATGAGCTAAGGACTTCACTATGCAAAGGGTTAACTCTTCAGATATTTTACGCAAGCCTGCGTTACTGAGCTCCTCAGATGTTTTATATATTGAGGATGGGCGCAAGCATATTTTAAAAAGTGTGCTGTTGCCGATTGATTTATATGAAACGGTTCGTGAACAAATTGAAGCCGAACTCTATTTGCGAAGAAACGCTAAAGCGCTTGACGCCAAGGCGTATGCTGAGTTTAGTGAGACCGAGCAGGTTGTTGAGGATCTAGCGCTATGATCCGCCGGGGTGAGGTCTATCTTGTCAATTTTGGCAAACAATACAATAGCGAATTCGGCAAGGTTCGACCCGCGCTAATTATTCAAAATGACTTAGCAAACCGTGTGCTTGAACGAGTGCACTTTAAAGGCGTCACCGTGATTCCATTGACGACCAACCTGGTTGGTGGTGATTTGCGCGTTAAAATTGACGCACGAGATAACCTAAAACAAACCAGTGAAATCTGCATCAATGAGCTTTGCACACTCGATCTTTTACGCATTCAGCCATCCCCTCTTTTAACAAAACTGAACAGCGATGAGCTAAACGAAGTCGCACTCAAGCTGCGCCAACACCTTAGTATTTGATTGTCGGAAAAACAGTGATAGGTTAACAAAGTTTATACAAGTCGTTTGGTGCCGGAATGCACCAACGATTTGAAACCGTGTTTAAGGTAATCGAAGCAATGGATTTGCAGTTTAAGCGTTACTCCGCCAATGCCACCGATTTAATCAGTGCATAGACCACCAGGCCTGGTTGTAGGTTTAGGCGTTGGGCGGATTGTTGGGTTATTTCGGCGAATAGGTGTTGCTGGTTGTCGAGGCGTAAGCGTACCAGTAAACGGTGGTCGGGTTGTTCGATCAGTTCGTCGATTTTGACGGGCATGTGGTTGACGATGCTGAGGTCTTTGGGGTTGGAGAGGGCGAGGCTGACATCGCGGGCGAGTACGCGAATCCGCACGGGTTCTTGGTTAGTGCGGTTGAGCGGTTTGACCCAGAGTGTGTTATCACCGAGTTGAATCTGTTGCAGGCCATCGCTAACCTTGCCAGGTTGGCCAATTAAAACGGAGACCGCGCCTTGTTCGTCAAATAGCGGGGAGTCGGGGCGGGAGAGGGTTTGTTGCAGGCTTTCGAGTTGTTCAACACGGCCTTGGTTTAACAGTAGCACTTGGTCGGCGAGGCGTTCGACTTCTTCCGGTGAATGGGTGATGAGTAGGATCGGTAGCTTGGAGGCTTTGGAGACGTCTTTGATCAGAGGAATCAGTTCGTTTTTGGTGCGCCAATCGAGTGCTGACATGGGTTCGTCGAGCATCAGAATTTGCGGGTTGGAGAGCAGGGCGCGTGCGATGCCTACGCGTTGTTTCTGGCCGCCGGATAGGGTGAGCACCGATTGGTTGAGCAGGTTGCCAAGATTGAGCAGTTCAATCCAGCGGTCTTGCTGGGCGCGGTGTTGTGAGCGCTCGAAACCGGAGCGTTTGAGTGCGTAATCTAAATTACCTTGCACGCTGAGGTGTGGCAAGAGCGCGGCATCTTGAAACACCACGCCAATCGGCTTGTGATAAAGGAGGTAAATGGGTTTGGGACGTTCACCTAACGGTTGCCCGTTTAATAAAACCACATCCTGTGAATTCAGCTGTTGACCAACTTGAGCTAGTTGCCCATTCACCGCGACCTGCCCCGCTAAAATTAAACGATCTGCCGCCCGTTTAGAACAATCCGCGCGTTAACTTAAATATTTATTAATGCGCATAGCGGTCTTTTTTAGCCAATACGAGGACACAGTACTTACTAAAGTGCTTGCAGGACGGGTAAACCAAAAGCAAAAAACGCACCAATACACCAAACCACCACCGCACCCCAATAAAAACGGTGATTCCATTTGTTAGCCGATTGGCAGGCTTGTGCGAGGGTTGGGTCAGTCGGGCAACTGCGTCCAGGGCGATAAAGCAGCCAACCGGCAAAAGCCAAAATCACGGCGGTTACGCCAAAAGTGATGTGTTCGTTCATGCCAAACCACTGCAAAAACGGCAGATGCTCGCTGTACAAACTGACCACTGCCGACCCCATGCCTAAACTGACTAACACCACAGGTAACGCGCAGCATAATAGCGTTGGAATCGACGCAAATAATACCAAAACGCCCCATTTTTTCGGTTTAGCGATGCGGTTGGCGGTTTTAGTTTCCATTGCAGCAACTACCTTGTTGTTGAATCGGTGGGCAAGGCACATCGGCATACGAACAATACACACAACAATCCCCTGCTAGGGGTTTTAACAGTGCCCCGCAAAATGTGCACTCATAAAAATATTGGCAGGCATCGGTAGGCATCTGCTCGGTTTTACTTTTGCCACACTCGGGGCAAGTAATCGTTGAGTTGAGTTCAATCATACGCATCCTTCCTTCGTAGTCATGCTTTTAAACGCAAAGCCGCGTTGGCGAAAAATAGTGTTTAACTGTTCTTCAGTAAACTGAATCGAGCCGTCGGTGCAAATGCTGACTTCGCCTTTGCGTACATCGGTTTTAATGGATTTTACGCCATCCATCTTCTTAAATTCGGCTTCTGCGCGTGGCACACAGCTTACGCAGGTGACGCCGCCGATTTGAATTTCATAGGTTTGCTCAGCGGCTTGCATCGATAAGCTACTCAGGCTCAAAACGATACCTGCAATCCATGCATTAGGTTTTGTTGTCATGCTCGTCTCCGTAAAAATGTTTGATCAAACTGCATTGCTCCAAGCTCGCGCCTTGATGACATTGCGCATGCAGTTGCTCCAAACCGAGTTTAATCTGCGCTAAATCCGCCATGCGTTGATTGATTTGCGCAATTTTCAATTCCGCACGTTGTTGAATATCGCCACATTGCGCAGAGGGTTGTTGGTGTAACTCCAGTAGCTCTTTAATTTCGTCCAACGTAAAGCCCAGTGTTTGCGCACGCCGAATAAAAGCTAGTTGCTTAATGTTGTTATCGCTGTAAAGTCGATAACCCGAGGCACTGCGCTGCGCAGGCAGGATTAATTCCAACTGCTCGTAATAACGCAGCGTGTCGGTTTTGACACCGGCCTGTTTCGCCAGCTTACCAATCGTTAATAAGGTCATGATTTACCCTCTGAAAGCTATCATAAACCTTAGAGTATAGTCCAAGGTCAAGGGTTGTTTTAGATAGAAATGACTAGGCCTGTTTATTCCACCAGGCCTGGTTGTACAGAATGGAAAGGTGTTATTCAAATTCCAATGCGGCAAAAATCCGCGAAGCATTGATGGCGGCCAGTTCTTCAAAGGTGTTGAGATGGCTAAATTGAGTTTGATCAATCTTCGAGGCATCGGCTAAGCCGCCGCCTTGTTCTATCAATTCACGAACCTGCTGATGCATATAAACCAAATAGTCATGGGTGTAGCGATTAACCTGCTCAAACCTGGTGACGCTGCCATGCCCGGGAACAATGATTTTATCTCGCGCTAGCTTGGCAAATTCCTGCCAAGTTTGCACCCAACCCAGGGTGTCGGTTTCGGGTAAGACGTTTAATAACCGCTCATGAAACGCAATATCACCGGCTAAAACCACATTGCGTTCGGCAAGGATAATAGAAATGTCGCCCGGTACATGCGCCGAACCCAGCCAACGTACTTGGGCCGTAATACCGCCTAAATCCAAATCGAGCGACGAATCAAAAGTACGATCAAAGCTTACCATTTTTGTGCCATCCGCTTTTTCGCGGGTGACGCGGGTGGTGGATTCTAAGTAGGCGTGTTTATTGGTTTCAAATACCCGAACCGCGTCTTGGTGTGCGATCAGTTCAGCGCCCTGTTGTTTCCAGTAGTGATTGCCAGTGGTGGCATGCAAATCGCCATTTTCCGCCACCATGTATAGAATCGGCTTGTTAGTGTGTTTTTTAATTTCATCATGCAAGGCTTTGGCGACCAGATAGGACGCACCGGCATTAAATACAAGTACGCCACGCTCGCCGATCACAAACACCATATTGTTATTGTGGCCGGAATTTTCGTAACTAGGGCCTTGGGTGGCACCAATCGCCGCATAAACACCCTCCGCCACCTTAACGGGTTGGCTATAAAGCAAAGAGCTTGGGTATTTATCCGATTGAGCGAAAGCTTGTGTGCTGATTAAACCGGGTAGCGCGGCGATGAGGCCGAGTGAGGTTAAAAAACGTCTACGTTTCAATGGTATTCCCCTTATTTTTTTATTTGTAGAGCAGAGCACGCTCAGCCATATAATATATGGAAAATGAAATATATGACAAACAAAGCGGGGAATGCAACATGCAGCGAATAACGCTTGAGCGGTACACCAAATTGGATTTTATCTGTTAGCGATTACAGCAGGCCTGGTGGTGGGTCGTGTCGCGGGAGGATTAAACAGTTTATTTGAGTGGCTATTGTGGCCGGTATTAGCGTTTTTACTCTATGCCACTTTTTTACAGGTGCCGTTATTGCATCTTAAAGAGGCATTTAGCGATAAGCGATTTGCACTGGCTAACCTGTTAGGTAACTTTGTGCTGGTGCCGCTGATGGTGTGGGGGCTAATTCAGTTTTTGCCTGATGATTCTTTATTGCGCTTAGGCGTGCTGTTGGTGTTGCTTGTACCTTGCACGGATTGGTTTATCACCTTTACGCAATTAGGGCGTGGATGCAGTGCGCGGGCAATCGCCATTTCGCCGGTTAATCTCGGTTTACAACTTTTGCTGCTACCGTTTTATTTGTGGCTCATGTTGCCGGACAGTTTTTCGATTGCGGTCGATTGGCAAGATTTACAGGGGGCGATACTGATTATTATTGTGCCCTTGATCTTGGCTGTACTAAGTGAAAAATGGATTGAGCGTAAGCCAAAACGTGCCGTTTTTAGAGAGATGTTCGCTTGGTGGCCTGTGCCACTCCTTGCGCTGGTTGTGTTTCTGATTGCCGCCTCACAATCGCAAGCTGTTTGGTTGGCCGCGCATAGCTTGCTGGTGGTTATTCCGGTGTTTATCGCGTTTTTAGTTTTGGCTGCACTGTTGGCGAAGTCGATGAGCCAGGTGTTAAAGCTGACTCAAGAGCAGGGTCGCACCCTAGCGTTTAGTTTTGGCACACGCAATTCATTTGTGGTGTTGCCAATTGCGCTCAGTTTGCCGCAAGGCGCAGAAATTGTTGTGCTGGTTATCGTATTGCAGTCATTGGTCGAGCTGTTGGGGATGGTGGTTTACTTGTGGTGGTTACCGAATAAATTGTTTAGATGATGGATGGTTCAACGCCCATGACCAGGCCTGGTGGCGGATTATTTAAATTGGAAGCATAGATCATGAGTGATTTCGCGCATTAAAAATCATCCAGAACAAACTATCCATGCTGGAAAAGTTTGCAGCGGTGTTGTTTAATGCTTAAACACTTTCCACGCGGATAACAGCAGTAATACAGCTAAAAACAAGCCGAGCCATTGTGCCGGAACCAGGCCGAGCATCAGGCCGCCGACCAGCATGGTAGGCAGGCTGACCAATAGCGACAAACTGCCTGCGGTTTTGATATCGATACCCCAAAGAATCACAATAATCGGAATCAGTAGTTCGCCACCGGCGACACCAAGAACCGCCGCCACGATGCCAACCACCAGGCCTGCTAATAAACCAACCAATGCTTGTAACCAGGCCTGGTGGAATAAAGCTGAACCGCCTTCACCAAACCCGATTAAGTGCTCCCAAAACATAATAATGGCCAATGCAATCAATAAACCAAATACCACGCGGTTGAGCATGGCGGGGGCGAGCTTTATCACATAACCAGCGGCATACCATGCACCCACGACTGAACCGACCAGCAGATTGACCACAATCGGCCAGTGGGGCAGCAGGCTTTCCATTGGTACACTAAAACCGCGAGAAAAAATCGAGGTGATGACCACTACTAGGCTCATGGCTTTGTTGAGAATAATTGCTTCCAGCGTGGGCAAGCTGAACATCGCCACCAAAATCGGCAAACGAAATTCCGCACCGCCCAATCCAATCAGCCCACCTAGTAATCCGATAAGTGCGCCCAATATCAAAGCTAACCAGAGTTTTTGCAATCGGCTCATTGCATTATTCCGCCAATGCGACTGACTTAATCAGGGCATAGATCACCAGGCCTGGTTGTAGGTTTAGGCGTTGGGCGGATTGTTGGGTGATTTCGGCGAATAGGTGTTGCTGGTTGTCGAGGCGTAAGCGCACTAATAAACGGTGGTCGGGTTGTTCGATCAGTTCGTCGATTTTGACTGGCATGTGGTTGACGATGCTGAGGTCTTTTGGGTCGGAGAGGGCGAGGCTGACATCGCGGGCGAGTACGCGAATCCGCACGGGTTCTTGGTTGGCGCGTTTGAGGGGTTTTACCCAAAGTGTGTTATCGCCGAGCTGAATCTGTTGTAGGCCATCGCTAACCTTGCCCGGTTGGCCAATTAAAACGGAGACCGCACCTTGTTCGTCAAATAGCGGGGAGTCTGGGCGGGATAGGGTTTGTTGCAGGCTTTCGAGTTGTTCAACACGGCCTTGGTTTAACAGCAGCACTTGGTCGGCGAGGCGTTCGACTTCTTCCGGTGAATGGGTGATGAGTAGGATCGGTAGCTTGGAGGCTTTGGAGACGTCTTTGATCAGAGGAATCAGTTCGTTTTTGGTGCGCCAATCGAGTGCCGACATGGGTTCGTCAAGCATCAGGATTTGCGGGTTGGAGAGCAGGGCGCGTGCGATGCCTACGCGTTGTTTCTGGCCGCCGGATAGGGTGAGCACCGATTGGTTGAGCAGGTTGCCGAGATTGAGCAGTTCAATCCAGCGGTCTTGCTGGGCGCGGTGTTGTGCTCGCTCGAAGCCGGAGCGTTTGAGCGCGTAATCTAAATTACCTTGTACGCTGAGATGCGGCAAGAGCGCGGCATCTTGAAACACCATGCCGATGCGGCGTTGGTGAACCGGTAAAAACAACTTGTCCGATTGCCAGGCCTGGTTGTTGAGTTTGACCCAGCCTTGCGCTTTTTCTAAACCGGATAGGGTTTTAATGAGGGTGGTTTTGCCGCAACCGGAAGGGCCAAAAACCGCGGTAATGCCGTCGCCGGGCAGTTGCACATCACCGGTTTGGAAATCAAATCCCGGATAGCTGTGTTGGAGATTAAATTCAAGCATCGCGGTCTCCTAGAGTTTGAGCGGCGCCATAAAACGGCGGTTAAGGGCATAAAACACGGCCAGAATCAAAAAGGACAAAATCAATAGAATCGCCGATAAACGATGCGCCGCGGCATAGTCCATGCCTTGGGTGTAGTCGTAAATCGCGATCGACACCACTTTGGTTTCACCAGGGATGGAGCCGCCCATCATCGCAATCACACCAAACTCGCCAAGCGTATGCGCAAATGAAATCACAATCGCGGTAAAAAATCCGCCACGAGCGAGTGGCAAAATCACGGTAAAAAAACGATCAATCGGCCCGGCGCCGAGCGTGGCGGCGGCGTGAATCGGGTTACGTGGCATGGAGGCAAAGCCTTCGCGCATCGGTTGAATCGCAAACGGCAGCGAAAAAATCACCGAGCCGATCAGAATGCCGGTAAAGCTAAAAGCGAGATGGTCGAGTCCCATCGCTTCCATTGTGCCGCCGACCCAGCCATAAGGGCCGAGAATAATCAGCAGATAAAAGCCGAGCACGGTAGGCGGCAGCACCAAGGGCAAAGCAATCAGCGCCGATACCAGCGATTCCCAGCGTGATTCGGTAAATGCCAACCACCAAGCGAGCGGCGCCCCAAATACCACTAGAATCACCGTGGTGTAAAACGCCAGTTTAAAGGTCAGCCATAGGGCTTGCAGTTCGGCGGGGGTAATGGCAAAAAAATCCATAAATTCCATGGTCGGGTGCTCTTGTAGTTCTCTTGTAGTGTTTGACTGCTGAAGTTGTTAGTTCACGACAAAGCCGTATTGTTCCATGATCTGTTTCGCTACTGGCTGCTCCATAAATTCGGCAAACCGAAAAGCAATCGGATTGTCTTTGGCGCGCTGCGTCACAATATAAGCTTGCTCAAGCGGTTGATGCATGTCTTCGGGGATTAAGCTGTAGCCACCGTGGCGCGAAAGTTGCGGATTGAGTGCCAAGGCGAGCGCGATAATGCCGATATTGGCGGCACCGAATTCGATGAGTTGGGCGGTGTGGGCAATGTTTTCGCCAATCACGATTTTGGGTTGAATCTCATCCCAAATGCCCGCGGCTTGCAAGGCTTCCATCGCGCGCACGCCATAGGGAGCGTGATCCGGGCTGGCAATCGCTACGCGACGATAGCGACGTTCCATTAAATCGTTCAGGCTCATTTGGCTGGCATCATGGCGGCGACTCCAAATTACGATTCGACCGAGTGCGTAAAGTTTCGGTTCGGTGGCGGCAAAGCCTTTTTGTTGTAGGTCTTTCGGATACTCCATTGAAGCGGAGAAAAACAAATCAAACGGTGCGCCATTTTCAATTTGTTGTGAAAAGCGACCAGATGAACCATAAATCACTTCGACCTGATCATTAGGATAGGTTTTAAGATATTCGGCATGGATTTCATCTAACGCGAACTTTAAATCTGACGCAGCGGCAATAATCATTTTTTGCGCTTGGGCCGTTACACTAAATGTGCTGATCATCAGCGCGATAAAAAAGGTTTTCATTCATCCACTCCTAGGAGTACGTGCGAGGCTTTAATCAGTACGCAAATCGGTGCGCCTTCGGTGAGTTCAAGTTCTTCCAGCGCGCCCTGAGTGATAATCGACGACAGGGTATTGCCGCCTTTGAGTTCGACCACCACTTCTACATTCACCGGACCTTCGGTGATGCGTGTAACGTGACCGCATAAAAAGTTACGCGCGCTAATCAAGCCTTTGGCTTCTTGTTTGGCCAACACCACCCAGCTGGCTTTGACCAGTGCCCAGGCACTTACGCCGGGTTTTAGTCCCATGCGCGTGACGCTATCGCTGGTGACGGTCGCAACGATGCGGTCTTCACCTTGCAGTTTTAACACCACTTCGGCATTGACTGCGCCTTTTTTCACGTCTTCAATCGTGCCGTAAAAACTATTACGTGCGCTGGTTTGCATTTTGATTCTCCGCATTAAGGGCAAAATATCGGCATCGGTGTTGTCTAGTGTTGCCATCCACATCGCCTGCATCGCTGATAAGCGTTCGTGCATGGTGACAATTTGCAGGCCGGTTGGGGTGAGGGTTGCGCCACCGCCGCCTTTGCCGCCGTGTTGACGATTAACCAATGGCTCGCCTGCCAAGTTATTCATAATCTCCACCGCATCCCAAGCAGCTTTGTAGGTCATGCCGACTTGTTTAGCGGCTTGCGACACACTGCCGGTGGCCTCAATCGCTTGCAATAAATGCAGCCGACGCGGGCTAATATCGCCACTGCCTAAATGCACATGCCAGGGCGCAAAAAATTCGGGTTGGGTTGATGAATCTGGCATCAAGTTATACTCAAGTAGATATCGTTAAATCGAAATATACTTGACACTATTTTGCTTGTCAAGCTAATCGGTTTTAGAACTCGGCTAGGCCGGGATGGCAAACAAAAGATCCAGCGATTTTTTATACTTTTTAGCGTATAATTTGATTTTTATTCGGTTAGGCGTATAGAATAGGTTTAATACGGGCTGGCGTATAAGTTGGAGGTGTGATGCGGGTAAACAGTATTAAAGAATTGGCGGTGGTGTTGCAGAATCAACGCTTGTCGCTGGATTTTTCGCAAAGTCAGTTGGCGGATCTAGCGTGTACACGTCAAGCGACGGTGTCAAATTTTGAAAATAATCCGGCGCAAGCGAAGATTGAAACTTTATTTAAACTCTTGTCTGTGCTAGACCTTGAGTTGGAAATTCGCCCTAAAGGGCAGTTAGCGCATGATAACAAGCTGGATTGGTGATGGTGATGAATGAACTTGTGGTGTCGATGAATGGCTTGCTGGTCGGTCAGCTGATTAAACACAAAAGTGGTGCGTTGCGTTTTAGTTACGCGAAAGAATGGCTGGCTTCGCCTTATTCGCGTGCTTTGTCCTTGTCTCTGCCGTTGTCAGAAAAACCTTATGAAGGCGATCTAATTTACAATTTTTTAGATAACCTATTGCCTGACAATGATTTGATTCGTGCCAAAATGCAGGCGCGATTTACGACGTCCACAACCCAGCCATTTGATTTGTTGGCGGCGGTGGGTAAAGATTGCGTGGGTGCTATTCAATTGACCAGTCATGCGCCTGTAGAGGATTCGCAAGCGAGTACAGGGCTTGAAGCGACAGTATTGAATGAATCCCAAATTGCCGATTTGTTAAAAAACTATGCCGCTAATCCGCTAGGCATGCAGGATTTGGAGCAGGATTTTCGTATTTCTCTTGCCGGTGCGCAAGAAAAAACAGCCCTGCTCAAGATGGCGGATAAATGGTATTTGCCTAAAGGCGCAACCCCAACCACCCATATTTTAAAATTGCCGATCGGTGTGTTGGCGCATAATAATCTTGATTTGTCGCAAAGTTGCGAAAACGAATGGTTGTGTATGCAAATTGCCTCTGCTTTCGGATTGCCTGTCGCTCATACGGAGGTGGTGCAGTTTGACGATCAAAAGGCAATTGCGGTTGAGCGATTTGATCGAAAATGGCTGCCTAACGAAAGGTTGGTGCGTTTGCCGCAAGAAGATATGTGCCAGGTGTTGGGTATCGCACCGGCACTCAAATATGAGGCGGATGGTGGGCCAAGTATCAGACAAATTATGGATGTTCTGCGAGGCTCACAGCAGGCTCAAAAGGATCGAGAGGTCTTTTTTAAAGCACAAATTCTGTTCTGGTTGCTAGCCGCACCCGATGGGCATGGTAAAAATTTCAGCCTGTTTATTGAAGCGAATAACGGCTATCGTTTAACCCCACTGTATGACATTTTGTCAGCTTATCCTTTGATGGGCGGGCAAGGACTACAACCCCAAAAAATAAAAATGGCGATGGCGTTACAGGGCAAATCCCGACATTATAAATGGCATAGCCTTAGCCCACGACATTTTATCAGTACCGCGAAAGCCGTTGGTTACTCAGAGCAGCTTGCTCTAAGTCATCTTGAAGAGATGTGTCAAAAAACAGCGCAGGTGATTGCACAGGTTAAGTGCCAGTTGCCGGCAAATTTTCCTGAACAGATTGCGCAGCCTATTTTTGAAGGCATACTGAAAAAAGCAACTATCGGTATTAACAGTCCAACCTAAGTATTAAGGCGGATTTGAGTTGGTAGGTTGCTTGCCAACACAGGGTGGCTCGAACTGAGCTTTGGTGCGATTGGCATAGCGCACGAGCGCTAACATTAACGGCACCTCAACCAAGACACCCACCACAGTCGCTAAAGCCGCGCCGGATTGTAAACCAAATAATGCAATCGCCGCGGCGACAGCGAGCTCAAAAAAGTTACTGGTACTAATCAATGCGCCGGGGGCGGCAATACAGTGTGGAATTCGCCATTTTTTGGCCCAGTAATAGGCCAGCCAAAAAATGAACAGGGTTTGAATAATCAACGGAATCGCAATTAAAACAATGTGAAGGGGATTGTTCAGAATCACCTCACCTTGAAAGGCGAATAACAACACCAGGGTAATGATTAACGCCACGGGAGTTATTGAGCCAGCAGCGGGTAAAAACCGTTGCTGAAACCAGGCCTGCCCCTTGTGCTTAATAATCGCTTCTCGGGTTAGGTAGCCGGCCACTAACGGCACCACAATGTACAGCACGACCGATAGCAGCACGGTATCCCAAGGCACTTGAATATTGGAGATGCCTAATAGAAAAATCACAATCGGTGCAAAGGCAAACAGCATAATCACGTCATTTAGCGCGACTTGGACTAGGGTGTAGGCGGCATCACCACGGGTTAGGTAACTCCAAACAAACACCATCGCCGTACAGGGCGCCGCACCGAGCAAGATCGCACCGGCAAGGTATTCATAAGCCAGGTCTTCGGGAATAAATGGTTTGAACAAAATAATTAAGAAAAACCAGCTAATCAAAAACATACTGAAGGGTTTGATCAGCCAATTGACACTGGTTGTGACCACTAATCCTTTCGGTTGGCGGCGCACATTCATTAGGGCTTTGAAGTCAATTTGCAGCATCATGGGAAAAATCATGCCCCAAATCAACACCGCTACCGGAATTGAAACATTGGCATACTCAAATTCGGCCAGGGTTTGAGGGATGACAGCGGCATATTGACCCAGCAAAATCCCCGCTCCAATCGCTAAGAGCACCCATAGGGTTAAATAACGACCAAAGATGCCCATGGTTTCAATACTGGGGGTGCTGGATGTATCTGCTGACTGGGTCATAACGAACCTTGCTCAATAAATTTAATAACTAGATTGGACTATTCTACTATATCTGCATAGGCGGATATAGTTAATTGATCGTGGTTATTTTGAGCTTGCTAAGCTTGCGGTGCAGAGTTGAATTATCAATGCCAAGCTCCCGCGCCGCTAGAGATTTATTGCCCTGACAGCGCTCAAGGGTGTATTGAATCCAGGCAGATTCTAGCTCTTCAAGGCTGGTATTATCAGGGAGGCTTAATGCGGGCGTTAGCGCTATATGGCTGGGTAATGGTCGCAGTTCTAGCGGCAAATGATGGCTTTCTACTTTTTTATCTTGTGCCAATACTACCGCCCGTTGCACGATGTTTTCCAGTTCGCGTATATTGCCCGGCCAGTGATAAGCTTGGAGTTGTTCCAGGGCTTCGTCACTAAAGCGTTCAATAGGCTTGTTAAACTTTTGACTAAACTGGGATAAAAAGCGTTCTGCTAATGCTTGGATATCTTCGGGACGTTCGCGCAAGGGCGGCAACTGCACTGGAAAAACATTGATGCGATAGTATAAATCTTGCCGAAAAGTGCCTTCCTCGACTAGGTTATGTAAATTCTGGTTACTGGCAAAAATAAGTCGAACATTAACCTGTACTTTGCTTTGTCCACCCACGCGTACCAGCGTTTGATCTTGTAAAAAATGCAACATCTTGGCTTGTACATCACTGCTCATACTGTTGATTTCATCAAGCAGTAGCGTGCCACCATCGGCTAATTCTAATAAGCCGAGTTTACGGGCAACAGCCCCTGTGAAGGCGCCTTTTTCGTGGCCAAAGAGTTCGGACTCTATAAGATTGGCGGGTACCGCGGCACAGTTGAGCTCAAAATAGGCACCGTTATTGCGAGGACTGTGTTGATGAATAAACTTAGCCAGCACACCCTTACCCGTCCCTGTTTCGCCCTCAATTAACACGGGGACATCCATTTGACTGACCTGTTGCACTAGGTTATAGACCTGTTTAATTTGCGGGCTTTGGCAAACCGGTTCAAGCGAGGTGTTATCTAACTGTGCCAGGCGGGTTTGCAGTTTTAAAACACTATTACGATGCTGGTATTGGGCGAGTAGGCGAGTCAGTAACGCTTGAACCTGGGTGATGTCAAAAGGCTTGGTGATTAAATCATAAAGTCCGAGTTTAAAGGCTTTAACGGCATCCTGGAGGGTCGCATAGCCAGTAATTAAGACAATCTGTGTGTCTAGACTGGCACGTCGTGCTGTATCGAGAATGGTCAAACCATCGCCATCGGGTAAGCGTAAATCAGTTAAGACCACGGCAGGCGGATTAAGGTGAATGGCATTTTGAGCGGCTTGTGCGGTTAAAAACACACTGACGTTAAAACCATTTGATTTGGCAAGTTCGGCCATAAGGTTGGCCATATCGGCATCATCTTCAACAATATAGAGTTCCGGGCGTGTTTTTGCGTTCATGCGCTATCTTCTTTTAAATCATAAGGAAGTTGTAAGCTAAATACGGTTTGGCCAGGCTGTGAGCTTAACAGGGTCAGCTCACCTTGAATTAAACTGAGCATTTCTTGCGCCATATAAAGGCCAAGACCCGTGCCCTGATGCGCGGGCTTGCTGGTTACAAAAGCTTTAAAAATTTCGGATTGCAATTCGGCAGGAATCCCTTGTCCATCGTCAATAATTTGCAAGCAGGCCTGCTGATTATGGGTGGTTAGGTGCAGTGCAATCTTATGTGCACCGGCTTCAACCGCATTGCCCAGAAGGTTAAATAGTACCTGCTCTAGTATACCGGCATCGGTTGTTACATAGATATCCTCAAGGGACTCCTCAATCTGCTGCAGACCTTTTTGCTTAAGAATTGGGGATATGAGCTGACAAAATCGCTGTAAATAGGGCTTTAATGCTACCTGAGTCATATCAGCCTTGGGTAAGCGCGAGGCATTAAGTAGACTTTTAACAACTTCAGCGCTATTAAAAGCCTGCCGCTCAATAATAACCGCGCGCTGTTGTACCGCCTCATCATTGCTGGTGGTTTGCAGTATTTGAGCATAGCCAATAATGGTCGCCAAGGGGGTGTTAAGGTTATGTGCTAAACCAGCGGCCATTTGGCCAATTGTCGCGAGCCGTTGTCCATCACGCAGGCGCTCGGTAAGCTTGTGCGTCATTTGCTGGATATGTTGTAATTCGTCCAAATAGTTTTGCAGCTGGATTTGTTGATCTTTAATATGATTATCGAGTTGATGCAGTTCGGTGGGTGCGTTGGACGTTAATAAACGTATGGTTGATGCCGTGTCTGGATCGCTTGATGGCACCTTGAGTGGACGAATACTGGCCACCAATTGGGTAATGGGCGCAATCAATTGGCTGGCCAGTAACCGCTTAACCAGCCAGAATTGCAACGCAAGCAATAGCATTAACCCGACTAACCCAAGTAGCATGATTTGGAGGAAGGTTTGTTCAATAACCCGCGTCGAGTAAACCAGTTCAATTTCACCTTGCGGGCGATCCATAAACATAATGGGCGTTGTTTGCTGCAGGGTGTTGGGTGTGCTGTGGTGACGATATTCGCTGACTCCCGCTTGTGCGAGTAATTGGGGTGTTTGCGACCTGGGATCATAACTGGTGATTTGTAAATAGAGAATATCCGGAGACTGTTGCACCAGTTCGTCGGCAAAGCGTTCGATGACGGCATAGTCACGGATAAGAATAGAATCAAGACTTACCACCGCGAGCTGTGAAGCAAGCGCTTGGGCTTTATCTTTTAGCGTTTGTTCCAGTGCATGACTGACGGCATGATACAGCACCAAGCTGGCAACCAGCGTAAACACAATTAAACCGCTACTGAGATAGAGATTAATTTGTCCGGATAGACTGGTGGGTTTGATCTGTGTTAACCAGCGTGCAAGCTGACTCAAGCGCCGCTCCTTACGAGGCCTGCCGTAGCAGCAGGCCTGGTGCTGTGTCTAAAATGCTTATTGCATTTCTAAGCGCATAAAGGTGTTGCTGACATTACGACCATGCCAGCCATCATAATGGCGTAAATGCTGGAATTGTGACCAATCGCGCGATGGTGTCACATCGTCAATGGCGCCAAAATCTTCTTGCACGGCCATAATCGCTTCAACCAGTTGAGCAAGGTAATCCCCAGTTTCACGCTGAACTTTCGCCTTGTCTGATACCGCACCATGGCCTGGCACAATATATTTAGCTGGCAACTGAATCATCTGGTCGTAGGCGTCTACCCACTTAACCGCGTCAGTGTGTGGATGCACGCCGAGCAAACGATCAACATAGACATGGTCACCAGAAAATAATACCTCTGATTGCGGTAACCAAATCACCACATCACCCGGAAAATGGGCATCATTGAAATACTTAACCTCAAATACCGTACTACCAATGGTGACGCTGGCATTTGGACCGGTTAGGGGCTCTGGAGCGTGCATCGGTGTTTGGTCATGGAAGATTTCATCGACACCTTTAATGCGGTTTAGAATGGAATCGAGCATCGCTTGCTGGGTAGCGACGGTGGTATCCATCGCGTAAACCGTTGCACCGCGTTGAGCAAAGTAGTCGTTACCTAACCAACGGTGGTCTTGTGAACCGGTATTAAATACCGCAACAATTTTTTGATCGGTGATTTTTTGTGCCGCTTGTTCAATGGCGGCCGCAGATAGGGGGCCCGCACCCGTATCAATAATCACCGCACCGGCGTCGGTTACAACCAGGCCGATATTGGCATTGAGTCCTAAATTGGCTTTGGTACGGTCATTGATTTCACCAATAAAGGCATAGACATTGTCAGTAACCTTTTCAAATTTCACCACGTCGGCAACTGCTGTGGTGGTCATAGATAGCGCAATTGCCGCGCCTGCTAACCAACGAACCATGTTTTTCTCCTTATAGTTAAGCGTAGATTATCATAACAAAAACGAACATAGAAATTTTAAGCCCGCCATAAAAAAAGCCGAGGCGAGCCCCGGCAAAACTAACTTTGGAAAACAAACTCGAAAAAGTTTGTAATTAGATCAATAGGGGCAATAAAAATTGCCCCTATTATAACCTGCAACCACAGAGGGGTTACAGGGTACTGCACCAATTTAACTAGGAGTTAAATTAGAAACTACGTTGCATGCCGATACCAAAACGGGTGTCGTCATTGTCGTCTACCGTCCATACGGTTGCGAAAACATTGGTTTTTCTGCTGAAGTGGTAAATACCGCCCACGGCGAAATCATTGGTGGCATCAGCACTGTCTAGATCTTCGCGTACAATCGCGGCACGAAGTGTGGTGTTGTTGATTCGATAGGTTACTGGCAGAGTGATTTGAACTTGATCGCCACCATCTATGCTTTCATATAAGAGACCTGTTCCAAGTGCACCCGCTTTGTAATAAATGCCAGCAGAGTAATTATCGTCTTGTGTGTCCGAACCTCTAGCGTCATAAGATACATTAAATCTTAGGTCACCAGTTGAATATACGGCACTAATACCCGCGTTTACATCCGTTTCATTATTAGCTGACGCAACATTGGCATTAATGGTTAATCCGTTCATGTTTTTAGTACGGTAGTGAATACCAATCTCACGACCCCAACGTGCGGCGTTAAAGCGCTGATTATCAGCTAGCGTATCGGTGAAAGCTCGGAAGGGTAAAACAGCAAGTTTGTGTGCATGGTCTGAACGACCAAAACGAACGGTACCAAAGTCACCCGCTACACCTGCCCATAGTTCCTCGTTGAATGCGAAGTTATTTGCTTCGGTAGGACCTTTTTCGCCAGAAGTAACGTTACCCATCACGCGGTAAATACCTTTCATACCATTACCTAGGTCTTCTGAACCATGTACGCCAAAACGCGTGCCGTAAAAAGAATTGACGAGTTCATTTTTACCGGCGCTGTTTTCTTGAACACCAATTTCAAACTTCGCCTGACCAAAAAAATTATGCTCTGATGCCATTGCTGGTGAAGCTGCTAGTGTGGCAACAGCCATTGCAAGTAATGTTTTCTTCATTCAAATCTCCTAGTTTTATGTATATTTCAAGTAAGGTTATTATGTTTTTTACTTGAAATGACGCGTGAAAATCCACGCAACTCCTCATTTAGTTATCTTTAATTAATATTATGGCAAAACCAATCTATCGAATTTATCAGTTTATTAGTAAATATTAATATAGCTTTTAAGTGCTTGGTTCTTAATGTCCAAGTCAATTTAAAAACGCACTAAGATAAGAAAATAACGTGCCAAAATCTAAGTTAATGAAAACAAAGGGATTTTTTTATTTTGATGCTACTGAGGTACACGCGTAATGCAATAGTTATTGCATTTTGCAATATTTAGTTCAGCGTTCAATGAGATTGAGAATGCGTTCAACTTCCTCAAATTCTTGGTGATCCACTTCAAAAAAGTTGAAGTCGTGTTGGCTAGTTTGTTGAAATAATAAGGCTTCAATAATTAAGTGACGTTGCGCGGCTGACACATTTTGGTTGCTGACTAATACCGTGGGCGCTAACAATTCTGAGGTGCGTAAAATCCGAATCGGGTAGCCCAGGTCAATAAAGCGCTGCGCCAGGCCTTCGGTGGTGGCCGCTGCGTGATAGTCTTGATGCACCACGGACATGATCGCTCGTTCATGGCGACCTAAAAAATTGTAAAAAGCCAGGTCGGTTAAATAGATTTCTTCTAGGCGTAAGAGTTGACGAATAATAAAGTGACCACTATACGAATGATAGGAACCAAAGGCTAGGCTGTGATGCTTTAGGTCGGCAAGCTCTTTAAAAGCGCTGTCCTGGTGCACCACAACCGCCGCACGATAAGAGGCTTCGGCAGCAATTAGTTGTAAGCTTTGTTCTTGTCGAGCCAGGTTTTTTTGCGTTTTGACAAACGCAGCGGCACCCATGTACGCCAAATCGACCTCTCCTAGACTTAGGCGTTGAATCTGATCTTCGTAGCTTTGACTAATGTAAAGTTGCACAGGTTGTTGCAGCAAGGTCGACAAATAGTCCGTGAGCGGTTTAAAACGTTGGTTTATTTGCGAGGGCATTTCATAGGGAAGCACCGCCAGCACCAGGCCTGCTGCTGAGGTTTCGTTGGCGTGCTCTATGGCGGACGAGGTGACGTGCACTGGAGTGACCAGTGATGGCCTAAGCCAGAGTAGGAAAAGTACAATTGCGAGCAGCATTAGCCCCGCGAAACTCGCCAGTACTAGCAGCAGGCGCCTACTAGCCATTTACCAAGCCTTCGAGTTCTTCCCAGCGTTCAAAGGCCTGCTCGAGTTCCTGTTCCTTATGTTGAATTTTGGCCAGGTGTTTATCAATCTTGGTTTGTTCTTGCTGATAAAAATCCGGCTCGGCAATTTGGCCGCTCAGGGTTTCAAGTTGCGTTTCGAGCTGTTCGATTAAGCCGGGCAGGGCATCGTATTCGCGCTGGTCTTTATAGCTGAGTTTTTTCTCAGTTTTGGGCGCGGGGGCTTGCGTGGCGTTTTTGGTTTGTTTATTTGCGCTGCTTTTGTTGGCGCCGGCATTCGCCTCAAGGTTGGGGCGTTGGCGTAACCAATCGTCATACCCGCCGACATACTCATTTACCAGGCCTGGTGCATCAAACACAATTGAGCTGGTGACCACATTATTTAAAAAGGCGCGGTCATGGCTGACAATCAGCACCGTGCCTTGATAATTTAATAACAGGTCTTCCAATAGCTCCAGGGTTTCAACATCCAGGTCGTTGGTGGGTTCGTCGAGTATCAATAAATTCGACGGCTTAGCAAACACCTGCGCGAGTAATAAACGATTACGTTCCCCACCCGACAACGATTTGACCGGCTGACGCGCTCGATCTGGTGCAAACAGGAAATCACTTAGGTAGCCGATAATGTGTTTGCGCTGACCATTGATTTCCACATAGTCGCTCGAATCCATGACGTTTTCCGCCACCGATAATTCTTCATTTAGCTTGGCGCGGTGCTGGTCAAAGTAGGCGATTTGCAAGTTGGTACCGAGTTCAACCTTGCCTTGTTGCGGCTGTTCTTGTCCCAGCAATAGTTTTAATAGCGTCGATTTGCCACAGCCATTTGGGCCAATGAGACCGACTTTATCACCGCGCATAATCACCGTTGAAAAGTCTTGCACAATGGTTTTATCCGGCCAGCCAAAGCAGAGGTGTTCAATCTTAATGACTTTTTTACCAGAGGTATCAGCAACATTGACTTGCAGATTGGCGCTGCCTTGTTGGCTACGGCGAGCTTGGCGTTCGAGGCGCAGTTTTTCCAGTGCGCGAACACGACCTTCGTTGCGGGTGCGGCGGGCTTTGATGCCTTGGCGAATCCAGACTTCTTCTTGGGCTAATTTTTTATCAAACTCGGAATTTGATTTCGCTTCGGATTCTAATTGCGCTTGTTTGCGTTCTAAATAGGTAGCGTAATCGCAGTCCCAACTATAAAGTTGGCCACGATCGACTTCGACGATACGCGTCGCCAGTGCTTGTAAAAATGCCCGGTCATGGGTAATAAACACCAGCGCACAGCGTAAATTTTTAACAAAGCCTTCTAACCACTGAATGGAGGGAATATCTAAATGGTTGGTCGGTTCATCGAGCAGGAGAATGTCGGGTTTTTGAATCAGCGCCTGAGCCAATAACACGCGGCGTTTCATGCCGCCGGACAGCGAAGCAAATTCATCATCCGCAGGCAGGTCGAGCTTGGACAGGATGGTATCTACCTGCTGATTCATGTCCCAGCCGTTTTGGGCTTCGATTTTGTGTTGCAGTTTTTCTAGCTGATCCATATCGCCTTCGAGCGCGGCATGGTGGTAGGCTTTCAGGGTTTCGCCAATATCGCCCAGCCCCAGCGCGACCACATCAAACACCGAGCCTTGAATATCATGCGGCACGTCCTGCTGTAATTTGGCAATTTTCACGCCATCTTGCACGATACGACTGCCCTCGTCGGCGGGCTGAATGCCTTCAATGACTTTCAGCAGGGTGGATTTGCCTTCACCGTTGCGCCCGACGATACAGACACGTTCGCCGGTTTCAACTTGAAAGTGAATTTTATTGAGTAACGGGGCGGCGCCAAAACTGAGCGAGATATCGCGTAAAAATAATAAAGCCATGATTTAGGGGGTTTCCAAAAGAGTTGCGGATGAATGATGAGTGATGTTTTGGGTGCTTTGAGTGTTTTGCTTGGCAAAATGTCGAGACCACCAGAGGCGCGCACGCAGCCCCCAGCTCGAAGTGACACCGACTTCGACAAATTGGACATCGCCATAGCGATTAATAATAAAATCGGCCGGTACGGCTTTGGCACCGTAGCGGCGAAATAACTGACCGTCTTGATCATTAATAATCCAGGCCGGATTCATGCCGTGTTCTTGTGCATAGGCTAAGAGCTCCGCATCAGTACCCGACTGGGTTGCGATACTCAGTACCCGATAGTCTTGTGCGATTTTTTCAACGCCATCGCGTGAAAAGGTACAGATAGGGCACCAGGTCGCCCAAAAATGAATCAGTAGCGCATCACCCTGCAATTCGCTGAGTTGAATGGTGTCACCGCTCAGCGTCTGAACTTGAAAGTCGGGGGCTTGATCGCGCACAACATCGCCCTGAAAATACGGCCGCAGCAGTAAATAAATAACTAAGGCACCGATGAGCCAAATCGTGTTATTAATCCAGGGGTTGCGCCAGGCCTGCTTAATTTTTTGTTGCCAGTTAGGGGTCATGTTTTGACCTGATTATCTAACAGGGGCGGCATGATTTCAGTATAAAACTCAAAAAAATCATAGCCTTGCGGGTCTATTTTATCGAGGTGTGGGCTAACGTGAATAGCGGCCAGTAAATATTTAATGCCGAATGTTTCTGCCGTTTGTAAGGCGCGAATATTGTCGTCAATGAGTAAGGTGCGTTCCGGATCAAACGGAAAATCTTGCTGAATTTTGGACCAAAGTGAGGGGTCTTCTTTGGGACAGCGATAATCATGCGCCGAGATCATATGGTCAAAATAGGGCGCAATTTGCGTCATTTCGAGCTTAAGCGCCAATGCATCGCGATGCGCATTGGTCACCATAATGACTTGTTTGTGATTTTTTTTCAGGGCATCTAGAAAAACCAACACATCGGGATGGGCGCGAATCAGGTGTTTTATATCGTGTTTTAAATCGGCAACCGATAACTCGAAGCGTTCGCTCCAGTAGTCCAAGCAATACCAATTGAGTGTGCCGGTTTGTTCGGTTATGGCTGTGCGCACAGTATGCTGAGCATCCGCTAGGGAGAGTTGGTGGTGTTCGGCATAGGCCTTAGGTAGATAATCCATCCAAAATGTCCAATCAAAATGCAAATCAAGCAGGGTGCCATCCATGTCTAAAAGAATGGTGTCAATTTCTTGCCAGCGGTCTGGATGCATTCTAACTCCTTGGTTTGGTTGCTCAATGATGGGCTTTCACTTATGATGCTCTGATTATAACGGTATTTAAATGCTACTTAAACCGAATGGATGGCCAGTATGAAGGAAAAGACGCGTTTGCCGAATTTATTGCCATTAGAAGGCCCGCAATTACTGGAAACTCAACCATTACTAAAAACGCGTTTGTTTTGTATTGAGCAGCAAGCCTTGTGTTTTAGTAACGGTGTCACCGCTCATTATGAGCGCTTAGTATCGCAAAGTCATGGTGCGGTATTAGTGGTACCCGTCACGACCGATGGCCTGGTTTTAATCCGTGAGTGGAGTGCCGGCGTTGGTCGTTATGAGCTTGGTTTTCCAAAGGGCAAAATTGACCCGGGTGAGACTTGGCAGGATGCGACTGCGCGTGAGTGCCAGGAAGAAATTGGTTTTCGACCAACGCAGCTGACCTTGCTTGACAAGGTGTCGTTGGCCGCCAGCTATATGGATCACCATACCCATTTAGTGTTAGCGCAAGCTCTGGAGATTTCAGGTTCGGACGCCGGCGATGAACCGGAGCCCTTAGAAATTGTGCACTGGCCTATAGATGATTGGCCTGAGCTGGTAGCCCATCCCGAATTTAGTGAAGGCCGTGCCTATGCCGCTTTATTTTTAACCTTAACCCATTTAGGAAAGCTTTCTTGAACCTATCGCAACAAGATTACCAGGCCTGGTTGCCTGAGGTGTGCCACTTGGCACGGTATGCGGGTACTGTCATTATGGATATTTACCAATGCCCAGATTGTCATGTCGAGCAGAAACAGGATGGTTCACCAGTAACCGCGGCTGACCGTATGGCTGATCAACTGATTCGTGAAGGGTTGGCCAAGTTAACACCTCATATTCCGGTCGTTAGTGAAGAGAATCTTGCCAATACGCCCTATGAGCAACGACAGTGCTGGTCGTGTTTTTGGTTAGTTGACCCGTTAGATGGCACGAAGGAATTTGTGGAGCGTACTGATGAATTTTGCGTCAATATTGCGTTGGTGCTGGATGGTGTGGCGCGTCTGGGAGTGATTTTTGCGCCTGTAACCAATCAAATGTTTAGTGCGTATGAAGGTGGTGAGGCAACACTAGCCCAGGATGGCCGATTACAGCGATTAACAACGCGTGTACCGGCTAAAGCGCCGATCAAAGTCACCGCAAGTCGTCGTCATGGGCGTCGGTTAGATCGGGTGTTAGAAACCTTAACGCCGGCTGGCGTAGATTATTTACCCATGGGTTCTGCTTTAAAATCCTGCTTGGTTGCCAGTGGTCAGGCTGATATTTATCCGAGATTTGGCCCGACATCTCATTGGGATACAGCGGCTTCTCAAGTGATTGTTGAAGCCGCGGGTGGTGCGTTGCTGGATATGTCCTTGCAACCCTTGCGTTATTTTCCGACCGAAGATTTATTGAACCCACATTTCGTGGTGATTGGTGATATTGCTTGGTTGCAGGAGCGGGAAGGTTTGCTTGATAGTTAAAGTGACGTTAAAAAAGGATCGCCTGCCCAGTTGGTAGGCGATCGGTTGAAAGAAAACTAGCTTTTAAACCAGCGTTGCCATCACTTTATCAGCAGCAGCAATAGTTTTAGCGATGTCTTCTTCGGTATGCATGATAGAAATAAAGCCGGCTTCATAGGCCGAGGGTGCTAAGTAAACCCCTTCTTGTAACATGCCATGGTAAAAGCGTTTAAACCGTTCCATATGGCCCTGGGTAACTTGGGCAAAGCGTGAAATAGATTTTTCTTCGCTAAAGAAAAAGCCAAACATACCGCCGGCATGGTTGGTAGTAAATGGAATCTGGTGCTTGTCCGCGACCTGTTGTAATCCCTGTACGAGTTGAAGAGTTTTGGCCTCTAGGCGATCATAAAAATCAGCTTCTTTGAGCATGTGAAGTGTGGTTAAGCCCGCTGCCATGGCAATAGGATTCCCCGATAAGGTACCTGCTTGATAGACTGGACCAAGCGGCGCAATGTGACTCATGATCGCTTTTTTGCCGCCGAACGCGCCAACCGGCATACCGCCACCGATGACCTTGCCGTAGGTGGTTAAATCCGCCTGAACGCCATAACGTCCTTGTGCGCCTTGCAAACCGACACGAAAGCCGCACATGACCTCATCGAAAATCAACACACTGCCGTGTTCATCACAGACTTCACGAAGGGTTTCTAAAAAACCAGGTTCCGGCAGAATGCAGTTCATGTTGCCAGCTACCGGTTCAACGATAATGCAGGCCACTTGATCGCCAATTTCACTAAAGACCTTGCGGACTTCATCGGCATCGTTATGCGTTAGGGTAATCGTATGGTTTGCGAGTGAATCGGGAACCCCAGGGGATGAAGGCACGCCTAAGGTTAGCGCGCCCGATCCTGCTTTAACCAATAGTGAGTCAGAATGGCCGTGGTAGCAACCTTCAAATTTAACAATCTTGTCTCGTCCGGTATAGCCTCGGGCTAAGCGGATGGCGGTCATGGTAGCTTCAGTGCCCGAACTGACCATTCTCACCATTTCAATGCTCGGTACCAGCTCGCACACCAAGTCTGCCATGGTGGTTTCCATTACGGTTGGTGCCCCAAACGTCAATCCAAACTCCGCTTGACGTTGTACGGCAGCGATCACGTCTGGATGCGCATGACCTAAAAT
This sequence comes from Thiomicrospira cyclica ALM1, assembly GCF_000214825.1. Taxonomy (NCBI): domain Bacteria; kingdom Pseudomonadati; phylum Pseudomonadota; class Gammaproteobacteria; order Thiotrichales; family Piscirickettsiaceae; genus Thiomicrospira; species Thiomicrospira cyclica. The sequence goes on from NC_015581.1 coordinate 571,872, forward strand.
AGCCGGACCCCAAGATCCAACATAGTCGATATATTGTTTGTTGTCTTCGTCGGTTAAATAGGCGCCTTTCGCCGCTTTAAAAAAGACGGGGTCGCCACCAACGCTTTTAAAAGCGCGAACGGGCGAGTTGACCCCGCCAGGAATGTGTTTTTGTGCCGCTATAAATAGATCGTGAGAACGTGACATAATTTCCTTCTTAAACTTATTCAGACCAAGCGCTGTAACCGTTAAAAAGAACACGGGCTTGGTCATAACCTACCAAACGTAGAGCCATGTGTGCTTTTGACGATAAAATCCCAGTATCACAATAAAGAACAATCATTTTATCGTCAGGAATTTGATCGAGATCGCTTAAGACATATCGCCAATCGATATTGACTGCGCCAGGAATGTGACTTTGGTTGAAATCCTGTTCTTGGCGTGCATCAATAATAAAGATTTCTTGCTCGTTCATCATGGCTTTCAATTGGTCAGCGGTAATAACACCATCACCGAAAGCGGCCATTTCCATGTAGTCTTGTAGCACGGCGATTAAATCATCGTGATCTACTGCTTTAACAGGCTGTGTTAGGGCTAGGCTCATGACGGATGCGGCAAGTAGGGGTTTGATGATAGCTTTCATAACATATAACTCTTATTAAAATTGTGGGCTTAGTTGATTAATGCGGGTATGTAAGAATTCCATATCGGCATCACCAATTTTGCGATAAACAATATTGCCATTTGGGGCAATTAAAAAGGTTGTCGGGGTTAGCCGAATATTGCCAAAGGCTTCACTCAAAGCGCCATCGGTGTCTTGAATAAAGTTGAACGGATAAGGGTTGGCTGCAATAAAGTTAGCCACATGGTGGGGTGGGTCATAATCCATAGAGATCGCTAGTAGTTCAAAACGATCACCATATTCTTCTTTGAGTTTGGCCAGGTCTGGCATTTTAGTGATACAGCTCGGGCATGAGGTCGCCCAAAAGTTTACCAGCACCGGTTTTTTGGGTAGGTTGAGGTTTAGGGTTTGACCATCACTGGCCGTAACTGTTACGACCGGTGCTTTTTCGCCACCTGATAGCGTGAAATAGGCTAACAACCCGATTAAAGCAGCAACAACTAAACCAAGGGACACAACCGATAAATTCTTCATTTCAAGGCTCCTGTTTACGCGTGGATTACTATTAGTTTGAATGACGCAAAGAATTACTTGGCCGTTAGGGTTTCAACGCCATTTTTACCACCACATAAGAAAATATCGGCTTTACGGCACGCAAATAGTCCGTTGGTAACAACACCAACAATTTGGTTAATTTCCGTTTCTAGTGCGACAGGGTCTTTAATCACAAGGCCATGAACGTCTAAAATTAAATTGCCATTGTCAGTGGTAAAGCCATCACGTAACACGGGTTCTCCGCCAAAACGTTTTACAATTTCGCGAGCAACATAGCTGCGTGCCATGGGAATAACTTCGATAGGCAATGGGAACTTGCCTAAATGGGCTACTTTCTTGCTCTCATCAGCAATGCAGACGAATTGTTTGGCAACAGCGAGCACAATTTTTTCACGGGTTAGGGCTCCGCCACCACCTTTGGTCAGGTGTAAACCTGGGTCTGCTTCATCCGCGCCATCAATATAGACAGAGATTTCGTTAACGCTATTAAGATCTAAAACTGGAATACCGTGTTGACGTAAACGCGTGGCAGAGGCTTCTGAGCTAGCGACAGTGCCTTCAATAGTATGTTTAATTTTGGCGAGTTCATCGATAAAGAAATTAGCGGTTGAACCTGTGCCAACACCGATAATGGTTTCTGGTACCACATAGTCGATAGCTGCTTGTGCAACGAGTTGTTTTAATTCATCTTGTGTCATAGCGAGTATTACACCTTCAGTAAGTTGTAGTAAATAATATTTAAACAACCCATATTATCAAAGTTCTAAGGATTATGGAAAGTTGATTAACTCAATTTATAGGATAGACTAATGGCGAATAAAACATAGAGGGGTGAAAAAATGAGAAAGTTTGTGTGGTTGGGGTTTTTGATAACGAGTTTATTGCTGACAGGCTGTTTAAAAAGTCAGCCATCGAATCTTGCCATTGAGGTCATGGCTAAGCGTTATTGGCATGACCAGTTAGCTATGCAACCCCATTTTCCAATTGATCGGGTGCGTATTGTCAGTCAGTTTCATGAGGTATCAGACCGTTATATTGCGGTTGTCGAGTATCATGTGACCAGTCAGTTGGAAGAGGCTCAGTTAATTAATTTAATACAACAGGCCGATGCGGCGGGGCGTGCGTCAGAATTTGATCAACAAGCGGTGCGGCAAGTTATTGAGCAACTCCCTAATCGGTTTTTAGCCAATCAGCCCATGAGTTTTACCAAAACCTTGGCGTTTGCTGATGGGCCGCGCGGCTGGCTATTGGCCGAGGAGTTGGCTCGACCATAACTTTATTTTTTTAATTAAGTGGTCTTGCTTGGTTCAAAACAGAGCGAGGCGACTTCATTAAAGTGTTTGACATAGTGAATCTTCATATCAGCCAGCAGGTACTCTGGCAGTTTTTCTACATCGCGTGCATTTTGCGCCGGTAGAATGACCTCAAAGATTTTTGCGCGTTTCGCTGCAACTAGCTTTTCACGAATTCCTCCTACCGGCATAACTCTGCCAACCAAACTTAATTCGCCCGTCATGGCTAAATCGCGCTGGATCGGTTGCTGGGTGGCTAAAGATACTAAAGCGCAGGCCATGGTAATCCCGGCACTAGGACCGTCTTTGGGCGTGGCACCGTCGGGTACATGTAGATGGATTTGACTCGTCTCAAAAAAGTCATTTGCGATACCGAAATCATCAGTATGACTTTGCACAAAGCTATAGGCCAATTCCGCGGATTCTTGCATCACCTTACCGAGTTGCCCAGAAAGTTTGATGCCGTGCGCATGACTGTGAACTCGCGTCGCCTCAATATTGAGTGTTGCGCCTCCCATTGAGGTCCATGCTAACCCGGTGATTGTACCGATTTGATTAGACTCATGTTGGTCGTTAAAGGGCGCAGTCCCCAAAAAATCGACCAGCGTTTTAGGCGTGATTTTGATTGGGACTTCAGGTTCTTTGACCAGTCGCATGGCGGCTTTTCGCATCAATTTAGCCAGCTGCTTTTGCAGGTTACGCACACCGGATTCACGCGCATAGCCTTCAATAATAGCCACAATGGCCGCACGACTTAGCTGGACTTGCTGCTTGGTGATCCCCGTTTCTTTAAGCAGGCCTGGCCATAAATGCTTTTGTGCAATTGCGGTTTTTTCTTCAGTAATATAGCCGCTGAGGCGAATGACTTCCATGCGATCAAGTAATGGCGTAGGAATGGTGTCAAGCTGGTTGGCTGTACAAATAAATAAGACCTGTGATAAATCAACTTGGAGATCCAAGAAATGATCCAAAAAGTGTTGATTTTGTTCTGGGTCTAATACCTCGAGAAGTGCAGAAGCAGGATCACCTTGATAGGATGCACCCATCTTGTCTATTTCATCAATTAAGATCACTGGATTGGCGGTTTTACAATCTTTAAGTGCTTGGATAAATTTACCTGGCATGGCGCCAATGTAGGTGCGGCGATGACCTTTTATTTCAGCCTCGTCTCGCATGCCACCGACAGAAAAGCGGTAGAACTGACGTCCAAGTGCATCGGCAATACTGCGTCCGATTGACGTTTTCCCGACGCCGGGTGGGCCGACAAAGCACATGATAGACCCAGCGACCTTGCCACGAATATGCGACAAGGCTAAGAATTCGAGAATACGTTCCTTGACATCATCTAGACCATAGTGAGCTCGATTTAACAGGCGTTCGGCCCTTGATAAATCGAGCTTGTCTTGGCTGGTGTGTTGCCAAGGAAGCTGGGTGGCCCAATCCAGCCAATTTCGGGTAACGCCATATTCTGAAGATTGTTGGTCTAGATTGCGCAACTTATTGATTTCATCATGAATTTTTTGTGCGGAGTCATCGGGTAGTTTAAGTGAATCGAGGCGTTGCTCAAAACGTTCCACCTCCTCGCTGTGGCTATCTTGTTGAATCCCAAGTTCTTTTTGTATTTCTTTTAGTTGTTGGCGTAAGAAAAAATGTTTTTGGTACTCTGTCATGTTCTCTTCAACACGCTCGCGAATGCTAAATTGTAAACGTGTCACTTCAATTTCATGTTTAAATAGGGCGAGCACTTTTTCTAATCGTTCTACTAAATCGAGTGTTTCTAAGACATCTTGCAGTGATTCGGCTTTTGAGGTGGTAACGGCTGCAGCAAAATCAGCGAGTTGTTGCGGGTCTTCAGGGTTATAACGGTTCAGAAAAAAACGTAATTCTTCACTGTAAAGTGGATTTAAAGGCAAGAGTTCGCGAAAAGCGTTCATAATCGCTAGGCCATAAGCTTTATATTCCTGGTCAGTGCCGGTTCTAATATCTGTTGGGTAGGTCACCTTCGTTGCATAGGGGCTGGTCTCATTCACCCAATCTTCAATTTGAAAACGACATACGCCTTCGGCAATAAATTGAATGTATTGATCTTTAATTTTTACGTCTGTCATTTTGACTAGTGTGCCGATTTTACGGAACTCATTGGGTAAGGCATTTTGATGATCGTCATTGTCAACATATACAATACCGACATAATCCGGTCCGGAGGATTTTTGAATGGCTCGAAAGGTTTTTAACCAGGCCTTTTTATTCAGCACGACAGGAAGGGTTTGGCCTGGAAAGAAGGGGCGGTCTTTTATCGGAATCAAATAGAGCGTCTCTGGGTACCCTGAGTGCTCGCTAGCTGACTCAAGCGCAACGGGAAGCTCCAAGTTTGGGTCAGTGTCAGTCGTCATCGTCGTACTTGACGGTGTTTCATGATTAAGGTTGCTCATAGGGTCCTTGTTGTCAGTATTTATTATCACGTTATATTTAAGGTATCATATGGCGACTTAAATGTTGAATTTCAAGGGGTAATAGTACAAATGGTTAAAATTGGTTTAGTGACCATATCCGATCGGGCTAGTTCAGGTGTTTATGACGATCTCGGTGGCCCCGCCATGTATGACTGGCTTGATCAGGCCCTCAGTTGCCCTTGGCAAGCCTCTAAACATATCATTGCAGATGAACAGGCGCTGATTGAGCAAACATTAATTAATCTTGCGGATGATGTCGGTTGTTGTCTGATTTTAACGACTGGTGGAACGGGTCCCGCCAAACGTGATGTTACACCCGAAGCGACTTTAGCCGTTGCGGATAAGGTGATGGATGGGTTTGCTGAGCAAATGCGCGCGGTGTCGCTAAAATATGTACCGACGGCCATTTTGTCACGACAGGTCGCTGTAATTCGCAATCAAGCACTCATTATTAACTTACCAGGCAAACCTTCTGCCATTGCTGAGTGTTTAGATGCGGTGTTTCCGGCCGTTCCTTATTGTGTTGATTTACTAGAGGGGCCGTTTATTACCACTCACCCCGAAAAAGTGACGTCTTTTAGACCGAAACATGCCAGGCAGAAAGCCGATGACTAAACGCATTGATGGAGTGGGTCACACCGATTTTCGAAACGATGGCTTGGAAACGCTGCTCGACTTTATTCGTTGGGGCGCTAAGCTTTTTACCGAAGCAGGCCTGGTGTTTGGCCATGGTACCGATAATGCATTTGACGAAGCAATAGTGATGACCTGTCAAAAGTTATTATTACCCGTTGAACGTCTAGAGCATTATATGAACGCCAAACTCACGTTTAGTGAGCGTTCGGCTTTAACTGAGTTGTATAAACAGCGAATTGAAACGCGTCAACCAGCCGCTTATTTAACGGGTCAAGCGCGGTTTGCTGGGCTAGATTTTTATGTTAATCAACACACGCTCGTGCCGCGTTCCCCGATTGCGGAATTGATTGAAAGAGGCTTTCAAGGCTGGTTAGAGCCGGAACAAGTTACCCGTGTGTTGGATTTGTGTACCGGTTCAGGTTGTATAGGAATTGCCAGTTTACAAGCCTTTGATAACGCCCAAGTTGATTTGGTGGATATTTCTCCGCAAGCACTGGACGTAGCGCAAAAAAATATTCATCGTTACAGCTTAGAGGGTCAAGCCCGTGCTATTAAATCGGATCTTTTTAGTGCTTTAAATGGTGAAAGATACGATGTCATTTTGTCGAATCCGCCTTATGTAGATGCGATAGAAATGGCGGCATTGCCACCGGAGTATCAAGCGGAACCGGCGCTGGGCTTAGCGGCAGGTGACGATGGGCTAGATTTGGTAAGACGAATTCTGGCCGAAGCGGCTAATTATTTAACACCGGATGGTGTGTTAATTGTAGAGGTCGGGGTAAGTCAGCATTTTGTTGAACAGGTTTATGAAGAGCTACCGCTCTATTGGTTTGAGTTTACCCAGGGTGGCGAAGGCGTTTTTGCGATTAGTCGTGAAGAGTTGGAGATGTTTGACGATTTAGTTCAGGATCGGCTTAGCGTATTAAGTAACGCTTGAACATGCCGACCTTTTTTAGATGGCTTAAAAAAAGAGAGAGTTTAGATGGCGGGAAATAGCCTAGGGCAGAGTTTTCGGGTGACGACTTTTGGGGAAAGTCATGGTATTGCATTGGGTTGTATTGTTGATGGCTGTCCACCAGGCCTGGTGCTAACAGAAGCCGATATTCAGCATGAGCTGGACCGTCGTAAGCCAGGTACGTCTAAATTTACTACGCCGCGACGTGAACCAGATCAGGTGAAAATTTTATCCGGTGTCTTTGAGGGTGTTACGACGGGGACGCCGATAGGCTTACTGATTGAAAATACTGATCAACGGTCACAAGACTATTCAAAAATAGCTGAGGTTTTTCGACCAGCGCATGCGGATTACACCTATACCCAAAAATATGGTTTGCGTGATTATCGCGGTGGTGGCCGTTCTTCTGCGCGTGAAACGGCGATGCGGGTTGCCGCTGGTGCGATTGCGAAGAAATACTTGCGTGAACGCTTGGGCGTTGAGGTTAGAGGTTATTTGTCGCAGTTGGGGCCGATTGCTATAGAGCAGGTTGATTTTAGCATTATCGATAGCAATCCATTTTTCTGTCCTGATGCGAACAAGGTTGCCGAGATGGAAGCTTACATGACCGCCTTGAAAAAAACCGGCGATTCGATTGGTGCGAAAATTACGATTGTCGCCTCTGGTGTGCCCGTTGGCTTAGGCGAGCCGGTGTTTGATCGTTTAGACGCCGATTTAGCTCATGCCCTGATGAGCATTAATGCGGTTAAAGGGGTGGAAATAGGTGATGGTTTTGCCGTGGTTAATCAAAAAGGCACCGAACACCGTGATGAAATGTCGTCTGAGCAAGGATTTTTGTCTAATCATGCCGGCGGTATCGTTGGAGGTATTTCATCGGGTCAAGATATTGTCGCGCATATTGCTTTAAAGCCGACATCTAGTGTTACTGTGCCAGGAAAAAGCATTAACCAGCAGGGTGAGTCGGTTGATATGATTACCAAGGGGCGTCATGATCCTTGTGTTGGTATTCGTGCTACGCCCATTGCCGAGGCACAAATGGCGATTGTGCTACTCGACCATTTTATGCGTAATCGTGCCCAAAACGCCGATGTTGTTGCGCCAGTTATGGATTTAGCGAAACTTGCTCAGTCAAAGTAGCTCGGACCTAAATCCCCCCACCAACACAACGCCGACAGGATTTCCTCGTCGGCGTTTGTCATTATATTATTTTTTTTATTTCACCCTGTTTGGAACCTTTCTGCCCTTTTTTGGGCTGTATATGCAGGGCCTGGGTTTGGGTGCGCTTGAAATTGGTCAGGTCATGGCCGCGCTAATTGGCACTAAAATTATTGCCCCCTATTTTTGGGGCTGGCTTGCCGATCACACTGGACGGATGATGCTGTGGATTCGCGTGGCGATGGGACTGGCAGCTGTAACCGCAGCAGGCCTGGTATGGGCGGAAGATTTTTGGTCATTGTTATTTGTAGTGCTCTTGTTTAGTTTTTTTTGGCACGGCGGTTTGCCGTTGTTTGAGGCGTACACCTTTAGTCAGTTAGGGTCTAAAAAAGCACAGTATGGCAAAATTCGGTTATGGGGCTCGCTGGGTTTTATTGCCGCTGTTTTAGTCCTCGGCTGGTTGTTTAGTCAATGGGGTTTATCGGGTTTTCCGTGGGTGGTCTTGGGGCTGTTTTTATTATTAAGTCTGGTGACTTTTAGTTTACGCGATCAAGTGAATCAGGTCACACAAGCGCCTCATCAATCCATATGGCCGGTGTTGTTATCGCCGGCGGTGTTAGCGTTATTAGCGGTCAGTTTTTTAATTCAGTTTTCGCACGGCACCTACTATAATTTTTTCTCGATTCATCTAACCGACTATGGCTATAGTACCCAGCTGATTGCAGGTTTGTGGACACTTGGTGTTGTCGCAGAAATTTTTGTGTTTTTAGCCATGGGTTGGCTGTTACGTCATGTGTCTATTTTGCTGTTGCTGATGAGTAGTTTGATGCTAACTCTGCTTCGCTGGCAACTAAGCCTGTGGGGGGTCGAGTCGCTGTTAGCCTTACTGGTTGCGCAGCTTTTTCATGCAGCCAGTTTTGGTTTGTATCATGCCCTCGCTTTGCACTTAATTGATAGCTTGTTTAATGGAGCTTTGCGTAGCCGAGGTCAAGCGGTTTATGCCGCTACCAGCCAAGGGTTAGGGGGTGCTGTGGGTGCTCTAGTCGCGGGATTGACTTGGTCATTGGGCGGTGCCTTGTTATCCTATACTATCTCGTCGATAGCGGTGTTAATAGCCATGGTGATCGTGTGGTTTGGGCTAAGACGTTTACATGTTTAATAACAAGAGGAGTATCACAATGCGAATGTTACATACGATGTTGCGTGTCGGCAACTTACAGCGTTCAATAGAATTTTATACTCAAGTGATGGGGATGACCCTTTTACGTCAAAAAGACTATCCAAAAGGCGAGTTTACCCTTGCATTTTTAGGTTATGGTGATGAGGCGAACCATACCGTTTTAGAGCTGACTTATAATTGGGGCGTTAGTGATTATGACATGGGTAATGCCTATGGCCACATTGCGATTGAAGTACCTGATGTTTATGAGTCCGCAGCGGCAGCAAAGGTCAAGGGTGCTAAAATCTTGCGTGAGGCTGGTCCGATGAATGCCGGGACAACGATTATCGCGTTTATTGAAGATCCGGATGGTTACCCGATTGAGTTAATCGGTGCCGACCACGTCCGAACATAATTTTAATGTTTAGTAAGGAAAACAGCATGAGTCAGTTTGATAACGTAACGGTTCTAAAAGCAGCCAATATTTATTTTGATGGCAAAGTCACCAGCCGAGTGGTGAATTTTGGTGATGGGTCGCGTAAAACGCTAGGTATTATGATGCCAGGTGATTATGAATTTGGTACTGATGAAGACGAATTAATGGAAATTATGGCCGGTGAAGTCGAGGTTTTGTTACCTGGCTCAACCGACTGGCAGACCATTAAAGCCGGCGAATCCTTTAACGTAGCCGCCCATGCGAAGTTTGGTATCAAGGTAAAGTCGGTTACTGATTACTGCTGTTCTTATTCATAATGGATGATGTTGGCGCCCAAGCGGCGCATTAACAATTTACCGAATTTCTTTATTTATTGAAGCATTTGATTCGTTAGCCCTCGGTCGTTGGTGCTGAACCCCCCTTTTTTCGGGTGTTGCAGCGCGAACTGGAGGAGCGGGGCGCGCGGGTAACTTGGCACGAAGGCTTAACTATGCAGGAAACGGCGACTATCGCGTCATGTATCAGCTTTTTGCGGTCGTTAACGCATCTAGCGGAAACGAACCAAGCCTGATCGGTAGACTACCAACCAGCAGGCCTGGTTTTGTGAGATTAGGGTAGAACAAAACCTATGGTTTGCTGTACATCGCGCAGTGTTTGTTGTGCTTGGGCTCTTGCATTATCAGCCCCGGTTTTTAGCACAGCGTTGAGATAGCTCTCATCGCCACGAATTTGGTGGAAGCGTTGTTGAATAGGCGCAAGATAGTCAACAATAAGCTCGCCAAGTTCAACTTTTAAATGGCCGTACATTTTGCCTTCAAAGTGTTTAACGACTTGTTCAATGGATTGACCACTTATCACTGAGTAGATGGTAAGTAGATTTGAAACACCCGGTTTATTCTCTAGGTCATACTCAATCACATCGCCTGAATCGGTAACGGCTTTTTTGCATTTCTTAACAATCGTTTTTGGGTCATCAAGCAGGGCAATAAAGTTATTTTTGTTGCTGTCGGATTTGGACATTTTACTGCTAGGGTCTTGCAAGCTCATAATCCGACCCCCTGCGGTTGCGGGTGCAATAAAGGGTTCAGGTACTTTGAAGATTTCGCGTTCAAAGCGATTGTTAAAGCGATGTGCCAAATCGCGGGTGAGTTCTAAATGTTGTTTTTGATCCGCGCCCACCGGTACTAATTCGGTTTGATAGAGCAGAATGTCGGCAGCCATGAGTACCGGGTAATTAAACAAGCCGGCATTGATATTGTGTTCGTGTTTTTGTGATTTGTCTTTAAATTGGGTCATCCGATTGAGTTCACCCATATAGGTAGCACAATTTAAAATCCAGGCCAGTTCGGAGTGTTCAGGAACTTGAGATTGAATAAATACGGTGCTTTTTTGCGGGTCAATACCAGCGGCTAAATAGAGTGCTACGAAATCGAGACTGCGATTTCTCAGGTCATCGGGGTTTTGTTCGACCGTAATGGCGTGCATGTTGACCAGTGAAAATAAGCACTGATAATCATCTTGCAATTTAACCCAGTTTTTAATTGAGCCTATGTAGTTGCCAATCATCAAGTCGCCGGAGGGCTGGATACCACTAAATAAAATGGGTTTAGACATATTCGGTCTCGCGTAAAAATGAAAGGCGTATCTTAGCGCAATTTGTACTCAATCGGTACTGTATGGGTCCAGCGTTCGCGGTTTATTTGCTCAGGAAAGGGTTTGAATTGATTTCTCATATGGGTTTCAAAAATTTCTAGTGCTGCATTATCTAAAAGCCGTTGCCCAGAGGAATCAATAATTTCAATGTCAATAATTTGACCATTGGCAAGCAATGTAAATCGAATATAAACCTCACCCTGTAAGCCCCGTCGTTGCGCGATGCGGGGGTAGGTGTTTTGTGCATGGCGTGCCAGGGTTTCTGATAGGGCGTTTAAGTATTGTTGTTCGGCACGCGCAATATCGGCTTGAGTGAACCGAGGAGCGACCGGTTCAGGTTCTACCACCGGTTCTGGTTCTACCACCGGTTCTGGTTCTACCACCGGTTCTGGTTCTACCACCGGTTCTGGTTCTACCACCGGTTCTGGTTCTACTACCGGTTCGGGTTCTACCACCGGTTCTGGTTCTACCACCGGTTCTGGTTCTATCACCGGTTCGGGTTCTACTACCGGTTCGGGTTCTACTACCGGTTCGGGTTCTATCACCGGTTCAGGTTCTATCACCGGTTCGGGTTCTACTACCGGTTCGGGTTCTACTACCGGTTCGGGTGGCGATGCAAACATAGCAAGTGTTACCGGGACAACGCGTTCAGGACTTGTGTGTGGCTCTGGCGTTCTTTGCCACAACCACCCTGCGATGGCTAGGGCAATGGATAGATAAATGATCAGCGCAAGGGTAAAGGCCTTGCCAGAATCCGTGCGAAGCATTAACTTTTGCGTTCCGTGAGAATGGTAATATTGTCGTGCTGGTATTTTTTAACAATATCCATCAAGGTAACAAAATAGTGGAACTCGACGGCCTGGTCGACCCGCAATTTAATGAGTGTGTTGCGGTCGAGAGCAGCCATTTTTTGGTTTAGCCCATCCGTAGGAATGAGCTCACCATCCCAAAAAATGTGTCCGTTAGTATCCAGTGACAGGTTTAATGTTTCACGGTCATCAGGGCTAAAGGTGGCCGTATTTTCGGTTTGCGGCAATTGGATATCAATTTTATCGTGAACAATAAATGAAGCTGTTAGCAACACAATCGCCAGCAGGACTAACATGACATCAATTAATGGGATGACATTCATCGAATCAAAGCGTTTCATGGTTAATCCTTTATCACCTCAGCTTTGGTTGATAAGTCTTGATAAACGCGGTATTTGGCTTGCAGTTCTTCAACCTTGCGCAACAGTCCGTTATAAAACATCAGCGCTGGAATAGCCACAGCGATACCGGCAGCGGTTAGCTTCAATGCCAGGGCTAAGCCCGTCATAATAACGGCCGTTTCTAGACTATCATTCATCCCAATTTCGTAAAAAGTAATCAAAATACCAATAACGGTTCCCAATAAGCCGACATAGGGGGCGTTAGCACCAATGGTAGAGAGGGTCGTTAGGTTTTTGGTGATATCGATGTTGAGCAGTTCAATATGTTGGTAGCTTTTGACATCAATTCGTTTAAATAAAAATAAGCGTTCAAAGGTGATCCAGAGCGCAATAAACATCATGGCGCCAAGAATCGTAAAGAATATCAGGTCTAGGTAAAGTTGGATGTTTTGCATGACAAGTGACTAATTATTTAAGGGTTTAAATGCGATTAAGTATGAAGATAAAATCAATGAGTGTCAATGATAATGAAAATGATTATTGGCTGTTATCACACTGTTTACTAAGCTAAATCTAGTTTGGTTTTTGATTTAACTAGGGTAAACTTAGAGAGTTAATCGTTTATAAAAACACCAAAAAGAGGACATGTAATGAAGAGCAATATGAAGCGTCGTGATTTATTTAAGTCGGCTTTAGGTTTGGGAGCAGGTTTAGCAAGTTTATCGGTTTTAAAGCCATTGTATGCTGCTGATGATTGGGAATTGCGCGGGCCGGATATGCATGATATTCCAATTACTAAGGTCAATTCGCGTTGTTATTATTTCCTAGCGACCGATCCAGAGCCAAGCCCTGATAACTTGGGTTTTTTTAGTAACCCTGGCTTTGTGGTTACTTCAGAGGGTGTTTTGGTCGTTGATACCGGTGGTTCCGTTCAAATTGGTGAGATGTTAATCCGTCAAATTAAAACGGTTACAGATAAGCCTGTTACAAAAATTATTAATACCCATATTCATGGTGATCATTGGTTAGGTAATCATGCCTTTGTCGAAGCTTATCCAGATGTCGAAATCTACTCGCACCCAAATGTTATCGAGCAAGTTAAAGCGGGAGCGGGTGTGGTATGGACTGGATTTATGAGTCGAAATACGAACAACGCTACCGCTGGCACCGTTGTCACACCACCCAATAAAACTTTTGAAGGTGGTGAGACGATTAAGATGGGTGATACCACCATTAAAATCCATTTTATGGGGCATGTGCACACGGATTCGGATCTAGCCGTTGAAGTCGTTGAAGAAAAAACCCTATTTATTGGTGATATGGCAATGAAGCGGGTTGCGAACATTTCCGATGGTACTTTCTTAGGTACGATTAAAGCTATGGAGCAGATGGAAGCGATGGATATCGATGTGTTTATTCCTGGACATGGCGATCATGAAGGCAAGGATTTACCCCGTTTGCAGCGCGAGTTTTTTGAGGTTATCTATTCTGAAGTAGAGAAATACTATGATGAAGGTTTGTCAGATTTCGAAATCCGTCCAAAGTTAGACGAGCACCCGTTTATGGTCAACGAAGCGAAAAACTGGCCTGGTTATGACACAACCTTTGGCCGCTTTGTTAGTGAAGCTTACCAAGAGTTTGAGCGTAATTTATTCTAAGCTCTATGCCATTAGAGTGGCTTTAAAAAGCGGGCATTGCCCGCTTTTTTTATGCCAACAAATCAAGCATGGCATCTAAGCCGATATAGTTAAGTACACAGTTGGCTTGTGCTTGGACTGTCGGTTTAGCGTGATAGGCCATGCTCAGACCTGCGGCTTTCATCATGAGTAAATCATTAGCGCCATCTCCAATAGCAATAACCTGTTTGGGTGTTATAGCGAGATGTTGGCATAACTCATGTAGAAAATCGGCTTTGGCCTGGGCACCCACAATCGAGCCCACTACCGATCCTGTTAATACGCCTTGTTCAATAGCCAATTTGTTAGCTCGACTGAAGTCAAGATTGAGTCGGTTGGCTAGGCGGGATGTAAAGAAATCAAAACCACCGGATACGAGTGCAAATTTAATGTCGCGTGCTTTTAAGCCGCTGATCCAGGTTTCTGCACCAGGGTTAAGTTGCAACCGTTCGTTGTAAACTCGATCTAATGCTTTTTCGTCAAGACCTCGTAATAACGTTACTCTCTGAGTAAGTGACTGTTCAAAATTTAATTCACCGCGCATTGCGGATTCAGTAATGGCGGCGACTTGCGGTTTGATATGGAACATATCAGCAATTTCATCAATACATTCGATACTGATCAAGGTTGAATCCATATCACTAATCACCAATTTTACCTCTGCCGGTTCAAAGTCATTCGGTAGTATGTTTATATCCAGTTGTAGTTGATGGCGCAGTTCAGCCAAATCTGGTGCGTTAATCGTTTGCTCACTAATAATGCGCCAATGATTATTATGCGGAAAAGGTTCGCCAATTGATGCACTGAGCTGGTCTTTTTGGACTTGATCAAGCTGGTTATGATGAATAACAAGGGTGTGCTTCATAAAATTATCCTAGTTGTTTAATCATCATCACTGGCCTTTACCGCGATGATTTGAGTATTGGCCATCATGTCATGAAAAGTTTGATGGCGGTTGTTAAAAAATAACCATAGCCAACCGAGCCCTAATGTGGCGACGGAGATAATGCTGAATAAAAATCTGATATAGGAGTCTCGACGGGTCAAAATATAACCATCGGTTCGAACTAATTGTAACTGCCAGGTTCGCAAACCTGGGGTCTGTCCGGTTTGTAACCAAAAATAGCTCAGGTAAATATAGGTGGTACCCAGTAAATAGACTTGGAAAGCAAATAGGGTGGCCGAGCTAGTCTGTATGCTATTGCCTTGCCAGAGCACAAAGGGAATCGCAACAAAAAACCATACAGCCATAAGTAAGAGAAGGTCGTATAAAAGCGCAAAAATAATTTTTGTTTTATGCATCTTGCCAAGCCCGTTTGTAAAAGCGTTATTATACGGATATGAATATTTATATAAAGGACAGCAAATGAATTTACCAGACGGTCTATTGGGTATGGGTTGGGCGATTTTTGGCGCTATGGCCTATTTGCTGATGTTGAGTTGGGCCTTGTTAACTGCCCCTTGGGCGAAAGTAAAAGGGGATATGGGTGCTCAAGGCGTATTTATGGTGGCGGTGCTGGTTATTGTTGTGTTATGGCAGTTAAGTGCCAGTATTAACCCTGGAATCAGTTTTCATTTTTTACTGATGACGGTTTTTACGCTGATGTTTGGTCCTCAATTTGCCATTCTTGCCATGTCGTTAGCGTTATTATTTGTTACCTTTAATGGTGATGCTGGCTGGACTATGTTTGGGCTTAATGCGCTTATTATGGGCTGGGTTCCGATTATGTTGACTTGGTTGTTCTATAAACTGGCTTATCGTTTTTTAGATCGCAACTTTTTTGTGTATGTGTTTTTGAACGGATTTTTTGCGGCGGGGTTTGGTGCCCTCGTTGCATTGGTATTAGCCGGCCTGGTTATGTTATTTGGTGGCGCTTACACAGCAGACTATTTGGCTTATAACTTCTTTCCTTTTATTCCGCTTGTTGCGGCGCCTGAAGCCTTTTTAAATGGCTTTATCATTGCAGCGTTGGTGATCATGAAGCCGGAATGGGTTGCAACTTTTAGTGATGTAGATTATTTGAAAGGTAAATAAAAAAGCCAGCGTATGCTGGCTTTTAAATATTGGCATTTTATAATTAGAGATTAATCTCTGTACCAGCCTGGACGTAACTCAGCAGCATATTTAGACTGTTCGATTTGCGCGTTTGCTGATTTTACAGCTTCGCGTGCTAGGCGAATAGATTCTTGACGCGCTTTCTCAGCTTCTGCAAGATAGTGGTCAACATAAGGCAGCTTCATGTTACGCTGTTGCCAAACATTGCCAAGCTCGTGTGATTTAGCTTGTTTTTCTTGCGCTTCGGCGACTAGCGTAGCATATTCATCTGTTGACATAGCTTGGTTGTGATTACAAGCCGCTAAAGTTAAGGTAGCAAGTACAGTTGCACCAACTAATAATTTTTTCATGAACTCCTCCAAAGGTTTTGAGCTTTTTTATTATGTGTCTACGACATCTAGGATTGTAATGGAATCAACCAAAAAGCAAAAGTACGAAGCAACATTTTTTGTTAATTTCGTAACTTGCTATAAGTTATTCAGTTTACCCCGTCGCTGTCAAACTTTATAATAAACGAAAAATTTCGAATATGTACCCTAAAACACGGGTTTATTGCGTTTTTTTATTGCTAAGGCTATGAATTAAAAAGGTTTTATGGCTTATTAATGCTAAAAACGTCTTAGCAATGAAAAAACTAATCGACCCATAAAGAATTTATAAGGTGGTGAAAAGTGAGAGTTTTACAAGAAGCGTTGACCTTCGACGATGTGTTATTGGTACCAGCCCACTCTACGGTGCTTCCAAAAGATGTGTCATTAAAAACTCAGTTAACCCGAAATATTACGCTCAATATTCCGTTTGTGTCGGCCGCTATGGACACGGTTACAGAAGCGCGTTTAGCTATTGCAGTGGCGCAAGAAGGCGGGATTGGTATTGTGCATAAGAATATGACCATTGCAGAACAAGCGGCAGAAGTTAACAAAGTTAAAAAATATGAGCATGGTGTTATTTTAGATCCTATCTGTGTTGAAGTTACTGCAACCGTAGCGGACGTGTTGAGAATTACAGAAGAAAATAATATCTCTAGTGTCCCAGTTATGGATAAGGGTCGCTTAGTGGGTTTGGTTACTGGCCGAGATTTGCGCTTTTTAACGGACTTTAGTTTGCCAATTCATAGTGTCATGACGCCTAAAGAGAAATTGGTCACGGTGCCAGAAAAGTTTGATCGTGAAAAAGTATTGGACTTACTCCATGAGCACCGAATAGAGCGTGTGCTAGTCGTCAATGATCAGTTTGACCTTAAGGGGATGATTACCGTCACCGACATTTTAAAGTCGAGTGAGCACCCTTGGGCATCGAAAGACTCTAATGGTCGTTTGCGTGTGGGCGCGGCAGTAGGAACGGGCGCGGACACCGAAGAGCGAGTTAATGCCCTAATTAAAGCAGGTGTTGATGTTATTGTGGTTGATACTGCTCATGGTCATTCGCAAGGCGTATTGGATCGTGTGGCCTGGGTAAAGCAAATGTATCCAGAGGTTGATGTTATTGGAGGCAATATTGCGACAGCTGAAGCCGCATTGGACTTAGTTAAGGCCGGTGCGGATGCGGTCAAGGTTGGTATCGGTCCAGGTTCCATTTGTACCACCCGCATTGTGGCGGGCGTTGGTGTGCCGCAAATTTCTGCTATTTCAAATGTGGCGAAAGCATTGCATGGTACGGGTGTGCCATTAATTGCTGATGGTGGTATTCGCTTCTCGGGTGACGTATCTAAGGCGCTTGTTGCAGGGGCTTCGGCCATTATGCTAGGCAGTATGTTCGCTGGCACAGAAGAGTCACCAGGAGAAGTAGAATACTATCAAGGGCGTGCTTACAAGGCCTATCGCGGCATGGGCTCTTTGGGCGCTATGTCTCAAAAGCAAGGCTCCAGTGATCGCTATTTTCAATCATCAAATGCCGAAGATAAATTGGTGCCTGAGGGCATTGAAGGGCGCGTGCCATACAAAGGACCTTTGTCGCCAATTATTCACCAGTTGGTTGGTGGTGTGCGTTCGAGTATGGGCTATACCGGGTGTAAAGATATCAAGGAAATGAATGAAAAGCCTTGGTTTGTAAGGGTGACAAATGCGGGTATGGTAGAAAGCCACGTGCATGATGTTATGATTACCAAAGAAGCCCCTAACTACCGTATCTAACGAACTGTTTACTGATTTTTATGGCCGACCGAATAACCTCTCGGTTCGGCTTTACTTTTTTATATGGAACGCCTATGACTCAGCACTCAATACATGAACACCGCATTTTAATTTTGGACTTTGGTTCACAATACACCCAACTCATTGCACGACGCATTCGCGAGATTGGGGTTTATTGTGAAATCGAACCCTGGGATGTTGATGCGCAATTTATTCGGGACTTTGGGGCTAAGGGCATTATTCTCTCGGGCGGACCAGAAACGGTTATCGGAGACGATGCGCCAAAAGCACCAGGCCTGGTATTTGAGCTTGGTGTGCCGTTATTGGGTATTTGTTACGGTATGCAAACCATGGCTCAACAGTTGGGTGGTCAAGTGATTCATGCCAATGAGCATGAATATGGCTACGCGCAGGTGCGTGCCCGCGGCCATACCGATTTATTTCGTGATATCGAAGATCATGTTAATGTCGAAGGGCATGGATTATTAGATGTTTGGATGTCGCATGGTGATCGTGTCGACCAGGTGCCTAATGGCTTTAAATTGATGGCAAGCACGGAAAGCTGCCCAATTGCTGGTATGGCCGATGAAACTAGGCGGTTTTACGGTATTCAGTTTCATCCCGAAGTAACCCATACCAAACAGGGCTTGCGTATTTTAGAACGTTTCGTATCGCAGATTTGTGGTTGTGAAAAGCTTTGGACAACGGCGAATATTGTTGAAGACTCGATTGCCCGCGTTCGCGAGCAGGTTGGTGGCGATGACGTATTGCTTGGTTTGTCTGGCGGTGTCGATTCGTCGGTGGTTGCGGCCTTGTTGCACAAAGCTATTGGTGACCAGTTAACCTGTGTGTTTGTTGATCATGGTCTATTACGTCATCAAGAAGGTGATCAGGTTATGGCGATGTTTGCGCAAAATATGGGCGTAAAGGTCATTCGTGTTGATGCCGAACAACGCTTTATGGATAAGCTGGTTGGTGAAGCGGACCCCGAAAAGAAACGCAAAATTATTGGTCATACCTTTATTGAGGTGTTTGATGAGGAATCCTCAAAGCTGACGAATGTGAAGTGGTTAGCGCAAGGTACAATTTATCCGGATGTTATTGAGTCGGCTGGTTCTAAAACTGGCAAGGCCAAAGTCATTAAGTCGCATCATAATGTCGGTGGCTTACCAGAGGATATGGAGCTTAAATTGCTTGAGCCTTTGCGTGAGTTATTTAAAGATGAAGTTCGCAAGCTTGGTGTTGAGTTGGGTCTGCCGGCCGATATGGTGTATCGCCATCCTTTCCCGGGACCAGGCCTGGGAGTACGAATTTTGGGCGAAGTTAAAAAAGAATATGCCGATATTTTGCGTTTAGCGGACCATATTTTTATCGAAGAATTGCGCAAAGCAGATTTGTACGATGAAACCTCTCAAGCCTTCACGGTGTTTTTACCGGTCAAGTCTGTTGGGGTGGTCGGCGATGCACGTCGTTATGATTATGTGGTGAGTTTACGTGCGGTCGAAACCATTGATTTCATGACCGCACGTTGGGCGCATCTACCCTATGAGTTTTTAGAAAAAGTGTCGAATCGGATTATCAATGAAATCCCACGAATCTCTCGCGTCACCTATGATATTTCGAGTAAACCACCCGCGACGATTGAATGGGAATAACCATTCGGTTGAAGTTATGTTTTTAAACGGGAGGTGGCGATGAATCAAGTAATTGCTAAGTTATACGGTACGTTATTGAAATTACTACATATTTTTGTTCTGGTTTTTATTATCGGGATCACCTTTTTTGCCTATGATATTTTTGATACACATTTTTTAGGTGATTATGTTTGGGTATACGCACTTATAAGTTTAGTTATTTATATTGTGGTTATTGGTTTTGTTACCGTTGTTGTTGCTATCCACGAAAACCTGGGTGAGATGAAAGCGGCTATCGTTGAGCAGAATAGATTGCTAAGAGACATGAATGGTGAAGCGCATACGGCCCCCTCTAATAATGACTCCCTAGTTGATACAGATGCTAATGAAAGTCGCCATCGATAACCGACAAGACTTGGTCGGCTTAACCTGCCCAGTGGGCCTCGACCAGCCTGAGCAGGATGAATTTTGGATGCAGAAAGCACTGGCTTTAGCTGACTATGCTCAGCAGCAGGGGGAAGTGCCTGTTGGCGCGCTAGTGGTGTTAAAACAGCAGTGTATTTCGGTAGGTTACAACCAGTCTATTGCCCTTCATGACCCTACGGCGCATGCCGAAATTATGGCGCTTAGGCAGGCGGGTCAGGTGATGCAAAACTACCGCTTACCTGCCGCAGAGCTTTATGTCACATTGGAGCCTTGCGCAATGTGCGCAACGGCTTTGGTTCATGCTCGGATTGCACGATTGATTTATGGCGCCAGTGATCCTAAATCGGGTGCGGTGGGTTCGCAAATCAATCTAGCGCAATGTGCGTTTTTGAATCATCAATTTGAGGTTGTTCAGGGCGTGCTTGGCGAACAGGCGTCGTTGCAATTATCTGCGTTCTTTAAACAGCGTAGGTTGGTTAAAAAACAGCAGGCTTAGCTTGATACCGGCTTTTATTTCATTCAAATCTTTTAATTTATCTATTGAAAAATCGATAACTGCCCTTATAACAAATCCACAATTTACAGTTAAAAAAGGTTTTAGTCATGCAAAAAGAAACCCATGTTTTCCAGACGGAAGTTAAACAATTACTTCAGCTAATGATTCACGCGCTTTACAGCAATAAAGAAATTTTTCTGCGTGAACTGGTATCAAATGCATCCGATGCGTTGGATAAGTTGCGCTTTGAGATGGTGTCAGATGATCAGCTTAGCGAAGGAGAGTCCGCGCTAAAAATTCAATTAGAATTTGATGAGGCTGCCAAAACCATAACACTCCGTGATAACGGCACTGGTATGACACGCGATGAAGTCATTGAAAATATCGGTACGATTGCGAACTCAGGAACGAAAAAGTTTTTAGAAAAGTTAACCGGTGATCAAGCGAAGGATAGTCACTTAATTGGTCAATTTGGTGTTGGGTTTTACTCGGCATTTATTGTAGCGGATCAAGTGACGCTAAGAACGCGCAAGGCCGGTTTGGCAGTGGATCAGGCGGTAGAATGGCAATCTAAGGGTGATGGTGAATTTACGTTAGAGACCATTGAAAAACCAACTAAGGGAACGGAGATTGTTTTACAGCTTAAGGACGGTATGGATGAATTTTTATCGGCCTATCGTTTAAAAAATATTATTACGACTTATTCCGATCATATTAGCTTTCCAATCGAAATGTTGGAAGAAGAACCAGTCGCATCCGCGGATACGGCTAATGCTGAAGAAACGGAACAGCAAGCCCCTAAAACAGCCTTGGTTTGGAAACAAATTAACAAGGCCACAGCCTTATGGACCCAGCCAAAGTCAGAGATTAGTGATGAGGATTACGCCAACTTCTATCAAACCTTGTCACATGATTTTGAGAAGCCTTTGGCCACATTGCATAACAAAGTAGAAGGAACGTCAGAATATACCTCACTGCTTTATGTGCCTGCTAAGGCGCCATTTGATCTTTTTGACCGTGACCGTCGCTATGGGTTAAAACTCTATGTCAAACGCGTTTTCATTATGGATGACGCCGAGCATCTAATGCCTAATTACCTGCGTTTTGTACGCGGTGTGATTGACTCTAATGATTTGCCCTTAAATGTATCTCGTGAAATTTTGCAAAGTAATCATGTCGTCGACAAAATCCGTTCGGCCTCGGTGAAACGCATTCTTGACCACTTGGTGAAGTTGGCTAAGGACGAAGACTCCACGGTTTATCAGGGTTTTTGGGATGCTTTTGGCCAAGTCATGAAAGAAGGGATTATTGAAGATTATGCGAATCGGGAGAAGTTGGCCGGTTTAATGCGCTTTAGCTCTACACATAGTGGCGATGCGAAGCAAATGGTTAGCCTGTCCGATTATGTGGGTCGAATGAAAGATGGCCAGCAGGCGATTTATTATCTGATTGCTGATAGTCATGCCGCAGCGCTAGGAAGTCCACATCTGGAAGGTTTGCGTAAAAAAGGCATCGAGGTGCTGTTATTATCTGACCGGATCGATGAATGGCTGGTTGCGCACCTTACGGAGTTTGAGGGTAAGTCCTTGAAATCAATCAATCAGGGTGATATTGCGGAGCTGGCTGATGAAGAAGCGCCTGTAACGGAAGAAGAACAGCAAGCACGTACCAGTTTGGTTGAGAAGCTACAGCAAGCCTTAGGTGACAAGGTGGCCGACGTGAAAGTGACGCACCGTTTAACCGATTCACCAGCCTGTGTTGTCGCGCAAGAGGGCGCTATGACGCCGCACATGATTCGTTTAATGGAGCAGATGGGGCAAAGCCTACCCAAGACGGCGCCGGTGTTAGAGGTAAATCCAAGCCACCCACTATTACAGAAAGTAGCAACGCTTGATGATCAAACGGCTATCGAGCCATGGGCATTGTTTCTTTTGGAGCAAGCACAACTTGCTGATGGCGATAATTTAGCAGAGCCTGCGGCGTTTATTAAACGTGTGAACCAGTTATTGGCCAGTGCCTAATGATTTACTGTTTTGATGTATTGCATCAGAAATGTGGCGCAAAAATGAATTAATGGTTAGTAATATTAGTAAAGATTGATATTTAGGATTTTTTTGAGTAGTATTAAGGCTGTTGTTTACAACAACTCCTCTTAAAGAGCTTTAATTGTCTTTATGGCAAAACCCAAGTTGACCGACTTGGGTTTTTTTTTGCTTAGCGTTAATCAGCCGCTGTTACGATGAAGTTAATTTCAAAGATGAGTGTTTCGTTGGGTCCTATCATGTTGCCAGCACCTTGTAAGCCGTAGGCCATGTCACTCGGGATAAACACTTGCCAGGTTGCACCTGGTTGCATCAGCTGAATAACTTCTTGCCAGCCAGGAATAACGTTGGCTAGAGCAAATTGAATAGGGACTCCTCGGTTATAAGAACTGTCAAACTCAGTACCATCAATCAATTCACCACGATAGTGCGCAATTATGACGTCTTCAGTTGTTGGGTTAGGCCCTTCGCCTTCCTCGATGATGCGATATTGAACACCACTCGGTAGTGTAACGACGCCTTCTTTTTGCGCATTTTCAGCTAAAAAAGCCTCGCCTTTGGCTAGGTTTTGCTCTGCTAAGGCTTGTAGTTCACTGTTACGGCTCAGTTCCAATTCCTCTTGAAAGCGAGTTAGAGCCGCCTGCATTTCGTCTGCCGTTAGTTTCAGGTTTTGTGCTGTAAGGCTATCCCGTAATCCTAGCAGAAACGCATCGGTATCTAGATTAATACCTTGCATTTGAAGATTGTTCGCTAAGTCAACGCCAACAGCATAACTAGCTTGTTCCAGCGTTGAGTTTAGGGGACTTGATTGCGAAGCATTAACGCTAGCAGTGATTCCCAGGCTTAATATAAAACTGGTAAGAAGCTTTTGTTTAAAACGCATACTCGATTCCTTATGGATTAAATGGCTAGGCATTTTGGTGGATATGGTCACCTCTAACGGGCGGGGCCGTCAAGGCCTGATGTAATTAATTGAATTTTGTTTCTAATTGCGTCAATGATCATATGAACAAAATTAAAGCACATTATATGGGGTCTGGCTATATAAAACTGGCTGGATTATTTAATGCAATGCTTTGATGCGTTGTTGGGTGTATAAAGCCTAAATGGCTGGCATGTAACAATAAACGACTGGCTTTTGTTAAGGCTGATTGGTCGGCGTAAAGCGTGTCACCTAAAATCGGGTGGCCAATCATTTTCATGTGCAATCGAAGTTGGTGAGAGCGTCCAGTAATGGGAGAAAGTTTTACTGAAAAATAGTCGTCAAATTGATGTATGACTTGCCAATGTGTTTGTGCGTGACGTCCTTGCACAAAGTCAATACATTGCCGTGGCCGATTGTCCCAATCACAGCGCATAGGTAATTGGATTTGGCCTTCCCAAGAACCAATTATGCCCGCGCACAAGGCTTGATAACCTTTGGTTGTTTCACGGTTTTGAAATGCCATGCTCATAAAGCGGTGTGCTGTTTTGTTTTTGGCCATTAGTAGAATACCAGAGGTATCCATGTCTAAGCGGTGGATAGTCAGCAGGGCTGCTTGTGGTGTTGGAATATAGTCTTGAACACAGGGGGTTGGATTCGGTGGTTTGCCGGGTACCGACAAAACTCCACTGGGTTTGTTAATTGCCAGTAGATCTTCGTCTTCAAAAATAATCCAGTCGTTAAAAGTGTCGATTGAAGCCATGGGGAGATGTTCTTAAAAAATCATCATTTTAACGGTTGTTAGCCGGATTGGCATCTTTGTTTTGATGTCGTTTGGGATAGATGATTTTGGCATCGCGTTTCATTATCCAGTTCAATAGGCTACAATTTAGTCTTTGTTTTTTATCAACCTATAGGTGGGATATGAGTCAGAGTCAGTCAGTTGGTGTGTTATTTATTTGTATGGGCAATATATGCCGATCACCGACGGCGCACGCTGTATTTCGTAAGCTTGTTGAACAAGCAGGACTGGTTAATAAAATTCGTATTGATTCAGCCGGAACACATGCTTATCACATTGGCAATCCGCCAGATCCTAGGTCAATGGAAACGGCGGCTAGTCGTAATATAGCTATGGCTGATTTACGCGCACGAAAAGTTGCGTTTAGTGATTTTTATGAGTTCGATTATTTATTGGTTATGGACGATCATAATTACCAACTAGTAATAGAGCTTGGACCAAGGGAAGAGCACCATCGAGTCAGCTATTTGTTGGACTTTGCACCGGAGGTTGGGCGCAAAGATGTCCCCGATCCTTACTATGGCGGTCCGCAAGGATTTGAACAGGTGTTTGACATGGTAGAAACCGCTTGCGCCAATTTACTATCAACGATTCGGCAAAAGCAGGGCTGGTAGTTCGCTCGCTGGCGATTCCATTTTAGGAAATAGAGTATAAAAAAACCCGCTGACATCCAGTTTGATGCCGCGGGCTTCTCTAGGCGCAGTAAGATGACGTTTCGGTCTAAACTTCAACCGCCATGTTTTTGATGCCACCTGATTTTTGATTATGATCGCTTATTTTTTCTTTATGCTTAATTATTTGGCGATCAAGTTTGTCAATTAAACCATCAATTGACGCATACATGTCCTGAGTTTCATTTTGTGCAAATAAATCCTGACCTGAAACATGAACAGTTGCTTCCGCTTTTTGATTTTGCTTTTCAACTGTCAAAATAACGTGAACATTGGTAACGTGGTCGAAGTGACGCTCTAGCTTTGTTAGTTTTTCGTTAACGTAGTCGCGTAACGCATCTGTAAGTTCTACATGGTGACCTGTGATATTGATTTGCATTGATCGTCTCCTTATGCAAAGTTATTTTTATTTATGGCCCTGTTTGATTATAGCACAAGGCTAATTTGTGCGAATCGTAGCTGCGTATTTTAAAGCGAGAAGTTGTCCCCTAAGTAGACGGCGCGCACCTCAGGGTTGTCTATAATCCCACTGGGCTTGCCAGCCGCTAAAATGTGGCCAGCATGAAGAATGTAGGCATAATCGCAAACGCCCAATGTTTCACGGACATTGTGATCGGTGATAAGTACCCCAATTTGCATTTCTTTAAGGTGAGTGATTATGGTTTGAATATCTTTTACAGATATGGGGTCGACGCCGGCAAAAGGTTCATCAAGTAAAATAAATTTTGGCTCCATAGCCAACGCACGAGCAATTTCCACCCGTCGTCGTTCTCCCCCAGACAATGCTTGACCTAATTGATGAACAATATGGTGAATATTGAGGTCTGTTAATAGACCTTGCAGTTTTTGTTCGCGGGCGACATCGGTCAGCTCTGGGCGCATTTCTAGAATAGCCATAATATTGTCATAGACAGTGAGTTTACGGAAGATGGACGCTTCTTGGGGTAGGTATCCAATCCCAAGCTTGGCGCGCTTATCGATAGGCAGTTCACTAATGTCTTGGTCATCTAGAAAAATTTTGCCGGCATTGTGAGATACAAGGCCTGTCATCATATAGAAGGTGGTGGTTTTACCCGCGCCATTGGGACCTAATAAACCAACAACCTGACCACTGTAGACATCTAAATCAACGGACTCGACGACACGATATTTTTTATAGCTTTTGGCTAGGTTTCTGGCGTAAAAGTGAGCCATTATTCTTGTTGTCCCGGGATAAAAATCATTTCTACGCGACCTTCTCTCTGATCGGGCTTGGTTGGATCTGCGCTAGGGGCACCACTCGCTTGCATGGTCATGGTGATTAAATCCACAATAATCAGCCCTGCTTGGATTGATTGGGTTTGCGCGCGATCAACAAAGGCATTGCCTATAAGATGCGCAACCTCTTGGTTTATATAATAAATTATTTGGTCGGCGTGGCCTTTGACGAGCCCTTGTTCAGGGTCGTTTATTTTAAAGTGTGCGGGTTCACCGTCGGTCACAATCCGGTCAATTAAGCGATTTGGATGGAAAACAACCAGCGTATCCCCAAGAAGCGTCATGTGGCCTTGGCGGGCAATGACATCACCTTCATAGTGGCTTTCGCCCAATTGATCATAGGCATCAAGCTGATTGGCTTGAATATTAATCGGCTCTTGGTTGTTAGGTTGTGCCGTTACACACAATGGTGTTAAAGCAATGGCTATTAAAAAAATGGCCATTAGCCAATGGTTTACCCAAATCGTTGATACGGAAGTTTGTTCAAGGCGTCTGCGTGGATTCATAGTAGGTGCTAGCTTCATGTTTTATGGTGAGATGCTCAAGATTAAGATTATAAACGTATCCGCGACCGGTTTGCTGAAGTGTTGTCCGTTGAAAGGTAATTTGGCCAGGTCCTTGAATGATCCCATTGTCGGCATCGTAATGAAGTTCATCAGTAAGGAGTGTCCAGTTATTGGTCGGGTCTTGATGCTGGCTAATGATGTTAACTTCGTCAACTAATACGAGTTGCTGGTTGGTGAGATTGCCAAAATCTGCCCAAGCAATATGCGCCTGGTCGCTATAGCGAACAAAAATAGGATGCTGAAGGTAGATGGTGTTTTCTATTTGATAACTGAGTTGGCTAATAAGTTGTTGGCTCAGCGCGGGGTTGGTGCGGTCAAGAGTCCAGGTTTGACTGTTCTGCATTCGCCACTCTTGTTGGTTTGGTAGCGATACTGATAATTGGCTTGTTGTGTGTTGGGGTAACTCTGAGCTAATGATGTAAAGTAGCAAAGCCGATAAGCCCAGAAACATAAGGGCTGAAGAAAAAAAACGGGTCAATCGCTTGCTTTGGGAGGTCATAGCCTAACGCAGGTAAAAGTCCATATGTGCTTGCCAGTGCCCCTGGGCTTTTAACATCATTTCAATGAGTTCGCGAACAGCTCCTTGGCCCCCCACCTTTTCACTGACAAAGTGGACACGTTTTATGACTTCTGGGTCGGCATCTTGCGGACAGCTGGCTAAACCAACGCGGGTTAGGATGGGCAGGTCTAAAATATCATCACCCATGTAGGCAATTTCATCGGCATTTAGACCTTCATCTTTTAATAGCTGCTCAAATACCGGAAGCTTGTCAGGAACGCCTTGAAATAAGTATTTCACCTTTAAGTCGTTCATCCGGTTGGCGACCAGTTGTGATTTTCTGCCGGTAATAACCCCAAGATCTAAACCACTTTTGCGCCAAAGAACCATCGCATGACCGTCACGGGTGTAAAAGCTTTTATACTCCACCCCGTTGTCACCGTAAAAAAGACGGTTGTCGGTTAAAACGCCATCGACATCTAAAATCAGTAATTTAATTTTCGCGGCGCGTGTGGCTAAATCCGTCATTGTATTTACTCGGCTAAATATTCACTGTCGAGTAGTATAACAGACCCAAGTAAGCAACAAATAGGGTTAAAAGTAGCCCGCCTTCAATACGTGAAATAACCGCGTTGCCTTTTCTGGGTAGAGCCACTAAAAGCATTGCGACGGTGAATAACAGCATAATCGGGTAATCACGTTTGAGTACTTCAATATCAATGAGTGAGGGCGCTAGAATTGATGGCACCGCTAAAACCGCTAGAATGTTGAATAGATTGGAGCCTAATATATTGCCGATCATTAGGTCTACTTCATTTTTAAGGGCAGCAGTTATGGCGGCGGCCAACTCAGGTAAGCTGGTGCCAATAGCAATAATGGTCAAGCCAATAATGAGATCCGGTATTTCAAAATATTCGGCAATTTCTACCGCACCCCATACCATCATGCGGGCGCTAATAATTAGGAATATTAGGCCTAAAATGAGGTAGGTGAAGGATTTTGCTTTGCTGAGCTTGGGTAGTTCATTAAGCTCTTTATTGATATCTTCTGAGAGGGGGTCGTTGCTACTAATATTGCGGTTGCTGTAGATCATCCAGCCCAGAATGGCGAATAGAGTGGTTAATAAAATGATGCCATCAACAACGCCAAGTCGATGGTCCATGATTAACGCCATCCCAAATCCAGTAACAATTAACAGAATCGGGAACTCTCGTCTTAACACAGACGATTTGACTACCAGAGGTGCGATGAGTGCGGTAACGCCCAGTACCAGACCAATGTTGGTGATGTTAGAACCCACCGCATTACCAATTGCGAGTCCGGGGTTACCTTCCAGCGATGCGATTATAGCAACAATAATTTCTGGGCTAGACGTGCCAAAACCAATAATGACGATGCCGATTATCAGTGGTGAGACTTTGTATCGAAGAGCGACATTGGCCGTGCCCTCGATAAAATAATTAGAACTAAAAACCAGCAGGGCGAGTCCAAAAACGAGTAATAATGATGGAAGCATAAGAGAAGCAATCATTTGGCGTTATAATCCCCAATCCAAATTTACTGTCAGACTATAAAGTCTGTTTTGTCAGGTCATTATACTTATTTATGACTTGTTTATAAATAAAATTTATGGCAGGTAGTATCTATCCCTTAAATTTACTAAATGGATGTGGGCAATGGGTGGTTTAAAAAGTATGTCGGTTGGCTTTTCTGCATGGCAGGAACCCGTTTTGCAAAGCCAGTTTTATCCAGATGATTTGCCAGAAGATTGGCGCGCAGATTATTACTTTAACAATTTTAGAGTGGCTATGGCGCCACAGCACGATTGGATGCAGTGGGATCAGGCTCGGCTTATTAGCCTAGATGAAGCCATGTTAGCGGAAAACTTTGTTTACTTGAATTGGTCAGATGTTAGTGCGGCATCTGTCGCAAAGGTTCAATGGATTAAAGGTGCGTTGGGTTCAAAGTTAGCAGGCCTGCTATTAACTGGGGGTTGGACGGCCGATTTATATCACGAGCACCACTCAATTTTTAATGGGTTAGCTGTTACCTTAATGCAACCTCTCTCGGCGTCATGGGTATTATCTAGCTGGCAATGGGATTATAATGAGGTATGTTTTTCAGGTGAGCCCTTGGGTATGTTTGATAGGTTGCCTGCTAATCTTAAAGAACAGCGCCAACTCATCGAGGCGTTCAGAACAACGTTACCAGGTACAAGCGCTGTGCCCGTTTTTGTGAATGCAAACCAGGTCTCAATTAAGCAGTTAACGGATTTGTCGAGCATGATCGAACTGCTCGGTTACTAGTCAAATTCATTAAAAATTATAAGTGAGTCATTATTTTGGCACGTCCAATTATCGAAGTGGTTGACCTAAGCTTTAGTCGCGGTCAGCGTAAAATTTTTGAGCACCTGAGCTTTAAGGTGTACCCAGGAAAAATTACCGCGATTATGGGGCCAAGTGGTACTGGCAAAACAACACTATTAAAGTTAATGGTGGGTCAGTTAAAGCCAGATAGTGGCCAAGTGTTTTTTTACGGACAAGACATCCAATCTTTATCTCGTTCCGCGCTCTACAAATTGCGTCAGAAGATGGGTATGTTGTTTCAGAGTGGTGCGTTATTAACTGACTTGACTGTTTATGAAAACGTTGCTTTTTCCGTGACTGAACACTACCAACATCTTGCTCCGGTTTTAATAGAAAAGCTGGTTGCAATGAAGCTGGAGGCGGTAGGTTTGCGCGGCGCCAAAGATTTAATGCCTGCTCAGCTTTCTGGGGGGATGGCACGTCGTGTGGCGTTGGCACGTGCGATTATTTTGGATCCTGAGGTTATTTTTTACGATGAGCCGTTTGTTGGTCAAGACCCTATTACGATGGGGGTGTTAATTAAACTCATTAAGTCGCTGAATGATCAATTGCATTTAACTAGTGTGTTAGTGTCTCATGATGTCAACGAGGTATTATCAATTGCCGATCATGCTTGTGTGCTATCTGAAGGTCGCATTATTGAAGAAGGCACACCCGCTGAGTTATTAGCATCGGATTCCGCGTATGTTCAACAGTTTTTACAGGGAACGGCAGATGGCCCGGTGCCGTTCCATTTTCCGGTTGAGCCATGGGGTGTTTCAAAGTGATGCGTTCGATGGCAAGCTTAGGGCGCTCAACATTAATGATGTTGGCGGGAATTGGTCAAATGGCCTTGTTTGTGTGGCAATTACTGCCGTTAATTCCCAGTGGGTTGTGGCGTATTCGCCTATTAATGAAGCAGGTTTACATGGCTGGTGTGCTGTCCTTGCCAATTATCGTCACAGCGGGTCTATTTGTGGGGATGGTGCTCGGGTTGCAAGGCCACCACATACTCAAAACTTTTAATTCGGAAGAAGCGGTCGGAACCATGACTGCGTTGTCATTGATTCGAGAATTGGGGCCTGTTGTTGCGGCATTGCTATTTGCCGGTCGAGCAGGTTCTGCTTTGACGGCTGAAGTGGGTTTGATGCGCTCAACAGAACAGTTTTCGGCATTGGAGATGATGGCTGTTGATCCAATGCGTTATGTTGTTATGCCCCGTGTTTTAGCTTGTATCATCGCATTGCCTATGTTGGCAATGATCTTTATTGCGCTAGGCATCTTTGGCGGCTATGTAGTAACCGTTGGCTGGCTGGGTGTTGATTCAGGCGCATTCTGGGCGCAAATGAATCAAAATGTGGATTGGCATGCCGATGTTATTAATGGATTTATTAAAGCTGTAGTATTCGCGGTATTAATTGCAATAGTAGCGCTTTATCAGGGCTGCTATGCCATTCCTACTTCTGAAGGGGTCAGTCGTGCAACTACGCGTACGGTGGTTCACGCCTCGTTGGGTGTGCTTGGCTTGGATTTTATATTAACCTCAATAATGTTTACCTGATAAAGGAATACGCATGTCAAAACAACTAAAGTTTGAAATAGGTGTTGGTCTTTTGGTGCTGATTACATTGATTTCGACCGTCTTTATTGCGCTTAAGGTGAGTAATTTCAGTGGGTTACAAGATCGTCCAACTTATCAGGTTGATGCCTTATTCTCTAATATTGGCGGCTTAACCGCGCGTGCACCAGTAAAGGTTTCCGGTGTTGTTGTTGGCCGTGTTAACCGTATTGAACTTGACCCAATATCCTATCGGGCGCGTGTTGTGATGGATATCTACCGCGAGTTTGATGATATTCCCATGGATTCATCGGTGTCAATATTGACCTCGGGTCTGCTTGGAAGTCAATACATTGGCCTGGAGGTGGGAGGCGATGAAGATGTCTTGCAAGCCGGTGATCGTATTCACTTTACCCAGTCGGCATTAGTGTTAGAAAATTTAATTGGACGTTTAATGGTAAGTTTGACCGAAGGAGGTCGTGAATGAAATGGATTACTGGTCTAGCAACCGCGCTACTTTTGACAGTAGGTGTCGCTAAAGCCAACACGATCGATCAATCGGATCCACAGGTCATGATTCAAGGCATGTCTGGTTTGGTGCTTAATGAATTAAAAGCGCGTGCCGAAGAGCTGGCGCAGGATCCTAAAGCGTTAAAAGCCTTTGCTGATGAAGCCCTTTTACCCTATGTAGATACGATGCGAATGGCGCGTTTTGTGGTTGGTCGTGATTGGCGTGCGGCGACACCGCAGCAACAGCAAGATTTTGTTGAGCAATTTACCTTGTCTGTGATTCAACAGTATTCGAATAGTTTAATGCGTTTTAATGTTGAAAGTGTTGAGATAGGTGGCGCTATCCCCGATGGCCAAGACCGTGTGATAGTTCAAACGCGCGTCAAGCAGTCTAATGGCAACAATTTTGATATTGCTTATCGGGTTCATAAGGAAGCGTCTAGTGGTAACTGGATGATCTATGACGTGTTAGCAGAAAATATCAGCCTATTGCTAAGCTTACGACAAACTTACGCTACTGATATTGAACGCCGCGGCTTACAAGCCGTTATCGATGGTATGAAAGATCGTAATGTGGGGTTTAATTAAGTGGCATTATCTTGGCAATTAGAGGCAGATTGTTTGCAGTTAGCTGGTCAAATGACCATTGAGTCTCTTAATGAACAAGTGAGTTTGCAGGTTTGGTTTCAAAAGCCATCATTACCTTTTAACGCGGTAGATTTAGCGGCTGTAGATCAAATAGATAGTGCTGGTTTGGCTTGTCTAGTTTGCTGGATGGAGTTGTCGCCGAATCTTAAGATTCAACGTATACCTGCAGCCGCGTTGGAGTTGGCGGAACTCTACAATCTTAACGGTTACCTTAGTGACTTTGGTCAGGCGCGATCATGAAAGCTGTGGAATTTGACCATCTTGTTAAGGATTATGGCTCGTTGCGAGCGCTCAATGACGTCAGCTTTAGTGTTGAACAGGGGCAGTTTTTTGGGTTGCTTGGTCCAAATGGTGCGGGAAAATCAACACTTATCAACACGATGGCTGGTTTGGTGAAGGCAACCAGTGGGCAGGCCAAAGTGATGGGGAATGATGTGGTTAGCTCGGCAACGGCGGCTCGGCGTGCATTAGGGCTGGTGCCACAAGAGCTCATTGCTGACCCATTTTTCAACATCCGTCAGTTGTTGACATTGCAGTCCGGGTATTTTGGCTTGCGTGGCGCAAAGCAGCAGACTTGGATTGATGAGTTGCTGGAGAGATTGTCACTAACAGATAAGGCGGGCGTTGATACCCAGCAATTATCGGGTGGTATGAAGCGTCGGGTGTTAATTGCGATGGCGTTAGTACATCGACCACAAGTCATTGTCCTTGATGAACCGACAGCGGGTGTTGATGTCGATTTACGGCGCACACTTTGGCAATTTGCCAACGAACTGCATCAACAAGGGCATACGATTATCCTGACAACTCACTATCTTGAGGAAGCGGAAAGCCTATGCGATAGCGTAGGCATCATGCAGAAAGGGCAGCTTATTGCGCTAGAAAAAACCCAAGATTTAATCGCCCGTCATCCATTTCGTCATCTTCAATTGGAGCTTGAGCAGCCTGTTGATTTAGCAGGCCTGCTGAATCGGGCTGAGTTTGCAAAGGATGTGTTTGATGTGCAAAAGCTATCCGCTATTAAGTTTAGGATCAAATTGGCAAAGATCGTGACAACAGCGCAAATGTTGGCATGGGCACAACAACAGTCTGTTGCGGTGGCGGATATTCGCTGGCAAGATGCGAAACTTGAAGAGGTCTTTTTGAACATAACGGAGTCAGTATCGTGAATTATTATGGCTCTTGGACTTTTTTTGTAAAAGAAGTGCGGCGCTTTTATTCAGTGGCCGTTCAAACTATCTTCGCACCGATTGTATCAACACTGTTGTTTTTGCTTATCTTTGGTACGGTTATAGAAACTAAGATTCTAGAATTTGGCAATATTACTTACAGTCAATTTTTAATACCAGGCCTGGTGATGATGGCTATCTTGCAAAATGCCTTTTCAAATTCGTCTTCCAGTATTATTCAGTCAAAAATTTATGGCAACCTTAGTTTTGTTTTGTTGAGTCCATTAAGCGCATTAGACTTATATGTTGCCTTTGTGGCCGCAGCGGTTGTGCGCGGGCTTGCTGTTGGCGTTGGGGTGCTGGTTGTTGGTTGGATTGGCTATGATTTGCAGATATATCATGCTGGCTGGATTTTGTTATTCGCTGTTTTAAGTGCGGCTGTCGTTGGTGGATTGGGGCTGATTGCGGGTATAGTGGCGTCCAAATATGACCATTTGGCGGCATTCCAAAACTTTATTATCATGCCTTTGACCTTTTTAAGTGGCGTATTCTACTCGATTCACTCGTTACCGAGTTTTTGGCAGACACTATCCATGTTTAATCCATTTTTTTATATGGTAGATGGTTTTCGATATGGATTTTATGCCGTTTCCGATATTTCTGTTTGGTTGAGTTTAGGAGTAACGCTGCTGTTTTTAGTACTAGTAAGCGCAATAAATTTAGTTTTGTTGCACAAAGGCGTTAAAATACGCCACTAAAAAGGGAAATTAATATGTCGCCAGAAAAGATTCAACAAATGATACATGACCTGTTGCCCGGTTCTCAAGTCACTATGTCGGGTGCTGACTGTAACTTTTCAGTAGAAGTCAAAGCCTCACAATTTAAAGGGATGACGCCTTTGCAACGTCATCGCACCGTGAATGATATTTTTAAACAACAGTTTGAGTCGGGTGAGTTGCACGCGCTTTCGATAAAAACCAGTGTGTTAGAGACGGCATAAATGGAAAGATTGGTTATAACGGGAGGCGCCAAACTCTCCGGAGAAGTTGAAGTCTCGGGCTCAAAGAACGCAGCCTTGCCGATTTTAATGGGCTGTGTATTAGCCAAGTCGCCGGTGACATTATCCAATATTCCGCATTTAAAAGACGTCACAACCAGTCTGCAATTGTTAGCGACTTTGGGTGCGCAAATAATGATCGATGAGCGGATGAATATCACAGTTGATGCCAGTGAGTTAAAAGATTTCACTGCACCTTTTGCATTGGTTAAAAGTATGCGCGCATCTATCCTAGTAATGGGACCGTTATTAGCTCGTTTTGGCGAGGCGCACGTCGCATTGCCGGGTGGTTGCGCGATAGGTTCTAGACCCGTTGATATTCATATTAAAGGTATGGAAGCGATGGGTGCTGATATCCGTATTGAGGATGGCTTTATTCACGCGAAGGCAAAACGCTTGCAGGGTGCGGATATTTTAATGGATAAAGTCACGGTCACTGGGACTGAAAATTTATTAATGGCGGCTGTGCTTGCAGAAGGAGTTACCCATCTACGGAATGCGGCTTGCGAGCCAGAAGTAACGGATTTGGCGATTTTTCTTACTAAGATGGGCGCTAAAATCACCGGCATCGGTACTGATCATCTGGTCATAAAAGGTGTTGATGAATTGAACGGTGTTGATTACCGTGTTATCCCTGATCGAATTGAGGCGGGTACCTATTTAGCGGCAGCAGCGGTAACCGGATCAACTATTACTGTATCCAATGTTGAGCCTGTGCATTTAAAGGCTGTCTTGGCTAAATTCATTGAGGCGGGTTGCGACATATCGACATCGGAGCGTTCTATTAAGATTGATTGCCGAGATCGTCAGTTAAATCCTGTGAACGTTGAAACACAGCCTTATCCTGGCTTTCCAACGGATATGCAAGCGCAGTTTTTAGTTATGAACTTACTGGCTAGTGGACCGGGTGCGATTCGCGAAACGATTTTTGAAAATCGTTTTATGCACGTATCAGAGCTAACCAAAATGGGTGCCCACATAAAAGTCGAGGGCAATCTTGCGGTTACGCCAGGGCAGGATAGATTAAGCGGGGTGACCGTAAAAGCGACCGACCTGCGTGCGTCAGCGTGCTTGATTCTTGCGGCTCTTGTGGCGGAGGGTGAAACCTTTGTCGAGCAAATTTACCATATTGACCGTGGTTATGAGCTGATCGAAGAAAAGTTTCATCGTTTAGGCGCGAATATCCAACGTTTAAGTCATTAATTTACTGAGAAAGTTATGTCAAACCAACTTACGATTGCCTTATCAAAAGGCCGCATTTTTAAAGACACTTTGCCCTTGCTAAAAGCGGCCGGAATTGAACCTTTGGATGATCCGGATACTAGTCGCAAACTGATTTTAGAAACAACACAGCCTAATGTACGTTTATTAGTTGTGCGTACGACTGATGCGCCAACCTATGTGTCATATGGGGCGGCTGATTTAGGTGTGGCTGGTAAAGACGTCTTAATGGAAGCGCCTAGTGATAATTTGTATGAGTTACTTGATTTGCAGATTGCGAAATGTCGTTTAATGGTGGCCGGACCCGTTGAAGAGCGTCCACACGGTCACCGTTTAAAAATCGCCACAAAATATGTCAATTCTGCGCGTGCTTATTATGCCGCGCAAGGTCAGCAGGTGGATTTGATAAAGCTATATGGTTCAATGGAATTAGCGCCATTGATTGGCTTAGCTGATCGTATTGTTGACTTGGTTGATACGGGAAATACATTAAAAGCTAATCACCTCAAACCGCTTGAACACATCGCTGATATTAGTTCACGTTTAATTGTGAATCAGCATGCGTATAAAACTAAGTATGCGCAAATCCAGCAAATAATTGAAAAATTTAACACAGTAATAGGTAAATAATCATGAGCACGCTAGCCATCCGACGTTTTGATGCGAATGAAGCAGATTTTAATACCAACATGGACCAAATCCTGTCTTGGGAAAGTGTGTCCGACGATCGTGTAAACCAAGTGGTTAAAGAGGTAGTGATGGATGTGCGCCAGCGCGGCAACCAAGCACTGATGGACTATACGGCCAAGTTTGATCAATTAACCTTAACCGATTCCGCTGAGTTAGAAATTTCGCAGGCGCGTCTACAGCAGGCTCTTGCGAATTTACCCGCTGAGCAACGTGAAGCATTAGAGTTATCGGCAAAACGCGTCGAAGCTTATCACCTTCGTCAGAAATCAGATTCTTGGAGTTATGAAGAAGCCGATGGCACAATGTTAGGTCAACAGGTTACCCCGTTGGACCGAGTAGGTTTGTATGTACCCGGCGGTAAAGCGGCTTATCCTTCATCGGTGGTCATGAACGCTGTGCCCGCCAAGGTAGCGGGTGTTAAAGAGCTGATTATGGTGGTGCCAACACCGCGTGGTGAAGTTAATGAACTAGTGTTAGCGGCAGCTGCTATTTGTGGTGTCGATCGCGTCTTCTGCGTGGGTGGTGCGCAAGCCGTCGCCGCCTTAGCTTATGGCACTGAAACCATTCCTGCGGTTGATAAAATCGTGGGTCCCGGTAATATTTATGTTGCTACGGCAAAACGAATGGTATTTGGCACAGTGGGTATCGACATGATTGCCGGTCCATCAGAAATTTTAGTGGTTTGTGATGGCGATACAGATCCAGATTGGATCGCGATGGATTTATTTTCGCAGGCTGAGCATGATGAAGATGCGCAGTCTATCTTGGTGACACCAGATGCCGCATTTGCCGATAAAGTGATTGAAAGCATGACTCGCTTGTTAGAGACCATGCCTCGTAAGAACATTATCCGCACCGCTTTGGAAGCCCGTGGTGCCGTGATTACAGTAAAAGATATGGAACAAGCTATTGAGATGATTAATCTGATTGCGCCTGAGCATTTAGAGTTATCTGTTGATGATCCGAAAGCGATGTTGCCTAAGATCCGTCATGCGGGGGCCATTTTTATGGGGCGTTATACGGCTGAGGCTTTGGGTGATTATTGTGCTGGGCCTAACCATGTATTGCCCACATCACGCACGGCACGTTTCTCATCACCATTAGGTGTCTATGACTTCCAAAAGCGTTCAAGTTTGATTATGTGTTCACCGGAAGGTGCCGATACTTTGGGTCGAACAGCCGCTATTTTGGCAGACGGTGAAGGTTTGCAAGCGCATGCCGCATCGGCGCGTTATCGGTTGCGCAAATAACATGGCCGTTGCCTTTAACGCAGTTGAACAAGCTATTGATAGCCTCGTTCGCACAGAGGTGCGGGCAATCAATGCCTACCATGTACCACCAAGTACCAATATGATTAAATTGGATGCGATGGAAAATCCCTATGGTTGGCCGGATGATTTGCGCCAGGCCTGGTTAGCAAAGCTGGCTGAGTTGAGTTTAAATCGCTATCCAGATCCCAGTGCGACTGAGTTGCATCAAACATTGCATCGGCATTTAAATTTAACATCAGCAACGGGGTTGTTGTTTGGCAATGGCTCTGATGAGATCATTCAGTTATTGATTATGGCGGTGAATAAGCCGGATGCAAAAGTGATGTCGATAGCGCCGACCTTTGTGATGTATGACATGATTGCACGGTTTTTAGGCGCAGACTATTGCTCGGTACCCTTGGATGAAAGCTTTCAATTGGATGTTGACAGTTTTATCACTGCAATGATCGAACAGCAACCAGCACTCGTTTTTATTGCCTACCCCAATAATCCAACTGGTAATGCTTTGTCTAGACAAGATGTGATTCGCATTATTGAAGCAGCACCAGGTCTGGTTGTGGTGGATGAAGCTTATCATGCTTTTGCTGAAGATTCCTTTGTGCAGGATACCTGCGCGTATCCTAATGTATTGGTGATGCGGACCTTTTCAAAGGTTGGTCTCGCTGGCTTACGTTTAGGTTATTTAGTTGGTCCGGTGGCATGGATAGAGCAGATTGATAAGTTGCGTTTACCCTATAACATTAACACCATGACGCAAGCCAGCGCACTCGTTGCATTAGCGCATTGGCCGATTCTAGCTGAGCAAGCGTTACAAATTTGTCAAGATCGTGCTGAGCTAGCTAAGCAACTCGCTGAATTGCCAGGAGTGGCTGTTTACCCGAGTGCAGCCAACTTTATTGTGATTCGTTTAGATTTAGCTGGGCCAACCGCAACGGATGTATTTGAAGGCCTCAAAGCGGTAGGCATTCTGATTAAGAATTTGAGTGGTCAGGGC
Source organism: Thiomicrospira cyclica ALM1 (assembly GCF_000214825.1). Classification (NCBI taxonomy): domain Bacteria; kingdom Pseudomonadati; phylum Pseudomonadota; class Gammaproteobacteria; order Thiotrichales; family Piscirickettsiaceae; genus Thiomicrospira; species Thiomicrospira cyclica. The sequence goes on from NC_015581.1 coordinate 610,559, forward strand.
GGTGTGCTTGCTAATTGTTTACGCATTACGGTCGGCTCGATTAGTGAGAATAGCCAGCTACTCAAAGGCTTGGCTGCGCTGTTGCCGTCACGCTAAAAAGGAGTTATTTCAAATGTTGGCAAGGAATCAACTAGTTCATTACTTAGCCGAATATTTGGCCGTCGATCAGTTTAAAGATTATGCCCCAAATGGGTTGCAAGTTGAAGGTACCGAGCAGTTACAAAAAATAGTAACCGGTGTCACTGCGTCAGAAGCGCTTATCGATTATGCAATTGCTCAACAAGCAGATGCGATAATTGTTCATCATGGTTATTTTTGGCGTAACGAAGCGCCAGAAATCACTGGAATGAAACGTCAACGGCTCAAAAAGCTACTGGCTTACGATATTAACCTATTGGCTTACCATTTACCTTTGGATGCACATGCCGAATTAGGTAATAACGCCGTGTTAGGTCGGGCGTTGAGTCTAGAAGATATTACGCCTCAGGCAGGTTTGTTAAGATTGGGTCGTCTTGTTAGACCCGAACCTATTGAAGACTTTAAACAGCGTGTTGGTGCGCTATTGCAACGTGATCCGTTACACCTGCCCGGTGGACCTGATGTTATTAACCAGGTGGCTTGGTGCACTGGTGGCGCTCAACATATGATTGATCAAGCTCAAGCCTGGGGTGCCGATGTTTTTATCAGCGGCGAGGTATCAGAACAAACTTTTCACAGTGCGCTGGAGGGAAAAATTCATTACTTGGCTGCTGGGCACCATGCCACAGAAACTTGGGGCGTGTCGGCATTGGCACAACATATCAAGGAAAAATTCACCATTGATTGTGAGTTTGTGAATTTGGTAAATCCGGTTTAGCTTAAAAAACAATAGGTTACCTCCGAAGAGTTAACTGGATAGAATCTATTAATTGCAGTATAAAGATTTATATATACAACTATTTCAACCGCTTAGGTAGAATAGCTGTTCAATTTTGAGCCATGAGGAAGTCATGACTATGTCTGAAACGAAAGTAATTGAAACACCAAATTTAAAGCGGCGCCAGGTATTAGCCGGGGCTACAGGCGTTGTTGGCGCAGTCGGTGCTGCTTTTGTCGCAGTTCCTTTTGTGGGTTCTTGGCAACCCAGTGAACGTGCAAAAGCAGCCGGTGCTCCGGTGAGTGCTGATATTAGTCAAATGCAGCCGGGTCAAATGCTCACTGTGAATTGGCGCGGTAAACCCGTTTGGGTAGTTAGACGTACGCCAGCTATGATAGAGCAATTGGCGGCATTAGATGAAACTGTACGTGATCCAATGTCTGATAATTCAACTCAGCCCGAATATGCCAAAAACCCGACCCGATCAATTAAGCCAGAGTATCTAGTTGTAGTTGGTATTTGCACCCATTTAGGTTGTTCGCCATTATACCGTCCAGCACCTAACTCTCCGGATATGGCAGCAGGATGGCGTGGTGGATTCTTTTGTCCTTGCCACGGTTCAAGCTTCGATTTAGCAGGGCGTGTGTTCAGAGCTGTACCTGCGCCTTCAAACTTAGAAATCCCTATGCATGGCTATTTGTCCGAAACCGTCATTAGAATCGGTGAAGAAGTCGAAGAAGGAGGGCTTGCATAATGTCAGAATTACAGACACAAAAGACTAACGAACCGGGTGGTTTGTTAAAGTGGGTCGACGATCGCTATCCACTTATTGATACATGGAATAAGCATGTCGCTGAATATTATGCGCCCAAAAACTTTAATTTTTGGTATTTCTTTGGGTCATTCGCGTTATTTACGCTCGTTATTATGATCGTTTCAGGTATTTGGTTGACCATGAGTTATAAGCCGGATGCGGCTTATGCGTTCAATTCTGTTGAGTACATCATGCGTGATGTCGAGTTTGGCTGGTTGATTCGTTACATTCATACCACCGGCGCTTCAGCCTTCTTTATTGTCATTTATTTGCACATGACTCGGGCATTACTCTATGGATCTTTTAAACAGCCACGAGAGTTGGTCTGGTTGATTGGGATGACGATTTTTGTGGTATTAATGGCTGAGGCTTTCTTTGGTTATATGTTGCCATGGGGTCAAATGTCTTATTGGGGCGCTCAGGTTATTATTGGGCTGTTCTCAACGATTCCATTCATTGGCCCTGATTTAGCGACTTGGATTCGTGGAGATTACATCATCTCAGATGCGACCCTGAACCGTTTCTTTGCGCTACACGTTATTGCCCTACCTTTGGTTTTGGTTATCCTCGTATTTATGCATATTGTTGCCTTACACAAGGTTGGTTCGAACAACCCAGATGGGGTCGACATTAAAAAGCATAAAGATGAAAACGGCATTCCATTAGATGGCATTGCTTTCCATCCTTACTACACTGTGAAGGATTCCTTTGGAGCCACCCTGTTCTTAATTGCGTTTGCATTGATTGTGTTTTATGCACCTGAAGGTGGCGGTCATTTTATTGAGGCACCTAACTTTATACCGGCTGATCCTTTGGTGACACCTGAGAATATTGTGCCTGTTTGGTATTTCACGCCGTTCTATGCCATTTTGCGGGCGATACCTGAGCCATTCTTAGGGGTTTTAGCAATGGGGTTGTCGATTGCTGTATTGTTTGCGATGCCTTGGTTAGACCGTTGTAAAGTACGTTCGATTCGTTATCGTGGTAATTCTTACAAGATCTTACTAACTATGTTGTTTATTAGCTTTATTGTATTGGGTGTTTTGGGTGGTTTGCCATCTACGCCACTCTATACAAAATTAGCACAAGTGTTCACGATCTTGTATTTTGCTTTCTTTATTCTTTTGCCATTTACTTCGGCACATGAAAAAACCAAGCCAGTACCAGAGAGGGTTACATCATGATAAAAGCAGTTAAAAATTGGGCTCTAGTTGGTTTAACGCTAATGGCTGGCTTAACATTGAATGTCCAAGCGGCTGGTGGCTATAACATTGAACTTGAGAAGGTCCATAACAATGTTCGCGATACAGAGTCTCTGCAAAGAGGTGCTGTGCATTTCGTGAACTATTGTATGGCCTGCCACTCTGCGAACTTGATGCGTTATAACCGAGTTGCTCGTGACCTTGGTTGGACGGAAGATGAGGTTGTCACTCTTTTATCATATGATCAGCGTTTGCCTGTTGATTATATGAAGACTTGGATGAAAGAGGGTATCTCTGAGCAGTTGTTTGGTATTCAGGCTCCCGACCTTTCAGTAATGACACGTGCTAAAGGAAATGACTACATTTATACTTTTATTCGTGGCTATTACCAGGAAGAAGACGGCACTTGGAATAATAAGGTATTAGAGGGAACTTCTATGCCAAACGTTCTTGAAGGTGTACGACGTCATAGTACAGAAGCTGAGTTTGATCAGTTCACTACTGACCTAGTTAATTTTATGGACTATGTTGGTGAGCCGACGAAAGTTCAACGCTGGGATATGGGCTGGAAGGTTATTGCGTTCTTATTTGTGTTGTTAATTTTAACCTATCTACTCAAACGTGAATATTGGCGTGATGTGAAGTAGTTAGAATTTAACTGCCATAAAAAACCCGCCTCGGCGGGTTTTTTTATGGCAGGATGTTCAATTATTACTAAAGATTAGATGCATGGACAAAACCTAACATGGCAAAAACGAAAATAGAATATGTTTGTACGGAATGTGGTTCTGTGCAACCTAAATGGCAAGGCCAATGTCCGGACTGTGGTGCGTGGAACAGTCTAGTGGAGCAGTTAGCTCCAAGCAAAGCTATTAAAAAAGCAGTAGCTAAAGGGTATAGTGGGACTCAGGCATCATCCATTGTGACTGCAAATGACGTCAATATTGCGGCGATTCCGCGCTTGAGCTCAACCATGTCGGAATTGGATCGCGTATTGGGCGGTGGCATAGTTACTGGTTCGGTTATTTTGCTAGGCGGGGACCCAGGGGTTGGTAAATCATCCTTGCTAATTCAAGTATTGGCTCGTATTGCAGAGACCTCATCGGTGCTGTATGTGTCAGGCGAAGAGTCTTTGTCGCAGATAGTCATGCGCGGCCAACGGATGCAACTACCCTTGGACAATATGCGTTTTCTCGCAGAAACCGATGTTGAACGCGTTACCGATTTGGCGCTGTCTGATCAGCCACAGGTGATGGTGATTGACTCAATACAAACGATGCAAATTACCGAGTTAAGTGCCGCAGCAGGCGGTGTTAGCCAGGTTCGAGAGTCAGCCGCTTATCTAACCCGATTCGCTAAACAGAATAACATTGCTATTTTTCTAGTGGGTCATGTGACGAAAAGCGGTGAAGTAGCCGGACCTAGAGTGCTCGAACATATTGTCGATGCGGTGTTGTTTTTAGAAGGCGAGTCAGATAGCCGTTTTAGAACGTTACGCGCCATTAAAAACCGCTTTGGGGCGGTAAATGAACTGGGTGTGTTTGCAATGACGGAATTGGGTTTAAAACAAATCAAAAATCCCTCAGCAATATTTTTGTCACGGCGTGCCACTCCAGCTCCGGGTTCAGTCGTAACCGTTATCTGGGAAGGCTCTAGGCCATTATTGGTTGAACTGCAAGCCTTGGTTGCAGAATCGCCCTTTGGTCAGCCACGACGGGTGAGTGTTGGGGTTGATGGTAATCGAATTGCTATGCTTTTGGCGGTATTGCAGCGTCATGGCGGTATTCAAGCCGCAGATCAGGATGTTTATATTAATGTGGTCGGCGGCATTAAAGTCAGTGAAACCAGCTCGGATTTAGCGCTACTTCTGGCCATATTATCTAGCTTGCGTAATCGGGTGTTTGATAATTCGTGGTTGGTGTTTGGTGAGGTGGGGCTATCAGGTGAAATCCGTCCTGTCCCCAGTGGTCAGGAGCGGATTATAGAAGCGGCGAAACATGGTTTTAAGCGAGCCATCGTGCCCAAGGCAAATATGCCTAAGCCTTTACCCAAAGACATTGAAGTGATTGGGGTCGAAAGCTTAGCAGAAGCCCTCGCCGTTATTGATTAATGCTGTTTAGATGTGTCTGCCACAGCGCCATTAGGCTAGGGCTGGTCGCTGCAACAGCCGATCGTTTTATGAGGCTGGGGGTAAAAACAGTTTCACCATTGAGTGTGGCACTGCGACCACCTGCTTCATTTAAAATCAGCCAACCGGCCACATAATCCCAAAGGCTTTGACTGCCATGCAGATACACTTCACCACGACCCGCTGCAATCCAGCACCAATCAAGTGCGACTGATCCAAAGCTGCGTTGTGATGCATAGGGTGGCTCGGTAGCGAGTGCACTGGCCATTGGCTTGGGTAGTCGTTTAAAGTCAATAACTCCAACGGCTCTGTTGAGCTGAGTAATGCTGTTGGTTTCACTCGTTAAGGGGCGTTCATTACAAAAAGCCCCTAGTCCTAAACGGGCGTGAAATAATTCATCTCGTGCGGGATCATAAACCAGGCCTGCAACGACCTGTCCTTCAATAACTAGAGCTAATGACAGCGCGTAGACATCAATGCCGTGGGCAAAGTTGGTGGTGCCATCAACTGGATCAAGAACCCAGCAGCCTGAAGCAGATTCTAGTGCCGCTTGCTGGCTAGTATGGTCTGACTCTTCGCCTAAAAACGCGAACTGAGGCCAGTGTTTGGCAAGATAGGTTTTAACCGCAGCTTGTGTTGCTGTGTCAGCCTCGGTCAGTAAACTGCCATCTTGCTTATGGGTCGCACTGACCTGTTGAAAACGCTGTTGAATTTCTTGTTGACCCAGTTGACGGATCTGTTTTAACAGGCCTAACCAGGCCTGGTTGTCAGTAAAAGGGTGAGTGGGCATTTGCAATTATCTCAGTGGTTATTCGTTACGTTCAAGTTTGGAGTCAATAATCGATAGAGTGATCGATTCAACCGCATTTTGGGATACCTCAAGCACCTCAAGGCAATAGTTACCGACTCGAATACAGGTACCGTTGTTCGGCAAGGTTTCCAATTGTTCTTGGATGAGACCATTGAGGGTCTTAGGGCCATCAGTCGGCAGGTTGAGTAAATAGGTTTTATTGAGATCACGGATAAATTCGGTGGCATCAACGGTCATCGAACCATCGGCGTGAATAGCAATGGTTTCTGCTTCTTTTGCCCGGGCATCTGTTGATAACTTACCAACAATTTCTTCTAGTAAGTCTTCAACGGTCAATAAGCCCTGCAGCTCACCATACTCATCAACGATTAAGGCCATGCGGCGTTTGTTTTTATTAAAGTTGGCTAGCTGGGTGTTTAAACTGGTCGTCTCCGGTACAAAGTACGCAGGGCGTGTTAGTTTAATAATATCTTTAAGACTAATATCATCGCGCATGAGCGTTGGTAGGGCTCGGCGTAAGTTTAAAATGCCCACTAGGTCATCATCCATTGAGCCACGATAAAGAGGGATGCGGGTATAAGAGGACTTCTGCAGGTCTTTTAAGAAATCTTCAAAAGGTTGTTCGGTATCGACACCATAAATTTCTTGCTTTGGAATCATCACGTCTTCAACGGTAACGCTTTCGAGGCGCAAAATGCTTCCTAGCATATCTCGGTAATGTTGCGGCAATTGCCCTGTGGCTTCATCAATCAAGGTTTGAAGTTCTTCCTGACTTAAAGAGTGATCAGCTTTGGTTTTGCGTACTTCAACCTTAAACAGCTTTAAGAAACCGTTGGCGACAAGGTTTACAAACCAAACAATCGGCCAAAGTATTTTTAACAAGGGAAGTAAAAAAAATGCGGCAGGATAGGCTATTTTTTCAGGGTAAAGCGCGGCAAGCGTTTTCGGCGCAACTTCGGCAAAAATCAAAATAATTAATGTAAGCAGGCCTGCTGCTACGGCGATACCGGGTTCCCCCATTAATCGCAAAGCAATAATGGTGGCAATTGATGATGCAAAAATATTTACAAAATTATTACCCAACAAAATAACGCCCAGCAGTCTGTCAGGCTGGGACAAGAGTTTTTCGACCCTAATCGCCCCTTTGTGGCCACTATTAACCTGATGCTTCAAGCGATAGCGATTAAGTGCCATCATGCTGGTTTCAGAGCTAGAAAAAAGCGCTGATAAAATGATGAGAACAGCCAGAATTGTAAAAAGTAAAACGAGCGATATATCGTTCAAGACGGTGCCTAACCTAAAAAAGAATTCTCATTATAGCGGCTTTTCATGATGTTGCTAGTGTTGAATGCCCATCAAGATTAACTGGGTGCCTATGAAGCTGATCAGCAAAAACAAATAAGCTCCCAGGGTAAACTTGGCCGCAGTTTGACCTCTCCAACCAAAGCGGTAGTGCCCAATCAAAAAGTACGCATAGGTAAACCAAGCTAATAACGAAAAGAATGTTTTGTGGGCGAGCTTTTGTGCAAAAAAGTCCTCAATAAAGTAAGCGCCACTGGCAATACCAAAACTCAACACAATAAACCCAATAATGACTAGTTGTACTAGGGTTTTTTCCATCATTTGTAGCGGGGGCAGGGCATGAATTAATTGCGATAATTTGCGCTGTTGAAAGCGTTTCTCTTGAATCGAAAACAAGATCGCTTGTGCTGCTGCTAAGCCTAATAGGCTATAAGCGAATACCGATACCACTATGTGAGAACCGAGTGCATAACTAATGGTGCTGGTGGTGTCAAACAAATAGGGCATAAAAGTCACAATAGCACCGAGGGGGAAAATAAAAACGCCCAGGGTTTCAGTGGGTTTGTTCAAACTAATGAGTAATAGTGAAAATACGCCAATCCAGCCGATAAGTGATAAGGCGTTACCAAAGCTAAACAACATCGCATCTGGGGTAAATAGATTCAGCGTGAGACTGATGGTGTGCAACACAAGCCCCATAGAAGCGGCTATAAGAATCGGAACTCTTAAAGAGGTGCCTTTGGGTATGTCGCCACGAATACAACGACTTAGATAGTAGCTGCTGAGCAAATACATGGCGCTTGCCATGATTGCAGTCAAGATGCTAATCATAATGGTGGCTCAATCCTTTAATCTATTTATAACGGGGTTAATACACTATAATAACCAAATTTACACAAATTACCGAATTAGCGCACGAAAAAATTGCGTCAATGGATGAAAGAACCAACTGCGGGGTGTTATGTTTGATAATTTATCGGATCGTTTAGCCAAAACATTCAAGGCCATGAAGGGGCAAGGGCGCCTCACCGAAGCGAACATTAAGGATGCGCTTCGCGATGTAAGGCGTGCCTTGTTGGAGGCCGATGTTGCGCTACCGGTTATTAAATCCTTTATTACGCGAGTGCATGATCGCGCCCTAGGTCAAGAGGTGTCTTTAGCGCTAAACCCTGGGCAAGCTTTTATTAAGATTGTGCGTGAACAGTTGACTGAAACCATGGGACAGCAGGTTGAGCCGCTGAGTTTTAAAGTAGAGCCACCTGCGGTCATTATGATGGCGGGTTTGCAGGGTGCGGGTAAAACCACCACCGCCGCGAAGTTGGCAAAATGGCTTACTGAACGGGAAAAGAAAAAGGTCATGTTGGTATCGGCCGATGTGTATCGTCCAGCGGCTATTAAGCAGTTAGAAACGCTAGCATCACAAATTAATGTCAAATTCTCACCTTCCAATGCTAATGAAGACCCGGTGGCCATTGTGGAACGAGCTCGTATGGAAGCCCGTAAGCAATTTGCCGATGTTCTGATTGTCGATACGGCGGGTCGAATGCATGTTGATGATGCCATGATGGCGGAAATTAAAGCTTTGCATCAAGCAGTAAAGCCGATAGAAACCTTGTTTGTTGTTGATGCCATGACCGGTCAAGATGCCGCCAATACCGCTAAGGTCTTCCATGATGCTCTGCCTTTAACGGGTGTGGTTTTAACCAAAGCTGATGGTGATGCTCGTGGTGGTGCGGCCTTGTCTATCCGAGAAATTACCGGTAAACCAATTAAGTTTATAGGTATGGGTGAGAAGGTCGATGGTATTGAACCCTTCCATCCAGACCGAATGGCAGGGCGCATTTTAGGGATGGGTGATGTACTCAGCTTAATCGAAGATGCTGAAAATAAAATTGACCAAAAGCAAGCGCAGGCATTTGCTAATAAATTGCAAAAGACCGGACAGTTTGACCTTGAGGATTTTCGCCAACAACTGCAACAAATACAAAACATGGGTGGAATAGGCGGGTTGATGGGCAAGCTACCGGGTATGGGGCAGGTTAAAAATCAACTGCAAGACGGTGTCGCTGAAAAAGAGTTTAAGCGTCTTGAAGCTATTATTAATTCGATGACACCCCATGAGCGGGCGCACCCAGCGTTATTGAAAGGTTCACGTAAGAAACGAATTGCGGCCGGTTCGGGGATGCAGGTGCAGGATGTTAATAAGCTGTTAAAGCAGTTTGAACAGATGCAAAAAATGATGAAAAAAATGTCTAAAGGCGGCATGAAAAATATGATGCGGGGCATGGCGGGCAAGTTACCACCAGGCCTGGGTAAGGGCTTAGGTGGCCTGCCAAAATAACCCGTTTAAAATAGTTAATAAATCATTAGGTTATCTGTTTAATTTCGGGTATAATCCGCGATTTCTAATTCCCGCTTTTAAAAACGGGTATTAGTGATTTGTTTAGCTTTAGCTAAATGGTAAAGGAAGAAGAATTTGTTGGTAGGATTTCCTGCCATCGCCTGACGAATCTAAGGAGATGTGATGGTCGTTATTCGTTTAGCCCGTGGTGGCTCTAAAAAACGCCCTTTCTACAAAATGGTTGTAGCTAATGGTAGCAATAGTCCAACTGGACGTTTCATTGAACAAGTGGGTTTCTTTAATCCATGTGCGCGTGGTAACGAAGAACGTCTTCGTGTTGATCAGGCGAGAATTGATCACTGGGTAGCGCAAGGCGCTCAACTGAGTGATCGCGTTAAGTCTTTAGTTAAAAGCGCTTAACGAAGGATAGCGGTTGACGATGGAGCAAAACCCGTTAATCGTTGGCCGTATTAATGGCGTCTTTGGCGTCAAGGGTTGGGTAAAGGTGTTTTCCTTTACAGATCCGATTGGCAATATTGTGAGTTATCAGCCCTGGCAAGTAAAAACAGCGCAGGGCTGGCAACAAATGACGGTATGTGAATCGCAGGCACCGCAAGGTGGCAAAGCGATAATTGTTCATCTCGAGGGTGTAGACACCCGTGAGCAAGCACGTGACTTGATGGGCGCAGACATTGCTATTTTTCGTGATCAGCTCCCTGATGATCAAAGCGGCTTTTATTGGCATGATTTGGTGGGATTGAACGTCGAAAATAGCCATGGTCATTGCTATGGAAAGGTTAAAGAGTTTTTGGAAACCGGTGCGCATGATGTTATGCGTATTGTGGGTTCTGAAACCTACCTGATCCCATTTGTGATGGATGTATATGTTATGTCGGTTGATTTCGAGCAGAAGACAATTCTGGTTGAATGGCCGACAGAGCAAGACTAGGGAACCTTGTGCTGAGATTTGATGTCATCAGTATTTTTGGTGAAATGTTCGGCGCGATTACTGCGCAGGGCGTCAGTGCCAAAGCCCTGGAGCGAGGCTTATACGATTTGGTGTTGTGGAATCCTCGTGATTTCACCCATGATAAGCACCGTACCATTGATGACCGTCCTTATGGTGGTGGGCCAGGTATGGTGATGATGTATGAGCCCTTACGCGATACATTTAAAGCGATTGATCAGGCTGCGGCTGATGTGCCAAACCATCGAATTTATTTGTCGCCACAGGGTAAGCCCCTAACGCAACAAAAGATCGAAGAATTGGCGGCTTTACCCCGAATAACATTGTTATGTGGTCGTTATGAAGGGGTTGATGAACGTGTTATTGAGAACTTTGTTGATGAGGAAATTGCCATTGGTGATTTTGTCGTCAGCGGTGGTGAATTACCCGCCATGATGTTGATGGATGCGGTAATTCGCTTACAACCGGGTGCTTTAGGGCATCAAGACTCGGCGAAACAGGACTCGTTTAGTGACGGTTTACTGGACTGTCCGCATTATACCCGACCTGAAATAGTGGACGGTATGGCAGTGCCTGCTGAGTTAATGAGTGGTCATCATGCACAAATTGCCAAGTGGCGCTACGAGCAGCAGCGGCAACGTACGCAAGTGCGGCGCCCAGATTTGTTAAACAATTAAACAATTTGGACGCAACCTCTGATGTTGCTGATTGCCTAAATGGGTCAGCAGAACGACATTATGTTGCGATAAAGTAACCATGGTCCTCATGTGATCATGATTCCCTCGGAGAAAATTAAGATGAGCGATATCATCAAGCGTATTGAAGCAGAACAAATGACGAAAGAAATCCCAGCCTTTGGCCCTGGTGATACGGTTATTGTTCAGGTTAAGGTTAAAGAAGGCACGAATGAGCGTTTACAGGCTTATGAAGGCGTGGTTATTGCGAAACGTAATCGTGGTTTGAACTCAGCCTTCACTGTGCGTAAGATTTCACACGGTGTGGGTGTTGAACGTACTTTCCAAACCTACAGCCCGCTCGTTGATAGTATTGAAGTTAAGCGTCGTGGTGATGTACGTCGTGCGAAGCTTTACTATCTTCGTAACCTATCTGGTAAAGCGGCACGTATTAAAGAAAAGCTGTAAGACTGATCTTTGTATGATGAAAAATAAAACCGCCCATGTTGGCGGTTTTTTTGTACCCGGGGTTTTATAATAGACAGTAAGCTGTGGTAATTAAGGCGCTTGTTTGATGAAAAACTATACAGTAATTCTTGCTGCGCTGGTGGTGGGCCTGGTCATTGAGCTGGGAAGGGACCATGCGGTAATTTCAGTGAATGATGACGATGCGAGTGTACATCTCATGCCTGATTTCACTGAATTTGTTGTCGTTGAAGAGCGTAAGCAGGCATTTACTGATTTTATTCTACCGATCATTCAGCAACACAATGAGCAGTTGCTGGAACAACGACAGTGGTTACAAGCACTAGAGCTTGATCGGCTGAGTGCTGATGAGTTGTCTTATTGGCGTGCGATAGCCGAGCATTATCATGAGCCTATGCCGCTTTATGATAACCTAGCCAACTGGCGACAAGCGATGTTAGTCAAGCTTGATACTATCCCTGTTTCCTTAGCTTTGAGCCAAGCGGCCAAGGAGTCAGGTTGGGGGCAATCGCGATTTGCCCAGCAAGGTAATAATTTGTTTGGCCAATGGTGTTTTACGGAAGGCTGTGGTCTTGTCCCCTTAGCCAGGCCGTCCGGTCAATCTCACGAGGTACGGGTGTTTGATTCCCCCGATGAAGCAGTCGCCGCTTACATGCATAATTTAAATACCAGTCATTTTTATAACGAGTTTCGGCAGCATCGAGCAGAAATGCGTCAAATACAAAATACGCTTGATGGTTACTTATTAGCTCAGGGTTTAGGAGCCTACTCAATTCGAGGTTCTGCCTATATTGCAGATATTCAAAGTTTGATTCAATTTAACGGTTGGTTAGCCTATGACCAATAAGTGCGTGCCAACGCTCCCCGTTTTGCCGAGTGTTGGCTGGCGAGAGAGGATCATTTTTCCAAGTTTAAATAATGCCAAGTTGATAGCAAAGGTTGATACGGGAGCTCGTTCATCGGCCTTGCATGTTCAGAATTTAGCAGTTGTTGAGCAGGGCGGACAGCGGTGTGTCAGTTTTCAACTGCCTAAGGAATTATTTGCTCACCAGGTGTTATCGACCCATGAAGCGCATCAATTTACCTTGCCCCTTATAGCACAACGAACTATTAAAAATTCAGGTGGTCAACAACAACAACGCTGTGTTGTAGATTTACCGATTCTTTTGGGTGAGTATCACTATACTATTGAAGTTACTCTTACCTGTCGCCAAGCGATGAAATATCCCATGCTACTGGGGCGGACAGCAATTCGCGGTCGATTTTTAGTCGATGTTGCAACAAGTTTTCAATTATCCCATTAAGCTTTAGCCATTTTGTGTTTAGGAATAAATACCATGAAAATAGCGATTCTATCGCGTAATAAGCAACTGTACTCTACCCAACGTCTTGTCGACGCGGCTCAATCTCGCGGACACGAAGTCCACGTTATTGATGCATTACGCTGCTATATGAATATCACATCGCACAATCCTGAAATTCATTATAAGGGCGAGGTTTTAACCGGTTTTGATGCGGTTATTCCGCGAATAGGCGCGTCGATAACCTTTTATGGCACAGCCGTATTGCGTCAATTTGAAATGATGGGGGTATACCCACTGAATGAATCGGTTGCGATTACCCGTTCACGTGACAAATTGAGAAGTCTGCAGTTGTTGTCTAAACACGGCGTTGGTTTACCAGTTACCAGCTTTGCACATTCACCGGATGATATTGATGATCTCTTAAATATTGTCGGTGGTGCACCGGCCGTGATTAAAGTACTGGAAGGCACCCAAGGCATTGGTGTGGTGTTGGCTGAGACCAAACAAGCGGCGCAGAGTGTCATCCAGGCATTTATGGGCTTAAAAGAGCACATTCTGGTGCAGGAGTTTATTAAAGAAGCCGGTGGCTCAGATATTCGTTGCTTTGTGGTGGGTGGCAAGGTGGTTGCAGCGATGAAGCGTCAAGGCCAAGAGGGTGAATTTCGTTCTAATTTACATCGCGGTGGCAAAGCCAGCCTAATCCGGATTTCACCTGAAGAGCGGGCGACAGCTCTTCGAGCGGCACGAATATTAGGTTTAAATGTATGTGGGGTAGATATTTTACGTTCCAATCATGGTCCGGTCGTGATGGAGGTTAATTCCTCGCCTGGATTAGAAGGGATTGAAGCGGCATCACAAAAAGATATTGCTAGCATGATTATTGACTTCATTGAGAAAAATGCCAAACCTAATCGTACTAAAACCAAGGGCAAGGGCTAATTTCGGTGGTCAGAAAGGTTGATAATTTTGCTATTCAAGGCGTTTCGATAGCGCCCGGTGAGGTTAAACGCATCGATATCCAACTGGGGCAGTTGTATACGCAAACCCCGATGACCATGCCGATACAGGTGCATCGAGGGCGGCAGTCCGGTCCGATCTTATTAGTTAGTGCCGCTATTCATGGTGATGAATTAAATGGTGTTGAGATTGTAAGGCGGTTGTTGAAACACCGCTCGTTGAAGCATATCAAGGGTACGCTTATCGCCGTTCCCATTGTCAATGTGCATGGTTTTATTAACCAAAGTCGTTATTTGCCGGATGGTCGTGATTTAAATCGCAGTTTTCCTGGCTCAGAGCGCGGTTCGTTAGCTGGGCGTCTAGCCTATTTGTTTATGCAAGATATTGTGGCCTTAGCCACTCATGCCATTGATTTACATACCGGTGCCAGACACCGAACGAATCTGCCTCAGGTGCGTGTTGATTTGGCTCAAGCGACGGTGCTACCCCTAGCCAAGGCCTTTGGTGCACCGGTTATCCTCGATTCCAATTTACGTGATGGGTCATTACGCGAAGCCGCAGTGAAGCTGGGTGTTCCAACACTTTTGTATGAAGCCGGCGAAGCACTACGTTTTGATGAAGTTGCGATTCGTGCTGGGGTGCAGGGGATATTGCGTGTTATGCGCCAATTAGGCATGATTCGCGGTCGAGCGAGTTCGTTGCATAAAGCCTTGCCTGACTCCTTAATTGCTCGGTCGTCTTACTGGGTTCGAGCACCCCAAGGTGGCATCTTTCGCTGTGCTGTAACACTGGGACAAAAAATTGATAAACATCAAACATTAATTGGTGAGTTAGCCGATCCCTTAGGCGATCAAGCGGAAAAAATTTATGCGTCAGTGAGTGGGGTGGTGATAGGTTTGCTAGAGTTGCCACTGGTGCATGAAGGAGAGGCCTTGTGTCACATTGCCAGCTTTAGTGAAATGGATCAGGCCGTTGCCGATATTGAGCAATTTACTGAGCAAATGTATGCTCAAATTGAACAGCAGGGATAATTGGATTATCAACTTCCCTGCTCTTATTTAGCGTGTTCTAGGGGCAACCGGAGGTGGTGCAACGTCTGGTGCGCTTCCATCAATAGAGGGTGGCATCTGGCCCTCAACCCGTTCATGAATTTCCATCACCATGCCGCTTTGGGTCACGATGTATTCATCATCATATACGTGGACGACTTTGAACACCAACGGACGAATTTGAATGCCGTCTTCAAATAAAGGTTCGCCTTTGGTCATGTACATACCACAGAGTGAAGAACCCACAACAACCTTGCCTTCTGACATCATTTCATAATCACGGTGACTAAGTAGGCCCAGCGAATCAACTCGGTTGTAAAAACGTTGCTGTTCTTCTGGTGTTTGCTGATGGTAATAGCGACAAAGCAACACAGGGCGAACACTGGACAGGTCTTCAGGTGCTTGAAAAATTTCAGTTGTACTTGGTGTGCTGTTGCTTTCAGCGGCTATGGCTGGTGTGCTTAGCGACAGCGACAAGGCGCCAGTGGCCAGGATACCCGTAAAAGCGAGCCATGATTTTTTCAATTGCATTGCGATTTTCCTATTTTCATAAACCGATGGGATATTAACAAAAAATGAATGTCTTAAAAAAGGAAGCTTTGCAATTTACGCCGATAAGTTTTTACTAAATCGGGATGACTGGTTTTAATTGCTTCAAAAATAATTAACAAGCTTTTCTTAGCTACACCTTCTTGATAATCACTTGCCACCATCATGAGTTTCAGTAAGGCCTGCATAGCCTTTTCATACTCTTGATGAAGCATCAGAATACTGGCAAAGCCCAATAGAGCGGCGGGGTCGTTGGCATTGTCGCGCAAGGTTTGTTGAATGGTGTGAATATCGTCAGACGTTGCAGCAAGAGTCGCAAAATGGAGCAAGCCGGTGATTGCTTTACCTTCTGCTGTCAGTTTTGAGGTATCAGGTAAGGCATGGAATAGCTGGGACGCTTGTTCAAATTGGCGCGTGCTTAAGTAAATGTTGACCAGGTCAAGATGGATGCTGTGATTATCCGGTTCCAGTTCTGCCGCTTGTTGCAAAAGACTGATCGCCTGTTCAGTTTGGCCCGTTTGATGAGCCTGTTTTGCTTGTTCACGTAGGCTATCGGACGGGCGACTAATATGTTCTTCTAGCATGGTCTTGAAGGCAGAAGCAGGTTGTCCACCGGTTAATTCCGCAACAATTTGACCGGCTTTAACGAGCTTAAATGTGGGTACTGAGCGCACGCCAAACTGGTTGGCAAGGTTTGGGTTGTCATCAATATTCACCTTCGCCAGTAAAAATAAGCCGGCATAGTCTTCAGCCAATTGTTCTAAAATGGGCATGACCGATTTACAAGGACCACACCAAGGCGCCCAGAAATCCACCAGTACCGGAAGATGTTGAGAATTGTCGAAAACAATTTGCTGAAAATTTTGTTCAGTAACATCTGCAATTAATGCATTAGCCATCAATTAGTATCCTTTTGTTAAGCCATTTAAGGCTTGTTAATCTGACTACGCCATTGATAAATCAGTTCAAGCGCTTGTTTAGGCGTTAGGTTATCCGGCTCAAGGCTTTGTATAGCCGTTATTATGGGGTCAGGTTCTGGGTTATTAAAGAGGTCAAACTGCAGATGATGATCCTTAACGGCACTTTCAAGGCTCGATGGGTTTACCAAGGCGGGTCTTGGTTGCTCGAGTTCGTTTAAGCGCGCTTTGGCTTGGGTAATCACCACCGCGGGAACCCCGGCCAAGGCGGCAACTTGTAAGCCATAGCTTTGTGATGCTGGACCCGGTTTGACTTGATGTAAAAAAATAATACTGTCTTGGTGCTCAACGGCGGTTAAATGACTATTAACGGTGTTGTCAAATTGCTCTGCAAGACTGGTCAGTTCAAAATAATGGGTTGCAAATAAACAATAACCTTTAACCTCAGTAGCCAAGTATTCGCCAATTGCCCAAGCGAGAGCAAGTCCGTCAAATGTAGAGGTGCCGCGGCCTACCTCATCCATTAGAATCAGTGATTGGTTACTAGCATGGCGTAATATATGCGCGGTTTCTGTCATCTCAACCATGAAGGTTGATCGCCCCGACGTTAAATCATCGGATGCGCCTATGCGGGTAAAAATACGATCAATTGGACCGAAACAGGCCTGCTTGGCGGGCACGAAACAACCGATATGTGCAAGAATGGTAATAATCGCTGTTTGGCGCATATAGGTCGATTTACCGCCCATGTTGGGACCGGTAATAATGTGTAAACGGCGTTGTTCATTAAAGTCAGCATCATTGGCAATAAAGGGTTCATGAGACAGGGCTTCTACTGTTGGATGTCGCCCTTGCTCAATAACCAGGCCTGGTTCCTCACGAAACTGGGGTTTAGCGTAGTTGCGTGCCATAGCTTGTGCCGCAAAATTGGCTAATACATCAAGGGTTGCTAGCGCATTTGCCGTTTGCTGTAAGACCATTAATTGCGCTTGAATCTTGCCAAGGAGTTGTTCGTAGAGCCAATTTTCACGGGCTTGAGCACGATCATCGGCACTGAGAATCTGGGTTTCAAAGTTTTTTAATTCAGCGGTGATGTAACGTTCGGCATTTTTTAAAGTTTGGCGCCGCGTATAATCTAATGGTACTTGATCACTATATTGTTTACTTAATTCAATGTAATAGCCTTGCACCCGATTAAAGCCGATTTTTAAGCTGTTTAAGCCGGTGCGCTCGCGTTCGCGAGTCTCTAAATCGGTTAAAAAATCACCCGCTTGAGTTTTTAGCGCCAATAATTCATCCAGCTGTTCATCATAACCGGATTTAAAAACACCCCCATCGCGCAATAATAAAGGCGGGTTTGCTACTAAGGCGCGGTTAAGTTCGTCGCCTAATTCGTGAAAAGGGTCAATTTGAGCCGTTAATGCATCTAAGGCCCCCCAGTCTTTTGCCCAGCTTAGCAGGCCTGGTAGCGCGTTTAGCCCACGGCTAAGTTGGCTCAGGTCACGCGGACGAGCACTGCCTAAAGCAACACGGCTTAAAATACGTTCTAGATCGCCAATTGGCTTTAAGTGTTCTTGTAAAATGGGGTACTCTTGGCTGTGGAGTAAACTGTCAACCACATTCAATCTTTGCCGAATGTGAGTTCGATTGCGTAAAGGTTGGCGTAACCAGCGCCGCAATAATCGGCTGCCCATCGCTGTTTGACATTGGTCAATTAAATGAAATAGCGTGTGATGCTGAAAACCTTGTTGATGACTATCTATTTCTAGATTGCGGCGTGTAATAGCATCCAGCGTCAAATACTCGTTTGTTTGATAACTTTGCAAGCTGGTTACTTGATGCAAGGGTTGTTGCAACATGGATTGTGCATAATAGAGTAGAGCCGCAGCGGCACCGCTTTTGGCGGGTGCATTTTCGCAACCAAATGGGCTTAAATCCCGAGTGCTAAAATGTTCTAGTAATAAGCGCTTGGCCGCGGCTTCTTGAAATAACCAATCTGGCAGGTTATGGCTATGGGCGCTTAGACTTTCATCAGGGTGAGTGACCGATTCGGCAAAAATTAATTCGGCGGGATTAAGTCGATGTAATTCATTTACGGCATCGTCTTGATTATCAAAAGCGGTCACCTCAAAGCGACCACTAGCGACATCTAGCCAGCTAATCCCTATCTGCTTGCCCTGTTGTGACCAGGCGACCAGCAAGTTGTCTTGGCGCGCTTCAAGCAAGCTGTCTTCCGTTAGAGTACCAGGGGTTAGAATTCGCACGACTTTTCGTTCAACAGGGCCTTTGTTGCTAACATCACCGACTTGTTCACAAATAGCAATAGACTCGCCTAATTTCACAAGTTTCGCCAAATAACCTTCGGCACTGTGATGTGGAATCCCGGCCATTGGGATCGGCTTGCCGGCCGATTGACCGCGCTGGGTCAGGGTAATGTCGAGTAAACGCGCTGCTTTCAGGGCATCGTCATAAAATAATTCGTAAAAATCGCCCATGCGATAAAACACTAGCCGATCCGAATGTTCTGCTTTGATCTTAAGATACTGTTGCATCATAGGCGTGTGGTTGGCGACATGGTCTGAGACGGTGTTAGTCATAACGGCTAGGGAAGGCTTTTGCAAATAAAGACATCATTTTAGCAAAAACCAGTTGATAGGATAAAACTTAGCCGAAATATTCCTTCAGGGTTTTTTAAGATTGTTATCACTTAATGCTAATCTAGTAAGTGGTTGACGGTTACTCGACGAGACTTTTTTACTAAACTACATTAGAAGTTGGTAAACATAATGCTAGACTTTATTTTGACTGATTATTCGCCGAGGGAGCAAGATTTTGGCGCGTCTTTTGTAAGATGACTTGACCTCGCTCCGGAATTATCTAGGTATTAATTTTGAGAAATTTCTTGATGAGTATTGAACAAAAAATTGTTGATAGTGTGAGTTCTCTCGCGCAAATTATGCTAGACAAGCAGGCCTTGTTAGCCACAGCTGAGTCTTGTACGGGTGGGATGATGGCACAAGTTGTGACTGATTTGCCCGGAAGTTCAGTTTGGTTTGATCGTGGTTTTGTTACCTACAGTAATGCGGCAAAACAGCAGTTATTAGATGTTAATGCTGTCACGCTTGCTCAATCGGGTGCTGTCAGCCAAGCCTGTGTTACGGAGATGGTTGCCGGAGCGTTGCGCTTCTCAGATGCCGATTACGTGGTCGCCTGTAGTGGAATTGCTGGCCCTGGCGGCGGTTCACCGGATAAGCCAGTTGGGACGGTATGGTTGGCCTGGGGGCGGCGTCAAGGCGGTAAGCGCGCAAGAATTATAACGAAGGTGTTTCATTTTGAGGGTAATCGTCAAGCGGTAAGACAGCAAACGACGCTCGCAGGCTTGAAAGGGTTGATAGGTTTGGTGAATAATTAGATTATTGGTAAGTAAATTAACGTACTATTTCAGTAAGGTTCTGTTAAAATTCGTTTAAATGGTTGCAATACTGTGGGATAATCTGTGCCATTTCGCGCATCAAATTAACGAAAGCATGCATTAAAACGATGCACCCCGCACATAAGGAAAACGCTATGGATGAAAATAAGCAAAAAGCACTCGCCGCCGCTCTCGGGCAAATTGAAAAGCAATTTGGCAAAGGGTCGATCATGCGAATGGGTGACTCTACCGCGCCGCGTGATATTGAAGCGATTTCAACAGGATCATTAGGGCTGGATATTGCGCTAGGCATTGCTGGTTTACCTAAAGGACGTGTTATCGAAATTTATGGGCCAGAGTCATCGGGTAAAACAACATTGACTTTGCATGCGATTGCCGAAGCACAAAAAAAAGGCGGTGTTGCCGCGTTTGTAGACGCCGAGCACGCGTTAGACCCAAGTTATGCTGAAAAATTAGGTGTGGATGTCGATAACCTGTTAGTTTCGCAGCCCGATACCGGTGAACAGGCGCTTGAAATTGCCGATATGTTAGTGCGCTCTGGTGGTGTTGATATTGTGGTTATTGATTCGGTCGCGGCCTTAACACCGAAAGCAGAAATTGAGGGTGACATGGGTGATTCACACATGGGTCTGCAGGCGCGATTGATGTCACAAGCTTTACGTAAACTTACTGCAAATATCAAACGCACCAATACCTTGGTAATTTTTATTAACCAGATTCGTATGAAAATTGGTGTCATGTTTGGTAGCCCTGAAACTACTACCGGTGGTAACGCATTAAAGTTTTATGCGTCAGTGCGTTTAGATATTCGTCGAATTGGGGCGATTAAAAAAGGCGAGGAAATTCTTGGTAACGAAACGCGTGTAAAAGTGGTTAAAAACAAAGTCGCCCCTCCCTTTAAACAGGTTGAATTTGATATTTTGTATGGCGAAGGAATTTCACGCGAAGGTGAAATTATTGATCTAGGTGTTAAAGAAGGTTTAATCGAAAAATCCGGTTCTTGGTATAGCTGTAATGGTGAAAAAATTGGTCAGGGTAAAGATAACGCTCGTCAATACTTGAAAGACAATCCTGCGGTTTCTGAAGGACTTCAGGCTGAATTAAAAGCTCGATTGTTAGCGAAGCCGTCATCTGCGAAGCCGGTTGCTGAGTTTTCACTAGATGAGGTGGCCGATTAGTACAGTAAACGTTTCGCAACCCTTCAATGATTGTAAAGTAAAGGTTATCGTAGCACGCGCACAAGGTTTATTGGCAAGGCGAGAGCACGGTCGGAAAGAGTTGGCGCAGAAACTGCGCCAAAAATTTTCTCATTGTTCACAGCTTGAAACTTTGCTATCACAAGCATTAGACTATTGCGAATCACAAAATTGGTTATCTGATCAGCGTTATGTAGAAAGTTATCTCCGCATGGCGCAAGCAAAAGGGCAGGGCGAGTTAAAATGTCGTCAGGCCCTTTTGCAGTCTTGTGGTCAGCTGGAATTAATTGAAATGGCATTGCGTGATTACGTGCAGTCTTCTCAGGCGATAGCTAAACAAGCGTTAGAAAAAAAGTTTGGTGATACTAATCGCCCCGCGAATCGTAAAGAATTTGCGCGGCGATTACGTTTTTTACAAGGCCGAGGTTTTTCGGTGACACAATGTTATCAGGCTTTTGAGGCTGATTAATGTGTATTTTATTTTGAAATTATTAGGTTTTTTTAAACATGACCAGTGCAGAAATTAGACAAGCGTTTATTGATTACTTTGCCGAACAAGGCCACCATCCGGTGCATTCTAGCCCCGTAATTCCAGGCAATGACCCGACCTTGTTGTTTACCAATGCTGGCATGGTACAGTTTAAAGAAACTTTTTTAGGTCAAGAAGTGCGTGATTATTCTCGCGCCGTCAGTGTGCAGCGTTGTATTCGTGCCGGTGGCAAGCATAATGACTTGGAAAACGTCGGTTATACGGCACGTCACCATACTTTTTTCGAAATGCTTGGTAACTTTAGTTTTGGTGATTATTTCAAGCGAGAAGCGATCCAGTTTGCATGGATGTTTTTGACTCAGCGATTGGGCTTGCCGGCTGAAAAGCTCTGGATCACGGTGTTTGAAGAAGATGATGAGGCTGCTGAGATTTGGCTGAAAGAGTTGGGCGTTAGCGCTGAACGCTTTTCACGTTGTGGTGCTAAAGATAACTTCTGGTCAATGGGTGATACCGGCCCTTGTGGTCCTTGTAGTGAAATTTTTTATGACCATGGTCCAAGTATTCCTGGTGGTCCGCCTGGTTCACCCGAAGAAGATGGTGACCGCTTCATAGAAATCTGGAATCTCGTGTTCATGCAGTTCGATCGCTCTGCCGATGGTACCTTAACGCCTTTGCCAAAACCGTCCGTAGATACGGGTATGGGCTTAGAACGTCTAGCGGCCGTGTTGCAAAGTGAACACAATAACTACGACATCGATTTGTTTAAAACGTTGGTGAATGCGGCGGCAAAATTAACCGGTCAAACCGACACGACCTTAAGCTCCTTGCGGGTGATTGCCGACCATATTCGTTCATGTGCGTTTATTATTACCGATGGTGTTTTGCCCTCTAATGAAGGGCGCGGTTATGTGTTGCGACGTATTATTCGTCGTGCGATACGCCATGGCTACAAGCTCGGCCAAACACAGCCCTTCTTCCATAAGTTAGTAGTGCCTCTGGTTGCTGAAATGGGCGAGGCCTACCCTGAATTGGCTGCCAAAGCTACGGAAGTAACACGTGCGTTAAAGTTGGAAGAGGAGCGTTTTGCGGAAACCCTCGAAAATGGCATGGCGCATTTAGAGCAGGCCATAGCAGACTTGGCTGGTGCTGCTCAGATTGACGGTGAAACGATTTTTAAACTCTATGATACCTATGGTTTCCCCGTTGATCTCACCGCGGATATTGCGCGTGAACGCGGTTTAACCCTAGATGAAGCCGGTTTTGAACAAGCGATGCAAGCACAGCGTGAACGAGCACGTGCCGCCAACAGTTTTGGCGGTAGTCAAGCGGTCCGTATCGACTGCCAAGCCGTTACCGAGTTTGTAGGTTACTCGCAGGATCAGGTGCATGCAAAAGTAGTCGGTTTGTTTGTTGATGGTGTCGCTGTAAATAAGCTAGACGAAGGTCAAGCAGGCCTGGTCGTGCTCGATAAAACGCCTTTTTATGCGGAGTCGGGTGGTCAGGTTGGCGACGTAGGTTTTATTGGAACCCATATGGCCAGTTTCCATGTCGACGAAGTCAAAAAACAAGGAAACACCTTCTTGCATTCCGGCAAGATGACGGCGGGTCATATTGCGCTAAATCAAGAAATCGAAGCGCAGATAGATGTGGTTGCTCGTCGTGATTCAGAACGCAATCACTCAGCAACGCATTTATTGCATGCGGCACTTCGTCAAGTTTTGGGCGATCATGTCGGCCAAAAAGGCTCACTGGTTGCTCCGAATCGTCTGCGCTTTGACTTTAGCCACTTTGAACCCATTCCAGCCGATCAATTACAAAAAATTGAACGCCTGGTGAATGAAAATATCATGTTGAACCATCCTGTCGGGATTCAGCATATGGATATTGATGCCGCCAAACAAATGGGCGCGATGGCGCTATTTGGTGAAAAGTATGGCGATGTTGTGCGCGTTGTTGATATGGGTGAATTCTCTATTGAGCTATGCGGCGGTACCCATGTGCATTCAACCGGTCAAATTGGTCCTTTTAAGATCTTGTCAGAGGGTGGGGTGGCTTCAGGCGTTCGTCGCATTGAAGCGATTACGGGTCATGGTGCTTGGGACGTGCTTTATCATCAAGAAGCGACGCTCCTTCAAGCCGCTGACTTGGTTAAGGCTGATAAAGCGCACTTGCTGGATAAAGTCGCAGGCCTGGTTAACCAAACCAAAGACCTTGAAAAACAATTTCAGCAGTTACAGGCAGAAATGGCCGCTTCACAAGGCGATCAGTTAGCCGAGCAGGTACATAAATTTGGCGATGTTAATTTGTTAGCGGCCGAATTACCTGGCGCGGATATGAACCTGCTGCGAGAAAACCTCGATCGCTTAAAAGACAAGTTAGCTCCTGCGGTTATTTTGTTGGCTTCTGTGCAAGGTGATAAAGTGAATCTTGTGGCGGGTGTCAGTAAAGCAGAAACGAGCCGTTTTAAAGCCGGCGAGTTGGTGAACTTTGTCGCTCAA
Organism: Thiomicrospira cyclica ALM1; assembly: GCF_000214825.1. NCBI lineage: Bacteria > Pseudomonadati > Pseudomonadota > Gammaproteobacteria > Thiotrichales > Piscirickettsiaceae > Thiomicrospira > Thiomicrospira cyclica. The sequence goes on from NC_015581.1 coordinate 634,533, forward strand.
CAGGTGGGTGGTAAAGGTGGTGGACGACCCGATATGGCGCAGGCCGGTGGCAAGGATCCAGCCGGGTTACCCACAGCCTTGGCATCGGTTACTTCTTGGATGCAAGAACGCGTGTAAGCGCTAATAATTATTGATAGATTGCAAATTTTTAGATAAGAAATAAAAGGGCACAGAATTAAATGGCACTTATTGTCCAAAAATATGGTGGTACTTCGGTGGGTACTTTAGAGCGCATTCAAAATGTGGCAAAAAAGGTAGCGAAGTTTGTTGATGAAGGTCACCAAGTTGTGGTGGTTTTATCAGCTATGTCGGGTGAAACGAATCGTTTGGTTGATATGGCAAAAACCATGCAATCCCGTCCATCAAAACGTGAAATGGATATGCTGTTAACAACTGGTGAGCAGGTTACTATTGCATTGTTGAGCATGGCGTTACAGCAAAAAGGTTACGATGCAATTTCCTATACAGGCTGGCAAGTACCGATTCAAACTGATGAAGTGCATACCAAGGCGCGTATCGATAGCATTAATGCCGAAAAAATTCGTCATCAACTTGATCAAAATAAAGTAGTTGTTGTTGCTGGTTTCCAAGGTGTTACCGCTAATGGCGATATTTCAACCTTGGGACGCGGTGGTTCAGATACCACAGCCGTTGCGCTAGCAGCTGCCCTTAAAGCTGATGAGTGTCAAATATATACTGATGTTGACGGGGTTTATACTACTGATCCAAGAGTGGTGCCCGAGGCGCGTCGTTTAAACACCATCACCTTCGACGAAATGCTAGAGATGGCCAGTTTAGGGGCCAAAGTGCTCCAAATTCGTTCGGTTGAGTTTGCCAGTAAATACCAAGTGCCGTTGCGTGTATTGTCATCCTTGCAGGATGGCGGCGGCACCCTGATTACTTCTGAGGAAAATACTATGGAAAAACCCCTTATTTCAGGGATTGCGTTTAATCGTGATGAGTCAAAGCTGCAAGTTTTGGGTGTGCCTGACAAGCCAGGTGTTGCTTACCGAATTCTTGGCCCGATTGCCGATGCTAATATCGAAATTGACATGATTATTCAAAACCAGGGTCAAGATGGTACCACTGACTTCACTTTTACCGTACCACGCGGTGATCGTGCGCAAGCACAAGACATTCTAAATGAGGTCGCTCAAAATCTAGGTGCCCGAGAAGTTGTATATGACGATGCGATTGCTAAGGTGTCAATGGTCGGTGTCGGTATGCGTTCCCACGTGGGAATTGCTAGCCGAATGTTCCAAGTGTTAGCCGAGGAAGACATCAACATTCAAATGATCGCCACTACAGAGATCAAAATTTCGGTGGTAGTGCAAGAGGATCAGCTTGAAAAAGCGGTAAAAAGCTTGCACCTGAAATTTGAGTTAGATAAGGTATAAAAACCTCGCCCAAAATCAGATTTTGGACTTTACTTCATTGCGTTTTATCTGTAGTATACGCGACTTGAATGTGGAGACGTGGCCGAGAGGCTGAAGGCGCTCCCCTGCTAAGGGAGTATAGGGTTTGTAGCTCTATCGAGGGTTCGAATCCCTCCGTCTCCGCCATTCATTTTAACGCTTTAAAAAATGCAAAAATTAGATTGACTCTTCTTTTGAGTTCTCTATAATACGCAACCACAACGCGCCTGTAGCTCAGCTGGATAGAGTACTCGGCTACGAACCGAGCGGTCAGGAGTTCGAATCTCTTCAGGCGCGCCATCTTCAAACCCTAGGTTATTGATTAACCTGGGGTTTATTTTTTTTAAAGCCTACCGATACCGTAAAAAATACCCTCGAGTCTGTTAAGCAGCGTTCATAACTAATCCAATGAATCTTGAGAGTCTGTTCGAACTGGGAGCACCCGTTTCGTTTTGAATTGTGCTTTGGCGCTTTTCGGTAAATAGTATTTTGCCGCAGAGCTTGGTAGTCCGATGGGCGAGGTAGGATAGTTAGACTTCTCTACTGCGTTAGTAAGAGTGCCTGCCTGTTGCTGTTGTGTTATCGCCCAGTAAATATGTTCATCGACCATGTCACTTACTTGACCAAGGCGGCTTTTTAACTGGGTTATAATATCTTCATCGAAATCGGCATTTCCTAGCGCGATAGCAATATTTCGCTGCCATTTTTCATAGCCAATTCGGCGAATCGGTGAGCCTGCCATCTGCACTTCAAATTCCTGCTGTGACCAACTAAAAAGGTCGATTAGGAGCGCTTGGTCAAGTTCATGGCGTGCTTTGAAGTCATCCTGTTGGTTGGGGGGCGTAAAATGATTCCAAGGACACACAAGTTGACAGTCATCGCACCCGTATATTCGATTACCCATTAACGGACGCAGTTCTTCATCAATGGCACCTTGGTGTTCGATGGTTAAGTAAGAGATACAGCGTCGTGCATCAACAACGCCATCCGCAACAATGGCTTGAGTCGGACACTCTTGGATACAGGCCTGGCATTGACCGCATCCATCTCGAACTGGGGTGCTGTCAGATGCGAGCGTTAAATTGGTGTAAATCTCGCCAATAAAAAACCAAGATCCGGCTTTCGGATGAATGAGCAAACTGTTTTTGCCCAAAAAACCAAGGCCTGCTTGATAAGCGAGCTGACGTTCAAGTACGGGTGCTGAGTCAACAAAGCCGCGTAATGCGGCATCAGGAACCTGGCTTAGAATAAATTCTGCTAGTTTTGCTAGCTTTTTTCTTAGCACCTTATGATAATCTCGCCCCAGAGCATAGCGTGATACATACGCATGCTGTTTCGATTGCAGTTGAATAATAGGGTCATATTGATCGTACTCAAAATAAGGCATCAATACACTGATAACGGACTGGGTACCGGGTATGAGTTCGGACGGGCGAGTGCGCTTTGTGCCATGGGCCGCCATGTAAGACATGGTGCCATGGTAATTAAGTCCCAACCAATTAAAATAATCGGCCTCATAGGCGCTTAAGTCGGTGTGACTAAAGCCGCAATGGCTAAAACCTAGTTGGTAGGCGTGATCTTTAATCATTTGACTGAGTAGGGGTGTATTCAGTTTTTCAGGAGGGGTGCTATGGTTCATAACAACTATTTTAGCAAAGAATATCTATTGATTGATGCTGAAAACACGCAGGCTATTGCGTCTGCATTAGCAACCTATTGGCAAGCTAATAATGACAGCATGAAGCCACGCATTTGGTATCTTGAAGGCGATTTGGGTGCTGGAAAAACAACCTTATCGCAAGCATTTATAAAAACCTTAATGCAGGACTATCAATTACGGGTTAAAAGCCCAACCTACACACTGGTTGAGCAGTATGAATCTTCACAGGGATCTTGTCGTGTCTTACATGCCGATTTATACCGCTTATGCGAACCAGAAGAACTCGAATACTTGGGGTTTAGAGATCTTGAAGCCCAGGCAGATGTCGTGTTGCTAGAGTGGCCAAGCAAGGCAGCAGGCCTGCTACCTCAAGCAGATTTAATCTTGGCATTACGAATTGTGGATACGAGTCGTTATCTAAAAGTGGTTGCTTGTTCGCCTGAAGCAGCAGACTGGTTGCGTTCTTGGTCTCAATAACTTCGATTTTGCCGATATAGTTTATATTTATTTTAGAAGTGTAATATAAGTTGTTGTTGTAGTTGATTTTTATAGCTCTGCTGGATTATACTAAAAATAAGAGTTATTTCAATTGGTACGGTTAGTAATGTATTTAACAAAGACTACGCAATTCAAATCAGCCTGTAAGCTGTGCCTACAATCGATTTTTACGTTGGTTTTGTTGCTAACAAGTCAGGTAGCGATTGCGGCAGAGGTAAACAGTATTCGGCTTGGTCAAACACCCGATCAAACACGCGTGGTGTTTGAAATGGCAAATACCGACGTTTACCGAGTTATGCATTTAGAGGACCCGCCACGAATTGTTATCGATTTTCCTGGGGCTCAAAGCAATGTGAGTTTCCGTAATCAACGTTTTCAAGACCCGCGTCTATCCGGTATTCGCATGGCAACTGATGTGCAGCGTACTCGGGTTGTTTTGGATTTGTCGGCAGGTTATGAGTATCGCCATTTCGTGTTGGCCAAAACAGAACAGCGTCCTCAGCGCCTTGTTGTAGATATTAGTACCCATGTCCGCCAAGCACCAACTTTAGCAGAGACAGTAATTGCGCAAGCAGCCCCGCCACCAGCTACGCGCCCACAAGCGACTGATGTAGCCTCTGTGGAGGCTGATAATCCGGTGCAAGTGGCACCGCAGCCTGTGCCGGTTCGTCCGACTCCGGTTGCAACGCAACCTGCGCCAGCGCAACCCGCAGTGGCCCAGCCGGCTGTTCGAGATACCTTGCAACAGCATAATAGAATGGCTAAAGAGTTTGTTATTGCTATAGATCCAGGACATGGTGGTAATGACGTTGGTGCTATTGGTCCGTCAGGTGTTTATGAAAAAGACGTTGTTTTAGCGATAGCTAAAAAGTTAAAAGAAGAAATTGATCGTCAACCTGGCATGCGTGCCATTTTAACTCGTGACCGAGATGTGTATGTAGGTTTGGATGAACGTGCACGTATTGCCCGTGGCCAGCAAGCGGATCTGTTTGTATCCATTCATGCTGATGCTTATACCAGCCCTCAGCCAAGGGGTGGTTCAGTTTATGTATTGTCACAGCGTGGAGCCTCAAGTGCTATGGCGCGCGCTGTTGCAGAACGTGAGAACGAAGCATTAGGGATTGTAACTTTAGCTGGTCGCGATCAAGATGTTGCGTTTGTTTTGAGTGATTTTTCGCGTGAATCCAGTTTGCAAGCCAGCCGTAAACTGGGTGGCCAAGTTCTTAATGTGATGTCTGGTAATGGCCTACACTTGCACAAATCTACCGTTCAAGCGGCGAATTTTGCAGTTTTGCGCTCGATTGATATGCCCGCTATTTTGGTCGAAGCCGCTTTTATATCCAACCCTGAAGATGAACGACTGCTGGTTAATCCGAGATTCCAACGCCAGTTCGCGCAATCGCTAACGATTGGACTGCAGGCATTTTTAGAGGAATCAGGGCATAAGCCCAATTGGGGAGAGCCTTTGTTTGTGCGTCATCAAATTCAACGCGGTGACAATCTATCAACCATTGCCGATATCTATGGTGTATCTTCGCGAGAATTAATGCGGTTAAATGGCTTGCGTAACCCTAATCAATTGGTGGTAGGGCGTAGCTTGCGTATTCCTATTACTGACAAGATGACTGTTCATTATCACCGTACCTATCGGGTTCAGCCTGGAGACACGCTGTCTCTAATAGCCCAGCGTCATGGTGTAACCGTTCCTCAGGTTATGCAGATGAACAACCTTACCAATGCTAATCAACTTCGCGTCGGTACGGAGTTACGCATTCCGATTCGTCAACAAATGTTGGCCGCTAGTTAATATCTTCTCAATTCGGTTGGGTTGTTTCGGAGTTGTTGATAGAATAACAACCTCTTCAAATACTCAACGAACTCATGAATAAAAATCGCATTAGCTTGATGTCAGATGCGCTGGCCAATCAAATTGCCGCCGGTGAAGTGGTTGAGCGCCCTGTATCCGTAGTAAAAGAATTGGTTGAAAATGCACTCGATGCCGGTGCCACTCAAATTACTATTTGGCTAGAGGAGGCGGGCGTAGAGCTGATTGAGGTGCAGGATAATGGTGCCGGTATTCTTGCCGAAGATATTCCTTTAGCCGTTGAACGGCATGCCACCAGCAAGGTTAAGCATTACGAGGATTTGTCGAATGTCGCGAGTTTAGGTTTTCGTGGAGAGGCCCTTGCCAGTATTGCGTCAGTTAGTCAATTTAGCCTTACCAGTTACCATGCTGATGAACCCCATGCTTGGTTGTTGCAAAATCAAATTGATGGTCGTTGGTCTGATTTAACGCCAACCGCCGCCGCGCATGGGACTCGAGTCAAAGTCGCGTCCTTGTTTTATAACACACCGGCACGCCGAAAGTTTCTAAAAACCCCGCGAGCCGAGTTTTCACAGATTGAAGACTATCTTAAACGTACACTATTAGCCAATCAGAGTGTTGGCTTACGTTTGGTTCACAACCAAAAACAAGTCTTTGATTACCCACCAGCTACTCAGCGCGCTAGGCACTTATCGCGACTGGCTTCGCTTTTGGGTGATGAATTTGTTGAGCAGTCATTATATATTGACCAAACCTTACCCGGTGTAAGCGTTTCGGGCTGGGTGAGTTTGCCCACCTATCATCGGGGCTTGGCCGATAAACAATTTGTGTTTGTTAATGGTCGGATCGTTAGAGATCGTCAGTTGCTGCAGGCGATTAAGTTGGCTTATGCGGATGTGTTGTATCACGGTCGCCACCCGGTATTTGTGGTGTTTATTCAGGTGCCCTATGACCAAGTGGATGTTAATGTGCATCCGGCTAAATATGAAGTCCGTTTCCAGCATGGTCGACAAGTTTATGATCATGTGCGTCGGGCGATACGCGATGCGGTGATGCAGCCGCTGGTAATGGGGCAAGCAGCTAACGCCAGGTCTAGTGTTAGTGGTAATACAGATACGAAAATGCCCGCCACAAGCGCCCGCCAATCACCATTCGATTTTAAACGTGACACAACAACGCCTAGCACGGAACAAATTATGGCGTTTCAGCGCCCCTATGCCAGCAATGAGATGTCACCGGAAAGTTTATCGTCGGTTCGTGAACCGGATTCCGACCCTTCGCCCATCTTAGGCTTTGCTAAAGCTCAAATTAAGGGCATCTTTATTTTGGCAGAAAATGAGGCAGGGCTGGTATTAGTCGATATGCATGCGGCACACGAACGTATTGTCTATGAACGCTTAAAAAAACAGTGGCAACAACAGACTATTGTGTCACAGCCTTTATTAGTACCCTTAATGCTGACCTTGTCAGATGCTGCCGTTATGCACTGGGAAGCTAATCCTGAGTGGTGGACCCAATGGGGTTTTGCGTTTGAACAAGTGGGTCCTGCGCAACTTCGGGTTATAGCCGTACCGGCGTTGCTCCAAGGACTTGATATTAGTGAGTTATTGCAAAAAGTCTTTGCCGATTGGCTGGCGGATCAAGCTCCAGAGACCGCACTAGAAGAACGCTTCGCCGCTATTTTATCCCGTCGCGCCTGTCATGGATCGGTGCGTGCTAATAGGCAGTTAACACTCGCCGAGATGAATCAGTTATTGCGTGATATGGAGCAAACGCCTGCATCTTCTCAGTGTAATCATGGTCGACCCACCTGGGTGCAATTGTCAATTGATCAATTAGATCAACTTTTTATGCGGGGACGTTAAATTGAGTATGCCGATCTGCGATTGGAACAACTTTATTAAAAATCCTACCGCGATTGCGATCATGGGTCCAACCGCCAGCGGCAAAACAGCTTTAGCATTAGCACTTGCCGACTATCTGCCGATTGAAATTATTAATGTTGATTCCGTGCTTATCTATCGAGACTTAAATATAGGTGCAGCAAAACCCACCGACGCTGAGTTAGCGCAAGTACCCCATCATTTGATTAATTTTTTGGGTCAAAATGAGAGCTATTCGGTTGCTGACTTTGTGACTGATGCGCAACGAATTGCCAAAGAGATTTTTGCTCGCGGTAAGATTCCAGTCCTAGTGGGTGGTACCATGATGTACTTCAACGCGCTTACCCAGGGTCTGTCCGATTTACCGAGTGCTGACCCCAGTGTAAGAGCTAGGTTGCAAGCGGAATTTGAAGAAAGTCCAGCAAATCTGCATGCCAAGTTGCAGGCTATTGATCCGCAAGCCGCGGCACGAATCAATCAAGCCGATCAACAGCGACTGATTCGTGCGCTTGAAGTGTATGAGATTAGTGGTCATACCTTAACGAGTTTGCAACACAGTCGTTCAAGTGCATGGACTTTTCCATTGGTAAAGCTGGTATTGATGCCGGCATCGCGTCAAGCATTACACGAAAAGATTGCTCAGCGTCTAGAAGGAATGTTTGCCGCAGGCCTGGTCGCAGAGGTTGCGTCTCTTGCGCAACAGCCTGAACATGATCCAGACAGTCCGGCGATGCGCAGTGTCGGTTATCGACAAGTTTTGGATCATTTTGCGGGTGAATATCCAGAAGCCTTAGTATTTGAAAAGGCATTGGTAGCAACTCGGCAATTAGCTAAACGTCAAATAACCTGGTTGCGCAAAGAAGACGAAGCCGCGATCTTCGACCCCTACAGTGTTTCGGAAGATACACTCACCCAGCAAGTGCTCGAGCACCTCACACTAAATTGTAAAAATATCGCTTAATACTTGTGATATGCTTTTTTAGTCAAAAATAATACCATTAACAATAATAAGGAAAGCAAAATGGATAAGCTAAAACCGGCGAAAGCCGTTCCCATTCAAGACCCCTACTTAAATGCATTGCGTAAAGAACGTATTAACGTGTCTATTTATCTCGTGAACGGCGTCAAATTGCAGGGCCGAATTGATTCATTTGACCAGTTTGTGGTGTTGCTACGCAGCAATGTGACCCAAATGGTTTACAAACATGCGATTTCAACTATCGTACCGCTGCGCGATCCGAAAGCCTATGATTTCGCTACACAAAACGATTCAGACAAAATCGACGCGGAATAAGCCAAACTTAATATGGAATTATTTGGGCGCCTTGAGCGCAAGCAACTAGATGTTGCTATTTTGGTTCATGTTGATTTTGAAGATGAAACGTGTCGAGAGGAATTAACCGAGTTTTTAGAACTGGTAGAGTCGGCCGGTGCCGAACAAGCCGAGTTAATTAAAACAAAGCGTGATAGACCCGATGCGAAACTTTATATCGGTTCCGGTAAGTTAGATGAAGTAGCCGCTGCTGTTGCGCTGCATAAGGCCGATGTTGTTATTTTCAATCATGCCCTTAGTCCAGGGCAAGAACGTAATATCGAGCGTGTTGTAAAAGCGCGAGTTATTGATCGTGTTGGGCTAATTTTAGATATTTTTGCTCAGCGAGCTCGTTCTCATGAGGGTAAGCTGCAGGTTGAATTGGCGCAATTGCGTCATATGTCCACACGATTAGTTCGCGGCTGGACGCATTTAGAACGTCAGAAAGGTGGCATCGGCCTACGCGGGCCTGGTGAAACCCAATTGGAATCTGATAAACGTTTACTACAAGAACGGATTAAACATTTATTAAAGCGTATCGACAAGGTTCGCAAACAACGCGCACTGGGTCGCCAGTCACGTCAACGCTCAGACCATCCGACTATTACCCTGGTTGGTTATACCAATGCGGGCAAGTCGACGTTATTTAATTTGCTCACTGCCGCCGATGTTTATGCGGAAAACCGTCTATTTGCGACCCTGGATGCGACCTTGCGAAGTGTTCATTTGCCCGGCGGTGGCAAGGCGATATTGGCCGATACGGTTGGTTTTATTCGACATATCCCGCATGATCTAGTGACCGCATTTAGATCGACCTTAGAAGAAACCAGTGAAGCTGATTTATTGATTCATTTGGTGGATGCGGCTGATCCCTTGCGTGATGACAAAATCGCCCAGGTTGAACAGGTGATTAACGAAGTGGGTGCAGCCGATGTGCCACAATTAATCGTATTTAATAAAATTGATTTGTTGCAACCGACTGTTGAACCTCATGTCGATTACGATGAGGAAGGGCAGCCGACAAGGGTTTGGGTTTCGGCTCAAAATAATTTGGGTATCGCGGCCTTGAAAGATGCATTAGCCAGTTTTTTTAAAGGTCGATTTGTACGCATGATGATTAAACTGGGGCCTGCTGCCGGACATCGTCGCGCGCAACTTTATGCGCTAGGTAAAGTTGAGCAAGAAATCTGTGATGAACAGGGCGTGATAAAACTACAAGTGTATCTAACCGAACAGCAGTATGATCAAGTTTTGAAATGGCCCGAATGTCAATATATTGAAAAATTACAGCAAGCTAACCCTTAATTACTAGCTATGAAACCTAATACATGCGATTATCCGCAGGTAATGTGAGTTAATGGATGACAACACAGCGTTATGACTCTAAAATATAGCATCCCAAAAAAGACTGGAGAGTAACATGGCATGGAATGAACCCGGTAAGCCCGGACAGGACCCTTGGGGTAATCCTGGTAAAGGCTCTGGCAATAACAATGAGCCACCCAAGCGACCACAGCGTAAGTCTGATCAGGACCTTGATGAGTTGCTGAAGAAAGCACAGCAAATGTTTAGTGGTGCCGGTGGCAATTTTAATGGTGGTATCAAAGGTAAACATATCGGCGTCGGTTTTCTGGTATTGCTGGTTATTTGGTTACTTTCAGGTGTATATATTGTCGATACAGCCGAACGAGGAGTGGTTAAGCGTTTTGGTGCTTATATAACCGAAACAGGTCCAGGTCCGCATTGGCATATTCCATATCCTATAGAATCCGTTACCAAAGTTAACGTAGACCGTATCCGTACGACAGAGATTGGTTACCGTACTGATGCACAGAATCGCTCAGGCACAGTAGCTTCTGAAGCGCTAATGTTGACCCGAGATGAGAATATTGTTGATGTTCGCATTGCGGTGCAGTATCGCATTCAGTCAGCTGCCGATTATTTATTTAACGTGCGTGATCCGGACGCGACCTTGCGGGCGGCCTCTGAAAGTGCGTTGCGTGAGATTGTAGGTCGTAATTCATTGGATTTCGTACTTACTCAAGGGCGTACTGAAATTGTTGCCCAGGTGCGTGAGTTAACACAGCGCAATCTTGATCAATACCAGTCTGGGCTATTTATTACTACCGTTAACTTACAAGATGCTCAGCCACCTGAGCAGGTGCAATCTGCCTTTGCTGATGTGGTAAAAGCTCGTGAGGACCGTGAGCGTTTAATTAACGAAGCTGAAGCTTATTCCAATCAGGTTATTCCGCAAGCGCGTGGTCAGGCCGCACGTATTGTTGAAGAAGCCCGTGCTTATCGTGACCAGGTTGTTGCAAGAGCAGAAGGTCAGGCGTCACGTTTTGTGAGTGTTGTTACCGAGTATCAAAATGCACCAGAAGTGATGCGAGAACGCTTGTATCTTGAAGCTATGACAAACGTACTCAACAACACCTCCAAAGTCTTTATGGGCGTTGAAGGTGGAAATAATTTGATGTACTTGCCACTAGATAAAATCATGGGTGGTTCTGGCACTGTTGGCAATGTGCCATTTGCGCCGGCACAATCGGCCACTGGTTCAGCACGTCCTCCGGCTAACCAGCCTAGTACGACGAACTCGAGTCCAACGGACAGCAATGTTCGTGACTTTTTAAGAAATAGGGAGTTACGTTAAGATGAAAGCGATTTATGGTTTAGGTATCGCCGCTGTTCTTTTCATTGGCACTAATTCATTGTTTTTAGTACAAGAAGCAGAAACGGGCGTTGTGTTTCGTTTAGGTGAGATTGTCAAAACAGATTTGCAACCCGGTCTACATGTCAAAATGCCATTTGTAAACAATGTGCGCACATTTGACCAGCGTGTTCAAACTATGGATGCGACCCCAGAGCGTTATTTGACTGGGGAGTTAAAAAACCTTGAAGTAGATTCTTACATCAAATGGCGCGTAGATAATGCGGAGCGTTTTTATACCTCGATGGGCGGTGATTTTAATTTAGCGAATCAGCGTCTATCACAAATTATTAAAGATGGTTTGCGCTCCCAGTTTGGTTCCCGTACGGTTGAAGATATTATTTCAGGTGAACGTGTAGTAATAGCAGATAACATTACCCGTTTAGCTAACCGTGAAGCGACGCAATTTGGTATTGAAATTGTTGATGTGCGTTTGAAGCGAATTGACTTACCGCGTGATATCAGTGAATCGGTATTCCGTCGTATGGAAGCAGAGCGTCAGCGTGTAGCAGCAGACCTGCGTTCACTCGGTGGTGAATCTGCTGAGCGTATTCGTGCTGATGCCGATCGTCAACGTACGGTATTATTGGCTGATGCCTTCCGTGAAGCAGAGCAAACTCGAGGTGAAGGGGATGCGATTGCGGCGCGTGTTTATGCTGAAGCCTATGGCATTGATCCCGAATTCTATTCGTTCTATCAGAGTCTAAATGCCTACCAAGAGTCTTTCTCGTCGAAAAACGATATGCTGGTGTTAGATCCAAACTTGGATTTCTTTAAACACTTTACACGTTAATGAAGAAGGTGGGGATTCCCCACCTTTTTTTTGGAACACCCCAAAATGTTGACTACAGCTTTAATAACTGCTCTTGCACTCGTTTTGATCCTCGAAGGGTTGTTGCCCTTGTTGTTTCCAAACTTTTGGCGAAAGATGGTCTTAAGTGCGGCACAATTGCCAATAATTCAGCTTCGGATGACTGGTTTAGCACTGGTGTTAATTGGCTTGGTTTTACTACTGCTTTGGGGCTAAAAATTCAACTATAAGATGAAAGTTATGCAACAAAATATTTGGTTAACGCCTGAAGGTATTGAAGATTTATTACCACCACAAGCCGCGCGTCTTGAAGCGCATCGTCGCAACCTATTGGATGAGTTTACCGCAGCGGGTTATGCACTAGTCTTGCCTCCGATTGCTGAGTTTACCGATTCATTATTAACGGGTACAGGGCGTAAGCTTGCATTGGATACCTGTCGTTTTACGGATAACGAAAGTGGCCGCATGATGGGTGTGCGTGCCGACATGACCCCGCAAGTAGCGCGTATCGTGAGTAATCGTCTGAAACCGAACGCCGGCGTCATTACTCGTCTGTGTTATGTGGGTGAAGTATTGAAATCGCGCAATAACAAGGCGAAGGGTTCAAGAAGTCCGATTCAAGTGGGTGCCGAATTATTTGGCCACCAAGGTATCGCTAGCGACATCGAGATGATTGATTTGATGCTAGCGGCCGCTAAACAATTAGGTTTTGTACACGTTTCGTTAAGCTTGGGTCATGTGGGTGTCGTGCAACGTCTAATGGATCTTGCTAAATTAAATACCGCTAACCAAGATGCCTTGGTTGATATTCTAAAACGCAAAGCACTTCCAGAATACCAGGCCTGGTTAGCTAATCAAACCTTGTCAGAGTCATTAACAAGTGCCTTTGCATCACTGATTACGCTAGTGGGCAGTGCGTCCTCAGTGTTAGGTCTTGCTAGCAAGTCTCTAGATTCATTAGATAGCGAGCTTGATCAGTGTTTAGCTGATCTTCAGTTCGTTGTGGATTATTTTGCCGGTGTTCAGGGTGTTGATATTCACCTAGATTTAGCCGATTTACGTGGCTTTCAATATCACACCGGCCTCATTTTTGCCTGCTACCAAGCCGACGTGAGTTCTATTTTAATTGCCAAAGGCGGTCGTTATGATCGAGTATGCTCGGCATTTGGTGCTGATTATCCGGCCACCGGTTTTAGTATTGACTTGCGTAATTTGATTGATAACTTGGTCGATGAGCCGCTAGAAGCGGCACCTATTTATAGTGTTTTCAATGCGTCGTCAGCCTGGTTAGATCAAGTGAATCAATTAAAAGCGAATGGCCACACGGTAATCCGTGCTTACCAGGATAGTGATATACCAGCTGGCGCGAATCAATTGATTGCGCAGGGTGCCGATTGGGTTATTAAGATTAAAGAGTAGAAGATAGAAACATGAGCAAACGTAATGTAGTGGTAGTGGGTACCCAATGGGGCGATGAGGGCAAAGGGAAGATCGTAGATCTACTGACTGACCGAGTGGCCGCGGTGGTTCGTTTCCAGGGCGGTCATAATGCTGGTCACACTCTGGTGATTGATGGCCAGAAAACCGTATTACATCTTATCCCATCTGGGATTCTGCGCGAGCACGTTGATTGTTTGATTGGCAATGGGGTTGTGTTGGCTCCCGATGCTTTGCAAAAAGAAGTTGAAAAACTCGAAGCCGGTGGCTTATCGGTGCGTAATCGTTTGAAAGTCAGTGATGCCTGTCCGTTAATTTTGGATTACCATGTGGCTATCGATCAAGCACGTGAACGTGCTCGTGGCAACCAGGCCATTGGTACTACCGGACGTGGAATTGGTCCGGCTTATGAAGATAAGGTTGCTCGCCGTGGCTTGCGTGCGGGTGATTTAAAAGATATGACAAAATTTAAAGCGCAGTTGGCAGACATTGTGGCCTACCATAATTTTATGTTAACCAACTACTTCAAGGCCGAACCGGTCAGTTTTGACCAACTATGGCAAAAATGCCAAGCCTATGCCGAATTAATTGTGCCAATGTTGACTGATGTGCCAGCGATGATTGCGGACTTGAACGCCCAAGGCAAGAATATATTGTTTGAAGGCGCCCAGGGCACCTTACTAGATATTGATCACGGTACTTACCCCTATGTCACTTCTTCGAATACCACAGCGGGTGGGGCAGCGTCTGGGGCAGGCATTGGCCCAACCGCGTTGGATTATGTACTGGGGATTACCAAAGCCTATGCCACTCGCGTGGGTGGTGGTCCTTTCCCAACCGAGTTGGTTTATTCTGTCGCAGAAGATAAGGGTGATCCGACTGGTAAAGAACTGGGTCAGCGTGGCTTTGAGTTTGGAGCGACTACCGGTCGCCAACGCCGCTGCGGTTGGTTTGATGCGGTGGCATTACGTCGCTCAGCACAAATTAACGGTTTAACTGGAATTTGTTTAACCAAGCTCGATGTGATGGATGAGTTAGCCGAGATTAAAGTATGTACCGCTTATCGTTATCAAGGTCAGTTGTTAGAGTTACCACCGGCCAGTGCCGATGAATATGAACAGTGTGAGCCGGTCTATGAAAGCATGCCAGGCTGGCAGTCATCAACGGTCGGTATTGCAAGCTGGGATGCCTTGCCTGAACCAGCGAAAGCCTATATCCGTTTCCTTGAACAAGCGGTTGGCGTGCCAGTAACCATCCTTTCGACCGGTCCAGATCGTGCCGAAACCTTAATTTTAGAAGAAATTTTCTAATTTCCACGGTCTTTGGGACTTAAGAAAACCCCGCTCCTTCAATAATGAGGGGGCGGGGTTTCTTCATTGGGTGCTTTTACCTGTGGATCTTTTAAAGATTTCAAATACTCAGACAACAGCTGCAGTTGGCGTTCGAGCTGTTGGATTTGTCGTTGTTGAATTTGTAGCGTTTGTTGGGTCGCTTGCAGTGTGTCGTCCTGGTAAACCAACAATATTTCCAATTCATTTAGTCGTTCAACTAAGTTCTTATCCACCTTATTTCTCCGGCCAACTATAAGTCTGTTCTGCAGTCAGCACCACCCGATCAGCAGGTGGACTGTCTAGAGTAATGTGCGTTACTGCTAATTCATCGCGTCTAAAATAATGACAGTTTAATCGATCACCCAGTGGACGACGCTGTAAATAGCTGTCTAACTGCGCGACACTGCTCATCCGAAGACCATCTAAGGCGATAATTTCATCGCCACCACTGAGGCCGGCTTTATGTGCCGGGCGTTCATGCCAAACATGAGTTAATTTCACACTCTGATTTTGGCTGTTAACCAGATTCGCACCCAGATTTAAATAGGGCTTGGCGTTGGGATTTTCCTTCGCAGTGCCGCCCAGATCCGGATTCGACACTGGTGGGCGTAATGCAAAATTAATACCTACCTGAGCAAATAGCTCGGCAAGCGGTAAATCGGCTGTACTATGCAAAGCTTGCTGGAAAAACTCAGTCAAGTCGGCAGCAACCAGCTCCCCGGCGAGCTGTTCAATGTGATCCTCCACCAGGCCTGCTTGCGGTATTCCATAGTCGCGCCACAGCAATCGCATGAGATCATCAAGGCTTTTTTGTCCTTGGCTGTGCATACGCAAGGTTAAATCCAAGGCAATAACCGCTAAAGCGCCTTTGGTGTAATAGCTGATAATCGCATTAGGAGCATTCTCATCCTGTTGATAAAGCTTGGTCCAGGCCTGCTTACTAGAGTCGGCCAGCGTTTGCTGGAAACGTCCGGGCATGCGATAAACGCGGGTCAGTTGTTCAGCAAGCTTTTGCAAGTAAGTGGTTTGGTCTATGGTGCCAGCTCGGTACAAAAACAATAAATCGTAATAAGAGGTTGCGCCTTCAAACCACCATAGTAGTTGGGTACTAGCTGGGCTTTGTAAATCACTCTGTTGCAAAATAGCCGGTTGTATACGTTTTACGTTCCAGCTGTGAAAGTATTCATGGGAGCAAAGTTCTAAAAACTCGAGATATTTATCGCTGGGTTTGTCCATGCCGGCATAGGGCAGGCTGTCGCGCGAACAGATTAATGCGGTTGAGCTACGGTGTTCTAAACCGCCATAGCCGTCGCCAGTCACCATCACCATAAAAATATAGCGTTCAAACGGCGCCGGCTCGCCAAAAAAAGCCAATTGTGCTTCACAAATCGGTGCCAGATCCTGGGCGATACGATCTAAGTCCGCGTCATGCACGCCGGTTAAAACCATGCGATGTTCAATACCGCCAGCGTCAAACCGCACCTCTTTAAACGCGGCCATTTCAATTGGGTGATCGATGAGTTCGTCATAGTTGCTGGCGTGATAATGACCAAAACCCTGCGGGTTTAGCGCCAGCGCAGGTAAGGTGGTGGCGACCGACCAGGCCTGCTGCTGCGCCCATTCATCGGCGAGTAGGTCCAGACTATGCGGTTCCTTGGATTGTCCTACAACCTCTAAAAAACAACTGGTGCCATTAAGAAACGCGTGTTGCTGATCGTAGTGGGCGCCGCGTACCGATAAATCCCAAGCATAGACTTCATAATGCACCTGAATAGAACCCGGGTGCGGTGCGACTTGCCAATGACTCGGATCGATAACCGTGACGGCTAGGGGGCGGCCGTCCTGGGTGGTCGCTCGCACATTAATAATGTGCTTGCTAAAGTCACGAATCATATAGCTGCCAGGAATCCATTTGGGTAAACGGAGCATTTGACCATCAGCATTTGGCTGACGAATGTTAAGTGTCAGCGCAAGGCGATGCGAGCGGTAATCATGAAGCGTTAACTGATAATGGATGTTGTTCATGCTAAACCCTAATTGAAATCTATAATGGGGTTTATTATGCCTTAAGTAGCAGATAACTTGCTAATCAAGGAACTTATGCCGCAAAATAAGTAACAAACTTAGCAGTAATATAACTCGGAGTAATAAACAAATGGCTATCTGGATGGCTGATATTGGTTTAACCCACCCGCTGGCTTTAGCCGTCGGTTATTTAGTGATTGCGATGGTGGTCGCATGGCTTATTAATCTTGTTATAACGCTAGGTCCAAAACGCTGGGCAATTAAGCAGCAACGCGAGATTTTAGCCTATGCGTTAATCCATATTCGCCTACCAATTATGGTGTCGGTGGTGTTTATCGCCATCAGTATGATTATGAATCTGCAGTTTGATTTTAATGAGGAGCTGTTGCTTTACGCGAATCGTATCTTAACCAGCATTAATATTATGATCTGGGGCCAATTTATTTATCGCTCATCGCAATTTGGTTTGAAGCTACAAAGTACCCGACAGCAGGAAGGCTCGTTTATTCGCCCTCAAACCTTACCTGTGCTGGATAACCTGTCTGCGGTGTTAATTGTTTTAGTCGCGGTCTATTTGTTGTTTTTAACCTGGAACATCAATATGACGGCCTGGCTTGCCTCGGCGGGGGTGATAGGTATCGCGGTCGGTTTTGCAGCGCGTGATACCTTGGCCAATATCTTGTCCGGTCTGTTTATTATGGCGGATTCGCCCTTTAAAATTGGCGATTATATTGTGGTCGATGGCACCGACCGAGGTAAGGTGACGCAAATCGGCTTGCGCTCTACCCGAATTTTAACCCGCGACGATGTGGAAATTAACATTCCTAACTCGGTATTGGCCAATGGCAAGGTGGTGAACCAATCGTCCGGGCGTT
Source organism: Thiomicrospira cyclica ALM1 (assembly GCF_000214825.1). Taxonomy (NCBI): domain Bacteria; kingdom Pseudomonadati; phylum Pseudomonadota; class Gammaproteobacteria; order Thiotrichales; family Piscirickettsiaceae; genus Thiomicrospira; species Thiomicrospira cyclica. The sequence continues at coordinate 652,318 of NC_015581.1, forward strand.
TTGTCAGTATGCGAATGTCCGCGAATGTCGGCGTGTCTTATGACAGTGATATTGATCGGGTTCGCCAAATTCTATTAGAGGTCGCGCAAGCAGATCCCCAGGTATTACAAGACCCGGTGCCCGCTGTTCGGTTTATGGGCTTTGGCGCCTCCAGTTTGGACTTTTCGTTGCGAGTATGGATTGCCGATCCAGAAATTCGCTCACGGGTTTTAGACAGCTTGAATACGCAAATATTCAAGCGGTTTCAGCAAGCCGGCATTGAAATTCCCTACAGTAAGCATGACCTCTACATTAAGTCCCTACCACCAGGCCTGCAAGATGATATCAGTGCGCAAGAAACGAAGGGGAAGCAATGAGTTGTCATGCCGGTTTGCGCTCTTTTAGATTAACTGAGGCAGAATTAGCGGCATTGCCGGTATTAGGGATTGCCGGCAATTTTGCAGAACATTTGAGCCAAGCCGGTGAGGCCAGTGATTTTGTCAATATTGCCACGGAATCGGAGAACGCGCCGAAAGGTTTGTTTCCGATTTACTTGCCAGGTTTTAGCAATTTTTTAGGTGTCTATCCGCTGTCGCATCATGTCGTTGCGGCGGATTTTACTCAGCAACCACGGTTACAAATTGAGCCAGAATTGGCGGTGCTCTTTGCGGTAACTTACGATGAACATGGCTGGGTTGAGAGCTTAACGCCACAAGCTTTTACCGCCTTCAATGACTGCTCCAATCGTATCAATGCGCCCAAAATTAGCCTTAAAAAGAACTGGGGAAGTGCCTCGACCGGTATTAGCCAAGATTGGTTTGAGCTGGATGAGCTCAGTGAACAGGGCTGTTTGCAAGACTATGTGATTGCTTGTTCATTAGTGCGAGCAGGCCTGGTAACCGCCTATGGTCAAACCACGCCCGTGAAGCATTACAGCTATTGGAATCAGGCGTTGCTGGATTGGTTGATAAACCAACTGAAAAGTCAGCGGGATCAAGGACCGCTTGAAGATATGCGCGCTATTTTGGCGCAGTTGGCGCAACCCAAACAACTCATTATCAGCCTGGGCGCCACCCGTTATACCGCTTTTGGTGAGGCGTGTTATTTGCAACCGGGTGATCAGTTACATATTGGTATTTTACCGCTGTCGCTAGCCGAACAGGGGCAATGGATGAGCGCGAACGCCCGTGAAACCTTGCTAGAGCAGGGTGGCATTTGTCTGATGCAACAGGTTCGCCAACTGGATAGTAACAAAGACTGACAAAAAATTATCAAGATTAACAATTTGTTAATGTAAGTTGTTAATAAAATTAAGTTATGGGGTCGTCTAGCTTGCATAACTGGTAGACGCATTGATAAACCAAGCAATGGTCGCTTTCAGTGCCAATGATGGTTATAATTCAGCCTTATTTCTTTTCTAGGAGTCAACTGTGATTCGTACTCGATTTGCCCCAAGCCCAACTGGGTTTTTACACATTGGCGGTGTGCGTACTGCCTTATTCTCATGGTTATATGCGCGCAAAATGGGCGGCGAGTTTATTCTACGAATCGAAGATACGGATTTAGAGCGTTCCACGCAAGAATCGGTCAATGCGATCCTGGAAGGTATGGCTTGGTTAGGTTTGGATTACGACCAAGGGCCATTTTTTCAGACCCATCATTTTGACCGGTACAAAGTCGTTATTGCCCAATTAATCGCGCAGGGTAATGCTTACTATTGCTATGCCACGCCAGAAGAACTCGATGCCATGCGTGAGCAGCAGCGTCAAAATGGTGAAAAGCCGCGCTATGATGGTCGTTACCGAAATTTTACCGGCACGCCACCGGAAGGTATCAAGCCGGTGGTGCGCTTTAAAAACCCGTTAGACGGCGAAGTAGTCATTGAGGACATGGTAAAAGGGCAGGTTACGGTTAAAAATTCCGAAATTGATGATCTTATTATTGCCCGTTCGGATGGCACACCCACCTACAACTTAACCGTCGTGGTTGACGACTGGGACATGGGTATCACCCACGTTATCCGCGGTGATGACCATCTCAACAACACCCCACGCCAGATTAATATTTTAAAAGCCCTCGGTGCGCCGATACCAAAATATGCCCATATCCCAATGGTATTAGGTCCAGACGGTGCGCGTTTGTCGAAGCGTCATGGCGCGGTGAGTGTGCTTCAATACAAAGAAGAAGGCTATTTACCAGAAGCCTTGCTTAATTATTTGATTCGCTTGGGATGGTCGCATGGCGATCAAGAAATCTTCTCGGTTGATCAAATGGTTGAAAATTTTGACTTAGATGCGGTTAACGCCGCGCCCTCCACCTTCAATGAAGAAAAATGCCTATGGGTAAGCCAACAACATATTCAGGAAGCGCCAGCTGGCCATTTATCAAGGCATCTATCGCATTTTATGGCGGAGCGAGGCTGTGATTTATCGCAAGGTCCGACCTTAGAACACGTCGCTGATTTGTTAAGAGAACGCGCACGTAATTTGGTTGAAATGGCGGAAAGTGCGCTTTATTTTTACCAAGATTTCACCGAGTTTGATGCCGATGCCGCCAAGAAGCATTTGCGTCCTGTTGCAGCGGAGCCTTTGGCGAAACTGCTACAAAAATTTAGCGACCTGAAAACCTGGGATAGCGCCAGTATTCATCATGCGATTCAGGATACTGCGACCGAGTTGGAACTGGGTATGGGCAAGGTTGGCATGCCATTGCGTGTGGCGATTACAGGTGGTGGCCAGTCGCCGTCTATTGATGCCACCGCAGCATTGATCGGTCAGCATCGTTGTATCGTACGCTTGCAAATGGCGTTAGATTTTATCGCCGCACGAGCTGCAAAGAGCGAATAACGAGTAACAAGTAACAACTAATCTAACCAGCTTCGAGGGCATAGTATGGATCAGCACGAGCAGGCAATCTGGGTAGAAAAATATACTGAAATGCTCGATCCGGCGCGTAAGTCGACGCGCCCGCCCCACATGGCCTACCAGCGTGACCGAGCGCGGGTCATTCATTCTGCCTCGTTTCGGCGCTTACAATCGAAAACACAAATTTTTGGGCTTAATGAATCGGATTTTTTTCGCACTCGCTTAACCCATTCGATGGAAGTGGCGCAAATTGGTTCCGGTATTGTCGAGCATCTAGCCTTGCGTGATGATGCCGACAATTACCAGGCCTGGTTACCTTCACCTTATCTAATTGAAGCCATTTGTTTAGCCCACGATTTAGGACATCCGCCTTTTGGTCATGGCGGTGAAGTAGCGCTCAATTATATGATGCGCCATCACGGTGGCTTTGAAGGCAATGCTCAAACCTTACGCATCTTGGCACATTTGGGCGAATATACGCCGCAAAACGGTCTGGATCTAACCCGTCGTGCGACTTTGGGTGTGATGAAATATCCGGCGATTTATGAAGACCTGGCCGAACAAGATCAGGATTACCAGGCCTGCTTAAACCTAGCACCGGTGACCGATTTTAAAACCTGGAATATGAAACCCTGGCATCCACCAAAATGCTTGTATCAAGAAGAGGCGGCGGTGTTTGAGTGGGTGTTGGCGCCGTTTAATGACCAGGATCGCACGCTCTTTTTAGGCTTAAAACAGCCGCCCATACCAGGGCTAGGACAACGCGTGCGCACCCAATTTAAGGCTTTTGATACCACGATTATGGAGCTGGCCGATGACATTGCCTATGGTATCCATGATTTAGAAGATGCGGTGGCGATGAAAATGGTTAGCCGTGAGCTGTGGCAAGCCGAAGTCATGCAGCATCCGCATTTTAAAACGCACCGTCTTTGGGATGACACCATGACCGATCGGTTGTTTAGTGGTAGTTCCAAACAACGCAAACATGCGGTGTCTAAAATGGTCGGTTTGATGGTGGAAGAAATTTGTGTAGTGGAACAGGAGCAGTTCAGTCATCCCTTGTTGCGTTACCAGGCCTGCTTACCGGAAGCACAAGCGCAAGTGCTGGAGTTATTAAAGCAATTCGTATTCAAAAATGTGATTACCATTCCGGAAGTGAAGGGTATGGAATATAAAGGGCAGTTGATTGTAATGACCCTATTTGAAGCGCTTGAGGCGAATGCCGATCGGTTGTTGCCAGCAAATACCCTGGCTAAATTCAATCAAGCTGCCACCGAACGCGCGCAAAAACGGGTTATATGTGATTATATTGCCGGTATGACCAACAACTATGCCTCAAAACTTTACGAAAAGTTCTTTCTACCCAAACAAGGGTCTGTTTTCGATCGTATTTAGCGTATAATAATCAGTCACTCGCGGGGCTGTACTTGGTTTCGACGGGGAGATTGAAGTTTGAGAGGCATGTCGTGCCTGAATGATGCACGTAAATCTTAATTCACATTGTTATAGTTGCAAACGACGATAACTACGCTCTAGCGGCTTAAGCCCGCTGGTGCGGCCCGGGGTAGTTGTTCGTGGCACCCGACGCCGTATCATCTCACACGGAATCGCAAGTATCGCGTGTTTGGGTAGGTGCTTGTTAAAACTGACAAACTCGTCAAACGCGTTCCCTGCTAGTCGGGCAGCGTTCTGATTAAATTAGTAGACTAAATAAACATGTAGATTCTCCGATGGATGCTTTCCGGACGGCGGTTCGAATCCGCCCAGCTCCACCAAACACCCTAAGCCCGCAACTGCGGGTTTTTTTATAGCTACAGAATAAGTTTCAAAATCGAATATCAAAATCAAAAGTGAGCAGCATGAAAATCTGGGTTGATGCCGACGCCTGTCCGGCAGTCATTAAAGAAATCATATTTAAAGCGGCCAAGCGCACCGAAACCTCGGTGACCTTAGTGGCGAATCATACGATGGCGATTCCGGGTAGTCCGTTTATTCGTCTAATTCAGGTGCCAAAAGGTTTTGATGTTGCCGATAATCATATTGTGCAGGCGTTATCGGCGGGTGATTTGGTGATTACTGCGGATATTCCGCTGGCTGCCGAAGTGATTGCGAAGGGTGGCTTAGCCTTAAATCCTCGCGGCGAACTCTATACCGAAAGCAATATTAAAGCCCGTTTAACGATGCGCGATTTTATGGAAAATCTGCGCTCCAGTGGTATCCAAACCGGTGGCCCCGCCACTTTCAGCCAAGCCGACCGGCAAGCTTTCGCCAATCAACTCGATCGCTGGCTGCAACAACAATCAGCTCAAACAATCCGCTAACCCGCTGTGGCGTTGAATTGGGTTGCTAACACATTGTGCTAACAGCTCTTGATTGGCAACGACTGTAACCTGCGTTTTGGCACGGGTAATCGCGGTGTATAGCAATTCTTTGGTGATCAGCGATTCGGTTTTGCTGTTTAATTCATTGCCCAATACGATCATCACGTGTGCGAATTCAGAGCCTTGGCTTTTGTGAATGGTCATTGCAAACGCGGTTTGATGGCTTGGTAACCGACTCGGCACAAACGCTCGCAAGCTTTCACCGAGTATAAAATATACTTTGAGTTGACCGCTGTTGGGATTCTCAATATCCGGCAAACACAGACCGATGTCACCATTATATAAGCCGGTGGCGGGGTCGTTTTTCTCAATCATGATGGCTCGTCCAGTATACCAATGCGGCAAAATCGTATCCGGTTGACTGAGCTGGTTAAACGTATGTAACCCAAAATCACCTTCTCGCGTGGCAGTAAGGATTTTAAATTGGTTAAAGGTCTCAAACAGCGCACGAATAGCATCTTCACTGTCAACTTTCGCCGCCTGTTCAAAGTACGCTCGATAGTGGTGTTGAATAAAACCTTTTAAGTCGCGGGCGTGCTTAACCGATTTAAAATTTATCGCGGTCGTATCATCGGTTTTGTTTGCGTCTTGGCATAACGCCAATACCTGCTCAACCTGTTGTTGATTCACAGCTTGCGCCAGCTGTTTAATTTGTTCATTAAACCGATAAGTGGTTTGCAGTTCGACGCGATTATTTTGTAACGCACGATAACAATCGGCCAATACCGAGCCCGATTCCACTGAGGCGAGTTGGTCTTTGTCTCCAAGCAAAATCAGTTTCGCATCGGGTTTTAACGCCTTCACTAGTTTGCTCATCAGCGCCAAATCAATCATCGAAGCTTCGTCGACCACAATCACATCGTGACTGAGCGGGTTGTCGGCATGGTGTTTAAATACAGGGGTTAGCGGTCGGGCGCCGAGCAATCGATGTAAGGTGGTAACCTCTTGTGGCACGTGATTGAGCAAATCCGCGTCAAACAGATTCACCAGGCCTGCTTTGCTGTTAGTAATCGATTCTTGCAAACGCATTGCGGCTTTGCCGGTTGGGGCGGCGAGGGCAAAGGTGGCGTAGGGGTTTTGTTGAATCAGCAGCGCTAAGATTTTAACCACGGTAGTGGTTTTGCCAGTCCCCGGACCGCCGGTAATCAACGCCAGTTGTTTGGTCAGGGCCAATTCGGCGGCCTGTTGTTGATGCGGGTCGTCAAAATAGCGCGACAGTTCAGGCGCATTCGCAAGCGGGACATCTATATTGGCACGCTGTTTCAGGGCTTGCGCCAATTCGGTTTCGTATTGATGGTAACGAGCAAAATACAGTAAATCGCCATCTAATACCCAAGCGTCATTCGGATTATTTTTGATAATCGCTTGCTGTTCACTATTAAGCTGGATGCAACTATGGCCTTCACTCTGAGCGCGTGACAACGTTTTAATGATCTTCGCCAACGCCGGATTATCCGGGGCAAAAAACGCCGCTAAGCGGTGGTCTAAAAAGGAGTTAGTCACATCGCTTTCAGCTGACAAGGTCGCAGAATCAGTTGCGTTTTGGGTTTGGATAGTCATGTTAAGCGGCTCCTTGTTGGTTGGCTGTCACGGAGTTTAAGCAGCTTGCTAGCCGTTCAATATCGGCCAGGTTCGGGCGATAGTGATAGATACCCGTATCGGCATTTTTGCCATTCATGCCGCGCACAAACCCATACACTACGCCGGCAAAATGCTGTTCATAGTCATAGTTAGGTAGACGATGACTCAGGTATTGATGCAACGCGAGGCTATACAGCATAAATTGCAAACCGTAGCTGTGATGCTGCATTTCTTCAAACAGTCGATCGGGTGTGTAATCCGCTGAGTTGGAACCGAGGTAATTGGTTTTGTAATCGAGCAGATAGTAACGACCGTTATGCTCAAAAACCAGGTCAATAAAGCCGTTCAAATAGCCGACCAGTTGTTGCGGTTTGAGCGCTAAAAACGGCACATCTTTCGGCATCGCATCGTTAAGCTGCTGAGTTGAGCTGGATGCGAGTCGATAATAAAACGCCATCTCTTTAAGCACTTTATTGGGTGAAAGTTGCGCTAGGGTTACATCAGTGTCTTCGCTAGAAAGCGGCGTGGTGACGATGCGACGCATTAAATCATCCAGCGCTTGTTCTTGGGTTGCGTTTAGCTTTAAGCCGTATTTTTGGCATAGGCGTTGGCGTAGTTCGGCATCAACGCCGATAGCCGTATTCGCTAAATCGACAAACGGCTGTTGCTCTAATAAATCATGCACCACATTACCAAAATGGGCGCCACGGGCAATATCACGGTTCGGATCAAAACGATGGTCGGTTTGTTCGTTATCGCTCTGAACGAGCAGGCTTAACTCTTGTGCTTTATCGGTTGGGGCTTCATTTGCGGGTTCAAGTTCTGCCGATACTTGAGCGCCAAGACTGGCCAAGCTGTGTCCGGCCTTGACCAAACCGGAAAAACTGAATAGCCGATAGCGCGTGTCGATGGTTTTGCGTTGCAGTGAGCAGGCCTGGTAATCACGAGCAACAACCTGAGGTTGATAGATTATAGCTTCGGTCGACAGCGAGAGTTCGCGCTGGATAAATAGGTTGTTCGCTTGGCTTGTTTTATTATCCGCTTCCGAGCTAGCTTGATTGACCATTTGTCCCTGTTGTTGTAAATATCCCAGCGGAGAAATATCAAAACCACTAAGCTGATCGCCTGTCACTACGGTGTTGCGAATTTTGGCGCGGGTTAGCGCTACATAGGCTAAACGCAGGTTTTCGGCTTGCTGTTCTTGATAGGCTTTGTCATAGTTTTTTTCATAATCGTCCGAACCCAAATCTAACAGCCAAGTGCCATTCTCATAAACTCGCACGGGATCTGTCGGCTTGTTGGCTTTCGCTTTCCCTTGCCATAAATCCGGACAAAATACATAGTCGTATTCCAAGCCTTTTGAGGCATGAATAGTCACAATTTGTAATGCCTCATCATCCCGATCAAGCCGCACAATGTGCGCATCATCAGTATCTGGATTAGACAGCTGCTGCGCTACAAATTCCAGTGTTTTAGCCGGCGTTAAATGATGTTGATGAATGTCACTTTGAATCGACTCCGCCAATTGTTGAATATTGGCAATGCGCCGTTCGGCATCACTAAACTCCGTTAAGTGTTCAAACACCGCTTTTTGTTCTAGCAACGTATACAGGGCGGCGATAAACGAGGTTTTATGCCAGCGTTGATTAAGGCTTTGCATCAACTCAAACCAGTGTTCCAGTTCGTCACTGTTTAAAATGTGGTGCACCTGGTCACTGTTTAACCCAAACCAATCGAGCCCTAAGAGTGGCTTGATTAGGCGGCTGTTATTCGGTTCCAATATCGCCGCGATCACCCGATAGAGTTGTTCGGCTTGCGGGGTGCTGTAAATCGACTCTCGGCTCTTAATCACCGCCGGTATGCCCAGTTGGGCTAGCGCTTGACGATAAGATTCAGCACGGAAATTTGAGCGCACTAAAATCGCAATTTGTTTAGGCAATACGCTTTGGTGTTGTAACAACTCACTGATCTCGGCGAGCAGATTTTGTTGAATGATCGGTTCAGATGCTTTGTTAGGCCAGGGTTTACCATCCTCGCTAGCGGGCATGGTTAACCAATGCCATGCCGGTTGTTGTGCCAACTGCGGGTCCGCCGTCACTCCAGCTTTAACCGGCTGGAAATTCAACGCGTCAAATTGAAACGGGTTTTCAACATCAAACACTTGGTTTACCGCGGCCACTAAATTGGGTTGCGAGCGCCAATTGGTATCCAAGGTGTAATGGCTTTGACAATCGGCTGCGGCCGCAAAATAGGCGTGAATGTCGGCGCCACGGAATTTATAGATCGCTTGTTTGGGGTCACCAATTAAAAACAAATAATGGCTAGCGTAATTAAACAGCTTCGAAAAAATGCCCCATTGCCATTGGTCGGTGTCTTGAAACTCATCAATCAGCGCGGCTTGATAACCGCCTTGCACTTGCGCAATCAGATTTGCAGCATTCGGCTGTTGCAACGCGTGATATAAGCGCTGTATTAAATCATTAAAACTCATCAGGTTTTGCGCTTGTAATTTAAGCAGCAAATTAAGTTGCACATGCATGGAAAATCCCGATTGCAGAGTAATTGCTAGGGTTTTATATAGCCGTGATTGATTATTTAAATTTGTGTCACCAGGATGGATTTTTGCAACAAACGCCTCAGCGGCCGTCTTGCCCGTTTTGTTAAAGGCTTTGCCTTGCTCCAAATACGCAAGTAAGGCGATCGGATCATCCGTGAAATTATCCAGGAGCTCTTGTAGCTTGTTTTGACTGCGCGCGTTAATCCATTTTTGTGCCTGTGCCTCAGCGATAAAGTCGTCTATTTGGGGGCGTGATTGCGCAATCCAATTCTGCCAGACCTGCTGATGCGCAAGCAGTTCCGTCATTAAATTATCAAGATTTGGGACCTCCGGCGTAATCACCAGGCCTGGTTGTTTAACCGCTTCTAAGAGCTTATGTAAATCCTTAGGTGAGGGTAGAACAGATAAAATCATTTCAACATCGGATTCTGCTCGGTTGTAGACGGTCTGACGCCAAAAATCAGCAACCAACTCGTCATAAATCGTTTTCATATCGGTGGTGAGACTTTGTCCGAACACCTGTTCGCTTTCCAGCGGGTATTCGGTGAGCACTTTTTGGCAAAAGCCGTGAATGGTCGAGATACTGGCTTGGTCGATACTGGCGAGTGCCTGCACCAAGCGAGCTTGCGCGTCAGCTTTCGGCACGATGTTATCTAGCTGGGCTAACCAGTTATTAAGCAACTCATCATTACCTACTTCGCCATTTAGCGCATTCTTGGCATCCACCAAACGCTGGCGCACCCGTTCACGTAATTCTTGGGTGGCGGCATCGGTGAAGGTCACGATCAAAATTTGCTCAATCGGCAGGGCTTTTTCAACCACCAGCCGCAACACCAAAAATGCAATCGAAAAGGTTTTGCCGGTGCCGGCGCTGGCTTCAATTAAACAAGACTCTGGCTTGAGATCGTGGGTCATCACTTCAAAAGCAGGGTAGTGGTTAGAATGAGTCATTATGTGTCTCCTCTGCTGTGTTGGATGCGTTTAAAGCCTGCCAAATCGGCTGGATGAGTTTTTCGGTGAGCTCTAAAAATTCATCGCTATACAGCTCATTCACCGACATGCCTTGATACAGTAGCGCCATTTCAGGCTTGGGCGGATGGGTGGTTTTAGTTACCCAATCTTTTCGCCCAGCCACTTTTTCGTTGATTTGGTTGCGAGCCTCCTCCTCCGCCTTTTCCGGTTTTTTAGCGCTCACATAGGCCCAAGCCGCCTCAATAATCAATGGCGAAGGTTGGCTTAAACCGTTTTTATAGAGCGCACTCCATGCGTTTAACTGGGCGAGGCGATCGGATTCAGCAAGTGGCGTAAATTGATGTGCTACTGGGTTCTTGTTTTCTAAACCAATCAACCAAGTCGGTAAATCGCTCGTCAAATGCCACAACCAGGCCTGCACATAGTCTTTGGGTTTAAGCTGTGCGTAACGGAAATATACTTGACCTTTTGCATGGTGTTTTAGCCAACCCTGGAGTTGTTCCTTAGCAAGATCAAGGCTCAACCAGTAAGCCGGTTGTTCTTCACCAATTTGGTTTAAGGTGTTTTGAACTAGTTCAGCAATGGGCGCTAAATCAGTCAGTTGCTGTTTAAGTTTGATTTGTCCAAAGGTGCCCGATAACCATTCGCCACTTTGATGCAGGCGACTAGTGAGCTGGTCTAGTTGGGCATCACCTGTAAGTTTCGCTTTTAGCAAACGTTGATTGAGGTTATAGTTTTCTAGTGCATCCAGCGCAAAGGGTTCGCTGGCGGTTTGTTGTTGTTCAATTTCGTCATAACGAATGCCGATGACCGTCTGCATAAAATACATTTGTGGGTCGCGTGCAAAACGGATTAATTCATCAATCAGCAGGCCTGGTTGTTGGGTTTCGGCGGATTGTTGTGCGTTAATAACGTCTTGCCACCAACGCGGTGCACGCTGAAAACGTTGACTTTGCGCAAAGGCTTGCGCAATGCGCGATGCCTCGGTTTTGTAGGTGCGCAACCCATTAGACAGTGTACCAACGGGAGCAAAATAGGCTTGAGAAAAACCGTGCAAGGGATGTTTAATCGGGCTAATATCGAGCGTATCCAATAACTCACTAACCACCACAGAGGGTGCCAAGTCGGCATTCGTTTTAATCGATTGACCGATGTAACTAATATAAAGCCGATGGCGTGCCGATAAGAGCGCATCCAGAAACTGATAACGGTCATCACGTCGGGCCGAACGGTCGCCTTGACGGAATTGACCGGCTAGACCCATTAAATCGAAACTCGGATGGCGGTCGATCTTCGGAAAGTCGCCATCGTTAAGCCCCAAAATCGCAATCACTTTAAACGGGATTGAGCGCATTGGCAGCATCGAGCAGAAGGTCAATTGGCCGGCTAAGAAACCTTGTGAGGTTTTGTGTTCGCCAGCGGCTAGATCCAGCCAACGCACAATCACGCTTAATGGGTAACTGGCATCGCTTGGCATCTCCGCGAGTTTTTGTATCATTTCCCGCAGTGGCGTCAGCTGGTTATAAGCGTTGTCTTGCAAGGTTTTGTCGATGAGATTGAGCAAGAGTTTTGACCAGGCCTGCACGGTTAAGGGTTTTGCACAGCGTTCGGCATAGTCAAATAACACCTCGCGCACAAACGCATCTAAGCCCCCCAGGGCTTGGGCGGCAGAGCCCTCGATTTCAATGCCGGTGCCTTGTTTCACATAGCCCCACATCATTTGTGCTAAACCGGCGTGCCAGGTGTTTTGTTCTAAAGCGGGCAGTTGCAGTTGGGCACGATGTTCGGCATTACGGCCCCAGCGAATGTGCGTATCGGCCACCCAGCGCCGAATAGAGCTAAGGCTACTGGCATCTAAATCAAAACAAGGATAGACCGATTCGCGTTCTAAAATGTCCAGCACACTGTGCCATTCAAACCGACTTGAGAGCAGGTTGAGTAGATTAATCAGCGTGTCGAGCAATTCATTGGAGGAGCGCAAACTACGGTCGGCAATGGCATAACGAAATGGCAGCTGTGAGGTCGCGGTATCTGTGGTCGCGGTATTGTTATCAAAAACCGCGGAAATAAAAGGTTCGTACACCGAAATATCCGGCGCCATCACCAAAATATCCCGCAATTCCAGGCTCGGGTCTTCATCAAGTTGCTTTAGAAGGGCATCCTTTAGCACCTCCAGCTCACGCATGGGACTGTGACAACTGACCAGCTGAATCGAGTCGTCTGTAACCGGGATCTTGCCATTTAATTGGCCGTTCAATAAACTGTTTTGCAATGAGGTTAAGGCGGTAGGTGCGGTGGCTGGCGAGCTTTCATCACCAAAAGCTTCAAAGCTATCAAATTCCCAATCGAGTTCACCGCGTTCTAAAATCATCTGTTGGAACTCACGGCCTTGCTGTCCGAGTAACGACAACAACGGGTGATTAATCTCGCCAATCTGCGCTAGTTGCTCGGGCTGAAGCCGCTCAATACGCATTTGCTTGCCAGAACGAATATCACCCCAATAGTGTTCGCAAGGTTGCATTAAATAGAGATGCACCTGGGTATGACGAGCCAGGGCATGCAGAAAATCCAATAACAACGGCGGCATGGTGGTTAAACCGAACACCGAAATGCGTTCGGGTAGCGCAAAGGCCGCCGTATCACCTGCAGGCGCTTGTTTTAGGCGCTCAATCACCTGTAACCAGGCCTTGCCACGATGGGGTTGGTCGGTATCGGCGATTAAATCCAACCACAAACGGCGCTGCCAAATTTCCGTAGGGTGGGTGGTGGCGGTTTGATTTTTTTGCCAGCTGGCCAGCAAATCTGGTCGCATCAATTGGTATTGGTCAAAGACTTGGGCGAGTTGTTGGGCTAATCCAAAGCGTTTTATCGCCAGTTGATCACCTTGTAAATACGACTGCAACGGCTGTAAATCGGCATGGCTTAAATCCTGTAAGCGGGCATCGAGGCGCCAGATTAATTGTTCGCGCTCAAAAAACTGGCTGTCTAAATTCGAGTCAATCGCTTGTGCAATTTGATTATAAAACTTGCCCGGAAACAAAAAGTCCACATTGGCACACACGCCAAACGCATCGGCAATCCGTTGCGACAACCAACGTTCCATACCCTGCGACTGAATCAAAAACACCTCACGCGCAAACGGAGTTGACAAGGGTTGCAGTTCAAACACCTTGTTGAGGTGGGCTAGCAGGTTTTCCGTTTTATTTGAGGTGTGTAATGTGAACATAATGGGCCTTTGGGTCTTAACAATACGGCAGGACTTATCCCTAAAAAGTCTATTTTATAGTCTTGATATTATTTAGCTAGATGCTAGCAAGATTGTGGCGACAGGAGGTGTCGTGTTGCATGGGATTACGACGGCCAGCAGCCGCCGTGATGTTGCGAGAAGTTAAGACGCTTGTGCCACCACTAGGGTGTTTTCAAGCAGGGTAGCAATGGTCATGGGCCCTACACCACCGGGTACCGGTGTGATCCAACTAGCGCGTGCTTTTGCAGACTCAAACTCAACATCACCACATAACCTGCCGTTGTCCAAGCGGTTAATGCCCACATCAATCACAATGGCGCCGGGTTTAATCCAGTCACCCTTAACCATGTTGGGAATGCCAACGCCTACTACCACCAGATCCGCCTCAGCAATTTTTGCTGGTAAATCCTTCGTCGCACTGTGGCAAATCGTCACGGTCGCACGGGCATTCAATAACTCGAGTGCCATCGGTACGCCCACAATGTTCGATGCCCCAACAACCACGGCATTTAAGCCGCGCAATTCAATACCAGTCTTCGCTAACATGGTCATAACGCCATGTGGTGTGCACGGCGCGAGTTTGGGCATGCGGGTTGCTAAACGTCCTACGTTGTATGGGTGAAAGCCATCCACATCTTTCGCCGGGCTAATACGTTCAATCACGGTTTCGGGGTTAATGTGATCGGGAAGGGGGAGTTGTACTAGAATGCCATGCACTTCAGGGTTGGCATTAAGTTCATCAATCAACGCTAATAAATCAACCTGGGTTGTGGTCGCCGGCAGGTCATAAGCAAAGTCGGCAAAGCCCACTTCTTTACAGGCGTTTTTCTTATTGCGCACATACACTTGTGATGCTGGGTTTTCGCCGACTAGGATCACCGCCAGGCCTGGTGGCAGTTGATCCTGCTCAATACGTTCATCAACCTGTGCTTTAATGGCAGCACGTACCTCGGCCGCAATAGCCTTACCATCTAAAATGTTTGCAGACATTGTCCGAAAAACTCCTTCAAATTAACCTGCTGATAATCATAACCGAAATATTACAAAATGAATGTAAAAAAAGCATTAGGGCTAGTTGACAGCATTCGGAGTGCTCTATACAATACGCGCATCTTTTGACGGATACAAACGGGTTAGAAACCTAAGTCATTGGACGTTATCGGAGTGTGGCGCAGCCTGGCTAGCGCATCTGCTTTGGGTGCAGAGGGTCGGGGGTTCGAATCCCTCCACTCCGACCATATTTCGTTTGTTAAAGCTACTTTAATAAACAACCCAGGTTCGAATGAGCGCCCATAGCTCAACTGGATAGAGCATCGCCCTTCTAAGGCGAGGGTTGCAGGTTCGAGTCCTGCTGGGCGTACCATTTAAACGCCTTACATTATGGTGACCGTAGCTCAGTTGGTAGAGCCCAGGATTGTGATTCCTGTTGTCGCGGGTTCGATCCCCGTCGGCCACCCCATTTTCCCCCAGTCACACAAAACATCTCTTAACGACAAAATTTGTCGCAACAATCTTCCTGTATTTTGACAATAACACCCTTGGTGATTATGTTGAGTATATTTACGTTAAGATACTCATACCCTATGACAAATCTCACTAACCTAGGTCGTAAAGACCAAGACGGTCGCCAAGTCCGCATTGAACACCGTACCCGCTATACCCGTGCCAGTCGCACCGGTGGCGTATCCTTGCGCGCACAAACTAAAGCGGCAGGCCTTAATATTACTGGCAACACCAAGCACGGCTTACGTGTTTCTCGACGTGTGGCCAAAGGCACTCAAGTCGCGATGCAAAATGGACGGTTAGTCGTACGCGGGCGCTATGGCAAAGGTCCCAACAAGCTCAATTTGTCTAAAACCGGCGTAACGGTCTCCACCAAAAACAAGCTCGGTACTTTTAATTGGATCAAACCCAACCGCTCATCCGCTAAACTGTTTGGCGTACAAGTGCGGGGTAAAAAAGCCGCGCAATTGCAAATGGCGTATGGCGTTGCGATGTTGCTCTATCACACCATGCTGTTTGCGGCTAATCTGCTGATTTTAGTGGTGAACCTTGCCGTATATCTGCTCAAGGCGACCTGGACAGGTCTGGTGCAACTGAGCGGCTTTTTACAAAGCCTGCCCGCACGCTTAGAGCAACGCCAACGCCATCAGCAAAGTCGCCAACTAGAGCAACGCATTACCCAACTTGCCCCACAGATTCATGAACAGATAGGCCAGTGGTTGCCTGTGCAACAGCAAGCCGCACTGCTTTGGATTATTTTGGCCTGGGGGCGCGGTGAATCAGAATTGGCCGCCATAGCTGACAGCCTGCAAACGCTTAAAGCCGATGCCGACGCGGCAATTTTACATCCCGCCCTAACAGTCATTGATCAGGTGTACGAAGCTACTAATGCCATTACCCAAGACTTTGACCCCCAAAAACCACTGAAAGACGAACTGGCTTTAGCAGGCCTGCTAGCCCAACAGCTAAACGCACCTAGCAGTCAATTGGATTATGTTGAATGGCTGCTTACCCTAGACGAACAGCTTGTTGCTAACGGCATAACCCCCCTACAACAACGGCTACTTGATGTGGTGATGGATTTTGCAGACATCGGGTTAGTAGCCCCTAATACTTAATGAGTAAACCGCTTACGGCGAAAGTTTTAAGCTAACAGAATAGATTAGTGGCAAAACACCAAATAAAGCAGAGGTTAGCAAACTGTTATTGTCATTGACGCCAGTGTCATGAACAACACAACCGACTCAAAGATTTGGTGGCGCAAGGTGATTTGAAAGAAGGTTTGGCCTTGCTAGATCAGCAGGCCTGGTTGAATGAACATGATGTGCCGTTGGTTAAGTGTTGGCGGTAGCATTTGGGTATGCCCAAGCGGAATTGACATTGGCCTCCGGTGACCAACAACTCGCGATCGCACGAATTGAATCCAGTATCGATTACACCCCACGCAAAACCACACTTGAAAAGCTCGCCAAAGCCATGTGCATTACGCTCGATCAATTGTTGGTGGAATGAAAAGCAGCCGGATGTTCACTTATATCCGAAATTAGGTGTTTAAAATTGTCTAATTTAAGGTATTATTTAACCCCTAAAAAGATAAAATATAAACCAATTTACTAGATTGGTTTAAATAAAATTAATTATATGGATTATGGATACCGAAAAAATAACTAAAATAAACCATCTTATCGGCTCACAGCCTTTGGGTATTGTGTTGACCTCCGCATGGTTAAAAGAGCAAGGTTATAGCCTTGATCTTCAAAAGCAATATCGAAAAAGCAGGTGGCTTGATTCAATTAGCACTGGCGCAATGATTCGTCACGGCGATCAAGTCGATTATCTGGGTGGCGTGTTTGCCTTGCAAAACCAATTGGGGTTATCCGTTCACCCAGGTGCGAAAACCGCTTTAAATCTTCAAGGTAAGGCGCATTATCTTGAATTATCTAGCGCTAATGCACAGCTATTTGGCGCGAGAGAAGATAAGTTGCCACTTTGGTTTAAACGTCGCGATTGGGGTGTCAGTGTGGACTGTAAGTTGACTTCGTTCCTACCACCCAGCCTAGGTTTAGTTGATATGGAGTACAAGACGTTTAGTATTCGTGTTTCTAGCCCGGCTAGGGCAATCATGGAGTGTTTATATTTAACATCGGAAACAGAATCCTTAGTGGAAGCCTATCAGCTAATGGAAGGCTTGAATAACCTACGCCCAACGAGCGTTCAAACGCTTTTAGAAACCTGCTCATCTGTTAAGGTTAAGCGGTTGTTTTTGTTCATGGCGGAAAAAGCCGGACATGATTGGTTAAAGTATCTTCAGCTTGAAAAAATAGATTTGGGGTCGGGTAAGCGTTCGCTCGTCACCGATGGCGTTTATGTATCCAAGTATCAGATAACGATCCCTAAAGCCTTAGCTGGGGCGGTGTTGTGAATCAAATCTATCGAAAACAGGTTGCGCTTTTGTTAGATGTTTTGCCAGATGTGGCCAAAGAAACCTGTTTTGCGATGCACGGTGGAACGGCAATTAATTTGTTTGTACGAAATATGCCTCGTCTATCGATTGATATCGACTTAACTTTCCTTAAAATCGCTGGCCGAAATGAAACACTTGCAGGTATTAATGCCGCGTTACTACGAATAAAAGCGCGCATAGAAACGGTTCGCCCATCGGTGCGGATTGAGCATAAAGCTGAGGTTTGCAAACTTATTATTGAAGAGCGTGGCGTCATCATTAAAGTTGAAGTGAATATGATCAGCCGAGGGGTATTGGCTTCACCAAAAGCAATGATGCTTTGCGAAATGGCGCAGGAAGCATTTGATGTTTTTTGCGCGATGCGGATTGTGCCTATGGCTCAACTGTATGGAGGCAAACTCTGTGCGGCTCTTGACCGGCAGCATCCGCGAGATTTGTTTGATGTTAAACTGTTGTTTGAAAATGAAGGTTTTACAGAAGAAATAAAACAAGGGTTGATGTTTGGTCTTGTAAGCAGTAATAGACCGACACATGAGATGCTAAATCCGAACCTACAAGACCAGCGCACAGCCTTTGAACAGCAGTTTAAAGGGATGACCACGCACCCATTCAGTTACGAAGATTATGAAACAACTCGGTTTAAACTTATCGAGCTTATAAAAGCCGGTTTAAATGATCAGGATAAGGCGTTTTTACTGAGTGTGAACCGATTGGAGCCGGATTGGTCGATTTACGATTACAGACATTTTCCATCAGTTAAATGGAAATTACTCAACCTAGCCAAGTTTAAACAACTGAATCCTGTGAGTTACCAACAACAGTTGGGTGAACTTCAGGCTCTATTTACAGGCAACGTTTAATTGGATCGTGTAAGAAATGGCGCTGACGAAGCCATCCGCATTACGTTCGATCAATTGTTAGTGGAGTGAAAATAGGCTGTTAGCCACTTTTCAAGACATTAAGGTTTAAAATATGCCAGAAAAGCTAAAACCATTTAATCCGTTTGACTTCTTTGAAACGCAAGAAGAAATAAATGCTTATCTTCAAGAATGTTTTCGTGATGAAGATCCTAATGTATTCGTTAATGCACTGGGGCACTTAGCTAAACATCATGGAATAGCCGAGGTATCAAAGGCAACCGGTTTAAACCGAGAAAGTTTATACAAAACATTTAGCGGCAAAGTCCAACCCAAATGGGACACAATTGCCCGAGTAATGCGTGCGATTCATGTAGATATGATTGTTGAATTCGACACTGAACCCCGTTTTAAAACAATGGCGGCACAAGGCGATGTGAAAGAGGGCTTGGCTTTACTGGATAAGTTGGATGCGCATTTTAAAACTAATACTGAAACTAACTAAATTACGATTGGGCGGGTTTATGGATTTGCACCGTATCAGCAGGCTTGGTTGTATGAACATGATGTGCCGTTGGTCAAGTGTTGGCGCGAGCATTTGGGCATGACTCAAGCGGAATTAGCACAGGCTTCCGGTGTTCAACAATCGGCGATTGAGCGTATTGAGCCCAGCATTGATTACACCACGCAAAACCACGCTTGAAAACTCGCCAAAGTGTAAACATCCTCTAGTTAATGCCATGCATTTTTAGAGGTCTGTTCGTGCGTTTTTACCAACCGATATTCTGACGGTGTCAGATTACCAAGTGATGCCTGTTGTCGAGGGTTCGATCCCCTTCGACCGCCCAACTTTCCTGTCACTTCAAGCACTTATCTCTATTTAATTTTTGTTTTTTCTGTGATACTCGAG
This sequence comes from Thiomicrospira cyclica ALM1, assembly GCF_000214825.1. Taxonomy (NCBI): domain Bacteria; kingdom Pseudomonadati; phylum Pseudomonadota; class Gammaproteobacteria; order Thiotrichales; family Piscirickettsiaceae; genus Thiomicrospira; species Thiomicrospira cyclica. Next base: position 671,633 of record NC_015581.1, read on the forward strand.
TTCTTCTGTAATCTACTACAGAATCACTTTTCCTGATTGGTTAACCACCAATACACCGCTTCTTGAGTTTCTTTTGTTGGTGTGGCATTGCGCTTTAGCCGAAGTTGGTCGACTTTCAATTCCCCGCGAACATAATGAAGCCCCAGGGTCGCTCGTTCCGGTGCTAAGACTTTAAACACAAAATACTCACCACGCAACACTCGAGGGTTGTAACTGCCAATGCAGTGCTTCATATCGCTCCCTTCTTGCAGTAAGTCATAGGTATTGCTAATCGGCACAATCGTGTCACTACCGCTTAACCGACAAGCTGGGAAGAGGGTGTTCTTATGTTTTGCCCGTTGCAGACGATTGTAGTGGGTCACTAACCGATCGTGTAGGGCATGCAGGCCATCGAGTTGGCGGCAGTTTTGCAGTTGTCGTCTCGCCTGGGGTTGCTCTGCTTGGCCTGCCATTGCTAAGGTGTCGCGCAAGGTAGTGCGGATACTCAAAATGTCGGTATCGTCTAAATCGTAAATAAACGGATAGTCCATAATATCGGGCTGATCGATTAACCAAATCGCTAGGTCGCGGTGCAGGCGTTGGAACCGACTGAGCAAACGCGCATCAAAGCGGGCATAGAGTTCACGAATGAGATGAATATCTTGTTGGTTAAAATCGGTGGCTTGATATTTATTGAGCAGTTTTAATACCGCAGGGCTGGCGGGCAGGTTGTGCAATGCGAGTATTTGGGTGCGCTTTAACCCAAACAAGGGAAAAACATCATCCGGTGTTAAGCAGGCCTGCTTGGCGTGTTCCATAATAAACCACACCAACAGTGGGGCGCTAACCAGTAACTCTTGCGCCGCTTTTGAGCGACTCACAAACCATAAACTACTAAAGGTATGTTGCCGAAACCGTGTTTCAAAAGCGAGCAGGGCGTCTGCCAGTTCACTTGGAAATTGAGCATGCCAATGCGTACCCTCCGGCGTGTTAAACAACCAAGCCAGTGATAAGCCCTTATCTTCATGGTAAGCGTTTACAAAACGCTGATTCGAAATATCATTAATCCAAGAAACCCCTTCCGACCAAGGTGTCAGCTCGAGTGCCAATGGGTAACCAAAGGTTTGGCTCATATCAATACGAAGCGGTTGCACCATAGTCACTCCCGGGAAAAAAGGGTGGTAGAAGGTTCATTTTAATGAAATGAAGGCTAACGTGCAAAACTTGGGTTAATGATATCGACAATGCTTGTCGTATGAGTTTTGTAAGACTTTGACATTAAGTTATGGCGTGGTTATATTGGGGTAATTTACGCAAAAAAACATTGGATACATAAGATCCCCTTAAAGATTAACTTGCCGAAATTGGGTTAGTAGCCCCTAATATTTAATGAGTAAATAACGAGGCATAAAAATGGCCGTACAAAGTCAAAAATATTCTGTTAACCAATATTTGATCGAAACCTTGCTCAGCTGGGTGAAGTCCGGTGAAATTGCCATACCTGAGATTCAGCGTCCATTTGTATGGGAAGCCGCGAAAGTGCGTGACCTCATGGACAGTCTATACAAAGGCTACCCTGTGGGGTACATCATTGCTTGGCGCAGTGCCAATATCAAACTGAAAGATGGTAGTTTTTCAGACGGTAAAAAAATCCTCATTGACGGCCAACAACGGATCACAGCTTTAACGGCCGCACTACTCGGCGATCGCGTCGTCGATAAAACCTATCAAAAAATCCGCATCAAAATCGCGTTTAATCCGGAAAAAGAACTGTTTGAAGTAAGCAATCCCGCTATAGAGCGCAACAGTTTATGGATTGCGGACATTGCTCCTTTAATGAGTGGTGAAGAAAAAATACATAAAGTCGTACGTGCCTATTTAGATAAAAATCCAGACGTTAATGAAGACCAACTGTTTGATCGTCTCGAACAATTAACCGATATCGCAAAAAAACAAATTGGGATGATTGAGCTGGCGCCTGATTTGGATATAGAAACCGTTACCGAAATCTTTATTCGCATTAACTCCGCGGGTGTAGTCCTCAGCCAAGCCGATTTCGCAATGTCTAAAATAGCCGCAAATGAAGCACTTGATGGTCACAACCTGCGCAAAGGGATTGATTACTTTTGCCACTTAGCGATAGCGCCTGAGTTTTTAAGCCATATTGAGCAAAATGATAGCGCTTTTACCTCAACGGATTACTTCAAGAGCATTAAATGGTTGGGTAAAGAAAACGATGATTTGTATGATCCCAGCTATAACGATTTGCTACGGGTTGCGCTGTTAAGTGAGTTTAAGCGAGGTAAGTTTTCTGATCTGGTGAGCCTGTTATCAGGGCGTAATTTTGAACAACGTACCTACGAACGGTCCATCGAAGAAGATTCGTTTGCAAAACTTGCCGAAGGCGTGAAAACCTTTAGCAATGAAACAAACTTTAAACGGTTTATTATGATCATTCGTTCGGCAGGCTTTATTGATAAAAGCCTGATCCGATCACGTGGCGCACTGAACTTTGCCTATGCCCTATACTTAATTCTCAAACGCCAATACGGCAACACGCCCCAGCTTGAGGGCTGGGTAAAGCGCTGGTTTGTCATGTCCATGTTGACCGGGCGCTATTCCAGTTCGCCAGAATCACAGTTTGACTATGACATAAAACAAATTGCCGAAAAACCCTTTGAAGACATTCTACAAGATGTTGAGGCATCCGAGTTATCCGATGCCTTTTGGGATCTAGGGCTGGTGCAAAACTTAACAACCAGCTCTATCAATATTCCAGCGTTTAAAGTGTTTTTAGCCGCGCAAGTGTATCTTGGCTACAAAGGATTTTTATCTCGTGATATAACGGTAAAAAGTATGCTGGAAACCCGCGGCGACATTCACCACGTATTCCCCAAAGCGTTTTTGAAGAAAAAAGGCCTTACCATTGGGCGCTACAACCAAATAGCCAATCTTGTTTATTTACAGCAAGACATCAATATCGCCATTAGTGACAAACAGCCCGCGGAGTATATGCAAACGGTTTTTGAGCAATGCCAAACAGGTGATATGGTGTATGGCAGTATCGTAAACCAAGCCGACTTAGAGGCCAACCTCGCGCAAAATGCGCTACCCATAGACCCATCCGCCTACGCGTTTGAAAACTACGATAACTTTTTAACAGCCCGACGCCAGCACATGGCCAAACTGATGAAGGATTACTATCAGCGGTTATCTGGTTAACTTTTGAGTATATGAACGGATATTTAAGAACTGGGTAATCAGCACCACTATAATGGGTGTCATTGTGTAAACATCCTTTTAAATTTAAGAAAACGGAAACAATTGTTCAATGGCCATTAAAAAAACCGAGCTTTATTCTTCACTTTGGGCGAGCGCCGATAGCTTACGCGGCGGCATGGATGCCAGTCAGTACAAGGATTATGTGTTGACCTTGCTGTTTATGAAATACGTGTCCGACAAATACAAGGGTGACCCCTATGGCATGATTGATGTGCCGGAAGGTGCCAGCTTTGACGACATGGTGCGGCTTAGAGGCGATAAAGAAATCGGTGATAAGCTGAATAAAATCATTGGCGCATTAGCCGAAGCCAATGATCTTAAAGGCGTGATTGACGTGGCCGACTTCAACGATGAAGAAAAGCTCGGCAAAGGCAAGGATATGGTCGATCGTTTAAGCGATCTCGTCGGGATCTTTGGCAAGTTGGATTTATCCTCCAATCGTGCCGATGGTGATGATTTGTTGGGCGATGCTTACGAATACCTAATGCGCCACTTTGCAACCGAATCCGGTAAATCAAAAGGTCAATTTTACACCCCTTCGGAAGTGTCGCGTATTTTGGCAAAAGTGGTCGGAATCAATCAAGATACCTCACAAGATGCCACGGTGTACGACCCGACTTGCGGTTCGGGTTCGTTGTTGTTAAAAGTGAACGACGAAGCGCCGCGCGGCTTAACCATTTACGGTCAAGAAATGGATAACGCCACCAGCGCCTTGGCGCGCATGAATATGATTCTGCAAAACAACGCCACCGCCAAAATCTGGAAGGGCAACACACTCGCCGACCCGCAATGGAAAGACGGCAATGGTCAACTTAAAACCTTTGATTTTGCTGTGGCCAATCCGCCGTTCTCCAGTAAAAACTGGACCAGCGGTTTAAATCTGACCGATGACGAGTTTGCACGCTTTACTTGGGGCACGCCACCGGAAAAAAATGGCGACTATGCGTTTTTACTGCATATCCTCAAATCATTAAAAAGCAGCGGTAAAGCGGCGGTGATTTTACCGCACGGCGTGTTATTCCGCGGCAATGCCGAAGCGCGTATTCGCGAAAACCTGATTAAACAAGGCTACATCAAAGGCATTATCGGCTTGCCCGCTAACCTGTTTTACGGCACCGGTATTCCGGCGTGTATTATTGTGATCGACAAACAACACGCTAACGCCCGCACTGGCATTTTTATGATCGATGCCAGCAAAGGCTTTATCAAAGACGGCAACAAAAACCGTCTGCGTTCGCAGGACATTCACAAAGTGGTCGATGTGTTTAATAAACAAATCGAACTGCCACGTTACAGCCGCATGGTTAACTTGGCCGAAGTGGCGGGCAATGACTACAACCTCAATATTCCGCGTTATATCGATTCATCCGAACCGGAGGATCTGCACGATTTAACCGCCCATTTACAAGGCGGCATCCCCAATGCTGACATTGATGCGTTGGGTGAATACTGGCAAGTGTTTCCAACCATCCGCCAAAGTTTGTTTCAACCCACCAGGCCTGGTTACAGCGAAGGTTTGGTCGAGGCGAATCAAGTCAAACCCACCATTCTGGCGCATCCCGAATTTATTGCCTTTGCGGACAAAAGTCTGTTGCCGTTTAAAAACTGGGCAGACAGCGCACCGCTAAGCCAAATACAAATCGGTGACAGCCCAAAAACCCTAATTTTTGAACTTTCCGAAAACTTGCTGAATGCCTATGCCGACAGCCCACTGCTCAGCAAATACGACATTTATCAAATTCTGATGGACTACTGGGCGGACGTGATGCAAGACGATGTGTACGTGCTGGTGCAAGATGGCTGGGCGGCGGGCAATCGGTTGCGTGAATTAGTGGTCGCCAAAGGCGAAAAACTTAAAGAAACGCCCGATTTAATGATCGGCAAAGCCAAATACAAAGCCGAACTGATACCACCAGGCCTGGTGGTGGCGCGTTACTTTGCCGAGCAACAAGCGCAAATCGAACAACAGCAAACCGAACTCGATGCGATCAGTCAGCAACTCGAAACGCTGACTGAAGAACACAGCGGCGAAGAGGGACTATTAAACGACGCGATGAACGACAAGGACAAAGTCACCAAAGCCAGCGTCACCGCACGGTTAAAACACGCCAGTGATGCCGAAGAAATTGCGTTGCTCAAACAAGCTAGCCGTTTGTATGAGGACGAAGCTAAAGCCAAAAAAACACTCAAAGACAGCCAAGAAACGCTGGATAAGGCGGTGTTGGCGCACTATGCAGGCCTGCTGGAAGCGGAGATCAAACAATTGGTGATTCAAGACAAATGGCTGGCAACACTTGAAAGCAATATCATCGCGGAAATTGAGCGCGTGACCCAACAACTCGCCAATCGGGTGAAAGAGCTAGAAGAGCGCTACGCCGAACCCTTGCCGCAGATTGAAAACAATGTAAACGCTTTGAGTGCCAAAGTCGCCGAACACCTTAAAGCCATGGGGTTGGAAGTCTAAATGAGGGAATAAATTGCCATGTTTCGAATCAGTGCGAAACGATTAAGCTGGACGCATGATCGGCTAGTTACGTGCCAAAGACGTTATTTTTGTAATTTATCTCAAAGTGAGATATTATGAGAATCATTAGTAATCGAGCGTTAGTTGAGTTTGCACAAACCCATCCACAAGCGCAGAGCGTGTTGCAAGGTTGGCGTCAGGTGATTGAAAAAAACAGCTTCGCGAACTGGGCACAACTCAAAAAGACATTCAACTCGGTTGATAAAGTAGCCGATTTGGCTGTGTTTGATGTGGGGGGCAACAAATATCGCATCATTGCCTATATCCGTTTTGAAAAACAAATTTTATACATTAAAGCCGTGTTAACCCATTCGGAATACGATAAAGGAGCGTGGAAATCATGAGCGAGTTGGCGCAAATTATTCCTGCATGGCAGGCCTTTTCAACCGCAACCAAGGTCATACCGATACGTGACGAGGCGCATTATCACTATATGGTTGATACGCTGGAAGAGTTATTGGCTCAAACCGGTGCAGATGAAAACCACCCTTTAATGGACTTGGTGGATATTGTGGGCGACTTGATCGCGGACTATGAAGCCAGCCAAAAAGCGTTGCCCGAAGCTACCGGCATTGAAGCGTTAAAGTTTTTAATGCAACAGCATGAGGTGAAGCAGAATCAACTGCCCGAAGTCGGCAGTCAGGGCGTGGTGTCTGAAGTGTTAAATGGAAAACGTAGTTTAAACGTGCGTCAAATTCGAGCCTTAGCCGAACGCTTTGGCGTTTCCCCCGTTACCTTTATTTAAAGACCAATACAAGATGACACAAACGATACCGGCAGGGTATAAACAGACAGAAATTGGTGTGATCCCGGAGGATTGGGAGGTTTTATTTTTAAATGAATTAGTTTCATTTGAAAATGGTGACAGAAGTTCAAATTATCCATCTGCTAGTGAGTTTGTGGACTATGGAATACCTTTTATAAATGCGGGTCACGTTTCTGATGGCCATATTAATAAAATGATTATGGATTATGTGCCTGAGTATGTTTATAACAGACTTGGTGGTGGGAAGATAAAAACAGGTGATTTGTTATTTTGTTTGAGAGGCTCTTTGGGTAAGTTTGGTGTGGTTGATAATAACTTTGGTAGGGGTGCTATTGCCAGTTCGTTAGTTATAGTTCGGCCAAATTTATTGAAAACTTCTACAGTTTTTATATCGACTTACTTTAAATCTTGGTTTTGTAGAAAGATGATTGACTTATGGGCTGGTGGAGCCGCTCAACCAAATCTTGGTGCTCGTGAACTTGGCATGTTTTTAGTACCTGTCCCACTAATTGAAGAACAAGCCGCGATTGCGGAGGCGTTGTCGGATGTGGATGCGTTGATTAGCGAGCAGGAAAAGTTGATTGCCAAAAAACAAGCGATTAAAACCGCCACCATGCAACAACTGCTCACCGGTAAAACCCGCTTACCCCAATTCGCCCACCATCCCGACGGCACCCCAAAAACCACCAAGCACACCGAACTCGGCGAAATCCCAGAGGATTGGGAGGTTATGACATACGGTGAAATTTTTACCTTTTTATCAACTTCAACAAACTCTAGAGCTGATTTGTCGGAACAAGGTGAGTTTGGTTATGTCCACTACGGTGACATTCATACTGAATGGAACAATAGGCTTGATTTAAGAGAGGAAAGTTTGCCTAGAATATCTAAAGACTTAGTCAGTTCTGAGTTTGTAATGGATGGTGATTTGATTATGGCAGATGCCTCTGAAGACTATCAAGGCATCGGCAAAAGTGTTGAGATATTTAATGTAGATGAGAAAAGAGTTGTTGCTGGACTTCATACTTTTCTATTGAGAGATAAAAATCAAAAACTTGCAGATGGTTATCGTGGATATTTGCATAGTATTCCAGCGGTAAAAAGAATCTTTGATAGATTAGCAACAGGCATGAAGGTTTATGGTATTTCGAAAGCTAACCTTTCAACAGTTTGTGTTCCAGTATCAACCTTAGATGAACAAACCGCCATTTCTCAAATCCTCTCGGATATGGACAGCGAAATCCAAGCCTTAGAACAACGCCTCAACAAAACCCGCCAAATCAAACAAGGCATGATGCAACAACTGCTCACCGGTAAAATCCGCTTGGTTAAGGGCGTGTCATGAAGTATGCCGTTGGAAGTTCAGAAGGCGATTTTGAACCGGGTTCGGATAATAAAGTTTTAAAAAACAAACTCGGTATTACTTCCGAACAAGACATGGTTGATGCCGAGGATTATTTGCTTTTTCAGCTTTATGAGTATGTGTTTGATGCTGAAAAAAACTATGAGGCGCTTAATTTTCAAGACATCCAAAAGTGGCACCGTTTATGGCTTGGCAATATTTATGATTGGGCGGGTGAGATTAGAACGGTTAATATGAGTAAAGGTGGGTTTCAATTTGCTGGTGCGCCACACATTCCTAAGCAAATCGAGTCATTTGAACAGGGCTATTTATCAAAATTTGCAGATTTGGGGAATTATTCGGAAGAGGCATTGATTCGCTTTTTGACGGAAAGCCATATCGAATTTATTTTGGTTCATCCGTTTCGAGAAGGGAATGGACGGATTTCAAGATTGTTATTGGATGTGATGGTGACACAGGCTGGTTTTGAGCCTCTGGACTACACATTGATGGAACAGCACAAAGAATATTATTTTAAGTCGATTCAGGCGGGTGTAGGGCAAGATTATCAGCCGCTAAACCGGCTGATGGCAGATATTTTTAACCAGTCGAACTTGCAGGGGGCGATTTAAAGCGCAAGTTGAAGGCGAACGCCTTTAAAGGTTGATTTTCGGTTTTTGAGCTTGGATTCAATAACCTCAATCGCTTCATTGGTCTCAATCGCTGAAGAACTGGCAACAGCGCGATAAAGACGCGCTTTTGAGATGACCTTTTTTGGTTTGCTTTTCTCGGGCATGACAATGACCTGTTAAGTGTGGATTAACTATATTATACCAATGCGTTGCGTTGGACGCTAATGTGTAATTTAGGTGTGGGCGATTTGGTTGACTGATGGATGATTGAATGTGATAAACCTTGAAAAAAGGAAGGCGTGATGAGTAATGTCGGACAGCGTGAACGTGCCACCCAAAACCGGATTGTGACGTTTTTTAAGGATGCGCTGAAGTATCGCTATTTGGGCGATTGGCAGGATCGTGCGGATAATCGCAATATTGAACCCGGCCTGCTAACCGACTGGTTGCGGGGACGTGGCGTGTCGGATGCGTTGATTACGCGGGCATTACGTCAGCTGGATAAAGCCGCCGCGTTGGGTGAAGGCAAGAAACTCTATTACGCTAATAAAGCCGTTTATCAGCTGTTGCGTTATGGCGTAAAGGATAAAGAGGGCGCGGGCGAGCAGAATCAAACGGTTTGGTTGATTGATTGGCAAAACCCCGAAGCGAATGATTTTGCGATAGCGGAAGAAGTGTCTATTCAAGGCGAGCATAAAAAACGCCCAGATATTGTGCTGTATGTGAATGGTATTGCGCTGGGTGTGCTGGAGTTGAAGCGTTCGTCGGTGTCGGTGTCAGAAGGCATTCGCCAAAATCTTGATAATCAGAAAAAAGATTTTATCCGCAATTTTTTTACCACTCAGCAATTGGTGATGGCCGGTAACGATACACAAGGCTTGCGTTATGGCGTGATCGAAACACCGGAAAAATATTACCTAGAATGGAAAGAGCCGATTGAGAATCCCTATCCGTTTTTGCTGGATTTTCATTTAAGCCGTATTTGTTCTAAACAACGTTTTTTGCAGATTATCCACGATTTTATGGTGTTTGATGCCGGGGTTAAAAAGACCTGTCGGCATAATCAATTCTTTGGTATTACCGAAGCGAAACAGTTTATTGCTCGGCGTGAAGGCGGCATTATTTGGCATACCCAAGGCTCAGGTAAAAGCTTGACGATGGTGTGGTTGGCGAAGTGGATTCGTGAAAATGTGCCGAATGCGCGGGTGCTGTTGGTAACCGACCGCACTGAGCTGGATGAGCAAATCGAAAAGGTATTTAACGGTGTTGATGAGGCAATTTATCGCACCTCTAGCGGCGCAGATTTGATTGAAACCCTGAATGAGAGCAATCCTTGGTTGCTGTGTTCGCTGGTGCATAAGTTTGGTCGCTCCGCAGAAGATGAAGAAAATGATCGCCCAACGCAGGAGTTTATTGTCGAACTGCAAGCGAGTTTGCCATCGGATTTTAAAGCCAAGGGTAATTTGTTTGTGTTTGTCGATGAGTGTCACCGTACTCAGTCGGGCAAGTTACACGATGCGATGAAGTCGATCCTTCCGGAAGCGATGTTTATTGGTTTTACCGGTACACCCTTGTTGAAAAAGGACAAGAAAAAGTCGGTTGAAATATTTGGTCGTTATATTCATACCTATAAGTTTGATGAAGCTGTGGCCGATGGCGTGGTGTTGGATTTGCGTTATGAAGCGCGGGATATTGATCAGCACATGACATCACAGAAAAAGGTCGATGAGTGGTTTGAAGCAAACACGAGTGGTTTGTCTAACCTGGGCAAAATGCAGCTTAAGCAGAAATGGGGCTCGATGCAGAAGTTGTTGTCGAGCAGGTCGCGGTTGGAAAAAATTGTCGGTGATGTATTGTTTGATATGGCAACCAAGTCTCGGTTGAATGATGGGCGTGGTAATGCAATTTTGGTGTGTGCCAGTGTGTACCAGGCCTGCAAAGCCTATGAGTTGTTTAGTCAAACGAGTTTGGCCGGTAAGTGCGCGATTGTCACCAGCTACAAACCCAGTGCGGCAGATATTAAGGGCGAGGAAACCGGCGATGGATTAACCGAAAAGCTGTTCAAATACGATTTGTATCGCAAGATGCTGGCGGATTATTTTGAGCAACCGGAGGAAGAAGCCGCCAAGCGTGTTGAAGAGTTTGAGTCAACAGTAAAAAAACAGTTTATTAAAGAGCCGGGGCAGATGCGGTTGTTGATTGTGGTAGATAAGCTATTAACCGGTTTTGATGCGCCCTCGGCGACCTATTTGTATATTGATAAACAAATGGCGGATCATAATTTGTTTCAGGCGATTTGCCGGGTAAATCGCTTGGATGGCGATGATAAGGAATACGGCTATATTGTCGATTACAAGGACTTGTTTCGTTCGTTGGATAAGGCGATCAGCGATTATACGGTGGGGGCGTTTGCTGATTATGATCAGGACGATGTTAAAGGCTTGTTAAAAAACCGTTTGGAAGAAGCCCGCAAGGATCTTGAAGAGGCGTTAGAAATGGTCAAGAGCTTGTGCGAACCGGTCAGAGCGCCAAGAGATACCGCTGATTATCGGCATTACTTTGTTGGTTCGTCTGATGCGGCTCAAGATGACATGACCGAAAAAGAAGCTTTGCGTTTGAGTTTGTATCAGTTGGTGGCCAAGTTACTTCGTGCCTATGCCAATATCGCTAATGAAATGCTTGCCGCAGGTTTTACGCCCGCTGAAACTGAACAAGTTAAGAAAGATGTAATTCATTTTGAAAAAGTGCGCGATGAGATCAAGCTAGCGAGCGGTGATTTGGTCGAGATGAAGCGCTTTGAACCCGCGATGCGCCATCTGTTAGATATGTACATTCGTGCCGATGACAGCGAAACGCTTATGGACTTTGAAGAGCTGGGCATGATTGAGTTGATTGTCGAAAAAGGTACCGATGCGTTAGAGGAGTCGTTACCACCAGGCCTAAAAGATCAGGAGGCGATGGCCGAAACGATTGAAAACAACGTGCGCAAAAAAATTGTTGATGAAAACCCGGTGAATCCGCGCTACTACGAACAAATGTCGGTGTTGTTGGATGAGTTGATTAAACAACGACGCCAAGAGTCGATTGATTACCAAGATTATTTGGAGAAAATCCGTCAGTTAGCCCGTCAGGTCGTAAAACCGCAAAGCTCAGCCGACCATCATTACCCCGGCTCAATGGATACCGCCGCCAAACGTGCGCTCTACGATAACTTTGGACAAAATGAAGTGCTGGTCACTAAATTGGATGCGGCGATTCGTTACACCAAAAAAGCCGATTGGGTTGGCGACCGCTTTAAAGAGCGTGAATTGGCGAATGCGATTCGGGACGAAGCGGGTGATTATGATTTAGATATTGTTCAAGTGATGGATTTGGTGAAAGCGCAAAAGGAATACCATTAGGTGACGAGTGTGAGCAGCAGTGAGCTAACCATTGGCAGTTTGGCTTTAACCTTAAATCGTAAGGCGATTAAGAATCTGCACATTAGTGTGTTGCCGCCCGATGGTCGTATCCGCGTATCCGCACCGGAGAAAATGACCGAAACAGCGATTAGGATGGCAGTGATAAAGCGCATTCCTTGGATCAAAAAGCAAAAGCAGAGCTTTATTAATCAGCCTAGACAATCGGCGCGTCAAATGGTGAATGGCGAAAGCCATTATCTGTGGGGTCAACGCTATCGTTTAGAAGTGATCGAGCAATACGGCCGGCATCGTCTTGCTGTGAAAGGGGTGAGTAAGTTGGTGTTAAAGGTTTCGCCTAACACGTCAACTGAAAATCGCTTGCGGGTGTTGGAAGACTATTATCGTGCCGAGTTGAAACAACGTATCCCGGTGTTATTGGAAAAATGGTTACCACGATTAGGCGTGACGCTGTCTGATTGGCGGGTGCAGAAGATGAAAACCAAGTGGGGTAGTTGCCACGTTGAAAATAAGCGGATTCTGTTGAATTTGGAACTGGCAAAAAAGCCGCCTGAGTGTCTTGAATATATTTTGGTACACGAGTTGGTGCATTTGCTAGAAAGAAAACACAGCGACCGTTTCAAAGCGTATATGGATCAATATTTACCCAATTGGCAAGAGGTGAAACGGCTTCTTAGCCAGTCTTATTTAACATCGGTTAAGTAGGTCATTACGGATTATTTATGTGGATGCAGTATTACCGAGACTAGTGAGTATTGGTTAGCTCACGGTTTAACTTAAAGATCTTCAAAGTAATTGATTAAAGTTAAACCTTTTTTTTCTGAGTATAAATTTTACAAGCTATGTTATTGGTACTGATTCTTTAACAACTGTCCACTTCCCCTAAAATGAGACAGCGATAAATAGAGTTTTCCAGTTTTGCTGGGTATGCGGTATTCGTCAAGATAGTTGTCGTGTTTTTCATCCAATTTTATTCTTTATCTTTTGATTTTTAGGTGGTGGTTTTCATTTGCCGCTCATTTGCTGGGCAGACGACAAGGCGAGTTTGTTTTGCAAAAAATCCAAAATTTGCAACACAAGTCAATTTCTGTTGCAAAGTTGCAAGACAAAACCACGCGGCAGATAATTGAGGCGTAATGGAGTATGACGGCGAGTCAGCTTGCGAAGCATCATGTGTTTTTTATGTCGGATAGTGATCGGTATATTGGTTCGTTGATGAGTGTGGTGCGTTGTTAAAGCGGTGGTGATTGGCAAGCTATGTTAAAAAAACGGCAAAAATTTAACATAGGTTGACTCTATGTTAAAAAACGAACGAAATCTTAACGCGTTTAAAATCAGCGGAGCTTAATCTTTACTCCCAAAGCTCATCAACCACCAGCGCAGTTGTGTGGTGTTTTTATAGCGTTTAATGGATTTATTCATGGTGAGCTGAACCATTATTTTAACGACAAAAAATGTCGTAAAGCTTGCCTCTGAAGCTACCCCTTTTTCCCGCCTGCGGTTATAACTTGGTTTTTATTTGGGCGAGGGTAAGCTATGTTGAAGTATTATTTAAAGTTTGACCATTTTGATGCGCAATTAATGCGTGAACAGGTTCAGGCCATGCGCGATATCTTAAACGCATTTAGTGCGGGTCGTTTGCCAGCTTCTGCCGATTCAGACGCAGATTTAAAGGGTTATATTGCCTCAGTACTTCAGGGGCAGGTGCCATCTGGTGCGGAACATCGTCTTTTACAGGGTGCTTGGGCGTTATTTCCGTGTGTTATTGCAGACAGTGATGCCACAACAGAGTTTGCGGTATTGCCCACTTTTATTGCCTTAGCTACCTTAACGCAGTATTTGTTTGCCCAAAAAGATAACTTGCATCGTCAATTAGACTGCGTACTCGCAATCAAGCGTGGTCTGGATTTTGTTGTTCGTACCCGTTTCAAAGGCAATGGTTATGAGGGTGAGACGCAAGGCTTAGACTACCTTAGCGTATTTATTCAGGGTCGCTTGCCCGAGCTGTTGCACTACAACCCCGTTTTTCATCCCAAAGCCAGTGCTGCGTTTGACCAAGCGATAGCGCGAATCAAAACACGTTTAGCCGAGGGCAAAACCAAAGGGGGCTGGAATAGTGATTACCGCAGTGAGTATGAGGCAGTCATTGCTCAATATCAGCAAGCGCAAAAGGCTTACAACTCAGATGCTGTGCCATCGCTGTCATTTGATGCGCCATAGATCCCCGCCAACTTCTGACTTAGCTCGGTAAAATTGTGTCGCAGGGCTTTGGGTGCCAGCACTTCAACTTCCGCCCCAAAGCTCATTAACCACCAGCGCAGCTGTTGAGTATTTTTAACCTCGGCGCGTAGGATGAGGCGTTCGGTGGGCTTGTCGAACTTGATGGTTTGGTTGTCACTGAGTGGGCTTTCGGTTAAATGAAACGCCATCGTTTCAGAAATCGCTAATTTAAGTTTAATGAACTGCTCGCTACCAACCAGATATTCAAACTTACCCTGTTGAATATAGCGTTGCAGATTGAAGTTATACACCGGCACGGCGGTTTCTTTACTCACCTCGGCTTGATGAAAACGGTGCAGCGCAAATTGGCGCACATCGCGATAATCTTTTACCGTCGCCAATAAATAAATCATCTTATCTAAAACTACCAGACCTAACGGATTGAGCGTGTAGCTTTTGGCATCGGCTTCATGGCGAGGTTGGTATTGACCGATCAGTTGTTTGTCGGTGAGCAGTGCGGTGTAAACCTGATTCAGTACATCGTCGGCAATCACCGGACTGAGTAACGGCTGACTGCGCGACAGTAGGGCGACCTTATCACTCCAATCGGCGAGGTGGTTTTCAGGCAGGTTGTTCAATACCTGATCAGCATGCTGAAAGTATTCGCGTAAATCGGCCAGGGTGCTTGGCGGCATAAAGCGTTCTAAAAAGCCTTTGACCATTTTAAAACTCAAGGCCACCGCGGGTTCCATCTCGGGGAGTTCGAGTTTTTCGGCATCCTTTTTCCAATACCAACCCGGGATATCTTTATTGCCATCGGATTCAATCGCAAACAGGGTTGAGAGGGTGTTGAGATCGCGCTGAATGGAGCGTTTATCAATGTCAAAACCTTGGCCAACTAAAGCCTCATGAATCCGCGTAACACTAATGCGTGCCGGCGCTTTGGGTAGCAGTCGAAGGGTTTGAATACGGCGAAGGCAAGCATCGTTCATAGGGGGGGGCTCTTTTTTGAATCCGATATTAAATGGCAATGAAGGATTGCGACAATTTCTGTCGATTAGATTAACCAATCCACTCGTCATTTGTCAAATAGGCTTGTAATCTATGCGCTTAATTAAATGCTTGGATAGCCAAAACTAACATGAACCTATTGGATTACATTCCCGACGAACCCGACCTGGTGGCACACCATGACCCAAAAGTGATTATTTTTACCGGTGCGGGTTTATCGGCAGAGTCGGGATTATCTACCTTTCGGAGTGACCATGCCACGGGTCAAGTGGGGCTGTGGAACAATCATCCGATAAGTGAGGTGTGCAATGAGGCAACCTGGCAAGCCAATTATGCAAAGGTGCACGCCTTTTATAACGATTTGCGTAGCCAGCTTGAGCGGGCTGAACCTAATCCCGCGCATCACGCCATCGCCCGTTTGCAACAGCAATTAGGGCAGGATGCGGTGGTGATTACCCAAAATGTCGACAATCTGCTGGAGCGAGCCGGGGTCAGTGATGTATTGCACCTACATGGTTTGTTAACCCAAATGCATTGTACGCAGTGCGAAAAGGTTTGGGATATTGGCTATCAACCCTTTAATCCTCAGCAGGCCTGCTGCTACTGTGGGCATAAAGACACCATCAAACCCAATATCGTATTTTTTGGCGGGCGAGCACCCAACTACTTGCATCTGCCATCGGCGCTGAGTGGTATTTATCATCCCGATTCGATCGTTATTGTCAGCGGCACTCAGGGCAATGTGGTACCGATTGATGAGCATCTGGCGCAGGCCTGCGGCACTAAGGTGTTAAACAATCTGGCACCTTCGGATAATATTAACGAAAAAAGCTACGACCAGGTTTATTTTGAGCCCGCAAGCCAGGCCTGGTTAAAGATAGAAGCTTACGTCCAACAAAATTGGTTGGGTGTTTAGATCTGACAAATCCTGTCGCTATGATGAAGGTTATTAATTTACCCATGATAAAAACAGCGGTATATTGCGCAAAAACCGTGTAGCGATACCCTAAAACGTAATTATTAAATGAAATTACTTGATCAATAATAGGTGCAAGTATTATCTTAAAAAGTTAATTATAGTTGGGTATAATGGCGCAATTTTATCTAGTGGTTTATAGTAAATGAATAAATTATCCAATACGACTAATTAAGGGTATTTGGCGGTATTTGACGGTGTCTGCTGTTAAGCCCTAGCGGGAATCAAAAAAAGAAAGGATTATAAATGAATGAAATAATTGAAAAAACGGGTTAAATGCTGTCGGATGAGAGTTGAGTCAAACAAAGCAGGTATTGGTTAAGTAATTAAGCATTTAAGTTTAACCAATGGCCTTTAAACTTAAAGTTAAACTGTATGGCTTAATTAATGATTTTCAATAGCAAAATTACATGTTTTAAAGTTTTTTATAAAATATAACAAAAGGTTTTTTATGTTAAAAGTTCTTTTTATCCTTTTAGCGTTTTACTCTTCTCAAGCAGTATCTTTTGGAGGGGCTTTAGTTAGGGATCTAGGTGAAAGCGCCACTAAGTCCGTTATTCCATTTATATCTAAAAACACTGAGGTTTTACTTAGTAAAAGTGAAATAAAGCGACTAGCTGCAGAGCTAAAAAACCCAGCTAGGCCACTATATCTAAATGGCGAAAGCTATGCTGAGGTAGCTGCAAAAAGAATAGGGGCTTTGCAATTAAGTAACTCTGAGCGAGAGCGTTTGTTTATTGAGATCATAGTTCTTCAAAAATCAAATCATCTGAGCAAGCGGGAGGCGCAAGAGTTATATGACAACTTGAAAGGTGTCGAGGGTTTTGCAACTGCTTTAAGAAAAGTTGCAGGTGCAAGTTTTAATCAGTCAAAAGGTCATTTAGCAGAGATTAGACTTGCAAATGAAGCCAAAAAAAATGGCTTTAATGTTCAAGCGATAGGAAAGTCTTTTAGAGGTGATCCTAATAAAAATGTTACAGATATTGATTTAATCCTAACAAAAAATAACAAAACTTATCTGTTGGAAGTGAAAGATTATGCTCGTGCAGCACCTCCTAATCTAGACACTATTGTACGCCCTGATATGGAGACATTAAAATTTTTCCAACAAAGTTTAAATACTTCAGATACAGTGAAAATATTTTATATGACACATAAACCATCAAGCCCAAGATATTTGAGAAGTATAGAAGAAGCAGCTAGATTTAATAATGTACATCTTGTTTTTGGCGACAAAGGTGTTGATAACGTAATGCACAATATTGTTCATCTAAAGTAGTAAGGTAACAATGAAAAATAAAATATATATATTCATGTTGCTATGTATAGTTGTCCCAAATACTGTTTATGCGGATATTCAATTTGTAGACTTGTATAAACCTGACTCATCATTTAATTTAGTTGCAGCTCTATTAGTGGGAGCTATATTTGCAGCAGCTGCAGCAGCACTTATTTTTTATACTGGAGGCACTGTTTCACCTATTGTAGCCGGCATAGGTGCGAAAATTGGTGCGATGATGGGTTTGAACGGGGCAGCCGCAGCTAATGCTGGTTTGGCCTTTCTTGGTGGTGGATCAATAGCATCTGGTGGTTTTGGTATTGTAGGCGGAGTTGCTGTTTTGTCCGCTGCTTTTGTTTTTAGTACTGAAGTTGTGTTTGATTATACTTATTCAAAAGTGTCTGACTCATATTCATACAGCTCTTTTCAGAAAGCAAGTCAAGATATGATTAACTTCCCAATCCCTGTTAATAGATCAGGCAGTAATTTGTATGAGCAAATAATTACTGATCTTGATTCAATTAAAGATGAAAGAGGTGTAGTTGATATTTCCTCAAGTCTTTTTAAATACAGCATTGAAAGGTTAGAAGTAAAGGAGAATCATGTTGGGCTTGATGATAAAGAAATGACCTTGCTTGCGAAGTTATATTTTATAAATAATGATTATATACGAGCGCTTGATTTTACAAGAAAGTATCGTTCAATAAACGAAAATAATGAGGTCGTGAATTCCATTTACTCCATTTCAAGCCTTTATGACGGAGGCCTTGAAATGGAAGAAACAGTAAGTTTCTTTGTAAATAACTTTAAAATTATAGAAGACGGTTTTAAGCCCTTAGTTTTGTCAATTTTTTTAGATAGAATATTTTATCGAATAATATCTGAGAGTTTATCTTACAAGTATTTTCTGGACATATATGCAATTGTTTACGATAAGGATGTTTCAAAAGACAAAGCACTTTATACTGAAGCGCTAAATTCACGATCACTAATGTACATTAAGTTACAGCAACAAAAAATATTATCAATTTATTTAACTAAAAATTTGGATGTTTGGTCAAATCAGGAGCTTCCTGATTATTTATCATATACTCTAGATGAATTTTTATTAACTTCAACATTTTTAAATGATTATGTTTTTGTGCTTAAAGAAGAAGTTTATGAATCAATCGAAAGCAAATTCGTTATTAGAAGAGCAAGTTCATGGCAAAAAGATTGGTTAGATTCATTAGAAATTTCCGATAAATTATCCAGTGAATATGTTCAGCAGTATGAAGTTTTACGAGAATATGTTTATGAAGTTTATTCTTACCAAGATGGTCACCTATAGTTAAGCTATTAAGTTGTTCTATTTCTATCATATAAATTATAGCTATATTAGGAAGAGTGTCCTTTTATTGCACTAGCTATCGCTTCCAACCTTGATTTTATTAGGGGTATGTTTGAGTTTTAGCGCACGCTGGTTGAACTTCTGTACAAGCTTAACGATATTCAGTTAATTGATGGTTTATGTTTAATTGATATCCGCTTGTTAGTGGCAAGTGCGATTACACTAGACACAGTAGACTTAGTGTTTAGTGCTGTATTATCACATGCATGTGATTTTATTTTAAACTAAAGGGTCACTCAGGTCCATTTTTATTGTTTTATTAAATATGAAATTTTTTTAAAAATTTTTATCTTTTGCTAAATAAAATAAGAGAGTTCTATTTATGAATAACCCTTTTGAAAGGCAAGTAAAAATAAAAGAAGTAGAAGTAGTTGATGTAGAGTTTTTCAATAAATTTAAAACTGCAGGTTTGTTTTTGCGTGCAAAAGCTTTTTTTGTCGATTTAATTATTGTCCTTTTGTTAATTTTTTTATTATTATTTATTTTAGAGAGGATAGCGTTTTTTTATGAGAAAGATATTTATCAGGGAATAAAATTATTTTTGTTTATTTTTTTGGTTCCTTACACATATTTTGCTCAACTAGAGAGTTCAAAAAAGCAAGCAACATTTGGGAAGCAAATCTTTAGATTGAAAGTTTCAGATATTGAAGGTCGTAGGATAAGTTATTTAAGAGCAGGTGGGAGATTTTTAGGTAAGATTTTATCAATCACTATTTTTTTTATTGGAGTTTTTTTAATTCTTTTTACAAGAAAAAAGCAGGGACTTCATGATATTTTTTCTAATACAATTGTTGTAAGTAAGCTACCAGAATTTAACAAATTGGATGTTGCTGTAGATGAGAATCAAATAAAGTATGCTGGTTTTTGGGTTCGTTTTCTAGCTAGGTTAATTGATAGCGTCATTGTCTTTCCTTTATTAATAATATCTTTAATTTTTTCTTCATTTTTCTCTCGTGATATTGATGATTTTTACGGTAAGATTTCCGATATTTTTATTATTTTTGCTGTTTTATTGTTATATACATCAATAATGAACTCATCTAATCATAAGGCAACTTTAGGCAAGAAAATTTTTGGTTTACAAGTTGTTGATAGTAATAACGAAAGAATTTCTTATTTTATTGCAATGCAAAGGTTTTTTTCTGAAATTATCTCTATAATATTTCTTGGGGCTGGTTATTTTATGATTGCTTTTTCTCAAAAAAAGCAAGGGCTTCATGACAAAATTTCGGAGACATTTGTTATATATTCCGTTCATAAGAAAAAAATAAATTTTTATAAATACTTTTTTTGGATTTTTATATATTTATTTTTCGTATTTGGAAGTTTTTACTTATTTTCAAAAATTTACAATTATGAACACGAAAAATCCCAAGCGACATACATTTACTCACCACATACAATAAATGAGCCTGTTGTTACATTACAAAACTATCTTGATATTTATGACAGTATGACCTATCAAGATGTTGTAAGCCTTATCGGAATTGAAGGAGATGAGATTTCACGCAGTAGCCTATCCAGCGAATTGCTTACTTCTGACCATGTTTTTTATTCTTGGGTGAATCCAGATGGATCAAATTTAATTGCTTTTTTTATTGATGGAAGGCTTGTTTCGAAGAATCAAGCTGGTCTTCGGTAGTTTTTTGGGAAAATGGTGGTAAATAACTGATTTTTTCTGTCATTTTTTCGATTTATCTTAAAAATATACCCTGACAAATCCTGTCGCTACCAGGCCTGTTCTCGCTAGGAGCAGGCCTGGCTTTGCTTTATATTACGTCTTCCATTGTTCAAAGGAGACGTTTCATGCCGCGCACCAGTCCTAATGCCTTACTATCCCTATTAGAAACAGCCTTACCAAGTCTGGTACCCGCACAAGTATCTGACCACTTGTTAGACAGTGAAGATCAAGCGGCTTTAATGGCGCTGTGGTGTGTTCGAGTTTTAACCGACGCGCGTTGTTATCGGGCGATGCTCAATGTTGAACGCTATCGTGAAATGCCATTGTCACGTATGTTGATCTTGATTGGATTTCAACGTCAGCAGATAGACCAGCTTACTGAGATTGATGATTTGCAATTGGTTGATGGCTTGCGTTTGGTTGAAAAACCCGCGCGTCAGTGGTTAGAAGGTTTAGAGTCCGCACAGCCGACTTGGATTGGGGTTCTGGGCGATAACCTGCGCGCGATGGCAAAGTTGTTGGATTTAAACGCCATTGAAGTCCAGTTGTTAGGGTTTTATACGCTGATTAACAGCGAAAAATCCTTGGAAAGTTTTTTTGAATTACTCGGTGATGTCAATGGTCGCCAGTATATTCAAATACTCGCGCGGATACTCAACTGTGATACCCAAGAGGCGCATCAAGCCATCTCAAAACAAGGGCGTTTGCACCGTTCGGGATTAATGCGGATGGATAAGCATAACGGCGGTGAAGTGTCTCGCAGATTGGAGCTGTTAGATGGCTTTGCCGAGCTGATGATTAGTGAACGTCAACAACCGATGGCTTTATTAAGTCGCTACTTTGGCAGTTGTGCCAACGCCGAGCTGAGCCTCTCCGATTACCCGCATCTCGCCGAGGTATCGGACACCTTAGTGGGCTATCTCACTAGCCAAAAAGGTCAACCGGGGGTGAATGTGTTGGTGTATGGCGAACCTGGCACAGGTAAGACGCAATGGGTTAAGGCGGTGGTTTCTGCACTTAATCGCACGCTTTATGAAGTGAACCATGAGGATATCGATGGCGATGAGCTTGTCGGGTCAAAACGGGTGTCCGTGTACAAACTCGCCCAGGCCGCACTCGCAACCCAACAGGATGCCTGCGTGTTGTTTGATGAAGTTGAAGATGTCTTTCCTAATGACGCCTTCGCCTGGTTACTGCCAGCTCGCGCCCAAAATATGAACAAGGCGGGGGTGAACAAACTGCTCGAAACCAATCCGGTGCCCACCTTTTGGATCACCAATTCGATTAAGCAGATTGATAAAGCCTACTTGCGCCGTTTTGATATGGTGGTGGAGATTAATAGCCCGCCCGCCTTGGTGCGCAAAACTATTTTGCAAAACCTGCTCAAAGGCTTGCCGGTGCGCGAGGCGTGGATCAACAAACTGGCTAAACAACAAAGCCTGGTGCCAGCAGTAATCGAACGGGCGGTGAAGGTCGCCAAATGTGTGCATCCGGCCGATGCCGAACCTTTGTTGCTAGAGCGCAAGATTGAAAAGCTGATCAATGCCACCTTGCAAGCACAAGGCAAGTCCGAATTGCTGATCAACTCATCGTGCAATAGCTTAAGTTATTCGTTGGACTATCTAAACACCGATCTCGATTTAAACCGCTTAGTCGCTGGGATTCAAACTCGACAACAAGGGCGCTTGTGTTTATATGGTCTGCCGGGTACGGGCAAAACCGCGTTTGGGCATTACATTGCGGAACAGCTGGATAAACCGCTGATTATCAAACGAGCCTCGGACTTGTTATCACCCTATGTAGGAGAGGCCGAGCAAAACATCGCTGCGGCGTTTAAGGAAGCGAAAAAAGAGGGTGCGGTGTTGCAAATAGATGAGGCGGATAGTTTTTTGCAGTCGCGTGAAAAAGCCCATCGCAGTTGGGAGGTGACCCAAGTGAATGAAATGCTGACTCAAATGGAAGCGTTTGAGGGTGTGTTTATCGCCTCGACCAACTTAATAAAAGATTTAGATGCCGCAGCGATGCGCCGCTTTGATGTCAAATTGGAGTTTAAACCCTTGAAGGCTGACCAGGCCTGGTGTTTGTTTGAGCAGTTATTGGCTGAGCATCCGTTAGATAGTCATGCCCGTTGTGCCTTAAAAGCTCAGCTTGCTCAGTTGCAAATCTTAACCCCGGGTGACTTCGCGGCGGTGAAACGCAAGTTGAGTTTGGGTTATCAAGACCTAGAACCAGGTCTGGTGTTTGAAGCATTAGAAGAGGAGTGCCGCTTTAAACCCGGTTATCAAAAATCGGTGGGCATTGGGTTTTTAACCGAACTTAAACAACGCCATTCGGCTTAGAAAGAAGGGATGCTTGGTTTTATGGCTTGATTTTCAAAAATTAAGAACTATACTTCTATATAGTTATATAAAACACGGAACTACGCATGAAAGAGCTATTGGTTGAGCAGAATCCGCATTGGTCAAATCCACCTAAAACCTATGCTTATCGTGAAGCCTTTAGCAAGCTGGTGAGTTATTTGCCTTTGAAGCAGGTTATTACCATTACCGGTATTCGACGTTGTGGCAAAAGCACTTTGGCGAAAATGGCGATTAAGCATTTGATTGACGAGGGCATGAACCCGACCAATATTCTGTTCGTTAATCTTGAACAGCCTCTGTTTTTAGAGTATCGCCATGACCCAAGTTATCTACAAAAAGTACTGGATACCTATCTGACCCTATGTAATCCGATCGGTCGAATAGTGGTGATTTTTGATGAA
Source organism: Thiomicrospira cyclica ALM1 (assembly GCF_000214825.1). Lineage (NCBI taxonomy): Bacteria > Pseudomonadati > Pseudomonadota > Gammaproteobacteria > Thiotrichales > Piscirickettsiaceae > Thiomicrospira > Thiomicrospira cyclica. The sequence goes on from NC_015581.1 coordinate 694,895, forward strand.
ATCCAGTTTTTTGACAACTGGCAGGTGTTTATCAAGTCCAAATATGAAACGGCGGATATTAAGTTCATTATCACCGGTTCTAACTCCTCGATGCTGTCGTCTGAAATCAACACGCTGTTGACGGGACGAACACTGACCATTCACCTTAATACCTTCTCGTTCAGCGAGTTTTTGCATTACAAAGGCATTGCCCATGCCAATGAAATTGAGCGTTTAAATAATCGCATTCAGATTGCGATTGCAAAACAAGACTATTTGCAATGGGGTGGCTTTTTTGAAGTGATGGAAATAGCCGACCCGATTATTAAAAAAGACCTACTCAACAGTTATGCCAAAAACATCATTTACCGTGACATAGTGCCGCGCTTTAAAATCCGCCAAGCCGAAGTGGTGGAGCGGTTGTTTTATTATCTGCTGAGCCAAACCACCCATGTGTTGAACTACACAACGCTGGCGCAGACGTTTGAGATGAGTGATAAAAGCATCAAAGAATACATTGGCTATTTTGAAGATGTGTTTTTGTTTCAGCGCATCGACAACTTTCACAACAAGCCCAAAGAGCGTATTAAATCGATGAAAAAACTCTATACGCTTGATAACGGTTTTTTGCAGGTTGCGCCTAAACAGAGTCCGGGATTTGGTCAAGCACTGGAGAATTTGGTTTTTTGTTACCTCTGTCAGCGCGATCCAAATTTGTGTTACCGCAAAGACCAGGTTGAAGTCGATTTTTACAGCCAACAAACGCTGTACCAAGTGGCTTATGAAATCGATAACGATAAAACTCGGCAACGTGAGTTAAATGCGTTTAAACACTTTAGGCAAACGAATGAACAGTGCAAGTTGATTACCTTTGATAGCGAACCGCTTGCAGGATTGGAGGATGTGGAAATGCTCACCATTGATCAACTGCTATTGGATTGCAACTAATCCGACATTCTCTGTCGCAACATAACGGGTTAAGCCTATTCCAAAAACGCGGGTCCGTGTATAACTATCAAACATGATCGTAATCCGACTCACGGATAAAGGACCTAGCCTGTATGCCATTGATTGAATCCACAGCTGTTTCACAAACAAGTCCGGCGAATTGGCGCCATGATTATCAGGGTGTCGCTGAGCTTAATGCCGCATTAAAAGCGGCACTCGCTCAAACGGATTTAGCCCATTTGGCGAAAAAGCTCGGTTACCAACAACCAGCCATCCTATCCACGCATCTCAATAGCTATATCCTCGATCAACCCTATTTGGGTTTGGTAAAAGGTCATTACGATTTGACCATGGGCAGTCGTGGTTTGCTGTTAGCACTGGTAAAACCACTAGGCATGTCGTCCCAGTTGGTGAATGACGTGTTGGATTGGATCGATCGAGGTATAAAAGCCTATAAGCAATCCACGCCCTATGTAATGGTGACAACCGATTATGTGGTGACACCTCAACATCGACCGCCCTTGTTTGCTTTGGCCATGCTCAATGCACAACGCAAATTTGAAGTGGCTTTTGAGGATTTTCACCCCGATAGTCAAGTGATGATACCCAATCTGCAACAACGCATTGCAGCGCACTATAAAGAGCACGCCGGGGTGCTGGCGTTTTGGGGCAAGATTATGAGCTATCACTATCATCATGTGGACGGCAGCGTTAGGGTTTTTGACTGTGCTAGCGTGGTTCAAGAGCATCAGAAGGAGCCAGAATGATTTTACACATTCCGCACAGCAGTACAGCGATGCCCGTGCATTACCCTGATTTACCCGTGTTGCATTTAGAGCGGCATACCGACTGGTTTACCGATGAGTTATTTGAGCACGCGGGTGCGCAACGATTTGTGTTTCCGTATTCCCGGTTTTATGCCGATATGGAGCGCCTCGCCGATGACCCCCTAGAAGCCAAAGGTATGGGGATTTTTTATACCCAAACTCCCTGGGGGCAAGTGTATCGAGCGCGCAACGAGGAGGCTGTTGCTCACGTTTATGACCTCTATCAGCAATGGCATCGACGCTTGCAGCAGGCCTGCTGGTCACAGCTGTATAAGCAAGGGCAGTGTGTGCTGATCGATTGCCATAGTTTTAGCCATCACCAAGTAAGCGAGCCGGAAGAGGTGCTACCGGATATTAACATCGGTACTAATGAAACGACCACATCACCGGCTTTGATCACTTTAACAGAACAGATTTTGCGTGAGGCAGGATACAGCGTTGCGATTAATTTCCCCTATGCCTATGCGGTCGAGCCGATACAAGACCCAGGGTTTGAAACGATTATGGTGGAAATCAACAAGCGAACGTATTTGACGGAAGATAACCACCCCAGCTCCGGTTATGACCGACTCAAACAAACGCTGGATCGACTATTGGCTGCGATTGCGGCATACGAGCAGGGTGATGGTCACGGTCTATAGGATACGAGGAGGTTATTGTGGATGATTTGGATTTTAGTAATGATAAAACCATGATGGCCTGTCCACTTCCCCTAAAATGAGACAGCGATAAGCGGTCAAAAATCACGATTTACTGAAACCCAATTCATCGTCATCTTTAAAGAATCGGATGCGCGATTAAATACAAGTGGAAATCAAAATATTCAGGTCTGGAAACATCCGACATTAAGCGAATTAAAGAGTTTGAAGATAAAAGTTTAAGAATAAAAAAGGCCTCATAAGAGGCCAAAACAACACACAGGAGCACACTATGCAATAGTGTTAGGTTTCGTAGCTTACGAAAATAATAGGTTGTACCCAGGCGAACAAATCGTCGTCTTCCAGCTCTTTGCACAGCTGTTTTATAGCAGGTTCATTTAAATCGATTGTAGATTCTAAAATATCGCCAAAATCTTCAGTTAATACATCATCAAGTGTTTCATCAATGTATTTGTCGGCAACAAAATTTAGCTCAATGAGGATAGCAGAAATTGAGCCGTCAATATCATGTTCAATGAACGGTTTGACCTGCAGATCGCGATAATTTATGAAATTGTGGTTTAGGTTTAGACCAAAAATTGACTCTTCAAGAGTCTGAATTATGCCGCTGGAAAGCGATTGAATGTATTGCGCGAAAGCGTTAAAGGATGCGAGTGTAGTTTTAGTAGACATGTTACTTAGCCTTTTTGGTGTGTTTGCGATTTGTTAAGTAATTATTTTAGAGTTATATTTTATATTTACTAGCAAACTAGCCATACGTCGCGACACGGTGTGTCGTATTCATAATATCGTTTTTGTCACCTTGGATAAGTTTTTTAGAAGTAGAACGATCATTTCGTGACTAAAGCTACCTTTCCAGCAACGAAGTTTTTTGGTATTAGTGACCGTTTTTTCAAAGTGCGCAACGGTTTCTGGCGTCATTGAAATTCTGACTGTTATGGTCTTATTTTTTATCTATAAGACAGCCAAAATAACCGTCATCAATATAAGCCTGTAAATTAAAGTTAGGAATAAGCTGGGCAAATTTTCGACTATTAAATAAGGCAATGTGATTACTTGATAGTGTTAAGTCTAATGCGCTAGTGTTAGACTAAATTAAACAATAAATCTCTTGCCTTGGATTAATACAATGGAATATGCAGAGCTAAAACGAAAACATAAAGCACAGCAAGAAAGGCTACCGGAGACTACCAATATTCGGCTTCATCGTGCTTTGAAGTGGTTGGCTCGATCGGAGCAAGAAACTGATGACGATGATGCTCAGTTCATTTTTCTTTGGATCGCTTTTAATGCAGCCTATGCCGAAGAGCTAGGGCATCAGCGTAGTGAGCGCGAGAGTTTAAACAAGTTTTTTAACAAACTTGTGACGCTTGATAGCTCGCATCGTATTTATCAACTTTTCTTCAAATCCTTCTCAAACCAGGTGCGAACCTTAATCGAAAATAAGTTTATTTTTGAGCCCTTTTGGAAAGCGCTACGCGAGCATGATAGTTCGGAGGAATGGAAAAAAAGATTTGAGTCCAGTAAAAGAGATGCATTGATTAAGCTCATGCAAAATGATACTCCAGCGGTGTTATCAATTGTCTTTGATCGCCTGTATGTATTGCGCAATCAATTGATACACGGGGGCGCCACTTGGAATTCTGAGGTTAATCGACAGCAAGTAAAAGACGGACGTCAGCTCATGCAGCTTTTTGTCCCCTTAATGATTGATATTATGCTCGATGCGGGTAATGTTGATTTTGGTGCGTTGACTTATCCCGTTGTTAGATAATCTCTCCAGTTGTACGGGGGTGCCCGTGCATTACCCTGATTGACCACGATTGCCGCTTATGAGCAGAGCAATAATCAATCCGTATGGGTGATTTACAAAGTTAGTACAAAAAAGGATGCTCTGATGCTCTCAAAATCTCAATATATTCGCGGTTTACAATGCCATAAGTCCCTTTGGTTATTAAAACATCGTCCTGAATTGCGAGCAAAACCCGATGCAGAAGAACAAGCCTTATTTGATACAGGTAATACAGTCGGCGATTTAGCTTGCCAGCTTTTTCCCGGTGGGGTTGAGATTAAGTTCGACCCGCAGAGCTTTGATGACATGATTGAACAAACTCGCCAACTAATAGCGGATGGTGTTGAGGTGATCTATGAAGCGGCCTTCAAGCAAAATGGCATTTTTGCGATGGCTGATATTCTGGTTAAAAACGGCGATGTTTGGGATGTGTATGAAGTTAAATCCTCGACTAGTGTTAAAGGTTATCACTATAACGATGCCGCTGTGCAATGGGTTGCGCTGTCAGAGGTTTTAACGCTTGGGCGTATTCATATCGTTCACCTTAACAATCAATACATTCGACAAGGCGAGTTGGATATTCAGCAACTTTTTACGATAGATGACATTACCGCGAACGTGCTGACATTAGTGGATGGCGTGCCCGAATATCTAGCGGAAATGGAGGCCATGTTAAAAGCCGATGAACCGCAAATTTTAATTGGCACTCATTGCGATGATCCACATAGTTGCGACTTTAAAAGCCATTGCTGGCAAGACGTGCCAGACGTTTCCGTGTTTAACCTTTATCGCATGAACGCGGCGAAAAAGTTTGATTTATACCATCGAGGTATTGTGCAGTATACCGACATCCCATCCACCGAACCACTTAGTTCGGTGCAACGCATTCAAGTTGAAACTGCTAGTAGCGGTCAGCCATTAATTCAGCCGCAGATCGTCAAGGACTTTGTGGACGATTTAACTTATCCGCTACACTTTTTTGACTTTGAAACCTTTATGGAGGCTATTCCCCGTTTTGACGGTCAAAAGCCCTTTATGCAAATGCCATTTCAATATTCACTGCATATCCTGCACGAAAATGGTGAGCTAATCCATAAAGAATATCTTGGTGATGAATTTAGTGACCCACGACCAGACCTGGTGGTACAAATGATTCAAGACTTAGGTGAGCAGGGCAGTATTATCGCGTTTAACCAAAGCTTTGAAATCAGTCGAATTAAAGAGCTAGCGCGCGATTTTAAAGACTATAAACCAGGCCTGCTAGAGCTGATTCCGCGTTTTAAAGACCTGATTGTACCGTTTAGAAACCTTGGTTATTACCACCCGGATTTTAACGGCAGTTTCTCGATTAAATCGCTATTGCCAGCGATGTTCCCCAACGATCCAGAACTCGACTACAAACAACTCGACATCCAAAACGGCGGTATGGCGATGGATGCTTTTGCTAATCTGAGTCGTTTAAAGGACCCGGATCACCGTGACACTATCCGCCAAGCCCTATTGGACTATTGCCGATTGGATACCTTGGCGATGGTGAGGATTTATCAAAGTTTACATAAGATTTAGGAAAATAGAAAATGACTAATATAAAAGAATTGTACGAACAGTTTAAAAATATTCAAGACAGTTGTGAACAATTTAATGAATTTAAAGCAATAGCAGAATTTAAAAAAGAAAATTTAGAAAATTTGACTTTGGAAAAGTATACAAACATTTTGTCTGAAAGTGATGATACTAAATATTTAACTTGGTGGATTGAGAGGGGAACAGATAAGTGTGGAAAATTCCGAACAGCAAGTTCATATGCTTATGGGGTTTATAAAGTTAATCACGAAAATACTCCGAAAGTGTTTAAGAGTAATCCCAAAGAGTGGCAAAATAAAGCAGAATCGGGGTATCGTAGCGTAACTATAAAAAATGAACCTAAAGACAAGTTTCTCAAACAAAAAGAAGCGGAGGAGTATTTTAATGATCAAATTAAACCTAAATTGGTATCCCTTTCAAAGAGTGAAGATTTAGAAAGTTTCGATAAGGGCGATCTTCAGATAAGTTTCTGCCGAAAGGTAGCTTATCTTTATAATCCCGATCAGTTACTTCCAATATATAGTAAAGATGTAATCCTTTCGATTGCACAGTTTTTAGATGAGCAATCTAGTGACTCTAGTACAACACTTAAACAGGATGTTGAAGAACGGTTGGATAAGATAAAAATCACAGTTCCCATTTTAAATAAATTAAAAGAAATTTTAGAAATCGAAAAACTTGACTTTACACATACACAGAAGTTAGGTGCATTTTTATGGCACTACTTTGGAAACCAAGTTCCTTTCGCTAAAAACACTATTTTTTATGGTGCGCCAGGCACAGGTAAAACCTTTTCTGTGGTTGAAAGTGTTAAGCAGAAAATAGCCGTTGAAGGTGGTTGTTATGAAATGGTTCAATTTCATCCAAGTTTTAGCTATGAGGACTTCATTGACGGGCTAAAGCCTAAGTTAGCGGGCAACAATGTTGAGTTAAAGTTGAGAAACGGGGTATTTAAAGCGTTTTGTATTAAAGCCACCAAAGCACTTATTGAATTTAGAAAGGCATCAAAAAATCAAAAAACTGAGCCGCCAAAATATTACTTCATCGTTGATGAAGTCAATCGAGCCGATTTATCCGCTGTATTTGGTGAGGTTTTGTCTTGTTTAGAAGACGATAAGCGTATCGATTTTGATGAACAAGGTCATTTGATTAAAGGCTTAACCCTTTCTACCCAAAACAGCTATCTTATTGAAAGCCCCGATGATGCGGTTTACACCGATAAATCAGGGAGTCATCTGTTTGGTATCCCATCGAACATTGTTTTTATTGGCACGATGAATGATATTGACCGGAGTGTGGATACCTTCGATTTTGCCTTACGTCGGCGATTCACTTGGATTTATAAAGGTTTCGATGAGGATGTACTTGCTGAGTGCGAAGAACTAAAAAACATCGATACCGAGAGATATATAGACTCCTGTAAAAAGTTAAACAAATTTATTGCTGACGACTTGGAGTTGGGGCGTTCTTATGAGATAGGTCATGCCTATTTTATGAAGGTTGAGGTTAAGGGGAAGGGGGAGCAAGTAACGAAGGCTGCAAAAGAAAAATTATTCGATCGTCATTTGTCACCATTAATTGAAGAATATTTGCGCTCAGAATTTTCCGCCAAAGATATTGCCCAAAAGTTAAAAGAGGCAAGAAGTAAATTTGTAGGCGAGGGTTAATAATGGCAACGCTATCAGTTGTCGATAATTTTCTTTCCGGTATGTCCAATCCCGATGGATTTAAATCATCGGCACAAAAAAAATTGGACTTTTTTTTGGACGTTGGCACATTTCGCCAACTGCCAAATTGTCGTCTATTATCATTCAGGCAGAATGAAGATAAATATGACGATGACGATTTGATTTTATCAATTCGCCAAAAAGCGATACCGTCTCAAGAGCAAGAGCCTAACTGGCATATTCAATCAGGAAATTATGTCGGTTATATACAAACCAAGGGTCATTCAATCGAGATTAAATCTCGGTTTTCAGAACCATTTTTACAGCGTATGTTACAGGCTGTGAATAATGTTTACTTGGCGGATATTGATGGCGCTCAAACCACACCAATCGACTATGCGCGATTTTTACTCTATACCCTGTTTATCCAAAAGCTGGAAAAAGCTTTTTTACTTGGGCTGCCGAAGGTTTATCAGATTAAACACCATCATGAAGCCGGCTTAAAAGGTAGGGTTTATATAGCGGGCATGATTAAGCGTGATATGCCCTACAAGGGTAAGCTATCTTCTCAGCAGCGAGTGCGGGCGGTGGATGAAGCCATCATTTCTGTCTTGAATATTGCTGTAAAGCGGGTGTTTAATGAATACAAGCAAGCGGCACAAAATATTCGCCATGTATCAACAGCATTGCGCCAGCTTAATCCGAAAAAATTGCAAAAAGAAACCATGGCCAATGCATTGAGCTCAAAGGCGTTGAGTAATCCAATCTTTGCCCCTTACAAGCAAGTATTAAGCTTGGCTAAGCTGATAATAGAACAGCAATCAGTTAAGCCAGCAAGAAGCGAAAAATCAAAAAGTTATGGATTTTTAGTGAATGTAGCTGAACTCTTTGAGCTGTATGTTAAATCACTATTGCAAAAAAACTTCCCCGATTGGTCGGTCGATTCACCCAAAATTAAGCTGTATAAAAACCAGTTTTATTCACGCCATATTATTCCCGACATTGTGATGCGAAAGGGCAATAAGGTGGCGGTTTTTGATACTAAATACAAACGTATGAACTATAAAGGTACGAATCAAAACGGCATGGGTGATGTTGATCGGTCGGACTTTTTTCAAATCCATACTTATATGAGCTACTACCAATCACAACCTGGCATTGAGTTTATCGGCGGCGGCTTGCTTTACCCTTTGTCAAAACCGTATGATTCCAACAAGTGTTTTTCATCCCAACTGCTTAATGAGCACCAGGCCTGGTTTTGTGTTGATGGTATTGAAATACCGCAAACATTAAATAGTTCGGATGTGGTAGAAACAGGTAAATCAGAAAATCAAATTGCTGATTTAATATGCGCTGAGCGGGCTTTTATAGCACGCTTGAAGCAACGCCTAGAGGATGCTTGGAATGACTAAACCCTTTGTAATCGTGTATGACTTTGATGGCACTTTAGCGCCCGGCAATATGCAGGAGTATGACTTTATTCCAGCATTGGGTGTGGATGTGCCAAGTTTTTGGCAGCAAGCGGGTGAGCTGGCGAAACAACAGGAAGCAGACCAAATATTGGCCTATATGCAGTTGATGGTGCATGAGGCGCAATATAAGCGTGTTCAAATTCGTAAAGCCGATTTTGAAAAATTTGGTGCCAAGATTCGGTTTTTTGAAGGGGTAGAGGACTGGTTTGAGCGCATCAATGCCTATGGCAAAGCGCGGGGCATTGAAGTGCAGCATTTTATCGTGTCATCGGGTTTGCGCGAAATGATTGCCGGTACGCCGATAGCCAAGTACTTCACCAAAATCTATGCCTCCGGTTTTATGTACGACCACCATGATGTCGCAATTTGGCCTGCGCTTGCCGTTAATTACACCACGAAAACACAATACTTATTTCGCATTAGTAAAGGTAGTTTGGAAGTCTATGACAACTCCAAAATAAACAAGTACGTACCACCCGAAGAACGCCCTGTGCCTTTTACCAATATGGTGTTTATCGGAGATGGCGAAACCGATATTCCGTCCATGCGATTGCTTAAGGATTACGGCGGGCACTCAATTGCGGTTTACAACCCCCAAACACATCAAGCCTGCCATGTAAACCACTTGTTAGATGAGGGTCGGGTCAACTTGGTTGCGCCTGCCAATTATCGCCAAGATAGCAATATTGACCAATGCATCAAAATCCTTATAAATCGGATGAGTAACAAAGGATAAAGGATGGACTATATAGACATTCTGATCAGTAATTGCCAAATCGCAAAGTCATTAAAACCTAAGAGTATCTTAACGTTTCGTTTAGATGATATTCACAATCAAAATCTCCATGACATAAAACACGCGATTTACATCATTGAGAAGTTGGATGCTGATGCAGAGCGTACTTTTAACGCTTTAAAAGAGTATAGCTGCAGCCCGCCTTTGGCAAGCGTGGCGGAAATAATAAATAACGGTGATCAATCAAACTCCGCCCTTTTCAATGGGGGCATGCGCTTGAGAATTTAATATCTTCTCGCATGTGCAAGAACTTAAAGATCAAATGCTACTGCGGATAGATGTGATTGCCAGCGCGCAGGGTAGTCATATCAAAGTCTTGGGGATTTAGGGATTACCAGCGAATCTCCGTATTAGTTTCTTTGGCCAGCTGGGTCAAATAGTCACGGTGTGCGGCCAGCTCTTCGTCAGACGGGGTGATAATGCGTAGTTGGGTTTGGGCCTCGGCAGGGTTTGTGAGCCGCGTCTGTGCGGCTGCGCTAGCGGCGTCTTGTTGATTTTTAAGGCTAAGGCTAACTTGGCCGCCGGTCATCAATAAATAGACATCAGCTAAGATTTCGGCATCTAACAACGCGCCATGCAGGGTGCGGTTACTGTTATCAACCATTAAGCGTTTGCACAAGGCATCTAATGATGCGCGTTGACCGGGATACATTCGCCGCGCCATTTTAAGGGTATCGGTGATTTTACAGTAGTCTTCAATAATGCCCCGAGTATTCGGTTTTAACAGGTTGAGTTCGTGGTTAATGAAGCCAACATCGAAGGGCGCGTTGTGAATGATTAGTTCGGCGCCTGTTACAAATGCCATAAATTCGTCAACAATTGCGCTAAATACCGGTTTGTCTTTTAAAAATTCATTGGTGATGCCATGCACGTTAATGGCTTCTTTTTCGACCTCTCGTTCTGGATGAATATACTGATGATAGTAGCTACCGGTAACGCGGCGATCAATCACTTCCACCGCACCAATTTCAATAATGCGGTGGCCTTTTTTAGGGTCGATACCGGTGGTTTCTGTGTCGAGGATAATCTGGCGCATAGGGGTTTCCAAATCGAGTAAAATAACGCTAATTTTAGCACGCTTACTTTAATTATTTTGGATACAAAGGAATCAATATGCGAATCAAAAATGGCGCGAAAGTCACATTTCATTATGAATTACGGGACGAAAAAGGGGAGTTATTAGACTCAACCTTTGAAGTGGAACCAGTGGTTTACATCCATGGCGAAGAAGAAATTATTGAAGGTTTAGAGGACTTTATGGATGGCGAGGAGCCGGGTTTTGTCGGCAAAACGACCATTGAACCAGAGCTGGCTTATGGCACTGGCCGGGATGATTTAATTGTTATTGCTGGGCCTGAAAATTTTGATGATACAGTAGAGTTGGTTGAAGGGAGCGTGGTGCAGACCGAAGATCCTGACGGTGAAATTGTTAACTTCCGTATTACCAAAATTTCTGGCGATAAGGTGTTTTTAGATGGGAATCACCCTTTGGCTGGCAAGCGCCTAAATTACAAGGTTGAAGTCGTTTCAGTAGAATAGGAGTCGGTATGTTTCAGATTCAAGATATGGATCCGAAGGTCTATCGGACCAACACCCGTAATGCGACTATTCGGATAATGGCGTTATTTATTGTGGTCGGATTTAGCACCTCCTACGGGTTTTACAGTTTATTTGATAATCCGCACAACCCATTAACCCTGCAAATTATCGGCGCATTAATCGGCTTGGCATTGGTGTTTTGGATTACTGCTAAGTTTTTTAAAGACAAGCCGTGGATGGCTGAAGCCATGTATGGCTGGCAGCTAAAACGTAGCTTAATGCACATTACCAATGCGATGCGTCAACTCCAAGAGAAGGTGGAAGCGGGTGATGTAGAAGCCATGAAAATCCTGCGTTTTTATCATCTAGGGGTGACCCAAATGTATACGCTGGAGCAAAACACCAGTGGGTTGATTGATCTTAAAGCTGAAAAAGAGCAGTTAGCAGGCAAAATGCAAGAACTGGGCTTGGATACCGAACAAACAACTTTTGAGCTGGCCAAACTTAAAGCCGTGGTGGGCGAATCTAAATCAATTAATGACTAATTCCAAGCACCTTAACAGCTGCTAACCCATCGGTCAGTGGTTGCCCAAATTTATAATTCATGATGAGACCCTCAAAAATTCCATGTCCTCATTTCCTATAAACCCAGCCGAGCTTTATTCATTGATTGCGCAAGCGCAAAGCCGTGATCAATTTCGTTTAAAACGCGACTTGCAACAACTCGACTTGCAAAAACGCGACTTGGCGAATGACCAGGCCTGGCTGGCTTGGTGTGAGCGTTTGCAAAGGTCTTTAGATAAGGTGCAAGCACGCAAAGCCTTGGTGCCGACCATTGATTACGATTCCGCCTTGCCAGTAGTGGGGCGACGTGATGAGCTGTTGCAGCTGATCAAAAATCACCAAGTGGTGGTGATTGCCGGCGAAACCGGCTCGGGCAAAACCACTCAAATCCCCAAATTGTGTTTAGAAGCCGGACGCGGTGTGATGGGGCGTATTGGTTGTACCCAGCCACGACGTTTAGCCGCGCGTAGTGTGGCGGAACGTTTAGCCGAAGAATTGGGTTCGAGTCTGGGTGAGTTGGTGGGTTACCAAGTGCGTTTTCACGATCAGGTACATGAAACCAGTTTAATCAAGGTGATGACGGACGGGATTTTGTTGGCAGAAATCCAAAACGACCGTTTTCTCAGTCAATACGACACGATTATTATTGACGAAGCCCACGAGCGCAGCGTCAATATTGATTTCTTGCTAGGCATACTGAAACAGCTTTTGCCTAAGCGCCCAGATCTTAAAGTCATTATCACCTCGGCAACCATAGATACCCAGCGCTTTGCCGAACATTTTAAACAACCGGGTCAGCCCGGCCAACCTAGTCTTGCGGTACCGATTGTTGAAGTTTCCGGCCGTACCTATCCGGTCGAGGTGCGTTATCGTCCGTTGGGTCAGGTGGCAATGGATGATGGCACGGTCATCGAACAGGATTTAACCAATGGCATTATCGAAGCGTTGGATGAATTGGCAGCGCACGATCCGTTTGGCGATGTGTTGGTGTTTCAAATCGGTGAGCGTGATATTAAAGAAACCGCCGAGGCACTGCGCAAGCAAAATCTAAAAAATACCGACGTGATTCCGCTCTATGCGCGCTTGTCGATGGCCGAGCAAAACAAGGTGTTTCAAACTTCGCCCAAACGCCGCATTATTCTTTCAACTAACGTGGCCGAAACCTCTTTAACCGTGCCGGGCATTCGTTATGTGATTGACCCAGGCCTGGTTCGCATTAGCCGTTATAGCGTGCGCTCGAAAGTGCAACGGTTGCCGATTGAACGGATTTCTCAAGCCTCGGCCAATCAGCGCAAAGGGCGTTGTGGCCGTGTCGCCGATGGTATTTGCATTAGGTTATATTCTGAAGATGACTTTAACGCCAGGTCTGCTTTTACTGACCCAGAAATTCACCGCACCTCGTTATCCTCCGTGTTATTGAATATGACCCAGCTGAAACTCGGCAAGGTGCAGACCTTTCCGTTTATTGAGCCGCCGGAAGAAAAAGCGGTCAATGACGGTTATCGCCAACTGATTGAAATTGGTGCACTGGATGATAAAAAACACCTCACCCCCGCTGGACGCGATTTGGCGCGTTTGCCGCTGGAACCACGCATTGCCAAAATGGTGTTGGAGGCGGAAAAAAACAATGTATTAGCCGAGGTGTTGATTATTGCCGCCGCGATTAGCATCCAAGACCCTCGCGACATCAACGAACAAACTATGCAAGCGGCGCGTGCCAAACACAAGCAATGGGAAGACCCGTGTTCGGACTTTTTGTTTTTCCTTAATCTGTGGCGCTTTTATGAATACCAAGCCCGCCATCTGAGTCAAAGCAAACTGCGTAAACTCTGTAAAACCAATTATCTGTCGTATTTACGTTTACGCGAATGGCATGATTTATTTCACCAGTTGAAAGTCAGCCTCAAGTCGATTGGCTTAAAAGTCGGTGAGCTGCATCTGTATGAAGAGGTTACTGAAAACGGCCAAACCATCGAACGACTCAGTGACTTGCATAGCATTAATGTGCACCGCTCATTATTAGCAGGCCTGCTCGGGCAGATTATGATGCGTGACGACGCGCAGGGTTACCTGGGTGCACGCGGCACCAAGCTGTTTATTCATCCGAGTTCGGTGCTGTTTAAACGCAAGCCAAAATGGCTGATGTCGGCGGAGATGGTTGAAACCACAAAACTCTATGCGCGCACCAGTGCGGAGATTGATGTGAATTGGGTCGAGGATTGTGCGCCGCATTTAATCAAGCGCAGTTATGCTGACCCGCATTGGCAGAAAAAAACCGGTCAGGTCGGTGCCTATGAATCCATTACCCTCTATGGCTTACCGATTGTCAGTCGTCGTGTCTGTAATTACGGCCCGATTAATCCCAAAGATGCGCGTGGCATTTTTATTCGGGCCTTGGCACAGCAGGAGCTGAATACTCGCGCGGCTTTTTATCAGCATAATCTCAAGCTGATTGAAAATATCGAACGCTATGAAAGTAAACTGCGTCGCCCCGACTTGCTGGTTGAACAGCAGGTGTTGCAGGATTTTTATGCCGCGCGAATTCCGGAACACATTTATAACCAACCGGCATTAGAAAGCTGGCTGAAAAAAGCCGATAAAAAACAGCAAGCCGCATTGCTGCTTACCGAGTCGGATTTATTAAAGCAGGATTTAGACAGCCAGTATGAGCGCGATTTTCCCGATCAAATCCAGCTCAGTCAACGGATTCCATTGCAACTAGACTACCGTTTTGAACCGGGTAAACAACAAGATGGCGTAGTGTTTAAAATTCCATTGGCCGGTCTGAACCTGGTGAATGAAAGCCAATTTGAATGGCTGACGCCTGGGTTTATTAAAGAGAAAATTACCTGCTATATCAAAGCCTTGCCTAAACAACTTCGCAAGCAGTTTGTGCCCGCTCCGGCGGTCGCCGAACGCATCGCGCAACAGATTAGTGCCGAGCAGGGCGAGTTTGTGCCGCAGTTGTTGCAGGCCTTGAATCGCGGTGCCAACCATAAAATTGGCGTTGAGGACTTTAATGCGGTCAGCTTGCCAGCTCATCTATTACCTTGGTATCAACTGCTGGATGACAAGGGCAAGCTGATTGCCGAGTCGGCTGATTTGGCCGAGCTGAAACTGCGTTATCACCATCTGGTCGAAGCCAAAATTCAGCAGAGCGGGGGCGAGAAAAAACAGCCGGTGACCGAATGGCACTTTGGCAACCTGGCTGACCATGAAACCATCAAATCACAGGGTAAGCAATTACAAGCCTATCCAGGCCTGTTGGTCGAGCAGGGGCAGGTGTTTTTAACCCGCAGTGGTGATGAACGCCAGGCTAAAAAGCATCATGGCTATGGCGTTTGGACCTTGTTAAAACTGTCGTTGCAAGACAAGGTGAAATATTTGCAAAAACACCTCAACCTTAAGCAGGCCTGCTTGTGTTTTGCGCCCTATGGCTCCTGTGCGCATTTAACCGAGCACATTATGGAAAAAGCCTTGCGCCGTTTAGTGCCTGAGCCGCAAGCGATTCGCCAACAGGCGCAGTTTGATGATGCGCTCGACACCCTTAAAGCCAACTGGGTCGCCGAAGCGCAAGCCTTAGCAGGCCTGGTAACTGAGATTTTAACCGGTCATCAACGGCTGGCAAAACAGATCA
This sequence comes from Thiomicrospira cyclica ALM1, assembly GCF_000214825.1. NCBI lineage: Bacteria > Pseudomonadati > Pseudomonadota > Gammaproteobacteria > Thiotrichales > Piscirickettsiaceae > Thiomicrospira > Thiomicrospira cyclica. The sequence continues at coordinate 710,359 of NC_015581.1, forward strand.
AAGGCAAGGTCAATCCGCGTTGGTTGGCGTCGCTGGATGATATCAAAACCCAACTAGATGGTTTAGTGCATTTAAATTTTGTGCTGGACACACCGGATACTTGGCTCAAACAAATCCCGCGTTATTTAAAAGCCCTTGAGGTGCGACTCGAAAAACTGGATTTAGATCCGCAAAAAGACCAGCAAACCCAACGGCAAATGGTTGCGGTATTAAACCAGTATCATGACTTAGCGAACCGTTATGGCGCGCATCCACCAGCGAGCTTTATTGACCTGCGCTGGCAATTGGAAGAACTGCGGATTTCGCTATTTTCTCAACCGATGAAAACCCTGCAAACCGTGTCGATTGCCCGTATCGAAAAAGCCCTAGCCGCACTTTAACTATGGCGACTTAATCCACTTTATGTTAGGTTAGGATTTGAAACCAATTTAGGGAGAGATTGATGCGATTAAACAAATTATTTGCGGCCTTGTTTGCCGTTACCATTTCTGGTTCTTCATTACTGATCGTCGGTTGCGGTTCTGATACCAGTTCTGATGCTGCGAAAGCCGTTGACACACGTGAAGTGAAAAAACCCGCGGAGCCTTCAATGCCAAGCTTAGATAACCGCGTAGAAGGCGAAATGCCTGCGGCATTTAGTGGCACTACAGACAGTATGACATTGCCGGGTACTAGTGCGCGTCCTCAGCCACCGATGATGGATGAGCAAGTTCCAGACTATAACCAGTGAAGCACAAGCTACAACTGTAGGTAACACGTTTTGGAAAAACTATTTGAGTTCTAACGCGCTAAACCCTGCCATAAACGCCATCAGCCGTGCCAGTATGATATCAACCCCGCCTGCCACATTGGATTCCATGTTCAGCGCTAAAACGGGGTCGTGCAGTGATAATCTGAGCAAAAACCAGCCCTGTTCGTTTTCCCCAAGGCAGGCTACCCGAATACCTTCATAATTATTAGGTACCGCTTGCCAGTCCGTTTGGGTTGATACAAACCGGGTTAGTGCTGCTAATACCTGTTCGCCATAGGTTTTAAAGTCTGTGTCCTTGATGGAAAAGCGTAACTCTTGGTCTTCATGGGGTTCTTTTAGCGACTCAATGAGCGAGCCTAGGGTTTTTTGTTGCATTTTCGTTTTGGCTAATTCAATCAATAATAGCGTGATGACATAAGCGCCATCATCTAGAAAATAGTTATCTTTTAAGGCCGCGTGTCCAGATGTTTCAATGGCAAGCGGCGTCAAAATGCCTTCCTTGTTTAAGCGAATGGCTTCATTAATGACATTTTTGTAACCCCGCTTAAAGCGGTGGTGTTTACCTTGCAACTGTTGCTCAATAAAATCGGTTAAGCCGTCTGAGGTTACCGAGTCGGTAACAATGGTTGCCCCTGGATGCGTTTTGAGTAAAATCGCGGCCAGCAGCGCAATTAAACGATTGCGGTTGATGGCTTGACCTGTGGCATCAACGGCGGCACTGCGATCGACATCGGTATCAAAAATAATGCCTAAATCCGCTTGATGATGGCGCACAGCCGCACAAATAGAGGCCATAGCATCACTATCTTCTGGGTTGGGAACATGATTAGGAAAGCGACCATTGGGCTCTAAAAATTGGCTACCTTGCGTATCCGCACCTAGTGGCTGTAATACCTTGTCTACAAAAAAGCCCCCCGCGCCATTACCGGCATCGACAATAATTTTTAATCCTTTAAGGGGTTGTTGGTAATGGTTAGCGTGATTAATCGCTTGACGCACCTTATTCACTAAGCCCGAGGCATAGACCGACATATAATCGAGGGTTTTTACCGGCTGTTTGCAGGCCTGGTCAGGCAATTGGGCGGCAAGGGTAAGTAGGTTCTGAATATCGGGTTTATCCAAGCCACCCAACGCGGTAAAGAACTTAAAACCATTGCGGTTGAAGGGCAGGTGACTGGCGGTAATCATCACCGCGCCGTCAAAGACATCATCGTGACCTAGCGCTGTTGCAGATTGAATCGTGGACATAAACATCGCCGGGGTAGAGGCTAGGCCAAAATCGGTAACCTGCACACCCGAGACCATTAAGCCTGTTGCTAACCCCTGGGCTAAATCGGGTCCCGATAAACGACTATCTCGGCCTATAGATACCTTGAGTTGTGATGTTGGCTTTGCCAGTTTGGTGGATAACCAGTGTGCAAAGGCTTGGCCAATAGCGTTAGCCTGTTCGACGGTTAAATTTACCGACTCATTCGCTACACCTTTTAGGGCGATACCGCGAATGTCCGAACCGTTTTGTAATCGATACCATGCGCTCTGTTCCATCAGGTGACCTTTTTGTTGAATGCGTGTGTTTTAAGTATACTGTTCTAAGTGGTCGTTATATCACTATTATTGGGTTCATTAACCTTTATGAGAGATTAAAAACAGGGCATTCAAAATGATGATGCGATTTGCTATGACATTCGTTATGCTGCTATTGATGCTAGCCAGTACAGTGGCTGTTTTACCGCTGGTGTATGCTAGTCAAGACACCCAGATCAACCAAACCAATCCGTCCGCAACCTTGCTGCCTGATAACTTTTATGCCGCGAGTCAGGCTTATGCAACGGAGGATTACGCGACGGCGTACCGATTGTTTTTGCCTATGGCCGAGCAGGGTAATGTGTTTGCCCAGTTTGCATTGGGCAAGATTTATCGATTTGGTGAGGGTCGCGAGGTCGATTACGCAAAAGCTTTGGTTTGGTATCAGCATGCGGCTCGCCAGCGTTATGGAGTGGCGCAAAGTCATTTGGGTGAAATGTATGAGCAGGGATTGGGCACGCCGGTGGCATTAGATACGGCAAAATACTGGTATCAAACGGCGTGCCATAACCTGTGTTCGGAAGGTTGTGGTCATTTGAACCGATTGGCTATGGATTAATAGGTAATAGGTATAAAAGGCTTTATAATCTGCGCTTAGTGTTATCAATGCGTGTAACCCTTAAATTTTTTGCTACTTTGAGTCTATTATGAAAAAAACCTTTGCGTTAACCCACGAGAAAAAAGCGCCCGCCCGTTTGGTGGATGCGATTAAAAATGAACTGAAAAAATATTTAAAACGTGAGCGTGCGAAAGCCTTGCCGAATGACGTCGATTTTTGGGATTTTGCCTGCCGTTTTGGTGCCGACGAAGCCAGTGCTAAGCCGTTGCATTTGGCGGAAATGAATGCGGCACTAGATCAGGCCGAAGCAACGGGTTGGACCAGTTGTTATATTGAAATAATCGCGAAACCGGGACATCGCAGTACCAAAGGATAAGTTATGGCGGGATCGTTATTGGATCAAATGAAAAAAGCTGGGCTGGTGAACGAACACAAAGCCAAGCAAGCCAAAAAAGAAAAATATCAACAAACTAAACAACAGCAACAACAAGGCGGCAAAAACGCTGTGGCTGATCCAACAGTGGCCCACACAGAGACCAAGACAGCCGCTCAATTGGCAGCCGATGCCGCAGCGCAAAAAGCGGAAAAGGATCGCCAGCTGAATGCCGAGCGCCAACAACAGCAGGCGCAGAAGGCGAAACAAGCGGAGCTCAAGCAAATTTTGGCGGTGCACAGTTTAAAAAACACGACCGGTGATCAACTGTTCAACTTCGCCGATGGTGCCCAGGTGAAATCGGTGGCGGTGAATGCGAAAACACATGCCGGCCTGGTTGCGGGCAGTATTCGCATTGTGCGCTGGAAGGGCGGTCATTTGCTGGTGTCAGCCGATATGGTGGATAAAATTAACCAACGCGATGATCAGGTATTGATTCCGTTGGCGGCCGATTCTTTCGCGGATGATGGTTTATCGGCGGAAGATCGCGATTATTACGCCAAGTTTGCGATACCTGATGATCTTAGTTGGTAAGTGCGTTAATTTCTGCTGCAATCGCTGACCGTTCAACCAGCTGTTCAAACCACGCATCAAATTTATTGGGGTTTATCAATCCCAATAACACCCCTAATACCGATCCGCGATGGGCGTTATCGCCACCCACATTGGCGTTGGCCAGCAGGCCTGCTATGGGGTCTTCAGCATATTTATGCGCTAAATATAAAACGGCTGGCCAAGAATCACTAATGTAGCAAGCCGGTGAGAAGAGTTGGCCAATGACTTGGCGATCATCAGGGTCCTTTGCGATGAGATTGGTAAGATTAAAGCCCGACGCTTGTGCCGTGCGTTCGATCTGTTGGCGGGCATCTTCTAGGTTTGGGCTGTGCCAGAGTGCCAAAATCAGGGTCGTATAGTTATTAGCGACCTTGGCTAACGCCGCATCCGGATGGGTGAAATACAAATGTTGTTTAACTTGCTGTTGGATAGTAGTAAGGTCGGCGCCTTGTAAATGGGCCGCGATAACCAGTGGCGCAAGGGTGACTAAGCCGCCAATCGATGCGGTATCGTGGGTGATGGCGCCACATTGTTCAGCGGGAATGCCCTGGATATAGTTGGCAAAAAAACCACGATGATAGGATTCGGCATAGGTGTCCGGGTGTTGGGGTGGATCTGCCGTCATAAAGGCAATGTAATCGGCTAAAAAGGCTTGCGGATTATAGTGTCTTTGATGCTGTGCCAGACAGCGCATTAGCAGCCGAGCGCAATGCGCATTGAGGGTATTTTCTCCGGCTTGCATCCCTTGATGATAGTGCTGATAGGGTACATCCCAGTAGGCGGCTTTTCCTTTTAAAATTACATCACCGACAATGCTGGTCTGTGGTTGTTTTTGGGCGGTTTTACGCCCACCTGCCGCCGTTGAGTGGAGTGACATAATCGACGATGGATGATGCGATGGTGCGGCTTCAAATTGGGTGATGCCACCGTTAAAGGCCTGTTCAATATCAAAGATGCGGTAAAACCAATGTGCCGGCATGGCAAGGGCATCACCGATAAATAGTGCTTGTAAACCACTGCGGGCTTTTGCAAGGTCGAGCTTATTCATTGTGCGCTCCTAGGGGTTGGCATGAGTGGGTTGGCGTGCGTGGTCGATAAGCTGGCAAAGTGCGTCGAGGCTATCAATCAGTCGTGCGGTTGGGCGTTGATATTGATCGCTATCGAGCAAATAAATGTGTTGATTTTGGCTGGCGGCTAAAAATGGCAAGGTTTGCCATTGCGATAACCAGGCCTGCTGATTAGCGGTTTTTCCGCCCAGTAGAATGACATCGGGATTTTCGTTAATGACCGCTTCGCGGCTGACGTGCGGTGCCAGTGCCATTTGATCAGCAAAAATATTGACGCCACCGCAAATGGCAATCGCTTGCCCCATAAATTGTGCGCCATTAACCGTGATAAGCGGTTGATGCCAAACTTGATAAAAAACGCTCACGGCTGAAGCATGCTCGTATTTTTGACGCAGTGTGTTCAGCTGGTATCTTAGGCGCTCTGTTTCTGTATTGGCCGTATCCTGTTGTCCGGTGAGTTGGCCAATTTCGGCAATCAGCTTGGGAATGTCGTCGAGTTGTTGCGTGTCGTGAATCAGCAGGGGTAAACCGAGTTGCTTTAGCCGCTGAGTATCGCGTGCTGAGGTACCGGATTGCCAGGATAAAATAAGGTCCGGCTTGAGTTTAATAATGCGTTCAATATTTAAGGCATTAAAATCGCCTACGCGTGGGATACGCTGTGCTTCGGGGGGGTAGTCTGAATAACTGACCGCACCGACTAAGTAATCACCAGCTCCTGCGGAATAAATCAATTCGGTTAAACTGGGCGCGAGTGAAATGATTCGGGTAATGGGTCGCTCTGCGGTGATCTCCGCGTCTATTTGGGCGGCAGCGGTGGTACTAAAACTAGTTAGGCTAACCAGAGCAACCAGTAGCAGACCTGCTGCCAGCAATCGCAGTTTATAAGCATTACTCAGCTTGGCTGGTGGCGTTACATCCATTACAGCCATTACAAGTCGATGCCTTTTTGTGCTTGAATCCCCGCTTTATAGGCGTGTTTTTCATCTTTGATGTCAGAAACCGTATCGGCGAGTTCACGCAATGGCGCTATCGCCGAACGACCGGTGACGACCACATGTTGCATCTCAGGCTTCTGGCTCAGGCCGTTTAAGACCTCGTCCTTATCTAAATAATCGTAACTGAGTAGATAGGTCAGTTCATCCAGCACCACCAGATCATAACTGGGATCGGTAAGCATTTTCATGGCGACCTGCCAGCCACGTTTGGATGTGGCAATGTCCTGTTCGCGGTCTTGAGTATCCCAGGTAAAGCCATCGCCAAGAACATGCCATTCGCAATTTGGGAGTTGACTAAAAAACGCTTCTTCGCCGGTATCGGTGCGACTTTTAATAAACTGACACACGCCGACTTTCATGCCATGGCCTAAGGCGCGTGCCACCATTCCAAATGCCGAGGTGGATTTACCCTTGCCGTTGCCGGTAATCACCAGTAGCAAACCTTTTTTTTGGTCAGCACGGGCAATCGCGGCATCAATCTGTGCTTTTTTACGCGCCATACGAATGTTGTGGTATTCGGTTTTTTTATCATCGGAATGCATAGAGTTTTCGCCGTAAAATGAGAGTACACAGTGTACAAAAAGTTGCGCTAAGCTGTTAAGAAAAATGGGATTAAAGCGTGGAATTCAACGCCTATGGCATAATGTGAAGCCGTTTAGTTGGAGTTTGAAATGAATATACTGCTGGCTTTTAAACACTGGCGAATAAAACGGCTGTTAAAACGCTTTCCGATTAAACGGTTGATTTGGCGTCGGCTGATGCGTGAGGATGCGTTATTTTGCGGATTAAGTTCGGTGCAAAAAGCCTATTTACGCGAACTGACCACCTTGTTTATACAGCAGAAACGTTTCCGTGCGGTACAGGGTTTAGAGCTAAACGAGCTCATGCCGATTAAAATTGCCGCCCATGCTTGCCTGTTGATTCTAGAATTGGATCTCGATTATTACCAGGGATGGCGAGATATTATCCTTTATCCAGATGCGTTTATGGTGACAAGCGATGACATGGATGAGGCTGGCATTGTATCGCATCAGCAACGTGTGTTAGGCGGTGAAGCCTGGTTACGCGGCCCGGTGGTCTTAGATTGGCAGGGTTTTGTTGATGATGTCAGTCAGCCGGACCTTGGTCACAATCTGGTGATACACGAGTTTGCGCACAAATTGGATATGCAAAATGGTGCGGCTAATGGGATGCCACCGCTTCACCCATTGATGAAGCGCGAAGATTGGACGCTGGCGTTTAGCCAAGCCTTTGAAAACTTGCAGTTACAGGTAGAACGGGGTGGTGTTCCAGCAATAGATGCCTATGCGGCGACCGAACCGGCTGAGTTTTTTGCGGTTTGTTCGGAGGTTTTCTTTATGGCGCCGGATCAGCTAGCTGAGGCTTTTCCAGCGGTTTACCATCAACTCAGCCTATTTTATCGCCAAGACCCACTCGCTCGAAAAACACTTGCTGTTGTTCAATAAGGCGATAAGCGTTACTTGGCTAGGTTGGGTTGCACAAAATTGGGCTTGTTAACGGAATCAAGATAGAGCTGCTCAACTTGCGTGCGAGCCCAAGGCGTTTTTCTTAAGAATTTAAGACTAGACTTAATCGAGGGGTCTTTGTTAAAGCAGTTGATACGAATTTGACTGCCCAGACCAATCCAGCCATAGTAGTCAACGAGTGCGCCCAGCATTTTCTCAAGCGTCACGCCATGTAGTGGATTATTAACTTGGTTGTTAGTTTGGTTGTTAGTTTGGTTGTTCATTTGGCTAATTCCTGCAGTCGAGTTTTTTATTGGGATCGGTATCGACATTCAAACAGTAGGCCAGTACCCGCATCATCATACGCTCTATGTTTTCAGAGGGATGTTGCGCCAGTGTTACGTTAAGAGTTTGAAAGATATGGCGGTTCATATCCGACAATGCAATAGTGAATTTGTAAATGGTTGGTTTTAACGCCACGTTAGGGTCCTGTTTTAAGGGTATTTAGTGTTGCGAATGGAGCGTTTTTGTAAGCACACTTTCCACCCATTTATTCATGCTTTGACCGTTTTGTTGCGCGGCTTTAAGGGCGGAGGCATGGACTTGCGGTGAGATGCGCAACATGAGTTTGCCACTGGCCGGTTTTTCAGGTGCTTGCTGAAGCTGCTCACAGGCTTGCAAGTAATCATCAATTGACTGCTGAAACACTTGTTCAAATTCGACAACGGATTCGGCATGAAAGCTAATAATGTCATCAATATTTAGCACGCGACCGACAATGATTTTATCGTCCGGGTCGAACTCCATACTTGCGCTGTAACCTTTGTATGTCATGGTGTTTTTCATGGTTGAACTCCCAGTTTTAGTAAAAACTCGCGTACTAATTTCACGCGGTATTTAAGGGCTTCTTTTTGTGGGTGAGGGCGATGAAAGTAAGCGCGTTTACCGTCTTTTTCAAATGTCACCGATGACCCGGTTCCTTTAATCACCTGACACCCCACTGCAACTAGCAAACTCTCGATCTTTGACCATTCGATATTGCCGTTAACCGGATCGTTAAAAAGCGTAGTGAGTGTTTTATGGTGTTTGTTATTCATAAAATTATGATAGCATTTTTATTTTAAAGTGCAATCATTCGATGGGGCGTTGAATTTAGGCTGAATGGAAAAAGCCTGATCGAATGACCAGGCCTGGTTAGCGTTAAAGTTGAGCGCGAATGCCGATAAAGAACTGGCGCCCGCCATTGGCATAAACAATATCGGGCGTTGAACCTGTCGCGTTTTCAACGGCATCGGTATAGTCTTCATCAAATAGGTTTTTAACCTTTGCATGAAGTGAGATATGGTTATTAACAGTATAATTCACGCTTAGATCACTGATGAAATAGCGCCCGATTTGTTGTGTTCCGTCGTTACGGTAGTCGTATTTAGTGCCTATATAGCGGGTATGCCAGTTGACTTGTGTGTCTTTTAGACCATAAAAACGCAAATCAATCGAGGCTGATTGTTCAGGTCTTCTCGCTAAGGTTTTTCCTTGATCGTCTTTAGCTTTTAACTGGCTATATTGCAGTGATAAAAGCGTATTTATGGGATTTAAGTTGCGTGAATAGTCGATTTCCCAACCCGAGAACTTGCTTTTACCAGCTAAATTGTAAAAGTAGTCATCATAATCCGGATCTCCCCAATTTCCGATAGCCTCATATTCAATCATGTCATGAATTTCACTATTAAAATAGCTGATACCAAAGCCATAAGTTTCTATGCGAATATCCCAGTCCCTGGTTTCTTCAGGCTTTAGGTCTTTCGTACTACCGTAAGAAAGTTGATATAAGCTTGGAGCGGTGTAGGCCGTACCCATATTGCTACTTAGTTTTGTATGCTGATTAATCGCATAAGCTGCACCTAGTCGACCTGTCGTTTTATTCTTGAACTCATTAAATTGATCATAACGTAGTGCTTGGTTTAGCGTGAGCTTGCCAAATTGGTTTTGATTAAAGAGGTTAAGTGCGGTGTTGTTAACTGTAATATCATTTTGGTCACTGGATGTATTACTTTGAACTATAGAAATCTGCGTTGAATCGTCTTGACGATAATGACTTTGTATTTGTAATGATTTTTGATCTTGCTTGCCCAGATAGTTAAAGCCGACGCCTTCTGTGCGTTCAATCTCAGTTTCACTGACCTGTGAGGTTAGTTCAAAAAGATTGTGTCTAAGTTGATAGCTGAGTTGTCGGATAGTGGATTTAACTTGACGATTTGAGTCACTGTCATTGGGTTTGTCAGGAGCAAATTGTGAATCAAAATCGGCATCCATAATAGTTTGTTTAACAAACGTCTCAATTCGCTGCCGTTGAGTTGGATTTAATCCGATGGCAAGTGAGATATCCGTTTGTTCATAACCATCACGTTCAAAGTTATTTTGATTTGCTTTAAACGGCTTGAGTTGGGTGAACCCATCCGTTTTGGTATTGTTAAAGTGATAAGAGGCATCGACATCTTCTCCAACAAGTTTTAGTGCTGTGCTGAGTTGACTGTATCCATTATCACCTAGGGTTAAGCCAACTCTTGCTGAACCCTGTCTTGTTGCTTTTTGGGTAATGATGTTGATTACCCCTGCAGCAGCATTTGCACCCCAAATCGCAGACTGAGCACCTCTTACAATTTCAATTCGTTCAATGTCATCTAACTGCAGGCTTTCAAAATTCACAGTATTCGCAATACTGGAAGGGTCATTGAGTGGTGTGCCATTAAGTAGAACTAATACTCTGTTTGAACCTCGTATGTAAACGTTTGCAGCATGGCCGCGCCCACCATTAACGCCAAAACTAACACCTGGAACTGAGACCAGTGCATCGGTTAGGGTTTGGTATTGCTTAACCTCAATCTCTTCTCGCGTAATAACGTGCATATTGGCGGTCACAGAGCGTTGGGTTTGTTCGGTATTATTAGCCGTCACCACAATTTGTGAGAGTTGATTGTCGGCAATAACCAGGCCTGGTGCGAAGGCGAGTGCCGCAATCAGGGGTTTGAGGGTAAAAGTTTTTGAGTTGTGTAACATGGAAAATTCCTTCAATTCATATTAAAAATTATGAACGAAGGCAAAACGGACTTAACCCAAAGCCAGGCAACAAAGCGCAGGATGCTTTAGGTGTTTCGGGTGTTAACACGAAATTTTACAAGGCCCCGTATTGCCCACCGCAATAGGTTAGTTTGAAGCAAGCTTCAATACCTAAGGCCGGTATCCGGGCTGAGGAGCATTTTCCTTTACCTTCCCAATTCAGTGGCTTGCACCTGGCTGAATCAGTGGTTTGTTAAAGGTCTTCTCCATCACCGTTGCGGGGGCAGCGTTCGATTAGATGCGGGGCATCGCACGACTCTTCCCGTTTAACGCAGTCTTTAAACCGCGCACCTTTAGGTGAACCTGATTATAGAGGGTTGGGGAATTTAATCAATCTTTGTTTTCGGGTGGGTTGGTGTGATTGTTGGCCATTTTTTTGGCCAATTTGTTGGCGAGTTGGTAGGAAAACCAAAACGCAGGGGTAATAATCATAAAGGTAAATAGGGCGGTTAAGCCAGATTCCATCAGGCCATTGTCTTGCCAAAGCATGACCAAGCCGACGGCGAGGCTAAGCAATGCGCTATTGCGTAAAGCACGTTTCATGGGATTAAGTAACATGGTTTATCCTTCTATGAGTTTGTTTAAGCAGGCCTGGTAGGCGGCTTCGTCAGGGGCTTGTTGGTATTTTTGACTGTTCCACAACGCTTCGGCTAGGCAGTCCATCATTTTGTGTTCAGCGTCTAATATACTGCCGAGCTTTAGGCTTAACACCTTGTGAACATGTGCAATTCCTTTGGGTCGATCAGTTGCTACTTGTTCACGAATGCCCAGGTGCATACCCATATGTAAAAACGGATTGGTTTCGCCCATTTCGGGTAGGTATTCGTTTTGAATGTGATGCTGGTTTTGCAGCATTTTGTGGTATTCCGGATGCTGTTCAATTACCTGCGCAATCTGTTGTTCTAATGCGTCTAGCGGTTGGTTATGGCGCGCTTTGTGCCAAATATCAACATAGTGTTGGCGCAGTTTGTCACGTTCTGAAGTATACATAGTTAAGATTACCTTTTGATGACACCCGCAGGTCGGCTAGGGTGGCCGTCTTAATTGACATAGTTATGTTTGTCTTTAAGTTCACACCAGTCGAAAATGACACAGCTGCCGCAACGGGGTTTACGAGCTACACAGGTGTAGCGACCGTGCAGGATTAACAAGTGATGGGCATCCATCAGGTGTTCTTTGGGGGTGAACTTTAATAGTTTTTTTTCGACCTCTAGTACATCTTTACCGGGTGCGATTTTGGTGCGATTAGATACCCGAAAAATATGGGTATCTACAGCCATTGCAATTTGTCCAAAGGCGGTGTTGAGTACGACATTAGCCGTTTTGCGACCCACGCCGGGTAAGGCTTCCAGTTCTTCACGAGTTTGGGGTACTTCGCTGTTGTGGAGCTCAACTAACATCTTGCAGGCTTTGATAATGTTTTCGGCTTTTGAGTTAAACAGTCCAATGGTTTTGATGTAGTGTTTTAGACCGTCAACACCGAGGTCGTAAATGGCTTGAGGGGTATTGGCGACCGGAAAAAGTTTAGCGGTGGCGATATTGACGCCTTTGTCGGTTGCTTGCGCCGACAGGATGACGGCAATCAGCAGCTCAAAGGGCGTTGCATAATTGAGCTCAGTCACCGGTTCGGGTATGGCTTGAGCCAGCGTGTCAAAAATTTGTTGGCGTTTCAGTTTATTCATTTGGCGGGTTTGAGTTCAACGGCAATGTTAGCCAGGCTTGGTTTTCTAACTTTTTGATCGACCAGGTTTTTAAGCGCGATTAAGAGTCCAAGGGCAATAAAGGCACCCGGTGGCAGAATGGCTAGCATGACAGGATTGAAGTTTTCGGGTAAGTAGATAACCCAGTTTTGGGCAGTATCGCCAAATAGTAACCAGGCCTGGTCAAACAATGTGCCGTTGCCGATCAGTTCGCGGATGGCGCCTAAAACGATGAGTACGAGGGTAAAGCCTACACCAATAAATAGCGCATCGACAATGGATTTATCGACCGGGTTTTTGGAGGCAAATGCTTCGGCACGAGCAAGTATTGCGCAGTTGGTTACAATCAGTGGAATAAAAATGCCTAAAATGCCATGTAGGGTGTAAAAGTAGGCGTGCATCAGCATATCAATAACGGTCACCGCACAGGCGATGATGGCAATAAATACCGGGATACGAATTTCAGTGGGCACATAGTCTCGAATTAAGGATACTAGGATATTGGAGGTTAGCAGGACGGCCATCGTTGCCAGCCCCAATCCCAAGCCGTTTACGGTGTTATTGGTGACCGCTAATAAGGGGCAAAGTCCGAGCAGCGCAACGAGCGCTTGATTGTTGTTCCACAGGCCTTTTTGGGCAATGTCTTGGTAGTCTGCCCATTTTTGTTGCCAAGCACTCACCATTGAACTACTCATAGAGTCGAGCTCCTTCTTGGTTGACATACGCAAGGGTGTTTTTAACAGCGTTAACCACCGCGCGAGGGGTAATCGTGGCGCCGGTAAATTGTTCAAAATCGCCACGATCTCGTCTAAGGGCCCAGCTTCCGGCATTAGCGGCGGTGAGTTCACGGCCATCAAAACTCAAAATCCAGTTGTCTTTGCGCAGTTCGATTTTATCACCTAAACCGGGGGTCTCGCGATGACTTAAAACGCGTACTCCGGCAATGCGGCCATCGGCAAAAACACCAACCAGGATATGAATGTTACCGCTATAGCCATCGGGTGCGATGGTTTCTATCACCAGGCCTGCTGGTTCGCCATCAACACGAGCGCGATAGATGGGCATAGGTCGGTGAGTGCCTAGCGCCTCGGGGGCGGTTATCCAGGTTATATCTTCAATTAAATTGTTGTTGTAATACTGCGTCGGCATAACCTGGTTGAGCGTGTTGAGCATAACTTGACGTTCGACTTCAACGATTTTGGGTTGGGTGAAATTGTTAACTGCCACTAGAATGCTCACACTAACGACCACAAAGAGGCCTAGCAGGCCTGCTGCTCTTAGCATGGTGGATGAAAGGGGCGAAGATGTCATCGGCTGTGTCCTACTACTCTGGGTTGGGTATAGCGATCAATAAGCGGTACGGCAATATTCATTAATAATATCGCAAAAGCAATCCCATCTGGGAAGGTCCCCCAGTTGCGGATTACATAGACTAATACCCCAATACCGGCGGCATAAAGCAAACGACCATAGGGTGTGGTGCTCGAACTTACTGGATCCGTAATAATGAAAAACGCCGCTAACATGGTGCCGCCGGCTAGTAGGTGGAAGCTAACCGGTGCATAAACATCAGGATTTAAGGTGTGAAAAAACCAGGCGGTGATTATGAGTGCGCCCAAAAAGCCGACTGGGTATTGCCAGCGTATGGTTCGCGTCAGCAATAGGTAGAGTCCGCCCACAAAAAAGGCGATATTAACCCAGGCCCAGGCGTTTAGTCCAAACCAGCCGCTGCCAAGTACCGGACTCATCATGACATTGACGGCTGAGACACCTTCGTGCAGCCCCGAACGCATTAAACTGAGGGGGGTCGCACCCGTGTAGATGTAAGGTTCCTGGGTTATCCCAAAGAAGATGACTTGGAAGGTTTCCCAAAATGGGCGATGCAAGCCTGTTAACTCAGTTGGTAGCGTCCATTGCGTCATTTGAGCAGGAAAGGATAGCAGTAAGAAGGCATAACCTAGCATCGCGGGGTTAAAAGGATTGTAGCCTAAGCCACCATAGAGGTGTTTGCCAAAAACTAAGGCAAAGGCACTGCCAGATACCACGACCCACCAAGGTGACTCTGGTGGAATACAAAACACTAAACCGGTCACGGTAATCAGGGCACTAAAGTCGATCATATTGGGTAGTAGCGGGCGTCCGCGCATTTTTAGCATCACATATTCGACTAATAAGGCGGTGGCAACGGCAAGCACCCATTGTATGACAATGCCATAACCAAAGAGTAGCAGGTGCACAACGAGCGCGGGAAGTGCCGCAAGCTGCACCTGTAGCATCACTTTTTGAACAGAGCTGTTATTGTGCGCAAATGGAGAGCTGGTAAAAATGTTATGCATCGGATGATCCCTGTTGCGCTTTTTTTGCCATGGCTTTGGCTTTGGCCGTGGCGACTTGTCTGGCTTTGGCAGCCGCCATGGCTTTTTCTCGAGCGCTCATTGTTGGTGCCGGCGCGTCTGTGGTTGCCGCTTTTGCGGCTATTTCGGTTTGTTGTGCCGCTGCTTGCGCTTTGACGGCGGCCTTTTTTTCAGCCAGTTTGGCTTCACGCTCCGCTTTATCACGTTCGAGTCGGGCTAAACGGGCCTCATGACGTTGCTTGGCTTGTTCGGCTAACTTGGCCTGGGCTTGTTGGTCGCGAATTTCAGCTTTTGCATTCCGATAATACTGTACCAATGGAATATGGCTGGGGCAAACATAAGCGCAGCAGCCACATTCAATGCAATCAAAAAGTTTATAGTCTTGGGCTTTGTCAAACTCTTGGGCTTTGGCGTGCCAATAGAGTTGTTGAGGAAGTAGGTTAACTGGGCAAACTTCGGCACATTCGCCACATCGAATACAAGCCATCGCCTGGTGAGTTGGCTCGGGTGGGTTGGCCAAAATACAGTTGGTGGTTTTAACCACGGGTACATGGTTATTTACTAGGCGAACGCCCATCATGGGACCACCCATAATCAAGGGGTAGTTAAGTGCTTTTATGGGTTTGGCTAAGAGCGCTAGCTCATCAAATGGGGTACCAATGAAGGTTTCAATATTAAAGGGTTCATTAAGGCCATGGCCGGACACTGTCACAAAACGTGAGACGGAAGGTAAACCCAAATTAATAGCGTGATGAATAGCACGTAAGGTTGCCACATTCATCATCACAATGCCCATATCAATAGCATGTTTGTTATGTGGAATTTCGGTATCGAGAAGTTCTTGAATTAGTTGTTTTTGGCCACCCATCGGATAAACCGTCGCTACTTCCGCCAGTTGCACATTAGGATAGTTTGAGCTTGCTTGCTGCACGGCTTTAATGGCATTGGGCTTGTTGGTTTCTATAGCAAAAATAACCGATGGGATTTGAAAGGCCTGAGCGATGGCTGTTGCGCCGGCTAAAATCTCGTCAGGGTGAGTTTGCATCAGCATGTCATCACAGGTAATAAAGGGCTCACATTCGGCACCATTGATGATAAGGTGTTTAACCAGGCCTGGTTGATCAGGCAGTTTGGCGTAACTCGGGAAGCCTGCTCCCCCCATGCCAACGACACCGGCATTTAGAATGGTGGCTTTAAATTGGGCAATAGGATCGTCACCAGGGCGTTGTGGTAGTTGCTCTTGCTTTAAAGGGCTAGGGTGGGCTTCATCGAGTCCATCAGGGACAATGACAATGGCCGTTTCTGTCAGTCCAGAAGCATGGGGTAGGGGTTGAGGACCAATAGCTGTAACTGTGCCCGATGTTGGGGCATGTAAGGGTACACTGCGTGGGATATCGGCTTGAGCAATGACTTGGTATTTGAGCACGCGAGCGCCGACCTCAACGCATGGGGTTGCCGGTTCGCCCATGTGTTGCTGTAAAGGTAGTATGAGTTTTTTAGGCATATAGCCTTGGCGCAGTGGCTGGCGAAGTGCTAAATCTTTGTGGTAATCAAGAAAAATGCCACCATGAAATCGATATAACCAGTTCTTGGCTATGGGTAGATAATGGCTAAGCTTGTTAGCAAGCTGCAGGCTAAGCGTGCGCCAACTCATGATTCAGTTGCCTTGAGTTCAATAGGGATTCGCGCAACTGCATTCGGCTGTGGCCATTTCCAATTGCGGCTGGTGACATCCTCTGTCACCATGCTGATACAGTCTACCGGGCATACCGGAATACAGAGTTCGCAGCCGGTACATTCTTTGGCAATAACGGTATGCATCATTTTGGTTGCGCCTAAAATCGCGTCCACTGGGCAGGCTTTAATGCAAAGTACGCAGCCGATGCATAAGTCCTCATCAATCAAGGCGACCATGGGTTCCTTCGGAGCCGTTGCATCGGCGGCCATCGGCTTGGGATCTAGTTTAAGCAGTTCGGCGATTTCGAGCATGGTGGGTTCACCACCGGGAATACACAAGTTCACTTCGGCTTCGCCCTTGGCTAAGGCTTCGGCATAAGGTTTACAGCCGGGGTAGCCACATTGGCCACATTGGGTTTGTGGGAGTTTTTGGTCGATCATTTCGGCGACAGGGTCACCGTCAACTTTAAAGCGTACAGCGGCATAGCCAAGTAGCAGACCGAAAGCCAGCGCTAGTGCTAGAAAAAGCAGAATGCCTAACCAAGCGCTCATGGCAACATCCCTCCAAAGCCCATAAAGGCGAGTGACATTAAACCAGCGGTTATGAGTGCGATCGGCGCGCCTTTAAAAGGCGTTGGCACATCACCGGCGTCGATGCGTTCGCGTAACGATGCAAACAACACCATAACCAGCGTAAAGCCGATGGCGGCGCCCATGCCAAAGATCGCCGATTGCATAAAATTATTATCTTCGCCAATATTAAGAAGCGCGACACCAAGCACCGCACAATTGGTGGTGATCAAGGGTAAATAAATACCAAGCACTTGGTATAGTACGGGACTGGTTTTGTGAATCGCCATTTCAGTAAAGCCAACCACAGTTGCAATGGCTAGAATGAAACCAATGGTGCGCAGGTATTCTAATTCGAAGGGCACGAGTAAATAGGTGTAAAGCAGATAGCTTAAAACAGATGAGAGTGTTAGCACAAAGGTGGTTGCGAGCCCCATACCCAGCGCGGCATCGGTTTTTTTCGATACGCCCATAAAGGGGCATAGGCCAAGAAACTTGACCAGGACGAAGTTATTGACCAACACCGTGCTAATTAAAATAATGACATAATCTGCCATAGAGCTCTCACTTGCCTCGTGTTAGGCGTTATTTAACGCGCATGCCGGGTTGTGCACCGTCATCCGGATTGAGAATGAATAAATCTTTACCGCCTGGGCCAGCAGCAAGTACCATACCTTCAGACATGCCAAAGCGCATTTTACGCGGCGCAAGGTTAGCTACCATAACAGTGAGTTTACCAATCAGTTGCTCCGGTTCATAGGCGGATTTAATCCCAGCAAACACCTGGCGTTCACCTAAGCCAATGTTGAGTGTCAGTTTTAGCAGTTTATTGGCTTCAGGCACTGCTTCGGCATTGACGATTTTAGCGATACGGAAATCAATTTTAGCAAAGTCTTCAATGCTGATTTCAGGGGCAACCGGGTCAAATTTGGTTTCAGTCATTGGCGCTGTCATTTGTGCTGGTATCGTTGGAGTGGCTTGTAAAGTTTGTTTGGAGTCGTCTAACATTTTTTCTACCTGTGTCATATCTAAACGCGTCAATAGGGCTTGGTAAGCTTGGATGGAATGACCTTTTAATGGTGTATTCGCAGATGTCCAATTCCAGGCATCCTCGTTAAAGAATTCGCGGGCTTTGCCAGCCGTTTCGGGTAGCACTGGAGCTAAATAAATCATCAGGACGCGGAACAGGTTTAAGCCCAAACTCACCGACTCGTGGAGTTCGGCTTTCTTGCCGTCCTCTTTCGCAAGCACCCAAGGGGCCGTGTCGGCAATGTATTCATTGGCTTTATCGGCCAACGCCATAATGTCCCGCATCGCCTGAGCGTATTCGCGTTTTTCATAGAGTTGGGCAATCGCGTCACTTTGCTCGGCAAACTGCTGGAATAACGCCTCGGCTTCGGCTGACCAGGCCTGGTTAAGCTTGCCATCAAAGCGTTTACTAACAAAACCGGCACAACGGCTGGCAATATTGACGACCTTGCCAATTAAATCGGAATTTACTCGCTGCACAAAGTCATCCAGATTTAAATCGAGGTCATCAATACGGCTATTGAGTTTGGTGGCGAAGTAATAACGCAGGTACTCTGGGTTTAAGTGTTTTAAATAGGTGCTGGCCATAATAAAAGTGCCGCGCGACTTGGACATCTTGGCGCCATCGACGGTCAAAAAACCATGCGCGAAAATCGCCGAAGGCGTTCTAAAGCCCGCACCGGCTAGCATCGCTGGGAAGAATAGTGCATGGAAATACACGATGTCCTTGCCGATAAAATGATACAGCTCAGCGTCTGAATCTTTTGCCCAGTAGTCATCAAAGTTGATGCCGTGCTGGTCGCAATATTTTTTAAATGACGCCAAATAACCAATCGGGGCATCCAACCACACATAGAAGAATTTATTCTCTTCACCGGGAATTTCAAAACCAAAGTAGGGCGCATCACGGCTGATGTCCCATTTTTGTAAGCCGGACTCAAACCATTCATTGAGCTTGTTGGAAATTTGGGTTTGCAAATGACCGCCTTGGGTCCAGTCTTTAAGCATCGGCTCAAAATGGCCGAGTTCAAAAAACAGGTGTTCGCTGTCTTTTTCAATCGGTGTCGCGCCTGATACCACGGATTTCGGGTTTTTCAGCTCGGTTGGGCTATATGTCGCACCACAGACTTCGCAGTTATCGCCGTATTGGTCGTCCGCACCACATTTCGGGCAGGTACCTTTGATAAAGCGGTCGGGCAAAAACATGTTTTTTTCCGGGTCGAAAGCTTGCTTAATGGTTTTGCGGCTAATGTGATTGTTGGCTTTCAGCTGATTGTAGATATAGCTGGAATAATGACGGTTTTCGTCTGAATGGGTGCTGTGGTATTGGTCAAAATTAATATGAAAACCGGCGAAGTCACGTTGGTGTTCTTCGGACACGCGCGCAATAAGCTGTTCTGGGCTAATACCTTCGGATTGGGCACGCAGCATAATCGGGGTTCCATGGGCATCATCGGCACAAACATAAATACAGTTGTTTCCACGTTGTTTTTGAAAGCGTGACCAGATGTCTGTTTGGATATATTCCACCAAATGACCTAAGTGAATAGGGCCATTGGCATAGGGGAGCGCACTGGTAATTAAAATTTTTCTGACCTGAGACATCACATGATCCGTTTTATTAAATTCAAAACCCTAAATTATAAAGGGTTTTAGAGGGCTTTGCTAAGTTAGCTGTTTTGTACCACGATGTTTGGAAAAGCGTGGCTGTAATTTTTGCGTTGTTGCGATAACTGAGCACCGAGTTTGTGAGCAATCGTAATGTAGCGCTGTGCTAATTCATCATTGGGTGCATGGGCTACAGTAGGGCAGCCGGCATCGGCTTGTAAGCGAATATTGATGTTTAAGGGCAGTTGTCCGAGTAGATCAATCTTATAGTTTTCGGCTAATTTGACCCCGCCGGCGTCGCCAAAGATAGCTTCTTCATGACCACATTGACTGCAAATGTGGGTACTCATATTTTCGATTAATCCGAGCACGGGGATATTCACTTTTTCAAACATTTTGATGGCTTTTTTAGCATCAATCAACGCCAGGTCTTGTGGTGTGGTAACAATAACCGCACCAGTTACCGGAATTTGTTGCGCCAGAGTTAATTGGACATCACCGGTACCTGGTGGGAGGTCAATTACCAAAAAATCCAGTTCTTGCCAACGGGTTTCTTTGAGCAGTTGGGTAAGGGTTTGGGTCACAATGGGTCCGCGCCAAATCATGGGGGTATCTTCTTCAATTAAACAACCAATGGACATAGCTTGTAAGCCGTAGGCCTGCATCGGCTCCATACTTTTACCATCGCTGGTTTGGGGTTTGCCCTCAAGTTTTAGGAGTGTGGGAATACTGGGGCCGTAGATATCGGCATCTAAAATACCGACGTTAGCGCCTTGATTTTGTAATGCTAGAGCTAAATTGACACTGGTTGTTGATTTACCGACCCCTCCTTTCCCAGAGGCGATAGCAATAATGTTTTTGATGCCAGGGAGTGCGGCAACACTTGGCTGTGTTTGATAGGCTTGGATACGGGTAATGGGCTGAATGCTCAGTTTGGTTACCCCGGGAATTGCGGCTACGGCTTGTTCAATTTGTTGATTTAACTGTGCGTGAAGCTGTTTGGCTGCAAACGGCCAAATCAGGTCAAAGGATAAACAGCCATTTTCTAGACGCAGGTTTTCAATGGCTTTGGTTTTGATGAGTGTTTGCTTCAGCAACGGGAAAGTCAGTTGTCCCACTGCCTGTTCAAATATCTGTTGTTGTGCCTCATCAAGCGTTTGCAAGGTGTCTTTGCCAAATAGTTTGCTGATAATACCCATGATAGCCTCTAACTTACGCCTTAAAATAATTCCCGACTAATCTTATCAGGAATTAGCTGGGTGACCAAGTTTGATTGCGTCGAAAGGCGGTTAACTCAGAAGGTCGAGCTGTCGTTCGTCGGGTTGGTCGTGGTTAATACGACTCGCTGTTGGCCCAGTTTGATTGCGGTACTTGGCATCCGCACGCTTGTTGTAGGGTGTGGTGCTAGGACTAGAGAGGGTTTCAAAGTTAATAGCGCAAATATCCATCCCAGGTCTAAGTGCTAAGGGCAGTTTGCCACTATTAAAAATTTCTAACACAATTTGTCCTTCCCAGCCTGGATCAATGCGATGAGCCGTGACGTGGACCATTAAACCCAGGCGTGCCAAACTAGAGCGGCCATCGAGCCATCCAACTAGATCATCGGGAATACGGATAGATTCAAAGGTGGAGGCAAGAGCAAGTTCACCTGGGTGCAAGAAAAAAGCTTGATCGGACTCGATGACTATTTCGTTGCCCATTACCTTATCAAGTAAAGTTTGCACTTCTTCACGCGGTCCGCTCAAGTCGATATAGGGTGCTGTATGATCGTTGAATACCCGAAAACGGTTGTCTAAACGCAGGTCGACGCTAATGCCTTTTATTTTGTTGGCTGCGGGGGCAGGCTCAATGCCAATGCGACCTTGTTTGAGTGAACTTACAATATCTTGGTCAGAAAGTTTCATGGTGAGTTATATCCAATTAAAAAGAGGGGGCGGAACGAAGACTTAAAATGACGTTACGACCACTGTCATGATGGGTTAATTCTATACGACCTGGAAAAAAAGCATAGTCGTCCAGTAACCAGAGTTTTACTTGGACATCTTCGGATGCCCACTCGTAATAGCGTGCATTTAGATTGCTTCGGAATTGGGTGTGAACAGATTTTTGTTGATTAGCTTGAATAAAATGAATACGGGTTTGACGCCGGTCTTCTTGTAGTAATAGGTTTGTATTTACAATGCCCGCTCGAAGCTGTTGTCTTAGGGCATAAATAATGGATATCATGTCAAAGGCATCAGCACTTGCTGGCCAGGTTAGGTCACGATCCGGGTTTATAATGAGGTCTTGTTTTTCGTCCCAAAGAAACTGGGTAGTTTGAGGTGTAGTATTACCCCGGTAACGCTGCATGGTTTTTTGGTAGCTCAACCATTGCAGTTGCCCCTGGTCATGCAGGCGCAGTTGAATTTTCTCATGCGTTTCTTCATTGGCTAAGCGACGCGCCCAGCGATCGGGTACGGCTCGCGTTTCGAGCGTACAGTTGCTGGCTTGGCAGGTTAGTTTTTGAGTTGCGGTGCCTACGTTGAACCCCATCACTCTAATGGAAAACTCGGCGTCAAAGACGGGTGATAAGCTATTTGCTGCCGACACAGCCGGACTTATCCCGGCGGTCAGTACTGCTAGGCCTGCTAGGGTAAGTCGTGATGATATCCAACCAGTTTTAAACATAGGTTAGGCAAACTCCGTTGTTGACGAAGAAATTAAGTCGGTCATCGCGAGTGGATGAGTAATACAATGGCCATGATGATAAACAAGCCCATCGGCTTTGGAATAGCAGATTTCACCTCTTGCGATTGCCATAACAACTTTTGGCAATAATTGATGTTCAAGTTGGTGAACACGCTGCGCAATTTTTTGGGGGGTATCATTGGATTCAATGGCCAGGTCTGCTTGAGCAATAATTGTCCCGCCATCCACTTCCGCATTCACGTAGTGAACACTAATTCCGTGTCGATCATCACCGGCCTCGATGGCGCGTTGATGGGTGTTAAGCCCCGGATATTTAGGTAGTAATGAGGGGTGTATGTTGATTAATTTGTGGTGCCATTGCTCAGTAAAGCTTGCCGATAAAATCCGCATAAAACCTGCCATGACAATCAGGTCTGGATTGAATGACTTTAAATGTTGGCTTAGGATCTGATCGTAGTTTTCTCTTGTTTGCCCCGCTGTTGCAGTTATTACGAAGGTTGGAATGTTTGCTGCTTGTGCACGTTCAAGGGCATAGGCGTCATTGCGGTTACTTATAACCGCTTGAATGCTAAATACCGATGAGCTAGCTCGGGAAGCCTCAATGAGTGCTTGCAGGTTGGAGCCGAATCCTGAAACTAGAACGACAATTTGAAACGCCATGAAAACCTATCGCAACACAACGTGCGGTTCTGTTGATTCTGACTGCATCATCTCGCCAATTAACCAAGATTGCTCACCAAGTTCTGTGAGTTTTGCAAGTGCCACGTCTGCTTGGTCAGCAGCTACAACGACCACCATGCCAATGCCACAATTAAAAGTGCGGTGCATTTCTATAGTGTCAACATTACCTTGTTCTTGCAACCAATCAAATACGGCAGGACGCTGCCAGGCCTGGCTGTCGATGTGAGCACAGGTATGTTCAGGCATAACCCGTGGTAAGTTTTCAATTAAACCACCACCCGTAATGTGGGATAACGCATGAACATCAATCGTTTTGAAAAGCTCCAGCAGGGACTTGACGTAAATTTTTGTAGGCGCCATAAGTGCATCGATCAGTTTTTGTCCGGCTAATTCTTGGTTAAGATTAGCACCACTGACTTCAATAATTTTACGTATCAACGAATACCCATTGGAGTGAGGGCCAGATGAGGCGATACCAATGAGTTTATCGCCAGCCTGAACTTTCGTACCATCAATTAATTGATCTTTCTCAACGATGCCAACACAAAAGCCAGCTAGATCGTAGTCACCTACTGGGTACATGCCTGGCATTTCAGCGGTCTCGCCACCAATCAATGCACAGCCGGCTTGTTGACAACCTTCGCCAATACCATTAATAACGCTTTTGGCAACATGAATATCCAATTTGCCTGTTGCGTAGTAGTCTAAAAAGAATAGCGGCTCGGCCCCTTGAACGATTAAGTCATTGACACACATAGCGACCAGGTCAATACCGACTTGATCGTGTTTTTCGCTATCAATCGCTAGGCGCAGCTTAGTGCCTACGCCATCTGTGCCTGAAACTAAAACGGGATTTTTATATTTATGAATGGGGAGTTCAAACAAAGCCCCAAAACCACCAAGAGATGCCATGACCTCAGGTCTAGCTGTAGCTTTGGCAATAGGTTTAATGGCTTGAACAAGGGCGTCGCCTGCGTCAATATCAACACCGGCATCTTTGTAACTGAGTGATGGTTTAGTAGACATAATATAGATATAGAAACTTTTAGTTAGTGGAAGATTGCGACAGAATCCTGTAAATCAGCCGCACGCTTTAGCTTAAAAACATTATCATATTGTAACTAAATTTTTTGAGAGACGTATGAGAAGTTTACGGAATAAGACATGGCCAGCTGGGTTGTTCCTTGTCCTGGTTGCATTGATTGTGACGCCATTAAAAGCCGACGATGGTTTTTTTACCGTTGATGTTGAGGTTGCGAATTTTGAGCAAGGGCAGCTTGATAGTTATTTTGCTCGGGCTACTGAGACTCTGTTAGTGCGATTAACTGGTAACCCTGACGTTGTGATGCATCCAGTGGCTCGCCAACTCATTTCTCAGGCCCGTGCGTCTGTTAGAAACTATCAATTGGTTAACCGTCAGATTGAGGGTGTGGTGCTAGGGCAAGACGTGCGCGTCGAATTTAACAGTACCCGTGTCATCAATCAGTTACAACAAGCCGAGATTCCTATTTGGCCACAAGTGCAGCGGCCTCAAATATTAGTGGTGGGTGATTGGTTGCAGCGCGGGTTGCGTGCTGAATTTTCTCAAGAAGGTTTTGGGTTTCGGCCTGATCTCGACTTTAGGCCATACCCTAATGCGATTGGTTTGTCTCAGCACTATCTTGCAAACTTAATGGCTTATCGAGCCAATAATCTAGTACCCGTTCCAGCCAAATTGTCTGAAGAACAGATTCGTGATTTGCAGCGTGAATTTGAATCGAAAAGTCATTTGCTAACATTGTCCGCTCAGGTGGTTGGAGACATTGTGCAGGTTCGTGGCCAGTTTTATGAATTGGAGAGTGGTGATCTGTTGTGGGAGCAAGTGGCTTTAGGAGAAGCGTTTCATGAGTTGGTTTATGAAGTTTTTGAGCGTGTACTGCGTGAGGAGTCGGCCCGTTACTACGCCACATTAGATTTGGTAACAGAGCTTTGGGTGGAAGTGGATGAGATTCCTAACGCAGAGTTACTGACCGAGTTTGAACGGGTGTTAGTGGGAAATCGGCTTATTTTTGAGCAGGTGCGCTTGATTCAGATTGATGGGCGTGCGGCCAGTTTTGCTGTTCGCTATCGCGGTGATGCCAGAACAGCTATTCGTGCCATCGAAATGGCGGTGCCACTTACTTTGATGGTTGATGATTTAGCGTTAGGCTATGTCCGTTATCAATATAATTATTCCAACTAAATTTGCGTAACTAATTCTTAATGTTAATACAACTTCCCCTTAAAATTAATTTACCTGATACGGCCTGTTTTGAAACCTTTGTAGCTCCTGATGCGTCAGTTGCGCTAACACTTAGTCAGTTGCAGTCAGTAGGTGCGAGTGGTTTAAGCCAAGGGGTATATTTTTTTGGACAAGCGGCCGTGGGAAAAACCCACTTATTGCAAGCGGCTTGCCGTGCCGTTTCATTAAGGGGTGGGCGTAGCGTCTATTTCCCCCTGAAAGAGAAGCAATTGCCTCTAATTCCTGACGTATTAAAAGGCTTGGAGGTTATGGATTTGATTTGTCTGGATGATGTTGATCATGTTGTGCATTTACCCGCTTGGCAAGTCGCACTGCAAGATTTGCAGTCTAAGTCTCGTGCGCTTGGTCATCCGCTGATTTTGTCCGGACGTATGCCAATGGCTTTATGGCCTATGTCAGTGTCGGAGTTGCGTGATGCTATGTTTAGTTTGTTACCGGTTGAATTGCAACCGCTTACTGAGATAGATGATCTGGTGTTAGCTTTACAGCGACATGCGATGATTAGAGGGTTTGAGTTGCCCAAGGATGTGGCGAATTTTATTATTAAGCGTTTTTCAACCAGTTTGGAAGAGTTGTTAGCCGTATTGCAAATGTTAGAGCAAGCCACGCTTGCGGAACAGCGCCGTTTGACCTTGCCTTTTGCAAAACTGGTGTTATCGCGTTAAGGTTGGCGCGTGTTTAAATCGCCAAAAATTAATCTTGGAGTTTATTGTGGAATTTACTATGAAATTGTTTTTGAAGCAGAGTCGCAATTGGATGTTAGCAGGTCTGCTGGCAATCAGTGGTCAAGCCTTGGCCGAGCCTATGGATGTTGAATTTGTTGATATGGAAGGCAATACCGTGATGTTGTCTGATTTTCGTGGCCAATGGGTGGTTGTAAATCTATGGGCTACCTGGTGTCCACCTTGCATAAAAGAAATGCCCGATTTAACATTATTTCATGAACAGCATAAGGATTCAAAGGCCATTGTATTGGGGGTTAATTATGAAAATATACCTATAGAAAAAATCAATACGTTTACTGAGGAGTTAATGATAACGTTTCCTATTGTAAGATTTAAAGAAATTGATTTAAACGCGAATCAGACGCCGTTTGGTCCACTGCGAGGATTGCCAAGCACTTATATGGTTGCGCCTAGCGGTCAGATAGTTGCAGGGCGCGCTGGCTTAGTGGATGCGGAGCTATTGGAAAACTTTATTGCTGAATTTGAGCGTCGCAACCCTTAG
This sequence comes from Thiomicrospira cyclica ALM1, assembly GCF_000214825.1. Classification (NCBI taxonomy): domain Bacteria; kingdom Pseudomonadati; phylum Pseudomonadota; class Gammaproteobacteria; order Thiotrichales; family Piscirickettsiaceae; genus Thiomicrospira; species Thiomicrospira cyclica. The sequence goes on from NC_015581.1 coordinate 736,701, forward strand.
GAGATAAACGATGCCTACTCGCCTCATTAGTGCTGTTATGTTTTTGTTTGCAGTGAGCTTACCCTTAAAAGCCGCTGATTTTTTTGACCACAGTTTTGGCAATTATCAAGAAGAATTAGATTTAGCACGTGAAGAGGGAAAGCAGGGTGTATTTGTTTTCTTTGAGATGGATGATTGCCCTTTTTGTCACCGTATGAAAGAAACGATCTTGCAAGAACCGGATGTTATCGAATACTTCCATGAGCACTTTAAGGTCTATCGGTTTGATATTGAAGGTTCTAACCCAGTCACCAACTTTGATGGTCGAGAGTTTGACACCGAAAAAGAGATGGCTGAGCGTCAATACCGCGTTAGAGCAACGCCCGTTATGATCATTTTCGATTTGAATGGTGAGCCAGTGGCTCGTTTCACCGGTCCGACCCGGACTAAAGACGAGTTTTTGTTATTTGGCCGTTTTGTGGTTGAGGGTCATCATCAAGAGATGAACTTTAACCGTTTTAGACGTCAGCAAGAAGCGTCTTGAGGGCTTGTTTGATGAAGAAGCGTCTGATAAGGCCTTTATTGACCATTACCTTACTTGTTCCTGCACTGGTTCCAACAAAACTTTATGCTGAAACCTTACCGAACCCTTTTACGCTAGATGATGCCATGAGTTGGTCGATAATCGCCAACCCAGGTCTAGTACGTCAGCAAGCGCTTCAACAATTTAATCAAGCAGAACAATCAGCCGTGATTGCACAGCAGGGTGTTAATTTGGCTTTTATTGGCCGCCTTGGTCAGCGTGAGTTTTTGGATGAGCGCCAAGATTATAATTTAGCCGCGCTGCAATTGACGGCGCCTATTTATGATTTTGGTCGTACGCAAGCGCAATTAGCGGCGCTGTCGACGGCGTCCTCTGCTAATGAACAGCTTTTTCATTATCATACTTTGCACTATCGTTTTGAGCTGATGCAGGGGGTTTTCAATATTATGCTTGCTGACTTAAATTATCGAGTGCAAAACGAAGCCATGGCGATTGCCTTTGTGACTTTGGATAAAGTAGAGGAAGACTTCGCACTGGAGCGCGTATCGGAGCGAAAATTACGTGAATCTCAGCGCGATTATCAGGCTGCTTTTTTAGCGCGTCAGCAAGCGCAGTTAATGATGCGTCAAGCAAGAATGCAATTAGGTAATGCGTTAGGGCTTGGTGCTACAGTGGTTCCGCGCGTGGATGTTCCAAGTGAAATCCGCTTGCCGGCACAGCTTGATAGTTTGGATGTTTACCAGCAACGTTTAGAAGAAAATAATCCATTGTTACGCGCTTTGGCATTGAATGCGGCGGCAGAACAACAGCGGGTCGATTTTGCTAGATTGGGTAGTAAGCCAATGATAAATGCTGATGCAAAAGTGGGGCAATTATCAAGCTATCCGCGCATGCGAGAAGGTCGCTGGGAGGCGAGTATAGGTATTGAGGTACCGCTTTATGATCGCGGTCTAACTCGTGCCGGTGTTGAAAAAGCTATGTCAAAAGCAGCCATAGCACAAGCTGAGGTTGAATTTGAAGCGCAGCGTTTACGTAATCACTTAACTCAGTTGTATTTTGAATTAAGTTTGCTCGGGGTTGAAGAACAAGCTTTGGTAGCTAAACAGAATTTTGCCAGCGTAAATTTAGATTTTGCACGAGCTATGTACGAAAATGAGTTGCAGACTGATTTTGGCAATGCGATGGTCGAAATTTCGCAAGCTGATTATGATCAGCTCGCGTTCCGATTCCGGCAAATACTGTTATGGGCACAATTAAATCTTCTGCTTGGTGCTGATGAATTATTAAATTTTGATGGATTGATGAGGGAGTCGGCAAATGATTAGATCGACCAATAACGTTTACCTTGGCGTTGCCGCCGTGTTTTTAGTGCTGCTGCAGTTGGCAATGGTCATGCCAGCCCAAGCTCAAACGCAAACTTTAAAAATAGGCGCGCTCGTGTCTGGACAAGTGATGCAGGTTTTGAAGCAAGAGGATGCGCAAGTTTCACAAGGTGAGGTCATTATGGTTATTGATGACCGAATCTTTAAGGCTCGCTTAAAGGCTTTAGAGGCTGAACGTAATAGCGCCGCTGCGATATTTGCTGACGCTGAAATTGAGATGGCCAATATTGAAGACTTATTTGATCGTACCGTTATTGCCCAACGACCTTACCAGCAAGCACAGCGCGATTTTGCGGTGGCTAAGGCCAATTTAGCCTTGGCGGAAGCAAATCTTGCTGCGCACCAGGCCTGGTTAGATTACTATCATATTAGAGCCCCAAGAAACGGTGTTATAAAATCCTTAGCGGTCCAGCAAGGATCGACAGTATTTAAAGAAAATCAGCTGTTATTCGAATTGGAGGTTGGTGTTGAATAAGTTGCAGTATTGGCGTTTAGCGGTGCATTTGATTTTTAAAACCCAGCATTTCGGGGTAAATAATCAATGGTGGTCACGTTATCCTTCCGCTATTGGTTGGACTTGGTCGCAACGGATGATTGGTGTTTTAACCATTATGCCGATAGTGAGAAATTATCAGTCTTTGAAGGTCCGTAGCCGCATTGGCTGGATGCCAGATGCTGAAGCTACGGCTTTATTTGGTAAGGACCCGCATTTTAAATAATCATTTAAACAATCACTATGCAGCGGGTTTGTTCGGGTAGTTGGGTTTATTTGCCAATTTGAGCCATCAAAAATGTCATGAAATCTTTTTCAGCAATATTTTGTGGCTCGGCATCACGACGATGCTTGTACTCAATCAACTGTTGATCTAAACCGCGTTCTCCAATCACGATGCGGTGCGGAATGCCAATGAGTTCCATGTCATTAAACATCACGCCGGGTCGCTCGTTGCGATCATCTAACAACACGCTAATACCTTGTTGTTGCAAGTCGCTATAGAGTTGTTCTACGGCTTTCGCAACTCGGGGTGATTTATGCATTTGCATGGGCACAATACAAACTTGGAAGGGCGCAATCGCATCAGGCCAAATAATGCCTTTGTCATCATGGTTCTGTTCGATAGCCGCCGCCACAACTCGCGTTACCCCAATACCATAACAACCCATTTCTAGAATCTGTGCCCGGCTGTTTTCATTTAGAACGTTGGCGTTTAGCGCTTTGGAATATTTGTCGCCTAATTGAAAAATATGGCCGACTTCTATACCGCGTTTAATTTGAATAACGCCCTGTCCATCAGGGCTTGGATCACCTTCAACAACATTGCGAATATCCGCAACCAGGCCTGCTGCTACATCGCGATCCCAGTTCACGCCGGTTAGATGGTACCCGGTTTTATTTGCGCCACAAACAAAGTCGGCACAATGTGCTGCCGAGCGGTCAACAATCAGCGGAATACTTAAGCCAACGGGGCCAATAGAGCCTGCATCGCAACCACAAACCTGCGTAATTTGTTCGGCTGTTGCAAAGGTAAGTGGGCTAGCAACTAAGGGGTGTTTTTCAGCCTTGATGTCATTCACTTCATGGTCGCCCCGTAATACTAAGGCTACAACGGGGTTTTCAGCATTGGCGCCCAAAACTAACAGTGTTTTTAGCGTTTGGTTAGCTGATACGGCTAAAAATTGACAGACTTCTTCAATGCTATGGATATTCGGGGTGGCAACTTCCGTTAGTGGTTGTGATGGGCTCGGGCGTGGCTTGCTCGGTGCTACCGCTTCCGCCAGTTCCACGTTGGCCGCAAAGTCGCTAAGAGTTGAAAAGGCAATCGCATCTTCACCAGAATCAGCCAAAACATGAAACTCATGTGAGCCATCACCGCCAATTGAGCCGGTGTCCGCTTGTACAGCACGGAAATCAAGACCGATGCGTTCAAAAATACGATGGTAGGCGGCATACATAATTTGATAGGTTTGCTCCAAACACTCGCGATTAAGGTGAAATGAATAGGCATCCTTCATAATAAATTCGCGAGAACGCATGACGCCAAAACGTGGCCGGATTTCATCACGAAACTTGGTCTGAATTTGGTAGTAATTAGCCGGTAGCTGTTTGTAACTTCTAACTTCCTTGCGGACAAGGTCGGTAATCACTTCTTCGTGCGTTGGACCAAGGCAAAAATCCCGTTGATGACGATCGTTAATACGGAGTAACTCGGGACCGTATTGTTGCCAGCGCCCTGATTCTTGCCAAAGTTCCGCCGGTTGTACCACGGGCATTAGCACTTCTTGAGCGCCAGCTTGATTCATTTCATCGCGAATAATTTGTTCGACATTTCGAAGTACTCGTACACCCAATGGTAGCCAGGTATATAGGCCACCGGCTAAGCGACGGATCATGCCGGCGCGAATCATAAGTTGATGGCTAATGACTTCGGCATCGGCTGGTGTTTCGCGTGTGGTAGCTAAAAGTAGTTGGGATGTTTTCATGGTGTTTTGCTGTGCGAATTAAAAATGATGATTCTAGCATAGTGAATAAAGTTAAAACTGCGCTAATTGTGAGTTTGGGTTTATGTCAAAGTTGTTTTGGGTAAAATGGCAGTGTTTTTATTAACTCTATAAAGGACGCTGACTATGCCATCATCTATATTGTCAGGCTCGCAGCTGTTTTTAGCCTCTGGTTCACCGCGGCGGTTAGCTTTGTTGGAGCAGTTGGGGCTTGCTGTTACGGTTGTAGAGGCACCAGTTGAGGAAGTGGCGTTGCCCAAAGAATCACCGCGTTCTTTTGTGATGCGTATGGCCATTGAAAAAGCCTTGGCAGGCTACAACAAGGTTTCGGGTCATGATATCTGGGTGGTTGGCGCGGATACACTGGTTATGCAGGATGGGGATGTGTTTGGAAAGCCTAGAAACCATCAACAAGCGAAAGATTTTTTGCATAAGCTGGCTGGATCTTCTCATAAGGTTTTGTCTGCTGTTGCGATTGTTCATCAGGGTGAGGTGTTATCTGATTTAAGTGAAACCATGGTGAGTTTTGCAAATTTAGACAGTCAGCAAATAGACAATTATCTAGCCACCGATGAGTGGCGGGGTAAGGCGGGTGGTTATGCCATTCAAGGTAAGGCCGCGCAGTTTATATGTCATATTGACGGCAGTTATTCAGGTGTCATGGGTTTGCCGCTCTATGAAACCTCAGCATTGTTAGCAGAATTAGGCTTTACAGTGCTCCAACCTACTTCATTAAATAATAAAGAACAAAAATCATGAATGATGAACAAAAAGTCCTAGTTAACATTACGCCAAATGAAACTCGTGTGGCATGGTTGGAAAATGGCGTTCTGCAGGAAATTTGGGTTGAGCGCAATAAAAAGCGCGGCTTGGTGGGTAATATTTACCTAGGGCGGATCGACCGTGTATTGCCTGGTATGCAGGCTGCATTTGTCGATATTGGCTTGGCGCGTGCAGCATTTTTGCATGTGTCCGATGTTACCCAGGGTTTGATTAGTCAACGCAGTCCGGAGGACCCTGAAGATATAGGTCGCCTTTTATTTGAGGGTCAGCGTGTGTTAGTGCAAGTGGTAAAAGATCCGCTCGGCACCAAGGGTGCACGTGTGACCATGCAGGTATCCATTGCATCACGATTGCTGGTATATATGCCAGATGAGCAAGGTATTGGTGTTTCGCAAAAAATTGATGCCTCGGTTGAGCGCGAACGCCTCCGTGAAGTTATAAAGTTAATTCCTGAAGCCTCGTCATCGTCGGGTGGTTTTATCGTTAGAACGGTGGCAGAAGGTGCTGACTTTCATGAGCTGCGTGCTGATGTGTTATTTCTGCAAAAATTATGGGAGCAAGCGAGTCAAAAGGTGGGCGAGTCAAAAAAACCGCGTCTACTTTATGAAGACTTGCCACTTTATTTGCGCATCCTACGAGATGTTCCCAATGATGGAATTGAAAAAATTCGTGTCGATTCAGCGGAAACCTTTCAGAAGATGAAAGTTTTTGCCAAGATGTACTCTTTAGAGGTGACAGATAAGATTGGGCACTACAAGGGTGATCGCCCTATTTTCGACTTATATAATATAGAAGAAGAGATTCAAACGGCATTAGAAAAAAAAGTCATGCTCAAATCAGGTGGTTATCTGATTATTGATCAAACTGAAGCGATGACTACAATTGATGTTAATACCGGGGGCTTTGTTGGGCATAAGAATCTAGAGGAAACGATCTATCGTACTAATCTTGAAGCAACGCAAGCAATAGCGCGACAAGTGCGTTTACGTAATCTGGGCGGTATTATTATTCTCGATCTCATTGACATGGAGGATGATGAGCATAAGCGCCATGTTTATGAAAGCTTGCAGAAAGCATTAACTCTAGATAGAGTCAAAACAACTATCAGTGAAATATCTCGACTGGGTCTGATTGAAATGACGCGAAAGCGAACACGCGAATCACTTGAGCGGACACTATGCGAACCTTGTCCTATGTGCCATGGGCGCGGGGTTGTTAAGACAGCTGAGACGGTTGGTTATGAAATTTTTCGAGAGATTACTCGTATGGATAAGTCGTTTAATGCCGAGCGTTATCGTGTAATAGCAGCTGAGAGCGTTGTGGGTAGAATCCTTGATGAAGAGTCAGATGCTGTTGCCGCATTGGAGGCTTTTTTGGGAAAAACTATCAAGTTTCAAGCAGAAAGCAGTTATCCACCCGAATATTTTGATGTGGTTATGATGTAAGTGTGTATAAAACTGTGGATAACAATTGAAAAGGTTGTTGATTAAAAATAAAACGAAAAAACTCTAAAAAAGACTTGCAAGGAAGTTGGGAGTCTGTAGAATACGCCTCACTTCGAAGCGATGCGCCAAGAAGGGAAGAAACAAGCGGTTTGAGTGAAAAGATTTTGAAAATAAATATTGACACTAAAGCGCGGGCCTGGATATAATAGCGGGCTTCCAAACAACAAATTGTTGTGCTGGAAAACGAATAAGACGTTCTTTAAAAATCAGGTAATTCAGAGATAATTTATGTGGAAGTGTCTAGATGAGCTGACCGCAAAAATTAACTCGAAACGACAATGTAAGTATAGGTAGAGGTAACTCTTCCATGTTTCTTTGTCAATTCCGAGTGTTATAAAAATGTTCAAGATTAAACTGAAGAGTTTGATCCTGGCTCAGAATGAACGCTGGCGGCAGGCCTAACACATGCAAGTCGGACGGTAACAGGGGAGCTTGCTCCTGCTGACGAGTGGCGGACGGGTGAGTAAGGCATGGGAATCTGCCCTTTGGTTGGGGATACCGTATGGAAACGTACGTTAATACCGAATGAGATCTACGGATGAAAGGTGGCCTCTACTTGTAAGCTATCGCCAAAGGATGAGCCCATGTTAGATTAGCTAGTTGGTGAGGTAATGGCTCACCAAGGCGACGATCTATAGCTGGTTTGAGAGGATGATCAGCCACACTGGGACTGAGACACGGCCCAGACTCCTACGGGAGGCAGCAGTGGGGAATATTGGACAATGGGGGCAACCCTGATCCAGCCATGCCGCGTGTGTGAAGAAGGCCCGAGGGTTGTAAAGCACTTTTAGTGAGGAGGAAAGGCAGTTAGTTAATACCTGATTGCTGTGACGTTACTCACAGAAAAAGCACCGGCTAACTCTGTGCCAGCAGCCGCGGTAATACAGAGGGTGCAAGCGTTATTCGGAATTACTGGGCGTAAAGCGCGCGTAGGCGGATTGTTAAGTCAGTTGTGAAAGCCCTGGGCTCAACCTAGGAACGGCGATTGAAACTGGCAGTCTAGAGTTTAGTAGAGGGAAGGGGAATTTCTGGAGTAGCAGTGAAATGCGTAGATATCAGAAGGAACATCAGTGGCGAAGGCGCCTTCCTGGACTAAAACTGACGCTGAGGTGCGAAAGCGTGGGGAGCAAACGGGATTAGATACCCCGGTAGTCCACGCCCTAAACGATGTCAACTAGCTGTTGGTCTTATTAAAAAGATTAGTAGCGCAGCTAACGCGATAAGTTGACCGCCTGGGGAGTACGGTCGCAAGATTAAAACTCAAAGGAATTGACGGGGGCCCGCACAAGCGGTGGAGCATGTGGTTTAATTCGATGCAACGCGAAGAACCTTACCATCCCTTGACATCCACAGAACTTTCTAGAGATAGATTGGTGCCTTCGGGAACTGTGAGACAGGTGCTGCATGGCTGTCGTCAGCTCGTGTCGTGAGATGTTGGGTTAAGTCCCGCAACGAGCGCAACCCTTATCATTAGTTGCTACCATTTAGTTGAGAACTCTAATGAGACTGCCGGTGATAAACCGGAGGAAGGCGGGGACGACGTCAAGTCATCATGGCCCTTATGGGATGGGCTACACACGTGCTACAATGGTCGGTACAAACAGTTGCGAAGCCGCGAGGTGGTGCGAATCTGAAAAAACCGATCGTAGTCCGGATTGGAGTCTGCAACTCGACTCCATGAAGTCGGAATCGCTAGTAATCGCAAATCAGAATGTTGCGGTGAATACGTTCCCGGGCCTTGTACACACCGCCCGTCACACCATGGGAGTGGGTTGCACCAGAAGTAGCTAGTCTAACCTTCGGGAGGACGGTTACCACGGTGTGATTCATGACTGGGGTGAAGTCGTAACAAGGTAGCCCTATCGGAAGGTGGGGCTGGATCACCTCCTTTAAGACGAAGCGGCAGTAAGTTTAGGCGCTTTCACATAAATTGTCTCTGAATTACGAAAGAACGGCCTGGGTGCGCTCAGGTTAAAGAGGACCTGGGTCTGTAGCTCAGTTGGTTAGAGCGCACCCCTGATAAGGGTGAGGTCGGTGGTTCGAATCCACCCAGACCCACCACATGGGGTTATAGCTCAGCTGGGAGAGCGCCTGCCTTGCACGCAGGAGGTCGGCGGTTCGATCCCGCCTAACTCCACCAATAAACACCGCTCATGGTGTTTTGGTTGATGAAAATTAGCTAAGAAACTATGAGCGGTTTTTATTGTTATTAGAGAAGATGAAAGTCTTTTGTAGTGACATGAAGTCGAAGTTCTTTAAAAATTAGGAAAAGATCTCTTCAAAAGAGAAGGTTAGTGCGCGTTGATGAGACGGCATTAACCCGGTGAGTGTGACCTCCAATCATGCTCACCAAACTTAGGTAACATGTATCTTGATGAGCAATCTCAAGCGAACATGTCAGCGAAGAATCTTAATTGCGTTGTGCACTCAAAGAGGGTGCCTTGATTGAGTTTTTAGAGATAGGAATTCAACACAAAAGGTCAAGGTCAACGAGTTAGTTTACTAATAAGTTATTTTTGAGTTGTATAGTTAAGTGATTAAGCGTACACGGTGGATGCCTAGGCGGTAGAAGGCGATGAAAGACGTGATAGCCTGCGAAAAGCTCCGGTGAGGTGGCAAATAACCTTTGACCCGGAGATGTCTGAATGGGAAAACCCATCCTTTCGAGGATATCCCTTAATGGGAGGCTAACCCGGGGAACTGAAACATCTAAGTACCCGGAGGAAAAGAAATCAACCGAGATTCCCTAAGTAGCGGCGAGCGAACGGGGACCAGCCCTTAAGCAAGGACTAAGTTAGCAGAACGCTCTGGAAAGTGCGACGATACGAGGTGATAGTCCTGTATGCGAAAGCTTTATTCTTGTGAAATCGAGTAGGACGGGACACGTGAAATCCTGTCTGAACATGGGGGGACCACCCTCCAAGGCTAAATACTCTCTACCGACCGATAGTGAACCAGTACCGTGAGGGAAAGGCGAAAAGAACCCCAGGAGGGGAGTGAAATAGAACCTGAAACCGTGTACGTACAAGCAGTGGGAGCCCCATCACTAAGCTACTTTAAAAGTAGTCATGTGATTATCTTTACTTGTAAGTGTTAAGTGAGCGAAGCGAGCTAAACCAAAAAAACAAGCAGAGGTAGCTTAGTGATGGGGTGACTGCGTACCTTTTGTATAATGGGTCAGCGACTTACTGTGTGTTGCGAGGTTAACTGAATAAGGGAGCCGTAGGGAAACCGAGTCTTAAATGGGCGATAGTAGCATGCAGTAGACCCGAAACCGGGCGATCTATCCATGGCCAGGATGAAGGTTGAGTAACATCAACTGGAGGTCCGAACCCACTAATGTTGAAAAATTAGGGGATGAGCTGTGGATCGGAGTGAAAGGCTAATCAAGCTCGGAGATAGCTGGTTCTCCCCGAAAACTATTTAGGTAGTGCCTCATGTCTCACTGTTGGGGGTAGAGCACTGTTATGGTCTAGCGGGCCGTCAAGGCTTAGCAGCCCATTGCAAACTCCGAATACCAACAAGTGCAATCATGGGAGACAGACAGCGGGTGCTAACGTCCGTTGTCAAGAGGGAAACAACCCAGACCGCCAATTAAGGTCCCTAAACACGGCTCAGTGGGAAAGGATGTGGGAAGGCTTAGACAGTCAGGAGGTTGGCTTAGAAGCAGCCATCCTTTAAAGAAAGCGTAATAGCTCACTGATCGAGTCGGCCTGCGCCGAAGATTTAACGGGGCTAAGTCGTGTACCGAAATTGCGGATGCCGTAAGGCATGGTAGGGGAGCGTCGTGTAAGTCTGTGAAGGTGTGCTGTCAGGCATGCTGGAGATATCACGAGTGCGTATGCTGACATAAGTAGCGATAAAGGGCGTGAAAAACGCCCTCGCCGAAAGCCCAAGGTTTCCTACGCAACGCTAATCGACGTAGGGTTAGTCGGCTCCTAAGGCGAGGCCGAAAGGCGTAGTCGATGGGAAACAGGTTAATATTCCTGTACTTTTTATAACTGCGATGGAGGGACGGAGAAGGCTAGGCCAGCAAGGCGATGGTTGTCCTTGTTTAAGGCGGTAGGCAGAAGGCTTAGGTAAATCCGGGTCTTTAATGCCGAGAACTGATGACGAGTCCATTAGGACGAAGTGGTTGATGCCCTGCTTCCAAGAAAATCTTCTAAGCTTCAGGTTATAAGAAACCGTACCCCAAACCAACACAGGTGGGCAGGATGAGAATTCCAAGGCGCTTGAGAGAACTCGGGTGAAGGAACTAGGCAAAATAACACCGTAACTTCGGGAGAAGGTGTGCCCTTGAAGGTGAAGGCCTTGCGCTGTAAGCTTTTGAGGGTTGCAGAGACCAGGTGGCTGCGACTGTTTATTAAAAACACAGCACTGTGCAAAATCGAAAGATGACGTATACGGTGTGACGCCTGCCCGGTGCCGGAAGGTTAATTGATGGGGTTAGCTGTAAAGCGAAGCTCTTGATCGAAGCCCCGGTAAACGGCGGCCGTAACTATAACGGTCCTAAGGTAGCGAAATTCCTTGTCGGGTAAGTTCCGACCTGCACGAATGGCGTAACGATGGCCACACTGTCTCCACCCGAGACTCAGCGAAATTGAAATCGCGGTCAAGATGCCGTGTACCCGCGGCTAGACGGAAAGACCCCGTGAACCTTTACTATAGCTTTGCACTGGACTTTGATACTATCTGTGTAGGATAGGTGGGAGGCTTTGAAGCTCGGACGCTAGTTCGGGTGGAGCCATCCTTGAAATACCACCCTGATCGTATTGAGGTTCTAACCTCGGCCAGTGAATCCTGGTCAGGGACAGTGTATGGTGGGTAGTTTGACTGGGGCGGTCTCCTCCTAAAGAGTAACGGAGGAGCGCGAAGGTACCCTCAGCACGGTCGGACATCGTGCAATGAGCGCAAGAGTAAAAGGGTGCTTGACTGCGAGACAGACACGTCGAGCAGGTGCGAAAGCAGGTTCTAGTGATCCGGTGGTTCTGTGTGGAAGGGCCATCGCTCAACGGATAAAAGGTACTCCGGGGATAACAGGCTGATACCGCCCAAGAGTTCATATCGACGGCGGTGTTTGGCACCTCGATGTCGGCTCATCACATCCTGGGGCTGAAGTCGGTCCCAAGGGTATGGCTGTTCGCCATTTAAAGTGGTACGCGAGCTGGGTTTAGAACGTCGTGAGACAGTTCGGTCCCTATCTGCCGTGGGCGTTGGAGAATTGAGGGGGGCTGCTCCTAGTACGAGAGGACCGGAGTGGACGAACCGCTGGTGTTCCAGTTGTCCTGCCAAGGGCACTGCTGGGTAGCTACGTTCGGGAAAGATAACCGCTGAAAGCATCTAAGCGGGAAACTTGCCCCAAGATGAGTTCTCCCTAGACTTTAAGTCTTCTAAAGAGCCGTTCAAGACCAGGACGTTGATAGGCAAGGTGTGGAAGCGCAGTAATGTGTGAAGCTAACTTGTACTAATTACTCGTGAGGCTTAACTATACAACTCAAAAGTGACTTAACTGATGTGTGAGCTTGAGAAAGCCGCAAGATCAAGTTATCTAAGTAAAGAACAGGAAGAGATCGATTCCTAAACAAAGAATTTTAGCCGGGTGTGGCGACACATCAGGCAAAGCCGAATTGCTTGGCGACCATAGCGGAATGGAACCACCTGATCCCTTCTCGAACTCAGAAGTGAAACGTTCCAGCGCCGATGGTAGTGTGGGGTCTCCCCATGCGAGAGTAGGTCATCGCCAAGCTCCACATCCTAAACCCCTCTAATGAGGGGTTTTTTTTTGCCTATTTTTAGTTTCAGCTGCAGACTGGACAACTGAGATCTTGTGTGATGTTGAATTGACGCAATTCCATTGTCAGTCCATCAATAATAGTTAATTTACCAGCAAGTGTTGGTAATTCTAGAAGGCATTTGATAGCCTCTAGGGCTTGTATAGAGCCGATTATTCCTAATAATGGTGCAATGACACCATTTTGCGAGCAAGACTCTTGTATGGAGCCTTGGTTGCTTTTGAGTGGAAATAGGCATTGATAGCAGGGTTGCTTGTTTTTTCTAAAGTCATAAGTAGTGACTTGTCCTTCCCATCGAATAGCGGCACCTGAAACTAAAGGAATTTGGCATTTATGACAAATCCGATTGAGTTGATATCTCGTTTCAAAGTTATCAGAACAATCTAAAACCAGGTCATGTTGTTTGGTGATTTTTAGTAATTCATCATCAGTGAGTTTTGTGGTAATTGTTTCAGTTTTGACGTTTTTATTAAGAAGTTCGACACTTTGTTGTGCAGAAATCGCTTTGTTTTGACCGACTCGTTGTTGATTATGAATCAATTGTCGCTGAAGGTTTGACAGATCAACCTGATCAAAGTCAATGAGTGTGAGCTGACCAATGCCGGCCGATGCTAAATAGAGTGCTACTGGTGATCCAAGGCCGCCAAGTCCAATAATAGCAACACGTTTTTGAGCAAGGAGTAATTGACCTTCATAACCAATTTCATCTAATAGAATATGGCGGCCATAGCGTTCAAGTTGTTCATCATTGAGTTCTTGGATCATATTGTTTCCATTATTTTTGTCCCAAAGAGACGCGGTCATGCTGTGCAAAATCTTTTATAGTTTCAATGTGGCAGAACCCCTCCTGAGCTAGAAGGCTTCTTACTGCTTCGGCTTGATTATACCCATGCTCTAGTAATAGCCACCCCTTTGATTGCAATTTTGGATAGCTCTCTTGAATAATCTGTTTTATGGCATCGAGGCCATCATCTCCTGAGGCTAGCGCCCGAATAGGCTCATATCTAAGGTCACCTTGCTGTAAATATTGGTCTTCAGTTTCAATATAGGGTGGGTTGCTAACAATCATATCGAATTTAGGTAATGTTTCAAACGCTTCAAGCCAATGACATTGGATAAAACTAACCTTTACCTGGTGAAGATTTGCATTATTTTTTGCAACTGTTAACGTGGGGTAGTGAACATCAGTGGCGATTACAATAAGCTTGGGGTTTTCTTTTGCTAATGCAATAGCAATAGCTCCGCTGCCTGTTCCTAAATCAATAAGTTGTTTAGATTTAGGTGTTATTCGTTTTAGAGCTTCAGTAACAAGAATTTCGGTGTCAGGACGGGGTATGAGGGTTTCAGCTGTAACGCCTAATTTCAACCCCCAAAATTCACGATAGCCTAGAATGTATGCAACTGGTTTACCCGCTTTACGTTCCTTGATGAGGCTTTCATAATGGGATTGCGCTGGTTGGGTTAAACGATTTTCGGGCCAGGTTAAGATGTGAGCACGATTGACTTTAAGCACTTCACATAAAAGATGTTGTGCTTCAAACCTGGCCTCGTCAGAAGAAATGTGCTTATTTGCTATCAGTTGCGCGTAGCCCCAAGCCAATGCTTGGTTTATTGATAGCTCATCTGTGTGTTGATGAGCACTCATTGGCTAGTCTTGATTACTAAGTTCGGCCAATTGTTCAGCCTGATATTCATGTATTAATGGGTCGATGACTTGAGCCAAGCCGCCATTCATCACATCATCTAGTTTATATAGGGTGAGGTTGATACGATGATCAGTTACCCGCCCTTGAGGGTAGTTGTAGGTTCTAATACGCTCTGATCTGTCACCAGACCCAACTAGTGATTTACGCGTTTGGGCAATTTCTTGGTTATGTGCTTGACGTTTGGCATCCATAATTCGTGCGGCTAGAAGTGACATAGCCCTAGCACGGTTTTTATGCTGTGAACGTTCATCCTGACACTCCACAATAGTGCCCGTAGGAAGGTGTGTAATTCGGATAGCTGAGTCTGTTTTGTTAACATGCTGTCCGCCGGCACCAGAAGCACGAAAGGTATCGACTTTTAGGTCGGCTGGATTGAGCTCGACTTGCTCAACATCTGCCGCTTCAGGCATTATCGCTATAGTGGCTGCTGACGTGTGGACACGGCCTTGAGTTTCGGTGGCGGGCACACGTTGGACACGATGTGCACCTGATTCAAACTTTAATTTTGAATAAGCACCATCGCCAATAATGCGGGCGATGATTTCTTTATAGCCACCATGCTCGCCATCGCTAGTATTGATAATTTCAATCTGCCAGCGTTGAGTTTCAGCATAACGTGCGTACATCTTAAATAGATCACCGGCAAAAATTGCGGCCTCATCACCACCGGTACCTGCACGGATTTCAAGAAAGATATTGGCATCATCATTTGGATCACGAGGAAGTAGCATTTTTTGTAAGGCTATTTCGAGGGTCTCAAGCTGTTGCTCTAACGCAGGATACTCTTCTTGCGCCATTTCTTTGAGTTCGCGATCGCCAGATGCAATCATATCCCGCGCTTCCTGTAGATCTGATTCGGCATGAAGGTAGGCCTGGTAACTGGTAACCACTGGTTCGAGTTGTGCATGTTCTTTAGATAAGTTGCGGAATTCGGTTTGATTGTTAACAACTTGAGGGTCTGATAACAAGACACCGACTTCCTCGAGTCGTTCTACAAGTGCTTGGAGTTTGCGTTGAATGGAATCTTTCATGTAATCAATATACTTTCTTAAAATTAATGAGCGGACTTGTCATCATTCGATGTGTTTATGAGCAGTCTTTCAGCGAAGTCAATAATATCTTGGTCACCCATTTCACCCGCTTTATTTAATTGATAGCTTGGATTGTGGGTTAACTTATTGGTTAATTGATGGGCAAATTTATGCAAAATACGTTTTGGATTGTGGCCTAGGTCGAGTTCGTGTAAAGCTTGATCAAGGAGTTGGTTTTTATAAGTTTCTGCTTGCATTCGATAACTGCGAATCAGTGGATTTACACACTGAATCGCTTGTTGTTGGCACATGAAGCGTTCAGCGTGAAGTTGAATTATATCTTCAGCCGCGGCAGCGGCATCTTTACGGGATCGTTTATTTTGCTCAATAATATCGGTTAAGTCGTCTACCGTATAAAGGTAAACATCATCGAATTTATTTACCCGACTATCAACGTCTCGCGGGACAGCAATATCAACAATAAACATGGGACGATTGCGGCGCTTTTTTAAAGCCTTCGCCACACTCTCATAGGCGACTAAGGTTGATGGGCTACCGGTGGATGCAATGATAATATCAGCTTCGTGTAGATGACCGTCCAGTTCGTCCAGTTCAATGGCGTAGCCATTTAGTGATTCTGCAAGGGCATGAGCACGACTGAATGTCCTGTTAGCAATCACAATTCGACGAGCATTAGATTCATGCAAATGGCGTGCTACCAATTCTATGGTTTCACCAGCACCAATTAGCAATGCTGTTTGTTGTGACAGTTCACCAAAAAATTGTTTTGCCAGTGATACAGCTGCGAACGCAACAGATACAGGACTATTACCAATAGCAGTATCAGTTCTAACTTGTTTAGTGGCACGGAATACGGCTTGAAAGAGATTTCCCAGTGTATGGTGAATGCTCGAAGATTTGTGGGCCAAATTATAAGCATCTTTTAACTGACCAAAAATCTGTGGCTCACCCAACACTAGAGAATTTAAACCACTCGCAACGCGCATAATGTGCTGAACAGCGACTAAATCTCGATACAGGTATAGGTAGGGCGCTAACTGGTCGGTCTGTAAAGCAAAAAACTGATGTAGCCAAGCGATAACAGGTTCGGCTTCCGACTCTTCAACCGTAAAATAAATTTCCGTTCTGTTACATGTCGATAAGATCACGCTTTCGGTGACTAATTGCTGTTGCTTAAGCTCTTGCAGGGCATTAAAGACCTTATCGGCTGAAAACGAGACTATCTCTCGGATGTCAACAGGTGCCGTTTCATGGTTCACGCCCAATGCAAATAGGTTCATGCCGTTGTTAATTCAGTTTTAAATAAAGGCGTAATAGTAGCCGATTTTGCAAATTTTCTCAAAGTAAAGCCATGGCTTTATCATGCAAATGCGTCTTTTATTTTGCAAATAGGCTGTGAAGTTGTCGCTTGCAATTGGTTGTTTTTTTATGTTAGGGTAAAAAAGTAGCTACAAATCAATAATTTATTTTTACAGGAGGCGTTTTTTTAGCGGTCCACATTGCGTAACAACAATGTGTCGATGAAACGTAAATGTTTATGAACATTACGATTAGACCTACACAACTTAGTGATGGAACTGGCTTGGCAAACCTTGTCAAAGCATCCGGTACTCTTGATGTCAATTCTGATTATCTGTATTTCCTGTTAGCGGATCATTTCTCTGAAACTTGCGCTATTGCCGTTGATGACAAACAAACCCCGATTGGTTTTGTAACGGCTTACCGTTTACCTAAAGACCCTACTACCCTTTTTATATGGCAGATTGCAGTTGCTGAAGAAGCGCGCGGTCAGGGGTTGGCTAAAAAGCTACTCCAGCATTTAACTGAGCAGGTGTGGTTTGATTCAATTAATCAAGTCGTCTGCACAATATCACCTCACAACTGCGCTTCAAATGCCTTGTTTGAGAGTTTTTCGGATTCCTTGAATGCGCAATTGAACTCCAAGGATTATTTGACCACTCAACACCTAGGCTTGTCTCATGATCCAGAGCCTTACGTCATTATTGAACTACCAACCTAAATAGGCGATATCTTTTCGGGTGTCAAGAAGTCGCATAACCGTTTTAACATTTTTAAATTAGCGAGAGAAAACAACATGGATATTTCTTTATTTGAGCAATATGAATCTAATGTGCGTGGTTATATACGCTCATTCCCAGCTGTCTTTGATACAGCGACTAGCGCAACGATTGTTGACGTTGAAGGCAAGCGTTACATCGACTTTTTTGGTGGAGCAGGTTCATTAAACTATGGCCATAATCATCCGCTTATTAACCAAGCACTGATTACCTATATTCAACGCAATGGTATTACCAACGCGCTTGATAAAGCCACGGTGGCAAAGCATGACTTTATTTCGGCATTTCAGTCGATTATCCTCAAGCCCCGTAAGATGGACTATAAAATTCAGTTTGTTGGACCGACGGGTGCCAATGGCGTTGAAACCGCATTAAAACTTGCGCGCAAAATGAAGAAACGCTCGAACGTAATTGCCTTTACTAATGCTTATCATGGTCACAGTTTAGGCGCTCTTGCGGTGACAGGTAATGAGTTCTACCACGGCGATTATTACGACGTACCACGCAACGTAAATAAAATGCCATATGACAATTACTTTGACCATGACATGGATAGTGTCGATATGCTACGCCACTACTTGGGCGATGGAAGCTCGGGTTATGAGCTTCCTGCGGCGGTTATTGTGGAGTCTATTCAGGGTGAGGGTGGTATTAATGTTGCCAGTGTTGGATGGTTACAAAAGTTATCCGCTCTATGTAAAGAGATGGATATCCTGCTGATTATGGATGAAATTCAAGTTGGTAACGGTCGAACGGGTGACTACTTCTCATTTGAAAGAGCGGGAATCATGCCGGATATTATTACGTTATCTAAGTCGATTGGCACAGGTATGCCTATGTCGATCGTACTCATGAAACCTAGCGTTGATGTTTGGTCGCCGGGTGAGCACACGGGCACCTTTAGAGGCAATAGTTATGCGTTTATAGCTGGTGCAGCAGCATTAGAGCTATGGCGCAATGATGATTTTAGTCGTTCCATTCGTGCCAAAGGCAAGCAGGTCGAGGCGGCATTTAAGGACTTTCAGGCTCGCTTCCCAGGTTGGATTACCGATGTACGTGGTTTAGGTATGATTTGGGGGCTGGAGTCTTTAGTTGAAGGGTTTTGTAATGAGGTCTCTAAACAAGCTTTTCAGCGTGGTCTGATGATGGAAACAGCAGGCGCAAGTGATCAAGTGTTGAAATTTTTAGGACCATTGGTCATTAGTGAGACAGAATTGAATGAGGGTTTTGAAATCTTAACAGATGCCATTTTAGCAGCTGTTGCTGTTTTTGAGAAAACGGGTAGGACCCCGTGTGCCGCATAGTTGAACAAAGTTAGGAGATAGTTTTGAAAATTAAACGATTGCAAGATGTTATTGGTACGGAACGAGATGTAAACGCCGAGAATGGTCACTGGGTAAGTCGCCGTTTATTATTAGCAAAGGATGGTATGGGTTTTTCAATGCATGATACGACCATATTTGCTGGCACTGAAACTTACATTCATTATGCGAATCATTTAGAAGCTGTGTACTGCGTCGCTGGGCGTGGTGAAATTGAAGACCTAGAAACGGGGGTTACGACTCAGATTGAAGATGGTATTTTATATGCCTTGGATGGTCACGAGCGCCACTATTTGCGTGCTACTGAAGATATGCGTATGGTTTGTGTGTTTAATCCACCGATTACTGGCAGGGAAGTTCATGATGATAAGGGTGTTTATCCGTTAATTACAGAATAAAATCCGTCATGAGAAGTAAAAGCCCCGAGTTAGGGGCTTTTTTGTCAATTAAGATTAACTTTTCTTTAAATTATACTCGTAAGTTAAGAATTGTTTTAGGATGTCTGGCTGGACAGGCTTATGCATCACAGTAATATTTGCAGGTAGCTTTTCGCGGTTTATCTCTTCAGGTTTGTAAGCGGTTAGTACGATAATTGTTGAATCTTTGGTCGTTTCGAAGTTTCGCATCGCTTGGACCATACTATAGCCATCCATTTGGGGCATATTTAGGTCCGAAAAAATAATTTCAGGTTTATAGCGGCCAGCATTAATCAATCCCTCATAGCCATCGTTGGCGGTCAAAACCTTCATAGGGAAGCCCAGTGCATTAGCCATTGACTTAATTAAGTCAATTGAGATTTGGTCATCATCAACTACCAGCACTTTAAGCACGCCATCATCTTCATTTGCCCGCTCACGACCATTTTTCATAATATACTCATCAACTGATGAGCGTAATAAACGACGATGACCACCAGGTGTTTTCCATATCTGTAAGACCCCTTCATCAGCGAGGCGTTTAATAACTGTTTTGGAAACACCTATTAATTCGCAGGCTTCAGTTGTTGTAACGTACTTTGAATTTTTAGTAGCCATAAATGTCCTCAGTTCTGTATTTTGGAAAAATTAAACTTAAAATCAATTAAGTATTATTTTATCAAAAAAATATTAAAAATTCTCAAAAATTGCCCTTGCGTAATCCAAAGTGAATAGTTTCCTTTTTGTTTAGATTTCATTGGTTTTGCTGAGATTTTTGGCTTTAAAAGTGTTATCTTTCACTATGTAACTAATAATTAGATTGTATTAAGAGCGCTGAAGAGGTGTTTATGGAGTATGTGCACAACATAATGAATCTTAAATGTAGTGGATGTGTAAATCAGGTTACTAAAAAACTGCAGGGTATTGAAGGGGTTAGTGATGTCAGGGTGGACCTGGAGCTCGGCCTTGTTCGCTATCAAGCCACTGGGCTAGGCATCAATGAACAAGTGTTAACCCAGCTAATCAAGTTAGGGTATCCAGAGGTGGGTAGTGTCGATGGAATTGCAGCTGCGGGTGCAAAGGCAAAATCTTTTGTCAGTTGCGCTATTGGTAAGATGACAAAGGAGTAACTGGGTGACGCAACAAACTATTAACTATGAAGGCATTGAACAGCAAAGTGTTGCCTACTTTACCGAAAAAGCTTATCTCGATTACGCCATGTATGTCATTTTAGACAGAGCTTTACCTAGCATTTGTGATGGTCTAAAACCAGTTCAGCGGCGCATTATTTATGCCATGTCTGAACTGGGTTTAAAGTCGACGGCAAAGTATAAGAAATCAGCAAGAACTGTAGGTGATGTTTTGGGTAAATTTCATCCTCATGGTGACAGTGCCTGCTACGAAGCTATGGTATTGATGGCTCAGGACTTTTCTTTTCGATATCCTTTAGTTGATGGTCAAGGCAACTGGGGTTCGATTGATGATCCTAAGTCGTTTGCAGCTATGCGTTACACCGAGTCAAAGCTATCAGCTTTTTCTGATTTGCTGTTGCGTGAATTGGGTCAAGGCACAGTTGACTGGGTACCAAATTTTGATGGCTCATTAGATGAGCCTCTGGTTTTACCCGCGCGGGTTCCACACATTTTATTAAATGGCACATCGGGTATTGCTGTGGGTATGGCGACAGATATTCCGCCACACAACTTGAATGAATTGGTGGCCGGTTGTATCGCGCTTCTTGATAAGCCCAGCTTGTCAGACCGCGAACTTTTGGACTTTATTCCGGGGCCGGATTACCCCAATGCAGCACACATTATTACACCTACTGAAGATATAGCTAATATCTATTTGCAAGGGCAAGGCTCATTGCGCCAGCGTGCTAACTTTCTCATTGAAGATGATGTAAATCTTGTTATTGATGCTTTACCGTTTCAGGTTTCAGGCGCCAAAGTCTTGGAGCAAATCGCCAATCAGATGCGGGCCAAAAAACTGCCGATGATTGTTGATTTGCGAGATGAATCTGACCATGAGTCGCCAACGCGCTTAGTTGTAGAGCTGCGTTCGAAACGTGTTGATGTGGACGCGCTGTTTTTGCATCTTTGCGCAACTACAGATTTAGAAAAATCTTACCGGGTGAATTTGAATGTTATAGGTTTAAATGGGCGACCCCAAGTTAAAACCTTAAAAGGTATCTTGTCGGAGTGGTTGACTTACCGAACAGAGACTCTCCGGCGACGTTTGCAGTACCGTTTAGATAAAATCCTCGCTCGCTTGCATATATTAGATGGCCTTCTAATCGCTTTTTTGAATATCGATGAAGTTATTGCCATTATTCGTGAATATGATCACCCAAAGGCAGAGTTGATTCAACAGTTTAGACTAAGCGACATACAAGCGGAAGCAATTCTAGAACTCAAACTGCGTCACTTAGCTAAGCTGGAAGAGATGAAGATTACTGGAGAACAGGTCGAGCTTGCGGCGGAGCGTGATCAGTTAGAGGGTATTCTGGGAAGTGAACGGCGGCTTAAAAACTTGCTTAAAAAAGAATTGCAAGCGGATGCGCAATTACACGGCGATGCTCGCCGTTCCCCGCTTGCAGAGGCGTCTATAGCAACAGCTCTGAGTGAGCAAGACCTATTACCTTCAGAAGCACTAACCTTAGTATTGTCTGCAAATGGCTGGATTCGAGCGGCAAAAGGCAGTGATGTTGAGGGTGAGGGATTGGCCTATAAGTCAGGTGATCGTTTCTTGATGCAATGTCAGGCCAATTCACGTCAAACCGCTGTGTTCTTTGATTCAACTGGGCGGGCTTATGCCGCCGCTTGTCATTCGTTGCCCTCGGCAAGGAGTCATGGTGAGCCATTAAGTGGTCGTTTTAGTTTAACGTCTGGGGCTAAGATAGTAGCTATGGTTGTTGCGGACTCGAGTGAAGAAGTGTTTTTGGCAGCCGCTAATGGCTATGGTTTTGTGGTGCCATTTGACCAGCTCTTGTCAAAAACCAAATCAGGTAAAGTCGTGTTTAATCTTGATGAGGGTGTTGAGCTAGTTGCCGTTAGTAAGGTGTGTGCGGGTGGTCGAGTTGCGGTTGTATCTAATGAACCTAGGTTGTTGGTGTTTAGTGAAGGTGAACTACCTCGCCTTAATAAAGGCAAGGGTAATAAGCTGATTCAATTGCCTAAAGAGCATAGCTTGGTGGCGGCAATGGTTTTTGACCAAAGAGCAAAGCTTGCCTTGATTGCAAACGACTATACAAAAACGTTTGGTCCTGCACAAGTAGAGGAGGCCTTTGCTAAAAGGGCGGCACGGGGTCTCAGCTTGCCCCGCACATTGAAAGAAGTATCCTTTATAAAAGCCGTTTTGTGATACTTTGTTTGTAAAGTGACTGGTGACGAATTTACTGTTTTTGTCCTAATAACTGCACGACACTGCTTGGGCCAGAATGGCCAGTCCCTTCCTGAATGGTTCTTATGATCTCTTGATTTTGTTGCCATAGCATCGTTTTGAAATCTTTTTTTAGGCTGTCGAGTTCGTAAAGTAACCCCAGGTCTTTTGGACCGCCACTAGTATATTTCAGTTGTCTTGGGCTGTAGGCTTCTAATAAAAACAGTCCACCAGTTACCAGGCCTGCTTCCACGTCTTGGTGTACTTTTTGACGCAAAGCGGCTGGTAAATGGCAAAAGATGCTAACGATGGCATCCCATTGTTCAGTACCAAAATCAAACTCATTAAGGTCGGCCAGTTGGTAGTCGATTTGAAGATTGTTTGCTTCGGCAAGTGCTAAGGCTTTTTCACGCGCCACACTGGAGCTATCGATTGCGCTTACTTGGTGGCCAAGTCGGGCAAGAAAAACCGCATTTCGACCTTCTCCCTCTGCAATGCACAGAATTTTTTTTGGTGTTGCCCAAGTGTTGGCTATGGCATGTAAAAAATCATTTGGTTCAGTGCCGTAAAAATAGTCTTTGCCTAGATATTTCTCATTCCAGTCCATAGGTGTTCCTTTCTTTTACAAATATGGCTAGTCGATGCCAAGTATCTTGTGTGTTTGTAAGCTAAGTCGCCATTGAGGGTGTTGTAAGCAGTATTGCACCGCCATCTCGGTATGCTCGGCGACTTTAGGTCCATCCATAGGTTGCAAATAGTAATGCTTAAATTGATGCGCTTGGTTTATTTGATCCGGCATTAGATTTTTTTGCGGGAAGACTAATTTTAGTTCATCACCTTCAGTCAGTAGCCAGGGTGCATTGGCTTTGGGACTGACACAAATCCAGTCAATCTGCTCAGGTGCTTGTTTAGTGCCGTTGGTCTCTAGAGCAATTTCAAAATTAAATTGGTGAAAAGTATCTACCAGGCTTTGATCAGCTTGAAGTAACGGTTCACCACCGGTTAACACCACAAATGGATGTGTTTTGGCGGTTTTTGGCCACAGACCTAACAAATGCTCAACCAGGTGGGTGGCGGTATCAAAGCGTCCGCCGTTTTGTCCATCAGTACCAATAAAATCGGTATCACAAAACTGGCAAATGGCCTGTGCGCGATCTGTTTCTCGTCCAGTCCATAAATTGCATTGAGTAAAGCGGCAAAAAATGGCCGGACGACCGGCATGAAAGCCTTCCCCTTGGAGTGTGTAAAATGCTTCTTTAATTTGGTAGCTCATGGTATTAGCCCAAGTCATTAAGGCCTGGATTATATTTTAATCTTTTGCTGAAATCACAAAATGTTATAATAAATAGTTAATTTTTAGCCATATTTGATGCGGCGTTAGATCGCGAAAGTCAAGATTAGTAGGAAAGGTCATGTCTGCAAAAACACTTTACGATAAGTTATGGGACGAGCATGTTGTCCGCCAAGAAGAAGACGGTACAGCATTAATCTATATCGATCGTCAGTTGTTACACGAGGTGACATCGCCTCAAGCCTTTGAAGGTTTACGACTGGCGGGTCGTACGCCTTGGCGCATTAGTGCCAACCTCGCTACTGCTGATCATAACGTGCCCACTACACCAGTTGAAGGTGGTGCGGCAGGGATTGTTGACCCTATTTCGCGTATTCAAGTGCAAACTTTACATCGCAATACGCAAGAGTTTGGTATCACTGAGTTTGGTATGGGTCACATCCGCCAAGGGATTGTGCACGTGGTTGGACCCGAAAACGGCGCTACGCTTCCAGGTATGACCATTGTGTGTGGCGATTCCCATACCTCGACTCATGGTGCACTGGGCGCCTTAGCTCACGGCATTGGAACCTCAGAAGTTGAACATGTTTTAGCAACGCAGTGTTTGATTCAAAAGAAAAACAAAAATATGTTGATTCGTGTTGATGGTCAGTTGCAACCCGGCGTAGGGGCCAAAGATGTGGTTTTGGCGATTATTGGTGAAATTGGTACGGCTGGCGGAACGGGGTATACCATCGAGTTTGGTGGCCAAGTATTACGTGATATGTCGATCGAAGGGCGTATGAGTATTTGTAATATGTCCATTGAAGCGGGTGCGCGAGCAGGCCTGGTTGCCGTTGATGAGAAAACGATCGAGTATGTTAAAGGTCGCCCATTTTCACCCACCGGTGCGCATTGGGATGCGGCTGTAAAGCACTGGCAAACGTTGCATTCTGATGAGGGCGCGCACTTTGATAAGGTTGTTGTTTTAGACGGTTCTGCTATTCAGCCCCAGGTTTCTTGGGGTACGTCACCTGAAATGGTGGTTGGTGTTAACGATAACGTACCCGACCCTGCTATAGAAGCCGACCCGGTTAAATCGAATAGTATGCGTCGGGCTCTTGAGTATATGGGACTTTCTGCAAATATTCCGATAAAAGATATTCAGCTTGATTACGTTTTCATCGGCTCGTGTACAAATTCTCGTATAGAGGATTTACGTGCGGCAGCGGCTATCGTCAATGGCAAAAAAGTTGCTGCTAATATCGAACAAGCCTTGGTTGTTCCAGGGTCAGGCCTGGTTAAGCAGCAAGCAGAAGCAGAGGGCTTGGATAAGATTTTTATGGATGCCGGTTTTGAATGGCGCAACCCTGGTTGTTCGATGTGTTTGGCTATGAATGCCGATCGTCTGCCCGCTAAAAAGCATTGTGCCTCAACCTCTAATCGTAACTTCGAGGGTCGTCAGGGTGCCGGTGGTCGTACTCACCTCGTCAGTCCAATCATGGCGGCTGCGGCTGCGGTTGCTGGTCGCTTCGTCGATGTCAGAGAGTTGGTTTAGGAGAAAAAGAGATGAGTTTAACCCAGTTTACCCACATAACTGCTATCGTAGCGCCCTTAGATCGCGCCAACGTTGATACCGATGCAATTATTCCAAAACAATTCTTAAAGTCGATTAAACGCAGTGGCTTTGGCCCTAATTTATTCGATGAGTGGCGCTATTTAGACGTTGGTCAGCCCGAGCAGGATAGTTCGGCACGTCCGATTAATCCCGATTTTGTATTGAACCAACCTCGATACAAAGGTGCCAAAATTCTATTGGCGCGTGAAAACTTCGGTTGTGGTTCCAGTCGTGAACACGCACCTTGGGCGCTAAAGGATTATGGCTTTGATGTTATTATTGCGCCAAGTTTTGCAGATATCTTTTTTAACAATAGCTTTAAAAATGGCATCTTGCCGATTACCCTCAGTGATCAACAAGTCGATCAGTTATTTACCGAAGTAGCCGAACAAGAATGCTATAAGCTTGACGTGGATCTTGCAAGTCAAACGATTACGACGCCAAGCGGTCAAAAATTAGCGTTCGAGGTAGATAGTTTCCGTAAACATTGCTTGTTGAATGGTCTCGATGACATTGGATTAACTCTGGTACATCGCGATGATATCGCCCAATATGAAGCCAAGCGCCAGCAACAAGCCCCTTGGTTATTTGTGACCCCCAATTTATCTTAATTTATTTTTTTAGAGGTTTTTTATGACAAAGCAGGTCTTATTGTTGCCAGGTGATGGCATTGGTCCAGAGATTGTGGCGCAAGCTGTGAAAGTACTAGACGTACTGAATGACAAATACAATCTTGATATTAATATGACCGAAGGTTTGGTGGGTGGAGCGGCTTATGATGTACACGGTCATCCCTTGCCAGAGGCCACTCTAGAGGCGGCTTTAGGTGCCGATGCTATCCTGTTGGGTGCTGTAGGCGGCTATCAGTGGGAGTCATTAGATATTGCGGTGCGACCAGAAAAAGGCTTGCTAGGAATACGTTCGAATTTAAAGTTATTTGCGAACCTGCGTCCTGCTATGCTTTACCCACAGTTGGCTGATGCTTCAACACTAAAGCCAGAGGTTGTTAGTGGCTTGGATATTTTGATTGTTCGTGAATTAACCGGCGGTATTTATTTTGGTCAACCTCGTGGAATTCGTGTCTTGGAAAACGGCGAGCGCCAAGGCTTTAATACTTATGTGTATTCTGAATCGGAAATTAAGCGGATTGGTCACGTGGCATTCCAAGCGGCGATGAAGCGTAACAAGAAAGTCTGCTCCGTGGATAAAGCCAATGTGTTAGAAGTAACCGAACTATGGCGTGAAGTCATGACGGATTTGGCAAAAGAGTACCCGGAAGTCGAGCTGTCGCACATGTATGTTGATAATGCCGCGATGCAGTTGGTGCGTAACCCAAAACAGTTCGATGTTATTGTCACCGGTAACATGTTTGGCGATATTCTATCTGACGAGGCGTCCATGTTAACGGGCTCAATTGGTATGTTGCCGTCTGCTTCGCTTGATGCAAATAACAAAGGTATGTACGAGCCAAGCCATGGTTCTGCTCCGGATATTGCTGGTCAAGACTTGGCCAATCCATTGGCAACAATCTTATCAGCAGCGATGATGATCCGCTATAGCTTAGGTCGTGAGGATTTGGCGGTTAGAGTTGAGCAAGCGGTAAGTGCTGTATTGGACAAGGGCCTGCGTACAGGTGATATTTTTTCTGTAGGTATGACCCGCGTATCAACCTCTGAAATGGGTGATGCTGTCGTCGAAGAGTTGTAAGTCGAGATTTAATGAAAAATCGAATCAGTATTACCATTTCCGATGTTCGAGGTGCTAGGCATTACTCAATATCGGCTTTTGTAAAAAAGTTTGTATTATTGATTACGGCGCTATCTTTAGGGGTTGTGCTGATGGTCATGCTCAGTTTTATTTGGACCTACCAGCAATATAGCCAATTAAAGTATTTACAATACCAATCAGAGTCCGCGTTCCTGGCTAAGATAGAGCAGTATCAAACGCAGCGCGAGCGGATTGTAGCCGAAAAAAAATATCTGCTTGAACAACTTAATGTTACTGAGCGCCAAGTCGTGTTTTTGGATGAGACCCTACGAAGTTTGGAAGATTTGGTCGGCTCTCATGCAGAGCATGACGATGCAAACATTGAGGAGCGTGTTAAGTTATTACAGCTTAGCGCACTTGAAAAACAATTTTTGCTGCAAGCTTTGCCAACTGGCCGGCCGGTGATTGAATTTCAAGGTGTTTCAAGCGGTTATGGCTGGCGCACTCATCCAGTCAGAGGTACTCGAGAGTTTCACTCAGGTATTGATTATCGCGGCAGTCGTGGTGACGGCGTCATTGCTACGGCGGATGGTATTGTAGAATATGCCGGTTATAGCAAGGGAACGGGTTATGGGAATTTAATCATTCTAAGCCATGCTTTTGGATTTAGAACTTACTATGCGCATCTTGATAGGTTAGATGTCCGACCTGGCCAATATGTGCGTAATGGTGAGTTGATCGGGGCTATCGGTAATACTGGAGTTTCGACAGGGCCACATTTGCATTACGAAGTCACATTTATTCAAAGAAAGTTAGATCCAGCACCCTTTGTGCAGTGGAGTATTGAAAATTATGAAGATATTTT
Source organism: Thiomicrospira cyclica ALM1 (assembly GCF_000214825.1). NCBI lineage: Bacteria > Pseudomonadati > Pseudomonadota > Gammaproteobacteria > Thiotrichales > Piscirickettsiaceae > Thiomicrospira > Thiomicrospira cyclica. The sequence continues at coordinate 764,600 of NC_015581.1, forward strand.
TGAAGAAATTGAGGGGGTACCGTGGGTTTCTTTAGTTCAGGCAGTGCATCAACAGGTTCAAAAAATGGAAAGACTATTATCGCAGAAGGGGGTAGAGTTTGCGAAGAGCTCCTCAAATTAAACGACGACCTGATAAGGGTGGACGTTTTTTAGGTAATAGCAATTGCATAACACCCCTAAACCCACCAGAAATAGATGATGAAAAGGATCTTAAATGAAAAAATATAATGTTGCCGTTGTTGGGGCAACCGGCGCCGTAGGTGAAACGATATTAAAAGTGCTTGAAGAGCGTAGTTTTCCCATTGGAGATCTCTATTTGCTGGCGAGTGCGCGCTCAGCGGGTAAGCGAATTGAATTTAATGGACAATGGCATACGGTAGAAGATTTGGAGACCTTTGATTTTAGCAAGGCTCAAATTGGCTTGTTTTCTCCTGGAGCTAGTATTTCAGCCGTTTACGCCCCCAAAGCTGCAGCAGCGGGCTGTGTTGTGGTCGACAATACCTCGCAATTTCGTTATGACGATGATATTCCGTTGGTTGTTCCTGAAGTGAATCCAGGTGCGGTAGCGGGTTATAAAACTCGTGGAATTATAGCAAATCCTAACTGCTCAACTATTCAGATGATGGTTGCGTTAAAGCCTATTTATGATGCGGTTGGTATTGAGCGCATTAATGTCGCCACCTATCAAGCGGTGTCGGGAACCGGTAAAGAGGCGATTGAAGAACTTGTTACACAAACTGCAAATTTGTTGAATTTAAAGCCTATTAAGCCTGAGGTTTATCCAAAGCAAATTGCGTTTAATTGCATTCCGCAAATAGATGTCTTTATGGATAATGGCTACACTAAAGAAGAGATGAAAATGGTTTGGGAAACTAAGAAAATCTTAGCGGATGAGACGGTACTGGTAAACCCAACAGCTGTTCGTGTTCCAGTATTTTATGGGCATAGTGAAGCTATTCATATCGAAACCAAAGCGAAGATTTCGGCAGCACAAGTCCGTGAATTATTGATTAAGACCGAAGGTGTTGTGGTAATCGACGAACATAAGGATGGTGGTTATCCAACCGCAGTATCCGATGCGGCAGATACCAATCCAGTTTATGTTGGGCGTATTCGTGAAGACATCTCTTGTGAAAAAGGCATTAATCTTTGGGTAGTTGCCGATAACGTGCGTAAAGGTGCCGCTACCAATACGGTACAAATTGCAGAACTATTGATAGCGCACCATCTGTAATGCATCGTTGGGCCTTGGGTATTGAATATGTGGGGACTGCCTATTGTGGTTGGCAACGCCAAGGTCATTGTGATTCTGTGCAAGGCCAACTAGAAAAGGCGCTGTCCACCATTGCTCAAGAGACAATAGACGTCCATTGCGCTGGTCGTACTGATGCGGGAGTGCATGGGTTGGGGCAAGTGGTTCATTTTGATACCCAGTCCATTCGGCCACATTCAGCTTGGGTGCAGGGGGCAAATACACAACTCCCCAGAGATATACGCGTGACTTGGGCGCATCAAGTTGATGAGGGCTTTCATGCACGGTTTAGTGCCCAAGCTCGTCAGTATCGTTATGTGATTTATAATCGTGCGCAACCAAGTGCTTTGCTTTATGGTCGAACCTACTGGGAGCGTCATCCCTTAGATGCAAAGGCAATGAATATTGCAGGCCAGGCACTTTTGGGTGAACAGGATTTTAGCTCATTCCGTGCGGCACAATGTCAGGCTCAGCATGGACAACGAAACATTCAGTTATTGTGTGTGAGTCGGCGAGAGGATTTTGTCCATATTGATATTAAAGCCAATGCATTTGTGCATCATATGGTCAGAAATATTGCCGGCACACTCATGCAAATTGGCCGTGGAGACAAGCCCATAAGCTGGGCAGGTGAGTTATTGGCTTTGAAAGATCGAACTCAAGCCTATGCGACTGCTCCTGCAGAAGGCTTATATTTCGTTAAAGCTTTTTATCCGGAGTCTTTTTCTTTACCGCAATTAGCGGTTAATGAGGTGTTATGGTAACAACGAGAACACGGGTAAAGTTTTGTGGCATTACCCGCATTGTCGATGCACAGCTAGCAGCAGACCTGGGTGTAGATGCGATTGGGTTGGTGTTTTATCCACCCAGTCCCCGATCTGTTACTATTAAGCAGGCACGAGAGATAGCATCTGTGTTGCCGGCTTTTGTGACCAGTACCGCCTTATTTGTAAATCCAACACCAGATGAGGTCGATACCGTACTTGCCACTGTGCCTATTGATTTACTGCAATTTCATGGAGACGAATCCGGCGAGTTTTGTCGCCAATTCAATCGGCCTTATATTAAGGCGATGGCGATGAAGCCTGACTTAAATTGGACAGCATTAAATCGAGAATACAGTGATGCTCGAGCGTTTTTAGTCGATACCTATAAACCCGGTACTCCTGGCGGAACGGGTGAAACTTTTAATTGGAATTGGCTTCCAAGCAAACAACAGGTTGATAAACCGATTATTCTTGCGGGCGGTTTAGACGCCAACAATGTGGGCAAGGCTATCGCACAAACAGGAGTTTTTGGCGTGGATGTGAGTGGCGGTATTGAAGCCAGTAAGGGTGTAAAATCGGCCGAAAAAATGCAACAATTTATTAGTAATTTAATCGTTTAGGAGTGGTGGGTGAGTAAGTCGTCAGAACAACAAATTGATTTTTCACAATATCCTGACAGTCAAGGCCATTTTGGTCCCTATGGTGGGATTTTTGCACCGGAAACATTAATGGCGCCATTGGAAGCCTTGCGCGATCAGTATGCCGCTGTTAAAGATGATCCGGTGTTTAGAGCCGAGCTCTTAAATGATTATCAAAACTATATTGGTAGACCAACGCCGCTATATCATGCGAAACGTTGGTCTGAGCACCTAGGCGGTGCGCAAATCTACCTTAAACGAGAAGACCTTAATCATACCGGCGCCCACAAGATTAATAACACCATTGGTCAAGCTTTACTTGCGAAACGTTTGGGAAAAACGCGAATCATTGCGGAAACAGGCGCCGGTCAGCATGGTGTTGCGAGTGCGACAGTTGCTGCACGCCTTGGCTTGGAGTGTGTTGTCTACATGGGTGCTGACGATGTTGTTCGTCAAGCTCCAAACGTAGCGCGCATGAAAATGTTGGGTGCGACGGTGGTGCCAGTAGAGTCAGGCACTAGAACTTTAAAAGATGCACTTAACGAAGCCATGCGTGACTGGGTGACTAATGTTGATGATACCTTCTATATTATTGGGACCGTGGCGGGTCCTCATCCCTATCCAATGATGGTTCGAGATTTTCAGGCAATTATTGGTCAAGAAGCCCGTCAGCAAATGTTAGATCAAGAGGGCGTATTGCCTGATATTGTCATGGCCTGTGTCGGCGGTGGTTCCAATGCGATGGGCTTGTTTCATGCGTTTTTACCCGATGAATCAGTGCGGATTATTGGTGTTGAGGCGGGTGGTGACGGTTTAGAAACTGGGCGTCACGCGGCTCCACTTTGCAAGGGTACCCCTGGCGTTCTTCATGGTAATCGCACTTATTTAATGCAAGATGAAGCAGGTCAAATTATGGGCACCCACTCGATTTCAGCTGGTCTGGATTATCCTGGCGTGGGTCCAGAGCTGGCCTGGTTAAAAGATATTGGGCGCGCTGAGTTTTTTGCAGTAACTGACGACGAAGCCATGGCGGGGTGGCGCGATGTGACCCGAATGGAGGGTATTATTTCGGCACTCGAAACAAGTCACGCTTTAGCCTATGCAATCAAGCTTGCGCCTACCTTACCTAAAACACAGCGTATTATTATTAATTTATCTGGCCGGGGTGATAAGGATATGAACACTATCGCTAAGGTTGAAGGTTTTGAATTTTAAAGGATTGTTTGTGAATCGAATTGAAGCACGCTTTGCGTCTCTGCAAGCACAGCAAAAAACCGCGCTTATTCCCTATTTAACAGCGGGTGATCCGCATCCCGATATGACGGTCGATTTAATGCACTATTTGGTTGAACAGGGTGCTGATCTATTGGAATTGGGTGTGCCTTTTTCTGATCCGCTTGCCGATGGTCCTACTATTCAAAAAGCCGTCGAACGTGCATTAGCGCATCGGGTGACCTTGCGTGATGTGCTAGCGATGGTGGCTAAGTTTCGTGAGCAGGATAATAATACCCCAGTGATTTTAATGGGCTACCTAAACCCTGTCGAGGCGATGGGTGAGGCAGAGTTTGCAACTTCTGCGGTAAAGGCTGGATTAGACGGTATTTTGACGGTAGATATGCCACCCGAAGAAAGTGTCGGTTATCATGACACTATGGCAAGTCAGGGTTTATCTTGTATTTTCTTAGTGTCGCCGACAACTCCGGCTTCGAGACTAGGTGCGATTGCAGAGCAGGGTAAAGGTTTTGTTTATTATGTGTCATTGAAAGGTGTGACTGGCGTTGGGCAGGCAGATGTTGGCGATGTGGAGACTCATGTGAAGGCGCTTAAAGAAGTTATTAACTTGCCAGTGGGTATTGGGTTTGGCGTTCGTGACGGTCAAGCGGCTTACAAGATGGCTCAGCATGGCGCTGGGGTCATTATTGGTTCCGCATTGGTAAGTATTATTGAGCAAAATCAGACTGCCGGCCTGGTCCAGATAAAAGCGGTGTTAACGCCAAAAATGGTTGAGTTCCGCCAGGCGATTGATGCCGCAGACAGAGGGGATGTGCTATGAGTTGGTTTGAAAAAATTCTGCCCAGTATTAAACAAGTAACTGAGCGTAAAAAGTCGGTACCTGAGGGGCTCTGGGTGAAATGTTCAAAGTGTGAGAGTGTGTTGTATAGGAGTGAAGTTGACCGTAATCAACAGGTTTGTCCGAAATGTGACCATCACATGCGGGTATCCGGTCGTAAACGTTTGTCCTATTTTTTTGACGACAACAGTCCAGTAACTGAAATTGGTGCTCAAATTGGCCCGGTCGATGCGTTACGCTTTAAAGATCAGAAAAAATATAAGGATCGCTTCACGCAAGCCCAAAAAACCACGGGTGAAAAGGATGCTTTGATTGTTCAAGTCGGTCAAATTGACGGTCTTGATGTCGTTGCTGCTTCGTTCGAGTTCCAGTTTATGGGTGGTTCAATGGGTTCGGTGGTTGGTCACAAGTTTGTGATGGCTGTGGAAGAGGCCATTAAACGGCGTGCACCGCTTGTCTGTTTTTCAGCGAGTGGTGGCGCGCGCATGCAAGAAGCGTTATTTTCTTTAATGCAAATGGCTAAAACCAGTGCGGCCTTGGGCAAATTACGTGAAGAAAAGTTGCCGTACTTTTCAGTGCTAACTGACCCTACAATGGGCGGTGTTTCTGCCAGTTTTGCAATGTTAGGAGATATCAATATCGGTGAGCCTAAAGCGCTAATTGGCTTTGCAGGTCCTCGCGTCATCGAACAAACGGTTCGTGAGACCCTGCCGGAAGGTTTTCAACGTAGTGAGTTTTTATTGGAGCATGGTGCGATTGACCAAATTGTGCATCGACATAAATTGGCTAAAACCATCGCTTCTCAAGCTAGAATGTTGCTTGATCGTTAGGTTATGATGCCTGCTGTTGCCGCTACTCCCTTACCGAATGTGCAATACTCTTTGACGCAGTGGCTGGACTATTTAATGCATCTGCATGCCAAGCCCATTGATATGGGGCTTGCGCGTGTTAGCCAAGTTGCTCATAAGCTCGATATTGTTAGCCTTAAACCCCAAACCCACCGTCTAGTCATTGCAGGTACCAATGGTAAGGGGTCGAATGTGGCACTTGTGAGCGCTATCATGCAGGCGGCAGGTTATCAGGTCGGCTGTTATACCTCACCCCATTTAGTACGATTTAATGAGCGGTCGCAAATCAATGGCAAGTCATTGAGTGATGCGCAGTGGATAGATGCTTTTGTTGCTGTTGAAAAGGCACGTGGAGCTGTTTCACTGAGCTTTTTTGAATTTACCACGCTGGCCGCAATTTGGTTTTTCCATCAACAGCCTTTAGATTTAGTCATTCTTGAGGTCGGTTTAGGGGGGCGTTTAGATGCTGTCAATGCGGTGGATAACACTAGCTGTATTATTACGGCGATCGACCTCGACCATCAAGCTTTTTTAGGTGATAACCGTGAAGCAATTGGCTTTGAAAAAGCCGGTGTTATGCGCCCACATCAATTGTGCGTTTGCTCTGATCCTCAACCCCCGCAGTCATTACTAGATCATGCGCAACAATTAGAGGTGTCGCTTCGTTGTTTAGGTCAGAATTACAGCTACCATAGAGCGGATGCTGGTTGGTTTTTTTATTCATCCTCCAAGGAGCCGTCGCAAGCAGCAGGGCAGGTATTAGAATTTCTGCCTTTACCCGCATTATTGGGTGATTTTCAATTACAAAACGCGGCGGGCGTGTTGGCGTGGCTTGATGCACAAACAGATTTTGAGGTGAGTTGTGATGCTATCAAAATTGGTCTTGAGCAGGTTAAACACCCTGGACGTCTTCAACGATTACAACTTGGTCAGCAGGACTGGTTATTAGACGTAGCGCACAATCCGCAGGCCGCTGAACAATTGGCCGTTTGGTTGCAACAAGATAATGCAAAACATACTACAAAACCTGTGGCAATATTTTCGGCACTGGCGGACAAGGATATTGTGGGTATGATAAACAAGGTGGCGCCGCACGTTGCACAATGGATTTTGCTAGATCTCCGTCCTGAGGATCGCGCCACAGATCCAGTAATTATGCAGCAACACCTTAGCGACATTACGACCAGTCAAATCGCTGATTCTGCGAAACAAGCCATCGAGCTAGCACAAGCGGTTGCTGTTGATCGAGTAGTGGTATTTGGTTCTTTTATAACCGTCGGAGCCATTATGACGGAGCTGGAGCAGCATGGATAAGTTAACTAAGCATCGTTTGACTGGTGCGGTAATTTGGTTGAGCGCATTAATCTGGTTGGTTCCGCAGTGGTACGCCAATCCGGTTGATTACCCACAGTTTATTTTCTCAGGATCAAAATCCGCGGTTGATGATTTAGGTGATATTGATTTCGACCGTTTAGTGGTATCTCAAGATACGAGTCGAGTCACTTCGTCTTCCGAATCATCTTCAACATCACCGGCTAGTTCTGCTAATTCAACTAATAAGACACAAACCCCGTCTCGTTCTACAAGTACCTCGTCAGCACCAACGGCACAGCTTGAGAACCCAGCCGTGCCCGCAGAAACACAGCCCGGTTTTTATGTTCGTCTTATTAGCTACCAAAACCCAGATAATGCACTCAGATTAGAGCAGAGACTTCAGCCCGCTTATCCCGTATCGATTGGCAATTTTACGACCTCTTCGGGTCGCTTTTATACGGTCAGAGTAGGTCCTTATGATACGCGGGAACAAGCAGAGCGAATTAAAGCGATATTGGATGTTGAGTTGCGGGTGGAATCGATCATCTTAGATCGAACAAATCAGTAATGCGACACGAGTATAATCAGGTAGAATGCACGGCATAATTTTTAACTTACCAGTAAGTGAGCAGAGCAAATGTGTGGAGTAGTTGGAATAGTTTCAGCATTGGGCGCACCCGTAAACCAAGAGATTTACGATGCGCTGACAATTTTGCAACATCGTGGTCAAGATGCGGCCGGAATTGTAACCCATCAAGGCGGGCGTTTTTACCAGCGCAAAGAAAATGGTTTAGTTAAAGATGTGTTCCGCACGCGCCATATGCGTGATTTACATGGCAGTACCGGTTTAGGTCATGTTCGCTACCCAACGGCGGGTTCGTCATCAAGCTCTGAAGCGCAACCTTTTTATGTCAACTCACCCTATGGCATTGTTCTTGGTCATAATGGCAACCTTACCAATGCGGAGCAGTTAAGCCAAGAGATTTATCAACAGGATTTGCGTCATCTCAATACCAACTCAGACTCTGAAGTACTGTTAAATGTTTTTGCACATGAGTTAATGAACCAAAAGAAATTATTCGTTGATCAGAAAGATATTTTTAATGCGGTTCGGAGTGTGCATAAGCGCGTTCGGGGCGGTTACGCGGCGATAGGTATCGTTTCGGGTGTTGGCCTGTTTGCCTTCCGTGATCCATATGCATTACGTCCTTTGATTGTTGGTAAGCGTACCAACGCGGCTGGCACAACCGATTACATGATTGCCTCTGAAAGCGTCGCGTTGGATGGTTTAGGTTTTACCCGTTACCGCGATGTCGCGCCGGGTGAGGCAGTTGTGGTAACACCAGAGGGCGACATTTTTTTTGAACAATGTCACGATAAACCGGTTTACTCACCATGTATTTTCGAGTTTGTGTATTTTGCGCGTCCGGATTCAATGATTGACGATATCTCCGTTTATAAGTCGCGGTTGCGTATGGGCGAAAAGCTGGCCGAAAAGATTCAGCGTGAATGGCAGGGGCATGATATTGATGTGGTGATGCCGATTCCAGATACCAGTCGTACGTCTGCACTGCAGCTGGCAGCTATGTTAAACGTACCATATCGTGAGGGTTTTATTAAAAACCGTTATATCGGTCGTACTTTCATTATGCCCGGGCAAACGCAACGTAAAAAGTCGGTTCGCCAAAAGCTCAACGCCATTGGCTTAGAGTTTGAGGGAAAGAATGTATTACTTGTAGATGATTCTATTGTACGCGGTACTACTTCGGGCGAGATAGTTCAAATGGCACGTGATGCTGGTGCTAAAAATGTTTATTTTGCATCGGCAGCTCCAGCAGTTCGCTATCCATACGTCTACGGTATTGATATGCCATCTGCTTCGGAACTGGTCGCTAACAACCGCACAACAGAAGAGGTTGCGGACTTTATCGGCGCCGATAAACTGATTTACCAAGATTTAGATGATTTGATTGAAGCGGTAGGGGCGGGCAGTGAGTTGATTTCATCTTTTGACACCTCCTGTTTTAGTGGTGTTTATGTGACTGGCGATATTACCTCTGAGTATTTGGCATCGATTGATAAAAGCCGTAACGATAGTGCAAAAGAGCAACAACAAACACCGACCCCCGAAGTAGTTGGATTGCACAATCAAGGAGAATAAATGGAAGACTGGTCCCTAGATACCCTGGCTATTCGTATGGGATATGAGCGTACACATGAGCAAGAAAATTCGGAAGCCATTTTTCCTACATCTAGCTTTGTGTATCAAAGTGCTCAAGAAGCCGCGCAGAGATTCAGTGGCGAAGCTCCGGGTAATGTGTATTCTCGTTTCACTAATCCAACAGTTAGAACCTTTGAAAATAAATTAGCGGTGCTTGAGGGTGGTCAAGCTTGTGTGGCTACGGCATCGGGGATGTCGGCGATTTTAGCCTGCTGTATGGGCTTACTAAAATCTGGCGACCATTTGCTGTCTTCAAGTAGCATTTTTGGTACCACCAAAGTATTGTTTACCAAATACCTCGCCAACTTTGGTATTGAAGTCACCTTTGTAGCACAAACAGACCAGCAGGGCTGGGCGGATGCTGTCCAGCCAAATACGAAAATGTTGTTTTTAGAAACCCCCTCAAACCCACTGACAGAGGTTGCTGATATTGGTTATTTATCAGGTCTGGCAAAACAACATGATGCCCTATTAGTGGTTGATAATTGTTTTTGTACGCCGATACTTCAACGGCCACTCAGTTTAGGCGCTGATATCATAATTCATTCAGCAACTAAGTTTTTGGATGGACAGGGGCGGTGTTTGGGGGGGGCCGTCGTGGGTAGTCATGAAGCTGTGGGTGAGACCGTTCGTGGCGTGATTCGCACGGCAGGACCGAGCATGAGTCCATTTAACGCTTGGGTCTTTTTAAAAGGACTTGAAACCCTAGCACTAAGAATGAAAGCACATAGTGCTGCCGCACAAGCTTTAGCGGAATGGCTAAGTGAGCATCCTGCGGTCGAGCAGGTATTTTATCCGGGTCTAAAATCGCATCCTCAGCATGAATTAGCGATGCGTCAACAATCCGGTGGCGGTGGTTTACTTAGTTTTCGAGTTAAGGGGGATCAAGCAGCAGCCTGGTCCATTATTGATGCGACAAAGTTTTTATCGATTACAGCCAACCTAGGTGATGTAAAAACCAGTATTACGCACCCATCAACAACCACACATTGTCGTGTTGAGCCAGCACAGCGTTTAGCAACCGGCATTACTGATAATCTTGTGCGAATTTCAGTGGGCTTAGAAGACATTGAAGATATCAAGGCCGATTTATCACGTGGTCTGGACGCGCTACTCGTTTAAATCGCGCTAGTAATTAGCGCGGTAATGCTACTTTAGGGGCTTTGGGGTTAGTGCGATACAAAATAAAAGTCTTGCCTATTGCGCTCACTAGAACTGCTTTACTGGCTTTCAAAATCTCATCGTTCATGGCGCGGCGGCTATCCCGATCATCATGGGCGATTTTTATTTTAATCAGCTCATGGTGACTTAACGCCTTATCAAGTTCCGCAAGCAGGTTGTCAGAAATGCCCTGCGCACCGACAAGAATGACCGGATTGAGGTGATGCCCCAGTCCTTTAAGATATTTAAGTTGTGTTTTGGTGAGTGATGTCATAAGTTACCTTCCATAAAATTGTCGTTATCTTATAGTAAATCGCCCTAAAAATCTTAATCTAAATTGATATTGCAAATAGGAATTTCATGGCTAGATCAAAATCGAGTTCACGTTGGTTGCAAGAACACTTTGACGACCCTTATGTTTTACAAGCGCAAAAAGAGGGCTGGCGGTCACGTGCCATTTACAAATTGAAAGAGATAAATGAAAAAGATCAGTTAATAAAACCCGATATGCTAGTTATAGATTTAGGGGCAGCACCGGGAGGTTGGTCGCAGTATGCCGCACAGCAAGTCAGCCATGCAGGTGAAGTACTGGCTTTGGATATCTTACCCGTTGAATCTTATGCTGGAGTTAGGTTTTTACAAGGTGATTTCACCGAGGAAAGTGTTTTTGAAAAGCTACTCGATTTAATTAATAAAAGACCTGTGGACTTAGTCATGTCGGATATGGCGCCTAACTTTAGTGGTAACAAGGGCGTCGATATTCCTCGTGCGATGTATTTAGTCGAATTAACCCTTGATTTAGCTAGTCGTGTATTGAAACCTGGTGGTAACGTCCTTATGAAAGTATTTCAGGGCGAGGGTTATGAGCAATTGTTGGCTACAATGCGTCAAGACTATTGTAAGGTCATAACCAGAAAGCCGCAGGCATCACGCGCCCGAAGTAGTGAAATCTATTTATTAGGACTGAAAAAGCGATAATTGCGCTAAGTTTACACCCTTTAGTTTTTGCGGGGTGTGCATGCTCATGCTATGATTAAAATTGAAGAAGTTTCTGATAGCCTAATGGTGGCCACTTAAGGAAGTTGTTAATGAAAAACGATATGTTAAAAAACATTTTAATTTGGGCGGCAGTGGCGTTGGTATTGATGTCTGTGTTTAACCATTTTGGAGGCAATACACAACAAAACAATACGCGACTGGATTATTCTCAGTTTATTGATCAGGTGCGCGAAGGTCAAATTAGCCGTGTCAATATCGAAGGGGCAACTATTCGTGGTGTCTACAATAATGGCGAAGCTTTCACCACCTATAATCCTGGCGATCCTGGTTTAATGGGAGATCTACTTCAGAATCGCGTAACAGTTAGTTCGCAGCCACCAGAAAAACAAAGCCTGTTATTACAGATTTTTATTTCTTGGTTCCCAATGTTGTTATTGATTGCCCTATGGATTTTCTTCATGCGCTCAATGGGTGGGGGACTTGGTGGTAAAGGCGGACCAATGTCTTTTGGTAAGAGCAAGGCGCGTATGCTTTCTGAAGACCAAGTTAAGGTTAGTTTTAATGACGTGGCGGGTGCTGACGAGGCGAAAGAAGAAGTTGCCGAACTGGTTGATTTCTTAAGAGATCCCACCAAATATCAGAACCTTGGCGGTCAAATTCCTCGTGGCGTATTGATGGTAGGTCCACCAGGCACCGGTAAAACTTTGTTAGCCAAGGCTATTGCAGGGGAAGCAAAAGTTCCGTTCTTTACTATTTCAGGTTCGGATTTCGTTGAAATGTTTGTTGGTGTGGGTGCTTCTCGTGTTCGTGATATGTTTGAGCAAGCAAAAGCCCATGCGCCTTGTATTATTTTTATTGATGAGATTGATGCTGTTGGCCGTAGCCGAGGTGTTGGTATGGGTGGTGGCAATGATGAACGAGAGCAAACCCTTAATCAAATGTTGGTTGAAATGGATGGTTTTGAAGGTCATGAAGGTATTATTGTTATTGCCGCGACAAACCGTCCAGATGTCTTGGATCCCGCCTTGCTGCGTCCAGGTCGCTTTGACCGTCAAGTAACCGTTGGTTTACCTGATGTGCGTGGTCGCGAACAGATCCTAAAGGTGCATATGCGCAAAGTACCAGTTGCTGAAGATGTTAAACCAGCACTTATTGCGCGTGGTACACCAGGTTTCTCAGGTGCTGACCTTGCTAACCTCGTCAACGAGGCCGCTTTGTTTGCGGCTCGTTTAGGTGACCGTATGGTTACTCAGGGGCATTTTGAAAAAGCTAAAGATAAAATTTTGATGGGTGTAGAACGCCGGTCTATGGTTATGAGTGAAGCTGAGAAACGCTTAACGGCATACCATGAAGCTGGACATGCCATTATTGGTTATATCGTTCCTGAGCATGATCCTGTATATAAAGTGTCAATTATCCCAAGGGGTCGTGCATTAGGTGTCACCATGTATCTACCTTTAGAGGACTCTTGGAGTTATTCGAAACGTAAATTGGAAAGTCAGCTGTCAAGCTTATATGGTGGTCGTATTGCCGAAGAGATGGTATTTGGTGCCGATGCGGTGACTACCGGTGCCTCCAATGACATCGAACGTGCGACCAAGCTAGCAAGAAGCATGGTAATGAAATGGGGTCTCTCTGATAAGTTGGGTCCGTTGCTTTATGAAGAAGAAGAGCAGCATGGGTTCTTAGGTAGTTCTAGTCGTACGACTGCAGTTTCGGATGAAACAGCAAAACTAATTGACGCTGAAGTTCGTCGCGTTATTGATGAAAACTACCAGCGCTCGCAGCGTATTCTTGCTGAGCACAAAGAAAAATTAGATATTATGGCTGATGCTTTGATGCAATATGAAACGATTGATGCGGAGCAAATTAAGAATATTATGGAGGGGCGCGAGCCTGGTAAGCCGGCGGATTGGACAGAGTCTGATGATACGCAAGCGCCTAGTGAAGCAAGGCCGTCTAGTGATGTGGAAGAGGTTGCAGAAGCAAACCTTGATGATACCTTGGATGCTTCCGCTGATGATGCGACGGATGTTGAAGGGCAGCCAAAGCACTCGTAATTAATTTTTTTATCATTTAATGCGTTAAAATCACCCTCCTTGTGGAGGGTTTTTTTATTGGTGAGTAATCCTTATGTCGTTAGTTAATGCACTCAATGCACCTAAGCCGATGTTAATGGCGATTGTTAATGTCACCCCTGACTCATTTAGTGATGGTGGTCAATTAATGCACCAAGAGCAGCTCAAGAGACAGCTTGCTCTATGTGTCGAACAGCAGGTTGATATCATTGATATTGGTGGAGAGTCTACCAGGCCTGGTGCCCAAGCTGTAAGTCTTGATGAGGAATTGTCACGCGTTTTACCGGCTATTGAGATGGCGCGGCAATACACTGACTGTTATATTTCTGTTGATACCTATAAGTCCGAAGTGATGCGCCAAGCACTCTCATTGGGTGTTGATATGATTAATGATGTGAATGCTCTGCAGGAAGGTGATGCGCTATCTGTGTTAAGCGAGCATTCAAGTGCTGCGATCTGTTTGATGCATAAGCAGGGTGAATCAGCAACCATGCAGCAATCCCCACGCTATGATGATGTAGTTAGTGATGTGGTGCGTTTTTTAGCGGAACGTGTTCATGCGTGTCGTCAACAAGGTATTGCATCAGAGCGTATTTGCCTAGATCCCGGATTTGGCTTTGGTAAAACGCTTGAGCACAATACTGCGCTCTTTCGTGATCTCAATAAGTTACTGGCGCTTGGGCATCCGATTTTAGTGGGCGTGTCACGTAAATCAATGTTAGGTGCATTGCTTAATGATTTGCCGGTTGAGCAGCGGCTTCTACCTAGCGTTGTAGCGGCTGTTCTTGCACTAGCGCAGGGGGCGAGAATTATTCGTGTACATGATGTAGTGGAAACTAGGCAGGCGTGGCAATTGATAGAGGCGTTGACGCCGTGGTTTGCAGAAAAAGGTAAAAGATGAAAAAACGATATTTCGGAACTGATGGTATAAGAAATCAGGTTGGTCAGGGTTTAATGACGCCGGACCAGATGTTAAAACTAGGTTGGGCAACTGGTCAGGTTCTGAAGGCGCAGGGAGCAAGTCGTGTATTAATCGGCAAGGATACCCGAATCTCTGGTTATATGTTTGAGTCGGCGTTAGAAGCAGGATTAATTTATGCAGGGATTGATGTTTTACTACTTGGCCCAATGCCCACACCTGCCATTGCTTATTTGACTCGTACATTCAGAGCCGATCTTGGTATTGTCATTAGCGCCTCTCATAATCCGCACTATGACAACGGTATTAAGTTTTTTGATGCACAAGGTTTAAAAGTGTCGGACGAACTTGAGCTAGCCATTGAGACCGCATTTGATCAGCCTATGGTGCATCCTGAGCAAGCAGATCATCTTGCAACTTTAGGGAAGGCTCAGCGCGTTAATGATGCACCCGGACGCTATATTGAGTTTTGTAAAAGTACCTTTGATGGCCAAGGTGCTCTAGATGGTTTGCACCTAGTTGTCGACTGTGCGCATGGTGCGACTTATCACATAGCACCGGCGGTGTTTGAAGAGCTTGGGGCTAAGGTAAGTCGTATAGGCGTAGAGCCGAATGGTTTAAATATCAATCAAGAGTGTGGTGCTACTCACCTGGATGTGCTGATTGAAAAAGTGCAAAGAAGTGGCGCAAATATAGGTATTGCGCTTGATGGAGATGGTGATCGTCTAATGCTCGTCACGGATAAGGGTCGTATCGTAGATGGCGATGATATTTTGTATTTGCTTGCTCGACATAAATACCCCAATGAGCGGGCAGTAGTGGGTACATTAATGACTAACCTGGGCATTGAGCAAGCATTGGCTGCAATTGGTAAAAAGCTTCATCGTGCGGCTGTAGGTGATCGATATGTTATGGCAACGCTCAAGGCGCAGAATCTTAGCTTAGGTGCTGAAGGGTCGGGGCATATTCTGTGTTTAGATAAATCATCAACAGGTGACGGCATCATTGCGGCACTGCAGTTTTTAAGTATTTATTGTGAGCAAGGTGGTTGGGAGAATTTATTACATGGATTAACCAAATTTCCCATGCATATGATTAATGTTAAAGTGACTCGGCATTATGATCCAGAAACTTATCCGCCATTACTTCAAGCTATTGCTGAGTTTGAAAAAAACCATCAGCACGAAGCGCGGTTATTAATTCGGGCATCAGGGACTGAGCCACTGGTTAGGGTTATGGTGGAAGGGCAAGATGCTAAACGGGTTGAAGAACACGCAAAATTGCTCGCAAAATGGGTAGAAAAGGGTTTTTCATAAGTTGTCAAGATTGTAATTTAACAATAAAGCCAGTAATATTATGCGACCTTTAAATTGGAGATGGATGCGTGAGAATCCCATTTGTTGCAGGAAATTGGAAGATGCATGGCTCCAAAGCTATGATTCAAGACCACTTGGGGCAGTTTACACAGCAAGCTGAGGCGTTGAATAATGTAAATATAGCGGTTTGTCCCCCAAGTCTATATGTAAGTGCTGTACAATCACAGCTCACTTCAAGTAGTGTAAAAGTTGGTGTGCAAAATGTATGCGATCAAGCAGGTTTTGGCGCCTACACTGGTGAAGTGTCTGTTGATATGCTTGTTGATATGGGTGTGCCCTATGCGATTGTTGGTCACTCAGAACGTCGTGCGTTTTATTGCGAAACCGATCGTCAGGTAGCCGACAAGGTTGCGATTGTGCTCGATAAAAACCTAACACCTATTTTATGTATTGGTGAAACTCTAGAAGAGCGCGAAAGCGACCAAACAGAACATGTGGTTAAAACACAGCTTATAGCTGTTATTGAAAAGGTTGGTATTGCAGCATTTGCTAATATTGTAATTGCCTATGAGCCTATTTGGGCGATTGGTACCGGTAAGACAGCAAGCCCTGAGCAAGCCCAAGCGGTACATGCGTTTATACGTAACCTTCTTGCACAACATGATACAGCAGTTGCACAGCAGGTAGTGATTCAGTATGGCGGTAGTGTAAAACCGGATAATGCCGCTGCTTTGTTTGCTCAACCCGATATTGATGGTGGGTTAATTGGCGGTGCGTCACTTGATCCGATGGATTTTTTAGCAATTTGTAAGGCGGCTTCGCAATCATGTTTGAAATAGTTCTTGCAGTACACATTGTCCTTGCATTCAGTTTGGTAGTGCTTGTTCTGTTACAGCACGGTAAGGGTGCTGACGCTGGGGCTAACTTTGGCGGTTCTTCGCAGTCGGTGTTTGGTAGCCGTGGGAGTGCGACCTTCTTATCCAGAATGACCGCGTTGTTAGCCACCTTGTTTTTTATCACCAGTTTGTCGCTTGCTTACATTGCAAGTAAACAAGCTAAGGGTTACCAAAGCGTGGTAACTGAACAATCGGCGCCTGCTGAGCGGCCTGTAAACCGTGGTCCAGTAGTTCCAGACTAAATCAATATATACGCCGATGTGGTGAAATTGGTAGACACGCTATCTTGAGGGGGTAGTGGCGCAAGCTGTGCCGGTTCGAGTCCGGCCATCGGCACCATTTTTTAGGCTAACGCCTTTCATATAAACTAGAAGAGGTGAAAAACCTATGCTAGAAAATTATTTACCTATACTGGTATTTGCGGTCATAGGGATTCTTTTTGGGATTGGTCCACTAGTGATGAGTTTTGTGTTAGCGCCAAATAAGCCAGATGCCGAAAAAAACTCACCATATGAGTGTGGTTTTGAAGCCTTTGAAGATTCACGCATGAAGTTTGATGTGCGATTCTACCTTGTAGCAATTCTTTTTATAATATTTGATCTCGAAATCGCTTTCTTATTCCCATGGGCTATTGTTCTAGATGACATTGGCTTATTTGGTCTTTTTTCAATGGGTGTGTTTTTAACGCTTTTAGTCGTAGGCTTTATCTATGAATGGAGAAAGGGGGCCTTGGAATGGGAATAGAAGGCGTTTTAAAAGAAGGGGTGGTTACCACCTCTGCTGACAAGTTAATCAACTGGGCAAGAACCGGCTCGTTATGGCCAATGACCTTTGGCTTGGCTTGCTGTGCTGTCGAAATGATGCATGCCGGTGCTTCGCGTTATGACCTAGACCGTTTTGGAATCATTTTTAGACCTAGTCCGCGACAATCGGACGTGATGATAGTAGCTGGTACGCTGGTTAACAAAATGGCACCTGCTTTGCGCAAGGTTTATGACCAAATGGCTGAGCCACGCTGGGTTATTTCCATGGGATCTTGCGCCAATGGTGGCGGTTATTATCATTATTCATACTCTGTAGTCAGAGGATGCGACCGCATCGTGCCGGTGGATGTTTATGTGCCAGGTTGTCCGCCGACTGCAGAGGCTTTGTTATACGGTATTTTGCAACTGCAAAAGAAAATCCGTAAGACTAATACGATTGCACGCTAGCAATCCAAGCACACATCTTAGGTAAGCTTATGAAACAATCCGTTCACGATTTGCAAATGCGCATTGAACAAAATTTATCCGGTCATTTTAACGAACTTAAGCATGAGTATGATGAGTTAAGTCTTACGGTTTCACCAGAGAATCTTCGTGCTGTGATGTTGCGCTTGCGCGACGAGTTTGGCTTCGAGATGTTGATGGATTTGTGTGGTGTTGACTATCTGTCGTTTGGCCAAACAAACTGGGAGTCTGATCAGGCGGTTAATACGGGTTTCAGTCGTGGTGTGTTTGATTTTGAACCTATCCATGAGACAGAAGGTTTAGATGCTCCTAATCGTTTCTGTGTGGTTTATCACCTGCTTTCAATAACCTCTAATTTACGTCTTCGTGTCAAAACTTATGCTGTTGACTCAGCACAACCTATGTTTGATACAGTCAGTGATATTTGGAATGTTGCCAACTGGTTTGAACGTGAAGCGTTTGATTTATTTGGAATTATTTTTATTGGTCACCCTGATTTACGCCGTATTTTGACAGATTACGGGTTTGTGGGTCACCCTTTACGTAAAGACTTTCCTTTGGTTGGCCATGTTGAAATGCGCTACGACAGTGAAAAAGGGAGAGTGGTATATGAGCCGGTTTCTATTGAAAACCGTGTTAACGTTCCGCGGGTTATTCGCCATTAAATGCAAGGGAATTGATCATGCCTGAAATTAAAAACTATACCCTGAACTTTGGCCCCCAGCATCCATCAGCGCATGGTGTGTTACGTCTTGTCCTTGAGTTGGATGGTGAAACGATTGTTCGTTCTGATCCACATATTGGTTTATTGCACCGTGGAACTGAAAAATTGGCTGAGTATAAGCCCTATAACCAATCAATTGGTTACATGGATCGTCTCGATTATGTGTCTATGATGGTCAATGAACATGGTTATGTATTGGCTATTGAAAAACTTCTCGGTGTTAAAGTGCCGGAACGTGCACAATATATCCGTGTCATGTTTGACGAAATTACCCGTATTCTTAATCACTTAATGTGGCTTGGGGCTCATGCCTTAGATATCGGTGCCATGACAGTATTCCTTTATGCTTTTCGCGAACGTGAAGACCTTATGGATTGTTATGAAGCGGTATCGGGCACGCGTATGCACGCCACCTACTATCGCCCAGGCGGCGTGTACCGAGATTTACCAGATACTATGTCCAAATACTCTGAATCACCATGGCACAAAGGTAAAGATCTTAACAAGCTGAATGAAACTCGCGAAGGCAGTTTATTAGACTTTATTGAAGCCTTTACGGAGCGTTTTCCAGGTTATGTTGATGAATATGAGACTTTATTGACTGATAATCGTATTTGGAAGCAGCGTACCGTTGATATCGGTATCGTATCACCAGAGCGTGCCTTGCAACTTGGCTTCTCTGGACCGATGTTGCGCGGCTCAGGTATTGCGTGGGACTTACGTAAAAAACAACCCTATGAAGTCTATGACCGTCTGGATTTCGACATTCCTGTCGGCAAAACCGGTGATAGCTATGACCGATATTTGGTTCGTGTTGCTGAAATGCGCGAATCTAACAAAATTATTAAACAATGTGTGCAATGGCTCAAAGCCAATCCAGGTCCGGTCATTGCCGATAACCATAAAGTAACACCTCCCTCACGCGTTGACGCCAAATCTAATATGGAAGCATTGATTCACCACTTTAAACTCTTTACCGAAGGCTTTATAACGCCACCCGGTGAGGTTTACAGTGCTGTTGAGCATCCGAAAGGAGAGTTTGGGGTGTACTTGGTGTCAGACGGCGCCAATAAACCTTATCGCTTAAAAATCCGGGCACCGGGTTTCCCGCATCTTGCGGCACTCGATGAAATGGCCAAGGGCCACATGATTGCCGATGTTGTAACCATCATCGGCACCCAAGATATTGTATTTGGAGAAATTGACCGATGAGCCAAAGCCAAGTAGTAGCGAATAATGTCATTCAAGGCGAAGTCAAAACACGAATTGACCGTTGGTTAGCACGTTACCCTGATGATCAAAAGCAATCCGCCGTCATTGCGGCTCTACGGATTATTCAGGAAACTCAGGGTGGTCATTTAACCAAAGAGTTAATGGATCAAGTTGCTGAGTATTTAGAAATGACGCCTATTTCGGTATACGAAGTTGCGACCTTCTATTCTAATTTTGAGCATAAGCCAGTTGGTAAACACAAAATTTGTTTGTGCACGAACATCTCGTGCATGCTCCGCGGTTCTGACGAGTTGTTGAGTTATCTCGAAAAGAAATTGAACGTTAAAGTCGGCGAAGTAACACCTGATGGCAAATTTTCAATTAAGAAAGTTGAATGCTTAGGGGCGTGTGGTGGTGCACCCATGATGCAGATTGGTCAGGTGTTCTATGAAGATTTAACCGAAGCACGGGTTGATGAAATCTTGGACAATTTGGAGTAAGTGATGAGTATTGAGCTAAACCAATGTTGTTACAGAAATAACCATTTAGATCGCTCTTGGGATATTGATGTTTATATTGCCCAGGGCGGTTATGAAGTTTGGAAACGCGTGTTAGCCGGCGAGTTATCGCCACAAGAAATTATCGACGAAGTAAAAACCTCTAACCTACGTGGCCGTGGTGGTGCGGGCTTTCCAACTGGATTGAAATGGAGCTTCATGAATCGTCATGCTCCGGGGCCTAAGTATTTGTTGTGTAATTCAGATGAAAGTGAGCCAGGTACCTTTAAAGATCGCGATATCATGCGTTATAACCCCCACCAGTTAATCGAAGGCATGATGATTGCTGGTTATGTTATTGGTGCGAATGCTGGCTATAACTACATACGTGGCGAGTTTTGGGAACCCTATAAGCGTTTTACGGGTGCCGTTGAGCAAGCCAGAGCAGCAGGCCTGCTGGGCGAAAATATTCTTGGCTCTGGGCACAGTTTTGATTTACACACGCACTTAGGCGCTGGGGCTTATATCTGTGGTGAAGAAACGGCCTTGATCGAGTCTATTGAAGGTAAAAAGGGTCAACCTCGCTTTAAGCCACCATTTCCTGCAAGTTATGGTTTGTATGGCAAACCTACAACAATAAATAATACGGAAACCCTTGCATCGATTCCGATGATTTTAGCAAAAGGTGGTGAATGGTTCCGAGACATCGGTGTTGCGAATGCCGGTGGTACCAAACTCTTCTCGATGTCTGGTCACATTAACAAGCCAGGTAACTATGAAATTCCAATGGGAACGCCTTTCAAAGACCTGTTAGCTGAAGCTGGTGGTATGTGGAAAGGGCGTCAACTCAAAGCCGTTATTCCGGGTGGTTCATCAACAGCCGTTTTACCGGCTGAGAATGCATTAGCAATGACTATGGACTATGATTCGATTGCAAAAGCGGGATCTTTTTTGGGCGCTGGTTCGGTCATTATTATGGATGATCACACCGATATGGTTAAAGCGCTTGAGCGTTTGACGTGGTTCTACTATGACGAATCCTGTGGTCAATGTACGCCATGTCGTGAAGGGACTGGTTGGATGTATCGTATGGTACATAGAATTGTTCAGGGCAAAGGGCGTCCGGAAGATATCGAAACATTAAAAGACGTCTCCGGCAAGATTATGGGACGAGTGATTTGTGGATTGGGTGATGCTGCGGCAATTCCTGTTGCCAGTTTCTTGAAACATTACGAACATGAATTTCATCATTACATTGATCACGGTTGCAGTATTTTCGACCGTGCGTAATCCAGGGTCAGACTCACTAATAGGTTAAGTACTATGATTAAAATTGAAATCAACGGTCAAATTGTCAACGCACGCGAAGGCGATATGCTCATCGATGTGGCAGATGGCGCGAAAGTTTCGATTCCCCGTTTCTGTTATCACAAAAAGTTGTCAATTGCAGCTAACTGTCGTATGTGTCTGGTAGAAGTAGAAGGTGCACCGAAAGCCGTGCCAGCCTGTGCAACGCCTGTTACTGATGGAATGAAGGTGAATACCAAGTCACCCAAAGCCGTTGCGGCACAAAAAGCCGTTATGGAATTTCTACTCATTAACCACCCATTAGATTGCCCAATATGTGATCAGGGTGGTGAGTGTGAATTACAAGACGTTGCTATGGATTATGGTGACGATGTGTCACGTTATTCAGAAGGCAAGCGTATCGTTGGTGATCGCAACGTCGGTTCGCTTATCCAAACTGATATGACCCGTTGTATTCACTGTACGCGCTGTGTTCGCTTCGGTCAGGAAATTGCTGGTCTTAAGGAATTAGGAGCCACTGGTCGTTCCGAGTGGTTGGAAATTGGGACTTACATTGAAAAATCCATTTCATCCGAACTTTCTGGCAACATGATTGATTTATGCCCGGTAGGTGCTCTAACCTCAAAGCCTTATCGCTATAAAGCGCGTTCCTGGGAAATGAAGTCAACGCCGACAATTGCACCGCACGATTCCATAGGCTCTAATATTTTCGTGCATACTCGTAACGGCGAAGTTATGCGAGTGGTACCTAAAGAAAATGAGGCTGTTAATGAAACATGGATTTCGGATCGTGATCGTTTTTCCTATGAGGCCTTAGTGCACCAAGATCGGTTACTACAACCTATGTCGAAAGAGCAAGGTGAGTGGCAAGCGCTTGAGTGGGAAACCGCGCTTGAGAAAACCGCCGATCTATTAAGCCAGTACAAAAATCAGTCTAACGATGTTGTTGTATTGATATCGCCCAATGCGACTCTTGAAGAGTTGCATCTTGCACGTCAGTTATTTACGCAATTGGGTATGAGTCAGATTGAGTATCGTCTCAAACAGCAAGATTTCCGTGCCGATAAATTGGGTCTTAACCAAGGGCTTAATCGTCCATTTGCGAGTATCGAACAATTGGATGCAGCCTTGTTAGTGGGTTGTTATTTGCGCAAAGAGTTACCGCTACTCAATAACCGTTTGCGTAAAGCGCAGCTTGCGGGTGCTCGAATTAGTTGTTTAGCTACGGATCAGTTAGACCAAAATATTACTATGAAGCCCGACATGATTAACCCTTCACTTTTCAATGGCTTAGCAGTCCTAGTTAAGGTGGCTTGTGAGATTAAGGGGCGGGCGGTACCGGCTGAAATTGCTGATATTACTGTTTCAGCAGATGCCAAGCAGACCGTTGAACAATTGATTGCCGCCAAAGATGGTTTAATTATGTTGGGTCAAATGGCGCAATCGGATAAAGACTATTCCAGTCTATTAAAAATGGCCAGTATGCTTGCTGAGTTGACAGAAACCCAGGTTGCCGATTTAGCGATGTTTGCTAATACCCAGGGCGCGCACCGTATTCTTGGTGATCTGCAAGCCAATCAAGCCGATAACTTAGCAGAGCGTCTTGCTAACAAAAAATTGGTTGTCACTCTTGGTGTTGAACCTGAAGCCGATGCTATTGATGCTAATGCGGCTTTAGCAATGCTCAAGCAAGCCGAGGCATGGATTCATGTCAGTGCTTTTACCAGTGCAACGGCAACGGATTATGCCACCATCCAACTACCGATGGCTGTGTTTGCAGAAAATTGTGGTTCGTACATTAACCTGCAAGGTGATCTACAGAGTTTCAAGATCGTTGCAAATGCGACCGGTGAATCTAAACCGCTATGGAAAATTTTGCGTGTATTAGGTAACTTAACTCAGCTCAATGGTTTTGACTATGTATCCAGTCAGGATGTCTTAAATGAGTGGCAGGCCACAGCAAAACCCGCTGTGACGGTTAATTATCAAGATTTAGCATTAAGTAAGCCCGATAACGCAATGAACCTAACCCAGGCTCATATGGGTTGTTATGCGATTGATAGCTTAGTGCGTCGTGCACCAGCTTTGCAGGCGACACCGGATGCGCAAGCAACGGTTCGTACAATCTAATAAAAGGACAACTACATGTTTAATGCGCTTCAAAACTGGCTAAGTCTTTTTTTGTACGACTGGTTGGCCATACTTATTACGCTCGTCATTCAGGTGATGGTAGTAATTGTGCCAATTATGATTGCTGTTGCCTTTTTAACCCTCGCAGAACGTAAGGTTATTGGTTTTATGCAGGTTCGTATGGGTCCCAACCGTGTTGGTCCCTATGGTATTTTGCAACCTTTTGCGGATGCCCTGAAATTGATCATGAAAGAATTCATTCGCCCGCATCAAGCAAATTTGTATCTATTTTTGATTGCACCGGTATTGGCGCTTGCACCGGTAGTGGCCGCTTGGGCAGTGATTCCTTTTGATGACGGCGTCGTGGTTTCAGACATTAATGTCGGGGTTATGTATGTGTTGGCTGTTAGCTCCATTGTTGTTTATGGTGTGATCATTGCTGGTTGGGCGTCTAACTCCAAATATGCATTTTTGGGTGCCTTGCGTGCCTCAGCGCAAAAGGTTTCCTACGAAATTGCGATGGGTTTTGCATTAGTAACTGTATTAATGGTTGCTGGCACAATGAACCTAACTGAAATCGTACATGGTCAGCAGGGCGGCTTCTGGAACTGGTACTGGATTCCGTTATTACCCATGTTAGCCGTGTATTTTATTTCGGGATTAGCTGAGACCAACCGCACCCCATTTGATGTGGTTGAGGGCGAGGCTGAAATTGTGGCCGGTTTCCACGTCGAATATTCATCAATGGGCTTTGGTGTCTTTATGTTGGCCGAATATGCCATGATGGTTTTGATTGCCTTTATGACTGCCATTATGTTCCTTGGTGGCTGGTATTCGCCTTTTGAAGGTATCTGGTTGCTAGACCCATTAACCGCATGGATACCTGGCTTTATTTGGTTATTCCTGAAGGTTGCATTTTTATTATTTTGTTTCTTGTGGTTCCGTGCGACTTTTCCACGCTATCGTTATGATCAATTGATGCGTCTAGGCTGGAAAGTCTTAATTCCATTGACAATTGTCTGGGTGTTTGTAGTGGCTATCATGCACTACTTCAGCATCGGTCCATGGTTCAATTAATAGGGGGTAGCCATGATTGCATTCTTAAAACATCAAGTTAAAACCTTTGGGTTAACTGAATTACTAAAAGGCTTGGCGCTAACAGGTAAGTATTTCTTTAAGAAAAAAATTACCGTGCGTTACCCCGAAGAAAAGACCCCTTTGTCGCCACGGTTTCGTGGCCATCATGCCCTGCGTCGTTATGCCAATGGCGAAGAGCGTTGTATTGCTTGTAAATTGTGTGAAGCCGTATGCCCTGCTAACGCGATTACTATCGAGGCCGAGCAGCGTGATGATGGTACTCGTCGAACAACCCGTTATGACATTGACATGTTTAAGTGTATTTACTGTGGCTTCTGTGAAGAGGCATGTCCAGTAGATGCCGTTGTTGAAACCCGCGTATTTGAATACGACTTTCAGGAACGTGGCGAAAACATTATGACCAAAGACAAATTACTGGCTTTTGGTGATAAACACGAAGCGCAGATTGCGGCAGACCGTCAAGCTGATGCGAAATACCGTTAAGCAGGCCTGGTGAGGAATAGGAAAACAATAATATGACATTTGAACAGTTAATTTTTTATGTGCTTGCTGGGATAGCGGTGCTGTCATCCATAATGATGATATCGGTAAATAACCCCGTTAAAGCGGCGTTGTGGCTGGTGCTGGCGTTCATTGCCACTGCGGGTGTATGGATTATGATGCAAGCCGAATTTCTGGGTATCGTGTTAATACTCGTTTATGCCGGCGCGGTCATGGTGTTATTCCTGTTTGTGGTTATGATGTTAGACATCAATCTTGTTCAGCTTAAGGAAGGTTTTACTCGTTATCTACCTATTGGTGTGTTAGCGGCAGTGGCTATTTTTGCAATGATGTACATGGTGTTAGGCCCGCATCAGTTTGGCTTAGATAAAACCGGCGAGCCAGTACGTTTTGCCGCTGATTACAGCAATACCCAAGCACTGGGCTTACAGCTTTACACCGTACATGCTTATGCATTTATTCTTGCTGCTGTGCTCTTACTGGTCGGTATTGTAGCGGCAATCGCACTGACTATTCGTCGTCGTCTACCACATGAAGTCAAGTATCAAAATATTGATAAACAAGTCCGCGTTAATCCGAAAGAGCGTTTTGAAATGGTCAAGATGAGCGCTGTTAAAGAAAAACCTGTTGCAAAAAAACAAGAAGGGGATGAATAAAGATGGTCGCATTGTCCGATTATTTGGTGTTTAGTGCCATTTTATTTACGTTAAGCCTAGCAGGTATTTTTTTAAACCGGAAAAACGTCATTATTTTGTTGATGGCCATCGAGTTAATGTTGCTTGCTGTCAATACTAACTTGATTGCCTTCTCCTACTTCTTAAATGATATTTCGGGGCAAATTTTCGTATTTTTCATTCTAACCGTAGCAGCGGCTGAAGCTGCGATTGGCCTTGCCATTATCGTCCTAGTGTTTCGAAATCGAAACAGCATCAATGTTGACGACCTGGGTTCATTAAAGGGGTAAGGCATGGAACAACATTTACATCTAATTCTAACCATTATCCTGTTGGCGCCGTTATTTGGTGCCGCTGTAGCAGGTCTGCTTGGCCGCCAAGTGGGTCGTATTGGTGCGCAAAGTGTGACTATTGGCTCGGTTGCTGTATCAACGATCTTGTCGGTTTATGTGTTCTATCTTTACATCCTCCAAGGTGCAGACCCCTATAATGCGGCACTTTATACCTGGATGGTCAGTGATGGTATCCGTTTTGAAATCGGCTTTTTAATAGATAAGCTCAGTGCGACTATGATGTTGGTGGTTACCTTTGTATCCTTGATGGTGCATATTTATACCATTGGCTATATGGATCACGATGAAGATTATGCCCACGATAATCCCTATTATCAGCGTTTCTTCAGCTACCTATCACTATTTACCTTTTCGATGTTGTCATTGGTTATGGCCAACAACTTCCTACAGCTATTCTTCGGTTGGGAAGCTGTGGGCTTGGTGTCTTATTTATTGATTGGTTTCTACATGAAACGCGAATCGGCCATTGTCGCCAACCTTAAAGCCTTCTTAGTGAACCGTGTCGGTGATTTTGGCTTTATCCTCGGTATCGCAATGGTATTTGTTTATTTCAATACCATGGATTATCAAGAATTCTTCGACAAGCTCGCTGAGCATGAACACACCATGGTGCAATTTATCCCAGGAGTAGAATGGTCAGTTATCACGGTGATGGTTATCTTGCTGTTTATCGGTGCGATGGGTAAATCAGCCCAGATGCCATTGCATGTTTGGCTACCAGAGTCTATGGAGGGCCCAACGCCGATTTCAGCTTTGATCCATGCTGCGACTATGGTGACGGCGGGTATCTTTATGGTTGCGCGTTTGTCGCCAGCCTATGAAATGTCAGAAGCCGCATTGCAGTTCATCTTGATTGTTGGCGCATTGACTGCTTTTATGATGGGCTTACTAGGTATTATTCAAAACGATATCAAGCGCGTTGTTGCCTATTCAACTTTGTCACAGCTTGGCTATATGACCGCGGCCTTGGGTGCCTCTGCTTATGCCGCATCCATGTTCCACGTACTAACCCATGCTTTCTTCAAGGCACTATTGTTCTTGGCGGCTGGTTCGGTAATTATTGCGATGCATCACATTCAAGATATTCGTCAAATGGGTGGCTTGCGTAAGCACATGCCTGTTACCTATGTTGCGTTGTTGATCGGTTCGTTAGCACTAATCGGCTTCCCAGGTTTCGCCGGCTTCTTCTCGAAAGACTCGATCTTACTGGCCGTTGGGGAAAGTAATATAGCCGGCTCAGGTTTCGCTTATGCGCTACTGCTTATGGGTGTTTTCGTCACGGCATTCTATAGTTTCAGAATGTTCTTCTTAGTCTTCCACGGACAAGAAAGCGAGTATGTTCGTACCCATAAAATCCACGAGTCGCCAAAAGTGGTTACGATTCCGTTAATTTTATTAGCTATTCCTTCGGTATTACTCGGGTTGTTTATGGTCGAGTCTATTCTGAATGGCAGCTACTTCTCGGATTCTATCTTTGTGCTGGCACAAAATGATGTTTTAAGCCGAGTTCACGATCAGTATTTTGATTCTGTCGTGGGCTTTATCCTGCACGGCTTTATGTCGGTGCCGGTATGGTTAGCTTTAGCAGGTGTCGCCTTGGCTTGGTTCTTCTACCTAAAACGTCCAGATATTCCAGCGAAAATCGCGGCCAGCTTGCCGCGTGCAAAGGGTGTACTAGAAAACGCCTATGGCTTTGATCGGTTTAATGACTTGGTCTTTACTCAAGGTTCTAAAAAACTTGGCCATTTCTGCTGGAAATCGATTGATACCAAGATTATTGATTCTGGCATGGTGAATGGCACTGTGAAGCAAATCGCGAATCTTGCTAGTATGTCACGTGAATCACAAACCGGATACATGTATCATTACGCCTTTGTCATGATCTTTGGCCTGCTTGGGTTATTGATCTGGGCACTTTGGTAAGTATAAGAATAAGAAAAGGAAAACGTATTCATGTCTTTAGGCTACCCAATTCTTAGCACGCTGATTTGGCTTCCGATCATAGCAGGGCTTATTGTCCTGTTTGCAGGACGGAATAATCCAAACTTTGCCAAGTGGTTTTCACTTGGCGCAGCTGTGCTTACTTTTATCTTATCCTTACCTTTATATTTTGCGTTTGACATGGCAACAGCGCAAATGCAGTTTGTCGAACGTGTGGAATGGATACCCCAGTACAACATCTATTACTTTTTAGGTGTTGATGGTTTATCAATGCCATTGGTGTTACTAACCACATTTACGCAGGTACTGGTGATTGCATCCGCATGGACGGTTATTAAGAATCGAGTTGAGCAGTACATGGGTGCCTTTATGATTATGCAAGGCATCATGATTGGTGTATTTACATCTCTTGACGCCGTGCTTTATTATGTATTCTGGGAAGCGGTTCTGATCCCGATGTTTATCGTAATTGGTATTTGGGGCGGCCCACGTCGTGTCTATGCCACTATGAAGTTTTTCATTTATACCTTCCTTGGATCAGTGTTTATGCTGATTGCTTTTTTGTACATGTATTTTCAAATTGGCAGCTTTTCAATTCTCGACTTCCACGCGATGCCATTAGGTATTACCGCACAAATTCTAATTTTCTTGGCCTTCTTGGTGGCTTTTGCGGTCAAAATTCCTATGTTCCCAGTACATACCTGGTTGCCGGATGCCCACGTTGAAGCACCAACCGCTGGTTCAGTCATTCTAGCGGCTATTATGTTAAAAATGGGCGGCTATGGCTTTGTGCGCTTTAGTTTGCCGATAACGCCTGATGCGGCGGCTACATTGGATTGGTTGATCATTCTGCTATCTTTAATTGCTATTGTGTATATTGGGTTCATAGCCTTAATCCAGAGCGATATGAAAAAACTGGTGGCTTATTCGTCGATTGCACATATGGGCTTTGTAACCCTAGGTATGTTCTTGGTATATTCCATTGTTGCTAAAACGGGGGATACGCAAGGTGCCGCACTAGGTATGGAAGGTGCGATGGTGCAAATGATTTCCCATGGTTTTATTTCAGGTGCTATGTTCTTAGCGATTGGCGTGCTATATGATCGTATGCACACTCGTGATATTAGTGCCTATGGTGGAGTGGTTAATACCATGCCCTGGTTTGCCTTCTTTGCAGTATTGTTTGCAATGGCTAATGCGGGCTTACCAGGTACTTCAGGCTTCGTTGGTGAATTCATGGTTATCCTCAGTGCGTTTAAAGCCAATGTTTGGTTTGGCGTTTTAGCTGCAACCACTCTAATTGTAGGAGCGGCCTACACTTTATGGATGATTAAACGCGTGGTATTTGGCAAGATTGCTAACGACAATGTAGCACAACTACAAGACCTTAATCGTCGTGAGTTCGCGATTATGGCCACTTTAGCTTTTGTGATTATACTTTTAGGTGTGTGGCCAAACCCATTACTTGAAGTGATGCATGCCTCGGTAGATAACCTACTGATACAAGCAACCACCAGTAAACTTTACTAAACAGAACACTAAGATTAGGTAACGTAACTATGCATTTTGAAATTCCAGCATTTAGTCCCGCCATCCCTGAAATGGTGCTTCTGGCCTTGGCCTCGTTTATTTTGATTGCCGATACAGTGTGGTCAAAAAAACACCCTAATGCCACCTATTGGGCATCGCAGATTTCACTGGTGATCGTCGGTATTCTCATCCTTATGAGTTTCACGACCGAAACTCAAGTCACCTTCCACGAGAGTTTCATTCGGGATGCTTTTGGGGATGTGCTCAAGCTCTTTATTCTATTGGTTTCCATCGGGGTGTTCTTGTTCTCGCGTGACTATATGCGCATGAATAATTTCTATAAAGGTGAGTTCTTTACGCTCGGTTTATTCGCCATCCTAGGTATGTTTGTGATGGTGTCTTCCTACAACTTCATTACTCTGTTTGTAGGTTTGGAAATTATGTCACTTGCCATGTATGCGATGATCGCCATGCAGCGTGATTCCTCAGCTGCTACCGAGGCCGCATTAAAGTATTTTGTATTAGGTGCGATGGCTACTGGCTTGCTGCTTTATGGTTTATCAATGATCTATGGCGCGACTGGTACTTTAACCATTCCAGAAGTGAAGAATGTGATTGCAGCGGGAGAGGCCAGTGCGACAGTTCTAGCCTTTGGTGTTGTATTTATTGTGATTGGCTTGGGCTTTAAGCTGGGTGCCGTGCCATTCCATATGTGGGTGCCCGATGTTTACCAAGGTTCACCCACCGCTGTGACCTTGTTTATCGCATCGGCACCTAAAATTGCGGCATTTGCGATTGTGTACCGTTTATTGGTGGATGGCTTACCAGGCCTGGTGGTTGATTGGCAACAGCTGCTAATTATTCTTTCGGTACTGTCTATGGTTATCGGTACTTTAATTGCTCTAATGCAAACCAACTTTAAGCGTCTACTGGCGTATTCCGGTATTTCGCATATCGGTTTCTTGTTGATGGGCTTTATTGCGGCAACCCCTGAAGGTTATTCAGCGGCTATGTTCTATGTGCTGGTGTATGCCATTAGCAGTGTCGCAGCCTTTGGTTTGATCATTGCCCTTGCACGTACTGGTAATCAATTTGAAGAGATTGCCGATTTTAAAGGTTTAAATCAGCGCAATCCTTGGTTAGCGGCTATGATGTTAATCGTCATGTTCTCGATGGCGGGTATTCCACCATTCATTGGTTTTTATGCCAAACTTGTGGTGCTAGAAGAAGTTATTACCGCTGGTTTCTTGTGGCTTGCGCTGGTTGGTGTGGTTACTGCGGTCGTTGGTGCTTTCTACTATCTCAAAGTGGTAAAAGTCATGTACTTTGATACCAATGAAGATTCGAGTCCACTGCCTGTAGCGTCTCGTGATGTGGCTATTGGTGTTAGTGCTTATTCAGTTTCACTTTTATTGTTAGGTTTAATGCCAGCATTATTGATGGGAGTCGCTTACAATAGCCTACTAGGTTAGTAGGTTACTCTGAAAGTGAAGGGCGCCTAAATGGCGCCTTTTTAATAAAATAAACTAGACATGAAAGGGGACAGAGTCCAATGAGTTTAGAGCAGTCTGTGGTCATACTATTATTTTTGGCGATTGTGATCGCCAATCTGCCGTTTCTGTTTACCCAGCGTTTATTCCTAGTGATTCCGTTAAAGCAGGAAAAGACTATTCCCATATATATCATTGAGTGGCTGGTACTTTTCTTTGTCATGGGTGCTTTCGCCTATATGATCGAGTTCGCCGCGATGGGAAATATTGCTGCGCAGGAATGGGAGTTCTATGTCGTTAATTTGTTCTTATTTATGATTTTTGCATTCCCAGGTTTTATCTATCGTTTCAACTTTAAAATGTACCTAGAAAAGCATCAAAAGGCAGCACGCAAGCAAGTGGAAAAACAATCCTGAGTAAATTGTTAAATAAGGGTTGCAATCTCAGTCTCATACCCTATAATACGCACATCAATTAACGCGGGGTGGAGCAGTCTGGTAGCTCGTTGGGCTCATAACCCAAAGGTCGTAGGTTCAAATCCTGCCCCCGCTACCAAATCATAGAAAGCCGGTATTTCAAAAGAAATACCGGCTTTTTTATTACCTAATTTTTATAAATATAATTTTAGCAATATGTCACTAAAGTGTAGTCAAATATAAATATAGTAGTTGTTTTTGCTTTAGCTTATATAAAGAGGTGCGTGTGAACAACTTATCTGCCTTTAAAGCCTATGATATTCGAGGCAAGGTACCTGAAGAGGTAAACGAAACGTTGGCGTATAAACTCGGCCGAGTGTTTATTGATGAATTACAGGCCAAGCGGGTAGTGTTAGGTTATGACATCCGTTTAGAGAGTAAAGGTTTAGCCGATGCTTTGGTTCGTGGATTTACAGACGCCGGCGCTGATGTGCTGTGTTTGGGCTTGTGCGGCACCGAGGAAGTTTATTTTAATACCGCGGATTTAGACGCCGATGGCGGCATTATGGTGACGGCGAGTCATAATCCGAAAGGCTATAACGGCATGAAGTTGGTGTCTAAAGACGCACAGCCGATTTCCCGTGATTCGGGTTTAAACCGCTTTGCCGAGCGGATTTTGGCGGATGAGTTGGGAGGTTTGGCAGCAAAACCAGGACTGCTCACACCTTGCTTGAGTAAGGAGCGCTACATAAACCATTTAATGGGTTATGTTGATGTTGCCAGCTTAAAGCCGACAAAAGTGGTGCTGGATTGTGGCAATGGTGCCGCGGGTGCCGTCATCAAACAGATTGCCGCTCACTTGCCGTTTGAGTGTGTGTTTGTAAACGATAACCCAGATGGAAATTTTCCTAATGGCGTGCCCAATCCGCTATTACCGACTATGCGTGATCTTACCGCGCAAGCGGTGCGCGAGCATCATGCCGATCTTGGCATTGCTTGGGATGGTGACTTTGATCGTTGTTTTTTATTTGATGAGACCGGTGAATTTGTTGAGGGTTACTATTTGGTTGGCTTGTTAGCCGAAACCTTGTTGGCTAAATACCCTGGAGGCAAGATTATTTATGATCCGCGCTTAACTTGGAACACGATTGAACAGGTTACACAAGCTGGCGGGGTGCCGATTCAGTCTAAAACTGGGCATGCGTTTATTAAAGAGCGGATGCGTTTAGAAGATGCGGTGTATGGGGGCGAAATGTCGGCACATCATTACTTTAAAGACTTTTTTTATTGCGATTCGGGGATGATTCCGTGGTTGCTGATTACCCAGTTGATGTCGGTGTCGGGCAAACCCTTAAGTGCGTTAGTGGCCGAGCGTGTTGCTGCTTATCCTTGCAGTGGTGAGTTAAATTACACCGTTGCCGATGTGCCGAGTGTATTAGCTCGAGTACAGGCGCATTTTGCTGACCTAAACACGTTGCAGGATAATACCGATGGCTTAGGGCTTGATTTTGGAGATTGGCGGTTAAATATTCGCACCTCGAACACCGAGCCTCTCTTGCGTTTAAATGTTGAAAGCCGTGGTGACCGCAACTTGGTGTGGCAAAAAGTTGCGGAAATTGAAGATTTAATTGATAACAGGTAAGTTTATTTTATTAGGTGGCTTAAGTTATGAGCTTAATGCTGTACACCACCGTCACCATGCGCATGGCCATGGTCGAGTTCTTCGGCTGTTGCGCTGCGAATGTTCATGATTTCGATATCAAAGGTTAAATCTTGACCAGCTAATGGGTGGTTGGCATCGACCATAATCATGTCGCCATCAATAGCCTTGATCACTACAGACTGCATACCTTGATCGGATTGTGCTTCAAAACGCATGCCAACTTCCAGGCTATCGACACCTTCAAATAAATCGCGTGGAACCTGTTGAATAAGCATCGGCTCGACTTCACCATAGGCTTCTGCGGCGGCAATAGTTGCCGTGAACTTAGCGCCGATCTCTTTGTCACTTAATTCGGCTTCAAGACCAGGAATTAGGTTGTGATGACCGTGTAAGTAGGCGAGTGGTTGACCATTAGATTTATCAAGAACAGTGCCTTCAGCATTGGTGAGCGTGTATTCGATTTGTACAACGTGGTCTGCAGCAACTTTCATGGGTGTCCTTTTCGTTTTAGGCTAAAATATTGGTCTTCATAATAACCTTTTACAGGTAATTAATCAAAAAGGATCGGGTATGTGGGATAGTGGCTATCTATGGTTAAAAGTATTGCATTTGTTATTTATGATGTCTTGGATGGCCGGGATTTTTTACTTGCCGCGCATTTTTGTTCATTTTGTTGATGGGCAGGGGGCAGGTCAGCAGGTATCCCGTTTAGCGATTATGGGGCGCAAACTGTGGAACTTTATGACCATTATGATGGTGTTAACCTTAATTACTGGGGTTTGGTTGTGGTTGGGCTTTGGTTTTAGTGGTGGCTGGCTACATGTGAAATTATTACTGGTGGCGCTGCTGATTGCTTATCATTTTTGGGCGAGAAAGCGGGTGATTGAAATGCAGGCAGGGCAGTTAGATCATACGGGTATTTATTATCGTTGGGCTAATGAGATTCCGCTACTGTTAACCTTTGGTTTATTGGTCATGGTGGTGTTTAAGCCTTTTTAGTTTAAAAGCTTCAGCATGGAAGTACGCCCATGTTCGCACTGGGCAGTTAAAAAGAGTAGAATGCGCGTTTATTCTTTGATGTAACAGGACGAATGATTTGATCTCTACCGCGAATATCACCATGCAGTTTGGTGAAAAACCCTTATTTGAAAACATTTCCATTAAGTTTGGCGGTGGCAACCGTTATGGCCTAATTGGCGCGAATGGTTGTGGTAAATCAACCTTTATGAAAATCCTCGGTGGTGATTTAGAGCCAACCGGGGGTCAGGTGATGCTCGACCCAAACGAACGCCTAGGTAAACTGCGCCAGGATCAATTTGCCTATGAAAGTTTTAGTGTTATTGACACCGTGATTATGGGCCATGCTGAGCTTTGGGAGATAAAAAAAGAGCGGGACCGTATTTATGGTTTGCCAGAAATGTCGGAAGAGGACGGCTTAAAAGTTGCTGAGCTTGAGGTCGCCTTTGGCGAGATGGATGGCTATACCGCTGATGCTCGCGCTGGTGAGTTATTGCTTGGGTTAGAGATTCCGGTTGATTTGCATTATGGCCCAATGTCCGCAGTAGCACCGGGCTGGAAGTTGCGCGTTTTGTTGGCGCAGGCACTGTTTTCGAATCCAGATATTTTGTTACTGGATGAGCCAACCAACAACTTGGATATCAACACCATTCGCTGGCTAGAAAATATCCTCAACGCGCGTAACAGCACGATGATTATTATTTCTCATGACCGCCACTTTTTAAATAGCGTTTGTACTCACATGGCGGATGTCGACTATGGCGAAATTCGTATTTATCCGGGCAACTATGATGAGTATATGCTGGCATCAACCCAGGCGCGCGAACAGCTGTTATCTGATAATGCGAAAAAGAAAGCACAGATTGCGGAGTTAAAAACCTTCGTCAGCCGGTTTTCGGCTAATGCCTCTAAGGCTAAACAAGCGACCTCGCGTGCGAAGCAGATTGATAAAATTGAGCTGGCTGAGGTCAAACCATCCAGTCGTATGAATCCGTTTATACGCTTTGAGCAAGAGAAAAAGTTGTTCCGCTTAGCGGTTGAAGCCGACAATATCAGTAAAACCTTCGACAAAGCGCCTATTTTTAAGCGCTTTAGTGCCTTGGTAGAAGCGGGCGAAAAAATTGCGATTATCGGTCCGAACGGCATTGGTAAGACCACCTTATTGCGCGCGTTAGTTGGAGATATTGAATTGGATGCGGGTCAGGTTAAGTGGGCTGAGAATGCCAGTATTGGCTATTACGCGCAAGATCATGCCCATGAGTTTGCTATCGACATGACTTTGTTTGACTGGATGAGCCAGTGGAAAAAACCGGGTGATGACGAGCAGGCGGTGCGCGCGATGTTAGGTCGGATGCTGTTCTCGCAAAAAGACATTGATAAATCGGTGAAGGTACTGTCTGGTGGTGAGAAAGGTCGGATGCTGTTTGGTAAGTTGATGATGGAAAAACCTAACGTACTATTAATGGATGAGCCAACCAACCACATGGATATGGAGTCAATTGAATCCTTAAATATGGCGCTAGAGGAGTACCCAGGCACAGTCATTTTTGTTAGTCATGACCGCGAGTTTGTATCATCTTTGGCGCAGCGCTTGTGGGCGATGTCTGCAGACGGCGTGGAAGATTTTAATGATAATTATGACGCTTATTTAGCGCACAAGGGATGGGTGTAATAACCAGCCCTGGTGCTTGCTTAGGATTTGCTTAAGATTTATTGTTTTGTGAGTCAACCAGGGTTTTAATTTGCTGTTTCAGTTCATCCATTTCAGCACGAATGTAGTTGATATTTTCGTAGTTCTGTAGGTCGTGTGCCGCGGCATTGGTTTCCTCTTCTTTCGCTTCATTCATAGCATCAATGATAATCCCGATAAATAAGTTCAGCACGGTAAAAGAGGTCACGATGATGAAGGGGATAAAGAATAACCAGGATTGCGGATAGACTTCCATAACAGGACGCACAATCCCCATTGACCAAGATTCGAAGGTCATAATTTGGAATAGTGTGTACATACTGGCGCCCATAGTGCCAAACCATTCTGGGAAGGAATCACCAAATAGGTTGGTGCTCATAACCGCACCAATATAGAACAGGATTGCCAGCAGGCCTGCTACTGATACCGCACCAGGAATGGCGCGTAACATACCACTGACCACGCGGCGCATGCTGGGTACCGCATTCACCAGGCGCAATAAACGCAAAATACGTAAGGCGCGCAGAACTTCGAGACTGCCTGAGCCTGGAATTAATGCAATACCGACAATAATGAAATCGAAGTTGTTCCAACCATTGCGGAAAAACTGTAGGCGATAGACAAAGAGTTTCATCAAGATTTCGACGACAAAAATCGATAGGCACAGGGTGTCTAACCAATCGAGCGCGTTAATTACGTCATTAGAGAGACTTTTTGACGTTTGAATGCCTAAAATAGCAGCATTGAATAGGATGACCCCAATGATAAAGTTACCAAACCATTTTGCTTCAACAATCTGTTGAATACGAAGGGTGAGTGAGCCAGCGGTCTGCGTCATGATCTGTTGCGTTTCCTTTGATTAAGTTAGATTTAATGTGTGTGCTAATTTTTTTACAAATTATAGAGATGTTGCGCATTGATGCTAGTGTTATGATAAAAAATTACAAAACAAATCATTAAATAAATTGAGGATCGGTTGTGATGCAGTCATTAAAAGTGCTATTGAGTGTGGTAATGGTGAGTTGGATGATGCTAATGAGCCTGTCTATTGCCAAGGCCCACAATGATTCCACTTATCAATTCGTGATTGAGCAGGGAACCTTAACCCATTTGCGTCAGCAATTAACTTTAGCCCCACAAACTCTGCAGGTAAAAACCGGTGAGATTGGCCAAATGGGTATTCTGGTGCTGGGGGAAGAAGCGGCTCGTGATCAAATTTATGTGTTTGTTGATTTGTTATCAACCACTTTTTATTTTGCAGAACGTGCCACAACGCCTAACGAGATCATGCGTGAAGCTCGTCGATATGGCGGAATTTTGCGTGCTTCTGCCGATCGCTTTGACCAACCTGATGGCCATTCGGCTCACGTGAATACTCGTAATACTCGCCTAGTGATTAATGCTCGACGTGTTGAGTAGGGTGGGATACAAAATTACAAACGGAATTTATTGTTTTTGCTGCTGGTTGTTGACTTCAAAAGAATTTGGTACGACCGAGTGGATTCGAACCACCGACCCCCACCATGTCAAGGTGGTGCTCTAACCAACTGAGCTACGGTCGTATATTTGAAAGCTATACGAAACTTGTATGGTACCAGTGGGCGGACTCGAACCGCCACGCTTTTAAAGGCACCGGATTTTGAATCCGGCGTGTCTACCAATTTCACCACACTGGCATGTGATTGCGTGGCGAATTATAGGGACGCCCGTATGCCTTGTCAACAATTCTCCACGAATTATTCAAAATACTTTTAACTTGTTTCTTTATCGCTATTTAAAAGAATTTATGATTAAACGACTAGTTACAAATGGCTTGTGTTTTTGCTGATGAATGGCGGGTTGGTTTGGTTGGAAGCTTGGTTGTTCTTGGCATACCAAGCCTGGTTTCAGTTCAAATATTAATTTTTGCTTGTTGTTTTTAAAGGTGTCTGTATAATTTTAGCGCTTAAGTTTTAAGTATTTTTATTTAACCCAGAATTAACAATTGGTAGTGAGTATGCAAGTATCTGTCGAAAAACCTGAACAAGGCCTTGAATATAAAATGACCGTGACCTTTCCATCGGATGAGTTCGATGCCAAGGTTGAAAAACGTCTTGCCGAAGTGCGTCGCACGGTAAAAATGGATGGCTTCCGTCCAGGTAAAGTGCCTTTAGCGATGGTGAAAAAGCGTTACTCCGGCCAGGTTCGTCAAGAAATGCTGGGTGAAACGCTTTATGATGCGTTTTTTAAAGCAGCGGGCGAGCAATCTGTAAACGTGGCTGGTTACCCAGAGTTTGAAAACGTTGATATGAACGAAGGTAAGATTGAATTTACTGCTAAGTTTGAAGTGTTCCCAGAAGTAACTCTGCCAGATTTGAAAGGTCTTGAGCTTGAGGAGGTTAGTAGTGAAGTCACTGAAGCGGATGTTGATGCCATGATTGGTCGTTTACAAGCGCAGCGTTCGGCTTGGAAGCCAGCCGGTGCCGCTAAGAAAGCCAACAAAGGTGAGCAGGTTATTATTGATTTCGTCGGTAAGGTTGACGGCGTTGAGTTCGATGGCGGTAAAGCCGAGAACGTTCCTTTAGAGCTAGGCAGTGGTCGCATGATCCCCGGTTTTGAAGACGGCATTTTGGGCATGAAAAAAGGTGAGCAAAAAACCATTGATGTGACCTTCCCAGAGCAGTACCCCGCTGAGCACCTAAAGGGTAAAACCGCACAGTTTGATATCACCGTCCATTCTGTTCAAACTAAGCAAATGCCTGAACTAGATGAAGAATTCATTAAGTCATTTGGAGTCGAAGCCGGTACAGTTGAAGGTTTACGCGCAGAGGTTCGTGACAACATGGAGCGTGAATTGAAGCGCACTTTGGATGTTAAAAACCGTCAGGCAGCGTTTGATGCCCTTGAAAAAGCAACGGAATTAGCGATTCCGAAAGCGTTAGTTTTGCAAGAAGCGCAGTCAATGCTAGAACAGTATATGGAGCGTTTGGAACAGCAGGGCATGCCAAAAAACCAAATGCCAGGCTTGACCGCTGATATGTTTAACCCTGATGCCGAGCGTCGTGTTAAGTTAGGCTTAGTTATTTCTGATCTAGTGAAAGCAAACGCGATTGAAGCCTCACCTGAGCAATTGGATGAGTTTATTGCTGATCAGGCGTCTGCTTACGAAGACCCAGCTGAAATCAGAGAATGGTATGATCAAAATCCTGAGCGTTTGAGCGAAGTTAAGGCGATTATTGTAGAGTCGAATGCGGCGAAACATATCCTTGCTCAGGCGAAAGTAACTAAAGTGACTAAGGCATTTGATGAGATTGTGAGTCAGCAAGCCTAATGTTCTGTCCCTCCCGTTTGTTGGAGGGGACGAATTTTATTCAGCCCCGTGATTCTTTTGCGCAAAAGACTCCGGGGCTGTTTTTTTTGTAGGCTCTTACGGCTAATATAGTTTAGGATACGTATAGAGACCAGTTAGATGGGTTGTTTTTAACAGTTTGAAGGAAGGTAAATGGATCACTCGAATATTATGAATGCCTTAGTGCCAATGGTGGTGGAGCAAACCAGTCGCGGTGAGCGTGCGTTTGATATTTATTCTCGCTTATTAAAAGAACGGGTGATTTTCTTGGTCGGTCCAGTCGAGGATCATATGGCTAACCTTATTGTGGCTCAGATGTTATTTTTAGAGTCTGAAAATCCAGAGAAAGATATTCATTTATATATTAATTCACCTGGCGGCAGCGTTACGGCGGGTATGGCAATTTACGACACTATGCGTTTTATCAAGCCGGATGTTTCGACTATGTGTTTGGGTCAGGCGGCGAGCATGGGCTCATTTTTGTTAGCGGCCGGAGCCAAGGGTAAGCGTTTTGCTTTGCCTAATTCTCGAGTGATGATTCACCAGCCTTTGGGCGGTTTCCAAGGTCAGGCTAGTGATTTTGAAATTCATGCGCGTGAAATTTTATATATAAAAGATAAACTGAATAAGGCGCTTAGTGAAAATACCGGTCAACCGATAGAGGTTATTGAGCAAGACACTGACCGTGATAATTTTATGAGCGCCGAAAAAGCAAAAGACTATGGCTTAATTGATCAAGTCCTTGCTAAGCGCGGTTAACCCCAAAAGGAGAAGTCATGTCTGAAAAAACTTTGTATTGCTCTTTTTGTGGCAAAAGCCAGGATGAGGTCAAAAAATTAATTGCTGGTCCATCGGTGTACATTTGTGATGAATGTGTTGAGTTGTGTAACGATATTTTGCATGAAGAATTTGGCGAGCCTGCGGCTGCTACATTTGATTTGGAAAAGTTACCTACCCCCCGTGAAATTAGTGGCATTTTGGATGATTATGTTATTGGACAGCAGCTAGCGAAAAAAGTTTTGTCTGTGGCTGTTTATAATCACTACAAACGCTTACAGCATGGGCAATCTCAAGATGATGTTGAATTATCAAAAAGTAATATCTTGTTGATTGGCCCGACCGGTTCGGGTAAAACGCTATTGGCACAAACCTTGGCGCGCTTATTGGATGTGCCTTTTGCGATTGCCGATGCCACAACCTTAACTGAAGCCGGTTATGTTGGTGAGGATGTTGAATCAATTGTTTTAAAATTATTACAGCGTTGTGATAACGATCCCCAGAAAGCCGAGCGCGGTATTATTTATATTGATGAAATTGACAAAATCACCCGTAAATCAGAAAACCCATCGATCACTCGCGATGTTTCAGGCGAAGGGGTTCAGCAAGCTTTGTTGAAGTTAATTGAGGGTACGCAAGCGGCTGTTCCACCACAGGGTGGTCGTAAACATCCTAATCAAGAAATGATTTATGTTGATACATCAAAAATACTCTTTATTGTTGGTGGCGCTTTTGAGGGTCTTGATAGGGTTATTGAGCAGCGGATGCAACAAAATACCGGAATTGGGTTTTCTGCAGAAGTAAAAGATCCTTCAAAAAAAGCGGCGTTTAGTCAGTTATTTGAAAATATAGAACCGCAAGATTTAAACCGCTATGGTTTGATTCCTGAATTTGTAGGCCGTTTACCTGTTATTGCATCGCTTACTGAGCTTGATGAAAAAGCGCTTATTCAAATTTTGACAGAGCCAAAGAATGCTTTAGTTAAGCAGTTCCATAAAATGTTTGCCCTAGAAGGGGTTGAGTTGGAAATTCGTAAAGATGCATTACAAGAAATTGCTAACTTGGCGCTTACCCGTAAAACGGGAGCACGTGGATTGCGTTCTATTATGGAAAAGATTCTGCTTGATACCATGTATGAACTACCTGGCATGAATGATGTTCACAAAGTGGTTATTAACAAAGCCGTTGTACAGGGTAAAAAGCCACCGATTTTAGTGTACGAAGAAGCGGCTAAAACAGTGAATAAATAATAAAAGGGACAAACATGGAACACTTAGCACCAAAGGAATCGAAGCGTGTTTTGATTATGCCATTGCGTGATGTGGTGGTTTTTCCGGGTTCTGTGATGCCATTATTTGTTGGCCGCGAGAAATCAATTAATGCAGTTTATGAAGCTTTGAAGCGTGATAGGCAATTGTTTTTAATTGCCCAGAAAAATCCTGATCAAGACCAACCTTCGCGCAGTGATTTATACGAGGTGGGTACATTAGCCACTATTCTTCAGACTTTGAAGCTACCTGATGGCACTGTTAAGGTTTTAGTTGAAGGAATGCATCGGTTTAATTTAGACCAGCTTCACAATGAAGGTGAGTTTTTAGAAGCTGATATTTCGGCTTTGCCTGAAGATGTTGGGCCAAATACTGATACCAATCCATTAAAAGCCGTTTTAATCGAGCGCTTTTTTCATCTTGCTGAAATTAAAAAGAAGCTACCCGCAGAAGTGCGTGAGAGTATCGAAAAAGCAAAAGATGCGGCTAAGTTGGTTGATTTGATGGCGGTCAGTTTAAGTTTAAACATCGTTAAAAAACAGCAGTTACTTAGCCAAGTATCAATCAATGATCGTCTTGAAGCAATGTTAGGGTTTATTGAAGAAGATATTGATATTATCGAGTCAGAAAAACGTATTAACATGCGGGTGAAAAAGCAGATAGATCGTACCCAGCGCGAATACTATTTGAATGAAAAATTGAAGGCGATTCACAAAGAGTTGAATCAAGACGATGAAGATCCTCAAAACGGTATTGAAGCGAAAATTGTTGCCGCTAATATGCCGGAGGCCGTCGAGAAGCGCGCTAAGTCAGAATTTAAAAAATTACGCCAAATGCAGGCACAATCAGCGGAAGCAAATGTTATTCGTAACTATTTAGACTGGTTGGTGAGTTTGCCTTGGTCAAAACGTACGCGAGTATCGAAGGATTTGGTTAAATCTCAGGCGATATTGGATGAACAGCACTTTGGCCTTGAACGTGTTAAAGAGCGAATCATTGAGTATTTAGCGGTTCAACAACGAGTGAAAAAACTAAAAGGACCGATTTTGTGTCTGGTTGGTCCGCCAGGTGTCGGTAAAACCACACTGGCTCGTTCAATCGCCGAAGCCACTAATCGTGAATACGTGCGTGTTGCCCTTGGTGGGGTGCGTGATGAGGCTGAGATTCGAGGACATCGTCGTACTTATATTGGCGCTTTGCCCGGTAAAATCATCCAAAAAATGGCCAGTATTAAAACAAAAAACCCACTATTTTTGTTGGATGAGGTTGATAAGATGAGCCGCGATATGCGCGGTGATCCGGCAAGTGCTTTGTTGGAGGTGCTTGATCCTGAACAAAACAACCATTTCAGTGATCATTACCTTGAAGTCGATTATGACTTGTCAGAGGTTATGTTTGTCGCGACATCGAACTCGATGGATATTCCAGAAGCATTGATGGATCGGATGGAGGTTATTAATCTTGCGGGTTATACGGAATTAGAAAAAATCCGCATTGCCTTGGATCACTTAATTCCTCGTCAGTTAAAAGATCATGGTCTAAAAGCCACAGAACTGACTATTACCGAAGACGCTGTCGTTTCGATGATTCAAACCTATACCCGTGAAGCGGGTGTTCGTTCTTTAGATCGGGCTATTGCTAAGATTTGTCGCAAGGTTGTGAAAGCGATCTTGACGGAGAAGCAAAAACACATCACGGTTGATAAGGCCAATTTGGCTGATTACCTAGGTGTAGCGAAGTTCCGTTTTGGTCTGGCGTCAGAGCAGGATCGTATTGGTCAAGTGACCGGTTTGGCTTGGACACGAGTAGGCGGCGACTTATTGCGCATCGAAGCTACAGCCATGACGGGCAAGGGTAAGCTTGAAACAACCGGTCAGCTGGGTAGCGTAATGACCGAATCCGTTCGTGCGGCGATGAGTGTCATACGTTCGCGGTATAAGGATTATGGTTTGGCTGCTAACTTTTATGAAACTCAGGATTTGCATTTGCATTTTCCGGAAGGTGCGATTAAAAAAGATGGTCCAAGTGCTGGTATAGCGGTTTGTACTGCAATTATCTCAGCCTTAACACATATTCCTGTTCGTGCGGATATTGCCATGACTGGTGAGATTACGTTGCGAGGTGAGGTGTTGCCCATCGGTGGCCTTAAAGAGAAGCTGTTGGCAGCATTACGTGGCGGGATTAAGCGAGTCTTGATTCCGATTGATAATGTGCGAGATCTGGATGAGATTCCTGCCGATATTACCGATGCGTTGAGTATCAAACCGGTGCAGTGGATTGAAGAGGTTGTAGCAGAGTCGCTGGCTTGTCCACCGACACCTTTAGAGGAGAATTTGGTTTCAGCTGAATCGGTGGTAAGTAAAGAAACAGTGGATTCTTCGGTGAAGACTAATCACCATTAAGGCTGGATTAAAAATTTACTAAATTTAGTTTTATATTGGTTGACAATCCCCCTGAGCGCCTTATAATACGCGCATTGTTTAACGCGACTAACCACGCGGAAAACGGGTGCTTAGCTCAGCTGGGAGAGCATCGCCCTTACAAGGCGAGGGTCGGGGGTTCGAACCCCTCAGCACCCACCAAATTTTGGAGCGGTAGTTCAGTTGGTTAGAATACCGGCCTGTCACGCCGGGGGTCGCGGGTTCGAGCCCCGTCCGCTCCGCCATATTTAAAGCTAGCATTGCTAGCTTTTTTATTGATACGACGACAAGTTTCAATAGTTATTCGTCATATAGTTGAGTGGTAATCTCAATATTCAAATTCGGGTGCTTAGCTCAGCTGGGAGAGCATCGCCCTTACAAGGCGAG
Source organism: Thiomicrospira cyclica ALM1 (assembly GCF_000214825.1). Taxonomy (NCBI): domain Bacteria; kingdom Pseudomonadati; phylum Pseudomonadota; class Gammaproteobacteria; order Thiotrichales; family Piscirickettsiaceae; genus Thiomicrospira; species Thiomicrospira cyclica. The sequence continues at coordinate 808,733 of NC_015581.1, forward strand.
GGTCGGGGGTTCGAACCCCTCAGCACCCACCAAATTTTGGAGCGGTAGTTCAGTTGGTTAGAATACCGGCCTGTCACGCCGGGGGTCGCGGGTTCGAGCCCCGTCCGCTCCGCCATATTTTGAAACGCGCTGGTTCAATGGAACCAGCGCGTTTTTTTATGTCTGACTTTAACCCTCACCCTCAAAACATTCCGCTTGCTCATCTTCATCAGGAAAGATCACGTACTGCAAACACCATAGCTCATAAAGCAGTTGTGTTACAGGTCGTTGCTTAGCCCAGCGTGCCAGTAGCTCTTGATTATAAAAGGGTTGATTAGCTAACTCCATAATCACCCCAGCACCAATCTCAGCACTGACTGGCCAGGCAGTGCCATTAATATACAAAGTGATAACGCCTGTGGCGGCTTGACGACTATACGCAAAGCGACATACCGGATCACGCTCGAGACGTTCCGCTTGTGCTAGGGCTTGTTGAAAGCGAGTTAAATCAGCTTGTTCGTCTTTGCTGAGAGGGTCGGGCAGTTGTTGATGTGATTGTTCATCCAGTTGAGTGGCAAAACGACCGAACCAGGCTTGCATAGCTTGGTCGTCTTGTGCGAGCGCAAGCAGCTGTTGTTGGGCGTGTTGCCATGCGCTATCAGGCACTTCTCCAGGCCTGGTGTTTTGCCAGTTAGGATCTTGATAAATAGCTTGTGCGAGTCCAGATGATTGTTCTGCAAGGTAGTCACCAAAACTATCCCACAATTCTTGGGCTTTGTAGCTGCGATAACCAATCGAGAAAGTCATGCATTCGCTGTCCATAGCCACACCGTGGTGTCCCCATTTCGGTGGTAAATACAGGATGTCGCCCGGTTCTAGTACCCATTCATCTTCAACCTTAAACTCCTGCAATAAACGCAAAGCGATATTGGGTAAATAGTTTTCTGGTTGACAGTTTTGGGAGGTGATTTGCCAACGACGAGTGCCTGCCGCTTGCAACAAGAACACATCGTAGTGGTCATAGTGCGGGCCAACATTGCCACCTTCGCTGGCATAACTGATCATCACATCATCGAGGCGCCAGCGCGGGATAAAATCAAACTCCGTCAGTAGTTGGTGGATTTCTGGAATAAGTTTATCCATCCCTTGCACTAACAAGGTCCAGTTTTGTTCTGGCAATTGCATAAAGTCTTGTTCAGTGAAGGGACCATGGCGTAATTGATAATCCTCAGTTCCTTGTTGAATGACCAGGCGGCTTTCAATGCCGTCTTCCAGCGCCAGGCCTGCTAACTCTTCCGGCGCTAAAGGACTAATGAAGTTAGGTAAGGCTTGTTTAATTAACAAGGGTTTTTTTTGCCAGTATTCGCTTAGAAAGCAGGCCTGGTCAATCTGTCCAAAATGGATCATCCTAGCGACCTTTAAGAATACTAAGTGCTAATTCAATGGTTTCGGCCTGACGAGCCGCATTACCAATATAGCTAGCCGGTGTCATATCACGCAGGGCTTTTTTGGCATCAGCCGGCAGTTCTAGGCGGTCTACAAACTCTTGCATAATTTGCGAGTTAACACGACGCCCGCGAGTCAGTTCTTTGAGTTTTTCATAAGGCTGTTCAATGCCATAGCGTCGCATCACGGTTTGGATCGCCTCGGCCAAAACTTCCCAGTTTTCGTCTAGGTCTTGAGCCAGTTTGGCTTCATTCACTTCCAGCTTACTTAAACCTTTTAGGCTTGCGCTGATTGCAATGCTCGTATGGGCCACTCCCACGCCGAGGTTTCGCAGTACGGTCGAGTCGGTTAGATCGCGCTGCCAGCGTGAAATCGGTAGTTTTTGCGCTAAATGTTCAAAGATGGCATTGGCTAAACCTAGATTACCTTCCGAGTTTTCAAAATCAATCGGGTTAACCTTGTGTGGCATGGTAGAAGAACCAATTTCACCGGCCACGGTTTTTTGTTTGAAGAAGCCTAATGCAATATAGCCCCATACATCACGATCAAAGTCGATCAAAATGGTATTGAAGCGACTTAACGCATGAAAATACTCGGCAATGTAATCGTGGGGTTCGATTTGAATGGTGTAGGGATTCCATGCCAAGCCAAGGCTGTTAACAAATTGTTCGCTCAGTTCATACCAATTGATATCTGGATAGGCTGATAAATGCGCATTGTAATTGCCGGTGGCACCATTAATTTTACCCATAATCTGTACTTGCATCAGTTGTTTGGTCTGACGCTGTAAGCGATAGGCAACATTGGCAAATTCTTTACCGACGGTGGTTGGTGAAGCGGGTTGCCCGTGGGTACGCGATAACATGGGAATATCGGCCATCGCAATGGCTTGGCGAGCTACTTCGTCGATAACCTGTTGCATTTGTGGCACTAGGTGTTGCTCGCGCGCTTCTTTAAGCATTAGGGCATAAGCCAGGTTATTAATATCTTCAGAAGTGCAGGCAAAGTGAACAAATTCACTCACTGCGGCGAGTTCTTCATGGCTTGCCATGTGTTCTTTAATTAGGTATTCAACCGCTTTCACATCATGATTGGTGGTGCGCTCGATCTCTTTGACGCGTTGTGCCATATCGAGGGTGAATTCGTTAACCAATAACTGTAAATGAGCTTTTGCTGAAGCGCTGAAACTAGGTACTTCTGGAATCGCAGGGTGGTTGGCAAGCATCATTAACCAGGCTACTTCAACACGCACCCGGTTTTTGATTAAGCCATATTCACTGAAAACGGTTTTTAAGCCATTTAAACGTGCGCCATAACGACCATCAATCGGCGAGATGGCAGTCAGTTCAGAGAGGGCTAGGGTGATATTAGATGCGTTTGACATAGCAGATTCCTTGCGAGTTCGATAAAAAAATGATGATTAAATCGTGATATTATATATTAAATTTATTTATCGTGACTTGGCGAAGCGCGCTAACTGTCTGGGAATCGGCTGTTTTAAGCTGGGTAAAAGACAATAGTTATGCTGGCGCCTTAAACTTGGAGAACATCATGTTAGAAGCCTATCAAAATCATGTTGCAGAACGTGCCGCAGAAAGTATTCCAGCTCTTCCTCTGGATGCCAAACAAACCGCCGATTTAATTGAATTGTTGAAGGCTGATAGTGGTGATGTTGATGGGTTATTGGAGCTGTTAACTCACCGTGTACCCCCGGGTGTTGATGAAGCCGCTTATGTGAAAGCCAGTTTTCTGGCGGATGTTGCCCATCAGCGCGTTACTTTACCAGTACTGTCGCCAGCCCATGCCACCTTTTTATTAGGCACCATGTTGGGCGGTTATAACGTCCAGCCGCTGATTGAGTTATTAGACAGCTCGATTACGGAAGTCGCTGATAATGCCGTGGCAGCCTTATCAAAAACCCTATTGGTTTATGATGCCTATCATGATGTGATTGCAAAATCTGACACCAATGCCAATGCAAAAAAAGTCGTCGATGCCTGGTGTGCGGGCGAATGGTTTACTGCGAAACCCAAAATGCCGGAACAGATTACCGTTACCGTCTTTAAGGTAGATGGCGAAACCAACACCGATGACTTATCACCGGCGACAGCCGCTTGGTCGCGCCCGGATATTCCATTGCATGCCAAAGAAATGTTGGCAGCACGCATGGACGATGTACCGGCTTTAATTGACCAGTTGAAAGCGAAAGGCCATCCGGTTGCCTATGTTGGTGATGTGGTGGGTACCGGCTCATCACGGAAATCGGCGATGAATTCGGTGATGTGGTGGTTTGGCGATGATATTCCCTATGTGCCTAACAAGCGTCAAGGTGGTGTGGTATTGGGCGGCAAAATCGCGCCGATTTTCTTCAACACCGCCGAAGACTCGGGTTCATTACCGATTGAGTGTGATGTTACTCAATTGAATATGGGTGATGTGATTACGATTCATCCTTATGCCGGTAAAATCACCAACGAAGCTGGTGAGGTCATTAGTGAGTTCAAGCTCGAACCGATGACCATGCCTGATGAAGTGCGCGCTGGTGGGCGTGTGCCGTTGATTATCGGCCGCGGCTTAACCGATAAATCACGCCGGGCGATGGGCTTGGCGCCAAGCGATTTATTTATTCGTCCCACTGATGAAGATACCTCAACCAAGGGTTACACTCTGGCCCAAAAAATGGTCGGGCAGGCTTGTGGGGTAAAAGGGGTTCGTCCAGGTACTTATTGCGAACCGCACATGACCACAGTCGGTTCACAAGATACCACCGGTGCGATGACGCGTGACGAAATGAAAGAGTTGGCCTGTTTGGGCTTTAGCGCCGATTTTGTGTTGCAATCTTTCTGTCATACGGCGGCCTATCCAAAACCTGTGGATATTAAACTTCAGCACAGTTTGCCGGACTTCATGACTAGCCGCGGTGGTGTGTCTTTGCGTCCTGGGGATGGGGTTATTCACTCTTGGTTAAACAGGATGCTATTACCAGATACGGTGGGTACAGGTGGCGACTCGCATACCCGTTTCCCGATTGGGATTTCCTTCCCAGCCGGATCAGGCCTGGTGGCATTTGGCGCAACCCTTGGGGTGATGCCATTGAATATGCCAGAATCGGTTCTGGTACGTTTTAAGGGCGAGATGCAGCCGGGAATTACCCTGCGTGACTTGGTGAATGCGATTCCTTATCAAGCGATTCAACAAGGCTTGTTGACGGTTGAGAAGAAAGGTAAGAAAAATGTCTTTAACGGTCGTGTACTCGAAATTGAAGGCTTGCCGAGTTTAAAAGTCGAGCAAGCCTTTGAATTGTCCGATGCCTCGGCTGAGCGTTCGGCCAATGGTTGTGTGGTCAAGTTAGGCCAAGAGCCGATTATTGAGTTCTTAAAATCGAATATTCGCTTAATTGAATGGATGGTGGAAAATGGTTACAGCGATGCGCGCACCTTATTGCGTCGTCGTGATGAAATGCAAGCCTGGATTGATAATCCGGTATTGCTTGAAGCCGATGCGGATGCCGAGTACGCCGAGATTATTGAGATTGATTTGAACACAATTTTAGAACCGATTGTAGCTTGCCCGAATGATCCGGATGATGTGAAGCCCTTGTCTGCGGTCGCTGGGGATCAGATTGATGAGGTCTTTATTGGCTCCTGTATGACTAATATTGGTCATTACCGTGCCGCCGGTAAAGTTTTAGAAACTCTAAAAGGGGCAGTTCCGACTAAGTTATGGATTGCACCACCTACCAAGATGGATGAGCGTCAGCTGATTGAGGAAGGTTATTACAGTATTTTTGGTCGTTCAGGCGCGCGTACGGAAATGCCCGGTTGTTCTTTGTGTATGGGTAACCAGGCTCGTGTGGCGGATGGGGCAACCGTGTTCTCTACCTCAACGCGTAACTTCCCGAACCGTCTTGGTAATGGCGCCAATGTGTATCTTGGTTCTGCCGAATTGGCCGCGGTAATTGCGGCAACCGGTAAAATTCCAACCGTTGAAGAGTATTTGGCGCAGGTAGGTAAGCTCGATACCATGGCTGATGATATCTACCGTTATTTACAGTTTGATGAGATGGCGGATTATGAGATTAAGTCACCCGAAAAGTTGGCTGACATTGCGGTGGCCGTCGCTTAATAATCTAACAAAAAACCCCGGCTCAGATTAAGTCGGGGTTTTTTGTGGCCTTGTAAAACTGTTCTAGGCTTGGGTTTGAGCTTGAGTTTGCGTTGTGATTTTTCGCAAAGTCGGTACTGCAAGACCAAGCGCATTTGCTTGTTGCAAGGCTCTAGCTAAACGTGCTGGCGCCGAGCGTCCCATGCATTTGTGGGTTGGGTCGCCATCAAACGCGGTTAGTAGGTCTTGCATGACTTGATCAGTCACGAGGGTTTGGTTGATTTGAGCTTGCTGTAATTGCATAACATCAGCAACAACCTCGGCTAATAGGGCGGGGTGTTGTTGGGCAAGTCCAGCGACATCACCGCCGACGACCAAGCCTGCGATATTGGTGGTTAATATATAGACATTTTTCAGCGCTAATTGGTATTCCAGCTCTGTGGCATTAGTGAGTGGATAGGCGGCTAGATCAAGACTCGCTAATAACTGGGTGACCAGGCCTGCTAATGGACCATAAACGGGTGAGGCTTGAACTAGCTTGCTATCCATACCTTTTTTCTTTTCGAACCAGACGGAGATGACCGTTGGCGCAATGGCGAGATGCTGAAAGTCTTTCGGTAACAGTTCGTTTTGAATCAATACCAGCTTATCATGCCAAGCGGTTGGTAACTGGTTGAGTGTTTGGGCTAAATCCTGTTCACCAACACAGACAATGACCGCTTTGGGTTGAGCCGAGTTGGCCAGCGCTTGCAAATCAGAGTGACGTAAGACCGGGGTAACACGATAGCCAAGTTTTAATGCGCCACGAGCAAAAACACTGCCAAGTTCACCCAGTCCAATTACAAAAATGTCCTGCAGGGGGTGGTTATTCATACTGGCTCCTTAATGAATGTTTTACAATAGGCGCTAGTTTAAACATCTATTTGCGGAGTTACAATGTCGAGCCATACCCCAAAACCGAAATTTACCTGGCATTACTACATGATGGGACTGGGCGCGTTTGCCAGCCTGATTGCGGTCAGTCTGCTGGCTTGGAGCGCACTGGTGAGTGCGGTTGCGTTTATTATTGTGGCGCATCCCGTGTTGCGTTTAACCGGTGCTTTGCGGTTGGTGTTTTTGGTGGTATTTGCGGTGATGTATGTATTCAGTTTTCCCAGTATTGAGGTCATTCAGGCGCAAATGATGCGTTAGGTCAAGCCTTCTTGTCGTTTTGGTTTTGTTGGCGCTGAACATTTATTGGCGTTAAAAAATAGCGATGGTGTAAGCCTTGTATTATCAATGTCGCCACAAACAGCATTCCGCTCATAAAAGCCATCGCAGCAGACAGAGCTGTATCTAACCACCAAGCCAGTCCAAAACCTAGTAAGACAGCACTAATGGCATAGATACTAGCAAGCACTAATAGCGTTTTAAGCTGCTGACTTATCAAATAGGCCGTGGCACCTGGAATAACCAGAAAAGCTACTACCAAAATCGAACCCATTAGGTCAAACGCCGCTACCGCGGTGACAGACACCATGCTTACCAGTAAGTAGTGCCAAAATCCGACACTAATTCCCAGGCTTAAAGCAAAACTCGGTGCAAAGGTGGTGAGTCGGAAGCGTTCAAACGCGACCAATAAAATGCATAGGTTTACGATAAATAAACTCAGTGCTATCCAAAATGCGCGTGGTCCAAGATCTAGGTCCATCCAACGCCAGCGCTCGAAGGGTAGGAATGCCATTTCGCCAAACACAATATGATGGTGGTCTAAATGTACACGGTCTGCAAATAGCGCTATTAGCACCAGTGCTAGCGCAAACATCCAAATAAATACCAAACCTAGGCTGGCATCAGGTTGGATAATGGAGCGTTGACTAATAGCGGTGCTTAACCACGCCGTTACCAGGCCTGCTAATAAGGCACCGAATAGCAAAGCCGGTAGTGCCAAGGTGTCGAAGAGTAGATAGCTGATGACAATACCTAATAGCACCGAATGACTTATAGCATCACCAAGCATGGCCATACGGCGCAAAATAAGCAGACTACCAACCAACGCACAACTTAGGGCCGTTAGGATAGCGGTGATAATAATCCACAGCTCATACATGGCGAGATGTCGGGTTTAAGCGTTGATAAAGCTGATGCGCGAGCCAAGAGAGCATAAAAAATAGCCCGAGGATAACAATCATCCAGGGTCCCGTTGGGCTTTGTTCTACCCAAAGTGACAGCAGGCTACTAGCAACAGCCGCAATGGCGGCTAGGCTGGCGGCAAAGCTTAGCATTAAGCCCAAGCCGAGCGGCCATAGACGCATAATAGTGATGGGAATTAAGAGTGCGCCAGCCATTAGAATTGCACCCACGATATGCATTCCCACTACCACTACCATCACCAGCACTAATGCAAAAATGAACTCTTCGCGTGCTACATGAATTCCTAGGCTTTTAGCATAACTTGGGTTGAATAACACCAATTTTAGCCGCGGGAAAAATATTATCAGATAGATCAAGGTGACCAGTGAAAGAACCAAGAGTTGGATGAGTTCGGCGCGAGTAATTGCGGCGGCTTGGCCAAATAGAATGCGGTCTAAGCCGGCCGTGTTTGGCCAATGTTGCGCCTGGATATAGGATAGTAACAACATCCCCAATGCAAAGAAAGTCGCTAGGATAATAGCCATTGCGGTATCTGAGCGGAGCTTGGTGTGCAGTGTGAGGCTATGAATCAGATGATACGCGATCAAGCCGGTTAATAAGGCAAATCCTACCACCAGCAAAGGGGATAAACTGCCGATAAGAATAACGCCGAACATGACGCCAGGAATAGCGGCATGGGCGAGAACGTCACCAATTAACGCACGAGCTCGGAGTACCGCTAGGCCGCCAATGGCTGCGGCGGTAATACCTAACAGAAATGTTCCTAGCATCACCCAAATTAGGTTGGCATTAACGAGCATGTCACTCATGGTGTCGATGGCTCATGAGGTTGAGTGAACCTTGGCCAAAAATTGGGGAAGGTTTTGGATAAGTTGGCCGAGGTAAAGCTGTCCGACACTGTGCCACTGCTGATTAGACCTTGGTTGAGTTGTACAACCCAATCGAAATGCGCGGGAATGCGAGCGAGATCATGATGAACGCAAATGAGAGTTTTACCTTGTGCAATCAGCTCATCAAACAGTTTAAAAATTATCGTTTCACTGGTTTGATCAACACCGGCAAAGGGCTCATCCATCAGTAATAAATCCGCTTGTTGGCAGAGCGCTCGAGCGATAAATAATCGTTGCTTTTGACCGCCGGATAAATGGTTAATCGGTTCTTTGATAAGGTGGGTGAGTCCTACACGTTCTATATTTTCTGCAACCAGCGCATGATCTTGTTTAGAAGGGCGTTGCCAAAACCTTAAATGACCTTGCCGACCCATCAGGACTAAGTCATAGGTGTTAATCGGAAAGTTCCAATCCACTTCTTCACGTTGTGGGACATAAGCAATCCGCTGCTGGTTTTTTTCAAGTTGCTGCCCCCAAAATTTAGCAGAACCTTGACTCGGTATTAAACCCATTATTGCTTTTAGTAGCGTTGATTTACCAGCGCCATTTGGTCCAATAATAGCAATTTTTTGTTGGCTCGATAATTCTAAGGACATTGGCTGAAGAATGGTTTTCTGATTCAGCGTGACGCCAAAGTCTTCAAGGGTTATTAGGGTGGTGTTAGTGTGTGTACTCATCGTAAGGCTTTAATAATTGTGCGTGTATTATGTTCAATCATTGTGCTATAGGTGTCGCCCGGCTCGCCCGGTGGGGCGAGTGCATCCGAGAGTAATTCACCCCCGAGTTTTAATTGATAACCTTCGGCGGCTAATCCTTGTATTAGGGCATTAATCGACCGGTTGGGTAGGGTGCTTTCGGCAAAAACCGCTGGGATTTGATAGGTTACTACCAGATCTTTAACCCGCTGTAATGCCGCTAAACCAAATTCCACTTCGGTATTAAGCCCTTGAATGGCAAATACTTCAATGCCGTAAGTTTGTCCGTAATAGCCAAACGCATCGTGGGCGGTTACAAGTTTACGCTGTGCTTTTGGTAACAGTGCTATTTCATCTAAAACCCATTGGTGAAGAGTGGTGAGTTTGGTGGTCAGTTTGGCAAAATTTTGTTGAAAATCAGCTTGATGTGCGGGGAAATGATAGCTGAGTTTGTCAGTTACATGGTGCGCCACTTCAAGCCAAATTGGAATGCTTAACCAAATGTGTGGGTCGATTGCGCCATCACTATGAAGCAATTGATTAGGGTCAAGCATTTCACCTAGGGGATATGTGGGTTTTAGAGCTTGCAGATTATAAAAGACAGGGCTCATGCGTCCTTCTAGTCCAAGGCCATTATAAAACACCAAATCGGCACGACGCAGTAGGCGCATGTCATTAAAGGTAGCACGATAATAGTGCGGGTCAATGCCAGGTCCCATTAAACCTTTCGACTGCACCGACTCACCACCGATCTGGTTAACCAAATCAGTAATCATGGTGGTACTGCTTACGACTAGGGGTTTGGCTTGTGTTATTGATGACATAGCCATAGCCAAAATTATGAGCAAACCGGCAAATGTTGGACGGTACTGATAGATAAAAATGTTCGTAATCCTATTAGATGTAAAAAACATAAATTAGTCTAGCCTAAATTCTTTTTCGGGTCTAGCTGAGGGTTATGAAAAAATTATTGTCTAAGATGGGGATTTTTGCGTCAAATTAGGGCAAAATAATAATACTTACTGTAATTGAGAAAGAGCTATGTCGGCCTCTAAAGCCATTGAAGATTATTTAAAGTGTATTTACAAGCTGGAAGACCCTAATCAACCCGAAAAAGGTGTGCATACGTCCGCTATTGCTGCCAGATTAAATGTTGCACAAGCATCTGTATCTAATATGATCAAAAAACTTTCTGAACAGGGTTTTGTAAGTTACGAGCCTTATTATGGAGTTGAGCTCACGGGGTCGGGTCGTCAGGTAGCCTTGCAGATGATTCGGCGACATCGGGTCATCGAACAGTATTTGGTTGAACGCTTGCATTATGCTTGGGATGAGGTCGATGAAGAAGCTGAGGTACTTGAACACGCGGTATCTGACAAGTTAGTGGATGCTATGTGGGAAGCACTTGGCCGACCCACGCACGACCCACACGGCTCGCCGATCCCTGACCAAGATGGCATTATGAGCGAGCAGGCTGTAAAGCCGCTTGTTGATGTGCCTGAAGGTGAGCAAGTGAAATTAGCTCGTATCAAAAATCGTTCTCCAGAAGAGTTGCGTTACCTGACGAGTATTGGTCTTGCAATGGGTGAATACCTGTTAGTGAAATCGAAAGCACCTTTTAAAGGTCCGATCATGTTGCAAATTGATGATCAACTACACGCATTAGATTATCGCTTGGCTCAGGCCTTACTAGTTGAGTTGACAGTATGACCGAGTCGAATGCTTCAGTCTACTGGCAAGAGTTAATTGATGGTTTAGCGACAGCCGTTATTTGGGTTGATGGTCAGCAGAAAGTTGGCTATATCAATATGTCGGCAGGTGAATTATTGCAGGTGAGTACTCGTCGTATTGTCGGCTCACCTTGGCAGGTGCTATTACCTGGTTTGTTTGATGACTTGTCTAATTTTGGTGAACAACGTTTAACCGTGCATGAATATCAATTACAGCTACCGGATTTAACCCGTATCCGTGTGAGTGCTACTCTATCTAATTATGAATTAGTGGGCAGGCATGGCTGGTTAATCGAGCTGTTTAATACTGAGCGGCATCATCGTATTGTCGAAGAGGACGAGCGTTGGCACCAATATGAAGCGGGTAATTTATTGGTTAAAACCTTGGCTCATGAGGTCAAAAATCCCTTGGCAGGTATTTATGGTGCGACACAGTTATTACAAAAGCGTTTACAAGAGGACACTCGGTCGCAAACCTTTTTAGATGTTATCGCTAAGGAAGTGATTCGCCTACGAAATTTGGTTGATTCAATGCTCGGTCCTAAACAGTCTGCGATTAAAACTCCGGAAAACATTCATGAAGTTATCCGTCACGTGATTACAGTGGTTAAACCGGAGTTTCCAGTTGGTGTTGAATTAATGTTGGATTATGATCCATCCATCCCTGAAATTTTGATGGATAGCGAAGCGATGGTGCAAGCTCTGATGAATTTGTTGCGTAATGCTGTGCAGGCAATGGACGGTTTACAAGGCTTAATTACCATTCGAACTCGCGTTGAGCGTAAATTCACCCTAGGTACCCAAACATTTCCTCTGGTAGCTGTTGTGAGTATTCACGATGAAGGTAACGGTATTCCTAAAGAGGTTTTTGATTCAATTTTTTACCCGATGGTTAGTAGTAAAAAAGAGGGAACGGGACTAGGGTTACCTGTTGCACAAAATATTGTTAGAAAGCATGGCGGGTTGATTGTGGCAGAAAGTGAACCTGGACAAACAATATTTCATGTCTATTTACCGTTTGAGAGAGGGCAAGAATGACTGAGATTACGCAACAACCGACCAGCAGCAATGATCAGGCAACTGTATGGATTGTTGATGATGATGCCTCGATCCGTTGGGTGCTGGAAGCAGCTCTTGAGGAAAAACCTTATCGAGTAAAACTATTTGACTCACCTGGACTAGCTTTAAAGCATATAAAAAGTGCGCCCCCCACTGTTATCGTAACGGACATTCGTATGCCTGATATGGATGGGATGACGTTTATGGAGGCAGTGCATGATGTTGATGCCGGCATTCCGGTCATTATCATGACCGCGCATGCGGATTTAACGACAGCGGTGCGATCATATCAAAGTAAAGCGTTTGAGTATTTACCCAAACCCTTTGATATTGATGAGGCTATTACCTTAATTGAACGAGCTATTAAGCGACAGTTGTCTGGCGGTCGGGTAGTCAAGCAGCGAGCCGTTAGCTCAAATAAACAACCGCTAAATATCATCGGTGGTGCACCGGCGATGCAGGAGGTGTTTCGGATTATTGGTCGTGTTTCGCAACTGGATGTCACCGTGCTCATTACGGGTGAAACCGGTACGGGTAAGGAGTTGATTGCCCAGGCTTTGCATGAGCTGAGTCCTCGCGCCGATCAACCTTTTGTGGCTTTAAACACCGCAGCCATTCCAAGAGAGCTGCTTGAATCTGAGTTATTTGGACATGAAAAAGGCGCTTTTACCGGCGCTCATTCGCAGCGTATCGGTCGTTTTGAGCAGGCCAATGGCGGTACCTTGTTTTTAGATGAAATTGGCGATATGCCGGTTGATTTACAGACCCGTCTACTGCGGGTACTAAATGATGGCAGTTTTTACCGGGTCGGTGGTCGTAATCCCATTCATGCCAAGGTGCGTATTGTCGCTGCAACTCATCAAAATATGGAGCAACTGGTGCGTGAAGGTCGCTTCCGTGAAGATTTACTCTACCGACTAAATATCATTCGTATTAAAATTCCTGCGTTACGTGAACGTGCCGAAGATATACCGCTGTTGCTAAAATTTTATATGGCAAAAGAAGCCAAAGGGCTTGGGTTAGAAGAAAAGCATTTTGATAAAGAGGTTGAAAACTTTTTGTCACGCTTGCCTTGGCCAGGTAATGTTAGACAATTACGCAGTTTGTGTACTTGGTTGACCATTATGGCGCCAGATAAACTGGTGCGTATGGAAGATTTGCCGTTAGAATTTCGCCAAGGTCCTGCGCAAGTGGTGTCAGGTGATGATCACGAAGATTGGCCGGTGTTGTTGCGCCAATGGGCCGATCAATTTTTGGCATCAGGTCAAGAAGGTTTGCATACAACAGCTGAGCCTATGTTTGAACGGGTTTTGATAGAATCGGCATTGCAAGCGAGTCAATTTCATCGGCAGAATGCGGCAAAGTTGTTAGGGTGGGGGCGAAATACCTTAACCCGGAAGAGTCAGGCTTTAGGGTTGGAGTAGTTAGTAAGCTTGTTTGACTTAGAGCAGTTGGAAAACTGGGCTGCTCTAAGCGCGAGATGTTTATTATTTAAAGTGCGGCGGGACCGGTTTCTCCAGTACGAATTCGAACAGTTTGTTCGATACTGGTAACAAAAATCTTACCATCACCAATTTTGCCGGTTTGAGCGGCGGCAACGATTACTTCAATAGCACTGTCGACTTGCTCATCATCAGTCGCAATTTCTAGTTTTAATTTCGGTAAAAAATCAACGACATATTCCGCACCACGGTACATTTCTGTGTGACCTTTTTGGCGACCATAACCTTTTACTTCTGTCACTGTCATGCCATGAATACCAATATCGTGCAAAGCGTCGCGAACATCGTCAAGTTTGAAGGGTTTAATGATGGCGGTAATTTGTTTCATCTTAGATGCCTCCTATGGCATGTTCATCTTGGTCATTATCCGTTGGCTGGTTTTCAGAAGGATCGGGTGTAACAGTATCAGCTGAAAATGCCGAGCCCATTTTTATGAAACGTGAGGGTTGCTCTGCCAGTTCATCAAAGACACCTTCGGGTGTAACCAGTACCACAGTCGAGCCCATATTGAAGCGTCCGATTTCATCACCCTTGTTAAAATGAAGGTTTTGATCAGTATAGTCCCAATGCTGAAGGGTTGCGCCATAATGTGGCGTAATTTTACCTTCAAATACCGTTTCCATACTGCCTACAAAAATGGCACCCACCATAACAAGTGCATAGGGTCCTTCGTCTGACTCAAATCGTAACACAAGGCGTTCATTACGAGCAAACAGGCCGGGCACAAGTCGAACTGTGGCGGGGTTAACTGCAAATAAATCACCAGGAACATACGTCATCGAAATCAGTTGTGCACTTTTGGGTAGATGGATGCGGTGGTAGTCACGAGGTGATAAGTAAATAACCGCAAACTGACCGTTATGGTAGCGTTTGGCGTATTCGATATCGCCACCTAATAGCGCCTCGATTGAGTAATCATGGCATTTCGCTTGCACCATTTGATTGCCTTGTAAGCGCGCACTTTGGCTAATTACACCATCAACAGGGCTAACCCAAACCTGTTCGCCTTCAGCGATAGGGCGCGCCTCCGGTTTGAGTGCTCGGGTAAAAAAAGCATTAAAGTGGCGGTAATCCTCAGGTTCTTGCTTTATGGCATCGTCGAGATCGATATTGTAGAGTTTAGTCAGTGCCTGAATGGTTTGGCGTTTAATCCAGGGTTGCTCTATATGCATAAACCAGTGCATCATGTTTGAAAGCATATGTTGCGGAATCATGTACTGCGGGACAACTTTAACATAATCAAGCATGGTTAATTTCCTGTTGCGCAAGGTGGGTTGGGCTCAATAACTGGCTAATTTTAAGGTATAATCACAAAAATTTATAGGGTTGAGTCATGCATTAAGTACGAATGTACCATTGTATGAGTTATTTTTTTAAAGGATAGATAATGTCAGATATTAAAAAAGTTGTATTAGCGTATTCCGGTGGTTTAGATACTTCCATTATTGCCAAATGGTTGCAAGATGAATATCAATGTGAAGTGGTAACCTTTACCGCAGATATTGGCCAAGGTGAAGAAGTAGAACCGGCGCGTGCTAAGGCACAGGCAATGGGAATTAAAGAAATTTTTATTGAAGATTTACGCGAAGAGTTTGCGCGTGATTTTGTGTTTCCGATGTTTCGCGCGAATGCTATTTATGAAGGCGAATATTTACTAGGCACATCAATTGCGCGTCCTTTGATTGCTAAGCGTTTGGTTGAAATTGCGAAATCTGTGAGTGCGGATGCGATTTCGCACGGTGCAACGGGTAAGGGCAATGATCAGGTGCGTTTTGAGTTGGGTGCCTATGCTTTGATGCCGGATGTTCATGTTATCGCGCCTTGGCGTGAATGGGATTTAACTTCGCGTGAAAAACTCATGGCCTATGCTGAACAGCATAATATTGCGATTGAAAACAAAAAAGGCAAAAAGTCACCTTACTCAATGGATGCAAATCTGTTGCATATTTCGTATGAAGGCGGCGTGTTGGAGGATCCTTGGGCAGAACCTGAAGACAGCATGTGGCGCTGGTCTGTTTCTCCTGAAAATGCACCGAGTGAGCCGACTTATATTGAATTGACCTATGAGAAGGGCGATATCGTGGCGTTAAATGGTCAAGCCATGTCACCAGCGACGATTATGGCGGAGTTAAACAAAATCGGCGGTGCGAATGGTATCGGTCGTGATGACTTGGTTGAAAACCGCTTTGTTGGTATGAAGTCGCGTGGCTGTTACGAAACCCCAGCGGGTACGATTATGCTAAAAGCCCATCGTGCGATTGAATCGATTACGTTAGACCGTGAAGCGGCGCATTTAAAAGATGAAATGATGCCACGTTATGCCAAATTGGTTTATAACGGTTTCTGGTTTAGCCCAGAGCGTGAAATGCTCCAAGCGGCCATTGACCATTCACAAAAGGTAGTAAATGGTGTGGTGCGTTTAAAATTATACAAAGGCAACGTAATTGTTGTTGGGCGTAAATCAGAGTCAGACAGTTTGTTTGATGAGTCGATTGCCACCTTTGAAGACGACAAGGGCGCATACAATCAGAAAGATGCTGAAGGCTTTATTAAATTGAACGCTTTGCGCCTGCGTATTGCCGCGCGTAAACGTGCTTCAAAATAAACTCGGTAGCTGAGTTGGCATTGTCGCCAAGCTGGTCACAGCTGAAACAACACCCAGCTTTAATGCTGGGTTTTGGTTTTGGGTCTGGTCTTGCGCCTAAAGCCCCGGGCACTTGGGGAACCCTGCTCGGCTGGTTGTTGTTCATTCCGTTGATCCAATACGCGCCAGTGGTTGCTTGGTTGGTTTTTGGGCTGGGCTTAGTGGCTGGAAGTTGGATTTGTGGTCGCGCCGCTGAGCTAGTAGGGGTCCATGATCATAGTGGTATTGTATGGGATGAGTTTGTCGGTATTTGGTTGGTTTTGTTGCTTCTGCCTGACCAGACCTGGTTATGGTGGTTAGCGGCATTCGTGCTGTTTCGATTATTTGATATTATCAAGCCTTGGCCGATTGGTTGGTTAGATCGCCATGTGGCGGGTGGCTTGGGTATTATGGTGGACGATGTGGTGGCCGCTTTAATGGCGCTTGCATCGATTTGGTTAATTTTTTTGATGGTAAATTAAATTAAAAATGTTTATTACATGTATAGATGCGAAGCGTCTGGTGAAAGAAGCGCAGGGTCAGTTAGTTGACGTGCGTGAGCCGAATGAATTGCGTATGAATGCGATTGCGGAAGCGGTGAATATGCCTTTGTATGAGTTTGCAGAACGCTCTTTAAAAGAACTCAATCCAGAGTTGCCGGTAATATTATTTTGTCATTCCGGTGCCCGCTCACAAATGGCGACACAATATTTAAAAGACAATGGCTTTAAACAGGTTTTTAACTTAGGTTCGTTTATGGCTTGGAATCAGTGCGCAGGGTAATGTAATCTCAATCGTTTAATCATTCTGCCCCGCGTTAAATCCAATAGTACATTTGGGCAATCAAGGAGCTACCATGGCGCTACCCATACAAATTCTCATCGCACTCGTACTGGCCGCCATTGCCGGTACTCTATCTGGTACAACGGGTCAGGTTTTTGGTATATCCGCCTTAGCTGTTTTTGATTTTATCGGCACCTTGTTTTTGAATGCGTTAAAGATGATTGTTATTCCACTTGTGGTATCGGCGATTATTTTGGGTGTCACTAATCTGGGTGGTCAAGGTGGTTTTGGTCGAATGGGGTTAAAAACAATCGGCTATTATCTGACCACAGGTTTTATTGCTGTGGTGATTGGTTTGAGTTTGGTCAATTTAATCAAACCAGGTATATCTGATGCCGAGCCACCACAGCTAGAAGCCAACGCTCAAATTATGATGGCTGTTGAGGGGCGAGGTAGTGGTGATCTGGTTGAAATCTTTTTACGGATGGTGCCAGATAATATTTTTGCCGCTGCGGTCGAAATGCAAATGCTGGGTTTAATCTTCTTTAGTATTGTTTTTGGCTTCTTTTTATCAAGGATTAGTGGCCCTGGTCGTGACACCATGCAAAACTTTTGGCAAGGCTTGTTTGATGTCATGATGTTAATTACCCAGTGGGTTATGAAGTTTGCACCCTATGGCGTGTTTGGCTTAGTGGCGGCCGCTGTAGCTCGAACGGGTTTTGAGCAATTTGGTTCTTTGGCTTGGTTTTTTGTCACCGTGGTACTGGCGCTAGCGACCCATTTTTTAATTGTAATGCCATTAATCTTACGCTTTGTAGGTGGCGTTCGTTCACCTTGGCAGCATTATCGTGCGATGGCACCGGCACTCTTGACAGCTTTTTCAACCAGCTCTTCAGCCTCGACCTTGCCAGTTACATTAGCAAATATCGAACAGCGGGTAGGGGTTTCAAATCGTGTGAGTAGTTTTGTGTTGCCCTTGGGTGCCACCGTCAATATGGATGGTACCGCACTCTTTGAATGCGTGGCGGTGTTGTTTATTGCGCAATTATTTGGGGTGGAGTTAAGCTTTGCTCAGCAAGTGCTGGTTGTCGTGTTGGCTTTGGCTACATCGATTGGCGTTGCCGGCATTCCGTCTGCGAGCTTGGTGGCTATTAGTGTTATTTTATTAGCAGTTGGACTGCCCTTAGAGGCATTGGGTTTGCTATTAGTAGTCGATCGACTTTTGGATATGATGCGAACGTCAGTTAATATCTTTAGTGATTCTGTTGGAGCTGTGGTCATTGCCAACCTTGAAGGGGAAGCAGTCTCTTACCCCATCAGCGGTAATTAGATTGGGTAATTAAATCGGGATAAGCTAGGCTGCCCGTGATCGATGGTGACATAGCTGGCACCATCCGCTTGCCAGTCGCCCAGCACCCAACGTTGTTTTTTAGTGGCGTAATAGTGGTGTCCAGGCCGATGTGTATGGCCGTGAATTAGATACGGTGAATCTGGAAATTTTTGCCAAAGTTGTTTGAGTGCTTCGTCACTTACATCCATAATATCCCAGGTTTTGTGTTGATTAGCCGTAGTGGATTTTTCGCGTAATTGCTGGGCAAGTTTTAGTCGCCAGATTTTCGGCAAGCGTCGCAATAACCCTTTAATCCAGGTCTGCTGGAGCCAAAAACGCATCCGTTGATAAGCTTTGTCATTAGTGCATAGGCTGTCACCATGCATTAATAAAATAGCGGGCTGCTGTTTGTGTTCAAGTGCAATGATATCGTCAAATAACCCTTTTGCTTGACAGGCTTTTAGCAAGTCATTCCCAATTAAAAAATCTCGATTACCTAAACCGATGTATATATCCGTGCCCTGACGACTCAGTTGCGCTATGGCGTCAATTTCACGCTGATAAAACGCCATACTAATATCGTCACCGAGCCAAACTTCAAACAGGTCGCCCATAATAATCAATTGATCCGCTGCTTTTGCAGGTCCAGTTAGAAAGGCAAGAAAAGCTTGATTGATGGGATGAGGCGGAGCGAGTTGGTCAGATTCCGTGGCGGGTATCAAGTGGATGTCGGCCACCACAAGGGTGCGATGGCCGGTAATATCGATTGCTGACGGCAGAGTTTAAGCTTCCGACACTAGGGTGTTTTCGATGTAGATATCGTCAACTGGAACATCGCTATGTCCCATACGATTGCCCGTTTTCGCTTGGGCCATTTTGTCAACAATGTCCATGCCTTCAATGACTTCGGCAAACACCGCATAGCCCCAGCCATGTAAATCGGGTGAGCGATGATCTAAGAAATCATTGTCTTTAAGGTTAATAAAGAACTGTGAAGTAGCTGAATGTGGCGCTTGCGTGCGAGCCATAGACAAGGTGCCCCGTTTGTTTATTAGGCCATTGTCCGCTTCATTTTCAATGGCGGGTTGGGTTTTTTTCTGGTTCATCTCTGCGTCCAGACCACCACCTTGCACCACAAAATCCGGAATAATACGATGAAAAATCGTACCGTTATAAAAGCCGGACTCGGCATAGTCAATAAAGTTTTGTGCTGAAATGGGTGCCAACTCATGGTTTACTTTAATTTTAATGCTACCAATCGTAGTTTCAAAAGTTACAACATTCATCATTTTGGTTAATCCTAGCAGGGGTTAAATTTTTGATCGCCTATGCTAAATCAATTGGTGATAGCTTGCACAACTTTTAGCCTATTGAATTTGACTAACGCGCTCGATAATAACCGGGTTAATCGGCACATCTTGATAGCCATTCCGGTTGGTCGTTGGTTGAGTGCGAATTTGGTTGACCGTACGCATGCCATCAACCACGCGGCCAAATACGGTATACCCCCAAGCACGAGGTGTTTTTTCACGGAAATCTAGTGAACTGTTGTTAGCGACATTGATAAAAAATTGTGAGGTGGCTGAATGTGGATCATTGGTGCGCGCCATAGCGATGGTACCAATACGATTTTGCAGACCATTATCAGCTTCATTTTGAATCGGATCGCGGGTAGGTTTGCGGCGCATTTGATCATCTAAGCCGCCACCCTGAATCATGAAGTTGTCAATGACGCGATGAAAAATCGTGCCATCGTAATAGCCTGAATTAACATATTCTAAAAAGTTAGTAACAGTCAGTGGTGCTTCATTGGGGTAAAGTTCAATAATCATACTGCCGGCATTGGTTTCAACCAATACGCGGGGATTATCCGCTTTCACACTGGTGCTAAATGCCAGTGTTGCAGACATGGCTGCGGTAATAAAAGCGCGTCGTAACATGGCGTAGCCTCGCTATTTTTTTAACTATAGAAATTATCTGTATTTTATCATCGTTTGTAAAAGCGTGTAACCGCCTGTAGCTGTTTTTAACTCTGTGTATAATAGCCGTATTACTTTTGATTCAGCGATATCATGCTCAGGAGCTCAAGCGGATGACCGATACACCAGCGCGTGCCACTCACTTTATTCGTTCTATTATTGATGAAGATTTAGCATCGGGATTGCATCAACAGATTCAAACCCGCTTCCCGCCGGAGCCGAATGGCTATTTACATATCGGTCATGCTAAGTCTATTTGTTTGAACTTTGGATTAGCGCTCGATTATAACGGGCAGTGCAACTTGCGTTTTGATGACACCAATCCCGCCAAAGAAGACATGGAATATGTCGAGTCGATCCAGCGTGATGTAAAGTGGTTAGGTTTTGAGTGGTCGGGCGAGATTCGTTATAGCTCGCGTTATTTTGAACAGTTTTATCAGTATGCCTTAGAACTGGTGGACAAGGGTTTGGCCTACGTGTGCTTTTTGGATATGGAACAGCAACGTGAATATCGTGGCACCTTGACCGAAGTCGGTAAGCCCAGTCCTTATCGGGACACCCCGGCGGCGGAAAACCGTGACTTGTTGCAAAAAATGCGTGCCGGTGACTTCAAAGAAGGCGAGTGTGTGTTGCGCGCCAAGATTGATATGAGCTCATCGATTATGTGTATGCGTGACCCGATTTTGTATCGGGTGCGATTTCAGCACCATCATCAAACCGCCGATGCCTGGTGTATCTACCCGATGTACGATTTTGCGCATTGTATTTCCGATGCGATTGAAGGGGTGACGCACTCGCTCTGTACGCTGGAGTTTCAGGATAATCGTCGTCTCTATGACTGGATTTTGGACAATATCACCTTGCCGAATGCGACCCTACCGCGTCAGTATGAGTTTTCGCGCCTAAATCTTGAATACACCGTGATGTCGAAGCGTAAGCTGCATCAGTTGGTGGATGAGAAATTGGTGTCGGGCTGGGATGACCCGCGGATGCCGACGATCTCTGGTTTACGCCGTCGTGGTTACACCCCCGCATCTTTGCGCGATTTTGCCGAGCGGATTGGGATTAGCAAAGTCGATAGCTTTACTGAAATGTCGATTCTTGAAGCCGCCGTGCGTGATGATTTGAATGTGAACGCACCGCGTTCTATGGCGGTGCTTAACCCTGTTAAAGTGGTGATTGAAAACTACCCTGAAGGCCAAGTGGAACCGATTCAAGCACCGGTACATCCGCAAAACGAGGCGATGGGTAAACGCGAAATTTTCTTTAGCCGTGAAGTCTATATTGATCGTGATGATTTCCGTGCAGAAGCAAATAAGCATTTCAAACGCTTGGTATTGGGCAAGGAAGTGCGTTTACGAAATGCCTATATCATTAAAGCCGAGCGGTTTGAAAACGATGAAAACGGTGAGTTAAAAACGATTTATTGCAGTTATGATCCTGAAACCCTGGGCAAAAATCCGGTGGATGGTCGTAAAGTTAAAGGGGTGATTCATTGGGTTGAAGCCAGCAAAGCGGTAACGGCGGAGTTTTATTTGTATGACCGTTTGTTTAGCGTGCCTAACCCAGGTAAGGCCGAGGATTTTGCAGCGGTATTAAATCCGGATTCGTTGGTGATTAAAAAAGGTTTTGTCGAACCAGGCCTGGTCGATGCGCAAAAAGAATTGGCCTATCAGTTTGAGCGCGAAGGTTATTTCTGTCGTGATAACCGATTACCAGGCCTGGTGTTTAACCGCACGGTTGGCTTACGCGATACCTGGAGCGAAAACGCTTCGATTTAATCACAAACTATTGATGAGAATGCTATGGCTTTACACATATACAACACCGAAACGCGTCAGAAAGAAGTCTTTAAACCCATTGTGCCCGGCAAGGTTGGTATGTATGTTTGCGGAGTAACGGTGTACGACTATTGTCATATCGGTCATGCGCGGGTGATGGTTGTGTTTGATACGGTGGTGCGTCATATGCGCGCACGAGGACTTGAGGTTAAGTATGTGCGCAATATCACCGATATTGACGATAAGATTATTAAACGCGCACTCGAAAACCAAGAATCGGTGCAAAGCTTAACCGAACGTTTTATCACCGCCATGCATGAAGATGAAACCGCGTTGAATATTTTGCGCCCAGACATTGAGCCAAAAGCGACCGACTTTATCCCTGAAATTCAGCAGTTGGTTAACACCCTAATTGAAAAGGGGCATGCCTATGCCGCAACGAATGGTGATGTGTATTTTAAAGTGAAGTCCTTTGAATCCTATGGCCGTTTGTCGGGTAAAAAGCAAGACGAACTGGAAGCCGGCGCACGGGTAGAGGTGAATCCTAATAAGCAGGATCCCATGGATTTTGTACTATGGAAAGCCTCCAAAGCAAACGAACCCGCTTGGGATTCGGCTTGGGGGCAAGGCAGGCCTGGTTGGCATATTGAATGTTCGGCCATGTCCGGCTCGTGTATCGGTGAACGTTTGGATATTCATGGTGGCGGGATGGATTTGCAGTTTCCTCACCATGAAAACGAAATCGCGCAATCGGAATGTGCGCATGGCGAGCATTATGTTAATACCTGGATGCATGTCGGCTTTGTGCGTGTTGATAACGAAAAAATGTCCAAGTCGCTGAATAACTTTTTCACGATTCGTGAAGTGCTAAAAGACTATCACCCAGAAGTGATTCGTTATTTCTTGTTATCGAGTCATTATCGCAGCCCGTTGAACTACACGATTGAAAACCTTGATATTGCTAAAACCAATTTAGCGCGTTTATACACCGCATTAGAAGCAGCGACAATCCAACCAGGCCTGGTAGCGGTAGGCACTGAGTTTGAAGCAAAGTTTAATGACGCGATGGATGATGATTTCAACACCCCGCAAGCAATGGCGGTATTGTTTGAATTGGTTAAAGAGGTCAATAAAACGCAACAACCCGAGCTGGTGGGTTTGTTACAAAGTCTGGCGAATCGTTTAGGCTTATTAACAGAAACCCCTGAGTTTTTCTTTAAAAGCCAGGTTGGTCAGCCGGATGGGTTAAGCGATGAAGCGATTGAGGCATTAATTGTCGAGCGCACGCAGGCACGTGCGGATAAAAACTGGGCGCGTTCCGATGAGATTCGTGATGACTTGTTGGCAAAAGGGGTCGAGTTGCTGGACAGTAAAGAAGGCACCAGTTGGCGTAGAGCCTAAATCCATCTTACAAGCCCATATTACAAAACCATGCCATAAATGGGGTTATATAGATTTAGCTTATATTGGCATAAAAATAATTGACAGCTAGATTAGCATTTATTAAAATGAGGGCTATTCATGTTTCTTCATGAGTATCCTCCTTTAGTTATCTTTTGATAATTTTTTAGCCAGGCCCAGTGCCTGGTTTTTTTTTGCTAAAACACCATTATTTTTAAAACTTATTGGTGGAAACACAAGGCATACGGATCGGGTTTGACTATTGAATGGTTTGGCTATTGAGTGGCTAAATTAGTCGTTTGTTTAATTGGACGCATTAAGACCGAGAGACGCAGTGGCGGGAGCCAATCAGCCTGACTGTGATCCGTGACAGTCGCATGGTGGCTTGTTCTCAACATAAAATCATAAACCATTTTATGTTCGAGAACTTGACGTACATAACGTCGCGTTTCCATGAATGGTAGGGTATCGATCCATTGATCCGCTTCAAAATTATCCATTTCGTTTAAGTTTGCGACCCATTGATTGACACGCGATGGCCCTGCATTATAGGCTGCAATCGCAAGAACAGGATGGTCATAGCGGTTAATGAGTTCCCCTAAATATGCGCTACCTAATGGAATGTTAATCTCGATGTTGAAAACATCATTAGGGTTGAAGCGAGTTATACCTTGTTTTTGCGCGGTTTCACGTGCTGTAGCCGGCATAAGCTGCATTAAACCCTGAGCACCTGCTGGCGAACGCGCATGCGGGTAAAAAGCACTTTCACGTCGCATAATGCTGTAAATAAGACTCGCCGGAAGCCTGTGACGCTCTGCTTCGTGTGTTATTAATTCTGAGTAGGGTGTCGGAAAGCGTTTATCTAATGCGTCCCATGCTTGAATTTGTCCTAGGGTGGTAATAGCTAAGTGATGGAGCTCCCAAGTATGTGCCATGGCGGCGAGGTCGGCAAAGTCATCGGGGTCAGCGATATTAAGTAGGTGGTGCCATTCTCGGTGTGCATTGATACGCCATTCAATTTCTACTAAGGCTGAAATTAGCTGTAAGCTTGGGTATTGATCTATGAGCTCTAAAGCGCGCTGTTCGGTAGTTTGTACTGCAAAGTCGTTAGAACGATTAATAGAATAGGGTTTTCCCAACTGGTCTGCGGCTAAAAAGCCGTAATAATGACGTTCTGTGGCCAGTTGTTCATAAAGAGGTAAATATGCTTTATCGCCAAGCTCAGCTAAGGCCCTAGCACGCCAGTATCGCCATTGAGACTGATTGGCAAGCGTTTCTGGCATTTCAGCGGTTAATCGCTCCAGTTCAACCCATTTGTTATAACGTATCGTAAAACGAGCTTTCCATATGAGTGTGGCTTCATCTAAGTCATTACGTCCTAACTGGTTAAGGGCTTGCCAGCCTTGTTCATCATAGCGATATGTCAGATGCAATCCTGCTTCACGCTGCAGATTTACAATTTGCTCATGGCTAAGAAGGCGATTAAAAGGAGGTTTTTTCTTAAGAGATAAAACAGTTTCTGGATCACGTCGGCTCAAAGCGAGTAAACCGGTGTAAGCAACATCTGCTTGAAGGGGTTCTGGAATAAGGTTTAAATCAAAATTGCCAATCTGATTAGGTTGTTGAACCAAATTTAACCAAGCCTGGCTCCAGTTTTTATGTTGGCTAGGTATTAAGTGAATAACACTGGGGATTTGGTCGTGGCGTTGTTGTGCAAATAATAGACGCAGTCGGGCAATTAATGCATCGGTATCAATGATGCCTTGTTGATGAAGATGGCGTTCAATTTCTCGACAACTGCTATGCAAATTAAGGTTCGTTAACCAAAAATTTTGCCAGTCATTCAAAGGAATCTGTTGGTTAGCCTGGTTAGCTAATAACGATTGTTTTGCAAGGCATTGCTGTTGTTGATTTGAAGGTGTTAGCTGAGTATCTAAGATATTTGACCAAGCCTGCTGATTTGCCAAGCTTTCAAGATAGCGTTGCTGAAGTCGAGCGCTAAGACCTAATTTTGGGTTTATTTTAATAAATTCGACAATAGCTTGTTGATTTGCGCTATCAAGATTTTCTAGTAGGGTTAAATAGTTGCCCATCGGGAAGAGTGGGTGCCCATGAAATTGCTGATTGAATGCTACTATTTGTTCCAGATTCCTTGCTTTGGATGCGGCCCACCAAGACTCAAAATCAGCTTTTA
Organism: Thiomicrospira cyclica ALM1; assembly: GCF_000214825.1. Lineage (NCBI taxonomy): Bacteria > Pseudomonadati > Pseudomonadota > Gammaproteobacteria > Thiotrichales > Piscirickettsiaceae > Thiomicrospira > Thiomicrospira cyclica. The sequence goes on from NC_015581.1 coordinate 834,362, forward strand.
GTTGTATGTTGGTCGGTTTGGCTTGGAAAAAGACCTTTTCATCTATTGACTGGTTGGCAGATACAGGAGCAACCATGGCGATCAGAGAGGTAGCACCAACCCAAATTATTGCAAATAGAAAACCTAGTTTGACCTTCAGCAATTTAACTACCGGGCGAAATCATCAACACCTGGCCTGGATGCAAAAAACCGCGTGGGTTAAGACCGTTTTGACGCTGAATATCACGGGTATTCACATTAAAGGCGCGTGCTATATCCCAGAGTGTGTCGCCTTTCTTTACTACATATTCAGTAGTCGCATTTGGTAAATGCAACTCAAGGGTTTGTCTTGGTCTTATTACCGAATTTTGACCAAGCCTGTTCCAACGCCTAAGTTCATTAACACTGACGGCGTATCGCTGAGCGATTTGCCATAGGCTTTCTCCTGCTTGAACCCGGTGTTGGATTTGACGATGTGTTGCAGTGACAGAAGTCGTAACGGCAGTTGGGGTTGCAATAGCAAGTATTTGACCGACTTGAAGGGGTCGTTTTGGGTCAAGGTCATTCCAAGCCGCTAGGTCGGCAATGGATACGCGGTAATCACGGGCAATAGTCCATAAGGATTGGCCAGATCGTACTTGGTGTGTTTGAGTTGGTTGTTCGGCACGAGAACTGGCGGTGTTAGCGATGTTTAACCCTGGTCTAGGTGCTGCATTGTTTGAAGCGAGTAATGTTGAACCGGCTTCAGCGGGTATAGGAATCGTAAGCGTGCGACCTATGCGAATCGTATTGTTGGACAGATTATTTAAGCGACGAATTTCGGCTACGGATGTTCCATAGCGTTGTGCTATTTGACCAAGAGTATCGCCTGCGACAACCCGATGATTTTGCCAGCGGATATCGTAAAGATTATGTGCCTGAGTTAGAGATGCTTGAAAGCGACTGGCATGCTCAATGGGTAAGAGTAATGAATGAGGACCATTGGGTGGCGACACATGCTTTAAATAACCAGGGTTTAGATGATTGAGTAAATCAACATCAATCTCAGCAAGGTCAGCCGCTTGTTGCAAGCTAAACTGTCTCTCCAATTCAATGCGAGTTAAATAGGGTTCATTGGCAACCGGAATAATTGGGAGTTCATAGTCTCGATGGTACTTGTGTAAGTAACTAACGGCCAATAGCTGTGGCACATAGTTACGCGTTTCGGGCGGAAGATAAGGACGAATGTTCCAGTAGGTTGGCTCAGTACCTGGACGCTCGCGTTCAAGACGTGCCTTTGCCTGCGTTACTCGACCGAAACCAGCATTATAAGATGCTAAAGCTAAAAGCCAATCTTGATCGTTTAGGTTATATAGCCTTTCTAGGTAGTTGAGTGCTGCTTGTGTACTTAAATAAATATCCTGTCTACCGTCAAACCACCAGTTTTGATCTAGGTTATGGTTTCTTCCGGTACTTGGAATAAACTGCCACAAACCCACCGCACTCATATTTGATCTGGCATAAGGAACAAAGGCACTTTCTATGACAGGAAGTAGTGCTAATTCCATGGGCATTTCGCGTTCGTTAATGGCATCGTAGATTAAATATAAATAGGGTTGTGCTCGCTCAGATACGCGTTCAAAGTGTCTTGGGCTGTTTATGTAAAAATTCAAATATTCTTGATAATGAGGTTGATGTTCGTAAATAAGATCAAAACTATGTGCAATTTGATCCCATAGGTTATCGAGCGGCAGGTCTGGGCGTTTATCGTTTAAATCAAAAGGCCGTGTGCGTTCTTGTAAGATAGCATCAATGTGGGATTCGGCACTGGATATCCGACGTTGTGAGCTAGCTGAGCTGATCGAAGTTGATGAACCTTTTGCATCTGCGTCTGCTGTATTGCTATTTTGACTAGGGGATTTAAGGGTCTGGCAACCTGACAGCAGCAGGGTAACACTGAGACTTAGTAAGGTTAATTTGAGTTTATACATAAGAAATTCATCAAGTTAATAATTTTTGCCTATTGTAAACTGTTTTTTTAGGTGTGGCTAATAATATGCCAAGAAATCTAATGCTTAAATCGTTTGCTCTAACACGCCAGTAGCATCCAGTTCATCTTTCCATTCTCTTAAACAAGCAAATTTCTGGCCAATTGTGACAGTTTTAATGGGTTTTTGCAGGCGTTGTTCAATTATGGTGGCAACATCGGGTGAATCCGTTCTTAAAAAAGGGTTGGTGTCGAGTTCAAGTTGCAATGCTGTAACCGCTAGCGGATGCTGTGATTTGTAAGCTTTATTCACTTTATAATGGCGTTGTTGCAGAATGGGGTTGTTGGATTCAACTCGAATAGCAAAATTTAGGTTGGCCAGACTATATTCATGGCCACAATATACCTTTAGGTGCGCAGGAAGGGTTTTAATAGTCGCGAGGGAGTGAGCCATTTGATCAGCTGTGCCTTCAAAAACGCGACCACAACCTCCGGTAAATAGTGTATCGCCACAAAAGAGTGCATCTTGCCCAACAAAACATAGATGATCGAGGGTGTGTCCAGGAGTAGCAATAACCCTAAAGCTTGAGTCTGATAAGGTGATGATGTCGCCATCCTTAATTGGGTGGGTTACAGGCACTTTTTGTAATGATGACGGCGCATAAACTTGTGCTGCGGGGTGGTGCTCTAAAAGGCTGTTGACGCCACCAATATGATCGGCATGATGGTGGGTAATTAAAATACCACTGAGCTGGCGTTGATGTTGTGCTAACCATTGAAGAACTGGTTTTGCGTCACCTGGGTCAATAACCCATGTATGCTGAGGTTGTTCAATCAGCCAGATATAGTTATCATTAAACGCGGTTAAGCTGTGAACTATCATTAGGTGACTCCTTAAGCTTTTGCAAAGATTATACTCGGCTTATAACGTCTTGGATATCCTTTGAGCTTAATCAATAAAAGTAATGTGGTTGTTTAGAATGCAACCGAAAGGTGGTCTATGTCGTTAGAGTTACGTGACATCGAATCTCATGTAGGTTTTCAACGCTATTTATTACGTTGGTTTAAAACACCGTTTGGTAAACAGGCGCTAACCTTGGAACGTGCGTTGCTCGATGAGCATTTGAACACATTATTTGGTTATTATTTGGTTCAGATGGGGCGTGTAAGTCACGCCAGTCTACTGGCAACGTCGCGGATAAAAAACCATATTTTGGTTGATGAAACCTTAACACGCTCTGAAGCAATTACTGAGCGTATAGTGCTGGCTAATTTAATGGCGCAACCCTTTGCCGCAAGTAGTTTAGATTTAATCTTATTGCCCCATACGCTCGAATCAACGATCGATCCCTATCGGTTTATTCGGTATGTTGATGAATTAATACGTGCCGATGGTCATCTGGTTATTACTGGCTTTAACCCGATGAGCTGTTTAGTGTTACGGCAGCGACTAGGACGGGATAAATCACGGTGGCGAGCCGCACATATTATTAAAATGGAGCGTCTGGTTGATTGGTTGCGCTTGCTAGGTTATGAGATTATAGTTAAGGAGTATTCTTCAAGTCGTTGTTTTGAAAGTAAAATAACAGACAAGATTAGACCTTTTTATCGTTATGTTCATCGTTTAGGGCGTCCGTTTTCAAAATTGGGCCTTTCGTTGGCGCAAAGCTACATTGTGGTTGCAAAAAAACAACAATGGGTGCCTTTACAACCTCGAAAAGCGCATCAATTTACCGAGTGGGTTAGTGGCGCGAATCCGGCAGTAGCTCAATCTCGCCATAGTTCAAGCCCCTCGAATTCAAAATCTAAATAAAGGATAGTCTGTGGCGTCTAATCAGGTTGAAGCATTTACCGATGGCGGATGTAAAGGTAATCCTGGCCCTGGTGGCTGGGGGGTTTTATTGCGTTATGGTGAAAAAGAAAAAGAGCTTTATGGCAGTGAGCCTGAAACGACCAATAATCGTATGGAATTAATGGCCGCGATTATGGCGTTTGAAACGCTAACTCGTCCGTGTCATGTCAAAATTACCACCGACTCTCAATATGTTAAGAATGGTGTCACGCAATGGCTTGCCGGTTGGAAGAAAAAAGGCTGGAAGACCGCGGCCAATAAGCCGGTTAAAAACCAAGATTTATGGCAGCGCTTAGATTTGGCGCTGGTTTCACATCAGGTGGAATGGTGTTGGGTAAAGGGTCATAGTGGCCACCCTGAAAATGAACGGGTCGATCAACTGGCTAATCAAGCCATTGCAGAACTTTTAGGATAAAACAATATGCATAAATTAACAGCACCCCGCCGTGTAAAACTAAGTTTTATAAGCGTTCTTGTGATGATAGTGAGCTTGCAACTCAGCAACAATCTTCTTGCATCAAGTGCCAATCCCATCCAGGAGCAGGCGCTAGTTGAGGGGCGTTTGATACAAGGGGGCTGGGCGTTGATAACAGTGCCGCCCCTAAGTCAATTGCAGTGGGGACAGCGTGAGTGGCAAGCGGATGCAAATGGGCAAGCCTTAATTGGTTTTGGTCGTGATCAATCGTCCCTGATTCAAGTAAATGTGAAACCATCGGATCAAGCTAGTTTCACCATTGAAATAGACTTAACTAACAAAGATTATTTGGTACAGCGGATTGATGGATTACCGCAACGTTTTGTAACACCGGACCCTGAAGCTCAGGAACGTATTCGCCGCGATATTGCTATGGCTCGTGCTGCTCGTGAAATTATGCTCGATCGTACGGATTTCATGACCCCCTTTATTTGGCCAGCAGAGGGCACCATTACCGGTGTTTGGGGAAGTCAGCGTATTTTGAATGGAGAGCCAAGAAGGCCGCATTTTGGTGTGGATATAGCCAATTCAACTGGAACACCGATATTAGCCCCCGCAGCTGGTGAAGTAACGCTGGTTGCCGATATGGAACTAAGTGGTGGTACGGTGTTTGTTGACCATGGTTTTGGGTTACGTTCTGATTTTTTACATTTGGAAGAAATCTATGTTCAGGTCGGTGATCAGGTAGAACAAGGTCAGCTGATTGCTACGATGGGTGCGACTGGACGTGCGACTGGACCCCATTTACATTGGGGGATGAGCTGGATGGATATTCGGGTAGACCCAGAAGAGGCGTTTGATTTGCCGCGTCGGTTACAATGCGGCGATCAAGTTATTGGTAATAGAGTGATTTTTAACGATTAAGTTCAATGACTTGCTGGATATCCACGGCCGTTTCATCTAAGCCCATTTTTTGATGGGCTTTGCGTAACATCACCAAAGCATCACGACTACTTTGTGAGTTTGGAAACTCCTCAATAACACGTTGGGCACGTGTAGCGGCGGCTAGATAAGCTTGGCGTTCGTAATAAAACTGCGCCACTTGTAAATCACGACGAGCTAAACGGTTGGTGATAATCACTAGCCGTTGTTGTGCGGCAATCGCATAATCGGTATTTGGAAAGCGTTGGATAACCTCTTGGTAAGCGCGTAACGCTTGCTGGGTTGATTGAATGTCGCGGTTGGCAGGATCAGTAATAAAACGGTCTAGCCAGCTGCGGTTAATCGAATCGGCCGATAATGCTTTTAAAAAGTAGGCATAGGGTAGCTGAGGATGGCGCGGATAGAGACGAATGAATTCATCGAGTTCGCGGATAGCTGACAAAGGTTCATCGTAGCGGTAGTAAGCATAAGCCAGCTCTAAATAGGCTTGCTCGGCATAATCGCCATAAGGGAAGTTAGCTTTCAGCTTTTCATAAAATTCAATGGCCGATTTCCACTGGCCATTATCAAATTCGGATTTAGCGCGGTCATAAAATTCTTCAACCGTCCATTGCGACTCGGGTTTTTGAATCAGATTAGAACAACCGGTAATTGTGACCAGGCCAAACAGAATAACAACAAGGCGAAAAGTTTTTAACATAATTTCTCGGTTAGAATAGTCAGTAAATATTTTCGATTTTATCATAAACAATTTAGCCTTAAGGATCTGTTTTGAATAACCAGCTTACCTCTAACTCTAATACAACCCTGAGTTTTCGTGTCGAACATCAGGATATGGGTGCTCGCCTGGATGCTACGATAGCGAAGGCTTTTACCAACTATTCACGGAGTCGTTTGCAGGGCTGGTTGAAAGAAGGGTTTGTAACGGTTGATGGCGTTGTCATTACCAAGCCTCGCCACACCTTGCTGGGCGGGGAGCTGGTTTGTGTTACCCCTTTGGAAGAGGACGAAACCCACCAAATTGCTCAATCAATGGATTTGGATATTGTCTATGAAGATGCCGCAATTTTGGTGATCAATAAACCCGCAAGGCTGGTTGTTCATCCTGGTGCCGGCAATCCTGACGGTACGTTATTAAACGGCTTATTGGCTTACGCACCAGGACTGCGTCAGGTACCTCGCGCTGGAATTGTGCATCGTCTGGATAAAGACACTACCGGCTTGATGGTGGTGGCAAAAACCTTGCAAGCACAACACCACCTTGTTGATCAGTTGCAACGTCATGATGTTGAACGAGTCTATGATGCAATTGTGGTGGGGAATATGATTGCCGGCGGGACGATTAATAAACCCATTGGCCGTCATATTCAGGATCGCAAGAAAATGGCGGTGCGTGTGGCTGGTGGTAAACCAGCGGTCAGCCATTACCGTGTGGCAGAAAAGTTTCGCGCGCACACTCATGTTAAAGTCAGCTTAGAAACTGGACGAACTCACCAAATTCGTGTGCATATGTCGCATTTGGGTTTCCCATTAGTAGGTGATCCCTTGTATGGTTCCAAGTTGCGCATCCCCAAACAAATGATGCCTGAGTTTATCGACATTTTAAAAGGCTTTAAACGACAAGCATTACATGCCGGGGTATTGAGCTTAACCCACCCGGTTACGGGAAAAACGATGAAGTGGAAGGCACCGATTCCCGATGATATGGGTTTGCTAATTGATATTCTGCGCGATGATCAGGTTGACTTTATTGCCAACCGGAACAATGCTTATGATGAAGTGGATTATGATTATGACGTTGAAGTTGAGTGGGTCACTGACGCTGATATTCCAGAAGAATATTAGCGATAGCAGGGATTAAAGGATTGCTTATGTCAGAACATTTACCAAATCAAGTTTTGTCTGATCTGTCGTTGCACCATCCTAACTGGACGGCACCGGAATGGGTGCGCGCCTTTACGACGATGCGTACGGGCGGCGTTAGCCAAGGTGATTATGCGAGTTTAAATCTAGCAGATCATGTTGGTGATGATCCTGCCGCTGTAGTGCAGAACCGAGCCTTGCTGAGTCAGGCTATTGGCAAGGATTTAGATTGGTTTTGGATGGCGCAGCAGCACACCACAACCGTTTTACAGGCACCGGATGATTTTGTAACAATGAATACTCGAGCTGATGCTGATGCTGATGCATTAGTATCGGCTCCTGTGGCAGATGCCATGTGGACCAGCCAACCAGGCCTGGTAATGACAACGCTGACCGCAGATTGTATGCCGGTGTTGTTCTGTCATCGTCATACGCCGATAGTAGCCGCCGTACACGCTGGTTGGAAAGGTTTGTTAGATGGTATTTTAGAGCAGACTTTACAAGCGTTACCTGGCCAGCCAGCTGATTATTGTGCCTGGATTGGTCCTTCAATCTTGCAGGATAATTTTGAGGTCACAGGCGATTTTAGAGCTGATTTTTTAACGCGTGAAGCAGCTTGGCAAGACTATTTTAAAATCAATCCAGATAATCCCAGTCACTGGTTAGCGGACTTGCCTAGTATGGCAGCATGGGTTTTGAAATCCGCTGGCGTTTCTAGCATTGACCAAAGTGGTCTGTGTACTTATGAGCAGACACAAGCATTTTATTCCTACCGCCGACAAGCGACCACTGGCCGAATGGTCACTTGTATTTGGATTGATCCGCAGTAACTTGCTGGTTACGCTTCGTTAAAACGCATCGACAAATCAATGGCTTGAATGTGCTTGGTGATGGCACCTGTGGAAATATAGTCAACACCTAACTGAGCAAGTTCAGCGAGTTGAGCTAGCTCTACATTACCAGACACTTCCAGTTTCGCTTGGCCTTGGTTTAGCGTTACTGCGGCTTGAATGTCTTCGCGACTGAAATTATCGAGCATAATGATATCAGCACCAGCTGTTAAGGCTTCTGCAACTTCAGCGAGGCTTTCTGTTTCTACTTCAATGCTAATACCGGGTTGTTGAGTTTGAGCCTGTTTAATCGCAGCACTGATGCCGCCGCAGGCATGAATGTGGTTTTCTTTGATTAAAATCGCATCATAAAGACCTTGGCGATGATTGCAGCCGCCACCACAAAACACGGCATACTTTTGGGCTAAACGCAGGCCTGGTAAGGTTTTACGGGTATCGAGCAGTTGCGTCTTAGTATTACCCATACTACCCATAGCCGCAACATACTGTGCCGTAATGGTGGCAGTTGCGGAAAGGGTTTGTAAGAAATTTAAGGCGGTACGTTCGCCGGTTAATAAGGCACGAGCATTACCGCGCACTTCACAAAGTGTTTGGTTGGGTGCGAGTCGATCGCTATCTTTTGCTAACCAGTGAATCGAAATTTCAGGGTCAAGTTGATGAAACACTTCGTTAAACCAGGCCTGGCCACAGAGCACAGCCGATTCTCGGCAGATAACTTTGGCGTGAAGCTGGGCATCTGCCGCAATTAAGTTAGCCGTTAAATCGCCTTGACGAAGGTCTTCAGTCAGTGCTTGGCGTACGTTATTGACTAAATCCTGATGGTAGTCTAATTTCTTCATTGCGCCATTACTCTCTTAACCAAGTTATATAAAATTAAAAGTAGGTATTATAACAAACCATGAACAAGCCAATTGACGACATAACAGTTAATCCCAATACAAGATCAACAGGGTGGTTGCCAGATGCTAAGCACTATCCGAGTCCGCATTTTTCACCACGACCTGAGCCAACCGATATTCGATTGTTGGTGGTTCATGGTGTAAGCTTGCCGCGTAATCAGTTTGATACTGGATTAGTGCATGCGCTGTTTTTGGGTGAGAAACCACCTTTGCAGGCGGCAGGTCTAGCAGATGTCGCAGAGCTTCGCGTTTCGGCGCATTTTTTGATTCAGCGCAGCGGTCAGTTGGATCAGTTTGTCAATATTTTTGATCAAGCCTGGCATGCGGGGGCTTCAAGCTATCTGGGTGAGTCGCAATGTAATCGTTTTTCAATCGGTGTGGAGCTGGAAGGCTCTGACGATCAGCCGTACACGGCGATTCAGTATAACGTCTTGGCAGACCTGATTGCCGATCTTGAGCAGGTATTGCTAACACACGGACAGCCAATTCCTTTGGTTATTGTGGGTCATCAACATATTGCACCAGGACGAAAGACCGACCCAGGTCCTTATTTTAACTGGACTAGTTTGGCGCGATTAACACAACGCAATTTAATGTTTGATTGAAAGTCTTAAACAGTCTTTGTTGTCGATATGAGAATCAGTTTTTTTCATCATCTGGGATAAATACACTCAATTGGCGCAGTTTTGTGGCTGTGCTATTATTACACCCACTTAGTTGTTTGCCTGCTTTTAATTCTTTGCATGTTTTAACAGTTTCAATGACGTTTGAATAAGGGTTCTTTGAATGGAAAAAATTGGTCTTTTTTATGGTACAGATACTGGCAATACAGAGCGCGTTGCCGACATGATAAAAAACGAACTAGGCGCTGATCACGTCGATATTTACGATATTGCCAGTGCCAAAGCCAGTGATTTTGAGGGTTATACAAAATTAATTCTAGGTCAGCCAACCTGGTACTACGGTGAGCGTCAAAGCAGTTGGGATGATTTTTGGGAAGATTTTTGTGCGATTGATTTTACCGATAAAACAGTCGCCTGTTTTGGTCTGGGCGATCAAGCCGATTATGCGGAATATTTTGTTGATGCCGTGGGCATGATGCACGATGTGGTATTGCAAAACGGCGGCTCGCCAGCGGGTTATTGGTCGACAGAAGGTTATGAATATGATGAGTCGAAAGCAGCCACAGATGATGGTGAATTCTTTGTCGGCTTGGCTATTGATGAAGATCAGCAAGCCGAATTAACGGAACAGCGCGTCAAAGACTGGGTTGCCCAAATCAAAGAGGAAATGGCGCTTTAATGCGATGACTTAACCGCGTAAGCTCAAAATAGGCCAGTTATGTGTTTCAGCATACTGGCGCAAACATTCATCTGGATCAACGGCGACAGGATTAGGCACCCGTTTTAGTAATGGTAAGTCATTATGAGAGTCTGAATAAAAATGACTTAACTCTAATTGCGGTTCTTGCGATCTCAGCCAATCTTTAAGCCGTAATATTTTGCCCTCTTGAAATGAAGGTATTCCGGCAACTTCCCCTGTAAATCGACCATTTTTTATATCGGGTTTGGTACCGATTAAATGTGCAATGCCTAAACGCTGCGCTATGGGTTGGGTAATAAATTCATTGGTTGCGGTAATAATGAGCAGTGTGTGCCCTTGGTCTCGATGCTGAGCAACTAAATCTATCGCTTTAGGTAACATAATCGGCTCAATAAACTCAGCCATAAAGCGTTCATGCAGTTGCGCTAACTCCGTTTGACTAAAAGCTATTAAGGGCTTTAATACAAAGTGTTGATAGGCTAGGATATCTAAATTCCCTTGTTGGTATTGCTGATAGAACGCATCGTTTTGAGCGCGATGCGTGCTTGCATCAACAAGCCCTTGAGCAATTAAAAATTCGCCCCATAGGTGGTCACTATCGCCACCAATTAGGGTGTTATCAAGGTCGAAAATTGTGAGTTTGCTCAAAGTTATGTCCTTTTAAAATCAATTGAAATTTTTAATAGCCTGAAATAAAACCTGTTTAGCAATTGAAAAAACGCGTAAAGTTGGTCATTATTAAAAAATTATAATTACACAGACGCACAGGTTGCGGTTGAAGGACGATCTGGTGATAGATTCCAATGGGTACCGACCTAATGTTGGTATTATAATCGTAAATAAACACGGAAAACTATTTTGGGGTAAGCGGATTCAACAAGACGCTTGGCAGTTCCCACAAGGTGGGATACGTGAATATGAAACGCCACAGCAAGCGGCTTTTCGAGAATTAAAAGAAGAGGTTGGTTTAAGTCCTTCTGATGTGCGTGTTTTGGCAAAGACACAGGATTGGTTGCATTATAACTTGCCTCGCCATTTAATTCGACAACACAGTCATCCAGTCTGTATTGGTCAAAAGCAAATCTGGTTTTTGCTTGGACTCGAGGCTGACGAATCGGCCATCAATTTATCAGTTCATCCATCTCCCGAGTTTGAAGATTGGCTTTGGGTCGATTATTGGTTGCCTGTGCAACAGGTGGTCAATTTTAAACAATCCGTTTATCAACAAGCACTTTCTGAGCTTGAGCCTGCCTTAAATGCTTTCTGGATTCAGCGTTAGTTCTATAAAATCAATGACTTGCATCGTATTCTTATAATTGGGTCTTAACCTAGCTATCTTTTTAGTGCAAAAAAATGGTATGATGACCGCCATAAAATTTTCAGGTTAGAGGCTTATGGGTGAAATTAACATGCTCACCTGATAAGTCCTCTGTTTATTTCACGCACCACATTTAACCCAAGGTGCGTGGTTGCTTAACCCAAGAGGTGACAAACTATGAGTGATCAATTCATTGATCAAGATACGCAAGAAACGCAAGAATGGCTCGATGCTTTAGAGGCTGTTGTTGAATTTGAAGGCGCTGAGAAAGCGCAGCATTTAATCGCAACCTTAATCGAAAAAGCCCGTGTTCACGGCATCGACATTCCTTATTCTGCAAATACTCCCTACATCAATACCATTGCCCAAGAAGAGCAAGCTAATTACCCCGGTGATTTAAGTATTGAACGTCGTATTCGCGCTATTTTGCGTTGGAATGCCATGGCGATGGTTGTAAAAGCGAATAAAGCAACCAGCGTTGGTGGTCATATTGCGTCTTACGCATCCAGTTGCACCTTGTATGAAGTGGGTATGAACCATTTCTTTAAAGGCGCTGACCATCCGGTTGGTGGTGATATGGTGTTTTTTCAGGGACACACAGCACCTGGTATGTATGCGCGTGCTTTTATGGAGGGGCGTTTAGAAGAGGATCAACTCAATAATTTCCGTCAAGAAGTCGATGGCAATGGATTGTCCTCATATCCACATCCTTGGCTCATGCCCGATTTTTGGCAATTTCCCACCGTATCCATGGGTCTTGGTCCTTTAATGGCGATTTACCAGGCCCGTTTTATGAAATATATGGAAAAGCGCGGATTGGCTAAAACCGAGGGTCGTAAAGTCTGGGCGTTTTTGGGTGATGGAGAGATGGACGAGCCCGAATCACGCGGTGCTATTCAGTTAGCCCAACGCGAACATCTGGATAATCTTATTTTTGTGGTCAACTGTAACCTACAGCGGTTAGATGGACCAGTACGTGGTAACGGCAAAATTATTCAAGAACTCGAAGGTATGTTCCGTGGCGCGGGTTGGAATGTAATCAAAGTGCTATGGGGTACCGGTTGGGACACATTACTGGCGAAGGATGTTACTGGTAAGCTGATTGAGCGGATGGGCGAAGTGGTTGATGGTGAATACCAGGCCTACAAAGCAAAAAGTGGTGCTTATGTTCGTGAGCATTTCTTTGGCAAGTATCCAGAAACAGCCGCATTGGTCAAGGATATGACCGATGATGAAATTTTCCGTTTAACCCGCGGAGGACACTCGCCACGCAAAATTTATAATGCTTATAAGCGAGCAACCGAAACTAAAAATCAGCCATCTGTTATTTTAGCGAAAACGGTTAAGGGCTATGGCATGGGTGAGTTTGGTGAGGCCGCTAACAGTGCGCATCAACAGAAAAAACTTGATATCGACGGCTTGAAATATTTCCGTGATCGTTTTTCGGTGCCAATTTCCGATGAGCAACTTGAAAATAGTGTGCCTTTTTATCGTCCAGCCGATGACAGTCCGATTATGGAATATGTGCGAGCGCGCCGTCAGGAACTCGGTGGTGCGCTTCCATTGCGCCAGGATGTAGCTGAAAGCTTGCCTGTGCCTGATTTAGCGGCATTTAAAATGCTGCTAGAAGGCACGGCCGATCGTGAAATGTCTTCTACCATGGCTTTTGTGCGCATTTTGTCTATTATTCTGCGTGATAAAGAGTTGGGTAAACGCATCGTGCCGATTATTCCTGATGAAGCTCGTACCTTTGGTATGGAAGGCTTATTTAGGCAGATTGGTATTTATGACCCAGCAGGGCAACTTTATGAGCCGGTCGATCATGACCAGCTAATGTGGTACAAAGAATCATCCAACGGTCAGGTGCTTGAAGAAGGCATTAACGAAGCGGGTGCGATGTCATCTTGGATTTCGGCGGCAACCGCTTATGCCAACTATGGCGTGGCGATGATTCCGTTCTACATCTATTACTCGATGTTTGGTTTTCAGCGCATTGGTGATTTGGCCTGGGCCGCCGGTGATTCGCGTGCACGTGGTTTCTTGATTGGCGGCACAGCAGGGCGTACAACGCTAGAAGGTGAAGGTTTACAACATCAAGATGGTCATAACCTGGTAATGTTTGATGCAATTCCTAACTGTTTGAGCTATGACCCGACTTTTGGCTACGAAATGGCGGTTATTATTCAGGATGGTATGCGTCGGATGTTAACTGACAAAGAAGATGTGTTTTATTACATCACTGCTATGAATGAAAACTATAGCCATCCTGCGATGCCGGAAGGCGTTGAAGAAGGCATCTTAAAAGGTATTTATCCTTTCAAAAAATCGACTGCCAAGAAGGCAAAACATCGCGTTCAGTTAATGGGCTCTGGCACCATTTTCCGTGAAGTGATTGCCGCAGCTGAAATGCTCGAAGCCGATTGGGGTGTAGCAGCAGACATTTGGGGTGTGCCCAGCTTTAACCTATTGCGCCGTGAGGGTATGGAAGTTACGCGTTGGAATACCCTGCATCCAACAGCCGAGCCAAAAGTATCTTATGTGACCGAAGTATTAGCAGGTGCTGAAGGGCCATTTATTGCGGCAACCGACTATATTCGTGATTATGCCAACCGCATTCGTGAATATGTGCCGGGTGATTATCATGTATTGGGTACCGATGGTTTTGGCCGTTCTGATACACGTGAGCAGTTACGTAAATTCTTTGAAGTGAATCGTTATTACATCGTGCTTGAAGCCCTAAAAGCGTTAAAAGTTCAAGGCAAGGTTACTGCGGATACATTAGAAAAAGCAATGACACAGTATGGATTGGATGCTGAAAAGAGCTTCCCAATTCACGCTTAATTCACGCGGATAGTTAAGGACATTAATATGGCAAAAATACAGTTATTAGTACCTGACATCGGCGATTTTGACAGCGTTGATGTTATTGAAGTGTTAATTAATGACGGTGACCAGATTCAACTGGATGATTCAGTGCTGACGCTGGAATCGGATAAGGCGACAATGGAAGTGCCTGCAACCTACGCCGGTAAAGTCTCTAATCTGCAAGTGAAGGTTGGCGATAAGGTGGCTAAGGGGTCTTATATTTGCGACCTTGAGGTTTCTGATGCGGCCGTTGCAGCGCCGAATGATGCTTCAACTGAGCAGCAAACGCCAACGGTTGCGGAAATTGCGGCGGCGCCAGCTGCTGTGGAACAAGCACCGACCAAGCTGCATGAACAAACTCATGCATCGAACGTCGGCCTGCCGATTGCTCGCTCGGTGTCCAATACACCAAAGCCCGTTAACCATCAATCGAGTGGTGCGGTGTTTCATGCCACCCCGACAGTGCGGGCTTTTGCCCGGGTGCTGGGTGTTGAGTTAACTCAAGTATCGGGAAGCGGTAGTAAAGGTCGTATTTTAAAGACGGATATTGAGGCCTTTGTGAAGTCGGTTATGCAAGCTGGTGGTGCTCAGGCGACCTCAGGTACTGTGGGTAGTGGTATTCCAGTACTCCCAACGATTGACTTTACCCAGTTTGGCGAGGTAGAAGAAGTTGAGCTAAGTCGGATTAAAAAGATTTCCGGCAAACACCTCTCCACGGCCTGGTTAAATATTCCGCATGTTACTCAATTTGATGAGTGTGACATTACTTCGCTAGAAGAATTCCGCAAGGATATGAAGGCGCAAGCTGAAAAAGCCGGTGTTAAGTTGACACCACTGGTGTTTATTATGAAAGCGGTCGTTGCCGGATTAAAGTCGTTTCCGAACTTCAATGCGTCGCTGTCGCCAGACGGGCAAAAACTGCTTCGCAAGGGCTATTTTAATATTGGAATTGCGGTCGATACACCAAATGGTTTAGTTGTTCCGGTGGTTCGCGATGTTGATCAAAAATCGATTTTTGAATTATCGCGTGAATTAATGGAACTCAGTGCCAAGGCGCGTGATGGCAAATTATCACCCAAAGACTTATCCGGTGGCTGTTTCAGTATTTCTAGTTTGGGCGGTATTGGTGGCACGCAGTTTACCCCAATAGTGAATGCCCCAGAAGTGGCCATTATGGGGGTTTCTAAGGCGAAAATACAGCCAGTATGGGATGGTAGTAGTTTCCAGCCCCGCCTAATAATGCCGTTTAGTGTCTCCTATGATCACCGGGTTATTGATGGCGCGGAAGGTGTGCGCTTTACTCAGTTTATTGGTCAACATTTGGCGGACATTCGCCAATTATTACTGTAATTGCAAGGAGCCTGTATGAGTCAAGTTGTTGAAATATGCGTTCCCGATATTGGTGATTTTGCGGATGTTGATGTTATTGAGGTATTGGTAGCGGTTGGTGATGAGGTGGTACAAGATGACTCTTTGCTAACCTTAGAATCTGACAAGGCCACCATGGAAGTGCCTTCGCCTTTTGCAGGTAAGATTATGGCTGTCAGTGTTATTGTCGGTGAGAAAGTTCGAGCCGGTAGTGTGATAGGTCAAATGGAAATTGCTGATGAGAGTCCTGCTAAGCTGGCTGAAGCTCCAGTAGCCTCGGCAGGACCAAAGCAAACCACTGCCGCGTCCTTAGCGTCATCAGTCGTTGCTGCTCAGAGTTTACCGCCTGCGGATAAAACCGCAGAGGTGGTGGTCTTGGGTGGTGGTCCAGGTGGTTACACCGCGGCGTTTCGTGCGGCGGATTTGGGTAAAAAAGTTATCCTAATTGAGCGCTACCCTGTCATTGGAGGGGTCTGCTTAAATGTTGGCTGTATTCCATCCAAAGCCTTATTGCATATGTCGGTCATTCTAAATGAGACCAAAGACATGACCGCTCATGGCATTAGTTTTGCCCAACCTGAAATTGATCTGGATAAAATGCGGGGCTATAAAAATAGCGTGATTGGGAAGTTGACCGGTGGTTTAGCCGCGTTGGCTAAGCAGCGTAAAGTTGAGGTTGTTACCGGTTATGGTAAGTTCTCATCAGCCAATAGCATTACGGTGACTGCCGATGACGGTAGCGAACAAACTATTGCTTTTGAAAAAGCGGTGATTGCGGCGGGTTCTCGGGTTATTAAACTTCCTTTCATTCCTCATGACGACCCTCGTGTTATGGATTCTACTGACGCGCTTGAATTGGCTGAAATCCCCAAACGTCTATTGGTGATTGGCGGTGGCATTATTGGCTTAGAAATGGCGCAGGTTTATGATTCCTTAGGCTCAAAAGTAACCATTGTTGAGTTGGGTGATACCATTATTCCGGGTGCGGATAAGGATATTAGCCGTCCGTTGTTGAAGCGTATTAAAGCGCGCTACGAAAATGTTTTTTTGAAGTCAAAAGTCACCCATGTTGAAGCGCAACCTGGTGGGCTTGTGGTGTCTTTTGAAGGCAAAGATTGTCCCACGCAGGATACTTTTGATCGTGTCTTAGTGGCGGTAGGTCGAACACCCAACGGCAAATTGATTGATGCCGAAAAAGCGGGTGTTGCAGTTAATGATTGGAGCTTTATAGAGGTTGATGACCGTCAACAGACCAATGTTCCCCATATCTATGCTATTGGTGATATTGTTGGTCAGCCGATGTTGGCTCACAAAGCGGTTCATGAAGGTAAAGTGGCTGCCGAAGTGATTTGTGGCTTGCCTAGTGCCTTTACGCCGATGGGGATTCCATCAGTGGCCTATACCGATCCTGAAGTGGCTTGGGCTGGTAAAACCGAAGACCAGCTGAAAGCAGAAGGGGTTGAGTACGAAAAAGGGGCTTTCCCTTGGGCGGCTTCTGGCCGTAGTTTAAGTATTGGACGTGATGAAGGCTTAACCAAAGCGTTATTCTGTGCCAAAACCCATCGCTTGTTGGGTGCGGGTATTGTGGGAACGAATGCAGGTGAATTAATTGCTGAAGCCATGTTGGCGATTGAAATGGGTGCGGATATGCAGGATATTGGTTTAACCATTCATCCACATCCTACGCTGAGTGAAACGCTTGGCTTTGCCGCTGAAATGGCCGAAGGCACGATTACGGATTTGATTGCGCCTAAAAAGAAAAAATAGTATCGACTTTGGTCTATAACCCCGTTACGACGGGGTTTTTTGTTTTAACTTATGCTGGATAATGCTTATGCGACAGCCGATTCCTATTCATTATGAGCATTCCCAGTTTGTTGTAATAGACAAACCGGCAGGCATCAGCTTTCATTCCGAGACCGAACCAGGCCTGGTGGTGCGTGTAGAACAACAGCTTAATCATCAGCTTTATCCTGTTCATCGTTTAGATAAAATGACGTCAGGTTTAGTGGTTTTAGCTAAAAGTGTTGAAGTTGCTCGGCATTTTCAGCCGTTGTTTGAAAATCGTGATATTGAAAAATATTATCTGGCGATTTCAACTCATAAGCCAAAAAAGAAACAAGGTTGGATAAAAGGCGATATGGCACCGAGTCGCCGCGGTAGCTATCGCTTACTCGCATCAAAAACTAATCCTGCGATTACCCAATTTGCCAGTTGTTCACTGGCTCCCAGTGAACGCTTATTTTTAGTCAAGCCGCACACGGGTAAAACTCATCAGATTCGGGTAGCCTTAAAAAGTCTAGGTTCGCCGATTGCCGGTGATCAACGCTATCAAGCCAGCGACGAAGCCGCACTGGAGGATCGAGGTTATTTACATGCGTTTGGTTTGCGTTTTCAGTTAGATAATCAAGATTATGCTTTCGTTTGTCCACCAAGCTTTGGCACACGTTTTCTCTCTGCTGCGTTTCGTTTACAATATCAAGCTTGGCAAGAACCTTGGCAGTATTTTTAATGACTCAAACTCACAAACAATCTTCATCAGAAAAAACGGTTCGGTATTGGCAAGATGTGCCTCTAAGATACTTAAATCATGAGCAATGGGAAAGCTTATGTGATGGGTGTGGTTTGTGTTGTTTAATAAAATTAGTTGATGAAGATACCGGTGAGTTGGTTAATACCCGGGTAGCTTGCCAGTTAATGGATCTTAAAACGGGTTTGTGCCGTAATTATGGTGAGCGGAGAAAGTATGTGCCCGAGTGTATTCAGTTGGATATGAGTAAGATACCAAAACTTGACTGGTTGCCAGAAACCTGTGCCTATCGTTTAAGATACTATGGCCAGCCGCTACCAGATTGGCACCCTCTAAACGCTGGGGATAGGGAGCAGGTGAAATATCATGGATTGCAAAGTATCCCGGTGGTGTTATCGGCACCGGGAATTGATCCTGAAGACTATGTTATTCAATAACGTACTTGTAGTATTTCTCATTAAGATAAGTGGCTACATCCAATACCTCATCTTCAAACCAGCCAGTGTTTAGGTTAACATTGCAAAAACTTACGGCGGCAATAAGACGTTCAAAACTGGGTGTTTTAGCCGTGCTGTAAGGGTTAGCGGTATGACAACTCAAGCAGTTAGCTTCTTTATGTAAAGATTCACCCGCACGCGGATCACCGCTTTGAGCGTGTAGTTGGGTAGTACTAGCCAGAAGGATACTGGCACCAATCAGTGTTAAAGCACGTTTCATATCATCCTCCAAAATCGCGTAAGTTGGGTTTGAAAGCAAATAAATCGTGTGTTACTAAGTGTAATAATCCTAGATGTAAACATTTGGGCTTGCATCTTTATTCTAGCGCTAAGTTACAAATGATTTCAAAAAAAAACATAACAGAATAATTTATTGACCAATAAAAGAGGATACAGGCTTGAGTGAACAAACAAGAATTAAAGGCAAGGATGCAAGCTTAGAAGCGTCGCTGCTAAAAATGCAGGGCATTTTTGATCAGTTAAGCATCGATTTAGATAAACAGCAGTGGTTAAATCCTGCTGAAAATATTTATTCCCTACATATATTCGATAAAGCCTGTCCGGCGCTATTTACCAATGGGAAAGGGGCGAGTCGTAAGGCGACCCAGGCCAGTGCCATGGGTGAATATTTAGAACGTTTATCGACCAACTATTTTTTCTCAGACTATTATTTGACTTTGCGCGAAGAAGCCGACGGACAGTTGTTTGGTGATTGGCTTTATTATCCCAATGATCGTCATTTTGAATTGGCGGATTATCGTCAGGCGCTTAGCGATGAGCTGTGGCAGCTTTATGATCCGCAGCAAGAATTAACCGCGCAACATTTGTTAAGTTTTAATGATACCAGTCCTTTCATTCGTGCGATTGCGATGACAGAGCAAATTAGCAATGAACGGGTCTTTTTCCCAGTGAATATTTTGAGTAACCTTTATGCCAGTAATGGCTTATCTGCCGGTAACACGCCGTTAGAGTCGGCGGTGCAAGGCTTGTCAGAAATTTTTGAGCGTTGGGTAAAAAACAAAATTTTGACAGACAATATTTGCTTGCCGGAAGTGCCAGCTGACGTAATTGCTCAGTACCCGAGTATTGCCCAAGCGATTGCGGATTTAGAAATACAGGGGTTGGGGGTATCGGTACGTGATGCGTCTTTAGGGGGGCAGTTCCCAGTGATGAATGTCACCTTATTTAACCCCAAAACCGGTCAGTGTTTTGCCTCCTTTGGCGCGCATCCTTTATTTGAAGTGGCTTTAGAACGAACGCTGACGGAGTCTTTGCAAGGTCGTCACTTACAAAATCTGGATGGATTTCAAACGCCCACGCTGGATCAGTTTGTGGTGGCAGAGGCCGAAAATTTAGAAAATCATTTTATTGATTCGTCGGGGCTCATTAATTTGCATATGTTAGCCAGCACGCCGGATTATGAATTTTGTGCTTGGGAAGGTGCGCAAACTACGGCAGAACAATGGTCTGAATTATTAGCTAAGGTGACCGCGTTAGGCTTTAAGGTCTATCGTGCTGATTATCAGCACCACGATTTCTGCGCCACGCGTTTGATTGTGCCAGGTATGTCAGAAGTTTATCCTATGGATGAGCTGGTGCTAAAGAATCAAAATGACGGGCGTTTATTGCGTGAGGCGTTATTTAAAGCCGAACAGGGTGATTATGCCGCCGTTTTAAGTGTCCTTGATCAGGTTGGTTTTAGTGATCACCAAGGCGTGGCATCGCTTATTGGCTTAATGCCTGATCCTAACCAGGCCTGGTCAGCATTAAAAATAGCTGACTTACGTTTTTGGACGGAGTTGGCATTGCAGGATTATGAGGCGGCGGCCGACTCATTATATATTGCTAAGGCTTACGCTTCGGCCGGTGCGGCTGGCTGGCAACCCATATATGAGTTAATGGATTTGTGTTTAGCACTTAAGTTGCAGGATAAGGATGTTGGGCACTATGAAGCCAGCCTTAACAATTTGTTTGGGCAAGATAAGGTTGCAAAAGCTCAGCAGCATCTGAGTGGCGATGTGGTTTTTTGGGGATTGTCATTGGGTCGTGCGATGTTCTTTAAAAGCCAGCGTCATCAGCAAATGTTGCAGGTGTTGGATAAGGCGCGGCAGGCTAAGTTAGCATTTGGCTATTAGTTGAAAATGATTGCATTACAGCAAGCCTTCCCCTGAGATTGCGGGGAAGGCTTTGTTATTAAAAGCGATAAATAAGCGATAAGTTGGTTTCGCCATCGGTTTTTTTCGCATCACCATTTTTCGCATCACCAGGATTTGAGTTATAACGATATTTATAACTCGCACTCACTGAAAATTTGCTATTAAGTGCCGCACGAAAACCGGTGTTGGTTTCTAGTTTGTACTGTTCTGGACCGACAAAGTAGAGTAGGTCTTGGACGAAGCTATAGGTTTCATTAAATTTATGGTCAAAATCTAGTTTTAAACGACCGTTTACCTGATCAAAATTATCGTCTTTTTCAATGAATTTTACGGTTTGATAACCGATACCCGCTTCACCTTTTAGTAGGCTTGCGTCAGTACGGTAGAGTAGACGACCCAAACCCACTGCAAAACTTAAGTCCGAATCTAAGTCGGCAAATTTATCACGTTCACCACGGGTGTTAACAAAGGCATAAAAGTCGCGCGCCGCATTAAAATAGCGATCGGCTTGTAGGTCAATCACATAGCGCTCTGAGTTTGTGGTGTTGTCTTCAGAGCGATATTGTACTTCTAATAAACTTTTATATTCAGTTACTTCTTGGATATAGCTTACACGTAATCTTGCATTTAAGTTTTCACTAACCGTGTTGCCGGTACGGCTATTAAAGCCGGCTTCGCCCATACCATTCCAACCCAAAGAAGGGGTTTGAGCGTGTGACGCAATTGGTGCTGCGAGCCCTAGACTAATAACGCCGGTCAAAAGTGTTTTTGGCATAAATTTGATCATGAAATTTCCTATCATTTTGTCCTGTTTAAATTCGTGACGCAGTATAGCAAGCTGAACGATGAGGTCAAATTTGTAAAAATTTGGTACTATAGGTAAATTACAAGCAATGGGATGGAATCATGAAGTTCGATTTTTTAGATTTTGAACAGCCAATAGCTGAATTAGAAGCCAAGATTGATGAATTACGTCACCTTGAGGGGAATCAAGATTTTGACCTTATTCAAGAAATTAAATCATTAGAAACCAAAAGCCAAGAACTGACCGAGTCGATTTTTAAAAGCCTATCTGATTGGCAGATTTCACAGTTGGCACGTCATCCCCAACGTCCTTATACTTTTGACTATGTTAAAAATATGCTGACAGACTTTGAAGAGCTTCATGGTGATCGCGCTTTTGCAGATGACAAAGCGATTGTAGGTGGTTTAGCGCGTCTAGACGGTCAGCCAGTTATGGTGATTGGGCAGCAAAAGGGGCGCGATACTAAGGAAAAAATTCGGCGTAACTTTGGTATGCCGCGTCCTGAGGGCTATCGTAAGGCGTTGCGTTTAATGAAAATGGCCGAGCGTTTTAATATGCCTATTTTGACTTTTATTGATACCCCAGGCGCCTATCCTGGTATTGATGCTGAGGAGCGTGGTCAAAGTGAAGCAATAGCCCGTAACCTAATTGAGATGGCGGAATTGCGGGTTCCAATTATTTGTACCGTTATTGGTGAAGGCGGTTCTGGTGGGGCATTGGCCATTGGTGTCGGTGATAAAACGATTATGATGCAGTACAGTACCTATTCGGTTATTTCTCCAGAGGGTTGTGCGTCTATTTTATGGAAAAGTGCGGAATATGCAGCCGATGCGGCGGCGGCTTTAGGGGTGACCGCACAGCGTCTGAAATCTTTAGGTTTGATCGATGCCATTGTAACAGAACCGCTAGGGGGCGCACACCGTGCGCCACAGCATGCGGCCGCAAGTCTAAAAACCCTTCTTGTTGAAGAGTTGGCGCGTTTAAAATCCATGCCGATGGACAGCCTATTAGCAGAGCGTTATCAGCGCTATATGGATTATGGTAACGTTGAGCTCTGAGCTTAATCAGGCGTTTCAGCAGTTTTTTCAGCAACTCAATCAGACCACTGATGTCCCGCCGCCATTGTTGGTGGCCTGGAGCGGTGGTTTAGATTCGACAGTATTAGTTCATGCTTTAAGGCATTATGTCGCCGCTAATAATCTTCCAAATGATTTTTCAACGGTTCATGTCAATCATGGTCTAAGTCCGTTAGCCAACGACTGGCAGCAAAATTGCGAGCTATTGGCAAATCAATGGCAGATTCCACATAAAACACTGGTTCTTAGTTTGGATGCGGGTGCTAATTTAGAGGCGCGTGCGAGAAGGGCGCGCTATCATGCTTTGGCTTTACATTGTTCTGAGCAGGCCTGCTTATTAACCGCGCATCATCAACAAGATCAAGCGGAAACTTTATTAGCAAGGTTATTTCAAGGGGCAGGTATTCAAGGTCTGTCAGGTATGTCGTCATTGCGGCCATTGCGCTCAGTAAGTAACAATATTCCTGATAAGTCGCAATGGTTAGGACGCCCCTTACTAACTGTTAGTCAGCAGGCCCTATGTGATTATGCGTCAGAAAATCAATTAACCTGGGTAACGGATCCGATGAATAGTGACACGTATTATGAACGTGTTTTTATGCGATCAGAACTTTGGCCAGTGCTTGCCAAGCGTTATCAGTATCCAACAGCATCAATAGCAAAAACCGCTCAATTATTACAACAAACCTTAGCTTTACTGACCGAGTATCAGAATTTAGATTGGCAGGTCTGGTCGCAGAACGCGCTGTCGTTTGATTGGCCGTATTTATTGAACATGAGTTGGCCACGTCAACAGTCATTAATTGCGCGGTGGTTTGACACCCATCACTTTTTGAGTTTAAGGCGTCAACATTGGGAATGGTTTCAGCAACAGGCGTTTGAAGCGGAACCAAAGCGGCATCCTCAGATTTTAGTGGCGGGTTTACCGATGCAACGATATCAAAGTCGTATCTACTATCCGGCAATTGCTCCAGTATTTGATATACCAATAACAGACTATGAGCAACTACAGGAATGGGTTAATGGGCATTGGCCTATTGAACTTAATGTGCTTGAGGATCTTTATGTCTTTCCATTGCGCTTACGAAATCGACAGGCCATTGACAACTTTAGTGGCGTATCATTAAAAAAATGGTTTCAAAGCAGAGGGGTTGCACCCTGGTTGCGTGAAGCATGGCCTGTGGTGGATTCAAAAGCCGGTTGTTTTCTGTTGGGTGTGAATTAAATTGAAGCCTAAGGGTTTTTAAGCTAAAATGCATTTCCATTCTAAGCTATAAAATTTTTGCACTTATTCATTGCAGATTTATTAGCATTTCTTGCATCCTCAAGTTTTTTACAAAGTGTGTGTAATGACCAAATATATTTTTGTTACCGGCGGTGTGGTTTCTTCATTAGGTAAGGGCATAGCGGCGGCGGCGCTGGGTGCGTTATTAGAGGCTCGCGGCCTTCGAGTCAGCATGTTAAAAATGGATCCCTATATTAATGTTGATCCAGGCACAATGAGCCCATTACAACATGGTGAAGTGTTTGTAACCGATGATGGGGCCGAGACAGATCTTGATTTGGGGCATTACGAGCGCTTTGTCCAGCGTAATTTTAGTCGCGCCAATTCTTTTTCAACGGGACAAGTTTACGAGACGGTTATTCGTCGCGAACGTCGCGGTGATTATCTAGGCGGAACGGTTCAAGTTATCCCGCATATTACCGATGAAATAAAACATCGTATTCTTCAAGCGGCTGGTGATGCGGATGTGGCCTTGGTTGAAGTCGGTGGCACTGTGGGGGATATTGAATCACTTCCTTTCTTAGAAGCGATTCGTCAAATGGGCGTCGAGGTGGGTCGTGATAATGCGATGTTCATGCATTTAACCCTATTGCCCTATATTGCCGTTGCGGGTGAGGTGAAAACTAAGCCAACACAGCACTCCGTTAAAGAATTGCGTTCTATTGGTATTCAACCAGATGTATTAATTTGTCGTTCAGAAATTCCGCTAGCTGATGCTGAACGACATAAGATAGCTTTGTTTACCAATGTAGAAGAACGTGCCGTTATTAACTCTGTAGATGCTAAATCGATTTATCAAGTACCTCGTATGTTGCATGAGCAGGGTATGGATGAGCTGGTGCTAAAACGCTTGGGATTGGCTGGTGGAAAAGCCCTGGATTTAAGTGACTGGGATCGCGTGGTTGCGGCGCAATTAAATCCAGAAGAGCAAGTAGATATTGCCATGGTTGGTAAATATGTCGATCTGACAGAGGCCTATAAGTCGTTAATCGAAGCCTTACTTCATGCCGGTATTCATTCAGCTACCAAGGTCAATATTCATTATCTGGATTCTGAAGAATTAGAGCGAACAGGCATTGAATGTCTGGAGAAAATGGACGCTATTTTGGTTCCCGGTGGCTTTGGTGAACGCGGAGTTGAAGGTAAAATTTTAGCCATTAAATATGCCCGTGAATCACACAAACCTTATCTAGGTATTTGTTTGGGTATGCAAATGGCGGTCGTTGAATATGCGCGTCATGTAGCTGGCTTGGAGAAGGCACATAGTACCGAACTTAATGCGCAAACACCGCATCCGGTAGTGGCTTTGATCACCGAATGGACGGATGAAAAAGGGGCCGTCATTGCTCGTTCAGCTGCTTCGGATTTAGGCGGAACCATGCGGCTTGGTGGTCAAAATTGTAATGTGAAAGCAGGTACCAAATTGGCCTCCATTTATGGCAAGTCGGTTATCCGTGAACGTCACCGCCATCGTTATGAAATGAATGAAGGTTATGTAGCCAGATTAGAAGCAGCAGGCCTGGTTTTCTCAGCCCACTCCGCCGATGGCAATTTAGTCGAGTCGATTGAGATTCCTGATCATCCGTGGTTTGTGGCTTGCCAATTTCATCCGGAATTTACCTCAACGCCGCGCAATGGACATCCGTTATTTAGTGCCTTTGTTTCTGCGGCCCTTACAGCCAAGCAAAAAGGATAAGTATGCAACTTTGTGGCTTTCATGTTGGGATCGACCAACCGTTTTTTTTAATTGCAGGGCCTTGCGTCATTGAATCAGAGCAGTTGGCTATTGATACAGCGGGGCAACTTAAAGAGTTAACCACCCGATTAGGTATTCCATTTATTTTTAAATCCTCTTATGACAAAGCTAATCGCTCATCAACCGCTAGTTTTCGTGGTTTAGGGATTGATGAAGGACTGCGTATTTTGCAAAAAGTAAAAGATGAAATTGGTGTGCCGGTGTTAACGGATGTTCATGAAGACACTCCATTGGCTGAGGTAGCATCCGTTGTTGATGTGATGCAAACGCCGGCTTTTTTGGTTCGTCAAACTAATTTTATCCAAAATGTTTGCCGTCAGGGTTTACCCGTTAATATCAAAAAAGGTCAATTTCAAGCGCCTTGGGATATGGATCAGGTGGTTGCGAAAGCTCGCGAAGTCGGTAATGAGCAGATTATGATTTGTGATCGCGGCACTTCGTTTGGTTACAACACGCTGATTTCAGATATGCGAGGTTTGGCGTCCATGCGTCGTACCGGTTGTCCCGTCGTTTTTGATGCGACTCATTCGGTGCAACAGCCTGGTGGTCAAGGCTCAACTTCCGGAGGCCAACGTGAATTTGTTCCCGTTTTGGCTCGTGCTGCAATTGCGGCTGGTGTTGCCGGTATTTTTATGGAAACCCATCCTGATCCAGCGAATGCAAAAAGTGATGGTCCAAATATGTGGCCACTGGATCAGCTAGAACCCGTGTTAGCGGTTCTAAAAGCACTTGACGATGTTGTTAAGCAACATGGGTTTGTTGAACAAGGTTTGATGGGCTAATCTCATAATCGTGTTTATTGTGTAAAAGTTTTTTTATTTGTTACTCAAAAGGTTAAAAAATGTCATTGATTAAAGAAATCAAAGCGCGCCAAATTATCGATTCACGTGGCAACCCCACTGTAGAAGCGGACGTGATCTTAGCTTGTGGCGCTATGGGTCGTGCGGCATCGCCATCAGGTGCTTCTACCGGTTCGCGTGAAGCAATCGAGCTGCGTGATGGCGACAAGTCTCAGTTCATGGGCAAAGGCGTTATGAATGCGGTAAACAATATCAAAAATGAAATTGCTCCTGCTTTAGTAGGTCAAGATGCAACACAGCAAGCTAAGATTGATCAAATTATGATCGATTTAGACGGTACTCACAATAAAGCCCGTTTAGGTGCAAATGCGATTTTGGCGGTATCGATGGCTTGCGCAAAAGCCGCCGCTATCTCCAAAGGTCAAGCGTTGTTTGAATACCTAAAAAATGACGATTACCGTATGCCGGTACCGATGATGAATATTATCAACGGTGGTGAACACGCAGATAATAGTGTTGATTTCCAAGAATTTATGATTATGCCGGTTGGTGCGCCAAGCTTGTCAGAAGCTTTACGTTATGGGGCCGAAGTCTTCCATACCTTGAAAAAAGTTTTGCATGACAAGGGTTACAACACGGCAGTGGGTGATGAGGGGGGGTTTGCGCCAGACCTGAAATCGAACGAAGAAGCCATTACCGTTATTCTTGAAGCGATTGAAAAAGCCGGTTATGTACCAGGCAAAGATATTATGATTGCATTGGATGTGGCGGCATCTGAGCTTTACAAAGACGGTAACTACGTATTAGCTTCAGAAGGTCGCACCTTAACCAGTGCTGAAATGGTCGATTTTTATGCCGATTGGTGTGCTAAGTACCCGATTATTTCTATTGAAGACGGCTTTGATGAAAGCGACTGGGACGGTTTTAAAATGCAGACTGAGCGTTTAGGCAAAACCGTACAGTTAGTAGGTGACGACTTGTTTGTGACCAATACCAAGATTCTTAAAGAAGGCATCGACAGGAGCATCGCTAACTCGATTTTGATTAAGGTTAACCAAATCGGTACCTTAACTGAAACCATGAATGCGATTCAGATGGCTAAAGATGCGGGCTATACGGCGGTGATTTCGCATCGTTCAGGTGAAACCGAAGATGCGACCATTGCGGATATCGCTGTTGCTACTGGCGCAGGTCAAATTAAAACCGGTTCTATGTCGCGTTCTGATCGTATTGCAAAATATAATCAGTTGATTCGCATTGAAGAAGCTTTGAATGAAGCAGGTGGTGCGGTTTATCCGGGCAAATCCGCTTTCTATAACCTTAAGTGAGGTTGTCATCCAATGAAGCGTGCTTGGCTAAATTTTGCTTTAGTTGCGGCGCTTTTTTGGATGTTATTTAGCTTATTGTCTTCAAAAGGCGGCTGGGGTGAGCGCCTTTTTCTAGAGTCACGTCTTGCGGAAATTGAACGAGACGTTGCGGACCAAAAGTCTGTCAATGCGGTATTACGTGAGCATTTAGAGAATTTATATTCAGGCCATCATGCCATAGAAACGGTAGCGCGTTATCGTTTAGGGATGATTCAAGAAGATGAAGTTTTTATTCAATTTCTCATTGAACGACCGCAGTTAATTCCCGATACCCCCGCTCAACTCAGTATTCCCGAACAGCCTATCGAGTCACCACTGCCATTTAATCCGATTGATGATTAGATTGAGTTTTGGAGACGCGTTGTATCATTTTTCCTAAAAAGTACATAAACGGCACCCGCGCCACCATGTTTAGGTAATGCCGAGCAAAAAGCTAATAATTCTGGATAGCTACTTAGTGTGTCGATGACACAGGTTTTAATAATCGGCTCGGCAATAGAGTTATAGCCTTTACCATGAATGATAAGAACACAGCGGTTACCTAATTGATAGTGGTTGTTTAAAAACTGGTATAACCTTGGCGTAGCTTCATTCTTGGTAAAGCCATGTAAATCCAGTGTGTCCGAACAGCTAAACTGACCGTTACGAAGTTTTTTAATCTCTTGCGCCCGCAAGCTTGGGTGAAACCAGCTAACTTGTCCTGAAGGCAGGTAGCTGATTTGTCGAGTTTCATCAGAGGATATTGTGTCAAGGATTGGCTGGTTTTCATTAGATTTGTAGCGCAGACAGGGTTTTGTTTTGCTTGGTGCTGCCGCCTTGGGTTGACGATTTTGTGCTAAGTTCATAGGTTTGACACCAGCAAATGCTTGTTCAAGCAGTAATTTATCTTCTTTAGATAGGTCAGACACTTTATAATTCTCACGACTTCATATTTTTACCGCCTTTTAGGCAAGGATTACAGCGCATGCGTATCTTACTTTCTAACGACGACGGTTACTTGGCTCCTGGTATTCAAACATTATTCCACTTTTTAAACAACCATGACAAGATTCGCGATTGCGTCATGATTGCGCCAGATCGCAATCGCAGCGCGGCGAGTAATTCGTTAACTTTGGCGCACCCGCTACGGATACATCACTATGCTCCCAAAATTTTAAGTGTTGATGGCACGCCCACGGACTGTGTGCATCTTGGAGTTAATGGCGCGTTGGATTTTCAAGCGGACATGGTCATGTCGGGTATTAACGAAGGCGCAAATATGGGTGATGATGTCCTGTATTCGGGTACTGTCGCGGCGGCTACCGAAGGACGGTTTCTTGGTTTGCCTTCGATTGCCGTGTCTTTGTGTGGACATCAGCATTATGATACCGCAGCACAAATCGTTGGAGTGCTCTTGAATAAGTTGAATTCACTTAAGCTGGATCGTAACACGGTATTAAATGTCAACGTTCCAGACATTCCGTTTAAGCAAATTCGTGGTATCCAAATTACTCGGTTGGGAAAACGTCATGCCTCGGAGCCTGTTGTGTCTTCTCGTGACCCGCGTGGCAAGCTTATCCATTGGATTGGTCCTGCCGGTCAAGCCGCAGATGCGGGGCAGGGAACCGACTTTTATGCGGTCGAGAGAGGTTATGTGTCGATCACACCCTTACAAATTGATCTCACCCACTATCGAATGCTAGAGCCACTGGCTGATTGGTTAAATAGTTGATCAGTAACGATGAGCATTTTAAATGAACCTTTGCTTTACCCTAATGGTTATTACCAGCATTATCAGGGTTTGGGTTTAACCTCTCAGCGTCGTCGCGATCAAATGATTGCGCGTTTGGTCGCGCAGTCGCATCTGCGTTTAGAGAGCGAGGTTCTCAGAGCCATGCGTCACACCCCAAGGCACCTATTTGTAGATGAGGCGTTAGCGCAGCGGGTGTATGAAGATTGTTCACTGCCGATTGGCTATGGACAAACGCTATCACATCCCAGAACAGTGGCTGTAATGACCTCCTGGTTAAATCGTGATGGTTTTTTAAAGGATCAAAAAATTCTTGAAATTGGTACCGGGTCAGGCTATCAAACCGCTATTTTGGCGTGGTTTTCTCAGCATATTTATTCTTTGGAGAGAATTGAACCCTTGCAATCTTTGGCCAAACAGCGGCTTTTGGCATTAGGTTATGAACAGATTCGTTTTGCCTTAGCTGATGGAGAATTAGGTTGGTCATTGTATTCTCCCTATCCGGCTATTTTATGTGCGGCATCGGCTCCAAAAATCCCCACATCCTTAATAGAACAGTTGGCACCTGGGGGTCGACTGGTATTGCCTGTTGGTGTTCAGGAACAGCGCTTAATAGGTATTGAAAAGGATTTGGTAGGGCAAAGTACCGAAACAGATCTGGGTGTTGCTCAGTTTGTTCCATTGTTATCAGGACTCTATGAATGAAATTATTTGGACCCTTGTATGATTTCGTGTTGAGTTGGTCGCGTCATCGTCACGCTCCACGTTATTTAGCCGGAATGAGTTTTGCTGAGTCGTCTTTTTTTCCCATCCCCCCAGATGTTATGCTCATGCCAATGAGCCTAGCGAGGCCAGAAAAAGCGATCTATTTTGCATGGCTAACAACCCTTTTTTCAGTTTTGGGTGGCCTGTTAGGTTACCTAATTGGTATGTGGTTGTTAGATTGGTTTTGGCCAGTCATTGAGCGTGTAGGTTATGCAGCTTATTACGATATCATTGTCGAATTATTTGCCGAGTATGGGATTTGGATTATTGTTGTGGCCGGATTCAGTCCACTGCCCTATAAAATGTTTACGATTACGGCTGGCGCAACCAGCATGGCGCTGCTCCCGTTTGTTATTGCTTCTATTATAGGTCGCGGCGCCCGTTTCTTTCTGGTTGCCAGTCTGATGAAGTGGGGTGGTGCCAAAATGGAGCCTTACATTCGCAAATGGGTTGAATGGTTAGGATGGGCATTTGTGTTAGTAGTCTTTGGCTTTATTGGGTATAAACTTTTATGAACCAGGTGACATTGAAGATACCTCAGTTCATTACCAAAGCAATAACTACCTCACGGTCTTCAGTGGTTAAAATGTTATAGGTACGGCAAGCGGCATCATTACTCATGACCTCAAGGCTAATACCTTGTTGAATAAAAAACTGCATGACTGATGCGGAAGGAAAAATCTGCTGTTCACCGGTGCCTAAAATCAATACTTCTGGTTTTAATTCGATAAGCATTTGCATGGCACTTTCATCCAAATCGCTCAGTTGGGTAACAGGCCAATCACTTAAAAGATGATGTTGGCTTATTACGCAACTTTGACAAAGTTGCTGTTGATTGACACTCACGCAATTGGGCTCGTAGCTGCGAATTAAATTAACGCCAGGGTTTAAGTGTTCCGTAAATTTCATCTTGTTCCTCTTGCTGAAAATTCCTCAGGGGATTTTACCTTGAATCAATTGACGAATTTCGTAGATTCTGTATCATTTAGTGTTTATTTTAAGTCGTGTAAACCTCTCGTATTAATGCATTAACCTTAAAAGGCCATTTCGTGACTAGCGAATTTCAAAGAATTAAGCGTCTTCCCCCCTACGTGTTTAACATCGTTGGTGAACTCAAAGCTGAAGCCCGTCGTCGTGGCGAGGATATTATCGATTTTGGGATGGGAAACCCAGATCAAGACACCCCAAAACACATTGTTGATAAGTTGGTCGAAGTGGTACAGCGAGAGGGTACACATCGTTACTCGGTCTCTCAAGGTATTCCACGCTTACGCAAGGCTATTTGTAACTGGTATAAAACGCGTTTTGATGTCGATATAGATGCCGACAAGGAAGCCGTCGTTACAATCGGTTCAAAAGAAGGTTTGGCCCATTTGGCGATGGCGACAGTCGATCAGGGTGATACGGTATTGGTGCCAAATCCAGCCTATCCCATTCATCCTTACGGTTTTGTCATTGCGGGTGCCGATATCCGCCATGTAGAAATGTCCCCGAATGTCGATTTTTTCGAAGAACTAGAAAAAGCCATTAAGGACTCCTGGCCAAAGCCTAAAATGTTGGTACTAAACTTTCCAGGTAATCCGACCACTCAGACGGTAGAGTTAGAATTCTTTGAGCGCGTAATTGCTATTGCCAAAGCACACAATATTTGGGTTGTACATGACTTAGCCTATGCCGATATCGCATTTGATGGCTACGTGGCCCCTTCTATTATGCAGGTTGAAGGCGCCAAAGACATAGCCGTGGAATTCTTTACTTTATCAAAAAGCTACAATATGCCGGGTTGGCGAGTAGGTTTTATGGTGGGTAATCCCACATTGTGTAATGCACTTAAACGAATGAAATCCTATTTAGATTATGGCACATTTACCCCAATCCAAGTTGCCGCAATTGCCGCATTAGAAGGTCCGCAAGATTGTGTGCAAGAGATTTGTGAAATGTACCGGGTGCGTCGCGATGTACTATGTAATGGACTTAACGCTATTGGTTGGCCGGTAGAGCCACCAAAAGCGACCATGTTTGTTTGGGCACCGATTCCAGAAGCTTACCGTGAAATGGGCTCTATTGAGTTTTCTAAAAAACTACTCATTGAAGCGAAAGTAGCCGTTGCCCCAGGTATTGGTTTTGGTGATTATGGTGACGGTCATGTCCGTTTTGGTCTAATTGAAAATGAATTACGCACGCGTCAAGCCATTCGGGGTATTCGTGATATGTTTAAAAAAGATGGTTTAATTCAAGGAGTTTAGAGTGCAACCGATTCGATTAGGGATTATAGGCCTTGGCACGGTTGCCAGTGGGTTAGTGTCAATTTTAGCGACGCAAGCACAAGGCAGTCGCAGCAAAATTGCCCAAACATTTGAAATTAAAAAAATTGCAGTCCGTGATTTATCGCGTCCACGTCAGGTTGATACTGGCGCTATTGCCTTAACGGCTGATCCGTTTGAGTTGGTTCAGGATCCTGATATTGATGTTATTGTCGAGCTGATGGGAGGGACAACGCTAGCTCGTGATTTAGTCGAATTAGCCATTCGTAATGGTAAACACATTGTCACTGCCAATAAAGCCTTATTAGCTCTTTATGGTAATGAATTGTTTGCGCAAGCGGAGCAGCAAGGGGTACAAATTTATTTTGAAGCTGCGGTTGCTGGCGGCGTGCCCATTATTAAAGCACTGCGTGAAGGTTTGATTGCGAATGATATAGACTGGCTGGCGGGTATCATCAATGGCACAGGTAACTACATTCTGACTGATATGAAAAAACCAGGCGCCGTATTTGAGCAGGTTTTAGCAAAAGCCCAAGAATTAGGCTATGCCGAAGCAGATCCAACCTATGATGTTGAGGGCATCGATGCCGCGCACAAATTAACGATTTTAGCCTCGCTAGCCTTTGGTATTGAGTTGGCTTTCTCACGGGTTTACACCGAAGGTATTAGCCAAGTTTCGGCAGATGACGTACGCTTTGCACAGGCTTTCGGTTATGAAATTAAGCACCTAGGTATCGCGGCTAAAGAGCCCAGTGGTTATTCATTGCGGGTCCATCCGACGCTTGTTCCTAAGGATGTCTTATTAGCCGAAGTTAATGGCGTGATGAATGCGGTGTTAGTTCACGGTGACCAGGTTGGTGCCACCATGCTTTACGGTCCAGGTGCTGGTGGTGCGGCAACCGCATCAGCGGTGATGGCAGACTTGTATGATTTAGGACGTATGTGGCAAGCCGGAGCTGAGCATTCTGTACCGCCTTTGGGGCGCTATACGGCGGATCTAAAAACATCGGCTAATATTTTAAATATTGATGCGATTCATACAGGCTTCTATGTGCGATGTTTGGTTGAAGATCATCCCGGCATGTTGGCAGCTATTTCACAAACACTAGCCGATTTCGATATTAGTATTGAGCATTTGCATCAAGAACCGATTAGCCATGACAATCAAGCGAATCAAGCCTTATTAGCCTTTACGACCAACAAGGTTTTTGAGGCAACTTTTAATCAAGCGCTCGCAAAGTTGGAAGCACTTGATGGGATGCTTGGAAAAATCAATAAAATTCGCATGAGTGATTTTTAATTAATGACTCGGCAATCTCAAGCTTTAACCCTGTGGACACACCCAGCTATTTCGATTCAAGACGTGGCAGAAGGGCTTGCGGCCTTACCTAAGCAGCGGGTTGCCGCTTGGCGCAAGCTTTTAGCAAGAGGCAACCTAGTGCCTCAAAAGCCCAAGCATTTTTATGCCAAAGCGGCTTATTTAATGCACCAGCCCGCGATGCCCGCCATTGCGGCTACCGAGGCGAGTTACCAGGTATTAGGTTTTAATGAGCAGGACTTTTGGTTAAAGGTTTCGCCCATTCATTTGCGCCCAGATCGGGATACGTTGGTGTTAATTCCGGAAACAGAATTGGCTATGACGCTTGATGAAGCCAAGGCACTTAAGTTTGCATTCAACCGTCATTTTGAGCCTGAGGGTTTGCAATTAGAGGGGACTGACCAGGCCTGGTTTTTACGCTTGCCTCAGGTGATTGACTTTAAAAGTGATACTTTAGACAGCTTAAAGTTCGCCTCGATGCAGGGGCGGTATCCAACGGGTGCCAGTGCTGGTTATTGGCGGCGCTTAATGAATGAAGCACAGATGCTGTTTCATGCACATCCGGTCAATGAACGACGTCGAGCAGAGGGCCAGATAGAGATTAACAGCTTGTGGTTTTGGGGTGAAGGTCAATTAAATTTTGATCAGATTCAACCTAAAAATGAGATGCAAATTTGGTCAGATCATAATTACTTTACGGGTTTGGCAAAATTGACTCAAGCCTATCAAATGCTGCCGGTGTCCGATTATGCGACATGGTTACAACAGGCAGACTTGGCAACAAGTCGTCACCATCTTGTTCACCTCTCGCCACCTCAATTTAGCCATATATCTGATTATTTGGTTTGGTTGGAGGACAGTTGGCTAAGCCCTATTTTGGCTGGCTTAACGAATGATGAATTACATTCAGTCTATATAGATTTTGATTACAGCATGGGTTGGTTAGTGGAGCCAAGGTTTTTAAAACGCTTTTGGCGCCGCAACATCCCGTTTAAGATGATTAAATAGTAGG
The DNA here is from genome assembly GCF_000214825.1 of Thiomicrospira cyclica ALM1. Classification (NCBI taxonomy): domain Bacteria; kingdom Pseudomonadati; phylum Pseudomonadota; class Gammaproteobacteria; order Thiotrichales; family Piscirickettsiaceae; genus Thiomicrospira; species Thiomicrospira cyclica. The sequence continues at coordinate 869,363 of NC_015581.1, forward strand.
TTACTCATGAACTTTATTGAAACCCGTGGTAATGACGGACACTTCCCCCCGCAATTTACTTTTTCGCAAGCGATTTTGAGCCCTATGTCGTCTTATGGTGGTTTATATTCACCAAAGTCGTTGCCTAGATTAGATCAAGCGTTCTTAGCAGCCCATTTAGATTCTGATTACAAAAAGCTGGCTAAAGCCATCCTAATGAAGTTTGAAGTCGATATCCCTGAAGTGGTCATTGATCGCGCCTTAGCACTTTATGATCAGTTTGATGATCCAAAGCATCCCGTGCCGGTGGTGAAGGTTACTGATCGTATTTTTGTCAGTGAGTTATTTCATGGTCCAACGCGTGCTTTTAAGGACATGGCTTTACAGCCGTTTGGAACCTTATTATCGGCTGTCGCACAAGCCCGAGACGAACAGTTTTTAATTTTGGCAGCAACCAGCGGCGATACCGGGCCAGCTGCCTTAGATACTTTCCGTGATAAGCCAAATGTGCAGGTAGTGTGTATGTATCCTGAAGGCGGCACATCCGATGTACAGCGCTTACAAATGGTCACCGAGGCGGGTAAAAATCTCAAAGTTATTGGCATTAAAGGCGATTTTGATGATGCCCAGTCGGCATTGAAAACCCTATTAACATCGCCTGAATTTAAGGCAACTTTGCAGCAAAAGGGCATTGCGGTATCAGCGGCTAATTCGGTGAACTTTGGGAGGATTATTTTTCAGACACTCTATCATGTTCATAGCTACTTGGAACTGGTCAGAATGGGTGAGATTTCGCTGGGCGAGAAGGTTTATTTGAATGTACCCAGTGGCAATTTTGGTAATGCGTTGGGCGGCTATTACGCCTATAAAATGGGTTTGCCGGTCGAGAAGATTTTAATCGCTTCAAATGATAATAATGTGTTGACGCAGTTTATAAACAAAGGGGTTTATGATTTGCGTAATGCTCAGGTGCAACCGACCAAATCACCAGCGATGGATATTTTAAAATCATCGAATATTGAGCGTATTTTGTTTGATATGTTGGGTGCTGATCGTACACGTGAGTTAATGTTGGCGCTCGATAAGGACAAATATTATCAGCTGACAGCCGATGAGCTTAAGCAGGTGCAAGCGATTTTTGCGGCAGACCATTGTACCGATGCCGAAGGTGCGCACTATATTAAGCAGCGCTTTGAGCAGGGTTATTTAATGGATCCGCACACGGCGACGAGCTTTAAAGTGGATGCGACACAAGCAACAAATTCAGCCATTAAATCGATTATTTACTCAACCGCAGAATGGACGAAGTTTTCTCCAACTATTGTGGCCAGTATTTTTGATAAAGCCGTATCCAATGATGAAGAAGCTTTACAAGTTATGTCTGATACAGGTAAAGCCTGCATCCCTAAACAGATTGCAGCGCTGTTTACCAAGCCACAGGTACAGGATAATGTCATTGAAAAAACGGCAATTGAAGCGGAAATTTTGCGCTTTTTTGAAGCCTAGGTTGTCTAAATATGACCTGCGTCTTACTTAGATCAGACGCAGGTAATCCAAACGCAGTTGAAGTTGGCTGCGCCCCATAAAGCTGTTGCATTGCAATTGATACAGGCATTCAATTGTTGGTGTTTTGCCCTCATTTAGACTCATTATTTGTTCAATAACTCGGTCGGCAGGATTAAAAAATATCGCATTGAGCATTTCGCCCTGCGCCTGAGTTTGTAGTTTTAAACTCAGGTGTTGAGCATCTTTGCCAACGCAGCGCCAGCCAACAAGACTGAAATGACCATTGAAACGGGGGCTTGGCCAATCTCGGCCATAGGGTTCCAGTGCATCAATATCGGCTAATGTGGTTAGATTAAGCTGTTCGGGAGTCAACTCACCATCGCTAGGAAGCGTTAGGCGCGGACGCTGAAAATGTAATTGCTCGGCAATGAGTTGATTCATCTTTTTGCGAAAGAGTGTCAGTGCTGTGAGCGGAATTTGACAGCCAACGGCCGCTTTGTGACCCCCTTTGCTAATAAATAGGTTCGGGTGTTGCTCATCAATGGCATTAAACACAGTAATTAAATCGACATCTTCAACAATTGCGCGCCCACTACCGGCATATTCTTGATCGTTGAGTTGAGTGAGTGCAATACAAGGGAGGCCATAGCGTTCGCCAATGCGTGCCGCGATAATACCTTGAATTCCTGGGTTGCCTTCTAAGGCAATGACAATGCAAAAAGGATTATCGGCTAATTGTGCTTGCGCTTGTTCAATAGCCGCTGCCATCATGGCCGTTTGTTGTTGTTGGCGCATGGCGTTATCACGGTCAAGCTGTGCAAAGGCATCTAACGCTTCAGCGAGATTACTGGCATTAATAAAACGAAAGGCATTTTGGACATCGTTTACGCGAGAGGCTGCATTGATGCGTGAGGCAATTTGAAACGCAATAAACTCGGCGGTAAGTTGATTGGGTTTTTGGGGGTGTGCTTGCTGGACAGCCTGCCATATCGGATGGATAAATTGATTCATTTGTAGCAGACCTGCTTTAACCACGGCCCGGTTATTGACGCTTTTTAAACTCACACTATCTGCAATCGTTCCTAAGGCTACTTGATGAAGTAGTGGGCGTAAATTTGGTGAGTCTGGCGCCAATAAGCCTTGCGAAATAAGCGTTTGTCTAACATGGGACATGACTAAAAATAACACAAAACAGCCACAAATCTGTTTGTCATAACCACAGCCATCTAATTGTGGATTAACGATACTGGCGGCACTTGTGGGTGGACCTGCCACCGGAATTTGATGATGGTCTGTCACACATACGGCAATCCCTCGTTCGGCGAGATAGGCAATTTGTGGTTCATCGCTGGAGCCTTGGTCGGCCGAAATCACCAAGTCAATCGGTTGGTCCAGTGCCACAATTCGCTCACAGAGCTCTTGGGTGAGTCCGTAACCATCGGCACGTTTTGAAATAATACAAACGACCCGATTAGGATCAACGCCTAAATATTGGGTTAGACTGTGATAGCCAATCCATGCCGAAGTGACACCATCGGTATCATAATCTGTTGCCAGCACAATTAAACCATCGGATTGAATTGCGCGTGCAATCAACTGTGCCGCCTGATCGATGTTTTTTAAATCCGCAGGGTGTTGTAAATGCTTGAGTTGCGGCTTGACCCAAAAGCTAAGTAAGGGTTGCTGGCTTTGCGCTAGATCCTGTTGATTAAGCCGCTGGGCCAGCAATCGCGCAGTCAGTGGACTGTGACCTTCAGCGAGCGCATGCTCATAGATGGCTTGATCAAAAGCACGTTGTTGAATAGCGATAGTTGGCGCGTAGGCAATAGTCATGGAAACAGCCAGTTATTCAAAAGGGCTCCATTCTAGCAAACTCGAGCGCTAGTCGCGACTAAACCAAGCCACTAAATCTATCCAAGTTTGTGAGCTACGCGGGTCAGACTGATCAAAAATAAAAGCCGGTTCGTCAGCATCAGGGGCTTCAAAATGAGCAATTTGGCGTTGCATAACTGCAATGGTAGCGTCTGAGGCATCCTGTTGGTGAGCAATGCGTTCAGTAATACGTGTTTGGGCTAAATCCGGGTTAGGGGTCAGTGATACTATGGCATAGTCGGCTTGAAAACGCGTTGCTAAGTCACGGAATCGCTGACGGCTCGCCTTGGCTAGAAAGGTGGCATCGACAATAGTATCACGCCCTGCTTGCAGAGAGGCGGAGCAGGCCTCATAAAGGCTTTGATAGGTCGCCTCATTGGCCTCAGAACTATACAGTTTTTTGTGCTGTTCGCCAGACATACGCTCTGTAGCCGCTATGCCAAACCAACGTTTGCGCTCGCGGTCTGAATTTATCCAGATGGCGCCAGTTAGCTTGGCTAATTCATTGGCTAAAAAGCTTTTCCCGCTACCTGATATACCTTGCATTACGATCAGTTTAGGTGCTTGTTGCGCTGGGAAAGCATAGGATTCAGCCAGTTCAAGATAGCCCATGACCTGTGCAAACGTATTTTTTGCCTCTCGTGTATTGGGGTCAAGCTGTTCAAAACGTAAACCTGTAATTTTGGCACGTACCATCGCACGATAGGTTTGATAAAAGTTTAATAGGCTTAGGGCGGCATAATCCCCTGTTGCGATTAGATATTGATTGAGTAGTTGTTTACTGGTTAATTGACACTGGTTAGCATCTAGGTCGGTGAGTAAAAAAGCCAAATCTGAGATGACATCAATAAAGCGAAATTGCTCATTAAACTCAATACCATCGAAGAGTATTACCTGGTTATTGTAGATCGTAATATTATCGAGGTGCAAATCGCCATGACAAGCCCGGACAAAGCCTTGTTCCTGGCGCTGAGTTAGCAAAGGAGCAATAAGTGTGTGTTGTGCACAGGTGTGCTGCGCTAACAGTTTTAAACGTGTAAGTGTGTGTTGTGATAATTTTTGCTGCGCAATGAGCTGAGTAAATAAAGCCTGTAAACTTGGAAAATTAGCCAGCATTGGTTGCAACACGCATTCGGCAGAGCCCCAAAAAACCGGTGAATAGCATCGATCAGCTTGACTGTGAAAATGGGCTATTTGCTGTGCCAGTTGGGTCACGCGTTTAAAAGCAAATGGGTGGTTTTTGATCTCGCGACTTAGCAGTTGCTCGGGGTTAAACTGACGCATTTTGACCAAATAATCCACTACTTGCCAATCCTGGTGTTGTGCGCAGGTTGGATCTATATTCAGTTCATAGGTTAGTCGATTGCAATAAACACTGATTCGCTCAAGGTAGAGTTCTGGCGCACTACGCCGATTCAGCTCAATTTCCAATTGACAGAAGTGCGCTCGTTGTTCGAGTTGACTGAAATCTAAAAATTCAAAGGTGACGGCTTTTTTTAATTTATAGGCATATTGACCCGTCAAAAAAACACAGGAAATATGGGTTTGTACCAGTTGCACCTGATCAACGAGATCGGGATAGTTTTCCGGTTGAGATAGCCAAAGTATGATGTTAGTTTGGGAGCAGGTCATATTACTGTTGTGATCGAGTTTTTATTGTTATGAGTCAAGTAGTGCGCGGTGATGTGAGTCCAATTAGCTTGAATGACGGCTAAGATTTCACTGTCAGGCATTGTAGCATTCAGCTGTGAAGCCACGCCAAAAATCTCCGCAATTTTAAATAGCGCACCTTGATTGGGCCACACGGCTGGGCTGTTAGCCGACTTGCTCAATTTCGTACCTGTTAGATCAAATAATAAGGGATGGTGTTTAAAAATCAGCGCGGGAGCGCTGGTCTGCCACTGTTGACGTAACCAGCGCTGTGGCCAACTGGCCGCTAATAAATCTTGTCCGCGGACAACATGAGTAATGCCCATTGCCAGTTCATCCCAAGCACAGGCAAGATGATAGCCAAAAATTTGATCGCGTCGCCAAATAACCGGGTCTTCAGATGGCGTAAGGGGCTGTTGCGCACCACACCAAGCGTCATGCCAGCTATTAGATGTCGTCGGCAGCTTTAAGCGCCAAGCGTGTTTAAGATCAAAAGGCTGCTTTTTATTGCGGCAATAATTGTCATAAGTCACGTCCCCTTGTTGTCGATCACGAATCATTTGCCGCGTGCAATGACAGGCATAGCAGGCCTGGTTGGCTTGTAATAGCTTTAAAGCCTTATGATAGTCGTCGAGGTGCTCTGATTGATAATAGATATCACCGTCCCAAGTAAGCCCAAATGCCTTTAATTGTTCTAGTTGTTGGGTTATGGCATTAGGTTGCACACGTGGGGTATCAAGGTCGTCGATACGCAATCGCCAGAGGCCTTGATGGTGTTTTGCATCGCAATAAGAAATGATCGCTGCAATTAGCGAACCGAGATGAAGTGGACCAGAGGGCGAGGGCGCAAACCGCCCTACATACAATGGATTAGGCAACGCCTTGTTTTTCGCGAATTTCTTGTTGACGTTTCATTTCTACCGTTAAAGTAGCCGTTGGACGTGCTTCCATACGAGCTAAGCCAATTTCTTCGCCACTGATTTTGCAATAACCATAGTCGCCCGTTTCAATGTCTTTCAGGGACTTGTCAATTTTAGCAATCAATTTGCGTTCACGATCACGAGTACGAAGTTCTAGGGCAAACTCTTCTTCTTGAGTAGCGCGATCATTAGGATCAGCCGGTGTTGATGAATCCGTACGAAGATGGCTGACAGTGGACTCAGCTTCCGCCATGAGTTGTTTTTTCCAAGCCAAAAGCTTTAGTCTGAAATGCTCCTTCATACGCGTACTCATATATTCTTCACCGGGTTCCGGTACATAAGTTGGATAATCTTCAATAAATGTACTATTTAGTTCCATGCTAGAGCACTCCTACATACACAAGGAAAAGCGACTATAAAAAGCGGATTAAGTCAGGAAACAGCCTTAATCCCTAAAAATTAAACGGGATTTATATCAGGTTTACTGGGTTTGCACAAGTTATAAAAAGATTAAATATAGATTAATAGCCTAGCATTTGATAGTAAATTTGGGTTTTTAGCGGCTATTTTTGCTATCATTAGCGCATTTGATTTTATGAGGTGTTTTATGGCATCAGCAACCAAATTATCTGCACTCTTGTTTGACGTTGACGGTACCCTAGCCGATACTGAAAAAGAGGGTCACCGCGTTGCGTTTAATCAAGCATTTAGTGATTCTGGCCTGGATTGGAGCTGGGATGAGGCGCTTTATGGCAAACTTTTAAAAGTCACCGGTGGCAAAGAGCGGATTAAATTTTACTTGTCAGAATTTAATCAACAGTTTAGTGCGCCAGCCGACTTAGATAATTTTGTAAAAGGTTTGCACCTGGCTAAAACCGATCGTTATATGCAGCTTATGGCGGAAGGTAAAATTCCACTTCGCCCCGGTGTTGAGCGTTTATTAGACGAATCCTTAACCGCGGGGATGCGTTTGGCGATAGTAACTACGACAACGCCCGAAAACGTAACGGCATTGCTAAAAAGTACCCTGGGGCGTGATGCGATTAAATGGTTTGAAGTGATTGCAGCTGGTGATATAGTGCCGGCAAAAAAACCGGCACCCGATATTTATCTTTGGGCAATGGCGCAAATGAAAATAAATCCTAGTGAGTCAATGGCATTTGAAGATTCACGCAATGGCTTAAAATCCGCTTTAGATAGTCGATTGAAAACACTTATTACCATCAACGATTACACAGCGCATGAAGATTTTACCGGCGCGGCGTGGATATTAGACCAACTTGGTGAACCTTTAAAGCCCTTCAAGGTGTTGGGCGGCAGGGTATCTTCAAATGTGAATGCGACCTATGTTGATGTCAGCTTACTACGCTATTTGCATCAGGCATAAATTAAACGATTTCTAACAAGGCAACAGGGAGTTTGCATGTTACTGGCAATAAGAGAAAAGGTTCAGGGTTGGGTTGCTTGGGCAATTGTAATTGTGTTGATTGTTCCATTTGCGTTATGGGGGATTGACCAGTACGCAACGGGCGACCGAATCGTAGTCGTTGCCGAAGTCAATGGCGAAAAAATCAGTGCGACCGAATTTATGCAGGTATACAATACCCAGCGTATTCGACTTCGTCAGCAGTTTGGCGATATGTTTGATCAGGTGGTCGATGATGAAGTGTTGCGCGAGCAGGTGCTAGAAAGCCTGATTACAAGTGCCTTGATTCGCCAGTGGGCATTGGATAATCGAGTGGTCATATCAGATGCGCAATTAGCGGCTGTTATTCAAGGTGCCGATGTATTTTATGAAGATGGGGTTTTTTCTCAGCGTCTTTATCAAGACTTGTTAGCCCGTAATGGCTTTACGCCAGCGAGCTTTGAACGTGATCAACGCAATTTTTTACTTGAGGGTCAATTTCAAAATTTACTCGCAAGTTCCACCCCTGTTTTTCCATTTGAAAAACAAGCTTTACTAGATCTTCAAACTCAAACACGTCACGTAGATTACGTGCGTGTTGATCAGCGCGTGTTTAATAAAGACGTTGCTATCACTGATGAGCAGATTGCACAATTCTATGCGGCTAATGAGGATGAGTATATTCAACCTGAGCGAGTTTCCCTTGCGTATGTGACCTTGTCACTTGCCGAAATTGCTAAAGATGTTGAGGTGACTGAACGTCAAGTAGCTGACTATTTTGAGCTAAATCAACGCCTATTTGCGGTACCAGAACAGCGTCGTGCCAGTCACATCTTGATGATGAATCGTGGTGACGAAACGCTGGCGAAGCTGGCTGAATTAAAACAGCGTCTAGCGGATGGTGAAGATTTTGCAGAGCTTGCACAGACCTATTCAGAAGATCCAGGTTCGGCTCGTCAGGGCGGTGATCTTGATTTCTTTGAAGCCGGCATGATGGTTGATGAGTTTGACCAAGCGGTATTTAATCTGGCGATGGGGGAAGTAAGTGAGCCGGTAGAAACTGAATTTGGTTTTCACTTGATTAAGTTAACCGATGTTAAACCCATGCAATTACCAGGCTTAGATGAGATTCGCGACGATGTTGTTGCTCAGGTGCGTCTAGAGCAGGCAGAGCGGGTTTATTTTGAGTTGTTGGAGCAGATGACACAAATTGCTTTTGAGCAACCAGACAGTCTGGAGCCGATTGTTGAGCAGTTAAATTTAACTGTGGCAACCACTCGGATGGTCACCCGTGATGGTGGGCGTGAGACGATCACTTCGCGTCGAACCGTTATGGAAGCGGCGTTTTCTGAAGATGTGCTACAGCAAAGATTAAATTCGGCGCCCATTGAAGTGGGCCCAAATGAAACGGTAGTCGTTCGTATTGCGGAACATCAACCGTCTCGTTTACAACCACTTGAGGAAGTTCGTGCCGATATCGAGCGTCAGTTGGTTCGAGAGTTTAGTATCGCGCGTTCGGCAGAGCGTGCCGATCAATTACTGGCACAAATCAATGAGGGCGTTGCCGTAGAAACCTTGATCGGCGAGGGCGTTGAATGGCATCCGGTAGGTTGGATCGAACGAGAAAACCAGCAAATTTTGCCACAAATTACGGCGGCAGCCTTTGCTGCCGCTAAACCTGTTGCGGACCAACCTACTTGGAATAAGGTTCAACTCGTTACTGGCGATAGTGTTTTGGTTAGAGTGAATGAAATTGGCCGCAGTGACCAAGCTGATAACCCGCGTTTACTTGCGCAAGTTGAGCAGATTTTACTGGAAACTTATCAAACCGCAGAAGTCGAGTCCTTAATGGCGAGCTTGCGACTAACGGCTAAAATCGATCGGAAATCTAATTACCTAAGTTTGCGATAATTACGCGCACCTTTACAAGGTGCTAGTTAGGATTACCCCAATAGTTGGATATTCCAATTATTGGGGTTTTTTTATGGCCGAATAATCGCAAAACTAAGCTTTTGGCGCTAATGGCTCACCACTAAACTTTACGTCATCCCAACCCACCTGCATGAATTGACGAATGTTTTGATGATCGGTACCGCTTGGGTGACCCAGAACATCCTGCGTGTAAAAATTGCCAAACGCATTTAACGTTGCTTGTTGGCTTAAACCATGGCGCTTAGCGAAGGCAAATATTTTGCATGAGCCATTATTTTGACCGGCTTCGTTATGTTGTGAGCCGTTGCTAAAGGTCGTAGGGGTAAAGTCGTAATAGTGATCAATCGTTGCCATAACGTCTTTAAAGGCTACCGGGCCTTGTGTTAGTTTCTGTATTAGAGCATCGGGCGATAGGATGGACATAGCGACTCCTTTTTAAAAATGGTCAGTAATTAAACGGGTTACCCCAAACGCAGCCGTATTAGTTGGAGCGTCTGGGTCTGGTAAGGGCGCTAGTGTATCACCAAATTGTGCCATCCGACGTAATTGCCAGGCCTGGTTACGCAGTCCGCCACCGATGCTAAAGATACGCTTAATCGGCAAGCCCATTTTATGGAATTGGTCATAGGCGGCTTGTTCTAGCGCGACCAAACCTTCGGTGATACTTATAAAAGCCATCTCATCCGTTAAATCATCAAATCGACTTGCGGGAAACCGCGAGTCCGCAATAGGAAAGCGCTCACCGACCTGTGTTAAAGGATAACGAGCCAGTTGCGGGTTACTGATGCCAGCGAGTTGCTGACTGAGTTGGCTGAGTTTTTCGGGTAAAAAGCGTTGTTGATAAACAGCGCCGCCCGCATTGGATGCCCCACCAACCAACCAGGTATCACCTAGGCGATGACTGTAAATGCCATGCTGTGCTGATGCATGGGGCTGCTTGCTGATGAGTTTAAAAGCCAGTGTTGACCCCAGTGAAATGACTAGGTCGCCCGGTTGTGACGCTGGTGTGGCTAGAAAGCTAGCGATACTATCGGTTGTGCCTGCATAAATTTGGCAGTTAGCTGGCAAGTCCCACCGTTTTTGTGCTGTCAAACTGGTCGAGCCAAGTAATTGGCCGGGTAATACTGGTTGAGCGAGTGGCCATTTAGCAAGAGTTTGAATCGCATCTGGCCAAGACAAGTGTTGGAGATCAACGCCCATTTTTAGCTGGGTGTTGATATCAGAGTAGGTTGATTGTTTGGTTTTTGTTAATTGGTTGGGTTCTGCTAACAAATGGGCGTAGAGCCAATCTAGTTGATGCCAAATTTGTGTTGCAGAGGTGTTTTCTGTCAACCATAAGGCTTTAGCAAGACTGGATTGGGCGCCTTGCGCGGGAGAGTCCGGATCGAGCAGCGCTTGATAGGATGCGGCTTGTTTAAGCGCACGACTATCATTGTACATAATCGCTGGTTCGATAACACGTTGATAGGCATCAACCCCAACAAGTGTGCTGGAGGTTCCATCGGCAATCAGGGCATTCACCTGTGGTAGAAAATCCGTTAACTGTGCAAATAAGCCATCTAACATGCTTAACCAGTCCTGGCTTGATTGTTCAGTTTGTTTGCAACCAAGGCGGCTTGCATGCTCACTCATGCGGGCTTGTTGCGCACTAAAAATGCGTTGTTTGCCTCTAACGAGATCGGCTCGAAAGCCCGATGTGCCCATATCTAGGCCTAAGATAAGTGGTTGGGTCATAAGATAAGTTCAAAAACCTATGCAAAATATAAAAGCCTATTATAATCCCAGTATTATTAATTCAATCGTGTCTGTTTTTTAATAACCCATGCGCTTATCTCAGATCAAAATTGTTGGTTTTAAATCGTTTGTAGAGCCTACCAAGTTGCAGTTGGGGCATGCATTGACCGCGATAGTCGGACCCAACGGCTGTGGTAAATCCAATAGTCTGGATGCGGTGCGTTGGGTTATGGGAGAAAGTTCTGCACGTGAATTACGCGGCGGCGAAATGAATGATGTGTTGTTTAGTGGCAGTGATCAGCGCGCACCGGTGAGTCAATGCAGTGTGGAGTTGTTTTTTGAACGTGATTCTGCGCAAACATCGGTCTCAAATGAACCTCTGCTGGCAGGGCCATTTGGTCATTTGAACGAGATTGCGGTTAAACGGGTTCATCACCGTGAAGAGGGCACTCGTTACTATTTAAATAATCAACCTTGCCGCCGTCGCGATGTTTTGGATTTATTTAATGGTACGGGATTAGGGCCACGCAGTTATGCATTGATCGGTCAGGGATCGATTAGTCGCATTATAGAGGCCAAGCCAGATGATTTACGTCATTACATAGAAGAAGTGGCTGGCATTGCGGGTTATCGTCAGCGACGTAAAGAAACCCTAGCTCGATTGAATAAAGCACAAGAGAATTTAAACCAGCTTAGCTTACTTCAAGACGAGCTTGAACAGCAGCATCAACACCTAGCTAAGCAAGCCGAGCAAGCTCAGGTTTTTCAGAGTCTGCAAGCCGAGATTAAGCGATTAACCTGGCAGGTATATCAAGCTAAATGGTATCAAACCCTAAATAAGTTGGCGGACTTGGGTGATGATTTACGACGCTATCAAGCTGATTTTAGTTCCGCAAAGCAGGCTTGGGATAACGCACAAATCACTTGGGTGTCGGCGAAACAGGCTCGACAAAGCAATTTACAGGCCTGGCAAAGTCAAACCCAAGCCTATCATCAATTGGATAAAGCGGTTAGCCGCTTACAGCAACAGCATGAGTTTTCAAATCAGCAGTCACAACAACATCAGCAACTACGCCAGCACCTTCAAGACCAGCAACAACAAGCGACAGATTCGCTGAGTGCCTTAGCGCAAAACCGCATAGCTTTAACGGAATTGGCCAGTGAATTAGCCTTAGATATAGATTCCCAGCAGGATGTGCTCGCCGAGCTAGCAGATCAGCTTGAAGAACTGGTATCCCAGCATGCCCATTTGCTATTCGAAAAAAATCAAGCCGATAAACACCTCCAGCAACTACAACGGCAAACCACTGAGATGGAGTGGCGTAAGCAGGCGCTTGGACGTCAGCTGGCGCAAGCCGAACAGCAGCAGGCCTGGTTGGCAGATAATCCGCTCGACCAGCAAGAGGATGAGCAAGCAACCGTTGATGAGGCTTTAGCGACATTAGCGGAACGTATTCGTATCGGAGAAGAGCAACTTGCATCGCTGTCTGCGGGTGTTCAAGCGGCACTTACGGTTCAAAAAAACGGTCAACAATCTTTAAAAGAGGCTCAGCAGGCCTGGCAGACAATGCAAGCCCAACACGATGCCTTAGCCAGTCTACAGCAAAGCTGGCAGGACAAAGCGCAAGCGCAGATTGCTGAACAGGCTCTGGAAGGCGACTACCAATGGTTATTAAATGAGCTGGATGTTGATCCCGCTTGGCAGCAGGCAGTCACTGCATGGCTTGGGCCGCGTATTCATGGTTGGTTGTTATCGACTAATCCAGTTGAATTATTAACCGATATATCATCTGTGCCAGAGTCTATTCCTTTTATGCTTTGGCCAAATGCATCACTCGATAAAACTGTGTCTGGAAGTTTAGCCGAGGTTATTCAGGCACCGGAAGCGTTACGCTCGTTAGCCAATACTATCCAGCGGCGTGATCTGGCGCTATCGCTCACTGAGCAACTGTCTTTATTAGCGCCAGGACAAGTCATTATTGATCAACAAGGGCATCTCTATTACCCGCAGGCCTGGCAAGCCGCTTATGAAGGTGAGGGGGCTATTTATTTGGCGCGAGCGGATGAAATAGCTGAATTAGCGCGACAATTACCCGTATTAGAAGCGGCTTACAATCAAGCTCAGACACAACTGCAACTATTAGATGCGGAACTAGCAGAGCAGCAGCAGGCCTGGCAAGCTATGCAAGCCCAGTTGCCGGTTTGGCAAGATCAATATCAAATCCTCGAACAACAGCATATAAAAGAGCAACAGCGCCAGCAATCTTTACTTCAACAGCAACAACGTTTTGAATTGCAGCGCCAGCAATCCTCCGAACAAATAGCGGCTTTGCAACAAGAATTTGACCAGCTGGATGTGCAACTAGAGGCAGACTATGAATTACTGGATCAAGTTCAAGCAGACTTTGATCAACAACAGGTTTTGTGTCAACAACTAGAGCAGACCCAAGCACCATTACTCCAGCAACAACAACGTCTAGAGGTACAACTCAAACAGCTCTTAACCGACAAAGCTTCTATCGAGCAACAACTGGCACAACTGCACAAGCAAGAAACCCAATCTCAACAACAGTTGGAGCAGGCAAGGGCTGGCTTGTCACAATTAGATGTAACCGTGTTGCCAACTGAGGTTTTGCCACCTGAAGAGTTACTTGCTCAGGAACAACAATTGGTCGATATGGCTGAGTCCTTAGCCGCATTAGAGCAGGTTTTAGCGCAATCTGAAGCCGAGGTTGAGGTCGCAGAGCAAACAGCGCAAACAACTCAGCAAGCCTATCAAAGTTGCCAACATCAACTGGACACAACGCAACAGGCGCTAGCAAATCAGCAACAGCAACTCCAGTTTCTAAGTAATCAAATTCAACAAGAAGGTCTAGCGTTACCCAGTATGACGCAACCAGCAGAAATCGCTAATCTATCTCTATCGCAGTTGGAGACTCAGTTACGTGAAGCAAAAAAACGGCTCCAATCCCTAGGTAATGTGAATATGACTGCAATTGACGAACGGGATGACGTGGCGGCACGATTAGATGAATTAAACACCAACGTAACTGATATTAGTGAGTCGATTGACGAACTGGAACAGGTTATTGATCAGTTAGATCGGCAAGGGCGTGAACAGCTACTGAGTTGTTTTAATCAGGTAAATGAGGGTTTTTCGGCGTTATTTCCGCAACTCTTTAAAGGCGGCAAAGCCTCGCTAAGTTGGCTAAATTCGAGTGAAGATCCGTTAGAGGACGGCTTAACGGTGATGGCGCAACCACCGGGTAAACGTAATAGTCGGATTCAACTTTTGTCTGGTGGCGAAAAGACCCTCACAGCATTAGCCTTGATCTTTGCAATCTTTCAATTACGACCCGCTCCCTTCTGTATACTTGATGAAGTCGATGCGCCTTTAGATGATTCCAATGTTATTCGTTTCTGTGGACTAGTCAGCAGCCTATCAGAGAAGGTACAATTCATTATTATTACTCATAACAAAACCACCATGGCGATGGCGCACCAGTTGCTAGGTGTAAGTATGAACGAGCCGGGTGTATCCCGACTGGTGAGTGTTGATTTAGCAAAGGCCGTCGAAATGATAGGAGAAGAAGACGCATGAATGAAATGCAGTGGATTTTATTGGCTTTTGCCGTCGTTGTCGTGGTTGCAATTTATTTTGTTAGTCAAAAACGCTCATCTCGTCAGGTTAAGTCACGCGAGAGGGCTCCGAGAAACAAATCTTCTCGTTCACTAGACATAAAAAAACAGTGGGCTAAAGTGGATTTTGGCGCTTCTGATACCGATAGTTCTTCAGGCATGAAACCCAATGCTGATAGTTCTGAAACGCAACAAGCACCAATGACTCCGAGCATTAAAAGTACCCATGAAGCCCCCACCAATAATAAGATCATTAATAACCCAGCTAACGAAGATGACGCCTTTAATTATATGCAAGAAAAGCTGCAACTTGAAGAGGAAATAGAGCGACAACAAGATCATGCGGCTACCTCTTACGCGGCACAACTCACGCCGGAACAAACTGCAGCACAACAAACTAGGCACAAGGTTATTGAAATTGATGATATGTTTCCAGCGGATGAAAGCTATTATTCGCCAGAAGCGCGTGATGGACGCCATCAATATAATGAGACAGCCAGTCAGTTAGAAGTGCCTCTTGATAATCGCGAACCCGAAACTTTTGCTATTCTTGTATTATCAATTGCCGACGAGTTTTCTATCAAAGCGATTGATCAGGTCCTAAAAACTAATGGTTTAATTTATAATGCTGAAGCCGGTATTTTTGTCAAAAAGGTCAATAATAAAACGGTTCTTCGTGTTGCTAATATTTTTGAACCCGGCATTTTCCCAGCGGAATGGGAAGAGGGAGCCAGCACAGCCGGTATTGCGATTATTTTACAATTGCCAACACATATAAAAGCACCTAGAGCTATGGATGAGTTGATTCTTACGGCTCGCCGTGTTTCACAAAGTTTACGAGGCCGTATGTATGACATGGAGCGTCGGATGATTCGTGAGACCGATCTTCAGGCTATGCGTGAGCGTGCGCTTGACTATGAAACGACTCGGATTTGATGGTTAAAGTTTTGTAATGAAGGATGCTGTCGCTGCTTTAAACCATCAAGACTACCTGAAACTTTGTGCTGAAATTAGCCAGCACAATCAGGCTTACTACCATGATGATCAACCAATCATTAGTGACGCTCAGTACGATTTAATCTATCAGCAGCTTTTAGCGTTAGAAGCTCTTCATCCTGATTGGGTAACCAGTGAATCGCCCACGCAACAGGTCGGGTTTCATGCCAACCAAGCCTTTAGACCCGTCAAACATAGTCTACCGATGTTGTCTTTAGACAATAGTTTTGATGATCAGGATCTAGCGGCTTTTTATCAGCGCGCATTAGACCGTTTGTTGCAATTGCAACACCCATCTATCATATCGGATGTTAGTCAGTTATCCCATGCTCTCAATTTTTTTGCAGAACCAAAGCTGGATGGCTTAGCTTTAAGTTTACGTTATGAATCCGGGCGTTTGGTTACTGCGGCTACTCGCGGCGATGGTGAAACCGGAGAAGATGTCACTCATAATGCTCGCACGATTGCTGCGATTCCTAAAAGGTTACAGGGTGACCATTGGCCTGCGCTGTTAGAGGTGCGCGGTGAAGTTTTTATGACGAAGTCCGCCTTAGCCCAGCTCAATGAACAACAGGCGGCAAAAGGTGATAAACCTTTTGCGAATCCTCGCAATGCCGCTGCCGGAAGTTTGCGTCAGCTAGACCCTAAAGTTACAGCACAACGTCAACTTGATTTTTATTGCTATGGCTGGGGAGAGATTAGTCCGTCTTTTGATCTGCCAACACACTATGCCGGTGTTATGTCGTTATTAGCCCAGTGGGGGTTTCCAGTAAATCCGCTTGGTCGGACGGTTATTGGCCTAGATGCGATGATAACCTACTATACCGAGTTGGCTGAACAGCGTGCTGATCTCGGCTATGAAATTGATGGTATTGTTTATAAATTAGCCGATTTATCGGCACAGGCGACCTTGGGATTTACCGCCAAATTTCCGCGCTGGGCCATTGCGCGTAAGTTTCCAGCTCAGGAGGTTTGGACTGATTTATTGGGTATTGATATTCAAGTGGGGCGTACCGGCGCATTAACCCCCGTTGCTCGCCTAACGCCAGTTGCCGTCGGTGGTGTTATTGTTGCTAATGCCACCTTGCATAATTTGGATGAAATTCGTCGCAAGGATATCCGTATAGGTGATAAGGTGATTGTTCGACGTGCTGGTGATGTCATTCCAGAAGTGGTCGGACCTTTAGTGGATCAACGACCTAGTAATGTCCGCACATTCGAGATGCCACCAACTTGTCCGGTTTGTGAGTCTGCCGTCTTTAAGGACCCCGATAAAGCCGTTTATCGTTGTAGTGGCGGATTATATTGTCCCGCCCAGCAGCAACGGGCCTTAGAGCACTTTGTATCGCGCAAAGCCATGGATATACAGGGTTTAGGCGGCAAGGTGATCAGTCAACTAATTGCGGCTAAATTAGTGGCACATCCGGATGATTTTTATCAGCTTAGTCTTGATGAATTACTCAAACTGGAGCGCATGGCTGAAAAATCAGCGCAGAATCTTCTAGATGCGATTGCGGCCTCAAAACAAACAACTTTAGCCCGATTTATTTTTGCGCTAGGTATTCCCGAAGTTGGCGAAGTGACTGCCAAAAACTTGGCTAGAAACTTTGGTGAACTTGACGGGCTGTTAGCTGCGGATGCTGACCAGTTGCTAGCCATTCCCGATGTGGGGCCGGTTGTTGCCCAACAAATAGAACGATTTTTTGCGCAAACTCACAATCGCGAGGTGATTGCCGGCTTATTAAACGCGGGTATTCAATGGCCGCCTCTTCAAGGGCAGCCGCCAACTAATAGCACGGAACAGACAGCTGAGACCCAACCGCAAAAGGAAACTCTTTTTACTAATAAGACGCTCGTTATTACCGGCAGTTTTGTTGGCCAGTCACGAACGGATTTAGCTGCGTTGCTGGAGCAGATGGGGGCCAAAGTGACCAGTAGTGTCTCAAAAAATACCGATTTTTTAATTGCCGGCGACAAAGCCGGTTCTAAACTAACCAAGGCTATTGCACTGGATGTGCCAGTGATAACCGCCGATGAATTAACGCGCATTTTAGGAGCAGCAGATGGTTCGACCCCGTAATGTGGGCAAGGTAAATCGTAAAAAACCGATTCCAGAATGGGAGCAGGAAGAATTTACCAGTCGTACAGATATAAAATTAGCCGCCCAGGAAGTTACCGATATTGGCGTATCTTTGGCGGAGTTTAGTGACAGCCAGATCAAAAAAATGCAGCTACCTGCCGAATTATTGGAAGCCGTACTGCTGTTAAAAACTATGACGGCAGGGCCTGCCATCAAGCGTCAACGCTTATTTATAGGTAAGTGGTTACGCCAGCATGAAGATGAATTGGCTGATATTCGAGCACGATTGATTGAAGCGGAAGAGCGAGCAAAAAAACAAAACCTGCACTTTCAGAAATTGGAGCGTTGGCGTGATCGTTTATTAAGCGAAGGTGATGATGCGCTGACAGCGTTGTTAGAGGACTTCCCACAAGCGGATCGTACCTTATTGCGTCAGCATATTCGTAATGCGCAAAAAGAAGCGGAATTAAATAAGCCACCAAAGGCGGCACGGGCGATTTTTCAATATCTTAGAGGCTTGGAGTGGTAAATGAATAATCCTTTTGTAAAAATGATGTTACGCCGCTTTGTTATGCGTTTTATTAATCAATTAATCCTCAAAGCGATGGGGAAAAGCCCGCGACGTCCGGGTCGTTTTTAATCAATTGAGTTCGTTTGCTGGCGGCGTTTGATTAGCCGGTAAAACCGCTCTAACTCAAACAATAGCAGGCCTGCTAAGATCAATATTGCGCCAAAGATAACGGGCAAACTCAGTTGCTCGTTATTAACGGCAACGCCCAAAGCGACCGCAAATACGGGCGTAATCATCGGAATCATGCCTAAACGTAACGCATCTAAGTGCTTGAGCACATAATAATAGAGCGCAAAGCCAATGACAGAACCGACCAAAATTAAATAGCCCAGAGCCCAACTTGTCCGAGTTGATAAAGGCGGCCAATCCAACAATACGGTCGGGTGAATGATTAAAAATACGATACTGGTAATCCATAGGGCACCGGTAACGACGTGCAGGGGTGGCAGATTGTGAGCGGTTTTTTTGACCAGTACCGTACTTAATGAATGAAAAAAGACGCCAATTAAGGCTACGATCAGGCCTTGAAGGAGTAAATCCTGTGTTGAGACCGATTCGAGATTAGGTACAAATAGCACCATTAAACCGATCAAGCTAACACCGATTCCAAGCCATTTTGCCGGTGTCAGGCGTTCTGTTCGAAGAATAAAATAAATGAGCAAACCCGTGACTATTGGGTTCATGCCCCAAATTAAGGCGATCCATCCGGAAGGCATGGTTTGAGCAGCCCAATAGACGGGTGTCATGCCACCTAATAGGCCGATTGCCGCGGCTGCATAGACCTTAAACGCAGACCAGCTGAGATCAAAGCGTTGTTGTTTAAATACAATAATCATTGGCAGTATGATTAACGCACTTAGGATCAATCGGGCCGCTACCCCAAAAAACCAGTCAGACTCACCACTCCATTGAATGGCAAGAGGTGTGGTGGTCCAAATAAGTATTACCACCAAATACGCAAGACTAATCGGGAACATAAGCTCAGTTGGCCAATAGGAAATTAATGTTCAGTGTTGGCTAGAAAGACGCCCCTGCTTCGATCTTTTTGCACCTGATGGGCTGAAAAAACCTGGCCATTCATGACAATATAAACGTCTGCGGGAAGATGTTGTACGGCCATCAGAGCCGCACCTAAGTTAAAGCTGGCATCAGATTGCCCCAACTTAAAAGGTCGCATCGCGCCGGTTAAAATGAGGGTTTTCTGTGCCAAATTTGCTGCGCGATTAGCCAGATAAGTTGCGGTTTCGGGCATTGTATCGGTGCCGTGGGTAATCACAATTTGTTGGTTAGGTGTTTTTGAGCAGGCCTGGTAGAGAAGGTCGCGGTCAGCATCATCCATCAACAGGCTGTCTTTTAGCATGATTTCTTGCACTGAAATATGAAGCGTGTGATTGGCTTGATTCAGTAACTCCATTAGATGGGTGTGACCAAACACTAGTTCACCCGTTAGGGGATCATAGTCTTTATCTAGCGTACCGCCACAAGCTAATATACTGATCTGAGCCATAGATACCCTCACATGGGCAAAAAGGTTAAGGGGGTAGTTTTTTTAAGGTTAGGTTGGGCGCAGTATGCCGCGCACAATTCCTAGGATTTCAATATCCTGATTCTTTAAAAAAATTGGTTTCATCTCGGCATTTGCTGGCTGTAAACGTACACCATCTTGCTCGATAAACAGTTTTTTCATGGTGATTTCTTCTTGATTAATGCGCACCACCACCGATTCTCCATTTTCTGCTGAGTTGCAGCGTTCAATGATCACAATGTCGCCATCACAAATATCTTCTTCAATCATAGAGTCACCTTTAACGCGCAAGGCAAAGGTTTCTTTTTTAACCAAGCTTTTTGGGATACTGACCGTGTCATAATCCAGTTCCATTTGACGGGGTTCACCAGCATAGGTCCAACCGACCAGTGGAACTTCCACCCAATCCTCGTCGATCAGTTCAAAAGCGGCATTGTCATTAAAGGCCAGTTTTTGTTGGCGTTTTGGTATGAGATAGGCGAGTTTACTCATTTTGGAAAGACCTGCTTAAAGGGTTTAATCTCAACGCTGTCATAGGCACCAGCGGCGACATAAGGGTCGGCATCTGCCCATGCCGATGCCTGTTCAAAGGAATCAAAATCAGCCACAATTAAACTGCCACTAAAACCTTCTTGACCGTCCATAAGCGGGTGAGGGCCAGCTAAGACTAATCGTCCTTGGGCATCGAGGGCTTCTAGACGTGCTAAGTGCTCTGGTCGTGCCGCCAAGCGTTTAGCTAGGCTGTCGTTAACATCTTGTGCCATGATCGCAAATAACATTAGGTGTTCCTTTTGCAAGTGAATGTCAGTTAGTCTTTTTTAATATCGACGGTTTGAGTTGCCTCGGCAGTCGTTTCTTCGCTGTCAATTTGTTGTGTATAGCGACTGATATATAAGCCCTGAATCAGGATAAAGGCAAAGGTTAATCCCATTAGGCCAAACAGCTTAAAGTTAACCCAGGCATCTAACGAGAAGTTGTAATAAACCCAAAGGTTGATAACCCCACTAAAGACAAAAAATGCAATCCACATATAGCTCAGTCTTACCCATACCTGATCAGGCATTTGGATTAAACTGTCCATCATACGCTGCACAATCGGTTTATTACCAAACATATAATGACTGGCTAAAAATACCGCGGCAAAGCCCCAGTTAACAACGGTCGGTTTCCAAGCAATAAAGGCTTCATCTTGCAACAGAATAGTGGCACCGCCTAATACAACAATTAAAGCAAGGGTGATGAGGTGGATTTTTTCTACTTTGCGGTAACGCGCATAGAGGTAGCCTACTTGAATTATGGTTGCGACGATGGCAACGCCAGTTGCAATGTAAATGTCATACATCTTGTAGGCGATAAAAAATAAGATAACGGGAAACAGATCAAATAATATTTTCATTACAGAGCGAAACTCATGATTAATTAATGTTGTGCATTATTCTATAAGCTTACTGGTTATAATAACAGCTTAAATAAAGTGAATTGTTTGTAGGATTATGACAACTAAAGTTGATTTTCATTGCCACACCCAAGCCTCTGATGGCAGCTTAAGCCCTCAAGAACTCATTGATCTGGCGGTTAAAAAAACCATTGGGTGCTTGGCCATTACTGATCATGACACGACCGCGGGTTATCAACAGGTCGTGGATTATGCCAATACACAAGGGTTGGAGTTAATTAGTGGCGTTGAAATTTCAGCCTTATGGCAAAATCGTACCGTACATATTGTGGGGCTTAATTTTTCGGTTAATAATGCCTCTTTACAAGCTTTGTTGACGCGAATTCGAGCGCTTCGTTGGCAACGAGCTGAAGCGATTAATCAGCGGTTACAGCAACGGGGCCATCCTTGTATGCTAGACGAATTAACGACATTGGTTGCCGATCGCGTGGTTGGCCGACCTCACATCGCCCAAATTTTGATGTCACGCCAATACGTTAATTCAATTAATCAAGCTTTTGACAAATTTTTAAAACAAGGTCGTACGGGTTTTGTGACCGCCGACTGGCCGAGTTTGGAAGATGTGGTGTCGGCTATTAATGAGGCGGGCGGACAGGCGGTATTGGCTCATCCAGGTAAATATAAATTAACCAGTCGTAAATTAAATGGCTTGTTAACCGACTTTAAAGCGGCTGGAGGAACTGGTATGGAAGTGGTCACTCAAAAATTCGCTAGTTCTGAAGCCATCGGTATGGCCGACCGCGCTAAACGTCATCAATTAATGGCCTCTGTCGGTTCTGATTACCACGGGCCTGAACAAACTTGGCGCCAGTTGGGGGCTTTGGCGCAGCTTCCTGCCGGTGTTACCCCCATTCAGCAGGCCTGGTTAACTAAAGCCTGTTATTAAAACGAGTTAAAAAGATAATCTATGTCAAATCCTTGCTTATATATTGAAGTTCATCCGGAAAATCCACAGCCACGATTGCTTGCCCAAGCCGTAGAACGATTGGAAGCGGGTGGCATTGTCGCTTTTCCAACGGAATCGGGTTATGCGCTAGGGTGTTTATTGGATAATAAAGACGGTGCTGAGCGTATTCGTCAGCTTCGACGTTTAGATGATAAACACGACTTTACCTTAATGTGTCCCGATTTAAGTCACCTGTCTCATTATGCTAAGGTTGGTAATGTGCAATTTCGTTATTTAAAGGCACATCTTCCAGGACCTTATACCTTTGTTTTACCGGCGAGCCGTGAAGTGCCAAGGCGAATTCAAAACCCTAAACGGAAAACGATTGGTTTGCGTGTTTCACCCAATCAGGTCTGTCAAACACTATTAAGTTACTTTGATAAGCCTTTGATGTCCGTATCTTTAATTCTGCCCGGTGATAGCTTGCCGATGGCCGATGCTTGGTCGATTAAAGAAACGCTAGAATCCCAATTAGATGTGATTATTGATGGTGGTTTTGGAGGTTATGAACCAACAACCATTATCGATTTTACCGATGATGTGCCACAGCTCGTTCGATTGGGTCAGGGAGTGTTTGACGAATGATGGCAATGCATGAACTCAACTTTATGCAGTTATTAGCCATATGGGCCTTACCGGTCATTTTTGCCATTACCCTACATGAAGCCGCGCATGGTTGGGCGGCCGAAAAGCTAGGCGATAAAACTGCGCGAATGCTTGGGCGTGTGACCTTGAACCCGATTAAACATATCGACCCGATTGGCACCCTATTGGTACCTGCGGTCTTGCTATTTTTAGGTGGCTTTATTTTCGGTTGGGCCAAGGCGGTTCCAGTAAGTGTCCGCAATTTTAAAAAGCCCGAACGAGATATGGCTGTGGTTGCCATTGCGGGTCCGGCCGCGAATTTATTGATGGCCGTACTATGGGCGCTGATCCTCAAACTAGGCTTTATTCTAGTGGGTAATCAACCCGAAGTAGGTCAATTTTTAATTTATTCGGGTATCGCTGGCTTGAGCATTAACATTATTTTAATGCTCTTAAATCTACTGCCGATTCCACCGCTCGATGGAAGTCGTCTGGTATCAGCGGTTTTACCAAAGCCGCTGGCTTGGCAATACAATCGCTTAGAACCTTTTGGCTTATTTATTTTACTTGGGTTGGTTGTATTGGGTGTGGTGAGCTGGTTGCTCAGTGGACCTTATCAAGCGACATATCGTTTTATGCTTGGATTGATTGGAGTTTAAGCCGTGAGCGATGGCGAAAATATTCCGGTTCAGCTTGAACTGCCCCTAGCCTGGGTCAAGGGTGAGCCAGTAACACGCCTGCCAAAAAATCTCTATATTCCGCACAAAGCCCTAACAGTTTTACTCAGTGCCTTTGAGGGGCCACTTGATCTATTATCCTACCTTATTAAGGTTAACCGTTTTGATATAGCCGATATTCCGGTGGTTGAAATTACCCGACAATATCAAGCTTATTTGGGCATGATGCAAGAGATGGATATGGAGCTGGCAGCCGACTATCTCTACATGGCGGCTTGGTTAACTGAAATTAAATCCCGGTTATTATTACCGCGACCGCCGCAAGCGGAAGACGAGCCAGAAGACGATCCGCGAGAAGCTTTAATGCAACAGCTGCTCGATTATCAAGCCTATCAACACAGTGCGGAATGGCTAGCTGAGCAGGTTGTACAAGCTCAGGCTGACTATCCGGTCTCCTTAGCAGCCAACTGGGATGAGTTGCAAGAAGATGAAGATCATGGTGCCAAAACCGAGCAACCTGTGCCGGCGATAGCTTTAGCGGATTTGTGGCGAGGGCTACAAGCGGTGCTGCAGCGTCAAGCCTTAGTCAAACCCCACCAGGTTGGTGAAGAAACGATTTTAATTAGTCATAAAATGGCCTATATCGAAACCTATTTAGCCGAGCAAGCTCATTGCCGAATTCCTATACTTGACCTTGTGTTGGCGCAGGAGGGCAAACCAGGCCTGGTGGTAACGTTTATTGCCTTGCTAGAGTTGTGGCGTCAGCGACGTGTGCAGCTATTTCAAGATGATGGCACCCAATGGTTGAGTGTCGAGGGTGTTACGGCATGAATCAAGCCAAGCCAATTCCAAAATTACAAGCACAGCTTATGACCTTGTTAATTAGCGCTGACGAACCTCTGCCAGCATCAACCCTCCTTCAGTACTTGGCTGAAACAACACAGCAGCCTTTTGATTTGGATGGTTTGTTGATTAATTTAGAAGCCGCCATTTTGCCATTGGGGTTGCGATTAAAAATCAATGCCGCAGGTGTTAGATTGGTTTTAATCCCAGAACAGCAGGCTTGGTTACAGCATTTTTTGCCGCAATCGGCTCCAAAACTTTCACGTGCTGCGTTAGAAATTTTAGCGATTGTTGTTGTTAAACAACCGATTACTCGTGCTGAAATTGAAGCGATTCGCGGCGTGCAGGTGAGCAGTGGTAGCATGCAACAGCTTAAAGATTTGGGTTGGATTGCACAACAGGGCCAAAAGCAAGTGCCTGGCTTACCCTATTTATGGGTAAGTACCGACAAGCTAGTGCAGGATTTAGGCCTGGCCTCGGCACAGCAATTACATGATGAATTAACCAAACGTTTAAACGATTTTAAAGCAAGCCAATCGCTAGAGAATGCCTCAGCCATAGTAGAAAATGCTAAAATCGACGTTTAATAACTTATTAACTAAGGATGCATGAGCAAAAACGCCATGGCAGATGAAAAACTACAAAAAATCCTAGCGCGAGCGGGTTACGGTTCGCGCCGTCAAATTGAGCAACTGATTGAACAAGGCTTAGTGCAAGTTAATGGTCGCACCGCGAAATTAGGTGACCGTGCTAATGAACAATCTCAATTATCGGTACGTGGACAAAAAGTCAAAGCCGAGCGACTCGAAAAGCAACCCACGCAGGTCATTTTGTACCATAAACCCGATGGTTTGGTCTGCTCGCGTCAAGATGAGCAGGGGCGAGACTCGATCTTTAGCCAGTTACCAAAAATTATTCACGGTCGTTGGATCAGTATCGGTCGTCTAGACCTGAACACCAGTGGTTTATTGTTGTTGACCAACAATGGCGAGCTAGCCAATCGGATGATGCATCCGTCATACGAATTAGAGCGCGAATATGCGGTACGAATTTTTGGCGAGGTCACTGAAGAGATCTTGGCGCGTTTGCGTACCGGAGTTCAACTGGATGACGGACTGGCGAAGTTTGATTATGTGGGTAAGTTACCGTCGGATGAGGAAGCTCAAAATCAATGGTTTCGTGTTATTTTACGTGAAGGCAAGTATCGTGAGGTGCGTCGCTTGTGGGAAGCTCAGGGGGTTAAGGTCAGCCGTTTGATTCGGGTGCGTTATGGCGATATTAGCCTGCCAAAAGGTTTGCGTAGAGGTAAAACTGAGGCCTTAAACTGGATGCAGGTTAATAAACTTTTAAAAGCGGTTGAGTTGCCTGAAGAAGCACGACCTGACCTGCGTCATCGTCCGGAAGCGGCTGAACGTCAAAAACGTATCATGGTAGATCGTGCTAAACGTAGCGCAAAATACGCAACATCACGGCGGCGTTAAACACGGATGTTGCCAAAGTTTATCGCCGCACTTGGCTTAGTCAGCCTGCTAGCACAACCTGTTTCGGCTAAGGATACAACGGCTCCGATAAGTCTATTACCTGCCCTATCAACGCAAGAACTTAATGATCTCGCCAATCGGATACGTTTTAACGAAACGGCCAACCGTGCGGAATGGCAGGTTTTTTGGAGCAGTCGAGAGGCTTTTCCATCACTTGGCTTAGGTCACTTTATTTGGTTGCCTGCCGATGTAGAGGTTCCTTTCGAAGCGGCATTTCCGGCGATGGCTGCGTTTGTAGCCGAGCAGATTGCAACGCCTGAGTGGTTGTTGGCCGAGCACGCGCCTTGGCCTAATCGATCCGCTTTTATTGCCGCACAACAAGCCCAAGATGACAAAATACAGACTTTGCAAGCCTGGTTGCTCGCCAGTCAGCCATTGCAAATGGCTTTTATCTTACAACGTTTTGAACAACGAGCTGATCTCGCCAAAACGCGCTTAGGATTATCAGACCAAGAGCCACGTTGGCAGTTGTTTATTGATTTAATGGCCACTACGGCCGGACGCTATGCACTGGTTGACTATACCAACTTTAAAGGTTGGGGAGATTTGACTCAGGAGCGTTATCAAGGCCAAGGCTGGGGACTGTTTGATGTGCTTGAGCAGATGTTATCAGCCCATAAAAATCTAGCTAATATGAACGAAACTAATAAGTTAGCCTTGTTTGCGGAGGCGTCTTATCATGTTTTAGAGCGACGAGTAACCTTAGCGCCCAATGAGGAGATGTCATGGTTACCAGGCTGGAAAGTGCGAACCGAAAGTTACCGGTTAGACCATGGCCAACCTTAAGATCAGACAAACAAGGCTGGCGGTTTTATACTATTCCAGTAGACCTAATTTTTTAATTTTGACCGCGTTGCTAACAGCACTGACGATCGCATGTTTATATTGGGCGGGATACCCTTTGTCATCAGGGCTAGCGTTATTGGTCACGATTGCGGCCTTGTTGGTTCATGCTATTGTGAACTGGTTTAATGAGGTCTATGATGCTAGAGCTGGCCTAGATAATATCACTCAGCGTACGCCTTTTAATGGCGGTAGTGGTTCGTTACAGTTAGAGCCCGAGGCTATTAATTTTGTTGAACGGGTAGCATTAGGTGCATTGGGCGCAGTGATTTTGTTCGGGTTTTATATTGTTTGGTTATGGGATTGGCGCATCGTTCCACTCGGTTTATTAGGTTTGCTGGTTATTTTCAGCTATAGCCCCTGGATGACACGTCATCCGTTCTTAGGTTGGTCTTCACCTGGTTTTGGATTAGGTGTTGTTATGATGATGGGGATTGCATTTGCCTTAACCGGTGCTTATCCGGTCTGGTTAATCGCGGTAACCTTATTGCCTTTTTTATTAATTAACAATTTGTTATTACTCAATCAATTTCCAGACCAGGTCGCCGACCAAAAAGTCGGGCGGCGCACCTTGCCATTAGCGATAGGTGATAGGCAGGCACTGCGGGTATTTAAAATCACCATATGGGTGAGTCTGGCCTGGTTGTTGTTACTGATTATATTCCAGGCTTTGCCTGTGTTGAGTATCATCGCACTCGTCGGCTTTTTACCTGCGCTGGGTATTTGGGCTAAACTTCAGCCCGGTTTTACGCAAACACCTGATGCCATTGTTGTTTTAAGACAAAATGTCGTAATGATTTTGGGCGTTATTATATTGTTAACGCTGAGTTTAG
The DNA here is from genome assembly GCF_000214825.1 of Thiomicrospira cyclica ALM1. Classification (NCBI taxonomy): domain Bacteria; kingdom Pseudomonadati; phylum Pseudomonadota; class Gammaproteobacteria; order Thiotrichales; family Piscirickettsiaceae; genus Thiomicrospira; species Thiomicrospira cyclica. The sequence goes on from NC_015581.1 coordinate 896,896, forward strand.
TGATAAGTGCCTGGTTGGGCTAGGAAATCGAGATGAAAATAAACAATATGACCGATTTAATTGGCAACACGCCATTGGTCAGCATTACTCGTATGGCGAAACTAGCCAACGGTGCTGAGGTGTGGGCCAAAATGGAAGGCCAGAATCCCGCGGGGTCGGTAAAAGATCGCCCCGCTTATAATATGATTTTACAAGCACAGATTCGTGGCGACATTAAACCTGGTGATACGCTTATTGAAGCCACCAGTGGTAACACAGGCATTGCTCTCGCGATGGTTGCTGCGATGATGGGTTACAAAATGGTGTTGATAATGCCGGCCAATATGAGCATTGAACGACGCGCATCCATGGCCGCCTATGGTGCTAAATTGATTTTAGTTAGCCAAGAAGAGGGCATGGAAGGTGCGCGCGATCTTGCTCTGGCCATGGCCGAACGAGGTGAGGGTCATTTGCTCAATCAGTTTGCCAACCCTGACAATTATTTAGCCCATTTTAATACCACCGGTCCTGAAATTTGGCGCGATACCGATGGTCAGTTAACTCACTTTGTCAGTGCGATGGGAACCACCGGTACTATTGTGGGAACATCCCTCTATTTAAAATCGAAAAATTCGGGCATTCAGATAGTGGGTGTGCAACCGACCGAGGGGGCATCCATTCCCGGTATTCGTCGATGGCCAGCGGCTTATTTGCCAGCGATCTACAAACCTGAGCAAGTTGATCAGATTCTCGATATGTCTCAAGACTTAGCGGAAGAAACAACGCGTCAACTAGCAGCGAAAGAAGGCATTTTTGCCGGGATTTCCTCTGGTGGTTGCGTGGCGGTTGCGTTACAAGTCGCTACTGCGACCCCGAATGCCAAGGTGGTTTGTATTATTTGTGATCGTGGTGATCGTTATTTATCAACCAATGTCTTCCCTGCGAGTTAAATAGCTATTGATGAGAAACGTCCTATGAGTTCAGTTCTAGTATTTGATATCGAAACTGTACCGGATATCAGTGCCGCACGTCAGGTTTATGATTGGCATGATTTATCCGATCAGGACACCCTAGCGGGACTGAGTTTAAAACGGCGCATAGAAACAGGAAATGACTTTCCCAAGCATTTTCTTCATCAGGTTGTTGCTATATCGGCGGTTTTAAAAACAGCCGAGGGCGTAAAAATTTGGTCGATTGGTGATGTTGCAGACGATGAAGCCAACTTGTTACAACGTTTTTTTGATGGCATCGGGCGTTTTCAACCCACGCTGGTCAGTTGGAACGGCGGTGGGTTCGATTTGCCCGTCCTGCATTATCGTGCCCTAAAACATGGCATTCAAGCACAGGCCTATTGGGACATGGGCGATTTTAACCGCGAGCGCAAATGGCACAACTACATCAGCCGTTACCAGTTTGCTCATATTGATTTGATGGATGTCATGGCTGGCTATCAGCCACGGGCGAACGCTAAATTGGATGAAATTGCGTTACTGCTCGGCTTACCCGGCAAAATGGGCTTGAGTGGTGCGGGTGTTTTAGAACAATTTCAAGCCGGTGATATTCAAGGCATTCGCGATTATTGCGAATTAGATGTGATTAATACCTATTTAATTTATCTACGTTTTCAGCTTATGCGTGGCTGGTTAGATCCATCATCCTATCAAGCCAATATTGACGAGTTAGCCGAGTTATTAAAGTCGTCTTCCCATTCTCATTGGCAGGCCTATTACCAGGCCTGGCACTCAATACAACCTTCGAAGGATATAAAGGTATCGGCATGGCCAGAGAAATAGAGCGTAAATTTTTGGTGATTGCCGATTATTGGCGTGAACAAGTAATAAAGCAGACCCGCTTCGTGCAAGGTTACCTAAATTCAATCGAGGAAACTTCTTGTAAAAGTTCGGTGCGCATTCGCTTAGAGGGTGATCAAGCCAATATTAATATCAAGAGCCTAGAAATTGGCTTAAGTCGTGATGAGTATGAATATTCAATTGACCTAGCGGATGCTGAAAATATGTTGAAAAATCTGACAGTTGGACCGGTTATTGAAAAAATACGTTATTTAGTTCCGGCAACTACTGGGGTTTGGGAGATTGATGAATTTTTTGGTGACAACGTCGGATTAATCATTGCGGAACTGGAACTACCAGATGAAAATACGCCTATTGATCTGCCCGATTGGATTGGAGCAGAGGTGACAGACGATTTGAAATACTATAATGTTAGCTTATCTAAAAATCCTTACAGTCAATGGAAATAACATGAAGCAGGTTAAAAATAAAATAAATCAATGGCTTACTGGTCTTTCTTTTGCAGGATTGGTAGTTTTTAGTGGCGCAAGTTATTCGGCACCAGGCCTGCTTGAAGTTTATCAAATGGCCGCGATCCATGATTCGACCTTGGCACAGGCTCGCACGGAATTAGAGGCAGACCAGCAACAGCTTGTGCAAGCACGCTCGCTACTACTGCCCAAAATTAATGCGCAGGCGGGCTTTGCTTACCCGGATATCGAACGAAATCAAAATCGCCAAACGCTGGGCTTGCGTTTAGACCAGCCCCTGTTTAACCGGGAAGCATTTAGTTTATTTGACGAGGCGACGATTCGAACCAATTTGGCGCAAATGCAATATGACACTGTTGTTCAAAATCTAATGACTCGGGTGAGCCAAGCCTATTTTGATTTGCTTTTAGCACAACAAACCTTGAGCTTTGCCCAATCACGCGAAGCCGCCGAAAAAATTCAATGGGAGCGAGCGCAAGCCGCGTTAGAAGTGGGTTTGGCGAGTCGTACCGATGTATTACAAACGCGATCGGCCTATGATTTAGCGATGGCGGATCGCATTGAAGCGAAAAATAATGTTGATATCAGCCAAGAAGCCTTACGTCGTTTAACCGGACAGCCCGTACTACAAGTTCAAACCTTACCGCTGGAACAAAGCATTCAACCCGATGCCAGATTGATTCGTGAGGCTGAGCAGGCTGGTTTAATTAATGAGTTTAGTCAAAATCTAGCTGTGCAAATTGCCGCTGAGCAACAGCGTTTAGCAGAGCAGGGTATTATTACCCGCAAGGCGGATCGTTGGTTTGATGTTAACCTCAGTCTTTCACACACTCGCACCGAATGTGGTGGCAGTGATCGTGATCCTTTGCTATGTCGCAGCGGCGATAACACCGAGGTATCCATTAATGCCACCTTACCTCTTTATCAAGGTGGTTTGACCAGTTCGCGAATTGATGAGGCACGATTACGTTCGCAAACAGCAATGACCGCGGTGCGCGAAGCTCGCGAGCAAGCCAGTTTAGATACGCGCGTCAGTTTACGTAATCTCGAACGGGGCCAAGCACGAGTGAATGCCTTGCGAGAAGCCGTTAAATCAAATGAAGCGTTTTTAGAAGCCGCGGAAGAGGGTTATCGTGTTGGCTTGCGGAATCTGATTGATGTGGTCACGGCTCGTGCCAATCTGTTTAATGCGCAAAATAATCTGGCTCAGGCCATGCAGGCCTTAGTTCTTGAGCAGTTGCGCCTTAAACAAGTTTTAGGTCAATTGCACCCCGATGATTTGGCACAGGTTGATCTGTTGCTTGCCGCCCCTTAAAGGCAAGCTCGATGACACTGCGTTCTCGTGTTGGCCGCCGCGACCTACTTAAACTAGTGGGGGCTGGCGGCCTAATAACTGGTTTAACGGCTTGTCAGCAAGCCAGTGCCGATAATCATCTAAAAATGGGGATTACCGGACGTCCTCGCACCCTAGACCCAGGTCGTGCTACGGACGCATTATCCAGTCGTTTAAATCGCTTGCTTTATCAAGCATTGATTGATTTTGATGACAGTTCAAAACCTCAGCCGTCTTTAGCCGATTGGGATCTTATTTCATCGACGCACTACCAGTTTACTCTCCGCCAACCCTTAGCCCGCTTTCATAATGGTCAAACCTTAACCGCACAGGATGTGGTAGCCACTTATCAACGAATTTTGGATGCGGATTTTGGCTCGCCCCATCGAGGAAATTTGCGCAACATTGCTCGGGTTCAGCAAGACAATGATCACCAACTCAGTTTTTTGCTCCATCAACCCGATCCACTGTTTGTTAGTCGCTTAAGTTTGGGCATCTTGCCGGCCGATTTAATTGCCAGTGGCCATAATTTTGGCCAAAACCCGGTTGGCAGTGGTCCAATGCGTTTTATTAGTGCCAGCGAGCAGGGTGTGATGCTTGAACGTGAAGATGGTATTAAGGTCGAGTTTGTTGTGGTTACGGATGCCTTGGTTAGGGTGCTTAAATTAGTTAGGGGTGAATTAGACCTAATTCAAAATGATTTATCTCCGGAACTAGTGGCTTATTGCGATCAACATCCCGCTCTGAAGGTAGGTTGGCAGGTGGGCAGTAACTTTGCCTATATTGGTATGAATATGAGTGACCCATTACTCGCAAACCCGTTACTCCGGCAAGCTATTGCAATGGGTGTCGATCGACAAACTATTATTCATGCCATGTTTAAAGGCCAAGCGCGCCTCGCAGGTGCTTTGTTACCGCCCGAGCACTGGGCAGGGCATAGTGGCTTAACAGGAGTGGCCTATAATCCCACCCAGGCCACAGCGCATATTACGCAGCTGCGAGAAATGCTGGGATTATCTGTTAATAATCTATTGCCGCTAAGTTTTAAAACCTCCAGTGACCCAACGCGCATTCGTATTGCTACTTTATATCAGGATCAGCTTCGCCAAATTGGCATTGATTTGCGGATTCAAAGCTATGATTGGGGTACCTTTTACAGTGATATTGTTCAAGGTCGATTCCAGTTGTTTAGTTTGGCCTGGGTGGGCATTAAAAGTCCAGATATTTTTGATTATGTATTTGCATCCCACGCCTTACCACCGAATGGTGCTAATCGGGGTCGTTATCAGAGCACCATTGCCGATGAATTGATTACCAAAGCAGGGCAGAGTCCTAATATGGCAAGTCAGGCCTATTATTATCGTGCTTTACAGGCGCACTTAGCCGAGGATTTACCGGTGATTCCGCTGTGGTATGAGAATCAATATGTTGTAACTGGAAAAAATATTCTAGGTTATCAATTGCATAGCGATGGCCGTTATGATTCGTTAGTAAAGGTGAGAAAAATTTTTACAAAAAGTGCTTGACCCTTGACGCTGACTCTTTATAATACGCCCATCAACGCGAGGGGCTATAGCTCAGCTGGGAGAGCGCTACAATGGCATTGTAGAGGTCGGCGGTTCGATCCCGCCTAGCTCCACCATTACCTTCGCGACGATAAAATTAGTCCCGTTCGTCTAGAGGCCTAGGACACTGCCCTTTCACGGCGGTAACAGGGGTTCGACTCCCCTACGGGACGCCATTGCGGGAATAGCTCAGTTGGTAGAGCACAACCTTGCCAAGGTTGGGGTCGCGAGTTCGAGTCTCGTTTCCCGCTCCAAATTTCGTTACACGGCTTCCTAGGCCCTTAGCCGTGTCATACATCAAAAATTAGTCCCGTTCGTCTAGAGGCCTAGGACACTGCCCTTTCACGGCGGTAACAGGGGTTCGACTCCCCTACGGGACGCCACTATCTAAAACCAGTTGTGTAATCATAACTGGTTTTTTTTTGGCTATTTTCTTTTCCAGCCTCACAATTCTCATAATCTCTGTTAATCTTGTGATAAATTTTAAGAACATTAACTAAATTTATTGGGGTCAGACCATGCAACAAAGTGATATTGGTTTAATTGGTTTAGCAGTAATGGGTCAAAATCTAGTCTTAAACATGGCAGATCATGGTTTTAAAGTCTCTGTTTATAACCGTTCAGCAGCCAAAACCGATGAGTTTATGGCAAAACGTGTCGCTGATTTGCCTATTCAGGCCGCCTATAGTCTTGAAGAATTAGTTCAACAGCTCGAAGTGCCACGCAAAGTGATGTTGATGGTCAAAGCCGGTCAAGTAGTGGATGATTTTATTGCCCAGCTCGTGCCGTTACTCAGCCCGGGTGATGTTATTATTGATGGCGGTAACTCGCTCTATACGGATACCACGCGTCGCAGTCGTGCCTTGGCAGAAAAAAATATTCACTTTATTGGTACTGGAGTTTCAGGTGGTGAAGAGGGCGCGCGTTTTGGCCCTTCTATTATGCCCGGTGGACATGAGCAGGCCTGGTCGTTAGTTAAACCTATTTTTCAGGCTATAGCCGCCAAAGTTGATGATGAAGCCTGTTGTGATTGGGTGGGTCCTGAAGGTGCAGGTCATTATGTCAAAATGGTCCACAACGGCATTGAATATGGAGATATGCAGTTGATTGCAGAAGCCTATCAATTGATGCGCTATGGTTTAAAACTTTCCGCCGATGAATGTCAGGCTGTGTTTGCCAAATGGAATAGCGGCGTACTCGACTCCTATTTAATTGAAATTACCGCTGATATTTTAAAATTTAAAGATACCGATGGCGAACCTTTGATTGATAAAGTATTGGATGCGGCAGGGCAGAAAGGCACCGGCAAATGGACCGGCATTAATTCACTAGAATTAGGTGTGCCACTCACTCTCATTACCGAATCTGTCTATGCGCGTTGTTTGTCGGCGTTAAAATCGCAACGCATTACCGCTCAAAAGGTGTTAACCAGTCATGCTCAAGCCCCTGCTGTGGAGCGTGAAGCTATGTTGCAAGCGATTCATGATGCTTTATATGCCAGCAAGATTATTTCTTATACTCAGGGCTATATGCTCATGAAGCAAGCTGCCAATGATTACAAATGGCCACTTAACTATGGCGGCATTGCCTTAATGTGGCGTGGCGGTTGTATTATACGCAGTCGTTTTTTAGGTGAAATTAAACACGCCTATGAACAAAATTCGGAACTTGATTCTTTGATGCTCACGCCATTTTTTGCAACAGCACTGAATCAGGCCGAAATGAACTGGCGCCAAGCCATTGTATTTGGCGTACAAGCCGGTATCGCAATGCCCGCTTTATCAGCCGCTTTAGCCTTTTATGATGGCTATCGCACGGCCAATGGCTCGGCGAATATGATTCAAGCTCAGCGGGATTATTTTGGGGCGCACACCTATGAGCGTACCGATCGTCCACGTGGTGAATGGCATCACACCGACTGGGTGGGTTCCGGCGGTTTGGCACATTCCACAACCTATGAGGTGTAATGATGCCTGTTTCTTGTACCTATGTTATTTTTGGTGCTACCGGTAATTTATCTCTCACCAAATTATTTCCGGCTTTTTATCATTTAGAAGTGCTAGGTCGCTTAGACCCAGGAGTTAAGATTGTGGCATTGGGTCGCCGCGATTGGCAACGTAATGATTGGATTGAACAGGCTCGGCAAGCGGTATTGCCTTTAGCACGAAAAGGCTTAGATAATGCCGTTTTTGAGCGTTTTAGCGCGCGTTTAGACTATATTAAAGTTGAAATTAATGAGCCGCAATCGTTTTGTGAAATGGCTGCCTATTTCGAACAGCATGACTATCCAAAAAACATGGCTTTTTACTTGTCTATTAGTCCGAAAGATTTTAGTCCGGTAGTGCAGCATTTGTCCAAAGCACAGTTGCTCGATGAGCGCGATGGTTGGCGTCGAGTGGTATTAGAAAAACCCTTTGGCTATGATCTCGAAAGTGCTAAAAGTTTACAAACTCAGCTAAATCGTTGGTTAGATGAAAAACAAATGTATCGTATTGACCATTATCTAGGTAAGGGTATGGTACAGAACCTGATGGTGTTTCGCTTTGCTAACTTGTTGATGGAGCCGCTCTGGAACCGCAACTATATTGATCATGTGCAAATTACTCATGCGGAAGCCAAACCGATAGGTACCCGAGCTGGCTATTATGATGGCAGTGGTGCGTTGCGCGATATGATTCAGAGTCATTTATTACAATTACTGGCGATTATTGCGATGGAGCCGCCGGCTTCAATGGAAGCGGAAGACTTACGTAATGAAAAGGTTAAACTGCTGAAATCGATTCGCCCCATCGCCAAGTCGGCGGTGAATGCCCAAGCCTATCGTGCGCAATATTCAGCAGGTAAGGTGAGTGGAAAGGCGATGCCGGCTTATTTAGAAGAGCCCGGTGTCGCAACCGATAGCGTGACCGAAACCTATGCGGCATTAAAACTTTATATTGAAAACTGGCGCTGGGCGGGCGTGCCATTTTATGTGCAAACCGGTAAAAATATGCCCAAGAACCAAACCATTATTTCGATTTGTTTTAAACAACCCCCAAAGCAGTTTTTCCGTGAATCTCAAGTGAAAAAAATGGCGCCTAACTGGTTGGTGTTTGGGATTCAACCAGAAGAAACTATTCGGATTGAAATGATGGCCAAACAACCTGGGTTAGAGATTAATACCCGACAAGTCTCGCTTGATGCCAGTATGCGTCAAGAGGATGAAGAACAACATGATGCTTATGAAGAACTGTTGCTGGATGTGATTAAGGGCGATCGCTCGTTGTTTTTGCGTTTTGATGAGGTTAAAGCGGCATGGAAGGTGGTCGAACCGGTGTTGCAGGCCTGGTCATCCGATCGCGGTTATATTGATACCTATCCGTCGGGCACCTGGGGTCCTCGCGATGCGATTAAACTGTTTGACCAGCCGGGGCAGCATTGGCGAGTGAGTTTAGAGCCAGAGGGGGCGGATAATGACGAGTCCCGCTGAGGTTGTTTACCCCAAAGAATGGCGTATTTTTAAAAACAGCGAGTTATTGGCCCAGCAAGCGGTTGCCGACATTGTCACCACCTCAGAGATCGCCATTAAAGCACGCGGCGCATTTCATTTAGTGACAGCAGGCGGTCGTACGCCTAATCGTATTTATCAACTCCTAGCGCAAACGGAGCAGGACTGGTCACGCTGGCATATTTATACGGGTGATGAGCGTGTGGCACCGCTTGGCGATACCCAGCGAAATGCAACCGCTTTGTTTAGCCATTGGCTTAATGAGGTGTCGATACCGGAAGCTAACCTGCACCTGATGCAGACCCATTGGCCGGTTGCTGAGGCACTGGCTGATTATCAGCAACAGGTTGCCGGTCTTGTGTTTGATATGACCTTGCTTGGTATGGGGGAGGACGGCCATACTGCCAGTTTGTTTCCCAACCAGGCCTGGCGCATTCTGGCAGGCGATGTGGCGCTAGTTATTGATTCCCCAAAGCCTCCGCCGGTACGTTTAACTCTAACCTTAGCCTGTTTAAATCGCTCTAGGCAAATAATTAAACTGATTACCGGTGCTGAAAAGAATCCTGCGATTTTGGAGTGGTTGGCTGGCGATGAGTTACCCATAGTAGCCCCGCTTGGTAGCGAGGTCACAAAGGTCTATTTGGATGAGTCAGCTTGTTTGGGTGCTTGAAGTTTGGAATTGTCATCTCTGTTAAAGTGGGGGATGGGTATAAATCGAATCACTAGGTATAAAATACTGCCCACCAGTAATCCCATAAAAATATTACCAAACCACAAGGGCAGCCAAATTTGCGGGAACACTTCAATCAACCAACCCCAAACGCCTAAGCCCTCGGTAACTTCAATATTACGCAGGGTAGGCATGCCAAGTATCCAGGCGCCTACAAGGTAACCAAAGGTCCAAATTGGCCACATGGTGACCGGATTAGTAATCCAAGCAAGGGCAACCGAAAACGGAATATTGGCTTTGGCAAAGTAGGCAATAATCGCCGCTAATGGCATTTGCAGTGGCACCGGAATAAAGGCACAAAAAGCCCCGACAAATCCAGCCTTAGCAAATGCATTACGGTTTGGGCGCCATAAATCTTTATGTTTAATGCCGGGGAATTTGCGATTGATCCACTCACTGTATTTAACTGCACGAATCCCCTTAATGATACTAAATTTAACCGACCGCATTTTGCTCCTTCTGCGAAACAATACTCACTTCTTCTATGTTGGTTATGGCTTCTAATTGATCAAGCAGTGCACCTAAGTTAGCGTGCTCAATCACTTCAATATCAAGTGCCATATCCACAGTACCCTCTGCTTGATTGGTAAAAGTATTTGAACGAATTAAGTTTACATCAAAATCGGCTAATTTTGACATGACGTCGCGTAATAATCCCTTACGGTCAAAAGCTAATATATGCAAAGTGAGTTGCAATAGTCTGGGTGGTGCTTCGGTTTGGCCTATCCAGTTTACGGCGATTAGGCGCTGCCGATCGTAATCGGCCAAGTTGAGAATGTTATTACAGTCTTGACGATGTATGGTAACCCCTCGACCACGGGTAACAAAGCCAATGATGTCATCCCCTGGCTTTGGTACACAGCAAGGCGCTAAATGGGTGCGTAGATTTGGTGCGCCGACAACATAGGCGCGTGATCCATCAGCGATGGCTTGATCCAAATCGAGTGGTTTACTGGTAACGAAATTCAGGGGTTTTTGGACAGTAAGCAGGCCTGGTTGAATCAACTTTTGCAATGCATTAAGAAGTTGGCGCTCGTTAAGTTGGCCTTTGCCTAAAGCCTCATAAAAATCTTTTAACTGTTCAAAACCGAAATAGTGTGCACACTCTTTAACCGGTAAATGTTTCGCATTGAGTCGCTTTGCTTCGCGGGCATAGAGTTGTTCACCAGCTTCTATATTGGCTTCTTTATTACGCCGGTTAAACCAACTGCGAATTCGTGTGCGTGCACGTGAAGTTTTAATGTAACCCAAATTAGGATTAAGCCAGTTACGATTCGGCTCACCATTGCGCAGTGCCAAAATTTCAACACGATCACCGGTTTTAAGGGCTTGAGTGAGCGGGATAATATGGCCATTAATTTTCGCACCACGACAACCATGGCCGAGGTCCGTATGAATGGCATAGGCAAAATCCAATGCCGTGGCTTCTTGCGGCAGGGTAATAATTTGATTGGTCGGTGTCAGCACATAAATGTGTTGACTTTGCAGCTCGGTCGAAATTTCATCAAACACCTCGGCATCATCGCGGTGCTCAAGCAATTGACGCATCGAATTAATGCTGGCCTCTAGGCGCGCGTCATACCCCTTACCGCCTTCTTTGTACTTCCAGTGCGCCGCAATACCATATTCGGCATGCTGATGCATTTCTTGAGTACGAATTTGAATTTCAACGGTTTTGCCTTCAGGGCCGATGACTACGGTGTGAATCGATTGATAGCCGTTATCCTTTGGGGAGGTGATATAGTCATCAAATTCGTCTCGAATAAAATTCCATTTTTCATGGACAAGGCTAAGGCATCGATAGCATTCAGTGACATCTTTTACATAAATCCTTAAAGCTCGCAAATCATAAAGACTATCAAGGCTTTGGGTTTTGCGACTCATTTTTTTCCAAATACTATAAATATGCTTGGGGCGTCCAGTAACCCGTGCTTCAATACCCTCATCGGCCAGCATTTGAGTTAAATAGGCAATGAGATTTTGAATATAGTTTTCACGTTCAACCCGTTTATCAGCTAATTCGGTGGCAATTTTTTTGTAGAGCTTTGGCTCTAAAAATCGAAATGAAAGATCCTCAAGTTCCCACTTTAGCTGTGCAATGCCTAACCGGTTAGCCAAGGGGGCAAATATAAGTTGCGTTTCAGCAGCAATTTGCTTGCGTACCGGTTCAGGTTCATTTTTTAAATCGCGTAACCGCGCAACACGATAGCCGAGTTTTACCACCATCATGCGGATGTCTGATGTCATAGCTAATAGCATCTGGCGTAAGCGTTCGGTTTGCACAGCATCGGAGTGAGTGCTGGGATCGAATTCTTTAAATTGATTAAGGCGGCGAATACCTTCAATCAGTTTGACGCTCTGTGGGTCAAAGCGCTTGGCTAAGTCCTCACGAGTGTAGTAAGGAATAAGGTTAGAGTCACTGGCGAGCGTTGCAATGTAAGTGGTGTCATCAAGATTAAGCTGGGTTAAAACCGAGCAGGCGTCTAGGCTTGACACACTGTGAATCATTGGCAAAGATTGGGCTTCCAAAGCCAACTGACAGGCATCCAACATCGCCTCAGAAAAATCGCTCGGTGCTCTTTTAGGAAATAAGGATTGGGCGAGTTGTTCAGGAGACATGATGGATACCTAGTATTGTCTTGAAAGTTGCGGTTGACACACTTATTCAGTGCGTGAGGTCACTTCCAATAAATGATAGCCAAACTGGGTTTGCACCGGGCCTTGAACTTCATTGACAGGGGCGCTAAAAACGACGCGATCAAACTCAGGCACCATCATGCCAGGTCCAAATTCGCCTAATTCACCGCCAGAACGACCGGATGGGCACTGCGAATGGGCACGTGCTAATTCGGCAAAGTCGGCACCTTGTTCAATTTGGTTTTTCAAGTCAATACACGTTTGCTCACTTGCTACTAAAATATGTCTTGCGCTTGCTTTCTTAGCCATAATATTTGTCCTTCAATTTAAAACTTTGTAATAAAAATTAACGTAAACCAATGAAATGATTGGATAAATGTAACGCGGTTTCAGAGACTAAATCACCAAGGAGATGCTCCACAAACCCTTTTTGTGCTTCATAACGGCGTACTTGTTTGACACCAACGATATCGCGGACGACAAAGCCCAGATCGCCTAAACCATCAATCAAGCCCAGTTCAACAGCTTCATCACCGAGCCAAACTAAGCCTGAGAAAAGCAGCGGGTCATCACTTAAGCGATCACCACGCCCCTGTTGAACGACTTCAATAAATTGCTGGTGAGTGCGCTCAAGTACCCGATCTTTAAAAAACTGCTTGGCCGCTGGATCTTCTTCACCAAAGGGATTGATAAAAGTTTTGAACTCACCGGCCGTCATCGAGCGGTTTTCAACACCCAACTTATCCATAAGTTCGGTGAAGCCAAAACTATCAAAGCGAACCCCAATGGAGCCAATAATAGACCCTTTGTTGGCAAAGATTTGATCCGCAGCAGCAGCAATATAATAACAACCTGATGCACATAAGTCTTCTGCCACCACGTAAACCGGTTTATTGTGCAGTTCTTTTAGGCGAGTAATTTCATCATTAATCAATGCCGACTGCACCGGGCTGCCACCGGGTGAGTTCATGTGGATGACCACCGCGACGGCATTGCGGTCTTCGAAGGCATCGCGTAGCAGAGGATTAATGGTGCTGGCACTGGTGCGACTATTGGGCATGATTGAACCTTGAATCGATACGAGTGCGGCATGACTACCGCTGCTGGTTGATTTGCCTGGCCCGTTCAAAAATCCAACCAGCATTACAATCGAAACTGTAATGTAGAGAACCACCGCAATTTTGAGCGTATTGGTCCAGCGGCGCGACCACTTTTCTTGCTTAACATAAGCATCGGCCGCATTGGCTAAACGGTCTAAAGCGTTAGTTGAAAGTGTGGCTGACTGGGCAGGTTGTCCAGGGTTTTCAACTGGCTTGTTTTCTGTCCAAGGGTTATTAGAATCCATTCTTACCTCAAATTTTTTGCGACTGGCGTATAATTCAAAGCCTGTATTCTAACCCGTTTTAGTAGGCCTATGTCGGATCAATTTAAGGATCAATTAAAGTTTGATGTGAGCGCGTTTTTAGCGAATTTAACCGAGCGGCCGGGCGTTTATCAAATGCATAATGACCAAGACGAGGTGATTTATGTCGGTAAAGCCAAGAATCTTAAGCGCCGTGTGTCGAGTTATTTTGTTAAAAATCATGATGCGATTAAAACGCAGGCGATGGTGGCGCAGGTGGCACGTATTAGCGTCACGGTTACCGATACCGAATCGGAAGCGTTAATTTTAGAAAACACCTTAATTAAACGCCTCAATCCACGCTATAACGTGTTATTTCGTGATGATAAGTCTTATCCCTATCTCTTTGTTTCAACAGGAAAAGATTATCCGGCACTGAGTTTTCACCGTGGTGCTAAACGCCGGGTAGGACGTTATTTTGGCCCCTTTCCCAATGCCGGCGCAGTGCATCAAACCCTGCAATCCTTGCAAAAAATATTTCCGGTGCGTCAATGTGCGGAAAGCGTTTTTAAACATCGTTCGCGTCCGTGTTTGCAATATCAAATCAAGCGATGCTCTGGCCCTTGTGTCGGCTTAGTTAGTCAACAGGATTATGCCCAAGACGTTCGGTTAACGCTGCTGTTTTTAGAAGGAAAAAGTTTTGATGTGATTGAAGAGCTGGGTCAGCAGATGCAAGCGGCTTCGGATGCATTAGACTTTGAAAAAGCCGCCTTGTTACGTGATCGCATTTCGGCGTTACGCACCATTCAAAGTCAACATCTGATTAATCAACCAGGGTCGCAAGATTTAGATGTGATTGCGGTGCAAGCGCGCAATCACCAGGCCTGCGTCACGTTGATGATGTATCGTGGCGGCCATTTGTGGGGCGGTGAAAACTATTTCCCCAAATTTAAATATGCCGATGATAACAATTTGGCTGAAACGATGAGTGCGTTTATTTCACAGCATTATGAGGGTCATCCGATTCCTAAAACGCTCTTGATTAGCCATGAGATTGCTGACCAGGCCTGGTTACAAGAATGGTTGAGTCAGAAAAAACAGCAAGCGGTTACCATCAAACAAGCGGGGCAGTCCACATCGAAAGGTTTGGTGCAATTGGCATTAAGCAATGGTGAATCGGCCTTAAAACAGCATTTATCACAAAAAGCCAGTCAGTGGGATAGGGTCGTGGCCTTGCAGGATGCCTTGAATCTCGTCCAACCGCCCAAATATATGGAATGCTTTGATATCAGCCACACCATGGGCGAACAAACCGTCGCCAGTTGTGTCGTATTTGTTGATGGTGTGCCTGCATCGCAAGCCTATCGCAAGTTTAATGTCAGCGGTATTACCGGTGGCGATGACTATGCTGCGATGCATCAAGCTTTAACGCGTCGATATACGCGGTTAAAAACCGAACAGCAACCGTTACCCGACTTGGTGATTGTGGATGGGGGTAAAGGGCAGTTAACCCAGGCGATTGCGGTGTTGCGTGAGTTGGAACTGGATCAGTTGCCGCTGGTGTCGGTCGCCAAAGGCGAAGGGCGCAAGGCTGGGCTAGAAATTCTTTATACGCCGCATAACCTTGATGGCATTGATTTAGAACCAGATGACATCGCGCTTCATCTGATAAACCATATCCGCGATGAGGCGCACCGCTTTGCGATTACCGGCCATCGCCAACGCCGCCAAAAAGCCCAAACCCATTCGCAGCTCGAAGACATTCCTGGCGTTGGTCCTAAAACGCGCAAATTATTACTGACCCATTTTGGTGGTTTAGCGCAGGTTAAAAATGCGGCGGCCTCGGAACTTGCAAAAGTAAAGGGCATTAGCCCGAGTTTAGCGCAAAAAATTTATGACTTTTTTCATGGTGAATTATGACCGACACAACAACCTCTATGCCCGCAGTAGAACAGCAGGCTATCCTACAAGCCACGCAAAAATGGTTGCAAACCATCGTGATAGGGCTTAATTTTTGTCCTTTTGCCCAGCGCGAATTTGATGCCAATCGCATTCACTATGCTATAACGGATCACCGTAAAACCGAAGACGTTCTGGCCGCTTTACAAGTCGAATGGCAACGCCTAGATCAGCAATCTGATATTGCTACGACTTTGCTGGTGTTGCCTTATGGTTTTGAAGGGTTTTGGGATTATTTAGATCTGGTAGATATGGCGGAACAGCTATTAGTGATGGATGGGTATGAAGGTATTTATCAGGTGGCCAGTTTTCATCCAGATTATTGTTTTGCCGATGCCGACGAGCAAGATCCAGCCAACTTTACCAATCGGTCACCTTACCCCATGTTGCACATTCTTCGCGAAGACCAACTCAGTCAAGCCCTAGACCATCACCCTGATCCCGAGGCGATACCGGCTACTAATATGGCAAAGGCCCGCGCGATGGGCTACCAACAACTGGAAACCTTGAGACTCGCATGCTTCAAATAACCGAGATTTGGCGGTATCCCATTAAATCCTGCCGGGGTTTTCAGGTGGAGCAGGCCTGGTTAGATAGCCGGGGTTTAGTGGGTGACCGTCGTTGGATGCTCATTGATGCCAAAGGGCGCATGCTCACCCAGAGGCAATATCACAAGTTAGCCTTGGTAGAGGTCACCGAAGTAGCGTTGCAACACTCGCTGCCACAACCTGTAAAACCAGACCTGCTGCCCTTAAGCGTTAAGGCACCGGGAATGCCCGAATTAATCGTAAATCCGTTGACGCAACAACAGCGATCAAGTTCACCATTACGTAGGGTACAAATTTGGCAGGACACCTGCCATGCCTGCTTAGCGGAGGATTCAGCGCATCAATGGTTTAGCAAATATTTAGCTCAACCTACTTGGTTAGTAGAGCAACCTAATACGATGCAACGACCCATTGACCCGAATTATGCCTCACTCGATGCCGAGGGACACTATCAGCAGGTGGCGTTTAGTGATGGGTTTCCCTTGCTATTAATATCCCAAGAGAGTTTAGATGATTTAAATGACCGCATTAGCCACGCTAAACATGCCGCATCAATTGCGATGGCCAGTTTTCGCCCCAATTTGGTGATAGGTGGTTGTGATGCCTATGCCGAAGACCAGGCCAGGCAATTAATTATTCAAGGTGACAATTTGCAGTCGTTTAATATTGTAAAGCCCTGCTCGCGCTGTGTCATACCGAGCATTAATCTCAGGACGGGGCAGATTCAGCAAGAACCTACGCGCACCTTAAAAACATATCGCCAAGGTGTTCATGGTGACCGAAATGATCCGCAAATTTATTTTGGTCAAAACCTGTTACTAGGGCACACACTATTAACGCAAACCAAACTATACCCACAACCTATTCACGTGGGTAGCCGGGCAGAATTGCGTGAGTAGCTTTCAAAGCAGCAATCTTAAGTGCGTTTAGCCCGCGATGGTGCTAAAATTTTGCTTATTACAGAAAGGTAAATTGAGCACGCTATGAAACTGCAAGATCTCCCCATGAGCATTACCTGGCTTAGGGTCGCGTTAATTCCGCTCTTTGTATTGATTTATTACTTGCCATTTGAAGGCGCGCGATTGGTTGCCATGTTGGTGTTTGTGATCGCTGCGTTAACCGATTGGCTCGATGGCTACTTAGCGCGCCGTTTAGATGCAACCACTCGTTTTGGGGCGTTTTTAGATCCCGTAGCTGACAAGCTCATAGTTGCTGTCGCACTCGTTATGGTCGCGGTGGAGTACCAGGACTTATTGATTACCCTAGCCGCGATTGTGATTATTGTGCGTGAGGTGGCGGTTTCGGCATTGCGTGAATGGATGGCGCAACAAAAGCTGAGTAATGTGGTGGCAGTATCGACTATTGGCAAATATAAAACCACCTTTCAGCTGGTCGCCTTAGCCATGCTCATTTATGGCGGAACCTTATTTGGCGTACCTTGGGGTACCATTGGGTTTGGTTTATTGATCATCGCCGCCTTATTAACCCTTTGGTCTTTCGTGCAATATAGCATCGCTGCTTGGCCAAGATTAAAATAAAACCATAGCTTGTTAAAAGTGGTCCAAATTTTGACATAAAGCTGCAAAATAACGCTTGACCTTTAATAGCCAGCCCCTATAATACGCACCGAAGCGCGGGAATAGCTCAGTTGGTAGAGCACAACCTTGCCAAGGTTGGGGTCGCGAGTTCGAGTCTCGTTTCCCGCTCCAAATATGGCTGAGTGGTAGAATGGCTATACAGCGGATTGCAAATCCGTGGATCTCGGTTCGATTCCGGGCTCAGCCTCCATACCCAAAACAGCTTCAAATAACGTTTTAAAAGCAAGTCATCTGCCCAGGTGGCGAAATTGGTAGACGCAAGGGACTTAAAATCCCTCGCCTGAAAGGGCGTGCCGGTTCGATTCCGGCCCTGGGCACCATTATAAGTTATTGATTTATCACGTTATTCTAGTAGTTTGAAGTAGTGTTCAAAACCACATAGAAAACGCGGATATTAAGCAAGTATGCAACCAGTATGCACTTGGTTTTTTAGCCGCCCTTAATTGGGGATAGAAAAATGACGACTTCAAACGGTACTATTACACCGAGAAAATCAAAACACACCACTCGCTTTAATGCTCAAAAGCAGTATAAAGGCATTCGCTATTCTAAATTATTTGATACAAAAGCAGACGCTCAAGAATGGCTAGATGATTTAAGCTATTTAGGTGCAACTGATTCCGCTGGAAATCCTACCCGCAAAGCTAAAGCCGCTCAAATGATTATTGACGAAATAGATCAGCAACGAGCGCGAAACATTACACCGACATTAAAAGACTGTATTAATATTTTTGCTAGAGAATCAAACACCGCTAGCGTGGATAAGTATGCTG
This sequence comes from Thiomicrospira cyclica ALM1, assembly GCF_000214825.1. Classification (NCBI taxonomy): domain Bacteria; kingdom Pseudomonadati; phylum Pseudomonadota; class Gammaproteobacteria; order Thiotrichales; family Piscirickettsiaceae; genus Thiomicrospira; species Thiomicrospira cyclica. The sequence goes on from NC_015581.1 coordinate 915,128, forward strand.
TCCAGTTAGGCCGCTTTTCTGAGTTGTTACTCAAGCCAATTAACGAGATCACACGCCTGGACTTTGAGTTAGAGATTAGACGCATTAGACGCGAGCGCAAATTAACACCAAGCACCGCTAACCGCTATCAAGCCGCCTTTTCATCTTTATTCAAATTCCTAGCCGCGCATGATGACTTTTTGCAATATGGCTTGGTTAATCCCACCAAAGACGTGCCACGCGGTAAAGAGGGCGCAGGGCGTATGCTGTTCCTAGATAAAGCAGAACAGGTGCAACTATTGCAGGCCTGCAAAGAAAGCGGCTGGAGCGGCTTATATTTGCTTGTTTATATGCTTTTGCTGACTGGTTCAAGACGAAATGAAATAGCCCGGTTACGCTGGGAAAATGTGGACTTAAAAGAGGGGATTATTAATCTAGTCGGAACTAAAAACGGTACAGATCACGCGATTAAGTTACCACCAAGCGCAATAACGATGCTCAAGCAATGGAAACTGAGCCAGCCTGTATCACATTGGGTATTTCAGCATAGAACCGACCCGCGCCGCCCTATGACCAATTTTGACCACTATTGGCGTGAAGCAAAAAGAGCGGCTAAAATGCCAGAGGATTTACGCGTACACGATTTAAGACACACCACCGCAAGCACCATGCTAGCCGATGGCTACACGCTAGAGCAGATCAAAGCAACGCTAAACCATAAAAGCGTAATGATGACCAATCGCTATGCACACGCTTTAGGCATAACTGACACCGTGGCCAGCCGCGACATTGATTTTTTACAAGGGGCTATGTGATGAATAATAAGACGCTTGATTATCTCAAAAATCATACGCTAATCAAAAAAGCCATAAAAGACACCGGGCTAGAGTTTCACGACTTGCTAGGCTTTAGCGTCAAGCCGTTTATTGATGATGGCCTAGTTAGCTGGATTTATTCACCTGGTGCAGAATGTAACCCGCCTGAAAACTGGTTAGATGCTGAACCCGCGCTTATCCTTATTTGGTTTTATTCAGATCAAAGCGATTCTGAATCACTAGCTTATCAAGATGCGAGCAAGCGCCTACAGATTGCCGAACTAGGCTTGACCTATACCACAACAACCAAAGCAAGATCACAAGGCGGCAAAAGCACGGCTAAGGATAAAAAAGACGAAGCCAGTATAAGGCGTGAGAAAATAAGAGCATTATTTTTTAATGATTTTAAGGATAGGCCTGAGCGTAACAGAGCAGCGCCAATAGCCGCGCGGTTAGGTATCACAGCAAAAACAGTAAGAAGTCACATTAAAATTATAAAAGAGGAAACACACTAAGCGCACTTCTTTTTCCCTCCGTAATATCACCCCTGAACACTATTTCAAACTACTGAAAACGTATAGGGGGCTACCATGCCAAGCATAGACAACTTACAACCCATTTCACAATTTGCAGAATCATTTAGCCAGCGCTTAGGTATTAAGCCGCGAAGCTTAAAGATGATGATTGACCGCAACCAAGACGAACTAATCCAAACCGGTGCAGTCTTTAAAACTAAAGGCAAAAGCCGCCTTATTGATTCTCAAGCTTTTATGGCTTGGTACTTGAACCATTAAGGGGGGGGGTGGATTATGAATATTGAACTCATTAAAACCTCAGATAATCGCGTTATCGGCGCTCAAGTTTCTCATCACCATTTAGGAAAGCATAAAGAAGAACCTGAGAAAGACTTCTTGCAACGTGTAAAACTATTTGCTGAAAATCTGGATAGATTAAAGAATGGAGGGTGTAATTATGCGAATTAATGAGAGCGCCACCGCCAAACCAGTCCGCCAAGACAAAGAAAAGCTAGCAACGCTTGATAATTATAACATTGCTCAAGAATTAAGCACATTCAAAAGCTTATTTATTGAACAATCCCACCGCTTTAGATCACTAACTAGATCAATCAAGCGCCTATCATTGGAGGTGACGAAATGAGCCAGGATAAAAACCTCATTCATAGCGTCACAACCAAGCGCAAGTATAGATTTATTTCAGCACTGCTGAATAACGACCCATCAACCGCAGAATTGAGGGGCGTAGTTGGTTGTTCTAATCCATCTGACATGGTTAGAAGTTTTAAGCGTCAAGGCTGGAAGATTTACGCGGATAGACGGAATATTAAAGACCGTGACGGCGTAACAGTAAAGCCAGCCTGGTACAGCTTAGACGAATCTCAAATCGAGATTGCCAAGCAAGCCCTAGAGCATTTTAGAACGCGACAAGGCCAAAAGGTTTAATTGTGGATAGCTGGAACGATCCGGCGGCTTTTGATGACCTACCACCAGGTGAAACTATTGCGCCTGGTGGATACGTCAAAACCCAACCCAAGCTTACACAATCCCGGCGCTTTGAGTTAATCAGCTTTTGCATGGCAAAGCCTATGGTGAACGATAAGCGGCTAATAGATGCGTTTTTATTGACCTTTATTGATGTAGAAACAGGCGAAGAAGCAAAAAGCTATTTTCGTATAGATCACTTCACTAAGGAAAAGACAGGGCGCAAGCTAGCATTTATCAAACCAGAATCAGACCTTGCAAAGCTTCACAGATTAGCTACAGGCGAATATAAACCTAATAGATACCGCAAAGCCAACGGCATACCTAAAGACCTCATAGGGCTTGTATTTGAAGCTTCTAAGGTTAAGTACGCCCAACATGGCAAACATTCAGAAACTAGCAGGCAAGAAATGTATTTAAAAATCTCATCAAGCGACATCAAGCCATTAACGATTAATCAATCGGAATTATGGACTAATACAGGAGCTTTAAAAGGTCGTGGTGCTGGCATACCGAAGCCCAAAAAACGGAACAAAAACGGAACGCAAACGGAACAAAAACGGAACGAAAACGGAACGCAAAAAAACGCGCAAACTACTATAAACACTCTACCTCAAGCTATGAATGAATCCGAGGTTAGAGGCTTAAGAGAGAGAGGTCTAATAGAACCCCTTGTAAGCCCTATTAATAAAGAAATAAGAGAACAGTCTTTTCAAATCACAAATGAATTAGGCGGTTATGACTTTGAGCGCAAGCCAGGCGAAACGCTAGACCAATTTAATGATCGTGTTCTCGATGCAACTTTTTAATAACGAACTGAACCACAACCAGAGAGGTATTTAATATGCAAACGTATCAGCCAATAGAAAAAACCCATATTACCAATGAGCAAGCCATAGACGATGTATTTGAGATCATGGATATGGTCGAGTTAGGCCGCCTAAAGTTTCAGTATGAAGAAGAAATTCAAGTCTTATGGGATTTATGCCAATACGTCATGAGCAAAGTAGACGAAGAAACAGGCCAGCCTAATACTGTTAATGTTTAAAAGCGGGGTTAAACAATATGAGAATGACAAAACGAAAAAAGGCTATTCTTGAATTGCTGTCTATCACGGATAAGGAACATTTATTTTTTACGATTGGCAATACAGGCCTATTCACCTTTTCATGTATTTACGAATCTGTATATAAAGATGGTGCTAATTCTCAAAGCAAAATAGTTAGCCTTTACCGGACACTAAGAACAATGGTTAAAGATGGCCTGCTCATTGAGCGCAAAGAGTTAATTGAGGGCACTATGGGCGGTATGAACTATTGGCAGAAAAGTTGGCACATACCAAGCAAAATAGATTTTGACCTTAAGGTGATTAAGGATTGGGAAGCCGGGCTAGAGGAACGCTCAGAAAAGGCTTGGGATAACATTCTAAAAAATTTACTATGACAACTCAGCTCATAGAATCACTAGGCCTGAACACCTAAGCCCCTTAATTGGGGTTTTTTGTTATCCGCTACCACAAAGCTATGGAAGTTAAATATTGTTTCAGCCTTTCAAATGCCAAAAGTTTAAGCTTTAATGTTTTGCGTGTTATCAGTAAAACCTAAATGGCTAACCAGAATAAGTGAACTATGCCCAAACTGGACAGCGTGAGGTTATGCCTAAATTGGACAAAACCAACAGATTATGGGCTTGATAAAATTATTAGCCAATCAAATCAATAGCTTAGAACTTGATTCATCATTAAAAGCAAGGTAAAAACGGTTGTATAAATTTTATACAAAATTCACGACCTAAAAAAACCCCTACCCAAAAGCAAAAGATACTTAATCCCCTGGTAAGCCTTATTTTATGCACCTCAAGCAACTTGTATGCAATCTAGTATGCAATACAGACTATTTCAGAATACTACAGAATACACTTAAGCCATTGAATTTATTAGTTATTTGTTGTTGATTAGTCGCTAGATAGAGGTATAATAGACCTAGTTTATAACCCTATTAGGAATGCTTATGCACGGCAGTTACCAGCGCATACCAATCAAATTTACTGAGAACTGGTTAGAGGGCTTAGACGGCCGAACCGGGGTAGCCCGTGATTTAAAGGAACGCTATAAGGAACTAACAGACGATTTAGGCGGCTTTAAGAATCTGAGTTATCAGCAACGCGCCCTATGCAGTCGTGCTTTGTTTATCGAGTACAACTTGAAAAAACAAGAAGAAGACATGGCACTCGGAAAAGATTTTGACCCCGGCGTATATGCTCAATCGGTTAATACATTAATCGGACTATTCAGAATGCTAGGCATTGAGCGCAAAAAACAAGAAGCAATAACCCTAAACGATTTTATAGAATCGAAGTCTAAAGGCGCTTGAGATGGTGACAATTCGCGACCTAATGAATGACCCTCAGCTATTCGGTGAAACCTTTGCGGGTGACACCTGGAACGCCTGGAGAGCATTATTAAGCGGTTTTTATGGCCTACCTTTAACCGATAAAGAAGCGGATACATTCAAACAACTAACAGGCCGCGACAGCCTACCAGATGCCCCACATGATGAGTTATGGCTAGTTGTTGGCAGACGTGGCGGCAAAACCAATATAAGCGCCTTACTAGCCATTTATGAAGCCCTATTTAACAACCATAAAGAGAAACTAGCACCGGGTGAAATAGCAACCGTTATGCTCATTGCGGCTGACCGTAAGCAGGCCAGATCAGCTTTTAGATACATTAGCGGCCTATTGAATGGTAACCCGATGCTTAAAAGCTTAATTATTCGTGAGGATAAAGAAAGCATAGAGTTAAGCAACCGATGTGCTATAGAAGTTGGCACGGCTAGCTTTAGGTCTGTTCGTGGTTATTCCGTGCCTTGTATCATTGCTGATGAAATCGCCTTTTGGAGATCAGAGGATTCAGCTAATCCAGACTTTGAAGTCTTAAACGCCTTACGCCCGGCAATGGCCACGCTTAACGGCAAGCTTATTGCACTGAGTAGCCCATACAGCAGACGCGGCGCATTATGGGAGCATTACAAGCGTTATTTTGCTCAAGATGATAAAGAAATCCTAGTCGCTCAAGCACCTAGCCGAACCATGAACCCGGCACTATCAGAGAAGCTTATAGAAAAGGCCATGCAACGCGACCCAAGCGCGGCTAAAGCTGAGTACCTAGCCCAATTTAGAACCGACATAGAAACCTTTATAAGCCGCGAATCAATCGAGAATTGCACCGTTCCGAACCGCCTAGAGTTGCCACCGATAAACGGCGTTAATTACTCAGCATTTACAGACCCAAGCGGCGGCTCAAAAGATGCCTGGACTTTGGCCATCACACACCGAGAGAATGAAACGGTTGTGCTTGATGCGGTGCGATCCGTTAAGCCACCGTTTAGCCCTGATGCGGTTGTTAAAGACTTTGCAGAACTATTGCACCTATACCGCATTAAGTCGGTGACAGGCGACCGCTACGGTGGAGAATTCCCGCGTGAATTATTTAGAAATAGCGGTATTGAGTACCTAATAAGCGACCGACCTAGAAGCGACCTATACCGCGACACCTTACCCTTAATTAATTCGTGCCGGGTGGAGTTGTTAGACCTACCCGACATAATCAACCAGTTTACGACATTAGAGCGTAAAACCAGCCGGGGCGGTCGTGATTCCATAGACCATGCACCCGGCGCACATGATGACCTAGTGAACTCAATAGCAGGCGCTATCATCAACACTAAAAAGAGCCGTGGTTATGACTTAGCCGCGTTAAACGAATGGTAAAAATAAGAGGTTTTAATCCATTATGAGCATGGTATCAGTTGCACAAATTCAAGAACAGATTGAAGACACACAAGAACACCTAGCCGGGCTAAATGACCAATGGCAGGCCAACTTGCAAAACGAATCAAAGCTTGATGTTATCGAGCAAGAAACCGAGCAGGCAGAGCGCAAATTATCCCGCCTTACTGCACAGCTTGAACTCGCAAAAGAGCAGGAAGAAGAAGCCAAAGCCCAACGCGAACAAGTCGAAGCCGAAAAAGCCTACAAGCTAGCTAAGAAGCTGGAAAAGGAATACATAGATTTTGTTAATAAAGTGGCCAGTGACTTTGAGCAATTGCAAAAGGGCTTTGAGTTTGAGAAGAAGTTACACCAATGGCGGCTTGCACATAACACGGCTAAAGGCGGCGGGTTTAATCCCACACGCGGCTATGATGCACCTGTTAAGAAAGCATTTGAACAGATGGCCTTAATCAAAAACAAACTTGCTCACATTTCATCAACTGTAAGCAACCCTTACACCTGGAAGTAATCCCGCCTTATAACCCTGCTTTTTGATAAGTGGGGTTAATCAAAAATAATCAATATTTGTATGCAGTCTGTATGCACCCACCTTTATAACCTATTGATTTTATTAAGCCGAAAAATTGCAAACTTTTGCACCTAGTATGCACTTGGTATGCAGTTAATTTATACAGAAATCCCTTGCGAATGCTTGTATTGTGGGGCGTGTTGATATAATATGCACCTACTTACGGCTACATAGGCTAGCGTGTAACTCAAACTTAAAATCCCTCGCCAGAAGTGGCGTGCCGGTTCGACTCCGGCCCTGGGCACCATCATTACTCTAGTTTATCTCTAACTTAAAATTTCTCCATCATTTGTGCTACCAAATCAAAACTCAACTGCAAAACACCGTGACCACTCCTGAAGAGTTAATGCGTTCACGCTATGCCGCGTTTGAGCGTAAGGACTTTGCTTATTTGGCTTTAACAGAAACTAATCCTGAGCCGATGGATGAAGCCACCCAGGCCTGGTTGCGCGGGTTAATTTGGTGTCGGTTGGAAATTGTGAGTGCACAGGGGCATCAGGTCGAATTTAAAGCCTATCATTTAGAGCAGGGCGTGCCGTATTGTCTGCATGAACGCAGTGAGTTTGTGCAAAATGCGCAAGGGCAGTGGCTGTATGACAAGGGTGAAGTGAATCGCTATAAAATGAACTTGGGTCGCAATGATTCGTGTCTTTGTGATTCGGGTAAAAAATTTAAAAAATGTTGTGGGCTGTAAAGTTTTAATAGCTCCTATGGTCTTGGCTATTACGGTATAAATTTTGCTTGTTATTAACTGATAATTTACTATAAGCCCTTTTAAGCAGGCCAAAACCATGTTGCAAGAAAATCTACAAAACTTGTTAACTCGTGCCCAGGCGTCACAACAATTAGCCTTGTCTTTTTTGTTTTCGAGCATGGAAATCGTTCGGCCATTGCGTAAATTGGTACACGCACTTCAGCTCGAAAGAGGGTCAAACAGTTTGCTGTTGGTTGATCCACAAAACATACTCTATGCGTCAAGGGTTGATGCCTATCGAAAGCAGTTTGCTGACGATCAAATGCGGTTTTTGCAAGCCGTTGAGGTTTGGCAGGCGCAGATGGAGCAACACGCACTACCCAGCAGTGTCTATATTAAATTAGCGCATTTTTTGGAAACATTAAATCATCTGGTCAATTTGCGAGAACAGATTGATACGCGTGAGATCAAAACTGATCAAGCCATTGATGATTTTTCTAGCATTATTGCGTCAGCGCTTGCTTTTGTGTTTGAACTGGCAGAGCAGGCACTGGATGCTGATATTGCCCGTGGTATGTTGGCTTTATTTAATTTTATGCAGGCCAAGGAGTTGGCAGGGCAAGAGCGGGCCTTGGGAGTGGTAGTTCTCGGTTCGCGTGCCAGAACCCAAAGCGCTCAACTTACAGCGGCCTTGAAGACAAGAATTGATCAACAATGGCAAGCCTTTCAGTTAGTGCGTAGCTTTGCCACCGATGCTCAAATAGCGCAGCTTGAACAACTTAAGCAACAGCCTTACCGAGCGCATCTTGAACAATGGCGGGATCGAGTTAGCGCGTCTACTCATAATAGCGCCCATAATAGTTTAGCACTGGCCGAAGGCTGGTTTGATTTGATGACTCAACGTATTGATGGCTTTCAAGCGTTAGAAGACGACCTGATTAGTTATTTGCAAATTATCTGTGCCAAAAAAATGGCAGCCGATGAGGCCTTCGGGAGTGCCAGTACAACAAGTAATCATCTTAGCGGTCTAGATTCACAACTAAAGCAACAGGTGGATGAGCGGGTCATGCGGGTGAGGGGTGTTTCTCGCTTGTTACTTGAACAACTTCATGAACAAGCGGTTCAATTGGGTGCCGTAGAAGCCGAGTTGATGTTGGCAAAACAAACTTTGCTTGATCGACGTTTTATTGAGCGTGCAAAAGCCTTGTTAATGATTAAAAAACATATTACCGAAGAGCAAGCGCATCAATTTATGCGTAATCAAGCAATGAAGAGTGGTTTAAAGATGGTTGATCTTGCCAAGCAATTGTTACAGCAGCTCGTCTAACTGCCATATTGGCTAATTAAAATACGTTCAAAAGTGGTGCATTATTGCGATTATGGTGCAATAATTCTGTTATTTTTCTATATTCATCCACTTTGACAGACGTCCTTTAATTTGAAATAGAATTAAAATCATGGGCTTATAGGATTTTATAGATTTTTATTTTAAATTTGTAAAATTGGCATGAAATGTGTTTAAATTTCAGTAGCTATTGATTCTACAATAGAATATTTCTGGACAAAGGCGTCCATTCTTCTCAGCTCTAGCTGGGAGGAATGGGCGTTTTTTTTTGCCTCAACCTTGGAGACGATTGACATGAAAAATACGACTATTTCTAGAAGAAACCTTTTAAAAGCGGCTATATTAAGTGCAATTGGCGCAAGTAGTGCCTCAAGCCTAATAAATGTAGCACAAGCAAGTGTTGGATTTCCTGAAAAGGAAGAATTAAAACTAGGTTTTATAAAGTTAACCGATATGGCACCGCTCGCCATTGCTTATGAAAAAGGCTTTTTTGAAGATGAGGGTCTTTATGTCACATTAGAGGCGCAGGCAAATTGGCGTGTTTTAGTTGATGGTGTTGTGTCTGGCGCACTGGATGGCGCTCATATGTTACCTGGTCAAGCTATTGCTGCAACAATAGGTTATGGAAATAACGCCGAGCTGATAACACCTTTTTCAATGGACTTAAACGGAAATGCAATAACAGTTTCAAATAGCATTTGGAATGATATGCGGCCATATATTAAACTTGATGAAAATGATAAGCCCATTCATCCGATCTCAGCAAAAGCTTTAATTCCCGCCATAGAAAACCTAAACAACCGCGGAGAATCCTTTCGAATGGGTATGGTGTTTCCAGTTTCAACACATAATTATGAGTTGAGATATTGGTTAGCAGCCGGTGGTATTCATCCAGGTTTTTACGCACCTGATAGAGGCGATACTTCTGGTACTATTGACTCACAAGCACAGCTATCTGTTACTCCTCCGCCACAGATGCCCGCCACTATGGATGCCGGAACGATTCATGGTTACTGTGTAGGTGAGCCTTGGAATCAGCAGGCTGTCTTTCGCAACATTGGTGTACCTGTTATTTCAAATAACAATATTTGGCGCAATAATCCCGAAAAGGTTTTTGGTATGCGCAAAGATTTTTATGAGCAGTACCCAAACACAACTATTCGTATGGTAAAAGCATTATTAAGAGCGGCTCGGTGGTTAGATGAAAATGACAATGCTAACCGAAAAGAGGCGGTCAAAATTCTTGCAAGACCGATTTACGTTGGTGCTGACGAGGCAGTTATTGCAAACTCCATGACGGGCACGTTTGAGTATGAGAAAGGCGATCAACGTTCAGAACCAGACTTCAATATCTTCTTCCGTAATCATGCTACATATCCTTTTTATTCTGATGCTGTTTGGTTCTTAACGCAAATGCGTCGCTGGGGTCAAATTAGTGAGCAAAAATCAGACGACTGGTATCACGAAATAGCGCAACAAGTTTATCGTCCAGATATTTATCAAATTGCAGCTAATGAGCTTATAAAAGAAGGTAAGTTTACGGCGTCTGAATTTCCAGACTTTTCAATCGAGACGGGTTTCAAACCAGCAACTGATGAATTTATTGATGGCATTACTTACGATGGCCTTAAACCTAATGACTATCTTAAACAGTTCGAGATTGGTTTAAAAGGTGCCGATAAGGTATAGATTCAGGAGGAACGGGTGAGCTTAACACTTACCCATAAGGATAATATATGAAACTTCCCTTATTTATTGAACCTTATGCGAATTTAGCAAAAGGTCAAAATCCAAAACAGCAAGTGTTACAAATTTTTAAACAGCTTGGACTCCCGGTTATAGGATTGTTGGTTTTTTTGATGCTTTGGTCGGGGGCTTCAAAAAACATTGAGACGTCACTTGGAAACTTTCCTGGACCTATTGAAGTTTATCAGCAATTTAATAATCTTTTAGATGAGCATAGAACTGAAAAAGAAAGGGCTGAAGCTTTTTATGAGCGTCAAGCCGAAAGGCACACTGCCAGGATGGCAGTGGACCCTGATTTTATTCCAACTTTACGCCCCTATACCGGTGCGCCTACTTTTATTGACCAAATCAAGACATCGCTTTTTACCGTTTTTACCGCGTTTTTAATTGGCTCGTTGATTGCTATTCCAATTGGCATAATGATTGGTATGTCGGACGGACTTTATCGTGCTGTGAATCCAATTATTCAGTTATTTAAACCCGTGTCCCCTTTGGCCTGGTTGCCATTGGTAACACTTGTTGTGAGTGCTGTTTATGTGAGTGATAGTCCATTATTTCAAACGGCATTCATTGTTTCAGCCATTACTGTTCTATTGAGTTCAATTTGGTCAACAATTATTAATACAGCGGTAGGGGTAGCTACGGCGAGTAAAGACCTATTAAACGTGTCTAAAGTACTCAACCTTAACCCCTGGACCCATGTCATAAAAATTCTTATCCCATCCGCCATTCCTATGATTTTTACGGGTTTGCGAATATCCTTAGGTATTGCTTGGATGGTTCTAATAGCGGCAGAAATGCTCTCTCAATCGCCCGGGTTAGGCAAGTTCATTTGGGATCAATTTCAAAACGGTAGCTCAGAATCTATGTCACGTATCATGGTTGCTGTATTAGTTATAGGTCTGATAGGGTTTTTGTTAGATCGACTGATGCTGGTATTGCAAAAGTTTGTTTCTTGGGATAAATCAGCCGTACTTCGTTAATTTTAGGAGAAAAGAATGGACGCATATTTAGAATTAACGGATGTGGAAATTGCATTCCCAACACCAACAGTACCTTTTGTTGCAATACAAAACATAAATCTTAAGATAGCTAAAGGGGAATTTATTTCATTGATTGGTCATTCTGGTTGCGGAAAATCAACGGTTTTAAACATAGTCGCAGGACTTTATCAAGCTACAAAAGGCGGCGTAATCCTTGAAGGTCGAGAGGTTAATCAGCCCGGGCCTGAAAGAGCTGTTGTGTTTCAAAACCACTCACTGTTACCTTGGATGACGGCCTACCAAAATGTTGAATTAGCTGTAAAACAAGTTATGAAAAATGCTAGTAAAGGCGAAATCAAAGATTGGATTGAGCACAACCTTAAATTAGTGCATATGGATCATGCCATGCATAAACGCCCTGATGAAATTTCTGGCGGTATGAAGCAACGTGTTGGTATTGCACGTGCCTTATCAATGCAACCAAAAGTATTGTTGATGGATGAACCATTTGGCGCACTAGATGCCCTAACACGCGCGCATCTGCAGGACTCTTTAATGGAGATTCAGAATGAGTTAAATAACACGGTGATTATGATTACGCATGACGTTGATGAGGCAGTTTTATTATCGGATCGGATTGTGATGATGACCAATGGTCCTGCAGCAACTATCGGTGAAATAGCTGATATTAAATTGACTCGCCCAAGAAATCGCGTTGTTTTAACTGAAGATGCTGATTACAACCGTTATCGTCAACAAGTATTAAGTTTTTTGTATGAAAAACAGGCTAAAACAGAATTGTAATAACGAAAAAATTAATTTTATTGGTGCAGCTGTGCACCAATAGTAATCAAAATACTCGGCTCTAGGAGATTTGCTAATTTTTAAGTTATTGTTTAATATAACAAAAATTGGGGTGGCTTGTTTGGCACGCACCCTGCTTTAGTATTAATAGTTATAATTTAAACGACAATCTTAATTTTGGACAAAGGCGTCCATTAATTTCGCACTATGCGGGATTAATGGACGCCTTTTTTTGTTTTTGAAAAAAGGAGGGCGTAATGCAATACGCCAAAAAACCTAGACTCATCATTATTGGCCTGGGCATGGCCAGCATGCGATTGCTCGATGAGCTGGTTAAACGCCATGCTACGCAACACTATGCCATTGAAGTATTAAGTGGCGAATCAACAGCTGGCTATAACCGTATCTTATTGTCTTATGTGCTCAGTGGTGAAAAAACCTTGGACAGCATCACCAGTCACAACCAGACCTGGTTTGATCAGCAGGGTATTAAGATGCGTTTGGGTTGTCAGGTAACCGAGTTAGACCCAATATGCCGTTGTGTTACCACCGCTAGTGGTGACGTGCTTGCCTATGATTATTGCGTTATCGCTACGGGTTCTAATGCTCAGCGGTTAAACATACCTGGGGCCAAAATTCCCGGTACCTATTGTTTTCGTGATTGTGCCGATGCCAAGGCACTGCAATCGATTGATGTTAATGACTCTCGACCCGTGTTGGTCGTAGGCGCAGGCCTGCTAGGTTTAGAAGCGGCTTATGGTTTAGTCATGCAGGGTCATCTGGTAACGGTTGTTCATCGTTCAGATCGTATTTTAAGCCAGCAGCTCGATTTCAATGCTGGCCAACAACTCCAAAGATCCTTGCAGAAACAAGGGATTCAGTTTGTGCTGAATCGTCAACTTGATGAGATACACGGTGGTACAGAGGTGGCCGGCGTTCGTCTTAATAAAGGTGAAGAGCTCTCAGCGAAAGCGATTGTTATGGCAGTGGGCATTGTGCCTAACACCGCGCTGGCCAACCAAGCAGGCCTGCTGGTTAACAAAGGGATTGTGGTTGATGGTGAATTACAAACCTCGGCAGCAGGTGTTTTTGCGTTAGGTGAGTGTTGTGAGTTTGAACAGCAAACCTTTGGCCTTGTTGCGCCCATTTATCGCCAAGCCAGTATTTTGGCCGATCAGTTAATGCATAAGCCAACCCAGCCATTTGCACATCAATTAAGTGCTACGCGCTTGAAAGTATCGGGGGTTGAGGTGTTTTCGTTTGGTGAACCTAATCAACAAGGGGATCATTTGGTATTTCAAGATCCGACCCAAGGTATTTATCGCAAGCTGGTGTTGGTCGAGGGGCGTATCGCCAGTGCCATTTTATTAGGTAACACCCAAGACGCCAATTGGTTGTTTGACCTGTATCAACAACAGACGCAGGTTGCAGCACAACAGCGCAGTGCCTTGTTATTTGGCCAGGCCTATTTTGAGAGGATAGCAGCATGAAAACAAAATTAGTGGTAGTCGGCAATGGCATGGTTGGTCATGCCTTTTTAGAACGCATGGTAAAGTCGGCAGGCTTCCATGATTTTAATGTTACCGTATTTGGTGAAGAATCCCGCGTGGCTTATGACCGGGTGCATTTATCCTCATATTTCTCGGGCAAAACGGCCGAGGACTTGTCGTTAGTACCCGTGGGTTTTTATGCCGAAAACGGCATTGATATCCGTTTAAATGAAAAAGTGGTTGGTGTTGATAATGCGGCTAAAACGATAACCACTCAGGCAGGCCTGGTTATGGATTACGATGTGTTAGTCTTAGCTACCGGCTCTTACGCGTTCGTGCCACCGATTCCGGGGAATGACCGCGAAGCCTGCTTGGTCTATCGTACCATTGAAGATTTAGAAGCTATGAAAACGGCGGCACAAACCTCGAAAACGGGCGTGGTAATTGGCGGTGGTTTATTAGGGCTCGAAGCCGCCAAAGCCTTGGTTGATTTGGGGTTAGAAAGTCATGTAGTGGAGTTTGCGCCACGGCTTATGCCTGTCCAGTTGGACGAGGGCGGCGCGGCTGTTCTAAAACGCAAAATAATGCAATTAGGCGTTGGCGTGCATACCTCTAAAGCCACCCAGGTCATTGAAGATGGCAAACAGTCGCGGCATCGCTTGGTGTTTGCCGACGGCGAATCATTAGAAACGGATTTTGTATTATTCTCAGCCGGTATTCGTCCTCGCGATGAATTAGCCGATGTCGCAGGTCTGGTGAAAGGACCCCGTGGCGGTATTGTCATCAATAATCAGTGTTTAACCTCTGATCCACATATCTATGCGATTGGTGAATGTGCTTTACATGAAGGCATGATTTATGGGTTAGTGGCGCCAGGTTATGCGATGGCACAAGCCGTGGTTGATCAGTTGAATCATAAGCCGGCACAGTTTGTTGGCGCGGATATGTCCACCAAGCTTAAGCTCATGGGAGTTGATGTTGCCTCGATTGGTGACCCACATGGTACGGATGAAGATGCCAAATCCTATATCTATGAAAACGGTCCGCAAGAAATTTATAAAAAGCTGGTGGTATCGTCGGACGGTAAAAAACTCTTAGGCGCTGTGTTAGTAGGGGATACCGAAGATTATGGCAACCTGCTGCAACTCAAGCTTAATGATATGGCCCTGCCGGAGCACCCAGAACAATTAATTTTGCCATCATTTTCGGGTGAAAAAGTTGGCTTAGGTCCAGATGCCTTGCCGCTAACCGCCCAGCTTTGTTCTTGCTACGATGTTTCCAAACAAGACCTCATTACCGCCCTAGATAATGGCGCCGCTAATCTAGCCGACATTAAAGCCTGTACTCAAGCCTGTACTGGGTGTGGCGGATGTACGCAACTAATTACTAGCGTCCTTAATAATGAGCTGGAAAAACGCGGTGTTGCAGTATCAAAAGCCATCTGTGAACACTTCCCCTATACGCGTCAAGAGCTCTATCACCTAGTGCGGGTCAATGGCTACCAAAGCTTTGATGAATTACTGGCCGCACATGGTGAAGGTGATGGGTGTGAAGTTTGTAAACCCGCCGTGGCGTCCATTTTAGGTTCGGTATGGAATGCCTATGCCTTTGATAAGAAAAACATTCCACTACAAGACACCAATGACCGCTACTTAGGCAATATGCAAAAAGATGGTACCTATTCGGTGATTCCGCGCGTACCCGGTGGCGAAATTACGCCACAAAAACTGGTTTTGTTGGGGCAGGTTGCGACCGACTATAACCTGTATACCAAAATTAATGGTGGCCAACGTATTGTGTTATTTGGTGCGCAATTAAGTGACCTTCCGGCTATTTGGTCGCGGTTAATTGCGGGTGGTTTTGAATCAGGCCAAGCCTATGCGAAGGCATTACGTACGGTTAAATCCTGCGTTGGATCGACCTGGTGTCGTTATGGCATTGATGATTCGGTTCAACTGGCGATTGATATTGAGAACCGCTACAAAGGCGTACGCGCACCGCATAAATTTAAAATGGGTGTGTCAGGCTGTACGCGTGAATGTGCCGAAGCCCAAGCTAAAGATGTTGGGGTTATCGCGACTGAAAATGGCTGGAATCTGTTTGTCTGTGGTAACGGCGGTATGAAACCACGCCATGCCGATTTATTTGCGGTGGGTCTCGACCGTGAAACGCTCTTTAAATACATCGATCGCTTTATTATGTTTTATATCCAAACCGCGGATCGTTTGCAGCGCACTTCGACCTGGCTAGAAAACCTCGAAGGCGGACTAGCCTATGTGCAACAGGTCGTTATTGACGACTCACTGGGGATTGCCGCCCAGCTTGAGGAACAAATGCAAGCGTTGATTGATAGTTATGAATGTGACTGGAAACGCGCTGTGGAAGATCCTGAAAAAGCCAAATTATTTTATAACTTTGTCAATGCTGATGAACGCGATCCGAATCAAGTTTATGTACGTGAACGTGGGCAATTACGACCAGCTACCGCGCAAGAGCGATTGGAATCGATCGCCTTGGAATTGGTGTAGGAGGTTGTATGTCAGACTTTAAAAAGATATGCCAACTTACTGATTTAATTGAAGATGCGGGCGTTCCTGCATTACTAGATAGCATCCCAATTGCCCTGTTTTATGTAAGAGATCGAGTATACGCGTTGGATAACTTTGACCCGATTGGCCAAGCCAGTGTCATGTCGCGTGGAATCGTGGGAAGCATCAAAGGTCAGCTGGTAGTGGCTTCACCGCTTTACAAAGAACACTATGATTTAGCCACGGGCGAATGTTTAGAAAACCCAGCGGTACGATTAAAAACCTATCCAGTAGACATTCGGGGTGCTATGGGTGAGGAGGCGGTATGGGTCGCGCAGCCTTAGCCACCAGGCCTGCTGATGCGACACTCATCAACACAACCTGCCCCTATTGTGGAGTGGGCTGTGGGGTTGAGATGCAGCGTAACAACCAGGCCTGGTTATGTCGTGGCGACCAACAACACCCAGCCAATGCCGGTAAGCTGTGTGTTAAGGGTAGCGCCTTAGCTGAAACACTGGATAGTCGTGGACGCTTGCTTGAACCGCAGATTAATGGTGTTGCTGTCTCTATTGACCAAGCCTGCACTCGCATAGCCGACGAATTTAAGCAAGTGATTGCCGAACATGGTCCCGATGCGGTGGCCTTTTATGTTTCTGGGCAGTTGCTGACTGAAGATTATTATGTCGCCAATAAGTTGATCAAAGGCTTTATGGGTACCGCCAACATTGATACGAATTCACGCTTGTGTATGGCGTCGGCGGTGGTCGGTTACAAGCGTGCCTTTGGTGCCGATGCTGTGCCTTGCAGTTATGAAGATTTGGCGCTTGCCGATTTATTAGTGTTGGTCGGCTCGAATGCCGCTTGGGCGCATCCGATTTTGTATCAAAAAATGACCCAAGCTAAACGTGATAATCCGCATAAAAAAGTGGTGGTTATTGACCCAAGACGTACCGCTACCTGTGATTTAGCTGATTTACATTTAGCGATCAAACCGGGTACTGATGCATTACTTTTCAATGGGTTATTGGCCTATCTTGCCAAACAGGATTGCCTTGATGCGCGATTTATTATTGAGCACACCGAAGGCTTTGTGTTGGCGCTAGCTCAAGCTGAGGCAACCGCCGACACCGATCTTGCCGTTTTAGCTGCGGATTGTGGCGTTAGCGAATCCGATTTAAATAAATTTTTTGCGTGGTTTGCACAAACGCCACGCACGGTGACTTTTTATTCTCAGGGCGTGAATCAATCTTCGTCTGGCGTTGATAAATCGAATGCCATTATTAATGTGCACCTAGCTACGGGGCGAATTGGCAAGCCAGGCGCAGGCCCTTTTTCGATTACTGGTCAACCCAATGCCATGGGCGGGCGTGAAGTAGGTGGTTTGGCCAATCAACTGGCCGCGCATATGGATTTTAATGATCCAGCTGCCATTGATCGGGTTGAGCGATTTTGGCAAGCTGAAAACATGGCGCAGCAAAATGGTTTAAAAGCGGTGGATTTGTTTCAAGCGGTGGATGCTGGCAAAGTCAAAGCGATTTGGATTATGCACACCAATCCGGTGGTGACTATGCCGGATGCCGATTTTGTAAGGCGCGCACTCGAAAAATGTGCTTGCGTAGTGGTCTCTGATGCGGTGGCCGATACCGATACCACGCGTTGTGCCAATATCCTCTTGCCAGCCGCCGCTTGGGGTGAGAAAGATGGCACGGTGACCAATTCGGATCGCACAATTTCGCGCCAGCGTGCGTTTTTATCCGCACCTGGTCAAGCCAAACCTGATTGGTGGTGGATTTGTCAGGTGGCGCAAAAAATGGGCTTTGAACAGGCGTTTAACTATGTCTCGCCCTTTGGTGTTTTTAAGGAACATGTGGCCTTGTCGGCTTTTGAGAATGATGGTTTGTTGAGTCGTCGTGATTTTGATTTATCGGGTTTGCAATCGTTGACTGAACCGGAGTATCAAAACCTGCAACCCATTCAATGGCCGGTGACGGCAGATTACCCCAACGGACTAAAACGCCTGTTTGAGGATGGTCAGTTTTTTACTCCTAATCGACGCGCCAAATTTATCGCAATTACCCCGCAGTTACCCAAAGAATCTCCCTCAAATGATTATCCGTTTGTATTAAATACCGGGCGTTATCGTGACCAGTGGCACACTATGACGCGAACGGCAAAAACGCCAAAACTGCTGCAACATCGTGATGAACCACGATTAAGTATGCATCCGGATGATGCACAACAATGCGGCTTAGTTACAGGTGATTTAGCTATGGTCACCTCCCGCCTTGGCAAACTGATTTTACCGGTTGAATGTGATACAGGTCTCGTGAAGGGACAGGTGTTTGTACCTATGCACTGGACCGGCGTTTATGCCAAACATGGTCGAGTAGATCGATTAATTCCCGCCCATACTGACCCTTTATCAGGACAGCCTGAAAGTAAGCATGCGGTGGTGAATATTACGGCCTGGCCAGCGGCATTTCGTGCTGGCTATTGGACCAAAGATTTTGATTGGCAACCTGCAGAAAACCTCGGTTATTGGGTCAAGGTTCCAAAAGAAAATGGTGTGTTTTGGCATTTAGCCGATACCCAAGGCTTTGACTTATCAACTTGGCAATCTAACCAGCCTCAGCTTAATGAACCTGACTTGTGTTTTGAGGATGAGGCACTGGGTGTTGTTCGTTTTGCTTGGTTGGACCTGCAGGACGGGTTAGTAGCCGCGTTGTTTGTGGCACCGAATCTGCGTTTACAGCCACCTTATGACTGGGTGAGTAGTTTATTGAATCAAACCTTATTAAATGACAGCGACCGCTACGGATTATTAAGTGGCTTGGCCGTTGATAAGGTCGATGCCGGCGCAACGATTTGCAGTTGTTTTCAAGTGGGTGAAAAGACCCTTTGTGACGCCATTAAAGAAGGTGGCGCAACGCTTGACAAATTGGGCGAAAAAACCGGTGCCGGGACCAATTGTGGCTCCTGTATCCCTGAATTAAAAGCGTTGATCGCCCAAGGAGGCTGAGATGGATTATTTACCAATTTTTATGCGTTTAAAAGGTGAAAAAGTCTGCGTGATTGGCGGCGGCACGATTGCTGCTCGTAAATCGGATTTATTTATCCAAGCGGGCGCCAAGGTTGAAATTATCTCTCCAGAACTGAAGGGCGAAATGGCACGGATGCATCAAGCAGGCTTAGTGAGCTGGCAGCCTTGCGTATTTGAGCCGGGCTTACTGATTGGTGCAAAGTTAGTGTTGGCTGCCACTGATGATCAGGCTGTCAATGAAGCGGTGCATGCCTCAGCTACCGAGTTAGGCATCGCGGTGAATATTGCTGACCAAACCAAGTTGTGCGATTACATTCTTCCCAGTATTTTACAACGCGGCCCGATTACGGTGGCGGTGTCTACAGGCGGGCGTTCGCCCACCTTTGCACGTCATTTACGCGTGCAATTAGAGCAAGCTTTACCAACACGCTTGGGTGAAGTGGCGCTATTACTGCGCCAATTGCGACAGCAATACAATCCGCTGATTGAGGAAGAGGAGCGCAAGCATTTTTGGCAAAATCTATTAAACAGTGCGTTTTATCAAACCGCCCTAGAAGGTCGCTGGGATGAGGCAAGACAAATTTGCGCCCAAGCCTTTGCAGGCCATGCCACGCCTACCGGCGAAGTGTTTTTAGTTGGGGCGGGACCGGGAGATCCTGATTTATTAACTATTAAAGCCCTGCGCATTTTGCAAACCGCTGATGTGATTGTCTATGACCGTTTGGTGTCGGAGGATATTATCAATTTAACGCGCCGAGAAGCGGAACGAATTTATGTGGGCAAAGCCATGTCGAATCACACCTTGCCGCAAGATCAGATTAATCAATTGCTGGTTGATTTGGCGAAGCAAGGCAAAAAGGTGATTCGCTTAAAAGGTGGCGACCCTTATATTTTTGGCCGGGGTGCCGAAGAACAAGCCTTGTTGCGTGAGCACGGGGTAACCTGTACGGTGGTGCCAGGAATTTCATCGGCATCGGGGATTGCGGCTTCGACCGGTATTCCGCTAACCCATCGTGAGTTTGCGCAATCGGTCAAGCTGGTCACCGGTCATACGCGCCAAGGTATTGTCGATTTAGACTGGGATTGTTTGGTTGATCCAAATCAAACCTTAGTAATTTATATGGGGCTGAGTAATGTTGAGATTATCACCCAGCAGTTAATCGATCACGGCATGGATCCTGCGACACCGATGGCTATCATTGAAAACGGAACACGCTCTAATCAAAGGGTGTTGGTAACCGATCTAGATCAAGCGACCGAGCAGGTTGCCTTAGCAGGCATTCAAGCTCCAGCTTTAATGATCATTGGCCGAGTGGTTCAATGTGTTGAACCGAGCGTGTGTATTGATATGGCGACGCTGGCCATGCAAACGTCTGCGCCAGAACAGGCGGTGCGCTATGGCTGATCATCCTTTTGCTGAATTCTTACGTATCCTCGGCAAAGGTCCAAAAACCCGCCGTCCACTAACGCAAGCCGAAGCGGAGCAGGCGTTGGCGATGATTTTGGCGGGCGAGGTGACGAATAAACAACTTGGGGCGTTTTTGTTACTGATGCGTGCGAATGGCGAAACACCGGATGAGTTAATTGGGTTTGTGAGAGGCGCTCGCCAGTCTTTTGGTTTAGATAACCAGGCCTGCCCAAGTGGTTTGCATTTAGATTGGGCGGCCTATGCCGGTAAATGGCGCTACCCGCCTTATTACTTGTTAAGCCTGAAATTATTGGCCGCTATGGGATATGGTATTTTACTGCACGGTGACCAAGGCCAGTTTGCGAATCGTCATTATGCGCAAGCCTTCTTAACCGAACTCGAGGTGCCGATTGCCACGTCTATTAACCATGCACATCAGCTATTAGCAACACCGCAATTGGTTTATTTGCCCTTAACCCAGTTTGCCGAACCCTTGCGTGCTATTTTGCATTTAAAAGAAGAAATTGGTGTTCGAACCGTGTTTAATACCGCCGTAAAATTGCTCAACCCTCTTAATGCACCGGTAGCCATGCAAGGGATTTTCCATAAGGGCGTTGAACAGTTACATTTGCAAACTTCGCAAGCAATGGGTTATGGCACCAATTTCGTTTTTAAAGGCGAAGGCGGTGAAGCGGAAATGCGCCCCGATGCATTATCGACTGTTTATGCTTGGCAAAATAACGCGCTATTAGAGCAAAAGCTGACGGCATTAATCGAACGCCAGGAGCGACCTGATGCTTGGAGTTTGGCAGATATGCACGCCTTGTGGTTGGGCAAAAAGCAGGATGTTTATGGGCAGGCTGCGATTATCGCAACGGCAGCGGTCGCCTTAATGGGCTTAGAGTCAGCGGATTATGCAACCGCTGTATCACGCGTAAAGTCGGCCTGGGAGCAACGATATGTCTAATTCCGTTCAAACGAAAATTTGTGAATCCACTCAGCTTAACTTGGCTGCTAACAAACCAAGCTGTAAATCCTCCGGTTTTGAGTCGATTGACTATGATGCCCTAATTGAGCAAATTGATCGACTCGTGCTGCCGAGAATAAAAACCGAGACGATTCCCCTTTATGCCGCCAATAAAAGGGTTTTAGCACAAGATTATATTGCCAATCATGCGCTACCCGTACACGCGTCCAGTGCCATGGACGGTTTTGCACTTAATAGCCTATCAGCTAATAAATTTGCCAGCCTAAAAGTGGTTGGGGCTTGCTGGGCCGGCGATCCGTTGCAAACATTAGCAGAGGGTTGTGCCATGCCCATTGCTACCGGTGCGCTAATGCCCTTGGGCGCCAATGCTGTGGTACCGATTGAACAGGCAAGATTCAATACCAATAAACAACTTGTCATTGAAGATTGGCCTGCGGGTTGGAACGTTAAATCCGTTGGTAGTGATTTAAAGCCTGGTCAATTATTGGTCAAAAAAGGCCAGATGTTGCACGCTAGGGCGCTTGGGTTGCTAGCATCAGCCGGTATCAATGCAGTAACGGTTATAAAGCCGCTGAAGGTGCTAATTTTGTCTAATGGCAATGAACTGGTGCCACTTGGTGAATCCTGTCAGCAAGGGCAACATTATGATGTCAATGCCGTTACGCTGTCCGCTTGGTTGCAAACAGAGTGGGGTTTAGATAGTGACCAGGCCTGCTTACCGGATAAGTTTATCCAACTTGCTGATTTTTTGAAGGCACAAGCTCAAGTCTATGATGTGATCATTACCAGTGGTGGGGCATCCGTAGGTAAGCGAGATTGGATTCGTCCTGCGCTATCCGATTGGACTGAATCCTATGCCTGGCAAATTAACATGAAACCTGCAAAACCCTTTAGTCTGGCACGCAACCAAATAAGCGCCGAGCACCAGGCCTGGTTAATCGCTTTACCTGGTAATCCGGTCGCGGCCATGGTGTCGATGGCATTAATTGGGCATCGCGTTATTCATAATCTAATGGCAACCAACGAGCCAGCACGTCGGTTAGAGTTTCAAAATCAGCCAGCCGCATTTGAATGGCCGGTACCTCAGCAGAAGATGCAATGGTTGTTGGTGCAAGAAACGTCCGATGGCATTATTCCGTTGGTCGAGCAGGGTGCTAGCCATCTGTTTAGTCTCTGCCAAGCCGATGGTTGGGTGCAAATTCCGCCTCATCAAACGTTTCAATCGGGGCGAAGGTTACGCTATTTACCCTTTCGTGCGCTAGGGTTGGTATGATTTCAAATAGTGTAAGCAGGCCTGCTCGGATTGGTGTTGTGATTTTGGCTGGCGGGCGAGGCCAGCGCATGGGCGGGCAAGATAAAGGCTGGATTGAGTATCAAGGGCGTTATTTAATTGAACGGCTATTGGCGGATGTTCAAGCTGAATTTGACGGTCCTGTTGTGATAAGTGCCAATCGTAACCTAAGTCGCTATCACCAGTTAGGCTGTCCTGTTATCGCCGATTCTGAAGTGATGGCACTCGATTATGCCGGGCCATTGGTGGGCTTATTGGGCGGCATGGAATCGGGGCTGGCAGATAACTGGGTGTGCTGGCCGGTTGATGTGCCATCTGTACCGACAAATTACTTCAAGGATTTGCAAAATTTAGTCGCACAGTATCAACCCCAATTAGTGCAAAGCTTTTATCAAGGCCAGTTAGAACCTTTGCATTTGGCGGTCGCTAGTGAATTATCAGCTGAATTACGCGATTATTTACAATCTGGAGGTCGAGCTGTCAAAATCTGGTCAAATGCTATGGTCGCTAACTATCCCCAGCATAGCATTCAGCATAATGTAACCGGCACAGCGCCGATTAATCTGAATAACCTTGCTGACTTGGCTACTATAAGTGACCAGGACCGCATTGCTGGCTAATAGCTTCAAACCATTCAGAAACAGCCTGTTTATCCATTTGATCTACCCAAATCGATTCAAAAAGCGGCTGAGCCTGCTGTGCCACCAACCAAGTATCGAGTGATTTTCCAAACGCACAAAACACATCATATTGGCGATTACCGAGGCCCATTAGCCCGTAATTTAGCTGGGATAAATCCAAATGAGCTTTTGACATTTTTTTGGCAAAGGGGAGTGCTGGATCAGGGGCGCGACCATCCCCAAATGTTGCGACAATGAATAAAATACGCTTAAAAAATACCAGGTCAGCCGGCTTTAGCTCACCTAAATTGATCAAGGCTACCTTGGCTGGTGCTAGTTGTTCGGCCGTTTGTTCAGCCAATTTTTTGGCTTTACCGGATTGAGAGGCATAGACAATCAACCAGTCTGCTTGTTGCAGACCTGCTAATGCAGGTGTTAAAACCGGCGTTGGCGATTTAAAGCGTTTCAACCAACTTAGCATTAGTCATCATCCAAAATGAGCACGCCGGTGGCAACTTTCTGATTATCAAGGCTTACAAAGGGTTTAAAGCGGAATAGGTCGCCGTTCTCGCCTTGTAACACCGGAATTCCCAAGTTTTCGGCTAAATGACTATGAGCCTTCAAATGTTCCGCTTCGCCATGCACTGGAATGAGTAATGGGGGTTGCAGGGCTTCGTAGAGCTTAATCATATCGCCCTGACGGGGGTGACCCGAAACATGCAAATGAAGCTCCGGATGATCTTCGGCATGGATCACGGTCAGTTGTAATCGAATCAGTGCCCGCTCTAACTGACGAATGCGGGTGATGTTATCGGGAATCCGAATCGCACTGAAAATCACGGTGTCACCTGGATCCAACTCTAAAAATCGATGTTGTTGTTTGGCTAACCGCCATAAACCTGCGTTAGGTTCACCTTGCGAACCCGTCGTCACTAACAGCACTTCATCTTTAGGTAAATAGCCTAAATCTTTGAGCGCAATCGGTTGTAACTCCTGTGGCCAATAGCCCAACTGACGAGCGGTGGCGACCATATTTTCGAGCGCCCGCCCAGCTAGGGCAAAAAAGCGACCACTGGCTTTGGCAACGCGGGCGAGGGTAATTAGACGGGCAATATTGCTACTGAAACAACTCACCACCACCCGACCGGGTTGGTTTTGCACCAGCTTTAATAGATCGGGGAAGCAGGCGCTTTCAGAGGCGGTCTGACCGGGCTTGATCGCATTGGTTGAATCAGCTACCACCGCTAATAAATCTTGGCCGGCGAGGTCTTTAAAAGCCGCCAGATTAAATGGTTGATCCACCAAGGGTTTCGCGTCAATTTTCCAGTCACCGGTGTGTAATACATAACCTAAAGGCGTGTTGATAACCAAGCTGTGTGATTGGGGAATCGAATGAGTCACCTGCAACCAATTAACATTGAAAGGCCCAATTTGGTAGTGTTGATGGGGTGTAATGGTGATCAGCTCCACCTTATCCAATAATTCGGCTTCGGCAAATTTGCGCCGAATGAGTGCCATCGCAAACGGACTGGCATAGATAGGTTTGCGCAGTTTGGGCCACAAGTGTACCAGCGCTCCAATATGGTCTTCGTGCCCGTGGGTAATGACAATGCCACTGAGCTTGCTGATGAAGGGCATTAAGGGGGCAGGGTTAGCAATCACCCGCTGAAATTGCATACTTGAGCCCTTAATCGGCTCAAAGCCTAGGCCGCAATCGACCATAAGATAATGACCATCATGACCATAGAGCATCATATTTTGGCCGATTTCACCAACGCCACCTAAAGGTAGGCACCAAAAATCACGCGGATTGGGAATGGGGAGCTGTAACAAGGGTGTGCTTGGGTTCATTAAGCGTCTTTTAGTTTTTGGATGGCATCGAGTAGGTGTTTTAGTTGTAATTTGCAACAGCCAGTACCATCGCCCGCCATGCAAGCTTCGCGAATTTGTGCCATTGAGCCGGCACCTTCGTGCATGGCTCGGATGACGCGTTTTTTGGCAATACTATTACAGACACAGAGGTTATCGTCCAGATCTCGAGTCAGGATTTCTGGAAGATGCGCGATTAATTCCTCATAAGTGAAGCGATTCGCCAGTTGGCTAAAATCGTATTCAATACTGTCAAAACGGTGCGGTCGCATTAACCTACTCAATGACTCGGTTTAAATTGCAATTATTATACGAACTCCACTCAAAAAATGGCGATAAAAACTAGCAATAGTGATCTTTTATGCGCAATCAACTTGTTTATAATGGAACCAGCTTGTTAATTACGAGAACTATTGAGAACCTTGTGACACTATCATCTTCTTATTCAAACAGCGCCAACGGATTCTCGGTGGCGCCCATGCTCGATTGGACGGATCGCCATTGCCGTTATTTTCATCGTTTAATGACTCAGCAGGCGTGGCTCTATTCTGAAATGGTGACCACTGGAGCGATGATTTATGGCAATAATTTACCGCGTTTTATTGGTCGCGATCCGGCTGACAAGCCCGTGGTATTGCAGTTGGGGGGATCAAAACCTGACGAACTGGCTCAGTGCGCTAAGCTGGGAGAAGAGTGGGGCTATAACGAAATTAACCTGAATGTCGGCTGTCCCAGTGATCGGGTGCAGAATAATCTCATTGGTGCCTGTTTAATGGCGCATCCGGCTTTAGTCGCTGACGGTGTTGCTGCGATGAAGGACGCAGTGACGATTCCGGTGACCGTGAAATGTCGGATTGGGATTGATGATCAAGAAGATTATCAAACCTTAGCGGCATTTATAGCAGGCCTGGTAGCGGCCGGTGTCGATGGGGTGATCATTCATGCACGTAAAGCCTGGCTACAAGGCTTATCGCCAAAGGAAAATCGCGATGTGCCACCCCTCAACTACACCTGGGTTCATCAAATTAAAGCGGATTTTCCCCAGTTAGCGATTAGTATCAATGGTGGTTTAAAAACTCTAGCCGATGCCCAGTCACATTTATGTGAATGTGATGGCTTGGTTGGCGTCGATGGCGTGATGATGGGACGGGCGATTTATGAAAATCCTTATCTGCTGGCCGATGTCGATGGTGAATTTTATGCTGATCAGCGTCCGGCTTTATCACGCGGTGACGTTTTAATGGCCATCTATCCTTATATTGAACAGCACTTGCAAAACGGCGGTCGCTTAAATCATATTACTCGGCATATGATGGGCTTATTTCACGGCTGTCCTGGCGGACGCTTATGGCGACGGAGCTTATCCGAGCAGGCCTGCTTGCCTAATGCGGGTATTGAGGTTTTGCAACAGGCTTATCAACGAGTGCAAATAGAAACCGAGCGGATGGCGGAACAGGAGGCGCGGCGTGCTGTATCTTGAAGTACCTTTTGCCCAAAAAGAACAGGCCAAGTCTTTGGGCGCGCGTTGGGATCCCTTAAAGAAAAAGTGGTATTTACCAGAAGCAGAACATAAAGATTTAACGCCTTTCCAGGCCTGGTTGCCAACCGGTCAGTTATTGGGGGCAGGGCTGGTTCCAACACCTGTTGCTGTCGATTCCGTCGATGCGAAAGATCAATCTGCCCTTAGCCTGAGCGAACTGCTCGGTCAAGTGCAGCAACAATTGCAGCTCAGCTTTAATCAGCCTTTGTGGGTTAAGGCCGAGATTGCCAATTTATCTGAGCGAAGAGGGCATTGGTATTTAGAATTGAGCGAAACCAATGACCAGGGGCAAAGTTTGGCCAGTTGTCGTGCGATGATTTGGGCTTCTCAAGCCGACTCATTATTAGCGTCATTTGAGCAGGTAACCGGCAGTTCCTTGGCCGATGGTCAACAGGTGTTGGTTCAGGTGCAGGTTAATTTTCATGAACGCTTCGGTTTTTCATTGGTCATTGTGGGTATTGATCCGAGTTTTACTTTAGGTGCTATTGAAGCCAATCTGATTGCGATTCGACAAGCCTTAATTAAGCAGGGCATCTATCAACACAACAAGCGCTTTGCTTGGCCGAGTGATTTTTTTCGAATAGCGGTGATTGCACCACCGAAAGCCGCTGGGTTAGGGGATTTTAGAACCGAAGCCGATCATCTCGCTAAGCATCAGCTTTGTGAATTCAGTTATTTTTATAGCAGTTTTCAAGGTGAAAATACCGCTGAGGAACTGGCTACGGCATTTGAAGCGGTTATCGCACGCCACAAGTATCAGGCTTTTGATGCGTTGGTCATTATTCGCGGTGGCGGCGCTAAATTGGATCTTAACCCACTGAACACCTGGTCATTGGCAAGTTTAATTGCACAAGCGCCTTTACCGGTTTTTACAGGGATTGGTCACGAACGGGATAACACCATCTTGGATGAAGTGGCGAATCGTCGTTTTGATACACCGAGTAAGGTGATTGCGGCTATTTGCCAACAACTCGTGCATTCAGCCAAACAGACGAACCAGGCCTGGCAGCAGATTCAACAAACCAGTTTGATGCAGTTACAACAAGCAAAATCGCATTTAAATCAATTAAAACAACAGGTTAATTTTCAGCAGACTCGACAAATTAGCCATTGGCAACAACAGTTAACCCCGTTATATCAACAGATTCACTATACCAGTTTGCGTCAAATTAACGTGGTACGCATTCAGCTTGATAACCACATGACCCAAATGCGCCAGCAGGCCTGGCGACCGATTCAGCCCCTTAAAATTCAATTGGCGAATTGGCACCAGCAATTGAACACGCAAGCCCTGCAACAAGTAAGACAACAACGTCATGCCTGTCAGCAGTGGATTGGGTTTATTTTAAGTGCCGGACCACAAACTCAATTAAAACGGGGCTTTGCCTTGGCAAAAACCGCTAATGGACAACCCATCTTAACTGCTAAAGCAGCCCAACAAGCTCAGCAGTTTGATCTTGAATTTGCCGATGGATTGGTTAGCGTGAACCTACAGACGAATAAAGATTAATTAGGAGTAATTTATGACGACGAAAAATAATAAAGAAGCCCAAAGTTTTAAAGATAACTATGCACGTTTACAAGAAATCGCTCAACAGTTGAGCCAATCCGATGCGGTTGATATTGATCAGTTAGTGCCGATGGTCGATGAGGCGAGCAAAGCTTACCAACTATGTAAATCTCGCTTAGATGCGGTTGAAGCGGCTTTAAGTCAACGGATTGAGCAGGAAGATCAGGGTGATAAGTAGATCAATATTGAATTTAACATAATATACATTATGCGAACACTCGATCATCTAAAAAAAGCGGTAGATAGACATCCTATTACCGCTTTACGCTTTTCAACTATTGCCGTTTTGTACTACTAACCCATCTGGTTAAAGACAACAAAATACGCAAACACAGAAATAAACGCCATTAACAATGGAATCCAAGCTTTCTCTTCACCACGCGACAAACCAATGCCCCCAGCTACCACCGCCAATACGGCACCAATCCATGAAATGGGTGGCATCACAAATGCAAAGAAAATTGCAATAATACCGGCAATCATCCCTAAAGTGGTCGCATTACCAGGTTTATAGCTCTTAGTATTACGCATATCATCTTGTAAGCTACGACTAGTTTCTAAACGTGAAACAATGGCACTGACTTCCGCATCAGTTAACTCACCCTCAGCGAGTAATTCAGCATCAGACATCCCAAAGCTTAACCTACGCTGTTTTATTAAGCTTTTGACGACATCATCCCAATTCGCATTATCGGGTAAATTGTTAATCATTTCAGCGGCTTGTTGTTTTGTGCTCACACTCATTCTAGTCTCCTTTTTGTTTGCTACTATTTGTTATTATAGCCATAAATATCGGGCTTGCGTTAAATTGACTTAGAGTTTAACTAAAGTGTTAGTGTTCTTGGTAAAATATACAAAAATTACAAAACATGATGTTCTGCTGAGGAGACAGATTTAATGGCCATGATGCCAGGTTTACAAATAAACATTGGCCAACAGCTTAGGTTAACGCCACAGTTACAGCAATCAATAAAGATTTTGCAGTACTCAGCCCTAGAATTACAGCAAACGATTGCAACTACGTTGGAAAGTAATTTTATGCTTGAAGTAGCTGAAGAGGACTCCATTGACTTTGAAACAGACTATGAGCAAGATATCGCTTCTCGCAATGACAATGGCAACGCAGATAAAGACCCAAACGATAGTGATTATAGCGAACCAGCTGACCTCGATTTACAAAACAACACGAGTGCTAATGATGATGCATTCAGTACCGATTATGCCTGGGAAGATATTTATGCCGACCGTCAAATGGCGAATGATTCTCCCTGCTCGGTTACTCGTGATAATAATGAGTTTATTGCGCCCGAAAACTACACCGCAGCGCATACAAGCTTGCATAATCACCTAACCTGGCAGACTGATACTTATGCTTGGTCATCTGACATTGAAGCTTACATTGCCTCCTATTTGATTGATGAAATTGATGATGAAGGCTATTTACGAACGCCCTTGGGTGATATGCTCATGCAACTACAAGGTCAGCTAGAAAATGCGTCGCTGTGTTTGCGAGACCTCGAAGCTGTTTTGGCGGTTATTCAACAGTTTGAGCCGACCGGTGTGGGGGCGCGTGATCTCGCGGAGTGCTTGGTTCTACAGTTAAAAGCACAAAAGCAAACTCCTTTTCATGTTACCGCGATGCAGTTAATTCAACGCCATTTTGATTGGCTAACTTATCACGATTTTAAACGCATTAAGAAAAGTTATGGTCTCACAGATGCCCAACTAGAAACCTTGATAGCGCTAATTCAATCATTAGATCCTCGACCTGGCCGTCAGTTTGCAAGCACTGAATCTGAAGTGATTATTCCAGATTTGATACTTAAACGTCGTGCCCAAGGATGGTTAGTAGAGCTCAATACCAAAGCCTTTCCTAACTTGCAGGTCAATCAAGCTTATATTAATTTAAGTGATTCTATTAAGGATCAAGATGCGATAAGACAAATTAAAGAACAGCTTAATGAAGCACGTAATTTAATTAAAAGCGTTCACCATCGTGGTGAAACGCTTCTTCGCGTGGGACGTTTTATTGTCGAGCGCCAATATCGTTTTTTTGAAGAAGGTGAGCAAGCCATGCAACCCCTGGTGTTGCGAGAAGTTGCCGAGTTTTTGGAGTTGCATGAATCAACAATATCACGAGCAACCAGTCAAAAATATATACAAACCCCAAGGGGCGTTTTTGAGTTAAAGTATTTTTTCTCGAGTGGTGTCAGCCAATTTGGTAATGAAGATCAATCTTCCATTGCCATCAAAGCCCACATCAAAGAACTCATCGCGCTAGAAGATCCTAAAAAGCCGATTAGTGATAATAAACTGATGGATTTATTAAGTGAAAAGGATATTAATGTTGCCAGACGAACGATTGCAAAATATCGCGAAGCGCTGGGCATCCCCTCTTCCAGTGACCGCAAAAAACGCGTAGGATTACGCTAACTACTTTTAAGCTTATATCGAGGACAATAATTATGCTAAGTCGTCAGCCCATTGAACAAATTCAACAGCAATCTCAACAGCAATGGCAACGCCATGCGCAATTTAAAGAATATATGTCGGCGGTAAACCCACCCATGCCCAAAATTGAGGTGAACTTTTTTGATCACACTCTACATGAGCAAGGGGCAACCCGCGTTATTCCTTTCGACTTAAGCGCACAACTTGAAACGGCTTACCCAGCCAGCACCCCTAATTTGATGGCTAATTTTATCCGTATTCTTGATGGCACTTCATTACGTACCGACGCCCAGGCTACCTCACACATGTTTTATGTGATTAAAGGTTGTGGTCGCACGCAAATGCAAAATGGCACAATCGAGTGGAAGGAAGGTGACCTCTTTACCCTCCCCGCGGTTCCTGATGCTTTGCATAGTGCCAGTTGTGATTCCGCTCTTTATTGGGTTCATGATCAACCGTTACTGGATTACCTTGGTGTTATGCCCAAGCAACAGCATTTTGAACCCGTGCTCTATACCAAAGATGTGTTAGACAATGAACTAGCGAAGGTGCGCGCTGAAGGTACCGGACGTAACCGCACTGGTGTGCTACTCTCCAACCCCAATTTCCCATTAACCATGACACTAACCCACACGCTTTGGTCACTTTATAATGCCCTACCAGCGGGTATTGCACAAAAACCACATCGTCACAACTCGATTGCGGTGGACTATGTTGTATCAGCGGGTCCGGATACTTATACGCTGATTGGCAAGTCTTTGGATGAAAACGGTCAGATTGTTGATCCGATTAAAGCACCTTGGGTTGCTGGATCCGTATTTATTACTCCGCCGGGCTGGTGGCACTCTCATCACAACCTTTCCGATGAAGATGCTGTGGTATTGCCAATTCAAGATGCCGGTTTAATTATGAATATGCAGATTCTTGATTTCCAATACGTTAAATAAGTCGCGTGTTGGCTAAAACGTCTTGTTCACAGGGTTGGGTGTTGCTTGTTGAAGACGACCCCAGCCAATTGACGAACCTTTCGGCTGCGCTGGAGGAGGCGAAGTTTGATGTTATTTTGGCAACCAACTTAGACGAAGCTCTTGCGCAGTTAACCCAATACCCGATTGATATTCTTGCCAGTGATATTATTTTGCATGGTGATTTTGATGCTGGTTTTAAGCTGGCAAATTATGTGCGTAAGCAGTACCCTCAACTTCCTATCATTTTTTTGTCAGAACGTAGAGAAGCTGAAGATGTTTGGCAAGGCCATCAGCTCGGTGCGCTCGATTATTTGGCGAAGCCGCTACATATTCCATTACTCATTCAAAAACTGCAAAATTTATTGCGCATTACGCAAGGACGTCAAACCACAAAATCCGAAGGGTTCGCTGCAATTGTAGATCTAAAATTATATCTCCACCCCACCCATGCCAAAGTCCATTGGCAAGACCAGCCGATTAACCTCACCTTGACGGAATTTGAAATGCTGTTTGAGTTTGCCCAACAACCGGCGGAATCTTTAATCAGCTATGCCGACTTAACAAAAGCGACGCAAGGTGTGGTCGAACGAAATACCATTAACACTCATATTTGCCGTATTCGCAATGCGTTTCGTAAACAGGATTCCAGCTTTGATCATATTCAAAACGTTTACGGTCGAGGTTATAAGTGGCGCCGCTAAAAATTTCATTAAAACAGCAATTTATGCTCGTTGTATTACTGCTGTTGCTACTACCTATTATGGTATTTAAATTTAGTTTAGATGTACAAAATCAAGAACTTAAAAACCAAATGTCAAATGATCTACAAAGTGCTAAAGCACTGAGTCTGCTTTTAACGGCAACACATAATAGCTTGTCAGAAACCTCCACTGAAACATGGGCTAAGCAATTAACCTTTTTAGATCAAACACTTAACTTAGACTCCGAACACCAAACCATATGGTTGTTAAATGATCATGGCCAGGTGTTTTATGTTTATGGTGATTTAACACCTAGGCTTTCGTTAGGTTTATATGGGCTTTGGCAACGATTTTTATTACGCTGGCAGCCCATTATTCAGCAGACACCAAGAGTGCAAGATGATGCGTTTGATCAACTCATTGAAGATAGCCTTAGCGGTCAAACCGTACAAGCGATTCGACAGGAGGGGCTGTTTCCAGCCAGTTTAATGACCAGCACCCCACTTCAACTTGCTGACGCTGAAGGCACAAGCCACCTTGGGGTGATTATTTTTGAGCAAACACTAACAACATTAATTGATCGTTCGATAGGCGGGTTGTTTGCATTCTTGTTAGCACTGATGATATTACTGGTGATTTGGGGATTGGCGGTTATTGCTCTAGCGGCTCATGTGTCATGGCGCATCGGTCGCCTACAACAAGCCTTGAAACAAGGCGTTGTGTCACTTAAGACTTATAACCAGGCCTGCTATCAGCCTCCCCTATTACCCATTAACGATGAAATTCAACAACTTAATGATGATATTGCACAACTTTTTAAACAAATTAGTGATTACCAACGTTATTTGGCGAGTTTACCGAGCACTCTCAACCATGAACTACATAATCCGCTCAACCGACTCAATTTAGCCTTAGCACGATTACCAATTGATGCGGCACAAAAACAGCCGTTTGAACAAGCGATCGCACAAATCACCGATATTACCCAGCGCTTAACTGAGGCACAGAACCTCAAAGCGAGCATTGCTAACACTCAGTTACAACGCACAAATCTTGTGCCCCGACTGAATGACTATTTTTCACAGGTGATCGATTATATTGGCCAAGATAAGGTTATTTATCAGCCTTTCCAAGCCCAAACAGCCTGGGTTATGGCCGACAGTTTCTTAATTGAACAGTTGTTTGATAAGCTGATTGATAACGCGGTGGCATTTAATGCCGATCCGGCACCGATTCGTATTTCATGTGAATTAACGGTTAGGGAGCATCATGACGTTGCGTTAGTTGTTCGAATCTGTAACCAGGGACCGGCTTGGCCAACTCATGTTGATCCAAGAACCGAGTTTTTTAGTATGAGAGAATCCTTCGACAAAATTTCAATAAGTCATAATGCTGACCATTTAGACACTGATAAACCACACTTAGGTCTGGGATTACATTTAGCAGACCTGATCGCTAAACGCCATAACGGGCATCTGTTATTAACAGATTATATAACCACCAGTTCTTCCCACTCTAAAGATCCAATCGGCGTTTGTGTAGCGCTTGTGCTTCCACGCTTAAGGCTGTGATCCGTTAATATATTTGTGGCTATTTTATTGTAAAATAGCCACATTAAACTCTATTTACAAGGACTCTTACTATATATGGGTACATCGATAACGTTAAGCAATGTTTTTGAAGCAATGGGTATCATGGTCATTGGTACCATCATTGCAATTACAATAGTGACGCTAGTCATGATAGGGTTACATCGGTTTTTTAAAAATGATCCCAGTGAAAAGAATAAGGTTGCGCAATCCGAAAAGCTACAACAGGAACAAGATGAAAACCACGAAGTCTCGACCCAATCGAAAACGCTTTAATACATAATGCGGCGACTTAACCAACGAAGCCGCCAATATAACAAAATCGCAGCCAGTAATAATCCGATCACAATACCAATCCAAAAGCCATAAACGCCCATAGGTTCAAACCAGAATGAACTGAATGCTAACCAATAACCCAACCCAAGCCCAATAATCCAATAGCTTAATAAGGTCACCCACATAGTGACTTGTGTATCTTGAAGCCCTCGCAATGCGCCAGCGGCAGTCACTTGGATAGCATCAAAAATTTGATAGGCGGCCGCAAAAATGAACAAAGTCAAGGCAATGCTCATAACCTCTGTGTTCTGTGTATATGCGCGTACAATGAACGAGCTACTCGCAAGGGTAAAAATTGACAGTAATATGCCCAGCACCATAGCGCTCATCAATCCAACACGTAATAGAACCTTTAAAAGTCTTAAATCTTGCTGTCCGTAAGCATAACCAACGCGAATGGTTAAAGCCATGGCAAAGCTCAACGGAAACATAAACAAGAGTGATGTAAAGCTAATTGCAATTTGATGTGCACCAATAATAACTGTGCCTAAGGGTGCAATAAAAAACACGATAAAGGTAAACATGCCTACTTCAAAAAGTAACGCAAACGCCATCGGTACACCTAACCATAGAATCGGTTTTATGCCTTGCTGCCAACGGGGTCGCAAGATACTGTTGAGTCTATAGGCTGCAAAGGCAGGATGTACACGTACATAAATGAGTGCTCCGATAAGCATCGACCACATTACAATCGCGGTTGCGACCCCTGCTCCAACAGCGCCCATGCCCACGATCGGCCCCCAACCAAAAATAAATAGCGCATTTAGTGGAATATTAAAAAGCAATGCGGCCAAACTAAAGCCTAAAGTTGGCAGGGTTTTACCCAGGCCTTCCCAATAAAAACGATAGACTTGGTATAGGGCAACACCTGGCAAACCAAAGGCTGCCCAAAACAAATAACCAACGGTAAGTTCATAAACTCGTGAATCGAGCTGTAATAGATTTAATAACGGATGCGGAAACCAAAGAATTAGTGCGCATACCCAACCGATGGGTATGGCAATCCATAAGCCCTGATGCAGTTGTGATGCGATTCTGTCAGGTTGATTAGCCCCTAAAGCTTTGGCTGTTAGCGGAGTTAAAGCTAATAGAATACCCGTAGCAAACATAAACACGGGAAGCAAAATACTGGTACCTAAACCAATGGCGGCTAAATCCTCCACGCCGACCCAGCCAGACATCAATGTGTCCACAACGCCCAGTCCGGTCAAAGCAAGCTGTGCGATTAAAATTGGCCATGCCAGGCGAAGAATAGACCTCACCTCAAACCAGTAAGAAGTTGTATTCATTATTATTTTTTTTCGTTATTGTTATTTTTTGAGGGGACGCTTTTATTGATTGGCTGATCCGTTTCTTCTGTTGGAAGTATGTCTTGCTCAGGTGCATTCGGATCTGGCCAGTATTCATCATAATGATCATCTGGAAACGCTAGCCAATGCGGCTTCCAAACAATAACCACCAATTTAGTGGCCCAATAGGCCATGGCATAAATCACCACAGCGAGCGACAAAATCAACGGTAAGCCGAGAATCAGGTCCAATAAATCTGTTTGGCCCGTAAAAATACGCTGAATAAATGCCTGGTTGATGAGTGTGAAGTATAACCAACCAATAGCTGCAGTCCAGGCTACAATCGACATGAGCTTATGAAGTAATGGGCCCGGTTTAGCATAACGAAAGCGTTCCAGCATATCCTAGTGACCCCACTTTTGGCTCATAAACCACTGTATCGCAATCCAGGTACTGGCAACATTAAACCGCCCCTCAGCAACAGCCTGTTTGGCCTTAGTAAAATTTAAACGAATTAATTTTATATCTTCAACCTCATGACTGTTACCTGCAAAAGCTGGCAAATCTTGAGTATTAACGGGTGCAACAAATAAATGCAAAATCTCACTCGAACCTCCAGGACTGGGAAAAAACTGTCCAACAAATTCAAAACAGTCTGGCGCTAAAGTAACACCAGCCTCTTCAAGTACTTCACGCACCGCCGCATCCAGTGGCGTCTCACCTTCGTCAATCATTCCTGCAACGGGTTCGAGTAACCAAGCCTGCTGATCTTGAAAATGGGCTAAAGCCCCCGCTCGAAATTGCTCAACCAACACCAGTTCTTGTGTAGCGAGATCATAGAGGAGTACTACCACGGCTTCGCCGCGTTGGAACAGCTCACGGGTTATTGGCTTACTCATGCCCCCTTCATAGAGGCTATGGCAATAATGGAGTTGGTCTAAATGAAAGAAACCATCGTAGACGCGCTCAGCACTGATTAATTGCACGTTATAGTTCATCTTGGGTTAACTCTTTAATTTTCACCCGTTGCGTAATCCCACATAAAAGTTCATAACCGATTGTATTAGCGTGTTCTGCGACTTCATCAACCGATAAATTTGGCCCCCAAAGCTCTACAGGATCATTAAGCTTTATTTGCTGCGCATTTGCAGTGACATCAACGGTAATCATATCCATGGATACGCGTCCAACTAGCGAAAACCGCATGCCACTAATCAAGACTGGTGTCCCGTTAGTCGCATGACGTGGATAGCCATCGCCATA
The DNA here is from genome assembly GCF_000214825.1 of Thiomicrospira cyclica ALM1. Lineage (NCBI taxonomy): Bacteria > Pseudomonadati > Pseudomonadota > Gammaproteobacteria > Thiotrichales > Piscirickettsiaceae > Thiomicrospira > Thiomicrospira cyclica. Next base: position 952,294 of record NC_015581.1, read on the forward strand.
ACCTACAGCAACTATTGCTAGGCAAGTTGTCTGTGAGGCCTGCCAAGTTTGCCCATACCCTACCCCTTCTCCAGCTTCAATCCATTTGAGGGCAATAACACGACTAGTAAGCGTCATTACCGGCTTAAAACGTTCTTTTTGAGATGCTAAAATGCCAGCACCATAGAGCATAATACCGGGCCTTACCCAGTTCAGGTGAGTTTGAGGTGCTGTTTGTATTGCAGCCGAATTGGCAAGGCTCAACTTATATTGATAGTTAGTATTGGCTGCTAATAATTGTTGATACTGATACTGATTGAAAGGCGTGTCGTCCTCGGCGCATGCGAGATGCGACATTAAATGGCATTTGAAGCGCGGTGCATGATGTTTAAGACGGAATAGCGCTTGGTGTAATCCTTCTTCATTAAAACCCAATCGGTGCATGCCTGTGTCAAGTTTCAACCACAAATGCAGCGGCTCTTTAATCGTTTGTGCTAACAACCAATCAACTTGATGATGACTATGCACCACCAAGTCCAAACGGTGCTGAAGAACCAGACTTAATTCCGATGCATCAAATAAACCTTCAAGCAACAAAATAGGATGTAAAAATCCAGCTTGCCTGAGTTGCAATGCCTCATCTACAGAGGCCACCGCAAAACCATCTGCTCTATTAAGTGCGCCAGCTACACGCAGCAACCCATGACCATAACCATTCGCTTTAATGACAGCCCAAATTCGTGAGTGTCCAACAAGCGCCTTGGTTTGAGCTAGATTATGCTGAAGTGCGCCTAAATTAATATGCGCTTCAATCGGTCGCGACATAAGAGACTTCTTTAAAAATGATTATCTTGATCAGGAAGGTTAATGAAGTTTTCAAAGCGAGTATATTGACCAATAAAGGTCAGTCTTAGCGTTCCAATAGAACCGTTACGATGCTTACCAATAATAATTTCGGCGGTGCCTTTATCTTCACTATCAGGATTATAAACCTCATCGCGATAAATAAAGATGATTAAATCGGCATCTTGCTCAATAGCACCTGACTCTCGTAAATCCGACATTACCGGGCGTTTGTTAGGGCGTTGTTCAAGGCTACGATTTAACTGCGACAAAGCGATAACAGGAATATTTAATTCTTTCGCTAATGCTTTTAAACCGCGTGAAATCTCAGAAATTTCGTTAACACGGTTATCAGTTTGTGTTGAGCCGCGCATTAATTGTAAGTAGTCAATAACTATTAATCCTAGTCCTTTTGCGTTAATAGCATCTAAATCTACCCCTTCTGCAATCGCTTCACGACGTTGTTTTTCACGCACATCCTTGTCGATACGCCTTGCTCGTGCACGTAACTCATTGATTGATAGTGCCGGCGTATCATCAATGAAAATTTGTGCTGATGATAACTTTGCTACAGCCGCATTCAGGTTACTCCAATCTTCAGGACCTAAGTCACCGGTCCGCATTTTTTTTGAATCAATGCGACCAATCGAACTTAGCATCCTTAGAGCTAACTGTTCTCCTGGCATTTCTAAACTAAACACCGCAACAGGTTCTTTTGAGCGCGTAGCGACATTTTCAGCGACATTCATCGAGAAGGTGGTTTTCCCCATTGAGGGGCGTCCAGCAACAATTAATAAATCACCCCGCTGCAAGCCTGCGGTCATATCGTCAAAGGCGGATAAATGTGTGGCGATACCGGTAATATTCCCTTCGGTATTAAAAATCTCATCTAAGCGAATCATGGCGCTACCAAGCAAATCATCAATTGTCATATATTGACGCTGTTTTCCGGCACCATGCTCTGCAATAGCCAAAACGCTAGACTCTGCCTGGTCAAGGATATCACGGGTGGTTGCGCCTTTGCTGTTATAACAACGATTAGCAATGTCATTTGAAGCCGCTATTAATTGACGAAGGATCGCCTTCTCTCTAACAATTCGAGCATAAAATAATGCGTTACTTGGACCTGGTGTGTTGGTTACTAAATCAATTAAATAATGCCGTCCACCGCAATCAGTTAATTGGTTCTGTGCTTCTAAATGACTGGTAAGCGTGACTAAATCCACCGCTGTACTTCGCTGAGCTAAGGTATGGATCGCTGAAAAAATACGCTGATGTTGTTTAGTATAAAAATCTTGTTCATTAATTAAACCAAAAACCTCATCGAAAATATCACCGGAGAGCATTAAAGCACCAAGAACTGATTGCTCAGCTTCTTCAGAGTGTGGTGGGATTTTAAAGATTTCGTTAGCGGGTGTTTTGGTCATGAGATAGATTTAACATTCCTTCAAGTTGAGACTATTATAAAGACATAGCAAAAAAAAACCGAGCTAAGCTCGGCTTTTTAATCAGATTACTGATTATTTATACAGCTGTGATTTCAACATTAATTGCTGCGACAACATCTGTGTGCAATTGAATGTCAATTTCAAAGGTACCAGTGGTACGCATAGGTCCTTGTGGCAAACGGACTTGACGACGTTCAACATTAAAACCTGATGCACTTAATGCATCAGCAATGTCTTGGGTGCCAACAGAACCAAATAATTTGCCTTCATCACCGGCGCTCGCTTCAACCTTAACAACCATACCATTAATTTTTTCATAAATGGCTTGTGCTGCGGCTAAAGTAGCTGCTGCTTGTTTTTCAAGCTCGGCACGACGAGCTTCAAACTCAGCTACGTTGTCTTTGGTTGCAGGCTTTGCCTTACCTTGTGGAATTAAAAAATTACGCGCGTAACCTGATTTAACAGTTACTTGCTCACCTAAACCACCTAAGTTTTGTACTTTTTCTAGCAGAATAACGTTCATTCTGAAATCCTTTAATTACTCGGCTCCCATCGGCTACGGAAATCACTAAAGGAATCCGCCATACCAATGATCGCTAATACTAAAACCGCTTGTGGAAACACAAGCAATAAAATATACATGCCAATTAGCCACCCGTTTGATGCCTGTTTAACAGCCACCGCATGATGGATAATTGCAATACCTTGAAACATTAAAATAACCGTGAGTAAACCAAACAGATTGCCTAATAAGCCACCAGACCACTCATTCATAAACAAACTGAGTGTCGCAACCCCGAATGTTGCCCAAGCAATTGACTTAGGAAGTGTCAAACGGTGAAAGTCCTTCTGGAATTGGCCTGGATAGTACAGAGATGATTGCAACCAACGCGCAACCAGTACCTGACCAAACCATAGCAAAGCCGCAAACATTGCTATTAGCATAGTGATCATGTGTGTCATTTGCTCAATCGTTTCCACGCTATAATTAACCCCAGCCTCTTTAAGGATAGGACCAGCAATTTCGTTAAACAAATTGAGCCACCATTGAGCAAGATCACCGATCATCAAATGCGCGAAAACCAAACCAGCACCGGCTAATAAAGCAGTTGCCTGAAGAGCCATACCCAATGAATTTGTATTTCGCAATACCACGGCAATCACCCAAATGGGCAACATAAACTCAATGATAACTACAAAACCCGGCGCATAACTACCACTCATCAAGAAGGTTAGGAGCAAATGAACAATAGCTGCGACAGCCATGGTCTTCGCACCTTCGACCACTCCAATTCGTAAGGTAATTAGCGCAATAACTATGCCTGCTAAAACCCCAATCGGACTAAAAAATATCGCCAAAATCGCCGCAATAACCGCTACGCCATAGGCTTGTAGCGGTCCTCGCATTATGAAATTGGCTAAGGCAATCATCGGTTTACCCGTTATTACTTGTGCTGATCAGTGTATGGCAACAAAGCTAATACACGAGCGCGTTTAATCGCTGTCGCTAGCTGACGCTGGTATTTTGCACTCGTGCCGGTAATGCGGCTAGGTACAATTTTACCTGTTTCAGTAATATACGCTTTCAAGGTATCTAAATCCTTATAGTCAATCTCTTTTACGTTTTCCGCTGAAAAGCGACAAAACTTTTTACGTCCAAAATTTCTAGCCATGTTACAACTCCTTAATTATTAAGCGCTAACCGCTTCGTTACGGTCTTCTTTCTTACCTGCCATTACTGATGGCTCAGTAATAGCTTCATTACGCTTAACAAACATATTACGTAATACGGCGTCGTTGTAATAGAATGCGCTATCAAGCTCATCTAGTGCCGCTTGAGTACATTCGATGTTCATCAAAATGTAATGCGCTTTGTGTGCTTTTTCAATGGTGTAAGCTAATTGGCGACGGCCCCAATCTTCTAAACGGTGAATTTTGCCACCGTCCTGCTCAATAATGGCGCGGTAACGCTCAATCATTGCAGGTACTTGTTCACTTTGATCCGGATGAACTAAAAATACTACTTCATAATGACGCATGGTCTCTCCTTATGGGTCTAAAGAGCTTCCTCAAAATAATAATTGTCTGAGTGAAGCAAGGAATTCGAGCAATTTACCCGAAAGGCGAGATTATAAAAGCTTAGTGCCCCATTTGCAAGGCAAAACAAGGTATTGATTGGTTTCAACTACAAAGCGTTTTTGAGGGAAGACAAACGATGGTTAATTTCATTTAAAACGGACAGTGGCTCTTTAGCTTGTGTAATGGGACGCCCAATCACCAAATAGTGAGAACCTGCCAGGATAGCCTTTTCAGGTGTCATTATACGATGCTGATCATCCACGGCATGACTATTCAAGCGAATCCCCGGCGTAACTAAGCGAAAATCTAGACCGCAGGACTGGCGTAACATCTCAGCTTCAAGTGCTGAACAAACTACACCATGGGCACCCGCTCCTTTAGCGAGCTGTGCCAAGCGTTTAACATTAGAGGCAATACTACCTTGCAGACCAATTGCCGCAAGCTGTTCTTCATCAAAACTTGTCAGGATTGTAACGGCTATTAATAACGTTGGATGACCTGATTGTTCGATGGCTTCTCTTGCCGCTGCAATCATTTTAGGACCACCTAAACTATGCACATTGAGCATCCATACGCCCATATCACTTAATGCACGACAAGCTTTAGCCACAGTAGTTGGTATGTCGTGATATTTAAGGTCTACAAAAACATCAAACTCACGCTGTTGTAGAGTTTTTACCAGTTCAGGCCCACCTAGAGCAAACAGCTCCTTACCAACTTTGAGTCGGCATTGCGAAGGTTCAAGTTGATCTACCAGAGTTAATGCCGATTGAGTTGATGGAAAATCTAATGCAACAATGACAGGTGATTTTATAGAGGTAGACATACTAGACACATCCAAGTAATCAAGGTGGTTTTGGGTTTTGCGTGAACTAACGTATGCTCAGCAAAGGATTAGGCGTATTTTCTGCAGTTGTAGGGGTTTGTTGAACTTCAGCCTGAGCTTCTAGGTGGTTAAGATTTTTTTTCAGTTGAAGTATTTCAGCTTCTTGGTATTTAAGCTTTTTATTCGATTTTTTTAAATGCCACTGGACCGACCAGAGTTTAGTACTCATTAATAGACCCGCTAAAAATAAACCGACTAAAAAGCTTAATGTAAGAAGGATCGATAAAGGAAGTGATGTTTGGTAAAAAAAGCTATCAAACATCACTAAATGTGGATTAAGTAATGCCATAGCAACGCCGAACAATAAAAAAATGGCAAAGCTAATTAAACTTACAATACGGCGCATGGCATCATCCTAATTAACACAATATATCGGCATGAAACTTAGATTCGTCGACACGTTCACGCAATTCTTTACCAGGCTTAAAGTGTGGAACACGCTTGTCTGATAAAGCTACCGTTTCACCCGTTTTAGGATTACGCCCTAAACGAGCTTGGCGGTGATGCAAAGAAAAGCTGCCAAATCCACGAATCTCAATACGATCACCAGCAGCCATAGCTGCAATCATAGCATCAACAATATGGTTTACCGCTAATTCAACATCGTTATGACTGAGTTGCGTTTGTTTACGAGAAATAAGTTCAATTAATTCTGATTTGGTCATCTTACAGACATTCCAAACAGTTAATCAATATAGATTGACTGTCATTAAAACAAAACCAGCTCATAATATGAGCTGGTTTGTTAGCGAACAGCGTCAGAATTATAACTGACCCTTCAATAAGTCACCTAAGGTATTAGATGCTGTATCTTGACTAGAGGTATACCCCTTAATCGCATCAGCTTCTTCTTGGGCATCTTTAGCTTTTACCGATAACGAAAGACTGCGGCTCTTGCGGTCAATATTAGTGATTTTAGCTTCCACTTCGTCACCTACTTTCAACACGCTTGATGCATCACGGGTATCTTCGTTAAGCTCAGACGCGCGAAGGTAACCTTCAACTTCGTCGGCTAAATCGATAACAGCACCCTTTTCGTCAACAGATTTTACTGTACCGGTTACGATACTGTTTTTGCCATTGGTTGCAACATACTGAGAGAAAGGATCTTGCTCTAATTGCTTAAGACCTAATGAAATACGCTCTCTTTCTGGGTCGATAGATAGAATAATAGTTTCTAACTCATCGCCTTTCTTGAAATCACGGATGGCTTCTTCACCATTTTGCGCCCAAGAAATGTCAGTTAAATGAACCAAACCATCAATACCACCATCTAGGCCGATAAAGATACCGAAGTCAGTGATTGACTTGATGTTACCAGAGATTTTGTCACCCTTGTTATGGGTTGCAGCAAAACCTTCCCATGGATTAACAGTACACTGTTTGATACTTAATGAAATACGACGACGATCTTGATCAACATCAAGAATTTTCACGCGCACTTCTTGACCCAAGTGAACCACTTTTGATGGGTGAATGTTGCGGTTAGTCCAATCCAGTTCGGATGTGTGAACCAGACCTTCAATGCCGTCTTCGATTTCAATGAACGCACCGTAGTCCGTAATATTAGCCACTTTACCGCCAGTTTCAGAACCGATTGGGTAACGAGCTACCATATCTGACCAAGGGTCCTCTTCCATTTGCTTCAAGCCTAGTGACACACGGTTACGCTCTTTGTCAAACTTAAGCACTTTAACTTCGATTTCATCACCAACCTGAACGATTTCAGATGGGTGATTAACACGACGCCATGCCATGTCAGTAATGTGCAATAGACCATCTACACCGCCCAAGTCAATGAACGCACCGTAGTCGGTAAGGTTCTTAACGATACCTTTAAGGACTGAACCTTCTTCCATATTCGCAAGAAGCGCTTCACGCTCGGCACTGCTTTCTTGTTCGATAACCGCACGACGTGACACAACCACGTTGTTACGCTTGCGATCAATTTTAACAAGCTTCATTTCAACTTCTTTACCTTCAAGGAAGCCGAAATCACGAATAGGACGTGTATCCACTAATGAACCTGGTAAGAAACCACGAACACCTTCAACATCAACGGTCAAGCCGCCTTTTACCTTACCAGTAACAAGGCCAACAACCGTTTCATTCTTCTCAACAGCCGCTTCCAAACGATCCCAGGTTTTAGCGCGTTTCGCTTTTTCGCGCGATAGACGCGTTTCACCAAAACCATCTTCCAGAGATTCAAGACAAACCTCAACCTCGTCGCCAACAGCAACTTCTAGGTTACCTTGGGCATCTTCAAACTGTTTTCTAGGAATAGCCGATTCAGATTTCATGCCAGCATCAACCATAACGGTTTCTTTATCGATGCCAACAACGGTGCCGATGATTAACGCACCCGATTGGAAGCGGTCAAGTTGAAGGGATTCTTCAAATAATTGTGCAAAAGTTTCGCTCATTAGTGGATTACCAAAATTTAATTTACATAGCCGATTAAACAATCAATTGGGGACAAATTTGTTTAGTCGGGTCAGTTAGTCTAGATTGATTCCCCAAACATCAATCAGATTAAAGTATTGCGCGTTGTTGCATAATTTCTGTTGATTTTTCAACCACTTGTTCGATATTTAACGACGTAGTATCAATCACAAAGGCATCATCTGCAGGGATAAGCGGTGCGACACTACGGTTGCGATCACGCTCATCTCTAGCCTCGATGTCTGAAATTATCTGATCTATGTTAGCAGTAAGACCTTGATTTTTCAACTGATTAACACGCCTTTCTGCACGAATTTGTGCCGATGCGGTTAAGAATAGTTTTAAATCTGCCTGTGGAAAAACAACCGTACCCATATCGCGACCATCCGCTACCAGGCCTGGTGGCTGAGCAAAGTCTTTCTGGCGTTGTAATAACGCCGCTCTAACCGACGGAATAGCTGCGACTTGCGAGGCCATAGCCGCGACTTCTTCATTTCTAATCTGCTGGGTAATATCATCCTGCGTATAATAAATCTTTCCGGTTTGAAACTGCACTGGCAGGCTTGCCGCCAATGCAACCAAATCGGCCTCATGATCCAGTGACAGCTTTTCGAGAATGACACCATAGGCCAGACTGCGATAAATGGCACCGCTATCTAAAAAATGAAAACCGGTCATCTGACATAAACGCTCACAAAGTGTTCCTTTGCCAACCCCACTCGGACCATCCACGGTAATAATTTTCAACACTAAGCCTCCTCTGCCGTCACCATCAAGCCAACGGATTGAGCCAGACTCACAAAACCTGGAAATGACGTATTCACATTCGCACAGTCATCAATTGCAATGGGTGCCACCGCTCGCAGACCAGCAACCGTCATGGCCATAGAGATACGGTGATCATGATGACTAATGATGGCCGCTGATTGTGCCTGCTGTTCGCCTCCAGTGATAATCATGCCATCAGGTGTGGGTTGCGCATCAATCCCAACGGCTTGTAAGGCATCAGCCATCACTTGAATACGATCCGATTCCTTCACACGCAGTTCTTCAGCACCCGTAAGCACCGTTTGCCCTTGCGCGGCTGATGCGGCCACAAATAGTACTGGAAATTCATCAATCGCCAAAGGTACTAAATGCTCAGGGATTACAACACCCTCTAACTGCGCAGCGCGAACATGAATATCAGCAACGGGTTCGCCACCTACTTCACGTTCATTTTCAAGCAGAATATCGGCACCCATTAATTTTAAAATATCAATAATGCCGGTGCGCGTAGGGTTAATACCCACGTGTTCAATAACCAGGTCTGATCCGGGTGCAATGGATGCCGCAACCATAAAGAAGGCTGCGGATGAAATATCGGATGGCACATCAATCTGGGTTGCTGTTAGCTTACCGCCACCGGTAATACGAGCTTCTGTGGCCAGATCATCCAATTTTCGACTGGTCACCTCATAGCCAAAACCACGCAGCATACGCTCGGTATGATCACGAGTCGGCGCTGGTTCAACCACGCGCGTCTCACCTTCGGCATAAAGACCGGCCAGCAATACACAAGATTTCACCTGCGCGCTTGCCATAGGTAAGTTATAGTCAATCGCCTTTAGCTGTGAAGATCCTTCAATAGTTAATGGCGGTAAACCTTTATCTTGACTGGTAATTTGAGCGCCCATTTGAGTCAAAGGGTCAATCACCCGCTTCATTGGGCGCTTACTGAGTGAAGCATCACCCGTTAGGGTACAAGTAAAATCTTGGCCAGCCACAATACCACTTAATAAGCGCATGGACGTGCCGGAATTACCCATATTTAAAGCCTCTTTGGGTTGCTTTAGGCCTTTCATTCCAACCCCTTGAATAATCACTTTACCCTGGTTTGGACCGCTGATGCTCACACCCATCGACTGAAAGGCTTTTAAAGTCGCCAATGCATCCTCACCCTCAAGGAAGCCGGTGACTTCTGTAACACCTTCGGCAAGCGAGCCGAGCATAATACTACGGTGAGAGATTGATTTATCACCGGGTACACGAATACGACCGCTTAACTTTCCGCCTGGCTGAACAATAAAACGTATATTTTTCATAGTCTTAATCTATACTTTTAAAATAAAATTGAGAATTTTATGGTGCGCGATTAACGATATGTGCATCACGCGCCGTTTTTGCTGCCGTGAATAATTGATGTAACTCGGTCGCATCTTGCTTATTTAGTAACTCAGCTAACTTATCGAGTTCGGCCTGATAGGCCTCAAGCCATTTTAGAATGGCACTATGATTTTGTATGGCAATGTCACGCCACATAGCAGCATCACTTGACGCAATTCGAGTAAAGTCACGAAAACCACCTGCGGTATATTGAAATACATTGCCTAATTCAGGATGTTCATTGAGCATATCGACTAAAGCAAATGCCAACAGATGCGGGAGGTGACTGGTTGCCGCAAATACTTCATCATGATAACTGGCCGTCATCATAGAAACCTGCGCGCCTACGGCTTGCCATAATTGACTGACCCGGGTTATAGCCTCTGTGTTGGTATGGGTCAGTGGAGTCAAAATAACTCGGTGCTGTTGATACAACTCACTGTCGGCCGCTTCTACCCCACTTCGCTCCCGACCAGCAATAGGATGACCGGGTACGAAATTAGCAGGACATTCACCCAGCAAGCCTGCTATCTCGGAAATAACACTCGCTTTCGCACTACCTACATCCGTAACTATCGCATTACGGCTCAAGTAGGGTTGAATACGCCTATATATAGGTGCGATGCTACCTAACGGCACGGCCAAAAGTACTAAATCAGCGTCAGCCACTGCCAAAGTTGGGTCCGACTCTGCGCGATCAATTACACCTAATTCAATGGCACGGATTAAATTGACGCGATTTCGACCACAGCCTACCACCTCATCAACCAAACCGAGCTGTTTAAGCTTTAGTGCAAAAGAGCTACCAATTAATCCGACACCAATGACTGTTAAACGTTGAAGGGTTTGCAATTACTTCACCTGCGCTAATGCCGTAATAAGGTGCTGATTTTCAGCTTCGGTACCGATAGAGATACGTAAGAAATCTGCCATACCATAATTAGCGACTGGACGAACGATCACCCCAAGCTGTAATAACTGTTGATTAATGCTAGCAGCCTCAGGCCCCATATTGACACACACAAAGTTACCCTCTGAAGGCAAAGGTGTATAACCCATATGTGTAAGTGCCGTTATCACTTTGCTACGTTCTTGTTTATTCAAAGCAACTGATGCCGCTACAAAGTCCTGATCGGCTAGAGCAGCCACGGCACAAACCTGGGATAACTCATTGACATTAAATGGCGCACGGATGCGATTCAACAAGTTCACAATATCTGGATGCGCTAACAAATAACCGACTCGTAATGCCGCCAAACCATAGGCTTTAGAAAAAGTACGGGTGACAATAACATTTGGATATTGATCTAATAGCGCTAAGCCTGATGGCGCATCATCACGCTCCACATACTCCAAATAGGCTTCATCGTAAACAACAACGACATTAGCAGGGACTTTTTGCATGAAGGCGGTTAACGCGTCTGCACTGAAAAAACTACCGGTTGGATTATTGGGATTGGCTAAATAAATCAGCTTGGTTTTTGAGGTGATCGCCGCCGCCATGGCATCTAAGTCATGACCATAGGCTTTAGCCGTTACTTGAATGGGCGTTGCGCCAATAATTTGTGCCGTAATGGCATAAACCGCAAAGGCATACTGCGAAAATATAACCTCATCGCCTGGGCCTGCAAAAACCCGACCCACAAACTCCAGCAGTTCATTAGAGCCATTCCCTACCATCACTTCAGGCATTGTCCGACACGTAAACTCGGCAATCGCTGCACGAAGATAGAAGGCATTGCCATCGGGATAGCGTCCAAGTGTTTTTAAAGCCAGTTTTGCAGCCTGCTCGACCTTGGCACTGACTCCAAGCGGATTCTCATTAGAAGCCAGCTTGGTTACACGAGATAAGCCGAGCTCACGCTGTAATTCAGAAACCGGCTTACCAGGAATATAGGGGCTAATTTTCGCGATATGCGGTAAGGCTTGGTCAACAATAGCCATCTTCTAAAACTCCTGAAATTAGTTAAGAGGCGACACTGGGTAAGAACCCAACAGTTTGAAAAATCGCGCATTCGCTTGTACTTCCGCTAAGGCCTCAGCAACAGCTGGATCTTGTTGATGACCGGTAATATCTATGTAAAACATGTAATCCCACTTTTGATCACTGGCTGGACGCGATACGATGCGGGTCATACTGATGTTGCGTTTCGCAAAACTTTCTAAGATTCGCAACAAGGCCCCTGCCTCATTGGCTAAAGATAAAATCATCGCGGTTTTGTCCTCACCACTAGGGGTCGGCGCGTGACGGCCTATGACCCAAAATTTGGTGGTGTTATTTTGCGCGTCTTCGATATGCGACTTTAGAATATGTAGCTGGTAGAGTGACGCCGCTTGCTCAGATGCGATAGCTGCCACATCAGCTTGCTCTTGTGCCATTTGAGCCGCTAAGGCATTAGAGTCAACTGCTTCCAACTTCACACCAGGCAAGTTATTACGCAACCAAGTGCGGCACTGTCCTAACGCCTGAGGATGGGCAAGAACCTTGGTTATGCCTTGCAAGTTTTTAGATTGCCCCAATAAACAATGATGAATCGGTAATTCCACCTCGCCGGTCACGGTTGCCTGCGTACATATTAAGCAGTCTTGAGTGGTGGTTACTGCGCCTTCCGTTGAGTTTTCTAATGGAACTACACCGTAATCAACCTGCTGGGTATCAACCACCTTAAATACATCTTCAATGGTTGATACAGGTACAGGTTGCGCAAAACTTCCAAACTGCTTCAGTACAGCGGCATGAGTATAACTACCTTCTGGTCCCAAATAAGCAACCCGTAAAGGCTGTTCTAAAGCTAAACACACTGACATGATTTCACGAAATAAGCGTGCCATATCATCATCAGATAGGACACTGGTGTTGCGGGCTTTCACGGCTCGTAATACTTGGGCTTCGCGTTCAGGACGATAAAAAACCGCCTCAACTCGACCACCTTGGGTTTTGATATCGGCGACCTGGTTGGCACACAAAGCACGCTGGGTAATTAAGGCCTGGATATGCTCATCAATCGCATCGATTTGCTGACGAATTTGCTGAAGTTGCTCGGCTTCCGTTGACACCCTTTCCCCCTTAAGCGTATCGATTTGCAAAATCACGCATAAAATCAATCAGCGCATCAACGCCTTCTTGTGGCATCGCATTATAAATACTGGCGCGCATGCCACCAACAAGCTTATGGCCTTTCAAATTAAGCAGGCCTGCATCTTTAGATTCTTTTAAGAAAGTGCTATCTAGAGACGCATCTTGCAATGTAAAAGGGACATTCATCCAAGAACGCTGAGACTTGGGCACAGGGTTAGTGTAAAAATCAATCGAATCAATCGCTTGATAAAGGCGGTGAGCTTTGGTTTGATTGTGTTCAGCCATGGCGGCAACGCCACCTTGCTCTTTAATCCAGTCAAACACCAGACCAGCTAAATACCAAGAATAGGTAGACGGCGTATTAAACATCGAGTCATTTTCGGCATAGGTTTGCCAATTAAGCAGGGTTGGCGTAATATCCCGCGCAGAGCCTACTAAATCGTCACGAACAATTACAATTGCCAGACCGGCTGGTCCGATGTTTTTTTGCGCACCGGCATAGATCATTCCAAACTGCGAAACATCAATCGGCCGAGAGAGAATGGTCGAAGACATATCAGCTATCAATGGAATGCCTTCAGGCACATTAGGCTGATTTAAAAACTCTACACCACCAATAGTTTCATTGGTCGTATAGTGAATATACTTGGCATTGGCCGAAAACTTCCATTCACTTTCATCTGGAATCATGGCGTGATTATCACACACCACGTTAACCTGCGCGTAGCGGCTGGCTTCTTTAATCGCCTTAGCCGACCACACACCCGTATTAAAATAATCAACTACATCACCGGTATCGGCTAGGTTTAATGGAATGGCACTAAACTGCATTGAAGCGCCACCGTGAACAAACAACACTTTATAGTTATCGGGGATAGCCATAATTTCACGCAATGTTTGTTCAGCGTGGTGTGCCATTGCCATATAATCTTGTGAGCGATGACTCATTTCCATCACCGACATACCAGTGCCATGCCAATCGAGAAATTCCGATTGCGCTTGCTGCATCACAGGTTCTGGCAACATTGCCGGACCCGCACTAAAATTAAAGGTACGCGTCATTATTAATCATTTTCCTGTTGTTGCGTGGATTCTTCGATATTGGCAACGGCTTCATCTGGGTTACCTTCGTCACTGAGAGTTACGTCTTCAAGCTCGATATCGTCTTCGTCATCAGACATATTTACGACCGCAATACCAACCACCCATTCATCTTTGCCAACATTAATTAGCTTTACACCTTGGGTGTTACGACCTACGACCGAAATTTCCGCCACACGCGTTCTTACTAGCGTGCCTTTGTTGGTGATTAAGACCACTTCCTGATCAGTTGTAACGGACACGGCCGAAACAACCTTACCATTACGTTCACTAGTTTTAATTGAAATAACCCCCTGACCACCGCGATTAATGGTTGAGTAATCTTCAACAGGCGTACACTTACCAAAACCATGTTCTGTCGCAGTCAAAATCAGGGTATTTGCTTGGGCAATTTGCATCGACATCACAGACTGACCTTCAGCCAGTTTCATACCGCGCACACCACGTGCTTGACGCCCCATCACCCGGACATCATTTTCATTAAAACGAATAGCTTTACCACCATCGGCAAACAACATCACATCCTGTTCACCATTGGTTAAGGCTGTGCCAACGAGTTCATCACCATCTAGCAAATCAAGGGCAATGATGCCATTTGCGCGTGGACGAGAAAAATCGATTAATTTGACCCGTTTAACGATGGCATGTTTAGTCGCCATAAATACAGAATGTTGTTCGTCAAACTCACTAACCGGCAAAATAGATGAAATACTCTCACCTTCATCCAATGGGAAGACATTTACGATCGGCTTACCACGCGCACCCCGCCCCGCCAATGGTAACTGCCAGGTTTTTTTCCAATAGAGCTTGCCACGATTAGAGAAGCACAACAACATATCGTGGGTGCTGGCAACCAAAATTTGACCAACCTCATCCTCTTCTTTCATCGCAGTAGCTGACTTGCCGCGACCACCGCGTTTTTGAGCACGATAATCACTCAATGGCTGGGTTTTGATGTAACCATCTTGTGAAAGTGTCACGATACGTTCTTCAACAGCGATTAAATCTTCTTCATCAAGATCTAGGTAAGCATGGTCAATCTCGGTACGACGGGTATCGCCATATTCGTCTTTCACCGCGATTAGTTCTTCACGTACCACTTCGGTTAAACGATCCGGATTGCGTAAAATCTCCAAGAATTCAAAAATTTTCGCAATCAATGCTTTGTATTCTTCAAGAATTTTGTCCTGCTCTAATCCTGTTAAACGATTAAGACGCATATCCAAAATCGCTTGAGCCTGAACCGCAGACAAACGATAGGTATCATCCGACACCATCCCAAAACCGGCGTCCAAATCCTCAGGTCGGGTGTCTTTCGGATCAACACGTTCTAAGAGTTGTAACACATGACCTGCTGGCCAATCACGAGCTAACATGCCTTCCTTAGCAATCTGAGATGTAGCTGATGATTTAATCAACTCAATCATTTCATCAATATTGCTCAGCGCGACCGCCAAACCTTCTAATAAATGCGCTTTTTCACGGGCTTTACGCAGTTCAAAAATCGTCCGTCTGGTGACAACTTCACGACGATGACGCACAAAGGCTTGAATAATTTCTTGTAAATTTAATAGCTTAGGCTGACCATTGATTAACGCCACCATGTTGATACCAAACACGGTTTGCATAGACGTTAATTTATAAAGGTTGTTAATCATTACATCGGCATTTTCACCACGACGAAGTTCAATAACAATGCGCATACCATCTTTGTCTGACTCATCACGCAGCGCCGTAATCCCTTCAATTTTCTTTTCTTTGATTAACTCTGCAATGCGTTCAATCAGCTTCGCTTTGTTAACCTGGTACGGGATTTCATTAACAATAATGGCTTGTTTGCCGGACTTATCGGTTTCAATCAAGGTTCTTGCGCGAATCTGGACACGACCGCGCCCTGTTTCATAAGCTTCGCGAATACCGCGCGTACCATTAATAATGCCATGGGTTGGAAAATCAGGCCCTGGTAAATGCTCAACCAAACCGGCAATATCAATATCTGGGTTATCAATAAAAGCAATACAAGCATTAATCGTTTCGGTAAGGTTATGAGGAGGTATATTGGTTGCCATCCCCACCGCAATACCAGCTGAACCATTAACCAATAAATTAGGAATACGGCTTGGCAGTACGTTGGGTTCCGATTCTGAACCATCATAGTTAGGCGTAAAATCAACGGTTTCTTTATCAAGATCTGCTAACAACTCATGAGCAATTTTCGCCATACGTACTTCGGTATAGCGCATAGCCGCAGGGTTATCGCCATCAATCGAACCAAAGTTACCTTGGCCATCGACCAACATATAACGCAATGAAAAAGGCTGAGCCATACGAACAATAGTGTCGTAAACCGCGGTATCACCATGTGGGTGATACTTACCAATCACATCACCAACCACACGCGCCGATTTTTTATAAGGTTTATTGTAATCGTTGTGCAACTCATTCATGGCAAATAGCACGCGCCGATGCACAGGCTTAAGCCCATCACGAACATCGGGTAACGCTCGGCCAATGATGACACTCATGGCATAACTTAAATAGGATTGTTGCATTTCCTCTACTAAGGAAATGGGATGTATTTCACGTGCAAATTCCGACATGCCGCATCCATTTTGATTTAGTTTGACATAAATATGAATTATAACCTATTTCTTCACAATATCCCCAGCTCTAGAGCCAGAAAAAAAGACAAGTTAGCTGAGTTTCGCTAAACTATCTGCTCGCTTAACGCTTTGAAGGATGCGAATATGCCACATTCAGTGAATGTTGATGAGCAAGAAATTAATCATTTTAATCAACAAGCCCATCAATGGTGGGACCCAAATGGCCAGTTTAACGCCTTACATAAGCTCAATCCCTTGCGGATGGATTTTATTCAACAGCATCAGACCTTAATGGCTAAACAGGTTTTAGATGTCGGTTGCGGTGGCGGCATCCTCTCTGAAGCCATGGCGCAAGCCGGGGCAGAAGTCACTGGACTAGACCTAGCGGCCGACCTATTGCAAATTGCGCGGCTTCATGCACTAGATACGGGTGTCAACGTCCATTATGTATTAGACGATGTTGCAAAACATGCCCAAAGCAATTCAGCACAGTACGATATGGTCACCTGCATGGAAATGCTCGAACACGTCCCCGACCCACAAGCTATTCTTCATGCCTGTGCACAAGCTGTTAAACCAGGCGGCTGGGTATTTTGTTCCACGCTTAATCGCTCCAACAAGTCCTTGCTTTTAGCCGTCATTACTGCCGAGTACGTGTTAAATCTTGTACCACGCGGCACACATCACCATGATAAGTTTATTAAGCCCAGTGAGTTAACGCAAATGGGTCGTGAAGCAGGCCTGGTGATGCAAAAAACCGCAGGAATGGAATTTAATCCTATTTTAAAACGCTATCGTCTTAATGATGATTTAAGTATTAACTATCTAATGGCTTTTCAAAAGCCTCTTAACCCAGCATCCTAGAGCTAACGAATGAGTAAACCTTTTGATTGTGTGTTATTTGACCTCGATGGTACGTTGTTAGATACCTCGTATGACTTTAGTTATGCCTTAAATCTGCTCTGCGAGCAACATCAATTGACTCCGCCAAGTTATGATGTGGTACGCAATACCGTATCTCAGGGCGGTGCGGCAGTGACAGCCCTCGCCTTTAGCCCTGATAACCCAGCGAAATTTGAGCAACAACGACAAGCGTTTCTTGCGCTCTACAAACAGCACATTAATTTACATACCCATATTTTTCCTGGCTTGTTAGCAGGCCTGGTACACCTTACCAAGCATAATATGCCCTGGGGCATTGTCACCAACAAACCGCAAGGTTTAACCGAACACCTGTTGAGTTTTTTCGAATTTCCTACGCCACCCAAAACCGTGATTTGTGGCGATACCTTAGCGGTGCGCAAACCCCATCCGGAGCCTATGTGGTTGGCAGCGCAAGAATGTGGTGTCGATCCCAAGCGTTGCTTGTATCTTGGTGACCATCCTCGAGATATTGAAGCAGGTATGAATGCCGGCATGCAAACCGGTGCGGTCTTGTTTGGCTATATGTCGGCAGAAAAAATGACCAACTTGGCGCAAGCCGATCATATTTTTCGCACTCCTTACGACATAACAAAATTTTTAACAGAACGGGTTAAGTAATGGATTTACAACAACATTCAGAAACTATGAAGACATTTTTAATTACCGGTGCCGCGCATGGCTTAGGTCGCGCACTCGCGCAACACTTGCACAACGAACAGCATCAGTTAATCCTAATTGATAAGGACCTAAAAGCCTTAAACGCGCTCTATGATGAATTAGATACGGCTGGTTGGAACAATGTGTATTTATTTCCAATGGATCTCGCCGGTTCGGCTCAGGCAGAGTTTGAACAGTTACAACAAGGCTTAACATCATTTGCCTCACTGGATGGCGTGTTTTTGAATGCCGGCATTCTTCCTGCACTGACCCCTATTGAACACTTTGACCCGCTACAGTGGTATGAAGTGCTGCAAACCAATTTAAATGCCAACTTCCATCTCATTCAAACTTGTTTGCCTAAGTTACAAGCCGTTAATCAGCCTAATAATCCGGCTAACCAGGCGTGGTTGGTGGCGATTTCTGATCAAGCGATTAGCCAGCCGCAAGCTTACTATGGTGCCTATGCCGTCGCAAAAGCCGGTTTAGAGCAATTGGTGAAAATGACCGCCAAAGAAAACGACCGTATTCAAGGCATCATCGCTCGCCTACCGCCACTAGCCGGTCATTTCCGTAGCAAACTATTTCCTGGTGAACCGCCCTGCCAAAATGAAACGGTTGAATCGGCTGCGGAACGAATTATCTTGAGCTGCTCAAAGCAGGCGCAGCATGCCGATATCGAGGTGCTTTAACCATGAATATTATCGATTTCGCAATTATGCTGTGAGATTTAAATCCCTGCAACCAACATATCGACAGCTGACAAGATAACATCTCGATAGCTTTCAACTGAAATGACAGACTCACTTAATTGCTTTTTTGAAACCGAAGTTAACAAGTGAGTCATCAATACATAATCGGTTTGATTAAGCTGAATAACAGGCGTGAGTCGCTCTAAACATTTATTAACCAACTCAAGTGGCGATAATGGAATAACAACTCGCGTATTCAAATCAGCCAATAACTCATGCTGGATATCGATAAAAAAAGGATAAACAATGTTTGAAGTTTGGTTTTCATTTTTATAAAGAATGAATTGCCCCATCACAACACCCTATGCTCGTCGGAGAATAAGCCGTGTTTATCGGTAAAGTCATTCATCGCATTGATAGCAGAACGATTTTGATTTAACCAATTATCGCGTGCTTTTTGTTTCAACTTCTCTAACAAAGCTTGTTCCAAGGTTGCAGAAATATTGATATTTTCAGCGCGTGCCTTGGCTAACAAATCAGCATTTAAACTCACATTCGTTGGTTTTTTTACCGCTGTTTCGTCAAATAAATAAGACATACAAACCTCACATACTAATGCGCATAAAATATGCGCACTAGCTAAATTAACAGATTCTACTTCAGTAAGCTAGCCTACTTGCGTTTTAATTGTGCGAATTTATCCGCTAAGGTACCGAAGCTGTTATTGGGTGTTGTTGCAGGTGACTTGGCGTGTTGTTGATATGTTTTTTTCGCCGATGCAGCTTGCGCCACCAGACCCGGAGAACTAGCCGTTTGATTGACCACCGGACTAGTCTTCATCGACAAACTAATGCGCTTACGGGCGGCATCAACCTCTAATACGGTCACCTTCACTATCTGCCCCGCTTTCACCACCTCACGTGGATCGCTGACAAAGGTGTTCGACAGATGCGAAATATGCACCAGCCCGTCTTGATGCACCCCGACATCTACAAAAGCGCCAAAATGCGTCACATTGGTGACCACACCTTCCAACACCAGGCCTGGTGTTAAGTCGTTTATTTCAGTAATCGCGTCATTAAATTGTGCGGTTTGAAAAGTCGGCCGAGGATCACGCCCCGGTTTTTCCAGTTCAACTAAAATATCACGTAACGTCGGCAAGCCAATATTATCAGTGACAAAATCCTGAATCTTAATTTGTTTAATCAACGCGCTTTGACCAATCAAATCACCGACTTTTACCCCTAAACGCTGCGCCATTTGTTCAACAATCGCATAGGATTCCGGATGCACCGCCGATTGATCCAGCGGATGCTCACCCTGTCGAATGCGTAAAAACCCGGCACATTGTTCAAAGGCTTTCGGCCCCAATCGCGGCACTGTTTTCAGTTGCTTACGATTACGAAACGAACCGTTATGATCGCGCCAAGCCACAATATTTTTGGCCAAAGTCGATGATAAACCGGACACATAACTCAACAAGGCACTGGAAGCGGTATTTAAATCCACCCCGACCGAGTTGACACAATCCTCAACCGTGGTTTGCAAGGATTGCGCCAACGCAGCTTGATTGACATCATGCTGATACTGCCCGACGCCAATCGCTTTCGGATCGATTTTCACCAACTCCGCCAATGGGTCTTGCAAGCGTCGACCAATCGAAATCGCACCACGAATCGTCACATCCAACTCAGGGAATTCCTGCTGCGCGATCTCGGATGCCGAATAGACCGACGCTCCCGCCTCCGATACCACCACTTTTTGGGTCTGGCTTAATTTAAAGTCTTTTAAGGTTTCCGACACCAGCTGCTCGGTTTCGCGTGACGCCGTGCCATTACCAATGCTCACCAATTCAACCCCATAGTCTTTAATCAACTTAGCCAACTGCTGTTTACTTTGATCCCATTGGTTTTGTGGTGCGTGCGGATAGATCACCGCTTGATGGAGAAACTTACCGGTTTGATCCACCAGCGCTAATTTCACCCCGGTGCGATAACCCGGATCCAGTGCCAGCGTGACTTTAGCACCCGCCGGTGCGGCAAGTAACAAGTCTTTTAAGTTCTGTGCAAAGACCTCAATCGCGACCTGTTCGGCTTGATCACGCAAGCGGCTAAACAATTCGTTTTCCAATGACTTCGCCAATTTTAATCGCCAGGCCTGGTGAATAATTTGACTAAAAAAGATCTGGCTGGGCAAACGTTCAAACTGCAACTGATGGAATTGCTGAATTCTGGCTAAAAACGGATGCGATGCCGAAGACTCAACATCAGGCAAATCCAATTTAAGGCGCAAAACCCCGGCTTGCTCACCACGAAATAACGCCAGCGCACGGTGCGATGGGATTTTATGAACCGGCTCAAGATAGTCGTAATAATCTTTAAATTTTTCGCCTTCGTCCACCGCTCCGCTGACTAACTGGCTGGTGACCACACCTTCACGCCATAGGGTTTCGCGTAACTCGGCTACCAGGCCTGGTGCCTGCGACAACTGTTCCGTTAAGATGTCCTGCGCACCGCTTAATGCCGCTTCAGCGGTTTCGATGCCCTTCTCAGGGTTAATATAGGCCTGCGCTTCGTTTAGCGGATCAAGTTGCGGATTGGCCAATAATGCCTGCGCCAGCGGGTCAAGCCCCGCTTCTTTGGCTTTTAAGGCTTTCGAGTTGCGGGTGAGTTTGTAAGGGCGATAAATGTCTTCCAACTCGGTTTTACTAAAGGTGTTTTCCACCGCACTTTGCAGTTCCGGGGTGAGTTTTTGTTGCGCCGCCAAGCTTTTGAGAATGGTTTGTTTACGCTCATGCAGACTGGTTAAATACCCCAAACGAATTTCGAGCTGACGTAACTGATTATCGTCCAAGCCTTGGGTGACTTCTTTACGATAGCGCGCGATAAACGGCACCGTTGCGCCCTCGCTGAGTAAGGCAATCGCTGCCGCCACTTGATTGGGTTTTACCTTTAATTCCTCGGCAATAATTTGCGCAAAATTTAAATGGTCCATAGGTGTCCTTTGATAACAAAAACCCCGTAAAAACGGGGTTTTAAGTTAACGCAATCTGCGTCGTTTCTGTTCAGCGTAATGCGACTATTAAGCCGGACGCATATGCGGAAATAATAAAACATCCTTGATGCTCGCCGCGTCGGTGAACAGCATCACCAGCCGGTCGATACCGATGCCCTGTCCGGCCGCCGGTGGCATACCGTGCTCTAATGCAGTGATAAAGTCGGCATCGTAATGCATGGCTTCATCATCGCCGGCATCCTTAGCGCGAACTTGATCCATAAAACGCTCGGCTTGGTCTTCGGCATCGTTTAATTCAGAGAACCCATTGGCCAGTTCACGCCCACCGATAAACAATTCAAAACGGTCGGTAACAAACGGATTCGCGTCATTACGACGTGCAAGCGGTGATACTTCCGCTGGATACTCGGTGATAAAGGTCGGGTCCATTAAACGATGTTCAACGGTTTCTTCGAAAATCTCGGTTTGAATTTTGCCTAAGCCATAACCAGGCCTGATGTCGATTTTTAGTTTTTCCGCTAACGAAATGCAATATTCGATGTCATCAAGGTCTTCAACCTTCACACCTTCGTTATACAGGGCAATCGAATCTTTCATGGTGATTCGGGCAAACGGCTTATCAAAGTGAAATACTTGACCTTGATAAGGAACCTGGCCAGAACCCAGTACCATCTGAGCCAATTCTTTAAACATCTCTTCGGTGTAATCCATCATATCGATGTAGTCGGCATAGGCCTCATAAAACTCGACCATGGTGAACTCCGGGTTATGGCGGGTGGACAAGCCTTCATTGCGGAAATTACGGTTAATCTCAAACACCTTTTCAAAGCCACCGACCAACAAACGCTTAAGGTAAAGCTCTGGCGCAATACGCAAATACAGCGGCATATCCAACGCATTGTGGTGGGTCACAAAGGGCTTCGCCGATGCGCCGCCCGGAATCACCTGCATCATTGGGGTTTCGACTTCCATAAAGCCTTTACGCACAAAAAATTCACGCATCGCATGAATCACTTTTGAGCGGGTTTCAAAGGTTCTGCGGCTTTGCTCAGACATAATCAAGTCTAGGTAACGCTGGCGATAACGGACTTCTTGATCTTGCAAACCATGGAACTTATCCGGTAGTGGGCGCAAAGCCTTGGTTATCAGCTCAATCGATTCAACGTGAATCGATAATTCATCAGTATTGGTTTTAAACAAATACCCACTCACTCCAACGATGTCGCCCAAATCCCATCTTTTAAATTGCTCGTTGTAAAAACCTTCCGGCAATTCATCACGAGTAACATAGGCTTGAATACGACCGCTCATATCTTGCAAGGTGGCAAAGCTGGCTTTACCCATAATGCGACGCAACATCATGCGGCCGGCAACCTTTACACGCACCGGCTCCATGGCGGCTAACTCATCTTTGGTTTTATCGCCGTAGGTGCTTTGTAAATCCTGTGCTAACACATCACGACGGAAGGTATTCGGATAAGCCTGCCCTGCTTGACGCAAGCCGTCTAATTTGGCGCGGCGCTCGGCAATGATTTTGTTTTCGTCTAGCTCAGGCGTGTTTGAAGATGTTGATTGCTGTTCTGACATGTTCCATTCCTAATTTTGTCTGTTGTTCACTACAGGGATACGATGATATTCAATCTTTGGTGCTTTCGCCTTGAGTAAGGCGAAAGTACAAAATGGAAGCACAAGTCTGACCTCGTATCGCTCTAGTTACCTATTTAACTACAAACCGGCCTTTAAGCTGGCTTCAATAAACTGATCTAAATCGCCATCCAGTACGGCCGTGGTATTGCCGGTTTCAACGCTGGTGCGCAGATCTTTAATCCGTCCAGAATCGAGTACATAAGAGCGAATTTGACTGCCCCAACCGATATCCGACTTCGAGTCTTCCAGCGTCTGTTTTTCACTATTGCGTTTTTGCATTTCCAATTCATACAGCTTGGCACGCAATTGTTTGAAAGCTTCGTCTTTATTCTGATGTTGCGAGCGGCCATTTTGACATTGCACCACGGTATTGGTTGGCAAATGGGTAATACGCACTGCAGATTCGGTTTTGTTAACGTGCTGACCACCCGCGCCACTGGCGCGGTAAACATCAATGCGCAGGTCAGCCGGGTTAATATCGATCTCTACGTTATCGTCCACTTCTGGTGAAATAAACACCGATGCAAACGAGGTATGACGCCGATTGCCCGAGTCAAACGGGGATTTCCGCACCAAACGATGAACACCGGTTTCGGTACGCATCCAGCCATAGGCATAGTCACCCACCACATGAATGGTCGCGCCTTTAATGCCGGCCACTTCACCGTCAGACACTTCTAACACCTCTGCCTTAAAGCCTTTTGACTCAATCCAGCGCAAATACATGCGTAACAACATACTCGCCCAATCTTGCGCTTCGGTACCACCTGAACCTGACTGGATTTCCAAATAACAGTTATTGGCATCCATTTCACCGGAGAACATACGCTGAAACTCTAATTCATCGAGTTTTTGCTGTAAATCAGCAAGCTCGTTTTCAACCTCGCCAACCATGGCTTCATCTTGATCCATTTGAGCCATTTCAAGCAACTCTTTACAAGCGTCCAAACCACCGATGAGATCATCTAAAGTGCCAACAATATTGTCTAGCTGAACTTTTTCTTTACCCAAGGATTGGGCACGCCCTGGGTTATCCCAAATTTTGGGATCTTCGAGTTCGCGACTCACTTCTACCAGGCGTTCTGACTTGGTTTCATAGTCAAAGATACCCCCTAAGCACTTGACTGCGGTCGGTGTAATCTTGAATGCGGTTGTATAGCGGATTCAGTTCCATAGCTTAACTTTATAACTATTTTTAAAGCGCGAATGATAGCACTTTTCTGCTATTTTGTCCTAAGGATTCAACCGGAATGACCGTAATCCTTAGAGACCAAATTCATTGCTGAGGATAGAAAAATGACCAGTATTAATCCCGTTTCAAAAGCTCTTCCCAGCTTAGCACAAAATAATTCCAGTGCTAGCGCCAACAGTCCAGCAAAAAAAGCTTAAATCAAGCACAAGAAAAATCCGCTGGTCAAGCACCAGGCCTGGTTATGAATGTTGGCGATATGGAGCAACAAGCCTCAAAAGAAAACGCGCGTATTCAAGCACAAGTAAGCATTGTTCAACACTTGTTTGGCGATAAAAGCAAAGTTGATCAGAACGCGTTAAAAATTCTATTTCAAGAGGCGATTGATCAAATTAACCAAGCCCTTGAAGCAGATTTAGGACCTGATGCGATTAGTGCCGAAAAGCTGGCTGAACAAGGTTGCAAGGACTATTGGTCTCCGGAAAATACCGCTGGACGAATTGTACAAGGCACCACCGCCATGTTTGAAGCTTTTAGAACGACTAATCCTAAATTGGATGATGAGGCAGCCCTCGACCGTTTTATAAAGGATATTGGTGGTGGTATTGAACAAGGCTTTCAACAAGCCAGAGACATCTTAACTGGTTTTGGCGTTTTTGATGCTGGCATTAAAGATAATGCGGAAAAAACTTATAAGTTGGTGCAGCAGGGTTTGCAAGACTTTAGAGCGCAGCAGCTTGATAAAATGCGGACTGAATAACTTAATAGTCATTCAAGTCTTCTAATTTCAATTTGCCTTATAAAATACTGAGTATTGCATAAAGTTTTTATGAGGTAACATGTAATACATTGCGATCAAATAAACATACCAAGCGATGGTCTCAAGAAACTCTTCTAAAAATAAACTATGCACGGATGTAATCCAGCCACGATCAAAGATACCAGCAATAATCAACAATATAGCTGCTAAGGTAAATCTATAGAAGTTATAAGTTTGTAAAAACGCTACTACAACAGGAAATATAGATGAAATACGATAAAAGCTATATATTATATAGGGAAAAAAAACGATTAACGTTGTATATAAAGCGCCATCAGGAGTTGTTAGATAATAAAGAATACCAGTAATTTGGGTGTCTCTGAAGTCCATCTCTCGCAATAAAAATGCAAAGGTCAAAAGGAAAAAACCAACCAATAAATACCTGTACTCAAAGCTTTTAGCCTTGATTAAACCTATCAAACTCAAAAACCAAGCAATAATAAGAAAGGCTAGTTGAATGTTCTCGTATAGATTGTTTTCGTCTGCAATATTAGGATTTGTTACATAATACAATGCTAAAATCAGGAAAAAACCGCCTACCAGTGAGTCATAAATACTCTGAACAATCTTAAATTTTACTAAATGTTTAATAATGTAGATACTGACACCTCAAATTATTAGCGGATTAAAAGCACCGATGTTTTTGTATGCTGCAAAATTTTTAATGCCATGCTACCAAAAAATAATTGGTGCAGAGCCCCGTGAGTTAATGCGCCCATCACAATAAGTTCAATATTGTGAGTTTGTTGATAGGTCAACAGAGCGGTTTGCGCATCGCCTGATAACAAGGTTGTTTGATAAGTTCGCCCAGCACGCTGTAAAGACACCGCGGCCGCATCCAAGATAGGCTGACCTATATGGGGTTTATCGTTAACATGCACAAGATGAATTGTCATATCAGCATAGAGCGGACTTTCACATATAAACGCTAAGGCTTTACGTGCCGCCGCCGTATCGTTATAAGCCAGCATTACTTGTTTAGGAATAACAAAATCGCCGTTTACTATAAAAATGGGCTTGTGCAATGCTTTAATGGTAGCTTCTAGTTGTTCACCGATAACGGCACCGTCTTGGTGATCAGAGTCTTGATGCCCCTGACCACGCAGGCCAATCACTAATACGCGGATACTATCCTCAATATCGGTTAAGGCTGTGGCTAAATCACCGTGTCGTTGTTTTAGCAGAATATCTGGTAATACCTTGCCTACCAAACGGTTTTTTTGTGCCTCTAACAAATCCTTGCCCAGAGTAATCTGACGCTTGTTCTCAGCTCGCTCTTGCTCCGACAAGTTTTGCATCGTGGCTTCACGCATATTCGGGGTTTGGCGTGCGGAAAAGTTTACATTATCCAACAGCATTGTAGGTTCAATCGTATGCATTAGTTCCAATGGTGAACCGACTGTTTCGGCAATCCAAGCGGCATAATCGACGACAGTGTCGGTTAAAGGTGAGCCATCAACGCAGGCCATAACCCATTTTGTTTTTAAGGCGTCCATTAGTGATCTCCCATTAGTTTTGCAGATTTTTTTGGATCCTGGTGAACCGCATAACGATTAACCAAACTTTGGCTAGCCTCGTTTAAACCGATCACCTCAACATCCGCCCCTTCTCGACGCAGCTTAATCACCACTTTATCCAATGCATAGGTGGCACTAATATCCCAAAAATGCGCGTTCTTAACGTCAATAATAACCTTATCAACGGCTTCCTTAAAATCAAAATAGCTAATGAACTTATCAGTTGAGTTAAAAAATACATCACCAATGACATAATAGGTGCGAGTATTAGTGTCACTATCAAAATCACTAGCAACGCTCATAAACTGGGTCATACGATAAGCCATAAAGAGTGCCGCTAAAATCACACCTGCAATGACACCAAAGGCAAGATTGTGGGTCCATAACGTAATAATAACGGTAGTTAGCATCACCACTGTAGCCGACCAGGGGTTGGTGCGCATTTCAGGAATTGAAACCCAACTAAAGGTACCAATAGACACCATAATCATGATCGCGACTAACGCAGCCATTGGCACCAAGGACAAATAATCGGCGACAAAAACGACCATGATTAATAACACAACACCGGCGGTAAAGGTTGATAAACGCCCTCGCCCTCCCGATTTAATATTAATGACCGACTGACCAATCATCGCACAGCCCGCCATACCGCCAGTAAAGCTAGAGGCAATATTGGCAACACCTTGACCTTTACATTCACGTGCTTTATCGGAATCCGTATCGGTCATTTCATCTAAAACCTGTGCGGTCATTAACGATTCCAACAAGCCAACTATCGCAATCGCCACCGAATAAGGCAAAATAATCCATAAGGTTTCAAAATTAAACGGCACATTAGGAATCAAAAAGACTGGAATACTATCTGGCAAATCTCCCATATCACCAATCGTTCGAACATCGATTCCCATTGCAAATACAATCGCTGTCAAAACAATAATGACAATTAAAGGCGATGGTACCATCTGACCTACACGCGGAATATAAGGGAACAAGTACACAATGACCAAACCTAATGCCGTTAATGCATAGACATGCCAAGTCACATTGGTAAGCTCGGGCAGCTGCGACATAAAAATTAAGATGGCCAACGCATTTAAAAACCCGGTCATTACCGAACGAGAAATAAAGCTAATAAAGCGGTCCATGCGGAGATAACCCGCCAGTATCTGCAGCAGGCCTGCTAATATCCCAGCCGCCAGTAAATATTCTAAGCCATGATCTTTGACGAGATGAATCATCAACAAAGCGGTTGCCGCGGTAGCAGCTGAGATCATACCTGGGCGACCACCGACAATGGCGATAACTACGGCAATAGTGAAAGAGGCATAGAGCCCTACTTTTGGGTCAACTCCCGCAATTATTGAAAAGGCAATCGCCTCGGGGATCAGCGCTAAAGCTACAACGATACCGGCCAGAATATCACCACGGACATTACCAAACCAGTCTTTCTTTTTTTGTGAAAACAACATAATAGACTCGATAGTTAAAATTTTGCTCAGCTCAGTGATTTATTCACAAGCGAGATTCAGCGAACTTTATTAGCAACAACGAAATAAAGAATGGATAGGAAACGCATTATAGAAGAATCAACCCGGTGATTCAAATTGAAATACAAAACCCAGCCGAAGCTGGGTTTTTATCGACTAAATCAAAGAATTCGACTTAGATTAACTCGCCGGCATAATCAGCCAAACCTGGATCATTTTTAACACCAACCAAGGTTGGACGGTTAACTTTATCTAGGTTGACAACACCATTGTTTTTCTTAGCTTCACGACGTAAGTAGTCAGCAACGATATCCCAAACCAGACGGCCATCACCCACTTGATCAACTTGCGCCCAGCCAGTAACTGAATAGCTCTTGTCCATTTCAATCGGTGTACCATCATCTAACACCATGTTAGAAATACGGTTGCCTAATGCTTCATTCGGGTCGATGGTGTAATCCATACCACCAATACGCACCATGTCACCGCCTGACTGTAGGTATGGATCGATAACAAATAGGTTTTCAGCAATACCTTCGAAGATATCCTTCAACTGCGCACCGGTTAGTTCAGTGCGGTAAGTTTCACCATAGGTTAATGAGGTTTCATCCATGACACGTTCCATGGTGATCATTTCACCCGCCATTACTGAAGTACCCCATCGAACACCGGCTGACATAGCGATCTGTGCATCATGCTCTTCACGCAATGCGTTTACAATGATTTGGTCCCATGTACCCATGAAGTTACCACGACGGTATAATGTTTCACCTGCAATCGCTAATTCTTCATTTAGAATCTCACCGTAAGTTTTACCAAGACGATCTGGATTTACCTTGAAGTTAGAATGACGTGCTTCAATAACATTATCATCATAAACAGTAGCATAAACGGCATCAATGTGGCGCTGCATCTCTGGATCAGCTGGTAGTACATTCGCGAATACCGGTAATAAACGGTAATGAACGTCTTGTAACTTGCCGTTACGAATGTCTAAATCCATAACACCGACAAATTTACCGTTTGAACCACCGTTAGTAACATAACAGGTGCCGCCATCTGGACGCTGCACTTTGGTCGGAGCTGGCATACCATCATGAGTGTGACCACCGAAAATAGCATCAATACCGGTAACACGACCAGCCATCTTGATATCCACGTCCATACCATTGTGCGAAATCATCACAATTGCAGCTACGTTTTCATTCGCTTGAATATGCTCAACCGTTTCTTGCAGTTCTTCTTCACGTAAACCAAATGACCAATCTGGGAAGTTAGCAATTGGGTTCGCATTAGACATACGT
The DNA here is from genome assembly GCF_000214825.1 of Thiomicrospira cyclica ALM1. Taxonomy (NCBI): domain Bacteria; kingdom Pseudomonadati; phylum Pseudomonadota; class Gammaproteobacteria; order Thiotrichales; family Piscirickettsiaceae; genus Thiomicrospira; species Thiomicrospira cyclica. The sequence goes on from NC_015581.1 coordinate 982,154, forward strand.
GGGAAGGTTTGACCAATTACCGCGATGCGGTTACCGTTAATAGTTTTGACGGTGTAAGGCTTAAATGGACGCAATTCGTCTTCGTTGTATAAGCCATGACCATATTTTTCAGCCATTTCGTAATATTCATCACCAAATAGCGCATCTTCACGAAGACGAGTGTTTTGAGAAAGATATTCGCCTTTGAATGCTTGCAAGTTACGTAATACTTCTTCTTGCTGATAAGTAAATTCCCAATGACCGGTCATTACGTCAACACCCATGATGTTGGTTGCTTCAACCATGTCCATACCACGGGTCCATAGTGCCGTTGCTGAACCGTGCCAGGTATCACCACCGTCCATCAACAAGGTGTTTTCACGACCACCGGCTTGATTGCGCAACATATCCATTAGAGTTTTAAGGTGCGCATAACCACCTACTTTGCCGTATTTCTTAGCGGCTTCATCAAAGTCTAGGTAAGTAAATGCATAGGCTTCTGCTGAACCTTCTTCAATTTTTACGCCACTCTCAGCAAGGCTTTCAAGTAATTTCTTACCGACGATGTGTGGACGCTGGCCATGTGCTGGGCCTACACCCAAGTTAACGTTCGGTTCACGGAAAAAGATCGGTTTCAATTGCGCGTGAGTATCGGTTGTGTGCAGTAAACGAACATTGCCTTTCATTGGCATATCATACATCGATAGATCAGCGCCACTTGGCTTCCCACCCATTGCACGTGCTCCAGCAGGTAGCATGCCCGCAGCAGCTGCAACAGCCATTACATGTAAAAACTCACGACGACTCAAAGACATAAGGTCTCTCCGTTTTGATTATTTATAATATTAAGCGCACGCGCTTCCCAAAAAGTTCAACTAAGTTAACTAAAAGCTAAAACAAAGTCAAACCCTGCTCTTTCATCTTACAAAAGAATTATCTTATAGCACATTAAAGTGTCTTTATAGCCAATCTTACCCGATCCAGCGACGTGCATTACGGAATAAGCGCATCCAAGGTGCATCCTCAGTCCATTCATCAGGACACCAGGAATGCTGCACCGCTCGGAATACCCGCTCAGGGTGTGGCATCATTATGGTGACACGGCCATCATCCGTTGTTAATCCGGTAATTCCTTGCGAAGATCCATTAGGGTTAAATGGATAGCGTTCGGTTGGCACGCCTTTGGCATCAACATAACGAAGGCCGATATGCGCTTGCGTTTGGTCACCCGCCGCTTGCGCAAAATCGACACGCCCTTCACCGTGCGCCACAGCAACGGGAATGCGACTACCTGCCATGCCCGCCAATAAAATAGAGGGCGATTGTTGCACTTCAACCAAAGACAAACGGGCTTCAAACTGCTCTGATCGATTGCGAACAAAGGCTGGCCAATGTTGTGCCCCAGGAATAATCGACTTCAAATTTGACATCATCTGACAGCCATTACATACCCCAAGACTGAAAGCATCTTCACGATTGAAATAAGCCTCAAATTCATCACGCGCTCTTGGGTTAAACAACACCGAACTCGCCCAGCCCCGACCTGCACCCAGCACATCACCATAGGAGAAGCCACCACAAGCCACTAAGCCTTTGAATGCGTCCAAGGACACCTGTCCACTTAGAATATCGCTCATGTGAACGTCAACCGCATTAAAGCCGGCACGGTCAAAGGCGGCAGCCATTTCTTGCTGACCATTGACCCCTTGCTCACGCAGGATAGCCATCTTCGGACGAACACCGGTGTTAATAAAAGGCGCGCTGATATTGTCATTGATATCAAAACTCGGTTTTGCAACCAACCCTGTCGCATGGCTATCTGTAATCGCATCAAACTCTTGTTGTGCACAATCTTCATTATCTCGTAAGGCTTGCATCCGGTACGAGGTTTCCGACCACCAGGCCTGGTAATGGGATCTTGCGCCATTCAATAACGTGTGGGACTGATGGATAATGTGAATTTCATCACTGTCATTCAGTTGACCAATGTTATGACTTAATTGATCAAGCCCATGAGCGACGAAAATCGCATTGACTTGATCCAAGTCTGCTGTTTTTACTTGAATCACCGCACCTAATTCTTCAGCGGTTAGGGCCGCAATCGGTTCGGCACCAAGACTGGTCACATCAATATCAATACCACAATGACCGGCAAACGCCATTTCCATTAGCGTTACTAGCAAACCACCATCTGATCGGTCGTGATAAGCCACAATCAATCCTTGCGCATTTAATTGCTGTATCGCATTGAAAAACGCCACTAGTTCTTGGGCATTATCCAAGTCAGCGCTATGCTCGCCAATCTGATTATAAACTTGACCTAAACAACTGCCCCCTAAACGATTCTGACCACGACCTAAATCAATTAGTAATAACTGGGTCGCACCTAAGTCGGTACGTAATTGTGGTGTTAAGGTTTTGCGCACATCCGTTACTGACGCAAAGGCAGTAATATTCAAAGATACTGGTGCAATAACGGCTTTTTGCTCGCCGTTTTCCTGCCAAACGGTTTTCATCGACATGGAGTCTTTGCCGACAGGAATTGTAATACCGAGCGCAGGGCATAGTTCCATCCCAACCGCTTCAACCGCTGCAAACAGGGCGGCGTCTTCACCGGGATGCCCCGCTGCTGCCATCCAATTAGCCGACATTTTGATGTCTGATAAATGTTCGATCCGTGCCGCGGCAATATTGGTAATGGCCTCTGCAACCGCCAAACGAGCCGATGCTTTTGGGTTAATCAGCGCAACCGGTGGTCGCTCCCCCATCGCCATCGCTTCACCGAAATAACCTTGATAATCCGCAGCTGTCACACCCACATCGGCAACGGGTACCTGCCAGGGCCCGACCATTTGATCACGCGTCACCATGCCCGTGATTGAGCGATCCCCGATGGTAATCAAAAAGGATTTGCTGGCAATGGTCGGCAGTTTTAGCAAACGTTCTGTCACTTCTTCCAGGTTAAGAATGGCTGATTCAAAGCCAGGTTGACCGATAACGCGCGTAGTAACATCTCGTTGCATTTTTGGCGGTTTGCCCAACAACACGTTTAAAGGTAAATCAACGGGACTAACATCCAACAGGGTATCACGTACCTGTAACTTTTGCTCAGCAGTAGCCTCACCGACAATCGCATAAACCGCACGCTCACGCTGGCAAATGGCTTCAAACGTGGCTAAACGGTCTGGATAAATCGCTAAAACATAGCGTTCCTGAGATTCATTACACCAAATCTCCATCGGAGACATACTCGGTTCATCATTAGGCACTTTGCGCAAATCAAAAATACCGCCCCGACCCGCATCATTAACCAGTTCAGGAAAGGCATTTGACAAGCCGCCTGCACCGACATCATGAATAGATGCAATCGGATTGTCGCGACCTAAAAAGGTACAACGATCAATGACCTCTTGCGCCCGGCGCTCCATTTCAGGGTTGTCACGCTGTACCGAGGCGAAGTCCAAATCTTCGGCGCCTGATCCCGTATCAACACTGGATGCCGCACCACCGCCCAAGCCAATTAACATGGCCGGACCACCTAGCACAATCAACTTAGCACCCGCCGGAATATCTTGTTTTTTAACGTGCATCTCGCGAATATTGCCTAGACCACCAGCCAGCATAATTGGCTTGTGATAACCGCGCATCTCTTGACCCTCTTCGGTTAAAAGAGGGTTTTCATAGGTTCTAAAATAGCCATTAATTGCTGGACGGCCAAATTCATTGTTATAGCCTGCCGCACCCAAGGGTCCTTCAATCATAATATCCAAAGCCGACACAATACGACCCGGACGACCATAATCACGCTCCCAGGGCTGTTTAAAACCTGGGATATTAAGGTTAGATACCGTAAAACCGGTTAAACCAGACTTGGGTTTGGAGCCTTGACCTGTAGCACCCTCGTCACGAATCTCGCCACCCGCACCTGTCGCGGCGCCTGGAAAGGGTGAGATAGCGGTTGGGTGGTTGTGAGTTTCTACTTTTATTTGGATGTGAGTCGGTTCACTCGAATAGCCATACTCTGCGGTATTCGCGTCTGGGAAAAAACGCGTTGCTTGCGGTCCGGTCATTACGGCTGCGTTATCACTATAAGCCGACAGTACACCGTCTGGATGGTGCTTGTAGGTATTGCGAATCATCCCAAACAAGGTGTTATCCTTCGCTTGACCATCAATGACCCAGTCGGCATTAAAAATCTTATGGCGGCAGTGCTCGGAATTGGCTTGCGCAAACATCATTAATTCCGCATCGGTTGGGTTGCGTTCCAGCTGATTAAAATTGGTTACCAGATAATCAATTTCATCATCGCTTAATGCCAAACCCAAAGATTGGTTAGCTGCGACTAAAGCCGCGCTTCCACCGGCTAAAACGTCGACATAATTAACCTGTCTTGGTTGACCTTGCTGAAACAAGGTCGCTAATTGACCTATATCGGTCCAGACTTGTGAAGTCATGCGATCATAGAGTTTGGTAAAATAAGTGCTGGCTTGACCCGCATCATGACCAGACAAGTAATAAGCTGTACCCCGCTCAATCCGTGTTACCTGATCAAAGCCAGATAAATGCGCAATATCCGTCGCCTTGCTAGACCAAGGTGAAATAGTGCCGGCTCGTGGCGTCACAACACAACTAGGTTCTGAGGTATAGGCACTCAAAACATCAGTCTGACCATTGAGCAATAAACTTAATTCAGCAAGCCGTTTCTCAGAGAGCTCTTCTTGCACTGTAACCATATAAAACCATTGGCTGCGCAACTGATTCAACGCACCCAGTTGCTGTAATCTAACAGTTAATTGCTTAAGACGGTATTCAGAGTGGGCAGACTGACCCCAGATAATATACATAACCTAACTTCCAATGAAAAAACCCTCATCACTGAGGGTTGTTGAGACGAATTAATTTAATCGAATAACAGGCCAAGCTGTTCAAGATAGGCACGTCGTTGCTCGCCATTCAGCGGCGTATCGTTTGCCTGAGCATTGATTTCAACCAAGGTAATGCCATCACGTTCAGTATCCGCTGCAAGCATTAACACCAACACACGACTAGATTGACTTGCGAAAATACGGTTTAACCAACTCAAACTGCTAATATCTTTACTCACTTCAACCAAAATGATACGTTCATTGCGCGATTGACTGACAATATTCCAATCGGCGCGTACCGCTTGTGCTTGCAAATAGTCCCAGGCTTGATCAATCGGAGCGGCCAAGGCGACTCCTAGCATTTCTTCACCACGCAGGACCTCATGGTAATAAGGTGCTTGGGCAATTTTATCGATCGCACCTTCTGCCGTCTCGCCACTAAATACCAAGAACCGGTACAGCGCTAACATTTCCATCATCGGATCATAAGAACGCAAACGCCATTGAGTAATATCACCTGAAGAGTCAGCCGTCATCATATTATGCTGAACATAAACAGCGACTTGACCATCTTGTTCGGTAATTTGAAAGCTATAGCGATCATAAAGCCCTGTGACGCGCTCATCACGCCAACGGTTTAACAAGCGGGTTAATAAACCCACTTCCAATGCCACGGGGGCAACATCACTACGCGCAAGATAATCGGTTTGAATCAAACCAATATCAAAGTTTGCCGATGCGATATCGAAACCCTGACCAGCGATAAAGCGCTGTAAAAGATTGTAAACCTCATAACTTGATTTGTTGTCGAAGACTAACCAACGCTGGACTAAATTTGATTCAACATTAACTCCAGAGGTCAGCACACGAGGTAGAGTATCCTGCTCTTGCAACATGGGTGCAACTAAACGATCATTAACCTGAGCACGTTCCTGACCAGGAGAGACGAAATTTGGCGGTAACTCTAAGCCTTGTAATAAACGCCCTTCACTATCACGAAAATCGGTTTCGCCCCCTTTAAAAACCGAACAACCAGTTACCAGCGTTAATGCCGCTACCAGGACTGCTGCTTTGTAAAATGTGTTCAAGTGCGTACTCCTGCTTGCTTCATAGCTTCTGACACTAAACCATGAAAAGGTTCCGATAAAGGGGTTAATGGTAATCGAATGGCCGGACTAATCCTTTGCATCTGTGAAAGCGCCCATTTGACCGGAATGGGATTTGCTTCTACAAATAAGCGCTGATGCAATAACGCCATGGGTTGATCCAATGCATGCGCATCTTCAGCATCCCCTCTTAAAGCCGCTTGATAAGCTAAGGCCACTTGATCCGGAACGAGATTCGCTGTTACAGAGATGCCACCATGCCCACCCAACAAAATAAAGTCTACTGCGGTAGCGTCATCGCCGCTGTATAGATAAAAATCAGCCGGAACCAGTGCTTGAATTTTAGCGACACGTGCTAAGTCGCCGGTCGCCTCTTTGACCCCAATAATGTTAGAAATTTGCGCTAATCGACCGATCGTTTCGGGCTGCATATCGCAGGCTGTTCGACCCGGAACATTATACAAAATCTGAGGTATATCAACCGCTTCCGCAATCTTTTTATGATGAAGAAACAAGCCCTCTTGGGTTGGCTTATTATAGTAAGGCGTTACCAATAAACAAGCATCTGCACCAGTATTTTTGGAGCATTGGGTTAGCTCGATGGCTTCACTGGTCGAATTGGCACCCGTACCTGCAATCACCGTAACTCGCCCAGCTACCTGTTCAACAACAAACTGGATAACAGCGCAATGCTCCGTCATGTCGAGTGTTGCCGATTCACCAGTCGTACCAACAGCAACAATGGCTTGGGTTCCGGCAGCAATATGCCATTCAATTAATTGAGCTAATGCCGGATAATCTACCGTTTCATCTTCATTCATCGGGGTGACCAATGCCACCATGCTGCCAGTCAATGCCAAGGCCAACTCCAAAATTATCTATCAGAGAACAACGTAAACAGATTACGTCGTTTTAAAAGCGTAATATTAACGCTAAGGTTGAATTAGTTCAACCGCCAATAACCTTTATAACAAATCATTCGTTTATGTGGGCTCAAGCAGTTGCGAGCCGTCTAGTTTAACGCCATACTAAGTCATAGTATCAATTACCTTTAAAAGGAACCCATGATTATGGATTTTGCAGCCCAGACCGATCAGCAGCTACGCCTGCAAACATTTAGCCTTCCTGCGACACCGGATCAGGTCATTAGTGAACAAACATTGCTTGGTCAGCATACCGTTTTGTATTTTTACCCTAAAGACAACACCCCTGGATGTACACAACAGGGACAAGACTTTCGTGATCTTTACCCAGCCTTTGTAAAACAAAATTGTCACGTTTATGGCGTATCCAAAGATAGCTTAAAACAGCATCAAAGTTTTAAGGAAAAATATAATTTTCCATTCGAACTCATTAGTGACCCTGAAGAAAAACTCTGTAAGGCTTTTAAGGTTATCAAGCTAAAGAAAAACTTTGGCAAAGAATATATGGGCATCGAACGCTCAACTTTTTTACTCAATCCGCAAGGTGATGTTATCGCATCTTGGCGGAAAGTACGTGTTCCCAATCACGCGCAAGATGTATTAAAAAAACTTACCCAGGTTTAACCAGAGGACAGCTTAATGACGGCATCAACTCAACCAAGACTATTTATCCTTGATACCAACGTTTTAATGCATGACCCCATGGCATTGTTCAATTTTGACGAACATGACATTTTTATCCCTATGACTGTATTAGAAGAATTGGATGCCGCAAAGAAAGGCATGTCAGAGGTTGCAAGAAATGTTCGCGAAACCAATCGTTTAATGGATCAAATCATTAACGGATCTAACTTTGAGATGCTTAAGAGTGGACTGGCGCTGGACAACATCTATCCCACTAAACGAAAAGCAGAGATCAGTCACTTAGGTAAACTATTTTTTGAAACGGCGCCACTTAACGCTGATCTACCCGTTGCCATTCCTAGCCACAAAGCGGATAACCAAATTCTTAAAGTAGGCTTAGCTCTAAAGAACGAGTTTCCAGACAGAAATGTTACCCTGGTTACCAAAGACATTAATATGCGCATTAAAGCGTCTGCGGTCGGGTTGCACTCGGAAGATTATTACAATGATCGTGTGTTAGAAGATGCCGATTTGCTGTACACCGGTTATGAATTACTACCAGACAATTTTTTTGAACAACACAGTGACCACATGAAAGCCTGGCAAAATGAGGGTCGCACTTTTTACGAACTCAAGCTCGAACCCAATAGTCATTGGTATCCTAATCAATGCCTGATTAGCCCAAATGATTCAGGATTCAGCGCTATTATTCGCAAAATTGACAACCAGCTCGCAACACTCGAGACCCTAACGGACTATGGGTCAAAAAGTCATGCTGTGTGGGGAATTAACGCACGCAATGTCGAACAAAATATGGCAATGAACTTTTTAATGGATCCAGACATTGATTTTGTGTCACTATTGGGGCCAGCGGGTACCGGCAAAACCCTGCTTGCACTCGCTTGTGGCTTAGAACAAACACTTGATAGCAGCATCTACAACGAAATCATTATGACCCGCGCCACCATCCCAATTGGCGAAGATATTGGCTTCCTACCGGGCACTGAAGAGGAAAAAATGACCCCTTGGATGGGTGCGCTGATGGATAATTTAGAGGTACTTACTGCAAGCGACGGACAACACACTGATTGGGAAAAGCAAAGTACTGGCGAACTAGTTAGCAAGCGCATCAAAATAAAATCACTAAACTTTATGCGCGGTCGTACTTTCATGAAAAAGTACATTATTATTGACGAAGCTCAAAACATTACCCCAAAGCAAATGAAAACTCTCATTACGCGTGCGGGTGCCGGCACCAAAATTATTTGCTTGGGTAATATAGGTCAAATTGACACCCCCTATCTAACAGAGACCACTTCGGGTTTAACCTATGTTGTTGATCGCTTTAAAGATTGGGCACATGGCGCCCACATGACTTTAAAACAAGGCGAGCGGTCTCGACTGGCAGAGTTTGCCTCCGATGTACTTTAAGGGAAAAAAGTGTTTAGCCTGACCAAAACTCAGTGCTAAATTAACTTGCGTAACACTGAAACAACGACTCCCCAAATAACCAGCTCAGTTTCCTCAGCTACAGCAATGGGTTGATAGGCTGGATTCTCAGGATAGAGCCAAATCTGTCCTGCTTGTTTAATTAATCGCTTCAGGGTTAAATCCCCATTCACCGAGGCGATAACAATGTTGCCGGACACTGGTGTAATACTGCGATCAATCACCAATTGATCACCCGGCAAAATCCCCGCCTGTTGCATCGAATCGCCTTGAACTCGCACCACAAAGCTGGTTTTTGTATGAGGCACAAAAACCTCGTTCAAATCAATCGTTTCTTCTTGGTTGTCATCAGCTGGTGAGGGAAAACCCGCAATTACCTTGTGGCTAAACACGGGCAAGGCCAATTCGGTGATTGGATTAACGCCTTTAAAGCCAGGCTCTAAATCGAAAGTATGCCGTTCGCAAGGTTCTTGCCACTGTTGTAACCAGGTTTTAATAAGAGTGACTTTCGATCCAGGTACGCGCATCACCTTGGTGGCCTCGCCATAAGGACCACTGCCTGCCTTACGACCAGCTCCCTCCCGCTTACCGCCACGTCCTGATTTGTCCTTGCTAGCCATGAATTTCGCCTCCCTCTTCCAACCACACTAAGGGCTTAATCACCATGCCCGCTGGTGGCTTTAATAAAAACTTACATAAAATCCGATAGGCATCTAAATCAAGTGACTGCTCACAAGCAGGCCTGCTGCTCAAGGCTTCAAATAGGCTCGTCTCATCTTCAACATCTGTAATAACTTGCCATTGATACACCAACAGCCCCCGTTCACTGGTTGGGGTTTCTCGAACCAGTACCGGGCCTTGCCAAGGCCAGGCCTGCTGCTGCCAAGTCTGTAACGCTAAATCCTGACGAAGATTGTACGCAAGCGGCAACTCTTCTTGCACACAAGCACCACGACACTGCTTTAATTGATAGGCAAAACAGCTGCCCTTGGCTTTCTTATCTAGCCCCGTTAAACGTTGACACAGATTCGCATCCTTAACCTTGGTTCGCATCGCTTCTTCCGCTTGTTTTTGCGAACGAAACAGCCCAAAACTCTGATGTAATTCATCGGCGGTGAGTCCGTCATTTGCCACCAGTTTCATTTGCGCATAGCCGTCTTGGTTTAGATGCCTTACCCAGCGCCACAAACGGGTATGTTTGCGCAATTTAACATTATATTGTGGCGATAAGGTCTTGATTTGTTGGGACTCTAGCAGTTGCGCACTCAAGTCGCCGTCGCATTCTGTCCAATCGACATGATGTATCTCACTCACCATCTTAAGATTTTTTGCGGCACGATGATCCTGGGTAAAGTGACTTAAAATACGCGTGCGCAGCTGCACCGATTTACCGACATATAACAACTGGCCTTGCGCACCATAAAAGCGGTACACGCCCGGTACATCTTCACAATCAGCCAATTCACTCGGATCGAGATTGGCCGGTAGGCTAGGTTGGGCTAACAGCTCAGCTAATAAAGACCAAATACGATCCGCCGATACCTCGTGGGTTAATTGCGCTAAAAAGGCAGCGACGAGATCCACATCGCCCATCGCACGATGACGGTCAACCTGTGGCAAAGCATAACGCGTCACTAAATGATCCAGGCCGTGACGTTTATGCTCCGGAAACAGCTGTCTTGATAACTTAACCGTACATAAGGTCGTTGCCCGCCAATCAATACCTATTCGCTTAAACTGATGTTTAATAAAACCATAATCAAAGCGCGCATTATGAGCTACAAAAACTTTATCGGCTAACAGTGCCGCCAAATCCTCGGCAATCTCCTCAAAAAGCGGTGCCTCGGCAACCATCGCATTGCTAATCCCGGTTAAGCGAGTAATCCACGGCGGAATGGTTCGGTGCGGACGAATCAGCTGTTGCCAAGATTGCACCCACTCTCCTTGATGAAAGCGTTGCACCGCGATTTCAATAATCTCATCTAGCCCTGGCTTGCCGCCGGTCGTTTCAATATCCACTAAAACCCAGTCCTCTAAATTAAAGCCAACCGGTTTTGCAGACCACCATGTCCAAGTCTGTGTCATTTAATGCACCACCAAAATTTCATCAAACCGTGTGGTATAACGCGGCGAGCATTTCGCGCGACGCATCGCCCACTGCGCCTTATCCGCCAAGCCTTCGGCGGCAAACTGAATCGACCCGCGACCCATTTTTTGATTAATCGCATCCAACGTCGTCATCAAAGCTTCTGCTTTGGGGTTAGCTGAAAACCTAGGATTGGGCGCAAAAGCATCTAATTGCAACGGTCCTTTATCACTTATCGCCGAAAGGGTTACAGCGGCTTTGTGATACGCCAGGCCTGGTTGCCAAACCCGCTTGAGTAAGCGTTTTGCTAGCTTAATCAACAACTGACTATTATCGGTGGGATAAACCAACCCCATGCCATGCGAGTTAGCATAATAAGGCTGTTTCGTATCATAAGGATTGGTTCGCAAGTGCACATGAATATGCTGACACACCGAGCCTTGCTGACGCAGCTTTTCCGCCGCACGCGCGGTATAACTCGCCACGGCCTGAGCCAGCCAATCCCATTCCATCACCGGTTGACCAAACGAACGTGAACGAATAATTTGCTGTTTTGCCGGTGCCACCATTTCGAGTGCTAAACAACTTTCTCCGTTCAACTCGGCAATCAAACGCTCCATCACCACCGAAAAATGACGCCGTAAGGTCTTAGCATCGGCCTGTTGTAAATCATAGGCGCTCTGAATATTCAGCGCCTGTAACTTAGGAGCCATGCGTCGCCCCACTCCCCAAACATCACCCACAGGCACTTGTTTTAACAACGCCGTTCGAGTCGCGGAGCTCACTGCAGTTAAATCTAGCACCCCATCAAAAGCCGGTTGTTTTTTGGCCAGATTATTGGCCAGTTTTGCTAAGGTTTTGGAAGCACCAACCCCCACCGCCACGGGCAGACCTAGACCTTGTTTAATTTTGTCGCGAATCATCTGCGCATAGGCGGTTAAATCCCACGCCGACATCCCTGACCAATCTAAAAAAGATTCATCAATCGAATAAATTTCTTGTCCCGCCGCATACTCACCCAATAACTGATGCATCCGCGTACTCATATCGCCATACAATTCATAATTCGAGCTAAAAACCGCGGTGTTATAACGCTCAAGTAGGTCAGCCACCTTAAAATAAGGCTGAAACATCATACTAGCGGGTGTTGCCGATGCATAACCACCCTGACCATAGTCACGTGCATGCCGCTTTACTAAATCCTTGGCTATTTGATTGGCCGCCACTATACAGCCGTCATTATTAGACAACACCACCACCGGGCGTTTGGCAAGATCTGGCCGAAATGAAATTTCACAAGACGCATAAAAACTGTTCGCATCTACCAATGCAAAGACCGCCATGACATTCCTTTTTGAATGGTGTTACATTTTTAATATTTAGCATTGTAACACTTTTCAAAAACACGCCAAGCCGTCTTGCTGACTTTCGTAAAGTTAACATAATTGTTAAGCCGAGCCGCAACCAATCTAAAAGTCGCTACAATAATTAACCAAAATCGCCACCGCGTAATAAAGATAATATGAGTACAAATGCATGAACAAAACTTGGGATCTATTTTGCCGTGTCATTGATAATTATGGCGACATCGGCGTAAGCTGGCGCCTAGCAAAACTGTTACATCATGACCATCAGCAAACAGTGCGTTTATGGCTGGATCAACCGCAAGCACTGGCCGCTATGGAACCGGATTACGATCCCGGACGTGAACAACAGGTTTGTCACGGGATTACTATTCGACATTGGCTGGATGATTTTAGCGAGATTCAGCCTGCAACAGTGGTCATTGAAACCTTTGGTTGCGAACTACCCACAGCCTATCGACAGGCGATGCGCAACCAATCCGCACAGCCAATTTGGCTCAATCTAGAGTATCTGAGTGCGGAATCCTGGGTGAGCGACTTTCATTTACGCCCCTCAAAACAGCCCTGTGGCTTAGATAAAACGTTTTTCTTTCCCGGTCTGCGACCTAGTACCGGTGGCTTAATGCGTGAAGGCGATTACGCACAACGCCAACAAGCAATCACGAAAAGCACCACTCAAAATACCACCTTACCAAATGGCTTAACTCTAGCTAAAAATACTTTTAAAATTTCGGTATTTTGTTATGAAAACAACGCACTACAGGAATTAATTAATATTTTAAGTGAACCCCATATCCCCTTACCCAAGGGCTATGACAGCGTAACGCTGCTGATACCAGCCGGTCGTGCTCATGGCGGATTAGCTCGCGCAATCCAAACGCGTTTAGCCACCGATGGTTATTGGCAACAAGGTCGAATCCATCTTTATAGCCTGCCGTTTATGTCACAAACCGACTATGATCAGCTACTTTTAAAAGCCGACCTGAATTTTGTGCGCGGCGAAGAATCCTTTGTGCGCGCACAATGGGCCGCAAAACCCTTTGTTTGGCATATCTACCCAACCGATGATGACGCCCACTGGAATAAACTTCATGCTTTTAATGATGCCTATACCGGTGGGATGGAAAGCCAGCTCGAGCAGACCATTCGAGACTGGCAAATCGCTTGGAACCAACAACAACTCAATAAGCAGGTCTGGTTAGACCTAGTTAACCACTGGCCAGCATGGCAACAACACGCTATACACTGGGCGCAACAGCTGGAAAAAATCGGAGAATTAAGCACTAATCTCGTCAAGTTTGTGCAAAGCAAGGTATAATATCGCGATTTTTTATTCTTAATGTTTAGGATTTTACAAATGAAAACGGCACAAGAGTTTCGCGTAGGTAACGTCATTATGATTGGCAATGACCCGATGGTCATTTTAAAAACTGAATTTAACAAATCAGGCCGTAACGCAGCGGTCGTTAAAATGAAGATGAAAAACTTGCTAAATGGCAGTGCCACTGAACAGGTTTACAAAGCAGATGATAAGTTTGATCAAGTTATTCTTGAGAAAAAACCCTGTACTTACAGCTACTTTGCCGATCCGTTGTATGTATTCATGGACGAAGAATACAACCAATACGAAATCGAAAAAGATAACTTGGGTGATGCGTTAAACTACCTTGAAGATGGCATGGAAGACCAGTGTGAAGTGACCTTCTACGAAGGCAAGCCCATTTCAATCGAAATGCCAACCATTATTGTGCGTGAAGTCGCTTACACCGAACCTGCCGCGCGTGGCGACACCTCTGGCAAGGTTATGAAAGTGGCTCGTTTACATAGTGGTGCTGAACTGCAAGTCGCGGCATTCATCGAAATCGGAGAAAAAATCGAAATCGATACTCGTACCGGCGAATTCCGTAAGCGTGCGTAATAACGTCTTTAGCAGAAAACTATAAAAGACGCCCCGTGTTGATAGCAATCCGGGGCGTCTTTTAGTAACAACATATTGTAATTTTGATACACCCTTCAGCACGCGGGTTTTCAGCAAGTTGCTCGATACGAGCTATGCAAAACACAGTCTTGGTAATAATCGTCGATCATCCGTTTTTCGTCAGCCAAAAACCCTTTAATGCCTTGCTCAAACGGATTCGTCCTTAGCCAATGCGCCGACTGGGTCATCACCGGCTCAAAGCCACGAGCGATTTTGTGCTCGCCACCTGCGCCAGGCTCAAAGCGTTGCAACCCCTGCTCTATTGCAAACTCAATGCCTTGGTAATAACAAGCCTCAAAATGCAACGAATTGACCTCCTCAACACACCCCCAGTGGCGTCCAAATAAGGTTGTATCACTGTAAAACATCAACGAGCCGGCAATGTTCTTGCCATCACGCTGTGCCATCACTAACAACACCTGATCAGGCAATGCCTGCGCCACCGCTTGAAAAAAGTCTCGATTAAGCGTGGCCAAACTGTATTTTTCATGGAAGGTTTTTTGATAAAAATGGGCGAAATCCTGCCAGTCTTGCTCACTAGCCGTGTGACCGTTTAAGCGCCGCAAAATCACCCCTGCCTCGGCAACTTTGCGCCGTTCTTGCTTGATATTCTTCCGTTTTTTAGGTTTTAGCTGGGCTAAGAAGTCATCAAAGGTGTGATAAACGCGATTAAACCAATGAAAATGACAATCGTGGCGAATCAACCAATCGGTCTGCTGGTTTAACCAGGCTTGATCAGTGTGCTCGCCCAACGCATCCGCAAATAGAATATGCCAACCGCTCACCTGCTGTTCACTCGCCAAATTTTGCAGCTGCCGAACCAACAGGGCGCGGATTTGATCGGCATTATAATCAGCCGCAATCAAAAATCGTTGCCCGGTGACTGGGGCATAAGGTATCGAGGTGACCCATTTTGGAAAATACGCCAAACCCACAGATTGCCAGGCCTGCGCCCAACTGTGATCAAACACAAATTCGCCATAGGAATTAGTTTTAGCATACAGTGGCATGGCAGCGATTAAACGCTCTTTATCATATAAAGCCACATGTTGCGGATACCAACCAAATTCCGCACTGGCGCATTGGTGATCTTCCAACGCCTGCAAAAACTCATGGCGCAAAAACGGATTACTATCAATGACCAGCGCATTCCAAGCCTGGCGATTAATATCAGCTATCTGTCGAACTAAACGTAATTCCATAATTAGCAGACCTGGTTATTAGAGCGTATTACCGCCCTATTAAGTTGACAAGTTTTAAGAACCATCAAAATACTCTTGCGCCATTGAACAAGCCTATTTTCTTAACGGATCAAGAAGGTGCTTTAAACCATTGTGATCCAGCTCGTGCATGAGCGCCAACAATTGCCCTATATTTCCCGATGGAAAACCCTCACGCGCAAACCAATTAAGGTAATGTCCTGGCAAATCAGCAATAATTCGCCCCTTGTATTTACCGTAAGGCATCGTGAGTGTAACGAGTTGTTTTAAGTTCTCTGGACTCATAAGCTTAGTAATCGCTATTAATCAAAATTATCGCTGTTGCCATTTAAAAATATCGAGCAAAAGCAGCGCACCCTGCTCCACTTTATAAATAATCCTATAACCTTGATGAATTAAATCACGATAAGCCTCATGCTTGAGGTAATGGAAAGGTCGGCACATAAATGGCTGGTTTTTAACCAATTCAAGCTTGGCCTGTAATTCACGCTCAAAACTCAACGCAGCGGGTGGATTATCAAGCGCAATATAACAAAGAATAGCTTGCAGACGCACAACACAAGGCCGCGTTTTAACCAGCCTCATCGAACCAGACCAAGCTCACGCGCAAAAAACTCATTCATCACTTGCTCGTATTCTTCATCACTGAGTTGATAACTCGCTTCCGATTCCGCTACCCGTTTTTGAACCTCGTCAATAGAAGACACGCTAAAAGACTGTTCAAGAGCTTGCTTTTGAATCTCTTTTTTCTGTTGCTGCTGTAAATAGGTCATGATTCCTTGGCGTGCTAACGAAGATTTGCTCTCCTGCAAGCGCTCCGCCAAACTATTTAACAGCGAATCGGTTTCCTCGTCTAATCGAATCGTCAAAGAAATCATCTGCCCTACTCCAACAATATTAATAATGTCATACAGTGTAAGACAGGTTGAAAAAAGGCACAAGCTTTAACCCGCATGATCGACAACTGTAATGGTCTCCTAAATATCCGTTTGTGAAGGCTATCATACCTTCCAACTTTATTAGACCATTAAAGTCTCAGCCGTTTTTCCTTTGTGCTCTGTCTTTTCGCTTCGTTGATCCATAGAAGGTAATCGTTTCGTTGGTATGGGGGCCTGGCTTCATACGCATCCATCAACCCAGACTCCATCAAAGCATCCCTGACGAAATCAGACATCGGTTGCTTCTCACGCTTGAGCCTGGACACGTCACCTGGCATCTCTGCGACACCATCTATCATGCACAACGCTTGGTTCAGGTGCGCCGTAGGCGTCACTTGGAACCACTTGTTATATGCCGACCCATTCTATAAGGCTATCGGCTTTCTCCGGCTTCAAATCTCGAATCATCGCTCGGTAGATTTCTACCAACTCATCACACATATAGATATATGAGTTAAAATCTTCTGTGAAAGAAGGTAGCCCTTCTTTTAGACCTAGCTCAATTCCTTGGATATTTATTGGTCCTATCGATTTATGACTATGAAGACCTAAGTTGTGAATCGTATTGCACTATTTAGGTAGCCAATTTCACTTTACCACTACACACAGCTAAATTTTATTTGTAATATGGGAAAGCAAAACAAAACCCTTGCTATTACCTATCGGATAGTTTTTCACTTGTTGTCTTCATAGCTTCCTGAACTTTTTTCAAGCCAAGTTCAAAATAGTTCTTATCCAGCTCAAACATTATCGCAGCCATGCCGTTCTGCACGGCAACACAGGCGGTTGTCATGCTACCGCCATACGGATCAACAATGACAGCACCTTTTGGGAGGGTGTCAATAAGAAGTTGGGGTATCTCTGGGGGGAACGGTGCGGTATGCCCGTGAGTATTCTTGCCGCGCACCATCTTGAAGACAGGGCGTTGCTTTAACACCTTAATTGACAGTGGGACTGCTTCCGCTCCGGGCTTGCGAAACACAAGACAATGCTCCCAACAATTGAAAGGAAGCTGGTAATATGGTGATGTATTTCCACCATTGAAATTGCGCTTGCCTTCGATATCACCTTTAAACCAAATCACATTATCCGCGATTTTAAAGCCCGCCTTCTCAAACAAATGTATGATATAAGCACCTAATATCATTCGTTTCCTACCCATAGTTGAAAAAGCGACGATATTCTCATTATCAAAGTAGTCGAAAATATTATAGATGAACAGACTACCCGGTTTAAGTACCTTGAAAACCGCTCTCGAAGCGTTGAACATATCAAAGAGATAACAATAGATATTTGGCCACTGAGAATATTCACGTGCGTTGAAATACGGTGGTGATGTAACTGCACCGTCTATGCTCTCTGGCGGCAAAGCTTTCAGTCCACTTTCACAGTCAACATTTATAAGTCGTATACCTGGTTCTAATCGCTGTTCTGATGATTCAGAAATAATTGCGCATTGAGAGCGCTCCAGTGCAAAACGCTTGAAGAAGGCGCTGTCAAAGAAGCGATTGCGAATGCCTGCATCCGACTTCAACAACCCAAAGGATTCGTATACAATTTTACGTCCAAGATAACTGGTAGTCTCACCATTATCTTGCCCAATCACAAGTACACGATCTTTATGCAGGCTGAATTGACGAACAAGCATATCAATGATTTCTTCATCGCGGACACCAAAGAGCACATCATTTCGCCAACGTCTGCGGACTTGGATCGGAATCTGATCTTCTGCTGACACAATAGCTTCTTGTTTCATAATTGATGCCAGGGAGTAGCGGTTTCCACGATCATAGGCGCTACGTTCAGGGCAAATTAGATTCTTACACTCCCAACTTCGAATCCCAATAGTTGGGTATGAATTCCCACCAACTTTGTGCGAACGACATGCAGGACAAGGTATTACCCGCTCATCACGTTCATTTTTTTCAAATAAGATAAGAATGTCATAGAGTTGGTTGGTTGTGCCTTCTTCATCGGCGTGAGAAAGAATAAAACAATCCTTAAAAAAGAACCCCTCATTAACTAGTTCAAAGTTAGCTGATTCAGAATTGAGAGCTTCCCCGATATAAGCTTTGGTAATCTCACGAATGGTGTTTGGTCGAAAATAACCTTTTGATAAAGCAATTTCACGATGTTTTTCAGCATAAATAATGATATCAGCGAACAGGCGCCACTGTCGGGCTTCGCCGCCAGGTGCTGCTCGCAAGCGCATCGCAAAATAACAGTGATTTGCTAGACGTTCATAGCTATCTCGAACCCCTGTAAGAAGTAGATCGGATATTTCTTGATCGGTATGCTCGACATAAGCACCTATATCAACATCCTGGTAGATCAGGGCGCATTCTCGATGTAACTGCTTATAATGATGAGTGCGAAGGTGGTTAAAAAAGTTAGCATGATATTCATTAAGTGCGTCTTCATTAAAGACTTTATGCATTATGCTGTCTTCAAAAGCACAGAAAACGAAGCCACCAAACAACGCACGCTGAATAAGAACTTGCTTTTCTTCAATGGCACAGTCACGTGCATCGCTGCGGTTAACGCTGCCAGATTTCAGAAAGTCGTGTAAACCTGACACTGTCTCATCAATCGTGATTGGATTGAAGGTCTCTAGCAAATAATTACTTATCCCCTTTACCTCGCACCAAGCTGCGAACGCATCATGATTCGAATTGTCAAAGAGCGTGGCTAGCGTATTCTTATCATGATAGTTGAAGTACTGTCGCTGCTTAGCTGCAAGGTCAATAAACACCTTAATACGTTGCTTGTTAAGGCCGAGCTTACTATTTACTAGGGTGAAGAGCTCCCGGCTCCGATCAGCCGAGGGACGCAAGGCCTTTTCACCAGCAGAGAGAGTCGCTCTTTCAGCCGCATCCATTAGATCAAGTGGACACTCAAATCTGAGACTTAACAAGTTGTTGAACTCATCTAGCAATTTAATAGCTAACGATTTTTTCATTTCTAGTGCATTTTCCCGTTATAAATATGCGATTTTGGCATATTTTGCCGCATCTCATATAATTTTGCAACTATGCGGAGATGAGCAGATGAAAACCATACACAGTGGTAGCTATAAGGTAGCACAACTAATGTTGATTCAACTAAGAAAGAATAGCGGGCTAACGCAATCAGAATTGGCCGAGTATATTGGCGTTGATCAGTCATTTATTAGCAAAATCGAACGGGGCGAACGGCGTTTAGATATTGTTGAGTTCGTGCTTTACTGTAACTCATTAAAAGTCTCACCCGCTGAAACGATTGAGATTTTGCAACAAAAAGTTGAGGATAGTAGCTATGAATAGAGACCATCCAATAGATCCACACTTTACTGATGAAGCAACTCCTCTTGATGCCACTGTAGATGTTGCACCTGTAGCAGGATTCGGGCTTCACGACAGCAATTGGTCGGAAAGTCAGTGGCAAGATTTAATCATCTCGTTCGTCGAAAATGGACTGGTGAACTGGAAAGAATTGGGCGCACTTATCCTCGGACACCTCAACCCTTCGCAAACAGGTACAAGCCTTGCGTCATCTGATGGTTTCAAGCGACGCTACGGTAAGGGTAACACCATGCGCATTGTCATGGATTGGGCTTATGCACAAACAGGGCAGTGTCAAGATTGCGGTAGTCGGCTTGAGTTGCAAGCTGATCATATAGAAAGTCGTGAACTTTTCACTGACCCGCTGGAAGCAGACTACATTGAAAACATAACATTGCGCTGTAGGCGCTGCAATGTGGTGCGGAGACCTTCTCATGAACAAGGGGGCAAAACATTTTTGACAGCGGAATCTGCCCTCATGTGGATTTTATTGGTGATCAAGCCGCGCACTTATTTTGATTTCGTGCGTCTTTGCCGTATATACGGTATGACAATGGCTGATATCCGGATGCAAGAAGCCTGGGCAATGGCGCATTGGCTTTCACGTAATGATCCGCCCTTGTATGGCATTGAGAATGATGAGAACGCATCCTATGATTTACTTCATTGGCAAACTGGTGAGATCACCCGAACAGATGCGTGTGAAACCATTCCTGACAACGCCAAAAAGCTTTATGAAAACGTACGTGGAAATTACAGTTTTGCATTCCTCGCAAAAGCAGAAGACGGGCGAATAAAGTTGTTCAACTATCCACTGAGATGGATTCCCTTTTCCACATATGATCTCGGGGAGATGCCGCCATACGCGCTGGCAATTCGTTACACTCCGCCTAACAAAAAGAAAGGTCTGGCGCAACGGATTACCCCTCTACCACCTAGTGGCGACCTCATTATAGTCTCGCATGTTGTTGTCGCGCCTAACGAGCACTTAGTAGTAGGCAACGTTAATCATGGCGATAAAACTACGATAAAGGATCCTGTAAATCTCAATGGTAAGCTGCTCGATCGTAAACTCCAAAAGCAGCATGATCTTCAGCTTTCAGTGGCATCAGGTGAAGGATATTAATGATTCATAAAACTATATGTTCTGCAGTTTGTTGATCGGGTTTAGGCGCTTTACAAACTCTGCCTCATATCATGAAAACTCGGCGCAGCGGCTAGCAGGGTTTGGGTGTAGATGTGTTGTGGGTTTTCGAGGATGGATTGGACGTCGCCCTGCTCGACGATTTTGCCTTCGGACATAACAGCTACGCGATGCGCGATACGCGGGATGATGGATAAATCGTGGGTGATAAATAATAGCGATAGATTGTAGGTTTTCTGCAGGTGGTTGAGCAAATCTAATACTTGCGCGCGCACGGTGACGTCTAGTGCGCTGGTGGGTTCGTCGCAGATAATTAATTCTGGCTCAACCGCTAGGGCGCGGGCGATACCAATGCGTTGGCGCTGGCCGCCAGAGAATTCGTGCGGGTAGCGCATTTTGTGCTCCGCTAATAGCCCGACTTGTTGGAGCAGTTCGTCAATGCGCTGATTTTGATCGGCTTTGTTTTGCGAGCCGACTTTTAAGCTGACCATGCCCTCCCGAATGATTTCACCGATGGTCATGCGTGGATTTAGCGCCGAATAAGGGTCTTGGAAAATCACCTGTATTTTTTTGCGCAAAGGTTTTATTTTGCGTTCATTGAGTTGTGCGAGATTAACGTCTTGATAACGGATTTCGCCTTCGGTGCTGTCGATTAACCGCAGAATGGCTTGGCCAATGGTGCTTTTTCCGCTGCCCGATTCACCTACCAGCGCAAGGGTTTCACCACGTCGAATCACTAAATCAACCCCATCAACAGCTTTTACATAGCCAACCGTGCGCTGCAATATGCCCTTCTTAATCGGGAAATGGACTTTTAAACCGCGTAAATCCAGCAAGGACTCATTGGTTTGTAGGGGTTTGTAGTTACGCTGTGGCAAGGCATCGGCAAGCAGCTGTTGGGTATAGGGGTGGGTTGGCGCTTTAATAAAGTGCTCAACTTCGGCCGTTTCGACAATCCGGCCTTTTTGCATCACCGCCACACGGTCGGCCATTTCAGCGACAACACCCATATCGTGGGTGATAAACAAAATAGATAAACCCCGTTCATCACGCAGTTTCTTCAGCAGTTTTAATACTTGGGCTTGAATGGTGACATCCAACGCCGTGGTCGGTTCGTCGGCGATTAATAAATCCGGTTCGCACGCCAGTGCCATCGCAATCATCACCCGTTGTTTTTGACCACCAGATAGTTGGTGCGGATACCAATTAATGCGTTGTTCAGCCTCTGGAATGCCCACTTCGTTGAATAAATCAATCGCTTTGGCTTGGGCGGCTTTTGAGGATAGACCTAAATGCACGCGCAACACTTCAGCCACTTGATCCCCCACACGCATGACTGGGTTGAGTGAGGTCATCGGCTCTTGGAATATCATCGCAATCGACTTGCCGCGCACCTTTTGCATTTGGGCTTCGGTTAAGTTCAGCAAAGACTGGTTGTGCAGCTGAATATCGCCCACTTCAATGCGCAGCGCATCGGGTAACAAGCGCATCACCGCTAATGATGTTAGAGATTTACCACTACCCGACTCGCCAACCAAAGCAAAAATCTCACCCGGCTGAATTTGCAAGCTAATACCATCAATCAGCGCATTATCGCCGACATTTACTACTAAATTCTCAATTGCTAAAACCGGATTTTTCATACGAGTTCCTCTTATATAAACGGTATAACCGCTAAACGGAATACGACTAAAGTTAATACTAACATCAACACTACATTGATTAGTGCAAAACGAACTCTTGGATAAAGGTGCGTAGCAGCATGCTGACAAATTTCGGTTTGTTTTTCCGCGACAAACCAATCAACCCAGCGTTGTTCGATCTGAGATAGGCTTTTTAAATGCTGGCTTAGCGATTCAAATAAACGGGCCGCGATCAGTGCTTGCAGGCTTTTATGTTGCCAAAGTTGTTGCAAGGCGCTTTTATAACTATAGGCCAGCACCCCATTCCAAACAAATACCATGCCTAGGCCGAGATAGAATACCCAAGGACCGAGCCAAACACTCAAGCCAAGCGCAACCAGTAACAAGCCGTTTTGAATCGCAAAATAATACCAAAAGGCACGATACCAGGCCTGCTCTAGCTCGGTTAAATAGGCTGTAGCCTGACTATTAAGTTCAGTCATCATCTTATCGCGGGTTTTCTGCTCCAGTTTTTCACTCACCCAGTCTTTGGTTTTTTTACCCGCCAATACACTGGCCGCCACTCCGGCGCTCCAAGTCAAACCCTTTACAATCAACGGTGCCGCAAACCAAGCCATGACTTACATACCCCTTAATTATTCTTCGGGTCTAACACGCGCTGGACGCGGTCGGAAAAGAGGTTGGCAGCGAGTACCAGAATGAACATAAACACAAAAGCGCTAAATAATGACCACCAAACCATCGGTTCACGGGCCATTTCTAGGCGCGCTTGGTTGATCATATTGCCCCAGCTATTCATGGTCGGATCAACGCCGACACCGACATACGACAAGACGGCTTCAGCCAACACCAACGCACTAAAATCCAATACCACAGCAATCAACACAATATGCATCACGTTGGGCAGAATATGGCGGGTAATAATTTTAAAGCGACTAACACCAAAAGCGCGTGCGGCGGTAACGTATTCAACTTGGCTGATTTTTAAGGTTTCAGCACGTAATAGACGACACAAACTGGTCCAACTGGTTAAGCCCAAAATCAGCACCAACACCAACAAGCGGAAGTCGGCGCGTTCGGTGGCCGTTTCAAACCACTGCGGGTTATTGGTGATAATGGTCTGCATCACCAGCACCGAGGCGGCAATTAACAAAATCCCCGGAATCGAGTTCAATGTTGTATAGACGTACTGAATGACATCATCGACCCAACCGCGAAACAGCCCGGCACTGATGCCCAAAATCAACGCCAACGGCAACATGACCAAAGTGGTGAGCACCCCAATCAACACCCCTGTACGCACGCTTTTAAAGCTTTGATAGAGCACATCACCACCAACCTTATCAGTGCCAAGCACATGATAATAATGCCCTAAATAATACAGCCAAGACAAAATCACCAAGCCCAGCGTAAAGGTTAGATAGGCGGTACGCCATGGCAAATCAGCTTTGCCCTTCAGCACCAGGCCTGCTTGTTCGCCAAAACGCCGCCCTAAAGCACGGGATCGCCAAGCCAAATGCAAGCTGATTAATAGCCCGCTTATCGCCAATGCCACCGCCAGCGCAAACACCGATTTTTGTGTGATGTCGGCGGCACGCTGTGATGGATCGGTTAGATGCGCACCAGCATGCAGCAACTCTAAATGCTGTTGCAACACGCGCCCGTCTTCATCCTTTACAATCGAGGTGCTATGCTCTTTTAGCGCAAATGGCGCCGAATAAGTGCGTTCGGTTTGACTGCGAATTTCATTAAATACCCAATCCAAGGCGCTGGTGGTTTGACCAGCATACTGTCGTTCTTGTCCAGACGTTTGCCCTTGATTTTGATCTGGCAGAGCTAACCGAAAATGCAACGAGTCTAACAAGGCAATTGATAAATAGAACAATAAGACAATCGCGGAGGCCATCGCAATTTTCGAGCGAAAAATCGCCAGCCATTGCGTCTTTACCTGTGGCGAGCGCGAAATCGTCCAACCCCAGGCGCCAAGCGCAAGCACCAGCCCCCACACCATAATATCTGTCCAAAGCCATACCCACATCATGATAAACGTACCCTTGGATCAAAAATGGTATAGGAAATATCGGTTAAAATCAGACCGATGATATAGAGTACCGCGCCAAAAAATACCATCGCCTTCACAATCGCAAAATCCTGCGCGTT
This sequence comes from Thiomicrospira cyclica ALM1, assembly GCF_000214825.1. Classification (NCBI taxonomy): domain Bacteria; kingdom Pseudomonadati; phylum Pseudomonadota; class Gammaproteobacteria; order Thiotrichales; family Piscirickettsiaceae; genus Thiomicrospira; species Thiomicrospira cyclica. Next base: position 1,006,953 of record NC_015581.1, read on the forward strand.
AATCGCATCTATGGTGTAGCTGCCGAGACCGGGAATACCGAAAAACGACTCCATAATCAAACTGCCCATAAACAGGCTCGGAATCACCACCACCACGCCGGTTAAAATCGGCAACATGCCATTGCGCAACACGTGTTTAAACAGCACACTGATTTCAGACAGCCCTTTCGCGCGGGCGGTTCGCACATAATCGCGGTTGATTTCTTCCAAGAAAATACTGCGATACCAACGGGTGCCCGCCCCCAAACCGGCAAACACGCCAATCAACACCGGCAAGATTAAAAACTTAACACTCGCCCAGCCAGGTTCATAGCCGGAAATCGGCACCCAGTGCAGGATTTTACTAAACAATACCTGACCGGCAATTATATAAAACAGCCCGGATATTGACATAATCATCACCGCGATCACCATCGCCGTGGTATCGAGCACCGTGGCGCGAAATAGCACAATCAGCAACGCCAGCGTAATGGTGGTAATCAGCCCAATCGCAAAGGTCGGCAAGGCAATCGCCAAACTCGGCCACATCCGCTCTTTAATGTCTGAGGCGATATCCCGCCCGGCATCGGATTTACCAAAATCAAACACAAACAATTTCAGCGACTGCTCAACAAACAAGGTATCCGATACCTTAACCAGACCTGGTGCCTCGCTATTAAAAAACAGCGGTTTGTCGTAACCACGCTCCGCTTTCCAACTGGCAATCAATTCCGGCGTGGTTTGTTTCGCACCCAATTGCGCCCGCGCCATATCATCGGGGGTATTGACCATAAAGAACAATACAAAGGTAATGAAATTCACCCCAATCAAAATCGGAATGGCGTAAATCAAGCGCCGAACAATATACGCCATCATAGCTTGCGCCCTCCCGTGTTAGTCGATTGCGGTTGAATGCGTTGTTGCTGACGCGCACGATAGGCACGCGCCGCCCAAATAAACAACGCCAATGTTAAGAACCCCGTTAACCACAATGGCCATACCACTGGGCGATTCCATTCCGCTTGTTTTTGCAAACGCAATTCAGGATCGACCGATAAATATTTCACGCTGTTATTGGCTAAACGATTCGGCCATACATTGTGATACCAGCTGTGATAGAGCGCTAACGAACGCGGATGAAGTGCAAACACCCAAGGCGCATCTTGGCGCACGATGTCCAACATCTCTTGAATAATCACTAAACGCTCCGGTGAGTTTTCCATATTGCGCATTTGTTCAAACAAACGATCAAATTCGGGATTGGCATAATTGGCTGAATTAATACCGGCACCGCCCGTTGCGACCGAGCCATTGGGCCCATAAAGTAGAAATAAAAAGTTTTCCGGATCGGGGTAATCCGCGCCCCAACCCCAAAAGAAAATCTGCGCATCACCATTGCGAACCTTGTCTTGAAAGCGATTGGCATCAGTTGCGCGAATGACCAATTCGATACCCAAGGTTTCAAACTGTTTACGCATCCAATCCATCCGCGCGCGATCATCCGGCCCGGTCGCCACCGCATCGAAATGCAACTGTAAAGGTCGTCCAGTTGCTGGATTTAAGCCATTTGGGTAGCCTGCTTGTGCCAACAACTCACGTGCCGTGTCCAATGATTTACGTTGATACTCGCCATTTACCCACTCATGCACGTAGGGGTTAACACCTTCTTCACCTTCCAAGTGACCAAATATCCCAGGTGGAATTGGTCCTTGTGCCGCCATGCCGCGTTCATTCATAAAAATCGAAATAAACTCTTCATAATTCACCGCGATACTGAGCGCTTGGCGCAATTTTTGCCGATCGGCACTGTAACCACCAATAACATCATCCAACATATTAAACGCCAGATAGAACACCGTTGGCTCTATACCCGAACGCATTTGAATACCCTTTTCGGCCATCTCCCCGGTTAAATCCAACTCACCGCTCACCGATACCTGTACCGCCTGATCAAAACTGTCGGAACTCACACCCGAAGCATCATAATACCCCTGCAAAAACTTGTTCCAATAAGGCACACTTTCTTTTTCCAAGGTATAGACCACTTGGTCCAATAGCGGCAAGCGCTTGCCAGCATCACGTAACAGACTCTCAGGCATGTAATAGGTTAAACCCGAATCCGGATAAAACTGTTCATGAAACACTGGATTGCGCACTAAACGCATTCGCAGGTTCGGATTATTTTCTTCTAGGAAAAACGGTCCGGTTCCCACAGGAAAAGTATTAAAGTTGATATTGCGTGCCACCAGGCCTGGTTGCGCATAAAACTGCTCCACTTCCCAAGGCACGGGTGCAAAGAAATTCATTGCCAACCAATACATAAATTGCGGATAAACCCCTTCAATTTGAATGCGCAACTGATGGTCATTGACCACCTCAACGCCCGGAATTTGATAGGGGCGCAAATCAAAAAAGGCTTCGCGATCAACTTCGGCTCGATCAGCACTCACCTGCTCACTAAACTCACGCAGCCCAACAATATAATTCATCATGGTATCGAGCACCGGCGAGTGATTTTGGCGCACCGCCATCCGCTTGATCGCATAGGCATAATCGGCAGCCGTGAGCTCACGCGTGGCCAGTTGTGACAGCTCAAAGGGTGAACCTAAGTTGGCGGCTTTACGCGCATCCAATGGCAGATAAACAAATTCGCCGTTGGCATCACGCGCAAACGCCGGATGAGGCTGAAATTGAATACCGGACTTCAGATTAAGGGTAAACTCCGAATAGGCCAGATCTGCCGCATCATGCGCAACTTCGAACCTCTCGGCATTAAAATAACGTACTTTTGGCATTTCGGTGAGCGTCAGCGGCTCCAAGGTAAAGGGACGTTTAAGATAGTGATACTGCAATGGCGGTTCCAGAATTTGGCTGATAATTTGCCATTCATTCGAGCTATAAGCGCGCACTGGATCCAAGTGTTTCGGTGGTGCTGAAAAGGCGGTAAAAAGTGTATTTGATACAACCGCTTCTTCGGTATAGGGGCGATTCCACTGATCAGCGCAAGCCACTAAACCAAGTGCAATTGCCAGTATTAACAAAGGTTTAACAAATGACGCGAAGAACTGACCCGGCCTGGTTAAGTGCATTGTTTGGTTCACCTTTAGGTTTCACGCTATAATGTTGGCATTTTAACGAGTCACAATTAGCCAAAATGGAGAAAAATATGGGCTTTTTAACTGGCAAACGCGCTTTAATTGTAGGCGTCGCAAATAATAAATCCATCGCTTATGGTATTGCAAAACAAATGCATGAGCAAGGCGCAGAGATTGCATTAACCTACCAAACCGAGAAACTGCAAAGTCGAGTCGAAAAGGTCGCTGAAGAACTTGGCTCTAATATCGTCTTGCCACTCGATGTCGCAGACGATCAACAAATCACCGATGTGTTCGCCCAATTAAAAAACCACTGGCCGGAAGGTCTGGATATTTTAGTTCATTCGGTAGCCTTTGCACCGCGTGAAGAACTCGAAGGCCGCATGATTGATGCCTCTACTCGCGAAGGCTTTAAAATCGCGCACGACATTAGTGCCTACAGCTTAACCGCGCTCACCAAGGCCGGTTATGAGATGTTAAAAGCACGCCAAGGCTCGGTAATGACGATTTCCTATTTGGGCGCCGAACGTGCCGTACCCAACTATAATGTCATGGGCATTGCTAAAGCCTCATTAGAAGCCACTGTACGATATTTGGCGGCGGATTTAGGTCAAGATGGCATCCGCGTGAACGCAGTATCTGCTGGCCCGATTCGCACCCTCGCCGCTTCAGGTATTAAAGATTTTCGGCAAATGCTGGATAAGGCGGCTCAAGCAACCCCGTTACGTCGTAATGTGACCATTGAAGAAGTCGGCAATACCTGTGCTTTCTTATGTTCAGACTTAGCGTCAGGCATCACCGGTGAAATAACCTATGTTGATGGTGGCTATAACACGACGGCATCAACCTAAGTTATAAAGCAACTCTAAAAAATTCCCGCAATAGCGGGGATTTTTCATCGCTACATTTTAGATGTTAACGTTCAGAAAAACGTTACATCTTTATCAATTCAAAGCCATTGGTCGTTAATAACTCCGACTGACTCGCTTGAGTTAATACCGCACGCGTGGCTTGACCTTGGATATATCGTTGCGCCACGGCTTTAACCTGTTCTAAATCGGCATTGAGTACCGCTTGACGGTAAGCAACTCGCTTGTCATGGTCACGACCATAGAGCTCTTGATAAAAGGCTTTTTTCGCCTCACCAGCCGGAGAGCCGGGTTTATCCATGGCACTGACAATATTCAAAATCGCCTCATCCACCTGCTCTTGCGTTGCGGAAGTCATTAACCAATCCAAGGCTCGGTCAAAATCGGCATAAGTCTCCATTAAACGCGGGTCGCGATAAGAAAACATCACTAACGCGCCGGACTCAGCATCAAAACTGGCACCACCGCCGTAGGCGCCGCCTTTTTCACGAATCGCACTGTGTAAAAAGCCATTGCGCAAACAAGCACTCATCACCGACAACAATGGCGCATCTTCATGGCCCCACATTACCGCCGGATAAGCTTGGGCACAAAAATTAACCTGAGTTGAAGTTAACCAGGCCTGGTGTTGAACCACTGTAGGCTGTGCCAAACGCAATGACTGAGCATTCGAAGTTGTCGAGGCATTGAGTAACTCACCCATAGCAGCATAGGCCGCATCATAACCAGCATCATCCGCTACCAATAGCGCTTGTTTTGGCGCGCTGGCGATCTTGTCGCGCAAAACCGCTAACTGATGGGCAAAGTCCTCTAAAGCCGTTTGATCCTGCAGGGCTTTATCTAATTGCTTAATAAACTGAATGCCGGCTAAACCGGAACGCTGGAAATTCCACTGTGCCACTGGTGAAAACGCTTGTGCTGCCGCACTCATCGCCAAACTATGGCCGGCACCGGTAATGCGATGCTCCATTGACGAACGAATCTGTGCCACTAAATCACGTAAACGCGCCGTTTCACTAAAATCCACTGTTAACAAGGTTTGTTGCATCAAATCCGCCAGATCTTGCTGATGACGATTCAAGGCCTTACCGGTCAACATAAAATGACTGTGATAAGCCGTCTTATCTAAAATATCGGCTCGAACGGCAGAACGCGCACCCAACCCGCCAGTCACCGCTGCTTGCAAGGATTGAGTTGTCAAATAATCGCGCCCCCCACTACCCACTTCGGTTAAACAGCTATTAAATAACGGCATCAAGGTTTGCTCTGCCGCGGTTAAATCGGGCATATCAACGATTAATTGCTGGTACACCAAACCATTGGTACCACGTTCGTAGGCGGTGATTTTTCCACCTGCGACTTGCTTGGATTGCTTCGGCAAGACCTGAATAATTTCTGGATTAACATCATCTTTGGTAACGCTTGGCAAAATCGTTGGATCATCTTGTTGTGCTTGGCGTTGCTCCAGCGCAACGGCTTGATCAATAATGGCTTGCTGTTCAACGACCGTTAATGTCTGCTGAATCGTCGCTAACTTGGCCTTTTCAGCCTGCTCACGCTGTGTATTTAGATTTGCATCAGGCTTAAGGGTTAGACGCACGCGATGGGGATTATCTAACAACCAGGCCTGCACCAAATTCGGAATAAAGTCTGGATGAGACACTTCTTCCTGTAATGCCAGCAACACCTTATCCACATCTAGTAAGGCCACCGGGTCACCTTGGTGCAAAGCAGCAGGCAAGGCACCCAGCATTAACTCCAAGCCATAGGGATAGCTATCACCACCCACTTCACGCTGACTCAACTCCAATTGATGTAACATGGCTTCAACATGCGATTGGTCAATACCTTCATCAACAATTCGCTGTAACTCATTGATAATTAAATCTTCTACCGCTTGTGCATGCTCCGGCTCACTGCCTTGCACGCCGACCACAAAGGCCATTTCTTTATTGGAGTCTTCTAAGCCACATAGCGGTGAAGGCGCAGTGGCCAACTCAGTTTGTTCTAACACAAATCGTAAGGGCGAGGCACTGTTATCCAACAACACCGAAGCTAACAAATGGCCCTTTAGCACATCCATAGGATCCTTGTTTAAGCCTAACAACCAGCCCAGCACAATATGGGTTTTTTGGGTGGTATCCTCTTCATCTAAAGCATAAGATTGCTCTACAACTTTAGGCGCACTAAAACGCTGTTCGGTTTCAACATAAATCGGTTCAATAGGTTGGCTAAAACGAGCCAGCGCCAAACGCTCAAAATCGGCTTGCAACTCGGCCGGAGTTTGGTTGCCATAGGTCATAAACACCGCGTTCGATGGGTGATAATGGCTGCGATGAAACTCGACCAGTTGGGCATGAGTTAAGTCAGGAATGGCTTCCGGCTCCCCGCCACTGTTGTAGTGGTAGGTCGAAGTTGGATACAGCTCACTCGTTAACACTTGCCACAAAGTCGAAACCGGCGAACTCATCGCGCCTTTCATTTCATTAAACACCACACCCTTATAGGTTAAAGGCGAACTGGCATCGGTTGGGGTTTCAAATTCAAAACGATGACCTTCTTGCGCAAAATCGAGCGGATCTAAATTGGGGAAAAACACCGCATCCATGTAAACGTCTAGTAGATTCTTGAAGTCCTTGTCATTTTCGGTGGCAAAGGGATACGCCGTCCAATCGCTAGAAGTAAAGGCATTCATAAAGGTGTTAATGGAACGGCGAATCATCATAAAGAACGGGTCACGCACTGGATAACGCTCAGAACCACACAACACGGTATGTTCTAAAATATGCGCCACCCCGGTGGAGTCTTCTGGTACGGTACGCAAGGCCACCATAAACACCTTATGATCATCATCGGCCGCTAAATGATAATGCATAGCGCCGGTTACCTTATGACGGAAGGTTTGTACCTTTACCGATAAACTGTCGATAAAATCTTCACTGATAAACTCAAATGTTTCAAAACTGGTTGGCATAAAACCTCACAAATAAAAAAACCGTTTTGCAACGGTTTTGGTTGTATGGGGAAAGCTCTTTCTTTTAGGCTTTTATCCGTCTGTATACCCCTGCTCCTTCGATTTTTGCTGCGCAAAAAGAGGCGTCGCTGGGGCATACAAACTCGATAAAGCAAAAGTCAAATGAGAAGAGCAAGCTCCGGTAACTAAACACCTTTAATCGATAACTTAACACGGCCTTGCTTGTCAATCTCTAACAAACGCACTTGAATCTCTTGGCCTTCGGCTAGATAGTCGGCTACGTTTTCAACACGTTCCTCAGCAATCTGAGACACATGCACTAAACCTTCACGACCTGGCATATAAGATACAAAGGCACCAAAATCAACAATTTTCATAACCTTAGCATCATATACCTTACCAATTTCTGGTTCAGCAATTATGGCATTAATCTTGGAAATCGCGATATCAGCCGAAGCTTGATCGGTAGCGGCAATACGCACAGTACCATCATCTTGCAGCTCAATAACGGCACCGCTCTCTTCGGTGATAGCACGAATCGTCGCGCCACCTTTACCAATAATTTCGCGTACTTTATCCGCTTTGACTTTCATAGTCGTAAAGCGTGGCGCAGTATCAGCCACCTCTTGATTTGAGCTATTAATTGCCTTCGCCATTTCACCTAGAATATGTAAGCGACCGACTTTCGCTTGATCCAGCGCAATACGCATGATTTCTTCGGTAATCCCTTCAATCTTAATATCCATTTGCAGTGCAGTAATGCCCTGATCTGTACCAGCAACCTTAAAGTCCATATCACCCAAATGATCTTCATCACCAAGAATGTCTGAAAGCACGGCAAAACCAGCGTCTTCTTTAATAAGGCCCATCGCAATACCTGCAACGGGTGCCGCAATCGGAACACCGGCATGCATTAACGCCATACTAGTACCACAGACGGTAGCCATAGAACTTGAACCATTGGATTCAGTAATTTCAGATACTACGCGAACGGTATAAGGGAATTCTTCAGCCGTAGGCAACATAGCCGCAACCCCGCGACGCGCCAACATGCCATGACCGATTTCACGACGACCCGGTGTTCCCATGCGCCCACATTCGCCCACAGAATAAGGCGGGAAATTATAGTGCAACATAAAACGGTCTTTGTACGAACCAGTTAGCTCATCGACAATTTTCGCGTCGGTTTCCGTGCCAAGCGTGGTCACCACCAAGGCTTGTGTCTCACCCCGAGTAAACAATGCTGAACCATGAACCTTAGGTAAGATACCAACCTGGCAATCAATGCCACGAATGGTATGATTATCACGCCCATCAATACGCGGTTCACCGGCAACCGAACGACCACGAACAATAGCTTTTTGCAACTTACCAAACAATCCTTCAAGCTCTTTCTCTGCCGCGCCATCTGGACGGGTTTCTGATACAGCAAGCTCAGCCATTAGTTTCGCTTTAGCGGCATCTAAGGCAGCATAACGAGCCATTTTATCCGCTATGGTGTAGGCGGCTTCGACATCGCCACGAATCAATGCAAACACTTGGTCTTTCAACGGGGTATTTTCAGCGGCTGGCTGCCAATCCCAACGCGGCTTGCCAATCGAGGTCGCCATATCGCGAATCGCCTGAATAGCCACCTGCATTTGCTGATGACCAAACATCACCGCACCGAGCATAATATCTTCCGGTAATTCGCTCGCTTCCGATTCCACCATTAACACCGCCGTTTCCGTACCAGCCACACTTAACTCAAGATCAGACGTTTCTAATTCCGCTTTTGATGGATTTAGTAAATAATCACCATTACTGTATCCCACAATGGCGGCACCTATAGGCCCATTAAAAGGAATACCAGAAATCGCCAATGCCGCTGATGTTCCCAACATCGCTGGTACTTCTGCACCTACTTCGGGATCTAAAGCTAACACCGTAGCAATAATTTGTACCTCGTTCATAAAGCCTTTAGGGAACAAAGGGCGGATCGGACGATCAATTAAACGTGAGGTTAAGGTCTCATATTCCGAAGGACGCCCTTCACGCTTTAAAAAACCACCGGGAATCTTACCGGCTGCAAAAGCTTTTTCCTGATAATTGACGGTTAATGGAAAAAAATCCTGTCCTTCTTTAGCTTGCTTTGCGCCCACGACTGTAACCAATACGCGCGTGTCACCCATGCCAACGATGACAGCACCGTCGGCTTGACGAGCAATTTCACCAGTCTCTAAGGTGACTTGATGCTGACCGTATTGAAAACGAGTTAAATGTTTTGCCATGCGTTAATACCTACTTAATTTTTAATGTCATCATTTCTATTTTCTCGCTGCTATTGTAGCCTTAATTAGCCAACGTGGATAGAAAATCGGCCACAAAAAAGCCCCGACCAGCGGGGCTTTTTTTCAGGCGCTAACCTAGCAATTACTTACGTAAGCCTAGACGACCGATAAGGTCTAAATAACGCTGACCGTCTTTCTTATGTAAATAATCAAGTAACTTACGACGACGGCTAACTAAACGTAATAAGCCAACACGCGAGTGGTTGTCTTGCTTGTGCGCTTTAAAGTGCTCAGTTAAGTATTTGATACGCTGGGTTAATAACGCTACCTGAACTTCTGTAGAACCGGTATCTTGTGCGTTAGTGCCGTAATCAGCAACAACTTTCGCTTTTGTTTCAGCATTAATCATGGTGTTCTCCATAGTGATCGATCGATTTAAAGACATCGTTTCCGCGACCGATAGCAGAAAGATGTTAGCATTATCCATGTTTTTAAAGCGTTTTCAAGGCTTTTTGCATACCGATTTTAGTTAGTGACGGCCATAGCCATGCATATAATGCTCAATCTGTGCCATATTTTCACTCATCGAACGTACTAGATGATCCAAACTCACCACGGCATTCTCTAAAATATTCACCGCAATAAACGGATGCTCAACTTTTAAACGGTCATACATGGCACGAGTTAAAAACAACAACTTCACTTTTTTCGATTCACAGTACATACGTAAATTACGTGGCTTACGATCAAAAAACGACATTTCGCCAATCAGATTACCCACGCCCTGACTGCCAACATTGACCTCATCCTGACCATCAAAGCTAACAAAACCAACGCGCCCTTTGATAATAAACATCATCGCATCACCCACTTCGCCTAAATCCGAAATGATGGAGCTTTGCTCATAGCTCCGTTCAATTAAATAAGCGGTTAAGGTATCGACTTCTTCACGAGTCAGCGACTCACAAATCGCATTAGTCTGAAAATAATCAAATAATTCACTGCTCTTTACTTTCGTCATACTCACTCCTCGATTTGTAAGTCGGTTTGCGGGCTAAAAAGGCATTCATAGGCCGTCCATCCGACAAAGTCCCTAGTTTATCAACAATTATGTCAAAATGCGCAAAGCGTTGCGCTAATTCACCTGGCTGTAAAATAAACTTCCGATTTTTTGGTGATCCAAAGGCTTGCACGCCTTCCGCAAAAGTTTCAATTAAAACATAGCCACCCGGCTTAAGCTGGGTTTCAATATAATCAAATAAATTACGATCTAAAAAACGTAACTGATAAATTACATCAAAGGTTTCGCTGGGACGTTCACACGGCTTGGTTAAATCGGCTAACCGAAAATCAACCAACACCTGCTCTGCGCGGGCTAAATCCATGGCACACTCCAAAGCAGGCGCTTGATTATCTACCGCCACTACCTGCCAACCTTGCTTAGCCAGATAGACTGCTTCACGCCCACCGCCACAGCCGAGATCAAGTGCTAATCGAGCTGAACCCCTATCAGACGATATAACCTGCGGAAATAATAAAGCGTTTGCTAACTGTTCGATTAAAAACGGATTGGCTTGCCATAAACGCCGAGTTTGTGGGCCAGACACCATTGGCCATTGACCGGAATCTAATTGCAAAAACTGCTCCGGGCTTAACCAGGCCTGCAATTGATAACCTTTTTCCGCTAACCAGGCCTGGTAAATCAGCACCGACTGAACATCGGCAATCAGACCTAAGGGTTGTTCACGATTAGGAAGTTGGTTTAGACAGTTAGGGTTAAGCGGCAATTGCCAAGGAAACGCCCGTTCAAAACGAACCTGACAAAACTGATCAGCACTTCGCGTATCAAGCCAACACAAGGTGGGATCATAGTGCAAGGGCTTAAAAGAGTCGCGTTGTTCAGCGGTCCAAGCGAGGTTGTGTGGCACAGAGCGCATTCGGATCATCCGGATTTAAATGAAAGCCACGCTTAATTTTTAAACGCTGCTTATCAGCCTGCCACTCACCCATCGCAAAAATCATCCCCTTATCATCATATAACCGAATCATATGGGTAACATCCGTTTGTGCAGGCAAAACATCAAACAAAAAACCACCTAACCACAGATGCTCTTTTTGTTCAGCAGTTAAGTAGAGTGCGGGGTATTCCAATAACGCAATATCCAGAGGGTGGATCGAGGAATTCGGGTAGGTGCATATCTCATGCAAAGGTTGCATATCCTGAGCATTAAAAACGCCCGTTTGAGTACGGTGCAAGGCCGTTAAATGGCCTAGCGTCCCCAAAGCCTCGGCAATTTCGGCGCCTAATACACGAATGTATGTCCCTTTAGAGCAATGCACTTCAAAGCGAATTTGATGCGCTGAAAAATTCAGTAGTGTTAACTCATGGATCGTCACATTGCGCGGTTCACGCTCAATTTCAATCCCCTTACGAGCATAGACATGCAAGGATTTGCCTTCAAACTTAATCGATGAATACATCGGTGGGATTTGGGCAATCTCGCCACGAAAAGACTGTAGCACCTGTTCTATTGACTGGGCGGTTAGTTCAGGAACAGGCAAGGTTTCAATCACCTCACCATCGCGGTCACCGGTATCGGTTTTTTGACCTAAATCCAGTATTGCAATGTAACGTTTATCTGAAGCCAACAACATACTCGATACCTTGGTCGCCTCACCCAAACAGACAGGTAATAAACCGGTAGCGAAAGGATCTAGCGTCCCAGAGTGACCTGCCTTTTTCGCGCGATAGGCTTTAATCACTCGCTTGACCACTTCCGTAGAAGTCATGCCTGCCGGCTTATCCACCAATACAATGCCATTCACGACACGGCGTCGCTGACGCGTCTGACTCATGAATTAATGCAAGGCTTTACGAATTAGCGCCTCAATATGATCAACGCGATCAGGCACAGTATCGTAATAAAACCGTAATTGCGGCGTAACTCGCAAGCGTAAAGCCTGGGCAAGTTCAGAACGCATAAACCCCGTCGCTTTTTTCAACGCCTGTTCCGCATCAAGCACGGCTTGGTCACCTTCTTTGGCGCCAAGGACCGAAAAATACACCTTAGCGATACCCAAATCCTTACTCACCTGACACTCAGTTAGAGTCAAGCTTTGCAACCGCGGATCTTTGATCTCGCGGCGCAACAGGTTTGATAACACCCGAAATATTTCTTGTGATACGCGATCGGTACGACTAAATTCTTGTGACATTAATCTAACGTCCGTTTCACTTCATAACGTTTAAAGACTTCAATCTGGTCACCCACGCGCACATCGTTGTAATCCTTCACACCGATACCGCATTCCATACCTTGACGAACCTCTTTCACATCGTCTTTAAAGCGACGTAAAGACTCCAGCGCACCCTCATAAATTACGACGTTGTCACGTAAAACACGAATTGGCTGACTGCGCTCAACCGTACCTTCAATAACCATACAACCGGCAATTAAACCAATCTTCGGTGCTTTAAAGACATCACGCACTTCAGCAACACCAATAATTTCTTCACGCTGTTCCGCTGAAAGTTTACCTTCAATGGCACGCTTCACCTCATCGACAACTTCATAAATGATGCTGTAGTAGTAAAGACCGACCGACTCACGCTCAATCAAACGCTTCGCCGTTGCGTCAGCACGTACGTTAAAACCAAACACCAAGGCTTCCGAGGCAATCGCAAGGTTAACATCACTTTCAGTAATACCACCCACACCACTGCTAACCACATTTACTTTAACTTCTTCATTACTTAAATCGGTTAAGGCATTCGAAATCGCTTCAATAGAGCCCTGAACATCTGCTTTTAACACGATATTAACGGACTTGGTTTCACCCTCAGCCATCTTGTTAAACATATTGTCCAACTTGGCACTTTGTTGACGCGCGATTTTAACTTCTTTGTACTTGCCTTGACGGAACAACGCCACTTCACGTGCTTTACGCTCGTTATCAACAGTAATCATTTCATCACCGGCAGACGGCACACCCGATAAGCCTAAAATTTCAACAGGAATCGACGGCCCGGCAGAATCAACCTGCTTACCAAGCTCGTTTACCAAAGCACGAACACGTCCAAACTCCATGCCACACAGGGCAATGTCACCTTTTCTCAAGGTACCCGACTGAACAAGTACGGTAGCCACAGTACCACGACCTTTATCTAAGCGTGATTCAATAACCACACCTTTTGCGTGTCCTTCTACCGGTGCATCCAACTCTAAAATTTCAGCACTTAACAACACCGCTTCCAACAAGTTATCAATACCGGTACCCTTTTTAGCTGATACGGGTACAAACTGCACCTCACCACCCCATTCTTCAGGGACGACATCCAGGGCGGCCAACTCTTGCATCAAGCGCTCTGGGTTGGCGCCCTCTTTATCCATCTTGTTCATGGCAACCACCATCGGTACACCGGCTGCTTTCGCATGCTGGATGGCTTCTTTGGTTTGTGGCATCACGCCGTCATCAGCCGCGACCACGATAATAACAATGTCCGTCGCTTTCGCACCACGTGCACGCATTGCCGTAAAGGCTTCATGGCCTGGTGTATCGATAAAGGTAATGTCACCATTTTGGGTCTCAACATGATACGCACCGATGTGCTGAGTGATGCCACCCGCTTCACCATGCGCCACTTTTGCTTTACGAATGTAATCGAGCAAAGAGGTTTTACCATGGTCAACGTGACCCATAATGGTAACCACCGGAGCACGATGCACATACTCGCCATGATACGCCTGTTGTAGAACTTCCTCTTCCAGCGCATTTTCTTTCAACAACACCGGTTTATGACCTAACTCTTCAACAACTATTGCGGCAGTTTCCTGGTCAAGAACCTGGTTAATCGTAACCATGGTACCCATAGTCATCATAAATTTAATGACTTCGGCCGCTTTCACCGCCATTTTATCGGCCAGCTCAGCTACCTGAATCGTTTCTGGTAGCGTTACTTCACGCACTACTGGACCGGCTGGACGCTGGAAACCATGCTGATTATCCGCAGATGATTGGCGGTTATCATGACGATTATCATGACGGTTGTCGTGACGCTTTTTAAGCTTACGACGCCCACCTGCCGGCGGGGCATCATCAGTTACAATTTTTGTTTTAATCGTTTTCTTGGCTTTCGGTGGGCCGTCTTCTAAACGGCTTTCAAGTGTTTTTGCCTTTTTATCTTTTGGCTTCTTATTTGCTTTAGATTCCGCATCTTCGCCAACAATCTTTGGTTTTTTAACCACCATTCCTTCAACTTCAGCAGGTGCCACGGCAGGTGTAGGCTCAACTATCGGCTGAGTCACATCTGATGCGGTTGTTGCAATTGACGATGTATCCGTCGTAGCTATTGGAGTCGTCGAGGCAAGCGCTGTTTCAGCAGTATCAGGCGCTGTATCTAGCACTTCACCACCCGCTACAGTCTCAGTACGTTTCACATAGGTACGTTTCTTACGCACCTCAACGTTCACCGTACGCTTACCAGAACTCGAGGATAGGTTCAATGTTTTTACCTGCTTGCGATGCAAGGTGACTTTTTTGGGCTCAACCTCAGCCGCATCGCCGTGCAAACCCTTCAAATACGCCAGTAGGGTCCGTTTTTCATCATCGGTAATAGCGTCATCAGCTTTCTTGTCTTTAACACCGGAAGCACTAAGTTGGGCTAGGAGTTTTTCCACAGAAAGGTTTAGGGTCTCTGCGAACTTGGATATCGATACTTCTGTCATACTCACCTCTTTCTTTCTGTTACTCAAACCAAGGCGCACGTGCCTTCATAATTAATTCAGCCGCAGCCTGCTCTGGTAGAGAAACTAACTCCAACAACTCATCTGTTCCCAACTCAGCCAAATCTTCCTGGGTAACAATACCCTGACCGGCTAAGGTTTTTGCTAAATCAAC
Organism: Thiomicrospira cyclica ALM1; assembly: GCF_000214825.1. Classification (NCBI taxonomy): domain Bacteria; kingdom Pseudomonadati; phylum Pseudomonadota; class Gammaproteobacteria; order Thiotrichales; family Piscirickettsiaceae; genus Thiomicrospira; species Thiomicrospira cyclica. The sequence continues at coordinate 1,022,038 of NC_015581.1, forward strand.
GGTCATGCCTTCAAGGGCTAATAAATCGTCAGCGGGTTCGGCTAAGGCCGTCTTTTCTTCATTTACAATAGCCAAGGTCAATAACGCATCTTTGGCACGCTGTTTTAGCTCATTGACTAAATCTTCGTCAAAGCCATCAATGTCTAACATCTCGGCGGTTGGGACATAAGCCACTTCTTCAAGACTCGTAAAACCTTCGTTCACCAAGACTTCAGCTAATTCTTCGTCCACTTCTAAATGGGCAACAAACAACTCAATTTGCGTACTGGCTTCGGTGTTGTGCTTTTCTTGCATCGCTGTTTTACTCATCACATTGAGTTCCCAGCCGGTTAGCTCAGACGCTAAACGAATGTTTTGACCACCTTTACCAATAGCTAAGGACAACTGCTCATCTTCGACCGCTAAATCCATTTCATGGCGATCTTCATCAACCATAATGGCCGTAATTTCAGCCGGAGCCATCGCGTTAATAACAAACTGGGCATCATTTGGATCCCATTGAATAATATCAATACGCTCGCCATTAAGTTCGTTAGTGACCGCTTGTACGCGACCACCACGCATGCCAACACAAGCACCAATAGGATCAAGGCGTGGGTCATTCGCACGCACCGCGATTTTGGCACGGAAGCCAACATCACGCGCCGCCGCCATCACATCAATCAGATCATCACCAATTTCTGGCACTTCAATTTTAAACAACTCTATGATCATTTCCTTACAGGCACGAGACATGAACAATTGCGGGCCACGTGGACGGAAATCAACCACTTGTAAAAAGGCACGCACACGATCACCCATCCGGAAGGTTTCGCGACCGACCAGCTCACTACGTGGAATAATCGCATCAACATTATCGCCCATATCCAAAATCACATCGCCACGGTCAATACGTTTTACTTGACCGGTCAAAATTTCACCGACGCGGGGCTGATAATCTTCAACCATCTTACGGCGCTCAGCTTCGCGAACTTTTTGAATAATAATCTGCTTCGCGGTTTGTGCGCCGATACGACCAAATTCAATCGAGTCGATTGCTTCTTCAATATATTCTTCAGGTTGAATATGCGGATCAATATCCGTCGCATCCATCATACGCAAGAACATGTCTGGCTCGCCTTCAATCGCGACATCATCTTCAATAACTAACCAACGACGGAAGGTTTTATAGTCACCGGTGTGACGATCAATTTCAACGCGCACATCAATTTTGTCATCATGGCTTTTGATGGTAGCCATAGCTAAGGCAGTCTCAATCGCATCAAAAATGATTTCCTCGTCCACACCTTTTTCGTTCGACATGATCTCTACAACGGATAATACTTCTTTACTCATGCTGTTACCGCCTTACAATTCAACAACTAAATTTGCTTTATCAATATTCGAAAATGGGATCTCATAGACTTCACGATCCACTTCCACCAAAATTTGTTCCGCCTGCACCTCAACCAACGTGCCTTTAAACTTACGGCGACCCATCTCTGGCGCACGCGTGCGAACATTAACCGTTTTATTTACATAGGCCAAATACTGTTCTGGTTTAAAGAAAGGTCGATCCAGACCTGGTGATGACACCTCAAGATAATAGGCAGATGAAATCGGGTCTTCAACATCCATAATCGCGCTGATTTGACGGCTTGCCAACGCACAGTCATCAACATTCACCCCGACATCGGGACGATCAATATAAATTCTTAGGGTTGAATCCTTGCCAGCGGCGATATATTCGCAGCCCCAAAGCGTCATGCCTAAAGCTTCAATAGCTGGCGTTACCAGGTCTGCAATTTTTTGTTCCAGCGTCATGCCTTATCCTTACTGTCATCATCTCTGACTTAAACCAACAAAAAACCCCGTAAAAACGGGGTTCTCAATTATCAAACCACCTCAAAAGTGACGCTAATAAACGCGAGCATTGGGGTAACTGATACGGCTATTTGAAAAACTGAACAAAGGATAATCAGCTAGATGCCATTTGTCAAGACGCAAGGTCAGATAAAGCCAAGCTAATCAAGATTCGCTTGCAATCTGACATAAATCATTGCTGTCATTAACGCGTCGTTAAACGCATCATGCTGGCCCAGTGTTGGCAAATTTAACTTAGACAACAAAGTTTTAAAGCTCAGATCAAATACTTCATGGTCCGGTTGCAACCAATCCTGGTAAAACTGCTGATGATACAATTCCGCCACGTCCAATTGCCGATTGGGCAAGGGAATGCCCAACCAGGGTTTTATAATCGCGTTAACCATACTGACATCAAAGGATAAGTAATAACCAACTAAAGGGCGAGAACCAATAAAGACCAAAAACTGTTCAATCGCTTCGCGCTCATCAAGTCCTAAAGTGACATCCATATTGCGCAACTGATGAATCAGGATGCTTTCAGGGTTAATATCGCGCTGTTGTTTAAACTGTAGATTCAAACTCTCACTGGTTAAAATTTCCCGACCACGAATCTTAATCGCGCTCAAGGTCACAATCTTATCTTTGGCAGGATCTAATCCTGTGGTTTCACAGTCAAAACACACCACCTCTTGATCTGGCTCAGGGGCAAATAAAAAATCATAAGCAGGGTCGCGCAATTGCCACTTTAGCCAGGCCTGGTGCAGACTCTGTCGTAATGAAGAAAGCACCATTACAGGCCCCCTTCAAACTTATAGTGTTGCTCAACAAACTTCTTGAAATTATTCACCACCCCAAAGGCATCTTTTAATAAATCTTGCTGAAGCTGGCTTAGGCTATCGGTTTTAATCGCATTATCCACCGGCAAGTCTAAAGCCTTCTGTTCAAGCATCCCTTGCAAGCGTAAGGTATTTAAAAAGTTCAGGGTTTCACCCAGCTCGACACCAAAGCGCTCATCAAACACATTATGGTTGATCAAATCACGAATACGCCAATGGGTATTGGTTTTGGCAACACCATATTCCAAAGCCAAACAACGCACACCATGAATAATCGGGAAAATACCACCCTTTTTTAAATCAATCGAATGACCGGCATCTTTTTGAGTAATTAAACGTCCAAACAAGCCAATCGGTGTATCAAACTGCAACACACTGCGGGCAAACTGGGCTAAAAACATTTGGCGTTTTTGCACCTGTGTCGCTAACACCGCTTTTAAACGCTCCAAGCGTGCAGGGTCCCCCTGCACCGCCTGGGCATCCAATAAAATTGACAGATGCATAAACCGTTCTTGCGATGGATTTTCAAACCAGTCAATCACTTGCTGCGCAAACGCGGTTTCGCTTAAACGCCACTGCGGATTGGAAACCATAATATGACCGGGACAAGGCGGAAAACCCAGCTGAATTAATTCAGCTGAATAGGTCTCGCAGAACTCAGCCAGCACGTTAGCATCAATCCGCTCATCAAAAATGACCGCATTATCCTGGTCGGTTCGTACCACCTGCTCTGAACGCCCTTCGCTACCCATCACAATAAAGGTCGCATCGGTAAACTGCTGTTCAACATCCAAAATTTGCCAGAGCTTCGCCTGCAACTTACGGTGTAACTCATTCACCAACTTTGCGATATAGTGCGTTTTTACGCCTTTGTTTGATAAACCAGCGACTAAATCATCAATCTGCTGGGTGACCTTTTGTAAATCATCGACTGTCTGCGCCCGCTCAAGCGTCAACATGACTAGGCCGGATTGATTGGCAAATAAGCTCATCAGCTCTTTTTGATGTAACACTCCTATAAAGGATTGCTTATCGCGCACCATGAGGCGATCAACCCCAAAGCGGGTCATTTTTAATAAGGCATTAAATAGATAATCATTCTTATCAATCGAAATCACCGGATAGCTGACCATATCCGCAATCGGACTGGTCAAATCAAAACCGTGAATCGCCAAACCGCGTAACAAATCGGATGAGGTAATCACCCCTTGACGCTCGCCATCCATCACCAAGCAGGCATCGGTTTTAAAATATTCCATCTGTTCGACGCAGTTCTTTATATCCGTGGTGCTATCCAGCGTAACTAAAGCATGTAATGGCGCAATTTTCACCGCATCCATCATCGCCTCTGAGGACGATTCCATTTGCAACTGCTGATGAAAGCGACTTAACTTTTCAGTAATATCATTAAAATAAAACGCCTCAAAGTCCGGATTATTTTTTAATAAGCGCTGAAACACTTCATTCGCCATGCGATAGGTTAGGGTTTCTTCAACCGCATGATAGGTCAATTGCGTTTGTTGTTGCAGCAACATCGCGGCACCAAACTGGGCATTCGGTCCATAGAGCGCACAATGATTACCCCCCTCTTCATCATGACATTCGGCCACACGCCCTTTGAGTACCAAGTACAAATAGGGATCTTGCTGTTGCGACAAGGGAATTATTTGATCAGGAGCAAAATAGACCAAATCGATGGCCGTTGCCGCTGTGGCCAAATCCGTTTCTGGCAACCGATCAAACGGGTGAACCTGGGCTAAAAAACTCACTAACTCGGACATCGCCATAACAAATCCTTCCAAAAAACGCTAAATAAAAAAGGGAGCCAAAGCTCCCTTAATTATGGGTTTAAACCCATTAAATCGCCAATAGAATTGGCTTATTTGCCATGGGCTTGCGCCATGAACTCTTCTGTTTTACCACGGTTACTGGTTAGATAACTCACCACCACCGTCACAATCACCGCTAAGGGTACAGAGTAAAGCGCTGGGTTAACCAACACATCAATCCCCAATACCGTTTTGGTACCAAAGAAGGCTGCAAAGGTAAAGATTAACGAAGATACCAGGCCTGCTGCCATACCAATAATGACCGCTTGGCTGGTTAACTTACGCCACCAAACCGCAAATACTAATGCCGGGGCAAAGGTACTCGCTGCGATACCAAAACACATCGCAACCAACATGGCCACGTTCTGCTCTTGTAACCAGATTGACATACCAATCGCAACAACAGCCAGCGTACCCGCACCAAATTTAGCAAAACGAACCTGCTCGGCATCGGTCGAGTTAGGACGCAACACACCTTTATACAAGTCATGCGACAAACTGGTTGTTGCTGAGATTAGCAGGCCTGCTGAGGTACTTAGCATCGCCGCCATCGCACCGGCTGCAATCACACCCATCAACAATTGACCGCCCATCATCTCACCAAGCATTGGCATAGTCATATTGGTGGCAACACCACGTTGTCCCGCCGCTAATAACTCAACCAGGGTTGGGTATAAGGCATACATCGCAATCAAACCAACAAAGAACACGCTGCCGTAGAAAATCGCTAAGCCCCAAATGGTGAACTCAGCTGATTTACGCGCATCTTTTGCATTCGATACTGTATAGAAACGAATCAAAATATGAGGTAAGCCTAATACACCCAAGAACAAAGCCAATACCAAACTGGCGTTATTCATCAAGTCACGTAAGCCAACGCCCGGTGAAATCGCATTCGGTGCGTCAGTCATCATACCGCGAACCGTTTCAATCGCTACAGCGCTTTCAGCATTGGTCATACCAGCAATCGCCGCAACGGCTTCGGCATTACCAGCTGCAACCAACGGCGGCACAATCTCTTTACCTTCAATAACCATACCCACTGGGTTACCGCCAAAGAAAGCAATAATCCCAAACACGAGTAAGAACATCAAGGCACCAAATAAAATAGCACCCTGTACCGCTTGGTTATAAGAGGTTCCCTTCATACCGCCCATAATAACGAAAATCGCCATTAAGGAACCGGTTACGATAACCGTGTACAAATAATCCCAACCTAATAACAGGTTAAATAACAAGCCCGCGCCCACAATCTGTGGCACCAGATACATAACACACAATACCAAGGTCGAAATCATCGCAATCATGCGAATACCTTTTTCAGACCCTTCATAACGTGCGTTCAATACGTCGGCAACGGTAAACTTACCGACATTTTTTAACGGGCCAGCAATGATAAGCAAAACAACTATCCAGGCGGCAAAAAAGCCCAGTGCTAACCACCAACCATCAACACCCATCAAGGCAACGGCACCGGCCACACCCAAGAAACTCGCGGCACTGGCATAGTCACCAAACATGGCCATACCATTAACGCGCGGTGAAATGCCACCACCAGCTACATAAAAGTTAGCTGTCGATGCCGTAGAACGACGGTGATAGTAACTAATGTATAGGGATAATAAGATACCGAGAACAACAACGCCAAAAGCAACGATATTTTCCATCTTAATTCGCTCCTTCTTCAAGTTGTTCTAACTTGCGTAAATACAAACGGGTAATAATTACGCCAGCGATAATAATTAAAAGTCCACCCCAAACCACGATGGGTAAACCTAAAATTTCTAATGCGGCGACATCTTTAAAGGTTGCCGATGTCATAAGGGCGACACCAAAGTAAAGCACGGTATAAATGGTGAGTAGGATGACGGCGAATTTGATTTTTGAGTTATTCATTCGCGCCTCCCACCTGATGCATTGGATTAAACATCATATTGCTTGCTCCTCGTTAAGAAAAAAATCCAACCGCTAAACGGGTTATGTTTAACGTCAGACGCGGGTTATTATGTGGATTGAAAGCAAAGTTCGCAATATTTTCGCTTTTAAGCCACACAAAAGTTTTTAGGGCAAGCACAAAGATTTTTTGCGCCCACCCCAAAAAGACCGACTCTTCAAGCTGCTCAAAGTTACTAAGCCTGCTGCAACTGTTTCAAAATCGACGGATCTTCCAAAGTAGAGGTATCCTGAGTAATTTCTTCACCCTTGGCGATGGTGCGCAATAAACGACGCATAATTTTGCCAGAACGGGTTTTGGGTAAATTGGTCCCGAAGCGAATATCGTCGGGCTTGGCAATCGGGCCAATTTCTTGAGCCACCCAGTTACGCAATTCATTAACCATCGCATCACGCTCCGCACCGGCTGGCAAATCGGTATTGAGGACTACAAAAGCAAACACCGATTCGCCTTTAACATCATGGGGTTTACCGACCACCGCAGCTTCGGCCACTTTTGGATGAGCGACCAACGCCGATTCAATTTCCATCGTACCTAAACGATGACCTGATACGTTTAGCACATCGTCAATACGACCTAAAATCCAGATGTAACCATCGGCATCTTTATGCGCACTGTCACCAACCACATAATATTGGTTATTAAACTTGGCAAAATAGGTGTCAATATAACGCTGATCATCACCCCAGACGGTTTGTAACATGGATGGCCACGGCTTGCGCACCACCAAATAACCCCCTGAGTTATTGCCAATCTCATGGCCTTCTTCATCGACGACAATCGCATCAATTCCGGGTAGTGGACGCGTACAAGAACCTGGTTTAAGCGGTGTAACACCTGGGAAAGGCGCAATCATATGGGCACCGGTTTCGGTTTGCCACCAGGTATCAATGATCGGACATTCACCGCGACCAATCACTTCGTGATACCACATCCAGGCTTCTGGGTTAATCGGCTCGCCCACCGTACCTAAAATACGCAGCTTGGAAAGATCATACTGCGCTGGAATATCCTTACCAAACTTCATCAAAGCACGAATCGCAGTCGGTGCGGTATAGAACACGGTAACACCATGATCCTGACACACCTGCCAAAAACGACCGGCATCCGGATAGGTTGGCACGCCTTCAAACATCACAATGGTCGCACCCATCGCTAACGGACCGTAGGCGACATAAGAGTGACCGGTAATCCAGCCTACATCAGCGGTACACCAGAACACATCCTTGTCATTTAAATCAAACATCCACTCATTCGTCAGCATCGCGTTTAACAGATAACCACCACTGCCATGCTGTACGCCTTTCGGTGTCCCGGTTGAGCCAGAGGTATATAACAAAAACAGCGGATGATCGGCGGGTAGCATTACCGGATCATGATAATTACTCATGCCCGCTTCGGCTTCATGCCACCAAATATCACGACCATCTTGCATCACCACTTCTTGTTTGGTGCGCTGATAAACAATCACTTTTTTAACCGAATCACAGCCTTTCGCTAACGCCTGATCCACCGCACCTTTAAGCGGAATCGCCTTACCGCCGCGCAAACCACCATCGGTGGTAATAATCAGTTTAGCCGCAGCATTTTCAACGCGATCTTTTAACGCCTCGGCTGAAAAGCCACCAAACACTACGGAATGAATCGCGCCAACACGAGCACAGGCCTGCATCGCAATCACCGCTTGCGGAATCATCGGCATGTAAATAATGACCCGATCACCCTGCTTAATGCCTTGGGTTTTTAAGGTATTGGCAAAACGACAGACTTCATCGTGCAATTCTTGATAAGTATAGTGATGCACATCACCCTTATCCCCTTCAAAAATAATTGCCAATTTATCGCTTTTGGTATCGAGATGACGGTCAATACAATTATAAGAAACATTTAACTCACCATCGGTAAACCAGCGATAAAGCGGTGCTTTGGAATCATCCAATGCTTTGGTAAACGGCTTGTGCCAGCTCAACTTTTCCTTGGCTAAATCGGCCCAAAAACCCACATGATCCTGCTCGGCTTTAGCATACATGGCATCAAGTTTATCTGCCTTAATAGCAGCCTGTTGTTTAATGGCATCTGAGGGTTCAAAGACCCGTGTTTCTGTCAAAATTGACTCGATATTGTTCGACATCGTCCCTCCAGCTAGGTCCCAAATAATTACTTAAATTAACGTTTTTTTCACGATATGACGCGTATTTTAGCGGTTTTTTAACACCCTTGCTTATTATTGGCTTGTTATTGGCGTTTTTTCACTACCTCTAATGACCAGGCCTGCTGATGCAACACCTCTAATAAACCATCTTCTGGCCGCACCATCTCCTGGGATTTTAATTGCATACTCACCCGTGCACCATCAACCTGCTGATAGCACTCCAGCACTAAGGGTAAACCCTGTTGTTCGGGCGTGGCCCAATAGGGTAGCAGGCCATCTTGGAGTGCCGCTATTTTAGACTCCGCCAGCTGATCAATATCACAATATAGCTTAATCGCCCGCGCTTCTTGTGCCCGCATTTCAGCCAGAGTAACCAGCTGTTCGGCATCTAATTTAATACCGCCATTAAAGTTATCTTCGCTAACAGCACCCTTTATCAACACGACTTCATCAACCCGCAACCAGTCGCGTACGGCATCAAACACCGCTGGGCGGCACACCACTTCCAAACGCGCGGTGCGATCATCAAGGGTAATAAACGCCATTTTGTCGCCACTACGGGTATTTTTGGTCCGAATCGCCACCACCAGGCCGGCTACCCAGCGTTTCTCGTATTTATTCGGCGTTAGCTGCGCCAAGCTCAAACGGGCATAATCCGCCAATTCTTGGCGATAAGCTTCAATGGGGTGGCCGGTTAAATACAAGCCTAGGGTATCTTTTTCGCCCTGCAAGCGTTGGCGTTCTGGCATTTCAGCGACCACAGCTAATTGTGCTGGTGGGGCCATATCAGCGGCCAATTCACCAAACAAATCACTCTGACCCGATTGCGCATTGGTTAAAAACTGATCCGCCTGTGTCAAGGCCATGGCCACCGATTCCAACATCGCTTGGCGATTGGTGTGTAACGAATCAAACGCACCGGCTCGAATCAAGGCTTCTAAAACACGTCGGTTAATCTTCTTGCCGGCGCGATTAGCAAAATCAAATAAATCGCTAAAAGGCCCATTCGCTTGGCGATCCGCCAGCACCTGATCCAAAGCCGCCTCACCGACACCTTTAATCGCGCCCAGGCCATAAATAATCGTTTGCGGATCCGCTGCCTGAAAGCGAATCGCACAGCGATTAATATCCGGCGGCAACAGGGTTAAATTCATCGCGTAGCACTCATTAATCATGTGCACTACTTTATCGGTATTATCCATGTCCGATGAAATCTGTGCGGCCATAAAATGAGCCGGATAATGGGTTTTTAGCCAAGCCGACTGATAAGATACTAAGGCATAGGCAGCGGAGTGAGACTTGTTAAAACCATAACCGGCGAACTTTTCAACCAAGTCAAAAATCTTCATCGCCAACTGACCATCAACGCCGTTATCAATCGCGCCCTGCTCAAACTTGCCACGCTCTTTGGCCATTTCTTCGGGCTTTTTCTTGCCCATCGCTCGGCGTAACATATCGGCGCCGCCCAGGGTATAGCCAGACAGTACCTGGGCAATCTGCATAACCTGCTCTTGGTAAAGGATAATGCCGTAGGTCGGCTCCAGAATTTCTTTTAAACTGTCATGCTGATACTGGGCATCGGGATAGGACACCGCTTCTTTACCATGCTTACGCGCAATAAAGTTATCGACCATTCCCGATTCCAACGGGCCGGGACGAAACAGCGCCACCAAAGCGATTATATCTTCAAAACAGTCCGGACGCAGACGACGAATCAAATCCTGCATCCCGGCCGATTCCAACTGAAACACCCCGGTGGTTTTACCGGTTTTAATCAGCTCAAACACTTTCGGATCGGCTAAAGGAATGCGATTAATATCAACAAAGCCTTCATCATCCGGTTGTTTGCCGGCATTAATCGCCTGTAGTGCCCAATCAATAATGGTAAGGGTCCGCAAGCCCAAAAAGTCAAATTTCACCAAACCAATGGTTTCAACATCATTTTTATCTAGCTGGGTTACCACACCACGACCATCGGCTTCGGAATAAAGCGGACAGTAATAATCCAGCGGCTTCGGTCCAATCACCACCCCACCAGCGTGCTTGCCGACATTACGCACCGTGCCTTCCAGCTTCAATGCGTAATCCAACAGCATTTTGACCTCTTCGTCGTCACGGTAGCGCTGTTTTAAATCTTCTTCCTTTTCGAGCGCATCCTTCAGCTTAATCCCCAACTCATTTGGAATCAGTTTGGCCACCCCATCGACCATGCCATAAGGATGACCCAGCACACGCCCCACATCGCGCACCACCGCTTTCGCCGCCATAGTGCCGTAAGTAATAATCTGCGAAACATGGTCACGGCCATAATGACGTGACACATAATCAATCACCTCATCACGGCGTTCCATACAAAAATCGACGTCAAAGTCGGGCATCGATACCCGCTCCGGATTCAAAAAACGTTCGAATAGCAGGTCGTATTGAATCGGATCTAAATCGGTAATGTTTAAGGCATAGGCCACCAAAGAACCCGCGCCCGAACCCCGCCCCGGCCCAACCGGAATCTGATTATTTTTAGCCCATTGAATAAAATCGGCAACGATTAAAAAATAGCCCGGAAAACCCATTTGCAAAATGGTGTTCAGCTCAAAATCTAATCGGTCACGGTACTCCTGTTGCTTGGCGTTAAAATCCTCGGCCGCTAAATCACCAAATAAAAACGCCAACCGTGCATCCAAACCCTTATGACATTCGTGCCGAAAATACTCGTCCAGCGTCATGTCCGGTGGAATCGGAAACTCCGGTAAATAGTAGGTACCCAAATCCAAGCTCAAATTACAGCGTTGAGCAATCAACCACGTATTGGTAATCGCCTGAGGAATATCGGCAAATAGTGCCTGCATTTCATCGGCCGATTTTAGATACTGCTCCTCAGAATAGGTACGCGGACGGTTTGGATCTTCTATGACATAACCACTATGAATACAACAGCGAATTTCGTGGGCATCAAAGTCTTCGCGGGCTAAAAAACGCACATCATTAGTTGCCACCACGGGCCACTGCCAAGCCTGCGCTAAAGGCAACACCTGCTGAATAAACGCCTCTTCTCCAGGCCGTTGCGTGCGCACCAGCTCCAAATAAACCCGGTCGGCAAAATGGGTTTGCCACCAGGCCTGCTGCTGATCGGCTAGGGCTTGATTACCCCGTGCTAGCGCTTGGCCGATATTACTATGCAAACCTAACAAGACAATCAAACCCGCTTGATGCTCGGCCAACCAAGCCTGCTCAACTAAGGGTAATTGATTGGCTTGATAGACCTGTTGATTGGTTAAATAGGCTTGCGAAATCAGCTTAGAAAGATTCAGATAACCGCTATGATTCTGACACAACAAAGTGATGCTAAACACCTCACCCTCATGATGCACCCACAAATCAGCACCTAATAAAGGTTTTATGCCCTGACTCCGTGCTGCGTTATAAAATTTCAATAACGCAAACATATTGGATTGATCGGTCAAGGCCAACGCAGGTTGCCCGAGACCCTTGACCTTTGCCACTAGCGGTTTAATATGAAGTAAACTATCTTTAACCGAGTATTCAGAGTGCAAATGCAAATGAACAAATGTTGCTGGAGCGTCAGCCATAGGTCTCAACGGATGCCAAAATTAGTTAATAATAAGAGCGTTATTCTAAAGAAGTGCATCCGTTTGTGCCAGTTTAATTCGGAGCTATTAGGATGAGCACACCGTTACGCACCCTCGACACCCATCTGCCCAGCTGGCTCGACCCGCAGTGTTTAGCGCAAGGCCTTAACCCATTTCCCCCAACTACGCACTGCTTTGATGACCCACCCGGGTTACTGGCACTGAGTGATCGAATCACACCCGCACTCCTGCGCCAAGCCTACCCGCAAGGCATATTCCCTTGGTCTGCCGAAGACGAACCCGTGACCTGGTGGTCGCCCGAACCGCGCGCCGTGCTCTATACCGACCAGATTAAAATTCGCCGCAGTCTGAAGCAAGCCTGGCGACAACAACCCTGGCAAATCACCTTTAATCACGCACTTGCCCAGGTGCTAAACCACTGCGCCAGTTGCCCCCGCCCTGGCCAAGACGGTACCTGGCTGCGCCAAGACTTACAACACAGCCTGCTAGAACTGCATCAACAAAGTTATGTGCACAGTGTCGAAGTCTGGCGAGACGACCAGCTGGTCGGCGGCCTATATGGCTTAAGTTTTGGGCAGATGTTTTTTGGCGAATCCATGTTTAGTTTAGTACCCAATGCCTCAAAACTGGCGTTAGTGGCACTCACTGTGCATTTGCAAGATTGGGGCTGGCCGATGATTGATTGCCAAGTAACCAGTGACCATCTCATGAGCATGGGCGCGGTAGAATTAGCACGCCCTGACTTTGAAGCACAACTGCAACACCAAGTCACGCTTCGCCAGCGACCCCAACAGGACTGGATTATAAACCCTAACCTATTGGCGAAAGCGCTCGGCCATAAGGACGCTGACCATGCGTAATCCGATCAGCCAGCACCCGGTCCACCTCAAACTCACCCGCATTCGCTTTTACCCCAATGCGCTATTATCAATTAGCCATCGAATTAGCGGTGCGGTGTTAGCCTTGTGTTTAATAGTCGGGTTAATTTTGGCCAATGCCGTGTTATTGGCCGGCTTAAGTACTTCATATATCACACAAACTGTCAGCGGTAAGTTATTTATTTTATTAACATTATCTTCATTACTTTTTCATTGGTTAAGCGGAGTTCGTCACCTAATTATTGACTGGTGGCCAGCAGCGAATCATCAAGTTCCGCAGGCCTGGTTTAGTGGCTGGGCGGTGAGTTTGGTGTTTATTTTTTGGGCAGTCGGTACAGGATTACTGGCCTTAGCCTTGTTTTTTGGAGGGCGCGGCTCATGACTAAAATCTGGCCGAATGGCAAGTGGAGTTATCTCTGGCAACAACTCAGCGCCACGTATTTACTGCTATTTTTCCCGGGCTTTATTTGGCTAATTTGGCCACTGCTTATGGGGCAAAGCGAGCAACCTATGCAACCAGGCCTGCTGTTGGTCAGCAGTCTTATCGCTTTAGGGCTGATTCTTATTCACAGCTGGATTGGCTTGCGCGATATTCTGATCGACTACTGCCCGGCTCGCCATTTGCAGCTGGCACTCAAACTCTACACTGGGATATTTAGCCTACTGCTGCTAAATATCATAAGCCTGCTGCTTATTTTACTACTTCGTTAAGGACGGATTATGCCCCATTCAGTCGCCGATGACACTTGCCCGCCGCTACACCGGCATCGTTATGATGTGCTCATTGTCGGTGCCGGCGGTGCCGGATTACGCGCCGCCCTCGAACTCCAGCGTGCTGGTAAACAGGTCGCACTGATTTCCAAAGTCTATCCCACCCGCTCGCACACCGTGGCGGCACAGGGGGGTATTAATGCGGCCTTAGGTAATATCAGCGAAGACAACTGGCACTGGCATATGTTCGATACCATCAAAGGCAGTGATTATTTGGGCGACCAGGATGCGATTGAATACATGTGCCAACAAGCACCGCGAATCGTGCGCGAACTCGAGCACTTTGGTGTGCCTTTTTCGCGGCTCGACGACGGTAAAATTTACCAGCGTCCGTTTGGTGGACAAAGCCAGCATTTTGGTCAAAGCCAAGCGACCCGAACCTGCGCGGTGGCTGACCGCACCGGCCATGCTATTTTGCACACGTTGTATCAGCAAAACCTAGCCGCTGGCACCCAAATTTTCAGTGAATTTTTCAGCCTGGATTTAATCCTCGAAGATCAACGTGTGGTGGGTTTGGTGGCACTGGAGATTGCTACCGGCCAGTGGCATCAGTTTCAAGCCGATGCGGTATTACTGGCTACCGGTGGTGCGGGTCAAATTTATCGCACTAACACCAACGCCAGCATTAATACCGGCGATGGCCTAGCGATGGTGTTACGCGCCGGCCTGCCGCTGATGGATATGGAGTTTTGGCAATTCCACCCCACCGGTGTAGCCGGTCGCGGTATGCTGATTTCTGAAGCGGCACGAGGTGAAGGCGGTATTTTGCGCAACGGATTGGGCGACGCCTTTATGGCCAACTACGCCCCCAAGGTCAAGGATCTCGCCTCGCGTGATATCGTTTCTCGGGCGATTGCCACTGAAATCCACCAAGGTCGCGGTTGTGGCCCTAACAAAGACTATATTGAATTGGATCTCACCCACCTCGATGCCGAGCTGATTAAACAAAAACTGCCCGGCATTCGGGAGATCAGCCTCACCTTTACTGGCATCGACCCGATTACCCAACCCATCCCGATTCACCCGTCTTGCCACTATATGATGGGCGGCATTCCGACCAATTTGCATGGCCAGGTGATGACTCAGGTGACAAGTGATGCGAACGGCGAAAACCAGCCAGTTGCGGGGCTCTATGCGATTGGCGAATGTGCCTGTGTGTCGGTGCATGGTGCCAATCGCCTCGGGGGCAACTCGCTGCTGGATATCGTGGTATTTGGCAAAGCCGCCGCCGAACATATTCTGAATCAAACTGAAACTCGAACCGAAACAGCCGCACCGGCTAAGCTCTCTAACCTAACAATACCCGAGTCAATCATCGCGCGCATGGCGGCTTATCAAGCAGACAAGCCCAAAACCAACAGCGGTGATAATCACGACTCGGTGGTCACCTTTAAACGCGACTTGCAAAAGATTATGCAACGCCATTGCGGAGTATTTCGAGACCAGACAACCCTAGTTGCCGCGCGATCCAAACTGGCTGAACTCGAACAACGGCTGCTATCCTTGCCGCTACACGACCCAGCACAGGCGTTTAATCTCGAACGTATCCAAGCCTTTGAGTGTGAAAATCTGCTCGCCGTGGCCTGGGCCACCTTAGAAAGTGCCATTGCCCGCACCGAAAGTCGCGGTGCCCATGCGCGTGATGACTTCCCCGACCGCGATGACCAGGCCTGGTTAGTCCATTTACTGTTTTTTAATCAGCCCGAACGCCGTCTCAGTCAAAAACCGGTGCAACAGCAACCCAAAACGGTTGCAGCGTTTCCGCCGATTAAACGGGTGTATTAAGGTGTATTAAGGTAACTGAAGGAAAAGTTCATGAAAGAAAACTCAGTGCTGTTTAAAATTCAACGCTACCAACCCGAAAGTGCAGCCGAGCCAGCCGCACAAGCTGCACAACCCTACTGGCAAGAAATGACCCTGGATGAAGCACAAATCAGCCCCGGCATGATGCTCCTGGATGCACTCAAACTCTTGCGCGAACAAGACTCAACACTCAGCTTTCGTAGCTCCTGCCAAGAAGGCGTGTGCGGCTCGGATGCGATGCAGGTCAATGGGCGCAATCGCCTCAGTTGCATCACGCCACTGGCCGAATTACGCCAACCGATAGAACTAATGCCGGTACCAGGCCTGCCGATTCTGCGTGATTTAATTGTCGATATGACGCTGTTTTTTGATCGCTACGCCCAAGCCAATCCCACCCTAAATGCTGGTGAATTTAATCCCGAACAGGAGCATCTACAAAGCCCGGAAGATCGGGCCAAACTCGATGGTCTTTATGAATGTATCCTTTGCGCCTGTTGCAGTACCAGTTGCCCGTCGTTTTGGTGGCATCCCGATCAGTTTTTGGGACCCGCCGCGCTGTTAGCCGCCGAACGGGTAGTGATAGATTCACGTGATATTCAACCCAAACAACGACTCGACGCCCTCAGCGATCCCTATCAATTGCATCGTTGTCGGGGGATTCAGCAATGCACCGCCAGTTGTCCAAAAGGCCTCGACCCGAGTCGCGCGATTCGTCAACTCAAACACCAACAATGGACGCAATCCTAATGAACGACACCTGGCGTCAACTGGCGCTAGCCGCCCGCCGTGGCAATGCCGAAGCCGAACAACTTCTCGCCCCATTTATTGACCAATTACGCCACCATCCGCAACAACTTGCGGTACAGGCTGAAACTCTTGCAGGCCTGCTGGCGCAGGAGGAACAAGACCTACTGATTTGGCTGCTAGATCCCGGCAAAGCGCCTGCCCACTGGCAAGCCCTCTTGACCCAGATTCGCCGGTGTTATCAACAAAGGCTAAATAGTCAACAATAATACACGCAGTGATTTTAACTATGCTATAATTCGCGACAATTTTAGCCAGGACAAGAAAACGGTTTTATGTCAAAACAAGATGTGATTGAATTTGAAGGTACGGTATTAGAAACACTACCGAATACCATGTTTAAAGTGCAATTGGAAAATGGTCACGAGATCATCGCCCACATTTCAGGCCGGATGCGTAAGAACTATATCCGCATTCTCGCCGGCGACAAGGTCAAAGTTGAATTAACGCCCTACGATCTTACCAAAGGTCGCATCACCTACCGCGGTAAATAAATCGCTCTAGTGGGTTAACCGCAGTATCCGCTCGTTTAATCGCCTTGTCCAATCACAAACGCCACCGCATAGTGGCGTTCGTCACTGATTGACACCTGCCAATCACTAATCCCCAAATCTTCAGCTCGCGCTAACGCCGCACCGGTTAAACTAGCCATCGGCTTACCCAAATCATCATGACCTAACATCAGCTGCTTAAAACTAATGCCCTGTGCAATACCTGTACCTAAGGCCTTAGCCAACGCCTCTTTAAACGCCCAACGTTTCGCTAAAAACTTGACCTGTTGCACCGAATGCGAATGCTGTTCAGAAAGCCTTAAGCAGGCCTGGTAATCGTCCCATTCGGCCTCGGCTAACAAGCGTTTGGCAAAGGCATCACCCTGACGTGCCATTAATTGCTCAATCCGCGCCAGCTCTACCAAATCGGTACCGATACCTTTGATCAAATTGCCGCTCTCGCATCACGCATTAAACGCTTCATTTCGCGCACCGCTTCGGGCAAGCCGCTAAAAATCGCCTGTGCCACAATCGCATGACCAATATTCAATTCCTCGATACAAGCAATCTGTGCAATAGCCTCGACATTATGATAATGCAAGCCATGACCGGCGTTGACCACCAAACCTAACCCATGCGCAAACTCGGCCGCATCACGAATGCGGATCAGTTCCTGCGCTCGCTCTGCGGCGGTTGGTAAATCAGCATAACGACCGGTATGCAATTCAATTACTGGTGCCCCTACTGCCTTAGCGGCACGAATCTGAGTTTCATCAGCATCAATAAATAACGACACCCGACAACCGGCTTGCGCTAAGCGGTCACACGCCTCAGTTAACCAGGCCTGCTGACCCGCCACATCCAAACCACCCTCAGTGGTTAATTCCTCGCGCTTTTCCGGTACTAGGCACACATCTTCCGGTTGCACATCACAAGCAATGGCCAGCATTTCTTCGGTAACCGCCATCTCCAAGTTCATCTTAGTTTGCAAGCAAGCTTTTAAGCGATAAACATCAGCATCCTGAATATGACGGCGATCTTCACGCAAATGCAAGGTAATGCTATCCGCCCCAGCCATTTCAGCATCTAAAGCGGCTTTAACCGGATCAGGATAACGGGTGCCACGGGCTTGGCGCAAGGTGGCCACATGGTCAATATTTAAGCCAAGGAAGATGGGATTTAAAACCGGGGTTAAAGTCGCATTCATGAGGACGTATCCTTTGCAGTCGTTAAAAAGGTTTGTAATAACTGCCGACTCCCAAGCGGGCGTCCGGCTAAAAAAAGATCCAGATGGGCACGAAACACTCGTTTCAGCGCGGCAAGCAAGCGCAAATCTATCTGCCCAGCACTACCCGCCTGCTCATCTAATAAAGCAAGCAACGCGGCTCCAGGCAAATCCCAAACTTCCGCTTGATGATCAGCAAGCTCGGGTAAGGTCTGCGGACGTAATCGATACGGGCGTTGCGGGTCAATCGCCGCACCCGCTACAAAGCCATACGTTTGCTCAGTCAACCAAGTGTGTAAGGGATAACCCAGCTCTTGTAATAAATACCACTCAAAACGACGTAACCACCAGGCCTGCTGGGCGCGATTCAAGGTCGCTGGGCTGATCTTATCCATTTTGGCTTGATTACTCAGCGCCTGTAAGGTTTCGATATAGACCACAAACAGGGTTTCGCAAGGTTGCGCCAGTGGCAAAGAGTTATATAACAACTCATTAAGATACAAACCACACAAATTGGCTTCACCACTCAGCCAATGCACCTGACCATAAGCCTCCAAATGGCTAGGCATTAACCAGTCCTGGTTGGATGGACTTGCTTGCCACGCCACCTGCAACGGCTGAAACGGCTGTAACCAGGCCTGCTTTTGGCGCGCGGCTTTAGACGCTTGGCGCACGCCCCGAAAAGTGGCAAACCGCTTGCCCTGTTGAGGCATCAATAAAGTGACCTGTAAACTGGTCTCCTTATAAGGCCGCGTGTGTAATACATAGGCCGGCTGTTGAATGACGCTCACAAATCGGTATAACCCAAACTCGCTAAGGCGCGATCATCATCCGACCAGTTTTGCTTCACCTTCACCCACAATTCCAGGTGCACACGTTTTTCAAGCATCGCCACCATATCCATTCGGGCCTGACGCCCCATCTCTTTAATGCGCTCGCCCTTATCGCCAATCACAATCCGTTTTTGGCCTTCACGCTCGACTAAAATCAACGCATTAACAAACCAACGGTCTTGCTCGGTGTCCATTTCAAATTGCTCAATCGCTACTGTCGCACCATAAGGAACTTCTTCTCCCAATGAACGCATTAACTTTTCACGCACAATTTCGGCTAACAAAAACTTGGTCGAACGATCGGTAATATAATCTTCCGGGAAAATCGCTGGTTGTTCTGGCAAGCGTTTTAACACTTCTTTGACAATCAAATCCAAGCCGCTTTTTTTAAACGCCGAAACCGGAATTAAGCTATCAAATTTCACCGCCTGTCCCAGCAGTTGCAAATAGGGCATCATATCGGCCTTGTGCTTAATCTTATCAATCTTGTTCACCAATAAAATCACCGGCACCTCGGCTTCGGCTAACTGCTGGGCAACGGCACGATCTTCACGGGTAAACTTCGGCGCTTCAACAACAAACAAAATCACATCAACACCATTAAAGGCACTGCGAGCGGCACGATTCATATAGCGGTTAATCGATTTCTCGCCGCCCAAATGCAGCCCTGGGGTATCAACATACACAATTTGGTGATCTTCGGCGGTAAAAATGCCATGAATTCGGTGGCGCGTGGTTTGCGGTTTGGCCGAAGTAATACTCAGCTTCTGCCCCAACAACTCATTCATTAGTGTTGATTTGCCGACATTTGGGCGGCCAACAACGGCGGCAAAACCCGCTTTAAAAGGTGTTTGCTGTTCGCTCATACTTGTCCTAACGCCTCTAGGGCGATTTCTGCGGCTTTTTGCTCGGCCTTGCGTCGACTGGTATCGGTCGCTTCAAATTTGGTATTCAATGGCGACACATAACAAGCCACGGTAAACACCTGAGCGTGGGCGACACCATTAACACTAATAATGCTATATTCCGGTAGCGGATGCTGTTGCGCTTGCAACCATTCCTGCAAGCGAGTTTTGGGGTCTTTGCCGACTTTTTGCGGGTCTAACTCACACAACTTATTAGCATACAAGCGTTCCACAAACGCCCGGCAGGCCTGCAAACCACCATCTTGATAAACCGCGGCAATAATCGCTTCTAAGGCATCGGCTAAAATCGACTCGCGTCGATAACCGCCGCTTTTCAACTCACCCGGCCCCAAGGTCAACATATCACTCAAAGCCAGTTTTCTGGAAAGCTTGGCCAGGGTTTCGCCTTTCACCAAATGGGCACGAATACGGCTTAAATCCCCTTCGGGTAAATTGGTAAACTGCTCAAACAACAAGTCGGCAATTATAAAGTTAACCAAACTGTCGCCTAAAAACTCTAAGCGTTCGTTATTTTTAGCCCCAGCACTGCGATGGGTTAAGGCCAGCTCCAACCAAGTTTCATCTTGGAAGCTATAGCCTAACCGAGTCGATAATTGACGTAATTTAAATTGGCGTTCTGCTTGACCCGCCATTACTCAATCCCTCGCCCAATACGATTCCATTGCAAACCCTGATCCCAATTCATCCATATCGCAAAGGCACGGCCTTTCAAAAACTCTTCAGACACCAAGCCCCAACTGCGGCTATCGGCACTGTGATCCCGGTTATCGCCCATCGCAAAATAATAACCTTCCGGTACCACCACATCATAGACATTCATACCACGACGATCTGGATCAATCAAAATCTCATAACTGCGACCATCCGGCAGAGTTTCACGCAAATGGCGTGCCCCGGTCATCACCGAACCCGAATTTAAACCGATGTAGCGTCCAATCGGTTCTTGTGGCACCGGCTCACCATTAATAAATAACTCCTTATCCACATAGGTAATGCGATCGCCCGGCACCCCAACAATCCGTTTAATATAATCGACATTCGGGTCCAGCGGATAACGGAACACAGCCACATCACCACGCTGCGGATCACCAACTGGAATCACTCGGCTTTGCAACACCGGCAAACGCACCCCATAGGAATATTTGTTGACCACAATAAAGTCACCAATTTCTAAGGTCGGATACATCGAACCGGATGGAATCCGAAACGGCTCGATCATAAAAGAACGCAACACCAACACAATTAAAAAAACCGGAAACAACGAACGTGCATACTCAATCACAATCGGTACATTTTGGGTAACCGCCGAGTGCTCACGTTTTTTCTTCCACACCATCCGATCAATCAACACCAGCACCCCGGTGATAACGGTCACTAAGACTAAAATTAATTCAAAATTCATTATTTATCACTGCCTCCGGTATTTAACACCGCCATAAAGGCTTCTTGCGGCAACTCAATGCGCCCTATCGTCTTCATACGCTTCTTGCCTTCTTTCTGCTTCTCGAGCAATTTCTTTTTGCGCGACACATCGCCACCATAACACTTGGCCAACACGTTTTTACGCATCGCTTTCACATTGGTACGACCAATCACCTTACCACCAATCGCCGCCTGAATCGCCACTTCAAACATTTGGCGTGGGATAATGTCCTTGAGCTTTTCAATCATTTCTTTACCGCGAGTCACCGCCATCGAACGGTGCGTAATTACCGCCAAAGCATCGACCGGCTCGCCGTTAATTAAAAAGTCTACCTTCACCAAATCATCGGCTTGGAAACGCTTAAACTCATAATCCATCGACGCATAACCACGGGTATTGGATTTTAAACGGTCAAAAAAGTCTAACACCACCTCGTTTAAGGGCAACTCAAAACTAATCGAAATTTGGTTACCGGCATAGCTCATAGCTTTTTGCACACCGCGCTTATCAATGCACAATTTCATCACCGCACCGATATACTCTTGCGGCACCAAAATATTGGCTTGAATAATCGGTTCACGAATCTCAGCAATGGTAGCCACATCCGGCAATTCGGACGGGTTATCAATCTTCAATACTTCATCTTTTTTGGTCAACAACTCATAAACCACCGTCGGCGCCGTACTAATCAAATCCAAGTTATATTCGCGCTCTAAACGCTCCTGGATAATTTCCATGTGCAGCATCCCCAAAAAGCCGCAACGGAAACCAAAGCCCAAGGCCTCAGAGGTTTCAGGTTCAAAGTTGAGCGCCGCATCATTCAAACGTAATTTACGCAAGGCCTCACGTAAATCCTCATAATCTTCCGAACTTATCGGAAACAAACCGGCAAATACGCGTGGCTGTACCGGCTTAAAACCAGGCAAACGCTCGGCAACCGGATTTTTGGCATCGGTTAAGGTATCGCCCACCGGCGCGCCATCGATGTCTTTAATCCCGGCAATCACATAACCCACTTCACCGGCACCCAAAAACGCTTGTGGACTGCGCTTAGGCGTGAAAATGCCCACATCGGTCACTTCATAATCATCACCGGTCGACATCACGCGCATTTTGGTTTTCTTGGCAATCTTGCCATCAATCACCCGCACCAACGACACCACACCCAAATAATTATCAAACCAAGAATCAATAATCAGCGCCTTAAACGGTGCGTCTAAATCACCCACCGGTGCCGGCACTTTTTTAATCAACTCTTCCAAGGTTTCAACAATACCAATACCCGCCTTGGCACTGGCCGATACCGCTTCCGAAGCATCAATACCAACAATTTCTTCAATTTCTAGCTTCACCCGCTCCGGCTCTGCCGCTGGCAAGTCAATCTTGTTTAATACCGGAATCACCTCAAGGTCTTGCTCAATGGCGGTATAACAGTTGGCAACCGTTTGCGCCTCCACCCCTTGCGAGGCATCCACCACCAACAACGCCCCCTCACAGGCCGCTAACGAACGCGATACCTCATAAGAAAAGTCGACGTGGCCGGGCGTATCGATAAAATTCAGCTGGTAGGTTTCACCATTATTAGCTTTATATAACAAGGTCACACTTTGGGCTTTAATGGTAATGCCGCGTTCGCGCTCAATATCCATCGAATCCAACACCTGCTTATCCATTTCGCGTTCCGTTAAGCCACCACAATGCTGAATAAAACGATCAGCAATGGTCGATTTGCCATGGTCAATGTGGGCGATAATCGAAAAATTACGAATATGAGATAAGGGTTGCGACATGCGTACTCCAAGCAAAAACTCAATAAAAAAGGGTGCGATTGCACCCTTACTTGACCAGACCTGCTGATAACCAGGCCTGGCAAACCGGTAAAATTGGCGTTATTTTACGCTAATTTCTGCCAATGCACCAGCCATCATGCGCCTACTCCAGTGTTAGCGCGATAAAGTTAGAACGGCCATTACGAATCACCCGCAAAGGTACCGACTGACCCGCTGGCACCGCACTCAAGACTTTATCGACATCTTCAATACTGCGCAACGGTTGAAAGTTAATACTCACCAAAATATCGCCCTGGATTAAACCGCTACGGCTTGCCAAACCTTCACGCATCTGCTCAATCTCCACCCCAAACGGAATACTCAACTCTTGCAACTGCTCGCTGTCCAAAGGACGCAACATCACATTCAACACTTCGCTAGACATCGCTGGTGCCGACTGAGTACTGGCACTCGCCATGTTATCTAACGGCGCCAATTGCGTACGAATAATAATTTCTTCCCCCTGGCGCAAAATCAACACTTCCGATTCTTTGGTAATCGGCGTGATCCCTACCGCCGGTGGCAAATCAGTCGATTTTTCAATCACTTTGTCGTTAAACTTCAAAATAATATCACCCGACTGAATGCCGGCACGTTCGGCTGGCGAGCCCGGAAAGGCTTGCGCCACTAAGGCACCTTGCGGCGAATCCATATTAAACGAACGCGCTAAGTCACTGGTTACCTCTTGTACCTGAACCCCTAAATAACCCCGCGCTACTTGACCGGTTTCGCGCAACTGCTCCACCACATTCATCGCAATCTCAATCGGAATCGCAAATGACAAGCCCATAAATCCACCACTACGGGTGAAAATTTGCGCATTAATGCCGATCACTTCACCATTCAGATTAATGAGCGGACCGCCCGAATTACCCGGGTTAATCGCCACATCGGTCTGAATAAATGGCACATAACTGTCGTCTGGAAGGTTACGCCCTTTGGCACTCACAATCCCCTTAGTCACGGTGTAATCCAAACCAAACGGTGCGCCAATGGCTAAAACCCAAGCACCCACGCGTAACTCTTCCGAATTCCCAATTTGCACTACTGGCAAAGCTTCGGCATCTACTTTCAACAAAGCCACATCGGTACGTGGGTCACTACCAATCAACTCGGCTTGATACTCTTTACGATTACTCAAACGCACAATAATCGTATCAGCATCATCGATCACATGATGGTTGGTTAAAATATAGCCATCGTCGCTAATAATAAACCCGGAACCCACTGACTGAGCACGACGCTCCGGCCCTCGGCGTGGTTGGGATTCTTGGCGCGGATCAAAGCCAAAGAAGTGCCGCAAAAACTCTTCTGGCATCCCCCTAAACTGGGGTGGAATCTGACCTTGTGGCTGCTGGGTATTGCGTCGCTCCGTACGCGTCGTCGAGATATTCACCACCGCCTGATGGTTCTGCTCTACCAACTGGGTGAAGTCAGGAAATGAGGCAGGCGTCTGGGCGAAACTCTTAGCCGGCAACCATAAAGGCAAAGCGACACAACTTAAAACTAATAATCGTTTAATGGCTTGTTTCATAGTTCCTCTCAGATCCGTTTTGGGTTTCTAAAATACGGTCGATTACCGGCATTGAGGGTTGATGATACTTGGATACGCCCCACCAAGCCAACCCCAGCCCTAGTAGGCTCCCTAAAATTATCACAAACTCACCGGATGCGGGCCACAGCCAACCGGCCAATAAACCGCCGATTACAAAGGTCACCAACGGCAAGCCATAGGCCAAAAACGCCTGCCACACCAAACGCCCGCCCGGCAGACGCAACGCCACTTGCTGTCCAACCAGCAGGCCCGGCACCACTGCCACCTTCACATCCTGCTGGGTCGATTGCGCTAACCAACGCGATAAGGTGCCCGTACTGCAACTGCCTTGCGATTGACAGGAGTGACATCCCGATTCACGCTGGGTTTGCACCCAAGCCCATTGGCCCTCAATACGCACCACCCGCCCCTGGGCGATTAAATCTTCATTCAACCTTATTCACCTTCATTCGCAGTTGTTCTATAGTGACGTCGCTTAATATTTCAAGCTTCTATGCTACCATATTGCTATTACTAATCAGGCAGCACATTCTTTGAATACAGACATTCTTATTATTGGTAGCGGCATCGCCGGTCTATCTCTCGCCCTTAAACTCGCCCAAAACTACCGGGTTACTGTATTAGCCAAATCCAATTTAAGTGAAGGCAGCTCCCAATACGCACAAGGCGGGATTGCCGCAGTGCTCGACCCGTTTGATAGCGTTGATGCCCATGTGCAAGACACACTAATTGCTGGCGCCGGCTTGTGTGAAGAACCCGCGGTACGTTTTGTAGCCGAAAACGCTCATCAAGCGATTCAAGAACTGATTCAAATGGGCGTGCCCTTTAGCCCGGCGCTGCAACCGGATAGTAGTTTTCCCTTTCACCTGACCCAAGAAGGTGGCCACAGCTATCGACGCATTATCCATGCCGCCGACCACACTGGCCAAAGTGTTATCGACACCCTTATTCAAAAAGTACACACCAGTGACAACATCACCCTACTCCCCAATCACATGACGGTCGATTTACTACTCGACCGCGAACGCCAGGAATGCACTGGCGCCTATGTGTTGGATAAAGCGGCCGGGAAAATTTTCCCACTGAAAGCCGCCGTCACCGTACTCGCCACCGGTGGCGCATCAAAAGCCTATTTATATACCAGCAACCCAGACACATCCACCGGTGATGGCATAGCCATGGCTTGGCGCGCGGGCTGTCGCGTCGGCAATATGGAATTTAATCAATTCCACCCCACATGCCTCTACCACCCGCAAGACCGCTCATTTTTAATTACCGAAGCGGTGCGGGGTGAAGGCGGTCGCTTGCTACTGGCCAATGGCGAGGCCTTTATGCACAAATACCACCCCGATGGTGAACTGGCGCCTCGTGACGTGGTTGCTCGCGCCATCGACCAAGAAATGAAAACCCGCGGTATAGACTGTGTCTATTTGGACATTAGCCACAAACCGGCCGAGTTTTTAAAAAACCACTTCCCGACCATCTATCAACGCTGTTTAAGAGTGGGCATTGATATCACCCAACAGCCGATACCGGTCGTGCCTGCGGCTCACTATACTTGTGGTGGTGTGGTGACTAATCTGCAAGGTCAAACCGATTTGCCACGGCTCTATGCAATTGGCGAAACCGCTTACACCGGCTTACATGGTGCCAACCGCCTGGCCAGCAATTCACTGTTAGAAGGCCTGGTATTTGCCGAAGCGGCACGACAGCATATTCTTAGCCAACCGCTCACCCAGCCCAGCAAAGATCCGAAACCCTGGGATACCAGCAAAGTGAGTCAAGCCAAAGAACGGATATTGGTCACCCATGATTGGGACGAAGTAAGACGAGTTATGTGGGATTATGTCGGCATCGTACGCACTAACAGCCGTTTAGCCCGTGCATTGCGTCGTATTCAAACGCTTGAAACGGAAGTAGAAGAGTTTTATCGCCATCACCTACTGGATGTCGATACACTGGAATTGCGCAATTTAACCCTGGTGGCGAAACTGATGGTGCTATCGGCGCAAAAACGCCAAGAAAGTCGCGGTCTGCATTACAACCTTGATTATCCGGAGTTACAACCCGCCAGCACCGCGACGATACTAACCCCCTAAGATACCGTCATTCCGACACCTTTTTCGTCATTCCGGCATTTAACACGGTCATTCCGGCGCGGGTCGGAATCTCCAACCGACCACACATACCCCAAAAACAAAAACGCCGGATTCAACCCGGCATTTCAAAACACACAACCAAACCCTACCGACACAAAATATTACTTAAAAACACCCATAAACCTATCAATAGAAATCACATTTTTATGTGCTTGTAACTTTTTATCATCGCTAACCAACAAACACCTTTCAGACAGCGCAGAAGCCAAAATCAAACTGTCTGGCAACTTCAACGAACCCGCCTTGCGAATATGAATCGTTTACTCAACAACATCATAGCTTAGCCTTATTTCTTGCATCAAAGCAAGAACCGAACGAATATTACTTTCATCAGCCTTATCCAAGCTTGGATATGCTAACAGCTCAATCTTCGAAATACTCGAATAAAAAAGTATTGATTTTGGTAAAACAAGCCCATGTTCAAATAAATAAATTAACGCATTGGTGTCGAGCAAATAACGATCATTCCCACTCATCACGCATCGCCTGTTGATAAGCCAGCGCATCACAGTTTTTAAAAGCCTTCACCTTAAAAGCTGAAAAATCAAGCACATCTGCCCTTTCTACTCCAGCTACACTTTGGGACACATTAGCCTGCTCACTCAACACAATCACCTTCACATGCTGGTTTTTAAACTGCTCAAAATTCGGAATACGCACATACTCAGACACAACATCGGTTTCAAACTCAACGGCATACATAATCAAACCCTCTCAACTAACAAGCCAAACCCTATATTACCCAAATCGCACACTTAACGCCAACTGTGAATCTATCGAGAGATCCTGAATCAAGTTCAGGATGACGGTGCTGGGTTCAGGGTGACGCCTTTACCGTCATTCCGGCTTTCATCACCGTCATTCCGGCTTTCATCACCGTCATTCCGGCGCAGGCCGGAATCTCACTCATAATGCGTCCAAAGGCGAATAACTTTAATAAGTTTTTCGTCCTCTAGCACCTGATACACAATGCGATGTTGAATATTAATACGTCTTGAATAGGCACCTGCTAAATCGCCAACCAATTTTTCAAAACGCGGAGGCGTAACGAAAGGATCTTGTTGAATTAATTCGAGCAATGCTTGCGCTTTAGACTTCAACCCACTGGCACTCAGCTTTTTTGCATCCTTAACCGCCTGCTTGGTATAAACCAGCTTCCAACTCATTGGCTTACCAAACTAACTCAGTATCACACTCTTCAACAGGCGTTTTCAAACCTTCAACAATCGATTCACGCATCCCAGGCGTACTTAACAAAAACAAGGTTTCATTAATCGCGCTCCAATCCTCTTCAGAAATGAGCACCGCATTGCCTTTCTTACCTATGATTGTAATGGGTTCATGTGATTCGTTGACCTGCGCAATCAAACCATAAAAATTGGCACGTGCCGCCGTAGAATTTAAAGACGTCATTTAAAACACCTCAATAGAATAATCATCAAAACCTAAGTGTACGTCATAACGTACGCCACTACAAGTCTATCTGTTTACACTTCGCAAGAGATCCTGAATCAAGTCCAGGATGACACCACCTCGTCATTCCGGCGCAGGCCGGAATCTCCTACCGACTCCACCGTCATTCCGGCGGAGGCCGGAATCTCAAACCGACTGTGCAAAACCTCAAGAGATCCTGAAACAAGTTCAGGATGACTCCACCGTCATTCCGGCGCAGGCCGGAATCTCAAACCGACTGTGCAAACCCTCGAAAGATCCAAAAACAAAAACGCCGGATTCCATCCGGCGCAAAACGCTATCCAACTTTTTAAAATCAAGCGTGGTTTGGAACATTAACCTGCTTTGCAAGTTTCAACAGCTCTCGCAATGCGTTATTAACCGCCGCATTATTGGGAAATGCTGCAGCCACATCAGGTTCTACAATCACCACATTTGACGCTTGTCGCAAGCGTTCGGCATACTTGCCAACCTCCGCACTATCAAACAATGCTGGATCATATTCATCTTTCATATCATCATCGATATTGCTCATATTTCCACCTCTCGGCTTTAGTAGCCAGTCTTGCGCTTATGATACGAATACAATTTTCTTCTACTGCCGTATGCACCACAAGCAATATATTCATAGCCGCTGACAAACCTAGTGTTAAAAAACGTGACTCACCTACAGACGAAAATGGGTCCAAAACGGTACGTGAAAGATCATCATAAAACACACTGCTTGCCTCTTCAAAAGAAACGCCATGTTTCTGAAGATTTAATTTGGCCTTATTCTCATCCCAGTCAAAAATCACGCTTTCATCCAGTTCATTTTCAATTCAGTATACACCTAGATAATACAGAGAACCATTCTTAGGCTTCGCTACGCGCGAAAATGACACTTTTACCGTCATTCCGGCACCACGCCCGTCATTCCGGCGCAGGCCGGAATCTCAAACCTTACCCGTCATTCCGGCGCAGGCCGGAATCTCAAACCTTACCCGTCATTCCGGCGCAGGCCGGAATCTCAAACCTTACCCGTCATTCCGGCGCACATTAGGCGTCATTCCGGCGCAGGCCGGAATCTCCAACCTACCACTTATACCCCAAAAACAAAAAAGGCAACGGCATCAACAATGCCGCCGCCATTACTTTGATTAGATCATACAAACTTATATCAACCAAAAAAGCTTTCTCTGCTTACGCGAATATTACTTAAGTTCAACGGTTGTCACCTTTAAATCTAGCATCTTGAAATCATCAACATTATTGGTCACTATTTCAAAGCCATGCACCTGCGCGGTAGCACCAATAATCGCATCAGGCGTTTTAATTTTATAATGTTGCCTGTTTATAATAGTACGATTTGCCACGACCTCATCGAGTTCATAAACCGTAGCATTTGAAATAAACTCGATCGCTTTGTCATTTAAAGCAACATCACTCAAAAGTTTTTGCCAACTCAAAAACTCAATTTTCGTGATGATCGAAATATTAAAACTTGAACGAAGAATATCAACCAATGTCCCATCATCGGTAAGACCATTAAAAAAATAGATGACAACATTGGTATCAAGCAAATATTTGTTTTTCACCGCTTAATCCCATTCGCTTCTAGTCTGCGATAAATAGTCATCCACATCTGCCTTACTCACTGAAGCCGCACCAAAAAACGCCATAGGGTCAAAGGTCTTCTGCTCTTCAACTTGCGTCGTTTTAACCAAATCAAAAAGCGGCAACACAATAACCTCTACATCCTTACCAACATACTCTTTTGGAATATGCAAATTGTAATACTCGTTATCCGGTCTAATAATTTCTCTCAACATAGCTTTTCCTTCATTGCGTTTATCAAGCCGTGAGTTTTGATTCTACCCTAAAACCAAGCCAATACCATGAAAGCCCTCGAGAGATCCTGAAACAAGTTCAGGATGACGGTGCTGGGTTCAGGATGACACCTTTGTCATTCCGGCGCAGGCCGGAATCTCCAACCGACACTTCAAACAATAGAATCCCACAAATCATTCCAATCAGGGTTCATCTCAGAAACCAACCTATTTTTCCAATCGCGATGCCAGTTTTTCAACGCCTTTTCACGCTTAATGGCTTCAGACATATCTTCATGAACCTCGAAATAAACTAACTTCGTAACATTATATTGCTTGGTAAAGCCATCAACTAAATGATTGCGATGTTGATATACGCGCTGTACCAAATTTGACGTTACGCCAATATAAAGCACTTTATTATTTTCATTAGACAAGATGTACACGGCTGGCTGCATACAAACCCTCAAAAGATCCCGGCCTTCGCCGGGATGACGTAAATGAAATGCCGGTATGACGTAAATGAAATGCCGGTATGACGTAAATGAAATGCCGGTATGACGTAAATGGTATGCCGGGATGACGTAAATAAAATCCCAGGATGACGCCTTTCCTGTCATTCCGGCGCAGGCCGGAATCTCCAACCAACATCACCGTCATTCTGACGAAGGTCAGGATCTCAAACCGACTGTACAAACCCTCGAGAGATCCTGAATCAAGTTCAGGATGACACCACCTCATCATCCTGACGAAGGTCAGGATCTCAAACCGACTGTACAAACCCTCGAGAGATCCTGAATCAAGTTCAGGGTGACACCACCTCGTCATTCCGGCGCAGGCCGGAATCCCATACCAACAAAAAAAAACGCCTAAACAGGCGTTATTATGCTGAATAATTCTTCGACTGATTAAAGCCTACCAGTCCTGCGTCACGCATTTATTCAGTTTCTTATCAAAAGAAAAAACCTGAACACCGATTGATTTACTAGCCGCACAAAGCAACGCATCAACAAAATCAATATTTTTCTCAGCAAAGAAATTCAGTGCTAAAGAAACAATTTTTTCATCTTGCAAAAGCACATTCTCTTTCTGACAAAAAAGATCAAGTGTTTTACAAGCATCAATCTTTGGAACCTGGTAAGTTTTTGTCAAGACATAAACAACTTCAGCCAAAACCTCATTCGGCACAAAAACCGTCTTCTCTTCTAAAATGGCAAGCGCCCGTGCAAATAGCTCATCATTATCTGCCAACAAATAACGCAATATAATGTTCGTATCGCAATAATTCATGCCTTTTCATCCGCAACGGCCTGCCAAGCAATCTGCCTTTCTATATCCATAAGCTCAGGTTTTGCATACTTTGAAAGCGCACCCGCAATACTTGCTGACTCATTATTTAGACCGGGGCTATCTTCCGTAACAATAAACACTTTCACATGCTTATTCAGTACACGAGCGTAGTCCTTAAACTCAATAAAAGGGCTGGTAATATCCGTTTCAAAAGCTTCTACATGCATTTAACACCCCCATAAAAACAAAGTTAAACTTTTATTTTACCCGAAAATAAACGTGTCATGTCCACCGTCATTCCAAACCACCACCGTCATTCCGGCGCAGGCCGGAATCTCAAACCCAATTCTCGAGCCTTAAACCCGGAACGCGTTCAAATTCACACAGGTTATTGCTCACCAAAATAAGACCTCGGCTTCGAGCGTGTCCGGCAATCATCATGTCATAAGGGCCTATTGGTTGACCTTTTGCATAAAGTTCTGCGCGAATTTGACCAAAATGAGTCGCGGCATGGCTATCAAAATCCAGCACATCCAAACGCGCGATCAAACCTTCAATATCGGCAAGATTCCGCTCAGGTTGGTTAGATCGTTCGGCACCGTAAATCAATTCGCCAACTGTAATCGTCGAAATCGCCATCTGCGTCACATGACTATTAAAAGCATCACGGACCTGCCTAGGTCGGTTTTTTAAGGTATAAATCAGAATATTGGTATCGAGCAAATACTTGATCATAAGGATTCGCGAAGCTGATCCGGCTCTTGCGCACGCTCGTTCATAAAATCATCGCTCACACCTACAGCATCAAACCAATCATCCCACGTCTGTTCAAGCGGGGTGATAATGCGAGTTTTGCCAATTGCGGTAATGACAACCTGCTTAATACTTTCGTCCAAGGCAACCGATTTTGGCAAACGTACGGCCTGAGATTGGTTATTTTTAAAAAGGGTTGTTGTAATTGCAGTCATCACAAATGTCCTGTATATCCAAAAGGTTTATACATGTTAATCTAATCCAGTACGGCGGTCAAACAGCAACGAAACTTCGAGAGATCCTGAATCAAGTTCAGGATGACACCACCTTGTCATTCCGGCAGATTACCCCGTCATTCCGGCGAAGGCCGGAATCTCCAACCGACTGTGCAAACCCTCGAGAGATCCTGAATCAAGTTCAGGATGACACCACTGGGTTCAGGATGACGGGGTTGGGTTCAGGATTACAAAACCTGATTACTTATACCCATTCGGATTCATCGACTGCCAGCGCCAAGCGTCTTCGCACATTCGCTCTATGCCCAATTCCGCTTTCCAGCCCAACATTTCAAACGCATAGCTCGGGTCGGCATAACATTGCGCGACATCACCAGGCCTGCGGGCTACAATTTCATAAGGCACAGCTTTACCCGATGCCTGTTCAAACGCCTTCACCATTTCCAATACCGAATAACCGCGCCCAGTGCCTAAATTCACCGTCACCAGGCCTGGTTGTTGCATTAACTTCCGCAAGGCCGCCACATGGCCTTTCGCTAAATCCACCACATGAATATAATCGCGCACCCCTGTGCCATCGACTGTATCGTAATCGCCACCAAATACAGACAACTTCTCACGCTGCCCCACCGCCACCTGCGATACAAACGGCATCAAATTATTCGGAATCCCATTCGGGTCTTCACCAATCAAACCCGACTCATGCGCCCCAATCGGATTAAAATAACGCAACAAACCAATCGACCAATCTGAATCACTTGCAAAAACATCCCGCAAAATGTTTTCCACCATCAACTTCGAAGCGCCATACGGATTGGTGGTCGATAACGGAAAATCCTCACGAATTGGCACACTCTTTGGGTCTCCGTACACCGTCGCCGACGAACTAAACACCACCCGCTTGCAACCAAACTCCGCCATTACCTCAAACAACGCCACCGAACCCGATACATTGTTATCGTAATAACGCAACGGCATCGCCACCGATTCCCCCACCGCCTTCAAGCCGGCAAAATGAATCACCGCTTCAATCTCAAACCGCGCAAAAACCGAACGCAACAACCCCCGATCCCGAATATCCCCTTGGATAAAAGTTAAACGTGCGTCATCCCGGACTTGATCCGGGATCTCCAACCGGCTAACACTGTCATTCCGGCGAAGGCCGGAATCTCCATCCAACAACTCAACCCCAGCAATCCCCGCAACCCGCTCAAGCGAGGCCACAGAACTATTACTCAAATTATCCACCACCACCAAATCATACCCAGCCGCCAACAACTCAACACACGTATGCGACCCGATATACCCCGCACCACCTGTCACTAAAATCATCAAACACTATCCTTGGAAAACTCCACGCGTCACGCAAATTTCATAATCTCAAAAGATCCCGGCCTTCGCCGGGATGACATAAATAAAAAACTGGATGACACCTTTCCAGTAATTCCGGCGCAGGCCGGAATCTCCTACCTAAATACCTTTTATACTAAAGACAACACCAACGGTACGAACAAGGGTTTCTATTTCCAGCCAAATGCTCCAATTCTTGATGTAATACAAATCGTACATCAATTTCTGACGCGCGTCTTCCGTGCAAGACCCATAAGGATACATCACCTGCGCCCAACCCGTAATACCAGGGGCCACCAAATGACGCTCGTTATAAAAAGGAATATCGATCTCCAAAGTGTCCGTAAAACACTTGCGCTCTGGTCGTGGACCCACAAAATGCAAATCCCCCTTAAGCACATTCCAAAGCTGTGGCAACTCATCAATCCGTGTTCTACGCATCAAAGCACCAAAATCAAATGCTCTTGGGTCTTTAGAAGTCGCAAACTGCGCACCATTTTTTTCGGCATCAAGATGCATCGACCGAAACTTATACAAGGTAAACTCCTTACCACCGCGCCCCACCCGAGTTTGCGAAAAAAACACCGACCCCGGCGACTCGCGGCGAATGCGCCAAGCGGCATACAGCATCAATGGCCAAACTAACACCAAAACACCTAACGCCATTACAATATCAACCACACGCTTAACCACATACTGACTTTGAGAATAAGCAGCAATCTGCTCTAAATAGGTTAAATCGGTCGATTGATAATTTATGAAACATTTGCGCAACAAGCCTTCCATAAATTGCTCAAATTTAACCAGATGCACGCCCTGCAAATCGGCACGAGTTAACTGCTTAACCCAATCTTGCTGCTCACGCTTATCAACAACACCGATTACTGGCGTCTGCTCGGGCAACACCACATAGTCAGGTTTAAAATCTGCGAGAACAACCTCCAATGACGAACGACTTTTTAAAAACTGCCATTGAAAATGCTGAGCTCGCAAACGCTTCTTTTCAAAACCGGTAAACTTATAAGGAGATAAAAACAAAACCTTAATCAGCGTATGCTGACGGTAATAACAAAAATAATTGATTGCCAAACGCGCCAATAGCAACAAAAATGGCGTAAAAAACGCCCAAACCAAAACCACCTTACGACCAAACTCGTGTGTTGCAAAAATGACAAAAGCGACCACTAACAAACCAAGCAGGATAATTCCCCAAACCTGAAAAACCAGTTGTAACTTTTTAGCTAAGGTGCGACTAGAATACCGACTATAACCATTTGCCAAAGCACTGCCTAACACCATAGCAATCCCTGCCAACAGACCCAGCCAAAAATAAGGCTCCGACCATGGTTTATCACCTACCAAACCCTGCACAACATAGAGCAAGGCCAAAGGAAGTATCAGGTCAAACAAACCAAAATATATAAGCGCTTTACGAGAGGAATAGCGAATAATTCTATGCATAATCACCGAAAAGATATGGGTAAATAACCAACTAAAATTTTAATCTAGCACATTAACGCTTCGTAATGTTAACCACGAGAAAGCTTTTACTCCAAATCTCGGCGCAACATCTCCAACACCTCAAATGCGCGTGCCAAATCTTCGTGCGGAATAGACAAAAAGCGTTTCAAAGAACGCTTTAGCTCAGTGGTCGAAATATTCTTCGTACGCTCTAGATACACCACTTCACACAACTCTTCTAAAAAATCGAACTTACCTTTCCAATCATCGCCTATCGCAAAAACATCCACGCCATGTTCTTTAATATCGGTCAGTTTTTGTTCCCAAGTGGTTTCAGGAATCACCAAATCAACATACTTAATCGAGCGCACAATCTCCGCACGCTGATCATAAGGAATCAAGGTTTTTTTACCCTTGCCATTATTAAACTCATCCGTTGACACGGCCACCACCAAACGGTCGCCCATCTCACTCAACTTACGCAATAAATTTAAATGCCCAATATGGAACATATCAAATGTTCCATAAGTAATAATCGTTCTTGGTTTGCTACTCATCTTATACTCATCTTAAAAAGGTCATAATTAACTAAACTTGCACAAATCATACATCAGTTACCACCAAATTCAACTTAATAACGCCTTATCACGAAGCTCCCACGCCCACGCATGGCGGATAATGGTTTCTAGGTCATCATAGAAGGGTTGCCAGCCTAAAACGGCGCGAGCTTGGGTGGCATCGGCGACCAATATCGCGGGATCGCCAGCACGACGCTCACCTTCTTTGACCACTAACTCACAGCCATCCTCCGCCACTACGCGCTTAACCACCTCAATCACCTGTTGCACCGAATAACCCGCGCCATTGCCCAAATTAAACGCCAACGCACCTTGACCCGCACCCGTGATTAAATGCTCCAACGCCAACAAATGCGCCGAACACAAATCCTGAATATGAATATAGTCACGAACACAACTCCCATCCGCCGTCGCATAATCTCGGCCAAAAACCGTAATCGCCTCACGTCGCCCCGACGCCGCCTGTAAAATCAACGGAATTAAATGGGTTTCCGGGTCATGGTTCTCGCCCAGATCGCCTTCAGGATCCGCGCCGCACGCATTAAAATAACGCAAGCACACCGAATTCAAACCATAAGCAGTAGCGTAATCTTTCAGGATACGCTCCACCATCAACTTACTCGCCCCATACGGGTTAATCGGCCTTTGCGGGTGCGCCTCATCAATCGGCGTGTAGTCCGGCTCACCAAAAGTCGCGGCCGTCGACGAAAATATAAAATGTCTCACATCATGGCGCACCATCACATCCAACAAATTCAACGTATTCGAAACATTATTGCGATAATACTTGGATGGATAATCGACCGACTCCCCCACCAAACTGTTCGCGGCAAAATGCATCACCCCATCAAAAGAATGCTTGGCAAATAACCCTTCCAACAAATGAATATCGGCTAAGTCACCCACCACCAACTCACCATACTTCACCGCCGAACGAAAACCGGTAGAAAGATTATCCAACACCACCACATCATGCCCGGCTTTTGCCAGCATCTTCACCATGTGAGAACCGATATAACCCGCACCACCAACCACAAGAATGTTCATAAACTACTCTGCCCCAAATATTAAAAACAACAACCTACTTCATCACGATTGAAAAAGGCAAAAAGTCCAACAAATACGCGCCCCAAAAACTACGCCAGCAACATTAAATTCACTTCAACATCAAAACCTAAATCTTTGCACCAGGCTTGGTGGTCTTTGACTTCGGTCCATTGGGTTAGGAAGATGAAGTCTAGGCCAGCGGTTTGGGCAGCTTGGTAGTCGTATTTGCTGTCGCCGAGGAATAAGACAGGCCTGGTGATATTGCCGGTTTTTATTTCTTCCATTCTTTAAAAGTGGCTGTCCTTTTAATGCTTAGAAAAAAACTTTCTTTTCTCACGCGATTATTCCTTAAGTTCAACGGTTGTCACCTTTAAATCTAGCATCTTGAAATCATCAACATTATTGGTCACTATTTCAAAGCCATGCACCTGCGCGGTAGCACCAATAATCGCATCGGGCGTTTTAATTTTATATTGTTGCCTGTTTATAATCGTACGATTTGCCACAACTTCATCAAGTTCATAAACCGTAGCATTTGAAATAAACTCGATCGCTTTGTCATTTAAAGCAACATCACTCAAAAGTTTCTGCCAACTCAAAAACTCAATTTTCGTGATAATCGAAATATTAAAACTGGAACGAAGAATCTCAACCAATGACCTATCATCGGTAAGACCATTAAAAAAATAGATGACAACATTGGTATCAAGCAAATATTTGTTTTTCACCGCTTAATCCCATTCGCTTCTAATCTGCGATAAATACGCATCCACACTAGCCTTACTCGCTGAGGCCGCACCGAAAAACGCCATCGGGTCAAAGGTCTTCAGTTGCTCTACTTGCGTTGTTTTAACCAAATCAAAAAGCGGCAATACAATAACCTCTACATCCTTACCCACATACTCTTTTGGAATATGCAAATTGTAATACTCGTTATCTGGTCTAATAATTTCTCTCAACATACTTCACCATTCCTTTTCTAAATATTCATACGCCTTAGCAAAGTATAGCTAAGTCAATTAAACCATATCAAATAAATTGCTTTTCATGAATAAGCCCAGCTCACCACACCAGGCCTGGTGGTCTTTGACTTCGGTAGTCGTATTTGCTATCGCCGAGGAATAAAGCAGGCCTGGCGTGGCACCTCAACGCTTATCAAAACGGATTTGTAATTTTAAAAGATCATCTACCAGCAAACCATTTTGCATGTCTTCAGAATACAGTCGGCAACAACCTTCGTTACTAGCAGCCGCAACGATCAACGAATCATAGTAAGAAAACTTATACCTCTCTCAAATCACACGCTTTCAAAAACGTATCTTTACCAAGATCAGCCACCCAATATCGACTATATGCACTCTCAACAAACTTACAAACCTCGTTATTTTTGAAAAGTAGTTTTTTAATTAAATTATTACTCACCTCATTCAACACTTGACCGGAAATGACACAATTTTCTTGTGACACTATCTCACCAGCAATCTTTTGCTTCTCCAAGTCTAGATCACTAAACGCATACAAGAAAATATTCGAATCAACAAAGACCTTATCATTCA
This sequence comes from Thiomicrospira cyclica ALM1, assembly GCF_000214825.1. Taxonomy (NCBI): domain Bacteria; kingdom Pseudomonadati; phylum Pseudomonadota; class Gammaproteobacteria; order Thiotrichales; family Piscirickettsiaceae; genus Thiomicrospira; species Thiomicrospira cyclica. The sequence continues at coordinate 1,060,490 of NC_015581.1, forward strand.
TTGGCTTCATCTCGGCTCAAAAACACGGTGCCTTGCTCTAAATGCCTTGGTTTATTAAGCAAACTGGCGATAAAATCATCTTGACTCGCAAAAAAGTCGCCACTATCCAAATCCTCCATTAGCACAATAACCTTGGCATGTTTATTAAGAACCTTGTTATAATCTTTAATTTCAATATATTTACTTTTAATATCCGTCTCAAATTCAATCGCGTACATAAGCCACTCCTCATGATAGTTAAACCGAATCGCTATTCTACCCAAAAACCAACCCATAAGCCTATCAAGCGTGCCTCGCTTTTCGTGTGATCATCGGTCTGCTCACTCTTTGGTGTTGTCATCCAGTAGACTCCTCCACGCCCTGCAACCCTAAAAAACCGGGACCAGAGTAAAATTCATTAAAATCAAAACTTAGGAGTCTGCCGCTTTGGCGGCTTGGTAGTCGTATTTGCTGTCGCCGAGGAATAAAGCAGGCCTGGTGGCCTTTGACTTCGGTCCACTGGGTTAAGAAGATAAAGTCTAGGCCAGCGGTTTGGGCAGCTTGGTAGTCGTATTTACTGTCGCCGAGGACGATGAGTAATTTGCCATTAGCGCGACTCTAAACTCAAATTTAAAACCTTAAACAAGCTCAAATGCCACAGCTTGCTCACCAAGAACTCGCAGCAATTTTTGGTCTGACGTAATCAAAACCGCATTCTCCACTACAGCCGTCGTCGCCACGATTGCATCAGGCATTTTTAATGATGACTGGCATCTTAGTTCCGTTACTTTAGCTATCAAGTTAGCGTTGGCGGAGACAATATCCACGACTTCAACGCGGTCCTTAAATTTAGAAAACAACATTAAATCATCCTAGCTGATACCTGAAAAGGACTTAAATTCCAACTCGCTTATCACAGATATCGCAAGATACTGCGCAGATGAAATCAGATTTAATAGGTCACGATTACCTTTAAGCAACTGAATAATGGCATTGGTATCTAAAACGAATCTACACCCATTCATCACGCAACCTTTGCTGCACTTTAAGAGCGTCACCCTGCCAAGTCAAACGACCAACTAAATCATCAAAATTGTATTTTGATTGATGAACTGACGGAGCAGGCACTTCATCTGAAAGTGACTCTGAAAGCACGATTACCTTGACATGTTGATTCTTCAACTTCTCATAATCATGTAATCGAATAAACGGGCTCGTCACATCGGTTTCAAATTCAATGGCATACATTTCACTTACTCCTAAATATAAACCCACACTTTAAAACAAACCGGCACCCTAGCTTTGGATTGTAATCCCCCCATTTATAACCGAAGTTAAAAGTAGAGGGTTAAGCCGCGTCCAGTAAATACCTTGACGGTACGCGACCAATGGCTGAGTTTGGTCGTTCGTTATTGTATGTCCAAAGCCACTCTGTTGCCAGGTCTTGAGCCTGTTCAATCGCTTCAAACAGGTGTACCGACAACCTGAAGAACCTACGCCAGCGACATTAAATTCAATTCAACATCCAAACCTAATTCTTTGCACCAGGCCTGGTGGTCTTTTACTTCCGTCCACTGGGTTAGGAAGATGAAGTCTAGGCCTGCGGTTTCGGCGGCTTGGTAGTCGTACTTGCTGTCGCCGAGGAATAAAGCGGGTCGGGTGATATTGCCGTTTTCGATTTCTCTGGCGAGGATGGTGTCTTTGGTATCGGGGCTGCCGAAGATGCCGCCGTTAAAGTAGTGGGCTAGGCCACGGGCTTTAAACACTTCTCGTAATTCGTCTTGATCGCCACCGGAGACAATCAACCAGTTGGCGTGTTTTGTTTGTCCGCGCAGTTCGGCTAGACCTTTGGCCACTTCACAGGTCATGAGGGCTTTTTTAACTTCATGTGCAAAGTTGTCCAGCAGTTGCTTTAACTCGGTTTGGTCAAGCGGTTTTTTTAGGATCTCGGTGAGCAGGTATTCAAACTTAACAAAACGTGAAATCCCACCATTTTGCACATGGTAGTCTTTTAAGGCTTGTGCGGGTTCGTGACCGTAAACTTTAGCGACATCATAAAACGCTTGGGTTTTGATTTTATTAGAATTCAGTACCACGCCATCGCAATCAAATACATAGGCTTTATATTTCAAGTCCTGCTCCTTTTGCTTTTCTGTTAACGGCTACCCAGAGCTCTTTTAAAAACGCATCAGAGGACTCGATACCTATCTTTCTTGAATAAAAGATAAATGCAAAAAAATAAAAACCAATTTTATTTATTTCAGATAAATCTTGAATATGCATATCAAGTTCTAAGTCTAGTTGAGCCAAGCTCTCAAAACTTAACGACTTACTGCATAAAAAGGCTAACTCATAAGATGAAGGGTAGTATCCACACCTATCAAAATCAAATACACCATCTTCTTGAAGCAAGTTAACGGGTGCTAAATCACCATGCGTAAATAACCTTTCCGAACTAGGTGTATCTTTCAAGTAAAGGCTCAGATGGTTTAGTAGCAAAGTATCTTTGCTGTCAAAATTATGTTTGATCAGCCAAGATTCTGCAGCCTTTAAGCCACTTTGATACATAGGTTCTCTGGTAAAATCATAAATGACTTCGTTTTTAGAATAGTGATCTGGAATTGCTATGTGTTTGGCTGCACTTCTGAACTTGGAATAAAAGCCCAGAATATTTCTCCTATCAATTGGCTTTACATTATCAATCCAATCAAAATAGGCTAGCGTGCCGACCTCGCCAATTACTAAATCAGCGTAAGGGACTTTAAAGTCTTGACTAATTACGTTGTAAGCCACTTCCTGAAAAAACTTCAACTTAATTAAGTCATCTGAGTTATTCTTATATACCTTTTCAAATTTAACTTCACCGTTTTCTAATGTTACTTTTCTATAACTGTTTAGTGTATTCTTGCCAGCACCTTTACCAATAAATTCTGCATAATTATATTTTGGATAACTCACAAGCCCACAAACGCTAAAAACTGACATGGTGTAGAAAATATGATCATTATAGAATTTAGCAACATCAGAGTATCTCATCAAGTTACTCCACCCACCCCCAAACACCAAATCGCTTTTAGCCGCATAGTGAGATGGCAAGTTATTTTTTAAAAAATAATCAATATGATCGGTAGAAATAGCACCAAAGTATTTTTTATGTGCTGTTAAAGTTTTTAAAGCTAATCTTCTATTCATATCCTACTGCCTTTAATGCTTTTTCTACTTCCGCTACATTTTAGAAAGCCCCCATCGACCAACAAATTAGACATGAAACCAAGCCTTTGCGCACTCAAGATCATATATATCGTCAATATCTATCGATGACTTTTTATCCATCTTATACATAAATGGATTTGTTCCATGAAAATACATCCATTCGATCATTTTTGCTCTCGGTGCTATCAAAATACCATCTGTTACGCGATAAAGTGGCTCAAGCTCTTGTGATGGGACATGCTTTATTCCTAGTTCGTAATTTAATGGACCTTCTTTTGTCCAAATATAACGTCTAAACTCTTCTACTGACATTAATGAATCATAGCCATTTTTAAGTTCAATCTCATATTGATCTATTGCATCGGCATAATGGTGAGGTTCAACCAGCGGAGAAGTACAGGTTGCCCAAATAATATTTTCCCCCTCTACACTCTCAGCGACATGTGCAACTACCTCACCAAACGTTTTAGTTTTTTCATCACAGTATTCAATCGCACGCTTATGCGTATCCACGCCCTGCGCTCGCCCCATCGCCAACATATCATCGCAATCAGATGTCACAACTATGCGTGTAATTTGAGGAACTTTTTTCAATTGTTCGATTTTATAAATTAATAGATTTGAATCTGCAAAAGGTGCCGTGTTTTTACCCGGCAAACGACGACTACCTTTTCTTACCGGAATAACAGCTGTGTACATAATTAGATTCCTCTTACTAGATCTGATAGAGCATTAGAAAAAATATTCAAATCCACTGAGTAGGCAATATAGTTAAAGCCTTCTTGCTTTAGTGATTGATTACGTTCAAGTGAATCTGAAAAAGCGCCTAAAATAATGCCTTTAGCTTTGGCCTTTTCGGCGATTTGTTTCATCAACGCCAAGACTTCGGGCGAATCGACTTCACCAGGCCTGCCAATCGACTGCGACAAGTCATAAGGGCCAATAAACAGCACATCAAACCCTACTACAGATAAGATTTCATCTAGGTTTTTTATACCTTCAACCCCTTCTACTTGCAAAATGACGAGGGCTTCATTCGCTTGTTCAAAATAGGTTTGCTTATCAAGTGTGCCAAAATTGGCGGCGGCCACAAATCGACACACACCACGCATCCCTTTTGGATGAAAGCGAGCGGCATTAACGGCTTCTTTTGCTTGCTGTGCCGTTGAAACATTAGGAACTTGCACACCTAATGCCCCCGTATCTAATGCTGAGCCAATCGCATGGGCATCAACGCCTTTGGCACGAATAATGGGAAACAGTTGGCTGCTTTTAGCAGCACGAACATGGTTGTGCATCGTTTCTAATGTGGCTGGTCCATGCTCCATATCCAAGATAATAAAATCTAACCCGCTATAGCCTGCGGCTTCAACCACATTGCTGTCGGTTGTTTTGCTAAAGATGCCCAAGCAGGCCTGGTGATTGAGTTGGGTTTTAAAATGGTTTAGTAAGTTGGGCTGACTCAATTTAAGGCTCCATAAATAGATAGACTCGGAAGTTGATATTGGCTGGGGGTCAAGGTATATAGCGGCACACTGCTGGGCGCGTGTCGGTACTGCGCAAACAGGTCAATCATTTCTTGATTGCGTGAATCCCCAGCTGGGTAACCATCAAAGCCGACCATAAAAATGTGATTCGCCTGGCCTGCGGTCGCTATCGCTAAGGCATAAGACACCACTAAGGACGTTGGCAGCTGTGCATAGTATTCATGAAACTCAAAGCCTGCACTGCTCACTGAGATACCAAAATCCAACAGGGTTTTAGTTTTGAGTTCTTGTTGTACGTCTTCGGGCAACATACTCGCTGGTGTAATCAGCGGTTGCGGCAGGTTAAGGTGTTCGTGACAATCCGCAAGCAAGCGTACCGGATGACAAGCTGCACGCGCATGTATGAGGTCTTCTCGCAGGTTTTTCTGGGTATTCAGCGCAATCACATAAGGCTGATGCTGTTCAATAAAGGCTTCGATGGCCGAGCGATATTTAGCCACACCGGGGCCGGTGCCGACAATCAAGACATCCCGCCCTTGCATTACCGATTTGGGTGACCAGGTGCCGCGCGGTTCGCCGGAGTAGAAATGGCGTGCGGCTTCTAGGGTATCAAGGCTGAACTTTTTACCGCCTTCGATTTTTAAATGGTCAATCACGGCGAGAATATCTTCATCGCTGTAGCGTGAGTCTTGGAGCATTTCTTGGATATAGGTCGGGTGGATGCCATGTTGCCCCGCCATGTAGTAATAGGGATTGGTTCCCCAGCCGTATTGAGCTTGCAGGGGCTTGAAGTGTTTGCGAATCAGTTCAAAGAGTTTGGTGGGATTGCCTTTATTTGTACGATAGGGTTCGAGCGCCATCGTGAGGTATTCGGTTTGGGCATTGCCTGGTCCGCGCCCCATGCCGGTTACGGTGGAATCCACCCAGGTCACGCCATCTTGAATGGCTTGTAGGGTATTGGCAATCGCTTGTCCCATATTGTCGTGGGTGTGAATACCGAGTGCGCCTTGCCAGCCCGCTCTAAAGGCTTGGATAATTTGAGTGACCTCTTTAGGCGAAAGGCTTCCCATCGAATCGGCGAAGTACAGGGCATCAATCGGGTATTCGCTGGCTTTTTTGGCCAGTTGGGTGATTTCTTCAGGCGAACGATCCGCGACTTGCATCAGGTTAAAGCCGACTAAATAGCCCTGCGCTTTTAACCAGCTGGCGGCGGGCAAACAGGTTTCAAATTCATGCACATGACAGGCAATGCGCACTAGAGTTACGGGCGATTGAGATTTTGGGGCAAAAAGTTTTTCTAGCGTGACGACCAGGCCTGGTGATTGTTTAGATGCCAGTTCAGAACCGTTAATCATGACACCGATTTTGTCGGTCAGTTCTACTGGAATCAGCAAGCTGTTTAAAAACGAATCCGTGCTAAACGCACAGCCACCTTTAAAGCCCTCATTTTTAAGGCTTCGAAAACCGATTTCGACAAAATCTACCTGCAAAGCGGCCATGGCTTGTAAATAGTCGACCACCAGGCCTGGTGCAAAATCCCAATCGTTGTAATAACCGCCATCGCGGAGGGTGCAGTCAAGGTGTAAATTCATGAGTTATCCTCATAAACATTAGAGTAAGTTTTATCCATAATTTCCATGTAATCCTTAACTGATAGTCTCAAGATTTTGCTTGCTATTTCATCAGCCTCTATTAACCCAGAATTAAAAAGTGCCTTCGGCATTGCAAAGTTTGAAGTCAAATCATGCCAAGTTAAGAAAAACGGATCTAGGGTGGTGGTTGTTCGCATATATGAAGACTCATAATTTGTTGAGACAAAAAAATCCATATTGAATAATTTTACGCTACCCACATGAAATCGAAATATATCAAACAGTACGATTTGTAAAGCATTAGGAAAACCCTTAAAAAAAGGATTTTTGTTTTTTTCCCAAATTTTCAATGAAGGCTTTACCTTAACACCCTGTAAATTAAATCCTAAGCTACTGAAATCTTTTAACTTAGTATTCCTAAACAAAACCCAATCAAGATCATTAACATTGTGCTCAATAAGATCAGATTTTTTTTTATCTAATAAATCATGATCAAGGTAAAGAGATATATTTGTTTTTGTTCCAAAGTAACATGGCTCATACCCCGTTAGACCCTTATAGTTAAACCTTATAACAATATCACTATTATCGATTTCATCTCCGGAGAGAATACCATTATTAACAGGTCCAACAATTGCTATACTTTTTCCAGCAACATACTCTTTAAAATCACGATCTTCAGCTGTATAGTCTAATTCGCTGTAACTTATGTAGTCCTCAATCTTGTTTTCAACTAGCTTTTCGAAACCTGTTAATTTAAAAAAGTCCAAACTAGATATTCTTATCGTATTATTAGATTTTTCAGAAGCAAGCCCCCTCAAATAATATGAGAACAATATTTTTTTATCCATCAACACTAAATTAACTAGTGCAAGTAAAGTTTCTTCATCTAAAAGACAAAGAAGTTGTTTTTTTCTTTCCAAAAAACTATAAATAATTTTTATACTATTTACAGTTGATTCATCAAGATAATTATTCAAAACGCCATCCGTCCTAAAGGCTAATGCAGCTATAGCATCAAGCGCTGCGCAAATCTCTTTATCTATTTTAAAATATCGTTCTAATACGTTACGTATATTGCAAAAATCAGATGCATAAACTCTATATGGCGAATGCCTCACAAGTTTACCATTGGTTTTTCCGAAAAGAGTTTTTTCTACCGACCTAGTCGCTTGATTGTTTATTTTTGATAATTTAAACTTTTTAAAAGCAGAATATGTAAACTCATCTATAGAATTAGAGAGTATATCCTTTTTTACTTTTACCAATGCAAAGCGCCCAGAAAAAGATTTGTTTTCCGGATAAAATACGATCGCCTCTTCTAAAATTGAATATAACTGATCGTTACAGTTCATGTTTTCAAGCGCAATCAACATCCTTTCGTAATCTAATTTTGATAAAACCGCTCTAATACTTTTTACCTTATTCCATATTAAAACTGCATCAGACCACTTTTTCTTTGCATTATTTAAGGCTGCAATTTCAGTTAAAACATTCACTTGATTAGGAAAAAATGAATTTGCTTCTGATAAAACCCCCATTGATTGATCAAATAGCTTTAGACGGCGGTATGATATGGCCAGTTTCCAATACACTTCCGCTGGCGATTCGTCACCATAAGCTCTGTAGATCAATTCATATAAGGTTTTCGCTTCTTGCCAGTTTTTGGCTTTCCTTGCTTTGTCGGCTAGGTCGAGTTGTTGTTGTAGCTCTGGAGTGATTTCGATAAACCTATAATTCGGGTAGTCGATGCACTGCGCATTGAGGCTGAGTGCGTTGATCGCTTTGTAGTCTTTGGGGTTGTTTAGGTTATTCGTCCAGCCAGCAACCGCAAGTGCATGGGTGTGAGCCTGTTCGATTAAATCGCTGGTTAAACCTTTCCAATAAGCAAACCACACATCGCCACCGGCCTTTTTGATGGCCTGTGGGAAGCCTTGAGGGGTTTTGGGCTGATAACCTGCATACCAGGGGGCGTTGCCTGTTGCAAAGGCCGTTCGTAGTTTATTAAGATGCTCTTTTCCGCAGGCGAGCGAGAGTGTTTCTTCGCCCGTATCAATAAGCCAGTCTAAAGGATGAGTGGTAAACCAAGTTTTAGCTGTGGGTTGCTGTTTTTTGATTTCAATTAGGTTGCGCCAATCAAAACTGCAATATTCTGCGCGTTCTGTAAAATTCTCTTGCTCAACTTGGTTTAAAACAGCATCAACCAACGGTAACCAGGCCTGGTTGTTGTCTGCAAAAATATCGGTTTTTATTTCGATCAGTAATCGAAAGGACTCCGACTTTTGCTTGGCGAGTTGAATGACTTCTTGCAAGGTTGGAATGGTTTGGTTTTCTACCGGTAGTAGTTTTGGAAACTTTTTACGGTAGTCCGTATTCTGATTTGGCTCGCCGACGGTGTATTGTTTTAGCTCTTCTAGCGTAAGTTCACTGATTTGACGTTCTTCATCTTTCGTGAGCCATTGGCCATTGGGTTTGCGCGTATATAGGTGATTTAACTTGGCATTGTGATGAACTACAATTTGATTGTCTTTAGTCAGGTGAACATCTAGCTCTGCGCCCGCACAACCCAGCTCAATCGCAAATTCAAAGGCGGCCAGTGTGTTTTCAATATGGTAGCCCGCACCGCCACGGTGGGCGTAAATTGCTGGTTTAGTTAACATGTGTTAATTCCTTTTCGCCGCAAACTTTTTCGTAAAACATATTGATGGCATTTTTTTGGTAATCTTCTAAGTCGAATGTATTGAACGCTAACTTGCCCTCCAAAAAGTCGTGCATGCCCTGTGCAAGCCCTTCTGCCGAATTTTCAACCAGATGACCAGAACGCCCCTCTATTGCACTTCGTGAACCGACAATATCTGTCGAGATAATCGGTTTGTTGAGTATCATCGCTTCAAAAAGCACCATCGGCTGCCCTTCGTGGTTTGAAGATAAAACAAAACAATCCGCACGCTTTAAAAGTGGGAAAGGGTTAAACCTTCTGCCTAACAGGTGTACGCTTTTTTCTAAGTTAAGTGATGCTATCTGTTGCTGTAACTCGCTCTTTAGAGGCCCGTCACCCAATATTATTAATTGTATATCTGGTGTGTGTTCGATTGCTTTTTTAAATGCACTGATCATTTTCGCATGATCTTTTTCTGGGGATAAACGCCCCATGGTAATAAATGTTTTTTTGCCAGAAGAGAAATAAAGTTCGTCACTGGAATCTATGATGTCATTCGATTTTTCCAGGGTTTCCGTTGGGTTTTGCAAATTATCGCAATATAAAAATTTATCTTTGGGTATATTGAGATGCGCCACCAAATTAGACAAATTCAGATCTCTCGTTTGCTCAGAAACGGATATCAACCCATCCATGCTTTTATACATTTCAAAAATCCTGCCGAGTCCTGGAAATCTAACTGTAAACTCACCAAACTTGTCATTATGTTGATAGATCACTTTTCGTTTTACCAGGTTAGTTGGCGCGTTGCTAAAAACAGCAGACCAGAACTGACTGTAGCCGCTGAATTCGATAACAGATTCAAATACAGCCCTACCAAAAACGCGCATGAACTCCTTGGTGTAAAGTTTTTCGAAAACTGTGTGCATCTCTGCGTTTGTAAACGTAGATTGTTGATTGAACTTGATTTCAACCCACCCTTCTTCAATTGTTCTGTTCATTCGCCCAACATGGCCAATAACCTTAATATGCTTTGGTAAGCGTTCGAACTGTTCAAGATTAGCTTGGTCTTTTTCTATAGCATTAGGGCTAATGACAAGGGCGATATTGTATTGTTTGCTGTCAATATTGTTAACAAGGTTTAAGAAGGATGTGGTAATGCCATTGGGCATAAACTGACCAGCAAAAAATAGTATGTTTTTCTTTTTAATCGAATGGTTAATCTCTTTATCGTGAGCTATGTCTTCAATAAACCATTTGATCACATCCTTTGAAACTCTGCCTGTTTCATTAGGCGTAAAGTCTTGCTGCGCCTGCGGATAATTTGCATGCTTCTCGTTTGTTGTTAGTTGAGCCTGAACCCGGTTTTTTAGCTCTTTAATATCATAGGCAACTTCACCAGGAAGTTTATCCGCTTCAAAATATAGCCCACGCTCTTGCTTGTATTGTTCGTAATCTTCTAGGTAATAGATTATAGGTTTACCTGTGACCATAAAGTCAAATGCAATACTGGAATAGTCGGTCACCAAAACATCAATAATGCCGAGCAGTTCATTGGTATTTACTTCTTGCGGGACCACTAAATTACCTAGATCATTTTCATAGGCAGCGGATTCGACAAAGTAATGCCCTCTGAATAAAAGGTTTATATCAGGATGCTTTAGGGCGTTGATTTCATTGATTAGCTTTTCCACTTCAAGCTCGACGCTGCCAAGCGTGCCGCGCCATGTAGGCGCGTAAAGAATTGTTTTTTTGTTAGGATCTAAACCAAGTTTTTCTTGTAAGCTTGTTTTTCTTGACTCGTCCATATTCAACGTAAGGTCTATTCTCGGATAGCCAGTTTCTGCAAACTTTCCTGTATAAAGGCCTTCGATGTCGTAACGCTCTCTAAGTACCCAGGTTGTGTGTGTGTTAGGGCTCAAGATGTGCGTCGCATGCAAGAAATTTCTTTGGGTGTTTTTATGCTCCATGAAATTGTTTTTAATATCTTTGCCTAAGGTTTTCCAAGGCGTACCGTGCCATGTATTAAGATACTTCTGCCCTTCTTTCCTTATAAAATAAGGTGGGTAGGTGCTGTTGTTAACAAGATAACTGCACTTAGCTAAATACCTTAAATACAGGTCTGAATCTTTTTTTACAAACACTATATTTTTTTGTTTCTTGTATTCTTTTGGTGGTGGATTAGTGTCGTTTACAACCCAGATGTATTTCCAATTTGTGTAAGCTGGATCATTCTGCATTGCAACGAAGATAGCATAAGGGTTGCAGCTCATGCTGACACCATTAAAGCTTTCGAATAGTATGGTATCTGGCTTTAACTCTAGTGCCTCATAGTATTCGGTAAAATCTGAGGCCAATTTGAAACCAGCATCTCTAGCATAAGCACCTTCTGGCACACCATAAGGTTTTTGCAATATGCGTGTTTCACGCAATGCTTCGCTTGCTGCTTGATAACTTTCCGCCTGCGTGAGCACATACCCCAAACGATAATACCACTCCGGTGTATGGTCATTTTGGCGGTCTAGCGCATGCTGGTAGGCTTCTGCCGCCTTCGGCCAGTTTTGCATCCGCTCATAGGCGTTGCCCAGTTTGTACCAGGCCTGGTGATCGGTGGTGTCTTGCGCTAGGGCTTTTTCGAGTTCGTTGATTTGCTGCTGGTGGTCGGATGCTTCTGTGCTTTCTTCCGGTGGCAGGGTTTGGGTTTCTCTGGTTTGCAGAAAAGCTTCGGCGGCTTGTTGGTATTGGCCTTGTTGGTTAAAGATATAGCCGATGCGATAGTGCCAATAGGGTCTGTGCTCTTCGCTGGTTGCATTGGCGCGCTGATAGGCTTCGATGGCTTGGCTTTGGTAGCCTTCGCCCAGGCGTTCGAAAACAAAGCCGAGTCGGTAGAACCAATAGGGATTGGGATCGAGGGATTGCTGTTGTTGTAGGTCTATGGCGACCTGGTAGTTTAAGGCGGCTTTTGCCCAGTTGTAGCAGCGGTCGTGTGCCATGCCGAGCTTGTAGGTGAGCTCGGGGTCTTGGGGGTTAGTGTTCAGCTGTTGAGCATAAGCTTCAGCGGCTTGTGGCCAATAGCCGCGCGCCTGGTGAAACACACCGATGCCAAAACGCTGTGCGACATGTTGGGTGTCGGCTTCGATGGCTTGTTGATAGGCACGGTGTGCGGCGTCTGGATTGGGTGGTCCATCATGGCCTTCTTGTGCATAGCAGTAGCCTTGGCGATAGTACCATTCTGCTGGGGGTGTGTCTTTTTTTCTTTCGATGGCTTCGCCATAGGCTTCAGCGGCTTGTTGGAAGCGGTTCATGGCTTCAAGCGCCTCACCGAGTTGGTACCAACGTTTCGGGCGCTTGGGTTGAATGGCTAGGCCGTTTTGCAAGGTGTCGATTTCTTGCCACCATTTTTTTTGCTTGCGCAGGAGTGTGGCGAGTTTAAAAATGGTGAGAAAGCTTTTGGGCTTGAGTTCAATAAACTGGCGACAGACATTTTCAGCGGCGTGGGTTTTTTTGGCGAACTTAAGGGCATCTGCCCAGAGCAAGGCGCGCACTTCGGTGGGCTTGATTTGGTAGGCTTTTTCTAGGTGCGTGGCGGCGGCGTTGTAGTTTTTCGCGTTAAAGCAGTAGACGCCAGCGCGATAAAGGTCTTTGTCGCTGATGGTGTTTTGGCGATCGAGATAGTGTTCTATCAGTTTGGCGGCATGTTTCCAGCGTTTGAGTTTGGCCATGGCGATACTGCTGTATAGATAGAATGAGGTTTTCATACTGCGTTTCCGTTTTGTTTTTTGTTTGCTGTGTGGGTTTCAATTAGTGCGTTGAGCGTTTGGGCGTAGTGCAACGCGCGTTTAAAATGGCTGGCGTTTAGTGCTTGTTGGAGTTTTTGCGCACAGGCGACGAGTTTTAAGTCTTGGCCGCTATAGTGGGCGCGAATGTCTTTGCGGTTGGCTTTTAGCCAGGAGGCTTTGTCGTCAAACCATTCGTCAGGTTGATTTAGGTCGAATGCGATACCCAAAGGTTCCAAGCTCCAGCGACCCCAGGCCATGATATAGACTTGGGTGAGGTCGGTGCGTTGGTCGGTTTGCCATACGAGGGTGCCGGGTTTGCGGTCGGGGTTGTAGATATAAAGCGGCTGGGCGTCAAGGCGCTGTATCAAGCTTGGGAGGTTGGCTTGCAGCTGTTTATATTGCTGGCGCTCTTCTGGGGTGTCGATACCGACTTCGAGCCGCTTGACCAGCTCTGAACTGAATTTGTCGGCGAGTAAGGGGCGCGTGAGTTTGTAGTCTTTGACCAGTGCTTTAGGCGGTATAAAGCGGTGAAATATTTGTTGGTTAAGACTGTTGAGTGCGGCTCTGAAGTCTTTTGCGAGCAGCGGTTCGGCTGTGCCGTAATCTAGGATTTGGCAGTCAAAGTCTTGGATTTGGTATTGTGCCAGCACAGGTGGCGCTTTGAATTGGGCGCGATCTATGTAGGTGAATAAAAAGGCTTCTCGCTCTAGCAGATGGCGGCTTTGTTTGTTGAAAATTTGTTGCTGGGCGAACTGGGTTGGCGTCGTTGGGGTTTCGATTTTTAACAGGGTGACGCCTGTTAGATTAGAGTCCATCCAATTGACTGTGGCGGGGGTTGTTTCGCCCGGTTTAAGCTGGTCGTTAACCAGCGCGGTTCTGCGTTTTTTTTCGAAAATATCGCGCAGGAGGGTTTTGTGTTTTCTTTCTTTTATGCTGGTTTTTTGGGATTTGAAGACCAGGGCATTGATTTTTTGTGCGTTCTTGTTGAGTGTGAAGCTGGCGTTGATATTGGCTTCAGCAAAACTAGCGATTTGACGTAGAACCAGAAACGAGATTAGGGAGATGAGAATGTTGGGGCCGTCGCCATCAAGGTATGGGTATAGGATTAATAAAAACCCCATTAAAAAGGCGGTCGATGAAAGCACACTGGTATAGGTTTTCGGGTTTTTAGTCAACCAGGCCTGGATGGTATTTTGGGGAATGAAGTAGCTTGGGATGTATTGGTTCGCTTGGTTTGTGGCTGGGCTGGTGTTTTGCGTTTGCGCTGTCCAGAGCATCAGCGCGGTTAGGGTTAAGCCGAATAGCGAAAAAAGGAGGATAAAGCTGAATACGGGTAAGTTAATAAAATAGAGCAACACCAGACCGAGTGCTATAAACAGGTTGTTCGCGGCAATGCCGGTGATGCGTTCATAGTAGCTTTGCGCCAGGGTGTCTTGGTTGCGAATGACGGTCATTTTATTGGCACGCTTCACCATAGCGCTCGCGCCGGGTTTGGCGAGGCGGCTGGTAAGGTGGTCAAAGATTAACGCCAGCAGGTAGCACGAAATCGCGCCGAGTGTCAGCCCGACCACCCAGTCCATCTTTTGCGCAGGATCGACAAAAGGGAAATACCTTGGCACGCCCGGGGTTCCAATCAGTAGGATCACTTTTAGCGGCAACAAGAATGCGAGCAGGTATGCGATCTTAGAGAGGGCTTGCAACAGGATAACGCTAAGCGTAATCCTAGCGTGCGCCCTGAGCAGGGTTTTTAAGATGCGATACTGCCATCCGAGTGTCGATTTGAGTGCGTAGGTAAACGGCATATTAAATCTTATCAAGAATTTCTCTAAGCTTAGTGCTTGATGTGTGCGTGGTGTATGAGAAATATATTATTTCTACATTGACCTCGGCAAACTGTTTTTCGAGTTGGTTCCATTTTTCGGTTCCTTTCCAATCGTCGCCGACAAACATGCGATCAAACTTTAAGTTTTGCCAGGCTTCAAATTTATCCATATTGACTTGTGGCACCACTTCATCTACGAATTTTATGTGCTCGACAATCTCCATTCTTTCAAAAAATGGAATGATTGGCTTCTTGCCCTTTCTTTGTTCACAAAGTTCGTCGGTAGTCACACCGACGATGAGATAGTCACATTCTAGCTTTGCTCTTTTCAAAAGGTTTAAGTGTCCGATGTGAAATAAATCGTAAACGCCTGTTGTATAGCCAATTTTTTTCATGCTTTAACCTTAAAATCTAGTACTGTACTTGGTATCCGCCACTAAGTATGGCTTGTTTGATAAATTCCCCTTCTCGCTCAGAGTAGTCTGCTATTTCTAATAAATCCTGAGGTGTCAACATGAGGGTTTTTCTATATTCGATTATTGCTGGACTCTTAATTTTCTTCCAAAAAGGGTCTGGTGTTTTCCAGTTTGCTCCATAAACTGATTCAACTTTTTTGGTGTAGTTTTTGGGTACAAGAATGCTGTGTCCGTGGAAACTTTCTTTTCTCATTGGATAAAAGTCTTCAGGGGTTAGTTTTGTATCTACGAATGTCGGTCTTTTATAAAACCCATCAATAAACGCGGCTGGAAAAATATCTATGTGGTGCCCTGTATGATCAAACCACATGAAGTAGTCGCTGCGGATTTTCTTACCGACTTTGGTGACGAGCCTAATATCTTCACCTAATTTAAGTAGCGTAAGGATAATATGCTTGTATTCATCATGAATTTTATTTACATCAGAATATTTTGAAATATATCCAGAATCAAAGTCTTTATCAAAACCGATCACTCCCCCCGATCTGGCAAAGCCAAGCAAAGTGCCGCCCACAACATATAAATCCAAGCCGAATTCTTGGTTGAATATTTTTCTTGCTCTGGTGTAGTGCTCTAGGGTTGAGTTAATCCAGTACTGATTTTCATTCTTCGGTTTTACTAACCGTCCTTTTTTGTTTAGAAGATAACCTTGCTCTAAAGCCTGTTGGATATTTTTATTGGTTTTAGCTTCTACTAAACTTTCGAGCCATGAGTTAAGGTTTAATCGTTGGCCGTTTAATTGGATAGCCGTCAAACCTAAACTCGGAAGTGACTTAAGTAGTTCTTCAGATAAATAAAAGTAGAAAGTATGCTCTTTCTGGCCGTTATTGCCCACTGAAGACTTTATGGGCATGCTGGCAACTTGGGTTTCATTTACCAAAAGTTGAGCAGCGTCATTTAACATATGACTTTCATCGCCAACCAATTTAAATTTTAATTGATAACGCGTACCGGTTTTTTTAATAAAAAGCTTAATGTCAAAGCTATTCCAGTCTTTTATGGTAAAAGAAGCGGCGGGGTTTATTGCACTTTCAAAGAAGTCTCTTTTTATATACTGGCGCTTTCTACGCGGTACAGCCAACTTGCTCAATTCTTTTAAAACGAGATTTAATTCATACTTTGTTATTTTTTTTTGCTTCAATAAAGCTTTCAACTTGATGAGGTATGATTTTTTTCTCGGGTTGTGCGCTAGTGCCTTTTTGATCATATCTATTGCATAATCAAGTTCTTCAGCTTTTTTAGCATATATCGAAGTGCGATAATAATGTTTCGATTGGGGCTGTTTATCAAACTTCAGGTAGCCTTTCATAAGACCTAGCGCGACCTTCCAAAAACGTATCTTTGCAAAAAGTATTGCGATAAAAATCAATGGGATAAGTGATATTTTCATATTAGCTCTTAAACTTTCTCGTTATTAATTTGCTTGAGGACATCAGCAAGGCTTTTTGCACTATTACCGATAAACGCTTCTGGCAAGTATTGTTCAATAAAGTCTTTAACATCACGATTAATGCCCTCACCCTGTTCTATGAATTCTATAACATCATCTATTGACTCTGCATGTAACCCGATTTTGTTTTCAAAAATATAAGCCTCGGCGCTACCTTTTAGGTTTTCTTGAATTCTTTTACCTATTAACCAATTGGGAAAAATGACGGGTTTTCCTAGCGCCCAAGCCTCATATACGATGGTGCCAAAGTCTGATATCACATAGTCAGCCTCGATTAGCGCATCAACGGTTGGTTTTTTATTTACAACTTTATTTCCAGGGTGTAGGGACTTTGTAAAATCGTACCTCCCTTCTAACAATGCTGTCCATTGACCAAACTCAGGATAGGAGGATGTTGATAAACCTTCTTTTCCTCGCTTTCGTCTATCATGGGTTGGTGCCCAGAGCACTTTGACTTTTTCCGTTGGCTTTTGATTTGATTTGTATTTATTTTGCAAATCAATAAGCTCGTCAAGCCTTGGCCAACCCACACAGTGAATTTGATTTTCGTTTAGCGTTACTTTTGGATGATTAAGTAGTTTATTCTTTAACCATGGTCCAGGCACCAGGACATGTTTGCGCCTATTGATGTAACATTCTCCATTCTCATCTCGCATTGTGAGGTAGTTTTTGTCAGCTACACCATGCGACATCAAAATATCTGCGCCACCACGCACAAATAAGTCAAAAGTATAAGTACATTTTTTTCTATATAAGCTATTTCTATATAGATTATTCTTTTTGAGTTTAAGTAGCTTGAATATTATTTTTTTTAAAATTATTTCATACCTAACAGTTAAATATGATCCCTGGGGCAAGTCAGCTTGTATGATATCAAAGATTTGCTTTTCTACTTGCCTATAATCTAACCCTGCTTCAGTAACAAAGCAAAAACAAACTTTATTCATTTATACCTCACAAAAGGCCTGTTTGAATCACTCATTATTATTCGACACAACCTTTTAAAAACAATTCATTTATAGTGTTAGCACTTTGGCCATTTAAGTCTTCGGGTAGATAAGATTCCATAAATTGCTTCACATCATCGCCAATTTCTTTTTTCAACTCAATAAAATCAACAACCTCTTGGATAGAATTAGCATGTAATCCAATTTTATTTTCAAAAATATAAGCCTCGGCACTACCTTTTAGGTTTTTTTTAATTCTTTGCCCTATTAACCAATTAGGGAAAATGACGGGTTTCCCAAGCGCCCAAGCCTCATACACGATGGTGCCAAAGTCTGATATTACATAGTCGGCCTCGATTAGCGCATCAACGGTTGGTTTTTTATCTAGAACCTTGTTTCTCGGGTGTAAAGATTTTGTGTAATCGAACTTATCTTCTAACAACTCTGTCCATTGATCAAACTCAGGATAGGAGGATGTTGATAAACCTTCTTTTCCTCGCTTTCGTCTATCATGGGTTGGTGCCCAGAGCACTTTAACTTTTTCCGTTGGCTTTTGATTTGATTTGTATTTATTTTGCAAATCAATAAGCTCGTCAAGCCTTGGCCAACCCACACAGTGAATTTGATTTTCGTTTAGCGTTATTTTTGGGTGATTAAGTAGTTTATTCTTTAACCATGGTCCAGGCACCAGGACATGTTTGCGCCTATTGATGTAACATTCTCCATTCTCATCTCGCATTGTGAGGTAGTTTTTGTCTGCTACACCATGCGACATAAGCACATCACCACTTGCACGAATAAACATATCAAAACTTAAACCATTTTTTATGGTTTTCTTTTTTTTCTTTATAAAGTCGACTTCTTTAATTGTTGTATAAGACCCTTTCGGCATCTTATTTTGTATGATATTAAATGTTTGTTTTTGTACCTGACTATAGTTTCGCCCAGCTCTAATTAAAAAATAGATATGGGATATCTTTTTTTTATTCGAAAATGTTTTTTGTATTTTTTTTATTATTTTTCGTATTGTTTTTTTCATTAACGTTTCCTTTTCACTCTGCAAGGTCTAATTTAATTACACGAGTAAACTGGTCAAATGCACTATCTTTAAAATCACATAAAGATGCGGTTCTTATTGCATAGCGTATTGCTTGCATGGTGTCTTGTTGATCTATTGTGGTTAACAGCTTGTCAATTTCTTTCCCGTCATTGAGCACATAAGCGGCTTGGGTTGAGGGGAACTCTTGGTTCATTTCTTCAAGTGGGTAGTGTTTTGTATTGCATAGGATAATGGGTTTATTGGTGATGAGGTATTCGTTTAATACGCTTGAAATATCGGTAATTAATGCATCACTTTGGTTCATTAGGTCGTGCAATTCCGCTGAGGAATCCGGTAGATGGATATCCACGTTATTTTCTTTACAGAGCTGTAGGATTCGCTTTAGGTATTGCGCGTTTTTAGCTTGTTTTCTGCCGGTGTAGGGATGGGGTTTGAAAATGAGTTTGTATTTTTGGGTGTTAATGATTGTTTTAACCATGTCGTAACCCAGTTCATTAATTGAGCTGTAGTTGACGTTGTCAACAAAGCCTTCCCAGGTCGGAGCATAGAGTAGTGTTTTTATCGGTTGTGGTTGTTCAATTTGCTCTAGGAAAAGCTCGGCTTGTGGTCTGCCAACATGTTCTATTTGGCCGTCTCTAATTGGCAGGCCTGCTTCTCTTAGGCGTTTTTCGGCGAGTGGACCACCAACCAGCAGCTTGTCGTAAGCCATGAGTAGTTTGCTTTGGTTTACGGCTTTGTCACTTTCGCCATGGTTTATAAAGTAGTGGTTTAGATGATAAAAACGCAGCGCTTGTACGTTTTTCATGGTGTTAGCTGGGTATAAAACGGTTTTTAGGGTTGGTGCATTGCTGATAAGTGTTTCTACATCAATCTGTGCTCTTGCATAGAAGGTTGGTATAGGGGTTGGCTTCATACCTTTATAGATGGATTTTTCTCGCACGATAATAATGGCGGGAATCGCCATTTTCTCTAAAACGGGCAGCCATTGATTGACTTGGTAAGCGACGCCTTCTAAACCTGAAATATAAATGGCGACCTTTGGATTGGTCTTTTTTAGCAGTTTAAGTGATTCACCTTTTAGTTGTTTGCGTTGGATTAGACGCAGCGCCAGGTAGGCAAAATAATAACTGGTAAGTAGGATGGCTGTTAGGACAAACACATAGCTTAACATTAGGTCAATAAATAAGAGTATGGGGGTTAGGATTAAAATCTGTGGAATGCGTTTTATAAAGCGCGGTAAAAAAGCCTTGGTATGGATCATGTGCTCAACAGGCACCGCTGCACGCTCGACGAGCGGATAGAGCGCAATCGCGTTTTGCAAGCCTATCGCCAAAATGACTGGAAGCAACTGCCAAAAGCTGATCGTATCTTGGAGGTACACGAACAACACTAAGCCTAGGAGCGTGAGGAAGTTAATAATGGCGTTTTTGTTCAAAAGCTTGGTTAGGATTGACATGTTAAAACATCTCTTTATTCAGCGTATTGTTTTTAATAATGGCTTGCTGGTTTAGAGTTTTTCTTAATTTTTCATATTCGAGTGGGTTGGTGTCGGAAAAAACGGCCAACCTTTTTAGGAATAACGCGAGCGATAAAAAGTTTTTTGCTATCACTAGATTTGGGGTTCCGGTACTGCAGTCAAAAGCCTTTACAGGCGTTCGCCAATCACCGTAGTTTTCTGTTAGGTATTGGTCGGCATTTTGGGGTGCTAGCACTTTTATCCCGGCTAGGTCTCTTAGCTCAAGTTCATAGTGTTTATTTTCCCATCGGTGAATACTGGAGCCGTGCCAGAGCAGATCGCCATCTTGATGGTGAATAAACAGGTCTATACTTATACCATTTGGGTGAATAAGTTTGATAATTGCAGGTCTTTTTTTGAGTTGATATTGACCTTGATCATTTTTAATGACTTCGCTGTAGTGGTCTAATTTGCTGACGACAAAATGGGAGGTGTCTATTAACTTTGTGATGGCTTGGTATAGTTCTGGTGTGTAGTTGATGCCAAGATCTATGTCATAGTCGTGTTTTAGAAAAGCACCTTCACGATGTAGACCTAGCAAGGTGCCTGATACGACATACCAGGTAAATTGGTTATTCGGCAAGAGTTTTGCAAAATCTTGGAGAGCTTGCGTGGCTTTATGTTCACAGAAATCGTCAGGACGCTGTTTTAGTTTTTTGTCAGGTACAGGAATTTCTGATTGTTTTTGTGCTAGATCTTCGAGCAGCTGATCCGCTAGCCTATAAAAAGCGGTTATTTTTTCAGTCAGCTGTTGGCTTGCCCCTTTTTCGATCATCAAATGTATGACGGCGGCTGTTATAAAGAGCTGATCCGATATGAAGATTGTCTGCGGGTATTTGTGTTTGTGCTTTTCCAGAAAGGTTTCTACTGATTTAAGCTGATCAGCGCTTAACCCTTCTGTGAAGTTGAAAAAGGGATCATTAATAATTTCTTTGCGTAGCCAACCTTTGGCAAGCATCCATCCGGCACGCCGAAAAGCGGTTTTTAGTTCATTGTCAATAAAATCTGCTCGCAATATTTTTGCAAGTTGATGCGAGCCGGTTACTGATACAGCACCCACATAACCAACGACAGATAAGCCGTATTTAAAAAACCGTGAATGGGGTTTGTTTAGAAACTCTACCAACTTGTAACTTTTTTGAAGTTTCAAATTTGATCCTCGTGCACATGCACAGGGTAATAATACTGAAGTAAGCAAGCCTCAACTTCTCTAGAAGTTAAATAAAAATGAGTATGAGCTTTAGTTTGACTGCAATAAGATTCGGCTATAACAACAATCGGCGTAACCAAAGGCTTAACCGCTAACAGGCCTTTTGTTAACTTGTAAAGCCAAATGACAAATTGAGTGGAATCTGTCAATAGCTTCATAGACGGTGACTTCTCAAAAATATCTCACTCGGATGGCTCGGCATCCATTGAACAGTGGTGGTAAATTAAAGTGAAAGTAATATATATTAAAAATACACTATCCGCTAGTGTATAAATTTTATACATGTTATTTGTACGTAGGTAATGATGGAGATTCCGGCCTGCGCCGGAATGACGGAAACCTCAGCCGGAATGACGGAAACCTCAGCCGGAATGACTGGGTTAGATTCAGGATGACGAGGCGGAAACACCTAAACACGAAAAATATTGGTCTATTTTTGCTGCTAGTGGTTTTTTTGCTGTTACACCGTCCGCCCATAAAGCATGCACGCCCTGAACTCTTACAGGCATTTTCTTGATACCCACTATGCGAGCTATTGCAAAACGATGGAACCCACTCTCGCCCTTCAAAATATCGCCATCAGCATCTATATAAACCTTGGCGACATCCTTACCTTTTGAGAGATCAAACCCATCGGCAATTAAACTTTCATAGAGCGCAATAACATAGCCGTTAAAAAAGGCGTGAACCTCATCCAAATTAGTCATCGATAACTTTTTGTGCCTCGCCTCACCTTTTTGATGAAGATCTGTAACCAGTTTTTTAAACCAGATGCTCTGTTCATAATTGTCTATATTTTGAATAAAGTCGCTGATAATTTGATAACGAACAACACTCTCAACAGGTTGCCTGATATCTGAAAAAGCTTGTTCTGAAATAATAAAAGGTAAAGGCTGATCAAAAAACTTGCTTACAAGGCTAAACCTTGTTTTATTAACGCGCCTTTTAACAACATAAGGAAAGCTACTTTTTGGCACATAAAAACTAATGCGTGCAGGGTTTATCCAATAAACATTATTTCTTAACGTATCCAAATTATTAAAAGGATTGTTAAACATGATTAACACCTTGTTAACGGATCGGTTGCGTCAAAGTAAGCGTCAAATACCTTCAGAGCAAGTGTTCTGGATATATTTCCGGCGGCAACATAAGGCCAGCTATCAACATCGGTGTCCGCAACAACTCGCGTCATATTATCTCTAAAAGTAACCGGAATATGACTCCAGCCTAAAGCTGTTAGAGCTGCGGCACGATGCTTCGCACCATTTACATAAAAACGATATTCGTTACCACGCTTGAGAAAAAACCCATCTACATGACCAAATTTATGCGGTAAATAACCCTGCTTTTTAATACTGTTATAAGTATTGATCACACGCTGGTATTCTAACGATAACTTAGCCTCACTAACCGGACCGTAAAAAGATGCGCCATGTTCTGCTGACAACCCATTTTCACCCGTTGGTATCTTAGACTCTCTTAAAAACCAGGGTTCATCGTAGGGTTTTAAATGATATCCTTGCTCACTTGGATTAATCCTAACACCACACATTTCAGCAAGGGTTTGGGGGACAAACTGCTGATAGAAATTGGCAAATTTTTCTTTTGAATCATTTCTAATCAGTTCAACAAATGGATGATACCCAGAATCATAGTGATGCGCACCGGGCATAACCAGCATTTTGTCGGGATATGCATAATTGGCAGGCGCCCAACTCAATATTGAAGCAAATCAACCTGTTGTTCGGCATGAAGTATTTCAACCAATTGTGACTTGTTTTTACGCTGATTAACGGCAGTTAAAATACACGTTTTGCTGGCATCAATCTGCAGAGAGGGCTTTTTGTGGTGCCTGGCTATTTTTTTAAACAGATTATGAGAAAACATACTATTGGACCTTTCCCTCACGGTTACGAGACATGACAATTAAAAATGTCATCAAAAATATAAAATGGGCTATGCCCGCACTCAAATTGAGGATCGCTTCTGGTTGCATTGCCAAGAAATAGGCGATAGTGACTAATAAACCCATAACAGGCCATGGAGAAAGCTGCGTTATATCGGTTTGTGCCCGCTTTTTATTTTGTCTTATCTGCACGATAAAATACCAAAAAAGGTAACCCATCGTTGCCAGTAAACCTAAAAACGCAAAGATACCTCGTGTATAAGCTTCTTCAATAAACTGGTTATGGCGGTGACCAAAATCCAGTGCCCTATTTTCATTAAATCGTTCTTGCATAATCTGTCTTGATGTTTTTGTAACAAAATCTCTTGCGTTTTCAATGCCAATACCGCGCCAAGGTTCTTGCTTAAAGCCAAGCCATGCGGCCTCCCACATAACAAAGCGTTGCCCAATGCTACCCGCACGCGTACCGTTAAAGTAATTTTCCACATCAACCTTTCCTTGCATAACCCGTTGCTCAATAGTGCTGTAGTTAAATACAACAGCTGAGCCCAATAAAACCGTGGCTGTAACAATACCCAGCAAAATTTGCTTTAATGACAGTTTATTATTTCGCTTTAGGTAATAAAGGTAAAATAAACTCCAGCCCAACACGGCCTCAGGAAAACCTAGCCAGGCCGAACGTGTTTGCGACATGACCGCACCTGAAAGTGCAACAAATAACGCGAGGGTTAAAAAGATTACCGCCCATAACCCGGTTTTAAATGCCCAAATATAACCACCCATTAATACAACAGCCATTAAAATACTGTAAATACCAAAGCGCAATGGATTAGTGAAGGTAGTGCCAAATCGTGTTTTAGCGATCTCACTTAGGTTATCTAAGTGCCAGATTTCATAACCTAAATAGAAGGCAATTGCACCCGTACCAATAATAAGTGATACCCATATTTGGTGTTCATTAAAGCGTAACTGCCAAAATAAAATAAATACATAAACTATCACCAGAATCGTGGCTAGCCTGCGCTGAATGACCATCCAACTTTTATCGCCCATGGGTTGATGAAATGGTATCGGCAAAATGGTTAAGGCAACAAAAAAAACTATTGCTACCAAAAACCACTGCCAAGGCAGTTTTTTTAAGTCTTTAAGCGGTTGTCGATAAATGGCAATTGCCAATATGCCAAGCGCGAGAAATAAACTTTCAAATGAAAGCGGGCCTGGTAACAAAATAATCCAAAAAGAAAAACTGAGAAAAAAAACTTTCAGTAAATTGGATTGTTGTAATTGCGCTAACCCCAGCATTTTTTGATCCATGGTGACTTTTTCCACTGTTTATAGGAGGTCTCCGCCACGTCCTCAGGATTCGGCAAACCATGAAAAATAACTACAGCTGCGCCTTTTGGAACTACCGATTCCCCTTTTGGTTTTATCAACCCCTTTTTCATTAGCTTTTCACCAATACCTAGCCAAGACTGGCCTTGTGCCATGCAATTTTTTTTGAATGAAACGATAAGGTGATCTGGAAAAGTTGTTGCACCTGGAACAATCATACCCAACCAATCTTGATCACCGTCAAGGTTGTTTAATATCCATTGCTGATTGAAGACAAAGGCTTCCCAGATAAAAGGAACACTTCCAGCCTCAAATCGGATGACGGAACTATTAAAACGGGCGTTTAACCGCTTACCGCGAGATTTTATAGTGCAAAAGCTACCTGACGAAAAGCTTATTACTGGGTCCAAAGAATCAGTAATTACGACATCTAAATCCAGATAAAGCACTGTGCCTTTTAGTCCATAGCAATCAGAGTGAAACAATGAAAGCTTATGCCACCACCCTTCTAGCTCAGGATTTTTAAGTTCCAAAACGCTAATTTCTGGGTATAAGCCTGCTGACTGTTCAGTAATGCAATGAAAAGAAAAGGGAACGGTTATATTTTTTTTTACCATTCGATAAAGACGGTTCACATATTCCGTGGAATATTTTGTACCCCATTTTAAACATACAATGTTAATCATAATTAAACCTTAGTTTTAAGTTTTCAAACATTCGCCAAATATCATCAACCTTCATTCTACTAAAACACACCTGCCCTGCTGCTAGCGGACAGCGCGTTTGCATACAGGGTGAGCAGGCTAGGTCTAACCAGTAGGTGGTTGCTTGCCGCCCTTTTGCACCCGTCAATAGCGGATTGGTTGGTCCAAACAATGCTAGGGTTGGGCGCTCTAGTGCCGCGGCAAGGTGGGTTAAACCGGTATCGACACCAATAACTCCTTGCGCACCGGCGATGAGTTTTGCCCATTGGTCAAGGGGTTGTGGGGGTAGCATTTCGCCCCACTCGGCTAAGCGAATCATATCGGCTACTTGGTTTTGTTCCTTTTCGCCAACCCAGGGCAGTAATACCTTTAAACCGGCCTGTTTCGCTTTGATCAGAAGCGGCACCCACATGTCGGTTGGTAAATGTTTCGTTGGCCAAGTGGTTGCTTGGCAAAACACCAAGTAATCACCGGCGGCGGCCTGCCAGTTTGCTAGGTGTTCTGTTAAGGCAATCCCACTTAGGTCTAGGCCATAATCAAGGGAGCTATTTTCTACGGCAGGCTCATAGTCATAACCCAGACTTAATGCCATGAGTTTTCGGCTGCGATCCACGGCGTGCAGAGCACGGGACACATAGTGGGTATGGTCAAATAGTTTCGCGATGCCGGGGTCGTGTGCGGTATCTGCCGTTAAGCCGTGTTTTGGGCCGCGCGCCAGTTTGGCAACCTTCGCCCCTTTATTAACATATTGGTTTTCGATAATCGCATCATAATCCGTCGCTTGTATTTGGCGCTTAAAATTTTGGTAAAGTTTTAACGCTTGAAACGATAGGCGATTTTTATTGATGGCTAAACGCGGGTTAACAATCACTTGCTTAACAGCTGGATGGAGTTTGGGCAGGTCTTTAAAGGGTGCTTCGACCACCCAGTCAAATTGAATACCGGGAATGGCTTTTTGCGCATCAGTTAGTGCTGGATAACTGTGCACCAAATCGCCTAGCGATGACATTTTAATCAGCAGGACGCGCTTAGTCATGTGTGGTCACCGCTGTAATGCCTAATTTTTGACAAAAGGCTTGCATAGCTTGCGTTTGCGCAGTTTGAACACCCGGTAACCATTGACTTGAAAAACCAAAGTAATGGGCTAAGAAAGTGGTGGTTGATAGGTCGCCGATAAAACGCACGGTCTGATCTTGCCAATGGGCTAGCAAAACCTCAAAACTTAATTGGTCATTAAGACACTGAATCCCAAATTGCGCATTAAGGTTAAGCAAGTCTTTGCCCTGGGCGGCGGGATGGTATTTGACCGCGATCGTCTGCCCTTGCTGTTGGAGGTGTGTTATGAGCTGTGCAAGCCGCACTGGGTAGTCAGGCGTGGCTTTTATCAGGTAATAATTAGGCAAGGCGATTAAGACATCGGGGGCTTTTGTTGTTAGCAGGTCTGGCGCAAGTTGTTTTATTAGCAACTCGGCAATCGGCTGAAAAGCATTTAGGTCATCGCGGTTTAGGTCTAGATCATGACAACTTTTGTTGTTTAGCAACGCATTTGCTTCGGTGGGATACATCAGCCAAACACTATCTATCCATTTGCTGGCACCAATGCTGCTGGGGCTGTCGTACCAGTTGCCGTAGCTGATTTTTTTTAAGGCTTGGTCAATAACCCGCTCGTGCCAGGATTTGGAGGCTTCGCGGCCCAAATAGCTGAATACGCCATCATCGAGGGCAATGTTGTTGCTGGTGTTACTTAATTGCATGACATATTGGCCAAACACGCTGCGATCATTACCAATTAATATTCTTTCGTAATCGGTTTTCTGCCGTGCCTTTTTTGCTTGGTTAAAATCCTGTTTACGCTGGTTGAATTTTTGCCAGCCGCTCAGTTCTCGCCCTGCCCATAGTTGTGTACTTGTAAAGGGTGTTGCAACTTGGTTAAGCAAGGGGGTGAAAGCTAAGGGCTGATTGGTATATTGATCAATTAACCATAAGTGCGCATCGCGTTGTGGTTGATTTTTGGCGGCCAGCAACCACGCCCAAAAAAAATGCAGACTGGACGAAACAAGGTAGAGATCTGTTGGACGGTTAGCGGCTGACATGAATGGGTAGTTTCGTTAAATCTTCTATTATGTGAATACCAAATTGGGCAAAGTATGGCTTAAATTGTTGCGCATAAGCATCGTCGGCATTAAATACACCGGTAACTCCGACATCATCTCGCAGCCACTTTGCCGTCAGCAAAACGGTCGAAATATCGCCAACAACTTGCGTATTGGGCGGTAAATCGGCTAGCAGATATTCGAAGGCCACATCTTTCGGGATGATAGTGACCGCTGGATTTTTAGCCAGCTGGTGTTCATCATCAACCGCCTGCCTGGGGTGGTATTTTACCGCAACCTTGACACCCTGCTCGGTGATTTTATCTAAATAGCGTCTAATCTGTTGCACGTAATCGAGCATTTTGGCTTGATCAGCCGGATGCGGTAGTAACAACAGCAAGCTTATGGCTGACAGTTCCTGCCGGGGTAATTGCTTGGTAATGTGACGACAGAGTGCCCTAATGGCCGGGGTTTGAAACCAGTCTGTTTTTAGGGTGTACAGTCTTTTGTGTTGCAGTAACGGATGGGCCTGCTGAGGCTGAAACAACCAGGCCTGGTTAATCCAGCTGGATGCGCCAATGGTTTTCGGTTCTTGCCACCAAAGGCCGTAAGTGAGTTTTTTTAGCCAGGCGTTAACTTGGTCTTTGCCGGGCTGTACCGGCCAACCGGCATAAGAGTAGAGTCCATCATCTAAGTACCAGCCCTGGGTGGGTTTGCAGTCCGACATATTGATCTGTTTATTGGTCTGTTTCATTAGGTGCATGGCGTATTGAAATTCGATGCGGCGGTCAGAGCCGGTCGCAATAATATCTGGCTGAAATTCGGCAAGATCTTGTTGAATCGCATGAAAGTTCTGTTTGCGCTCGCGGAGTTTTGCACGCCCTTTGGCTTTGCCCGGTAAACAGGTTACTCGTTTAAAGGGTGAATCGGACCATTGCTCTAAGGCATTTAAATAGGGATTGTTGTCGGTATTTTTTTGATCAATTAGCCAGATTTCGGCTTGAAAACTGTCGCCATGTTGTTGGCGTAAATGACATGCCAGCGCGGCTGACACTAGAATATTTAACGGTGTGGAGGGAAAAAATAAGACCTTTGCCATGAATTCGCTATTAACTCAGTAATTGTTGTAATATTTTCATTTGCCGTTAAAATCGCACCATTCTAACAAATATCTCGCTATTAAAAATGTCATTACCCATCTATCCAAGCTTTTTTGAAGTGCTCAAAAACCTGCGCCAGTATGAAAATATCGGCAGTTTATATACCCAAAACCTTTTCCGTGATTGGCGGTTGCGTCAAAACCGGTTAACCTGGCCTACAGCTAGTTTGTTTCATCCGGTTTTTATCAACCCGTTTGCTGTGCAAGGACTTATATCAAGCCGGACGCTCTCAAAGCGTGGTAATTTTTTAATGCATAGATTGGGTACTTTTCAAACAGGTGACTGGGACCAAAACCTTAGACCACTGAATGAGCATAATCTTTTTCACCGTTTTAAACAACGTTTTGAAGAGCAATGTCCATGGCATGAGCTGGATGATTTTAAAAAATTGACCACAAAAGAACAGCAACAAGCTTTTTTGCGTCGCGGTCAGGAAGTAGATGAGTTATTTGAGTCTCTTAAAAGCAAAGGTTGTCAATGGTCACCGGACATTCTGCGCATCAATATTGGACGAGATGGACAAATTATTCGTAACTCTCGTGGCCTACACCGTTCGATTTTGCTGCAAATTCTAGGACAAACACGTATGCCTGCTTACATTCATGTGATTCACAAGGACTTTGATTTAATCAAAATCAATGACGTTTTACTTCAACAAAATCAGTAATAGCGCAGATGACATCTTCCACACCTAACCCCTCTAATGAGGCTTGCTCTTGACCAGGCTGAAACTTTTTAATGTAATTGGGTGCTAATGGTGAGCACAGGTGCGTGACCTTTTGCCCCAGTGCACCGACGCGTTTTGGATCCGTAACACGATAGAGCACCACCAGTGGCACATCGAGCGCGGCGGCGACATGTGACAAGCCGGTATCTACCGAAACCACCGCTGTGGCGTGTTTTAGTAACCGCGCCATGTCATTGAGTTTTAGCGGTTCGGTTGGGCACCAGGCCTGCTGTTCCGTTAAACCGGCGGCGAGTCGTTGAGAACGCGCCTGTTCTTCGGCATTGCCCCAGGGCAGAATCACTTGATAGCCTTGTTGATTGAGTTTGCTGATAAGCGCTTGCCAATAGTCTTCGGGCCAGTATTTGGTTGCCCAGGTGGTGCCGTGTAAACAAACGATGTAGCGCTGATGGTTCACCTGCGCTAGCGGCAACCAGGCCTGGTGATTTAATCCGTAACAAATCGGCGTGCTGGGCATTGGATAATTGAGGGCTTTGGCGAAGAGTTCGCGTAACCGTGTAATCGCATGTTGGTCTGTTGCGACCGAAATTTTTTGACCATAAAACACGCTGGCGAGTTTTTCGCGTGCCGATGCCCAATCTAGGCCCACTTTCTGGTCTTTGGGCGTGGCGATTTTTTGGGTAACCCAGGCACTTTTTAACAAGCCTTGCGCATCAATCACCAGGTCGTAATCTTGTTGGTTTACCTGTTCAAAGAAGACTTTGGCCGCTTGGCGAGTATGTTTTGCAAACGGCTGTTTGCGCCATTGGCGCAGATTAATCGGCAAGACGCGATCAACCACTGGATGCCAAGCGGGGATTTCCGCAAAGCTCTCTTCCACTATCCAATCCACCACCAGGCCTGGTATCGCCTGCTGGGCATCGGTTAGTGCTGGGAAGGTGTGAAACACATCCCCCATCGACGACATTTTGACAAGTAGTATTCTCAAACTTGAGTACCCTCATCAAAAAAGTCCTGCGCCCAATTTGGCAAAGCAGTCAAATAACGCCGGACTAACTTGCCATCTGCAAACCTAGCAACCAGCATCGGTAACTCGCCATCAACTGTATTGTCATATAAATAAAACCTATCAACAAGATCACGAGCTTGATAAGCGTTTATTATGGACTTTTGATAACGACTAATTATTTTATTAATTGGAACTTCGTGGCCACCTTCCAAAAATCTTTGCGCAATTCTTGAGGCATTGATCACTGGTGAATTTGTGCATATAAAAAATAATCTTATAAAATAACCTGCTTTTTTAGCTTGTTTTATAAAATCGAGCTTTTCTTCAGTCGAAAACACTGTTTCAAAAGCAATACTTTTTTTTTGTGACAGGAGTTCATAGCGCAACGCAGTGGCTTGCTTTGCTGCTTTAAGTACACTTGAGACATCATTCCAGCCATCAAAGTCATTTTGAGCAATAAAGTCAGGGTTAATGTAATGACACCCCTCGAACCACTCGTGCTCTAAACCTTGTTCAGTTATGGTTGTTTTTCCTGAACCATTAGGCCCCGCTACAATAATAAGACTAGGCTTCTTTTGCATGTTTCTTCGTTTGTTTTATTCGAGCGATTTGATTGTGTAAGTCATTCATAAATACTTCTATTGCTTTTTTTTGCTTTTGCCTTACTTTCTTTATCGCCTCACCCATCAAGCTGTTCAGCTCTTCATCAGTCGGCTCACGCTCATCTATAAATTTGTAACTCATATGAACTTACTCCATGTTAAACCTTAACACCTCGTTGATACCAATCTACTTCGCAAAATCCAAAAAGTGTTTGTTTTCGGTTAGCCAACTGAGGTATTTGTGCACGCCTTCGGCGACGGTGTAGAATTTTTCGTTGTAGCCGGCTTGGCGCAAACGGCTGTTGTCCGCCTGGGTAAAACTTTGATACGCGCCTTTTAGATGCTCTGGGAATGGCACATATTCAATCTGCCCTTTACCGTGAAAGTTAATCACCGCTTCGGCAACATTTTTAAACGGCTCCGCCGCCGCCGGGCCAAGGTTAAAAATGCCGGATTTACCTGAGTTGGCCATAAACCATAAATTCACTTTTACCACATCATCGATATACACAAAGTCGCGGGTTTGCATGCCAGGTCCGTAACCGTCGTATTCGCCAAACAACTTCGGATTTTCGCCGCGCAGAATTTGATTATGTAGTTTAAACGCGACACTCGCCATATCGCCCTTGTGCTGTTCGCGCGGTCCATAGACATTAAAGTAGCGGAAACCGACAATTTGGCTTTGAGCCTTCGGCAAAATCTGGCGTACGTATTGGTCGAACTGAAATTTTGAATAACCATAGACATTTAGTGGTTTTTCGTACTGGCGTTCTTCGATAAAGCTCGGGCCATCGCCATAGGTGGCCGCAGAAGAGGCATATAAAAACGGAATCTTGCGGTCTAGGCAATAGTGCAGCAAGTCTTTGGAGTATTGGTAATTGTTGTCCATGACATATTTGCCATCCCATTCCGTAGTCGCCGAGCAAGCGCCTTCATGGAATACGCAGTCGATTTTTGGCAGACCTTCTTCGGCAAAAATACGCGCTTGGAAGTCGTCCTTATCCAAATAATCCGCGATATCACAATCGGCGATGTTGATAAATTTTTTGCCATTTTTGAGATTATCGACCACCAAAATATCGCTGCGCCCCATCGCATTGAGCGCCTTGACGATATTACTACCAATAAACCCTGCCCCACCGGTTACTACAATCATGTTGCGTCCTAAATTAAGTTCTAGTTACTTTTTAATCAATTGTTTTATTTTATCACCTTAGTCACTTTGTCGCGCCAACCATTGCAAAATTGCCGCAAGTGTCGATAGGCTAATGCGCTCGTTAAGTTTTCTGGCATAAAATACCGCCGCAAAGAACATCATGTTGTATTTGATGGTGGTTGATAAAGGGTGTGGATAGGTTGTTGCGTTAACTTGATCAATGATGTGTTCAAGCTGTTCAATGCAATAGATATTTTGGATCTTGGATAGTAACAACATAATGTCATAACCGACTGGCAAATAACTGAAATTATCCCAGTCGATTAGCCAGCCTGATGCGGATAGGTTTTTACCATGAATATCGCCATGACAAAATTGTTTCGGGTGTTGTTCTATACGCTCTAATTGATGTTTTAACCAATACCCATCCAATTCAAGACCAAACTGCTTCGCTAATTGCGCCTGCAATGTGTCTAACCGGTTCATACACCCTGCAAATAGCGGTATGTTATTTAGTTGCTGATGAGCGATAGGAAATTCAGTTACTAACTGGGGATGGGACTGTGTTAATTGCCACAAGATTTGTTGGATAGCCATACCGCGCTGGATTAGGTCATTTTTTGACTGTAAATCATCGAGCGGGTCGGTAATAAATTCAAAATAAGCGGCAACGAGTTGCTGACCCTCACGGATATCTATGAGCATCGGGACACGCGTGACTGCCGATGGTAATTTTGGCGCAACTTGGGTATAGAACCAGTTAATTAGTAACCAATCTCGTCCTGTTTTAAGATAGATTTTTTCAAATAATAGGGTTTCGTTGCCAGCCTCTAGTTTCCGATAAACATTCAGGCTATCCAAGCCATGCCCTCGCCCATAAAAGGTTGCTTTTGTGTTCGGTAGTTTCAAATCTTTGTCAAAGTCGTGAATTAGTTTTTGAAAGTGGGCCATTTGGTTTGTGAGCTGTGCTACATCAGTAGCATCTTTTAACTCTAACCAAGTTGCTGGTTGTTTCGAAAAAGCCGCCACTAATCTGGGGCTGGCTGATTGGCTTAACCAAGTTTGTAACGTCGCTTCATCTAGGGTTTGAAGAGGTAAATCTATAAACTGCTGATAGCTGGGGTCATCCACTAGGGCAGCCGTTGTTGCACTAGACCTTGGCAGCGACAAGGGAAGCGGCTTGGCGCCAAACAGCTTGACATAATAAAACTTGCCGACACCTTGCAAACATGACCAGGCATATCGTCTGGCATTTTTGATGAATTCTGCATTAGCCATAATGACTTGCTTACCCTTTTTGGCTTAAAAACGGTAGAATAAGCGAGTTTTTAATTGAATAGAACCCCGTTAATGTCATCTTCTCATCAGCTTTCCGTAAAGCGCCGCATTTTAGCCACCTTACACGCCTGGTTTGTTGACCATGAGCTTATTCGAAAACTCTACCGTAATTTTTATCAGCTTAGCCCTGAGGCGTTTCGGAGTAATCACCCTTCAGCCGGTTTTATTCGCAAGCTTAAGGAACTGCATGGTGTAAAAACCATTGTGAGCTTACGTAAGGCCAATCAATCAGGCGCGCATTTGTTAGAAGCGGAGGCCTGCGAGAAGTACCAGGTCAGTTTAATTAATATTAAGCTGTCATCAAGACGCTTGCCCAAAATAAGTGAATTACAAGCACTTAAAGTCATGTTTGATTCGGTGGAATACCCCATTTTGATGCATTGTAAATCGGGAGCCGACCGTGCGGGTTTAGCCAGCGTGCTGTATCGCATTACCCGTTTAGATGAGCCTGTCGCAACAGCGCGTGAAGAATTGGCCATTAAGTATGGTCATTTTCGTTGGGCTGATACCGGTCGTTTGGACTATTTTTTTGACTGCTATGAAAACTTTGCCAGCGAAAATCCGACGGTGTCATTTTGGGAGTGGGTGGATCATTATTACAATCCCGATGAACTTGCTAAGAATTTTAAAAGCCAAGGTTGGGCCAACCTAATCGTCAACGGTCTGCTACGTCGGGAATAGGGCTATAAACTATGTACGATAGACAATCATTAAAACTCTATGGCCAATTACTCCGCTACATCTTGCCTTACAAGAGCGCCATTGCCTTAACCCTGTTTAGCTTGGTATTGATTGCGCTTTTGGAACCAGCCACAGCCTATGTGCTCAAAGATCTGGTCGATGTCGGCTTAATTGAGCAAGACCCAAATAGTTTTGTGATTTTGCCCTTTCTGTTAGCCTTAGTGTTTATTTTTAAGGGTGTGTTTGAATACATCAGCAAGGTAGTGAGCCAATGGATTAGTGAACGCGCCACCTTGCAAATTCGTTTAGAAATGTTTGAAAAACTGCAGTTTATGACCTTAAAGAGTTTTCAGGACACAACCTCTGGTCACCTTATGTCAAAAATCACCCACAATGTATCGCAAACCAGTCAAGCACTGGTAAATGCTTGGGTGGTTTTAATTCGCGATACGCTGATGATTATCGCCCTACTCGCCTATATGCTTTATGTGTCCTGGGAGCTAACCCTATTAATGCTGGTTATTGCGCCGGTGGTGGCTTTTTTGATTAATAAAGCCAGTCAATTGATGCGTAAATACAGTCGAAAATCGCAAGAAAATATGGGTGCGGTGACACAACAACTGGAAGAGAGCATTCATGCCCATAAAGATATTAAAGTTTATGGCGCTGAACAGTATGAGATTGAGCGTTTTAATCAAGTGCTGGCGAAACAAATGCAATACAACGTAAAACAGGTTCGAGTTGCAGCACTCAATGTACCCCTAGTGCAAGTTATTGCGGCCATCGCCCTGTCTTTTGTAGTGTACTTTGCCATGAAGCTGGCCGCAGATGGGGCCTTTACCCCGGGCGAGTTAGTATCTTTTATTTTGGCAATGGCGTTAACCTTTGACCCCATTCGTCGCCTAACTAGTGTCAATATCACCTTGCAGAAAGGTTTGGCGGCCGCAGAAAGTATTTTTGAATTTTTAGCGATTACGAATGAAACCAACACCGGCACCCAGCAACCACCTATTAAAGGTGAACTACAGCTTAACAATTTGGTTTTTCAGTATGATCGCGCTGAGCAACCGACCCTTAAAGGGATTCAATTAACCATCCCGGCTAACCAAACCACCGCCTTGGTGGGGGCTTCGGGCAGTGGAAAAAGTACCCTAGTCAATCTGATTGCCCGCTTTTATGCACCGACCAGCGGTGACATTTTATTAGATAACACCCCCTTGGCTGATATTGAGCTGGATTATTTGCGCCAGCATATTGCTTTTGTGAGCCAGCATGTGGTGCTGTTTAATGATTCGATTCGGGCTAACATTGCCTACGGCCATGATGAGTTTGATGAAGCGGCGATTATCCAAGCCGCTAAGGATGCCCATGCCTGGGAGTTTATTGAAAAACTGCCGGATGGTTTGGATACGATGATTGGTGATAATGGCGCCCTGCTGTCGGGCGGTCAACGGCAACGCTTGGCGATTGCGCGAGCCTTTTTGAAAAATGCGCCGATTTTGATTTTGGATGAAGCGACATCCGCATTGGATAATCAAAGCGAGGCGATGATTCAACAGGCGATGGCCAAATTACGCCAGAACCGTACGGTGATTATTATCGCGCATCGCTTAAGCACCATTGAACAGGCGGATCAAATTGCGGTGTTGGATCAAGGTGAACTGGTTGAATTAGGCACGCATCGTGACTTACTGGCACAACAAGGTGCTTACGCCAGGTTACAGCAACAGGGTGAACTTGGCAGTGGGTGATTTGCTTAAAACCTATTGGCAACCGCGTTATTGGGGCATTTGGCTGGGGGTTGGTTTGTTTTATTTGCTGAGCCTGTTGCCGCTAAAACTGCGGTATCGGTTAAGCGAGCCTTTGGGCACCCTGCTCTATCATTTGGCGCGTTCACGGCGACGCTTGGTACTTGCCAATTTGACCATCGCCTTACCCGATCACCCGAAAGCACAACGTGAGGCCATTGCCAAACAGCATTTTCAATCCTTAGGCGTGCAGTTATTTGCTGAGATGACCGAATGTTGGTTTGGTCCATATCGCGGTGGGCATGTTTTTGGTAATAGCAACGATCGCTTGGCGGTGGAATTTGAGGGCATGGCTAATTTTGAGGCGGCGCTTGCACAAGGACGTGGTTTAATTATACTGACACCGCACTTTACCCATTTAGAAATGACCGGTCTACTACTCAGTCGATTGATGGCACTGAATCCGGTGTATCGGCCGCATGATAACCCGCTGGTGGATGCGCTCATTTTGCGGGGACGCACCTTTGCTATAGGCGAACACCAGACCCGCCCGGTGCCTGCGCAAGCAACCCGCAAGATGATCACCCTTCTGCGCAATCAACAGACCTTAGGTTATTTACCGGATCAACGCTATCGGGGTAAGGGTCAT
The DNA here is from genome assembly GCF_000214825.1 of Thiomicrospira cyclica ALM1. Lineage (NCBI taxonomy): Bacteria > Pseudomonadati > Pseudomonadota > Gammaproteobacteria > Thiotrichales > Piscirickettsiaceae > Thiomicrospira > Thiomicrospira cyclica. The sequence continues at coordinate 1,096,743 of NC_015581.1, forward strand.
GTGACGGTTCCGTTTTTTGACCAACCGGCGAAAAGCCATACCGCGACCTCGAAACTTGCGGCCTTAACCCATGCTCTGGTGGTGCCGACTTTTACCGAACGCCGTTATGACCCCATTCGCTACCCCAAGCAGGGCTGGTATTATGTGGTGCGGTTTTATCCGGCTTTAGATGACTTTCCGAGTGGCGATGATGCCGAGGATACGCAACGCTTGCACGCGCTGTATGAAATTGAAATCAAAAAAAATCCCAGCCAGTACTTGTGGGTACATAATCGCTGGGATTTATCAAAACAGGCTATTGCCGAATTAATCGACCACGATTAGGGTTGCGCGAGATTAAGGTTGCGCGACCATGTCGGGGGCATTGTCGATACGTAGCAACGATTCGTTTCGCTCGTAAATACTTAAGCCGATACCGGTAACTTTTACCAAATCTTGCACCGATTGAAACGGGCCGTGCATTTCTCGGTATTCGACAATGGCTTGCGCTTTTGCCATACCTACACCATTTAAAGTCTGTGCAAGCTCTTGCGCACTGGCGGTGTTGATATTGACACTGCCCATAGCCAGCGCAAGACCGGAACCGGCCATGCTTAAACTTAATACCAGGCCTGCTAATAACTTTTTCATACGCTATCTCCTACTTAATTAATAAATGCTAGGTTTCACAAAGATGTGTTCACCTAGCTATATATTAGTAAAATAGCGTATATTTAAAAGTTCTTAAAATAAGTATAAGTGCGTATTATTGTATTTACCTGCGATTTTTACGGGTGCGGGCTTTGCGCTCGGCGTCTTTTTCCGCTTTGAGTCGGGCTTTTTCGGCGTCTGCCTGCTGAGCACGGGCCACTTCTATTTGACATTGCTCGGGGCTTTCATAGGTTAAGGCGCCAAGTTTACCGTCTCTGACTTCGTTAACCACTAATCGACACACCTTATCCCAATCGACACTCCCTGGACGCAGCATACAGCCACGCTTTTGGGCAATATGGGTTAACAGTGCTTCGTCTTGTTCTTCAATAGCCAGGTCTGCTAAGGCGGTTAGATCAATGCCATAGCGCTCGGTTAGGGCTTCTGGGTAATCTTGCAGTAAGAACTGGGCAGTAAACAAACCTAAATCAATATAGTCGTAAGCGGTTTCTTTAATCGCGCCACTAATGGCCAAGCGAAAACCCGCTTCTGGTGGCGTCAATTTCGGCCACAGGAAACCTGGCGTATCGGTTAGGGTCATATTATTGGCGATTTTGATGTTTTGCTGGGAGCGCGTGACCCCGGCTTCATTGCCAGTTTTGGTCATTTTTTTACCCACCCAGGCATTAATCAAGGTGGATTTACCCACATTGGGAATACCCATAATCATCACGCGCCCACCGCGAATCACAATATCCTTGCCGGCTAGCGCTTTATCAATTCGCTGATAAATCGGCGCCAGTGTACTGCTGTTTTTTTCACTAATGGCAAGTGCCTGCACACCGGCTTGATTATTAAAATAATCTAACCAGGCCTGGGTGCGTTGCGGATCGGCGAGGTCGACCTTGTTTAATAATTTGATACAAGGTTTTTCGCCACGCAATCCGGCAGTTAGCGGATTTTCGCTGGAAAACGGTAGCCGCGCATCGAGAATTTCGATGACGACATCCATTCGAGGCATCACTTCGGCAATCTCTTTGCGGGCCTTGTGCATGTGCCCCGGAAACCAATTGATCATCGACGTGGCTCGTAACCTAATTTGGCTAATCGTGTGGTTAAGCGGGCAACATCATTTGCATCGGCTTTGGATAAATCTTCATATAATTGGTTATAACTGTCCTTAACAAGCTTATCTAACGCACTGATTAAAAACACATTTCTAACCGATGAATTAAGCTGTTCACGGTCACGGGGTTTGGCAAAGAACAGATCATTAATGGCCGGATCATCGGCTAGGATTTGCTCGACTTCATCTAACAATCCGTTTAAAAATGGTACGGTTTCATAAGGCCAATAGGGGCGTCCCCAGCCGTTTTCATAAAACGCCATCCGGTGCGCAATCGCTAGATTAAAGGCATCGGTCATGCCTTCTAAACCATAATTAGGGGCATCATTTCGGGCCCGCTCAATGCGCTCGGGTGCTAATATGGGCGCATCGGATATCCAGCGACCATAGACAACCCAGGTATTGTTACGCTCGATATAATGATACTGTCCGGTGCGATATGGCATCACCGAATCACCGGGTACCACAAATTCTAAATTCGATTGCCGCAGACTGCGCGTATCTTGCCACAACTCCCAGCCATCACCGTATTCGCTCGTGGTATTGACCGCGACAGGCGTACAGAAGGCACCATAATCATGCCCTTCGACATAATCCATGACTTGTAGTTGGTAGTCGCCATTGTCCAGAATGTTGGTGATGCGGCCGATGATAAAGGCATCATCACGAATGGTGGTTGAGGGCAAACCTACAAACACTTGATCGCCAACACGGAATTGACCGGTTAGGTTTGGTAATGCCGCATTGCTCGCTAGCTGTGTTATCGGTGCGGCAACTGATTGTGGATTGGTTTGGGCATGGGTTTGCGCCGCTGCCGATGACACGACCAAGCTCAGTAGACTTACTTTTGCGATGAGCAAACCTGCTGCTTTAGGGAATTGTTTGCTATTTTGCATAGGGTCCTCTTTAAATTCGTTAATCGTCTGTGCCGTTAATCGTCAAGACTAACCGCTAAGACATCACAAGGCGCATCATGCAGCACGCTATCTGCGGTCGAACCCAGCAAGCGTTGCAAACCAGACAAGCCACGACGACCGACAATGATAAGGTCAGCTTTACAGGCTTTTGCTTCGGCGACTATTGCAAGCCGCGGCACACCGGTAATCACTTTAATTGATTGCGCGGCTATACCCGCTTCTGCAACCATTTTGGTTAGCCGCTGTTCGGCGGCCGCAACCACTTTGTCGGCCAGTTCATCAACCCACGCGCCGGCCACGCCGGTAATGGCCACATCTTCAAGCACCGGATAACTTGGCAGTTCGGTGACATGCAAGATATGCAGGTTGGCGTTAAACGTACTCGCCAACGCTTGCGCCCGTGCCAGGGCTTTTTTACTAGAGCTTGAAAAATCTATGGCTACCAATAGGGTGTGATAATGCGCCATGCTGTCTCCTTGTGATGTTTTACACAGAAACTGTGGATAAGTTTGTGTGCAACTTAATTAATCTACCGTAAAAACCTTTAAAGTCTAGGGCTTAACAGGTGTTGCACATTTTTTTGGCAATGTAACTATTTTACCACCGACGGCCGTAGATAAACGGGTTCTGGTAATTGCGCTTCCAACGACCAGGCCTGGTCTAGCCGCGTCCAAGCCAAACGCCCCGCTGTTTCGGCTTCGGGCCAGGCTTCTTGCCAGTCGTTTAATAGGGGCTTTAGGGTGTCCCAACCTTGTTTGAGATTCATTAAGTCTCCTATGCTCCCCTGGTGCGGTTCTGCGAGTGCCGTGCGCAGACTATTGAGCGGCCAAAGTTGCGTCGGTGCTTCAGCAACAAACCCTTGATCTTTATATTGAAAAGCCTGGGCATAGACCTCATCCATCCGTGCATCGAGGAGTGCCCAGTAGCGCTGACCTTGTATCCGGTTAGTCGTTGGGATTTGATGCAGTAATACTTCAAGGCTAGGCAAGCTAATGACCGGCTTTTCCCAGCCCATGGCTAAGCCTTGTACCACACCGGCGGCGATGCGCAGACCTGTAAAGGCACCCGGACCTTGCACCCAAGCTAGTGCACGCAGTGCCTGCGGGTCGAGCTGGGCCTCTTGCAACACCTCATCAACCCAAGGCAGAATGACACGGGCGTGTCCTTGTGGCACCCATTCACTGCGCGTGATGGCTTGACCGTTTTCGAACACGACACTTACAGAACAATTGGCGGTGGTGGCATCAAGGGCAAGAATCGCTGACATGCTAAACGTCCTTTTCAGATAGGTTTTCAGGTTGATGTTTAGTGGGGGTTGCAACTGCAGCCTGCTCGGCTAAAAACGCTTTTACCGGCTCTGGCTGTTCATACCAAGGAAATGGCGGCAGGCTGTCTCGAATCCGCTTGCCATAGCCTTTTTGAGTGAGGCGTGGGTCGCATAGCACCAGCACGCCCCGGTCGGCCGTATCACGAATTAAGCGCCCACAACCTTGTTTTAAATTCATTATGGCTTCGGGTAGCTGAAAATGCGCAAAGCCATTGAGACCTTGGGCTTTAAGGTAAGCTTCGCGGGCTTGAACTATCGGGTCGTCGGGTGGGCTAAATGGAATGCGATCAATCATGACCAGTTGCAACGCCTCGCCTTTAACATCAACCCCTTCCCAGAAGCTCTGGGTGCCCAACAAAATCGCACGCTGGGCTTGCTTAAACTGTTCCAGCAGGCTGTTTTTGTCGCCTTCGCCCTGGACTAATAATTGCCCGTCCCAGTGAGTCGCTAAGATGGCTTTGGCTTCGTTGAGCGCTTTAAAGCTGGTGAAGAGTAAAAACGCCCGGCCGCCACTCAGCTGTAATAGCGGCCAAACGGCGCGCAGACATATTTTTATGTAGTCGGCTTGTTTGGGATCAGGCAAACCGACTGGGTGATAAATGGCGCCTTGCTGGGTGTAATCAAAGGGACTGGCCAGTGCGAGGGTGTGTGCTTTTTGCACACCCAGTCGGTGCATGAAGTAGTCAAATTGACCCTGCACACTGAGGGTTGCCGAGGTGAAAATCCAACTGCCACCGAGTGCGGCACGTTGGCGGTTAAAAGGACCGTCAACATTGAGCGGCACTAGGCTGAGCCGAAACCGTGCTTGCGAGGATTCTACCCAGCGAACCTGGGTTGGATCGTCACTTTGAATCCAATGTGCCAGACTTTCGACCCAACTTTGGGTTTTTCTGGCCAAACTAGCAAGACGTTTACCCCGCTTTTCGAGTTGGCTGAGTTGGTCATTGAGTGCTTGCAGATGACTGAGCAGTTCATCAACGGCGTCCATAAACGGTGTGGTGGCTTGCAGTTCTTGCCAGGTCCAGCGTTTATCCCAACTGCCTAATGTGGCGTTGAGCGTTTTGATGTGCGCTTGTAGGGCTTGGGCACGATCGACCAAATCTTGGCTATCCGCCGCTTCGGCGGCTTGCGCTTCTTTGATGTCTCGCACCAGTTCTTCTAACTGAAAACGACTGAGGTTAAAACCTAGAAATTGTGCCGCGATATCCGCCAGTTGATGGGCTTCGTCAAAAACATAGACTTCGCAGGCCGGCAGTAGTTCGTTAATGCCCTGCTCCCGCAAGGCTAAATCGGCACAGAACAGATGGTGATTAACGACAATTATATCCGCCTCTGTTGCCTGCACCTTGCGTTGCGGATAAAAACACTCGCTGTCTTTTTGGCAATTATTGGCTTGGCAAAATTCAAGCTTGGCACAGACTTTTTGCCAGAGACTGTCTTGTTCGTTAAGCCCTGGGCATTCACTTAAATCGCCGGTTTTGGTGTTTGCCGCCCAAACTTGTAGTTTGCCTAGGGTTTGTTTTTCGGCTTTGGTTAGCGCTTCTTGTAGGGGCGCTAGTTCGAGCCGTGCTTGACAAAGGTAGTTTTCGCGACCTTTGAGTAATAAGACTTTCGGGTAGCGTTGACAGATTTTTTTGAGTTTGGGCAGGTCTTTGCTAAACAATTGCTGTTGTAGGTTTTTGGTGGCGGTAGAGACGAGAATTTTTTTGCCCGATAAAATCGCTGGGATGAGGTAGGCAAAGGTTTTTCCGGTGCCCGTGCCGGCTTCTGCGACCAACAGACCGTCATCATCGATCGTTTTAGCGACCGCTTGTGCTAGTTCAACTTGAGCTTGACGGGGTTGAAAGCCGTCAATCGACTCGCTAAGCCGGCCATCGGTGGCAAAAATAGCCGTTAAGTCTGGTTTGGCCAAAAACGCTGCTCCTTGTCCTACGCAATGTTACAAAGGTGCTTAGGATACCTTAAACCCAGTATCTTGTGTATTATTGATTGTAATCGCTAGACATTTGGCGGAATTGTGAGTAGAATGCGATCTTCAAATTTGAATCCACATTAACCTAGGTAATTATTATGAAAATTTTATCTTCATTGAAATCAGCAAAAACACGTCACAAAGACTGCCAAGTTGTACGTCGTCGTGGCAAGGTTTACGTTATTTGTAAAACCAATCCTAAGTTCAAAGCGCGTCAGCGTTAATTGAACGGCGTCGTTTGACGCAATTGGAAATACCGCGTAAACAAGAAACCGCCCTGATCAGGCGGTTTTTTTATGCCTGGACTCTTATGGTTGCGCTAGTTTGTTTGCGCTAATCTTAAGTTGAAACTGCGCCGATGTTCGGGCAATGGACCATATTTTGCTAGCGCTGCGAAATGGGTGGCGGTGGGATAGCCCTTGTGTTGTGCAAAGCCGTATTCGGGATGGCGCTGGTCGAGTAGGTCCATTTGTTGATCACGGTAGACCTTGGCAATAATAGCTGCGGCACTGATGATATCTAGCCGCGCGTCTCCTTTTATGACCGGCGTGCAGGCATGATCTATTGCGGGGCAACGATTACCGTCGACATAAACATGACTGATGGGTTTTGATAATTGGGCGACGGCTTGGCGCATCGCCCACAGGGTCGCCTGTAAAATATTGAGCTGGTCAATTTGAGCGGGTGTCGCACCGACAATCGCATAGTCGAGTGCGATGGCTTGGATTTGTGCGGCGAGGCTTTCGCGTTTGCTGGCAGATAATTTTTTTGAGTCCGCTAAAGGCAGACCATGATTGGCGGGTAAGATAACCGCGGCCGCAACCACCTCTCCTACCAAAGGACCGCGCCCAACTTCATCAATACCCACCGAGCTAGCATAGCTGTCAGGACTGAGACGTATCGGTTCCAAATTTGGAGTTGAGGCCATTTAAGGTGATTCCCTTGTTGAAGTCAGCCCCGACCACGCTGTCACAGCATGCGCCGCCACTTGCCCGGAGTCTCGGGTTAGCGATTGTTTGATTGCCAAAAACCCTTGGCGCTGGGTGTTGCGAGCATGCCCATCTTCAATAAGTTCACCTAACGCCAAGGCTAATTTGTCACCACACGCATCCTGTTGAATAAACTCCGGAACCAGGGGTGTTTGCGCCAAAATATTGGGCAAACCGACCCAGGGTAATAATGCCATCTGCTTCATCAGCCAATAGGATAACGGATGTACCTTTATCGCAATGATCATTGGACGGGCCATTAATGCGGTTTCTAGCGTAGCGGTTCCCGAGGTAACCAATACCAGTTCGCTCGCCTGCATGACGGTTTGTGCGGGTTGTTGTACCAGTTTTATAGGCAGGCCTGGTGCTTGTTGCGCGACTAACTCCGTTAATAAATCATAAATTTTTTGATTAACGCAGGGCACCACAAACTGATAAAGCGGAAAACGTGGGTGTAGTTTTAGCAAAGCATCCAAATAAATCGGTGCCATGGTGGTCACTTCACTTAATCTTGAGCCCGGTAATACACCAATAACCGGTTGCTCTGGCAAGATATTAAGCGCTGATTTTGCCGCAAGAATGGCGGCTGGGTCGTCTGGGTTGGTGGGCACTTGCTGGGCAAGCGGATGTCCGACACAGCTTACGGGAATCTGCTGTTGTTGGTATATCGCTTCTTCGAATGGAAACAACACTAACATCCCCGAGACGGATGCTTTAATTTTGTGGATTCGCTTTGGCCGCCATGCCCATATTGATGGACTGACATAATGAACCGTAACCAGGCCTGCTTGTTTGAGTTTTTTTGCCAGACCTAAGTTAAAATCTGGCGCATCGATACCAATGAATGCATGGGGTTTGAGCGCTATGATCTGCCTGGCTAAGCGGGCACGCAGTTTTAGTAATTTAGGGAGATGCTTGATGACTTCGGCAAAGCCCATAATGGACAGCTGACTCATATCGGCCCAACCTTCGAGGCCGAGTGCTTGCATCTTAGGCCCCCCTATACCAACAAATCGTGCATGGGGATAACGAGTGAGCAAACCTTGCATTAAATCGGCGCCCAGGGTGTCGCCAGAGAGCTCGCCGGCCACCATGGCAAATACCGGTGGCGTTTGTGACGTTTGATTCATAGCCCTGTTATCGGATGATGCCACTGTGATGGTCTTGAGAAAGGAAGGCTAACAACGAGTCTAAGGTACCGGCGCTATCATTGATGGCTTGAATTTCTGTAATAGCCTGAACGAGCTTAAGTTCTTTGCGATAGATCAAACGGTAGGCTTTTTTAATGAGACTAATTTGGGTTTCGTTAAAGCCACGGCGCTTCAAACCCTCGGCATTGATGCCATGCGGTTTAGCGATGTTGCCCGATACCACAACATAGTTGGGTATATCTTGGTTAATAACACTGCCCATACCGCAAAAAGCATGCGCCCCGATATGGCAGAACTGATGCACCAGGGTGTAGCCGCCCAGAATAGCCCAATCGTCGACCTTAACATGACCGGCCAAGGCAACGGCATTGGCAAAAATGGTGTTATTGCCCACCTCACAATCATGGGCAATATGAACGCCAGCCATAATCCAGTTGTTATCGCCAATGGCGGTATAACCTAAATCTTGAACGGTTCCGGTATTGACGGTGACATTTTCGCGAAAGGTATTGCCCGCCCCGATTCTAACTTCCGTCGGCTCATCTCGGTATTTTTTGTCTTGCGGCGCGGCACCAATGCAACTAAAGGGGAAAAAACGGTTGTTCGGACCAATGCGTGTATGCCCATCTAAGACTACGTGAGAATCAAGCTGACACCCCTGCTCTAATTGCACATGAGCTCCAATCACACAGAAAGGGCCTACTTTGACATCATCGGCAAGTTGCGCTTTTGGGTCAATGACGGCGGTGGGATGAATTAAAACAGACATAGTTGCAACCTTTTACACCTTACGCTCGGCACACATCAGATCCGCTGAGGCAATGACCTTGCCATCAATGCGGGTTTCGCATTCAAATTTCCAGATCCCCCGTTTTTGACCGGTGGTGACCACTGAAAAATCAAGGCGGTCACCAGGAACTGCAGGTTGTCGAAAACGGCAGTTATCGATTGCTGCTAAATAATACATGGTACTGCCATCTGATTTTTTTTCTTGCGTTTTGAATGCTAATATTCCGGTACATTGAGCCATGGCTTCGACAATCATCACACCGGGCATAATCGGATTATTTGGAAAGTGCCCGGTGAATTGTGGTTCGTTAAAAGTGATGTTTTTATAGGCTTTTAGTGATACACCCAGTTCTATCTCGGTCACGCGGTCAACTAATAGAAAGGGATAACGGTGCGGCAAGTAATCGAATATTTCTTTTATATCTAGCATGAATTAATGTTCCAAATAAAATCAAATAACCAGCCTAGTTGTCAGTTGAGAACTTTGCCAAGTGTTTTTCGAGTTGTTTAATACGTTGTGTCAACTCTGTCAGTTTTCGCGTTTGAATGATTGTTTTTTGCCATTGGGCATGAGGGACAGCTGGGAAACCGGAATAGACCCCAGATTCATCAATATTAGCAATAATGCCACCTCGAGCCATCAAGGTGGTTTTATCAGCAATTCTGGTGTGACCGACCACGCCAGCTTGACCCGCAAAGACACAATATTCGCCAATATGGGTACTGCCAGCAATCCCCACTTGCGCGGCCATAGCCGTGCCTTTACCCACGCTTACGTTATGAGCGATATGAATCAGGTTATCAATAATACAATCGTCACCTATACGGGTATCTTCCAATGCACCACGGTCAATACAGGTATTGGAACCAATCGAAACACGATCGCCAATAATAACGCGACCGACTTGAGGAATTTTTAGCCAGCGGCCTTGGTGGGGTGCAAACCCAAAACCATCGCCGCCAATCACCGCACCAGATTTTATATGACAATCATTGCCCACTTCGCAGTTATGCAGGATTGAGACGTTATTATCAATACGCGTGCGCGCACCAATTTTGCTACCCGCTGCAATTCGACAGTGCGAACCAATAACGACATCTTCGCCAATGACCGCGCCGGCCTCGATAACCACAAAGGGTCCAATCACCGCTGATGATGCGAGATGGGCGCCACTATTGACAACCGCTTGTGGATGAATTCCCGACGCCGGGCGTGGGGTTTGATAAAAAAACTGTGCTAGCACGGCAAAAGCCGCATACGGATCGGCTACTAACAATGCCGACATCGGTGGCTGGCACTTTTCTAGCCAGTGCGGTTTGATGAGGAGCAGGCCTGCTTGGCTCGAGGCCACTTTATTGAAGTGTTTGGACTGGCTCACAAAACTCATTTGCTCGGGCGTCGCTTGATCTAAAGGCGCGATACCACTTAATTGCTCGGGTAATGGCCCGTGCGCTTGCACATCCATCCCAAATTGGAGCAAATGATTTAAGAGTTGCTGTCCTGAATAGTTCACCCGCAAACGCCTTGTGTCTTGCTTAACGATTAAAGTTGGAGCCAGGTTGCTCGTGCAACTCGGTCATGTATTGCAACACCTGCTCGGTTAGATCAATACGTGAGCTGGTAAACGCAATGCCTTCGTAAAGAATCAAGTCAAAGCCTTCGCGCTGACCCACTGCTCGAATAGCATCATTAACCACATTTTGCAGTTTGGCCAGCTCTTCATTGCGGCGGATGTTGAGCAATTCTTGTACATCATTGCGTTTGCGTTGAATTTCGCGCCCCAGAATCGCCACTTCACGTTCGCGTAAATTTTGCTGAGACTCGGTCATGGCTAAACGGTCACGATTGAGTTCGCTCTGCTTTTGCTCCATCTGACTATTAAGATTAATGAGCTCTTGTTGTTGGGCCGAGAATTCTTGTTCTAAACCGGCACTTGCTGATTTTGCTTGTGGCGATTGTTCTAAAAGAACCGCAACATTAACAACGCCAACCTTGACGGCATCTGACTGAGCCCAAGTTTGTAAGGGCTGAAAGCCTAGCCATACTGTAACGAAACCCACTGCTAACCATTGACGCATATGTTTAATTCCATTCAAATTTTGCACCATACTAAAACACTCATCCTGTCATTGTAAGCGTGTTAGCCTAAAAAGGCACACCTAAGCTAAACTGAAATGACTGTGTTTTATCACCTTTTTCCGTTTTAATGGGTCGAGAAAAGCTAAAGGCTAAGGGTCCTACTGGCGTAATCCATGAGAAACCCAGACCTGTGGCTATTCTAAACGCACTAGGGTCAACATCGTCTAAATTGGCGTAAATATTACCACCGTCCACAAACCAACTCAGACGTATGTTGCTTGAATCTTCTATTAAGGGCATCGGGAAAACCAACTCTGCCGTTGTAATCGCTCGCGCATCGCCACCACGTGGGCGATTGGAGCCTTCATCAGGGGTATAAAAACCACCGAGTGAGTTGGGTTCAAAGCCACGCACCGAGCCAATGCCCCCGGCGAAGAAACGCTCGTAGAATGGCAAGCGATTTAAATCACCATAGCCTTCACCGAAGGCCAAGGATGCAGATAGTTTTAGCGTAAAGTCATCGTTGATACGCGTCCACCAGGCTTCATCAAGGAAGACTTTATAAAAAGTGACATCTGAGGTACCGGGAATAGCGGCTTGCGCTGAAACACTGGCTCGATGACCCTCGGTTGGGAAGAAGAAGCTATTGCGACTGTCGTATCGCCAACCGCCAGTTAAGGATAAAACGGCATTCGTTTTGCCAAAGTCGTCAACAAAATTATTACAATCCACGAAGTTGCTGGTATTACAGTTAACCCCAACTTCTTCAATCCGCAGACCCATATTTAAACGCGTTAACTCGGATGTTGGATAACCTACGCTGATGCGTGCGCCGAGTCTGTCAAGGGTGTAATCGGTAATATTTAGCTCTGACGCATTGACCTTACTATAAAAAACACCAGTTGATAAGCTGACGCCATCTTTGGTGAAATAGGGATTGGTAAAGCCGATATCGGCACTTTGAATCGCCACCGATGAGTTAATACTTAATTCGAGCTCGTTGCCGCTACCTAAGAGATTTTTTTCGGCAATACCTAGGTTAAAGCTAATCCCGTCTAACTGGGAGAAACCAATACCGGCGGTAAAGGATCCGGTTGGCTGTTCTTCAACTTGAATCACCAAATCCACCTCATCATCAGCAACGCGACGGGTATCGACATTGACACTGGAGAAATAACCTAAACGGTTTAATCGTGATGTCGATTGACGCACGGCTTGCAATGAGTAAGGGGCTTTTTCAAATTGACGCATTTCTCGACGTAACACGTGATCTCGTGTTCGCGTATTGCCTTCAATTTCTATACGACGTACATAGACATGTGACCCTTCGTCCAATACAAAGTTAATAGTCGCTAATTGCTCATCCTGGTTAAGGTCAATGCGTGGATCAACATCTGCAAATGCAAAACCAATGTCACTAAAACGGTCTCGTATGGCATTAATACCCGCTATGATACGACTGCGGGAAAATAACTCACCCGCTTCAAGATTGAGAAGCTCGAGCAGTTCTGCTTCTGGAATACGGCCAGAGCCACTGAAGGTGAGTTGATCGAGCCGATACTGCGGACCTTCGGTCATGTTGACCGAAATATAAACCTCGGTTAAATCTTCAGACAGAGCCACTTGTGAGGAATTAATGTCAAATTCTGCAAACCCTCGGTCTAGGTAGAAAGAGCGCAAGGTTTCTAAGTCTGCTTGTAGCTTGGGACGCGAGTATTTGTCGGCACTACCAAACACAACGACTTCTTTTAACAACATCTGACCTTTTAAGCGATTATCGGTATAGGTGTTGTTACCCACCAAGCTAATCCGTTCGATAGATGCGGGCGCACCCTCGGTAATATCAATATTGAGTGCGACTCTATTGCGCGGCAAGTCTTCGACACTAATTTGTACCTGTGCCGCGTAATAACCTTGGTTATGGTACTGACGACGCAAATCGAGGATAACCCGTTCCATTTCAACCGGATTAAAAATTTTCCCTTGGGTAATTCCCAAGCCCGTAAGTGCTTTGGTTAGATCGTCGGTTTTAATCAACCGGTTACCCTTGATCACTATATCAGCTATAGATGGGCGCTCGACTACTTGAATAATAAGTTCATTGTTATCACCCCGGAACAAGGCAATATCGTTAAAAAATCCGGTTCGAAATAGCGCCCGAATACTCTCTTGCTCTAGGCCAAGCGTTAGGGTTTCGCCTACGCGAACCGGTAAATAGGTGTTGAGAGTTTCAAAACCAATACGTTCGGTGCCTTGTACTTGTATGTCACTGATTACAAAATCGTCCGCAACAGCTCCCGATGCGACAGTCAGCGCACAGAGGGTTGCGAGCAATTTAGGTTTGAAGTAACGAGTAATCATTTTATCCATTCGATAGCCTTAGCAGGTCATTGGAAATCGCTAACAGCGTCAAGCCTGCAATCATTAAAAATCCAACACGTTGCGCCGCCATTTCAAAGCCTTCGCTTACTGGCTTGCCGCGTATCATTTCATACACATAATAGGTTAAATGCCCCCCATCAAGCATGGGAATAGGCAATAAATTTAAAATACCGAGACTTAAACTTAACAGCGCCATTAAGGTTAAAAATTGCACCCAGCCGGACTGAATCGCTTGACCTGAAAAATCCGCAATACTAATAGGCCCTGATAAATGGCTTAAACTTATATCACCGGTAATCATACGCTTGAGCATGGTCAGCGTCATACTAATTAGGGCTTGAGTTTGCTCTAATCCAGCCACTGTAGCCGACCATAAACCAAGCTGTTGCGTTTGCTGGTACTGTCTTATGATGCTTGGGTCTTGGTAAACACTGGCTCCTAACTGCCCGCGCGTTTCACCATTAACAACCAATGCCGCTAATTGTACCCAAGTATTAAACTCGGCACCATCGCGGCGATAGGTTATTTGTGCCGTTTGTCCCGGATTGGCATGCACCCAGGCGACCAGTTCCTGCCAACTACTTACTGAGTTGTCGTTAACCCGTTCAATAATGTCACCTGCGCGCAAACCCGCTTGTTGAGCCGGACTGGCCTCAATGACGCGGTCTAACTGCGCTGGCAAACTCGGTAAATATCGTGCCCAACCCAGTTCAAATAGTACATCGGCATTAAAATCATTAATATTTAAATGACTGATCGGCAATCTGACGTCTTGGGTTACTAAGGGTTCGGATGCCTCAATATCGGCTGATAAGGTGAGCTTAATTGTGTCATGCTGATTAATCAGCCCTTGCACCAAACCTTGGGATACTCCCTGCCAACCATAAACGTCCCGACCATCAACCGCGATAATCCACCAGGCCTGCTCGGTCGATTCGCCCATCGAACCTAATGGGGACAGTGCTTGGGCAACAGGTGATCCGGGCTGATCTAGGGTAAACAGTGCTTTTGGCTGGGCCACACCGACGGAATAGATAAAGATATAGATTAACCACGCAAACAGCAAATTGATCGCAGGCCCTGCGGCAACTATGGCAAAGCGTTTATAGACCGATTGGCGATTAAAGGCGCGTGCTTGTTCGGCAGGATCAACAGGCCCATTACGTTCATCTAAAAAGCGAACATAGCCCCCTAATGGAATGGCGGCTAATTGAAACTGAGTTTCGCCGACTTGTCGCGTCCAAATGGGTTTACCAAAACCCACTGAAAACACTTCCGCTTTGACTTTAAACCAGCGACCCACGGCATAGTGCCCCCACTCATGAATGGTGACTAAAATGCCGATCAATACAATAAAGCCAACAATGGACCAAATTACGCTACTAACCATGACCATCCCACCCAAAACAAGGGTAATGCAATTAATAGACTATCCACGCGGTCCAAGACACCGCCGTGGCCAGGTAGGAGGCGACTACTATCCTTAATACCTGACTGACGTTTTAGTAAACTCTCAAATAAATCCCCACCTACCGAGATAAAAGCCACCACAATACTCAATAGGATAAAGGCTGGGGCTGATAGCGCCTGATCGGGGGCTAGGTTTGCTAAGCCGCCTGAGATCACGACCACAACAGCAAACAAGGCCACCAACACCAGACCGCCCCAAACCCCCTCCCAACTCTTACCTGGACTAACGTAGGCGGCTAATTTGCGCTTGCCCCATTGTCGACCAGCAAAATAAGCCCCAGTGTCCATAATCCACACCAATGCCATGGCATAAAGCAATAACCAAACAGAAAAGCTCATACGCAATTCAATTAATGCCAAGCCAAAAGCGGAGATAAAAATCGCACCGAGCGTCATGGCTACAAAGGTGTCTTGATACAGCTGTACCTGTCCTTTGGCTCGCTGATAACGCACAACACCATAGGTTATTGCTAATAGTTGTATTAGCACGAAACCCGTCATCCATGATGCTAGATCTAGTTGCCAAAGCGCCCATACACAGCTGAGGACAACAAGCGCATAGCTGGCTTTGAGCATTTCTGCGCGCCAGCCATAGAGATTAGGCCACTCCCAAGCGGCTAGCGTTACAACACCAAAGACGATATAGAGCCACCAACTTTCATCAGCAACAAATAATGCTAGGCCCGCTAGGGTCAACAACACGATAGCGGTAATAATTCTAGGCACTAGCATTGGGTGACCTGCTCGCCGGTTTGACCAAAACGACGTTGACGTTTAGCAAAGGATTCCAGTGCTTTGTCAAATTCCACTTCATTGAAGTCCGGCCAAAGTGTTGAGGTGAAATAGAATTCGGCATAGGCCATTTGCCAAATCATAAAATTACTTATTCGTTCTTCACCACCGGTACGAATCAATAAATCCGGTTCCGGCAAGTCCGACAAGCTTAAAAATGGCTGGATGGCATCGGGGGTTAATTGCGCGAAGGTTTGATCCGGATTAGCCTGTTGCCAGGCCTGCACCGCGTTTACAATGTCAGCACGGCCACCGTAATTGGCGGCAATATTTAGATGCAAAGCGGTGTTATGCTGAGTGAGGGTTTCAGCTCGTTCGATGTAGGTTTGAATGTCTGGTGAAAAACCGTGTTTATCTCCGATAACACGGACGCGAACATTATGCTTATGCAGGGTATCTACTTCTTTTTGCAAGGCCGTTAAGAACATCCCCATTAGTTTGGAAACTTCATCGGCTGGCCGACGCCAATTTTCAGTACTAAAGGCAAATAGTGTCAAGGCTTGCACACCACGGTTAATCGCCGCTTGAATGACTTTTTTAACCGCCGTTCGGCCTTTTTGATGACCAACATAGCGAGGCAAAAAGCGCTTCTTTGCCCAACGGCCATTACCATCCATGATAATGCCGATATGTTGCGGTATGTAGGGTGCTACTCCCGGTGTTTGTTGATCCTTAAGGTTTGTCAAACAATGCATCCCACTTAACTTAATAGAATAACGGCCCAAAGATGGGCCGCTATTGTTGTCTCGAATTGTAAGATTATGCCCTAAACACGCATAAAATTCGACTTAAATTTCAAGCAAAGAGGCTTCCTTGTCACTTAGTAGACTATCAATCTGCGCGACATGCTTATCCGTGAGCTTTTGGATATCATCATCGGAGCGGCGCGCTTCGTCTTCAGTAATTTCTTTATCTTTTAGTAAGTTTTTTACATCACCATTGGCATCACGGCGAATATTACGAATGGCAACCTTGGCATTTTCCGCTTCTGAGCGGGCTAATTTCGCAAATTCTTTACGACGTTCTTCGGTCAGCATCGGCATCGGAATACGCATCATGTTACCGGTCGTGACCGGATTAATACCCAAATCCGACATCATAATCGCTTTTTCGATTTTTTGAAGCATCGGTTGTTCCCATGGCTGAACAGCTAAGGTTCGCGAATCCTCTATGTTAATGTTTGCCACTTGACTAATGGGCACTTCAGAACCGTAGTAGTCAACCTTAACCGAATCTAAAATACTTGGGTGGGCACGACCGGTACGAATCTTGGCGAAGTTTGCCACCAAGGTATCAACACTTTTTTGCATGCGCAGATCCGCATCATCACGAATTTCAGATAACATTTTAAGCCTCTCCTTTTGACACCAGGGTGCCTTCATCTTCTCCGGCAATAATACGCGCGAGCGCCCCCGGTTTTAACATATCAAATACCCGAATCGGCATGGCGTGTTCTCGGCATAGTGCAAATGCCGCTAAATCCATGACCGCAATATCCTGTTGAATCACCTGTTCGTAGGTTAGTGCCTGCAAACGCTCAGCGTCAGCAAATTTATTGGGATCACGGGTGTATATACCGTCAACTTTGGTTGCTTTTAACACCACATCGGCTTGAATTTCGATACCCCGCAAGGCGGCGGCCGTGTCGGTCGTAAAAAACGGATTACCCGAGCCACCGGCAAAAATGACCACATCACCTTGTGCTAGCGCTTTTTTAGCGGCATCCGCATTAAAGGTTTCGGCCAGTGCATCCATTGACCAAGCACTCATTAATCGAGTGGACACGCCGTGTGCCTGCATTACATCACGCAGAGCAATGCCGTTCATCAGAGTGGCAAGCATGCCCATTTGATCTGCCGTGCTACGCGCAATTTTGTTGGACTGAACTTGAGCGCCACGAAACACATTACCACCACCGATGACTAAGCCAACTTCAACACCTTGCGCACGTACCGCTTTAACCTGGTCGGCTACCTGCTCAATAATTTGCATATCCCAGCCGAACTCTTGACGCCCCATTAGGACTTCGCCACTGAACTTTAAAAGGATACGTTGATAGGCTGGCATGGTTGACCTCTTTTTAGTTGTCATAGATCGGCAAAATTAAATCGTCTAATAATGACTGTGACAGTTTTAAAACGGCTTAATTTTGACGTTATGCGTGCTGCGTAGTTGTTATGAAAATGATAAAGCCCTGAGCCTGCCACCTGTCATTAGGTGCAGACTCAAGGTTTTAAGATTTAACCCTGTGCCGCTTTCGCTGCTAAGGCAACTTCTTCAGCAAAGTTAACTGTTTGTTTTTCGATACCTTCACCCACTTCTAAACGAATGAAGCGAGTCACCGTGGCATTGCTTTGTTTTAACAAGGCTTCAACCGTTTGGTCCGGATCTTTAACAAATGGTTGTCCTAGCAAGGTAATTTCTTGCAAAAACTTGCGAATACGCCCGTCAATCATTTTTTCAATGATGTCCATTGGCTTACCGCTTTCTTTTGCTTGATCTGTTAAGATCTCACGCTCCTTTTGCACCACAGCCTGATCTAAATCATCAGCTGAAATCGCTTGTGGCTTGGTGGCGGCAACGTGCATCGCAACATCACGAATTAAGGCATCGTTACCTTGGTTCATTGCGACCACAACACCAATTTTTTCACCGTGTTGGTAGCTACCGATTTCACCAGCATCTGTCGCTATCAATTCAATACGGCGAATCTGCATGTTTTCGCCAATTTTAGCGACCAATGCGCGACGGGTTTCGTCAACCGTCTTGCCTGAAGCCATTGCTTGATTAGCTAGGTCTTCAATTGAGATCATTTGGTTAGCCAAGGCAATTGCAGCTACTTCATTAGCAAAACCTTGGAATTCGTCACCTTTTGCAACGAAATCGGTTTCACAGTTGACTTCAGCAATCGCTGCTGATTTTTTATCATCTGAGATAGCAATGGCGATAACGCCTTCAGCCGCAACGCGACCGGCTTTTTTATCCGCGCCGGCCATGCCCTTTACACGCAAAAACTCAATCGCAGCATCTAAATCGCCTTGGTTTTCGTCCAAAGCTTTTTTACAATCCATCATACCGGCACCGGTACGCTCACGTAATTCTTTCACTAAAGCGGCAGAAACAGCCATATGTTTTCCTTTTCAAGTTATATTTGAGGGACAGCAGGCCTGGCTATTACAACACCGACCTGCAACTATAAAGCTTATTGATTAAGCGGTTGCTTCCGCTTCTTCTGGTGCTTCAACGAACTCGTCTGCCGCACCGGTGGTGATGGTGGCTTTCGCTTCTAATACCGCATCCGCCATAGACTCTAAGTACAATTTGATCGCACGGATCGCATCATCGTTACCTGGAATCACATAATCAACACCGTCTGGGTTGTTATTGGTATCGACCACACCAATAACCGGAATACCAAGCTTTTTAGCTTCTAGAATCGCGATGTCTTCGTTACCAGTGTCGATGACAAAAATAGCATCTGGCATTGCGCGCATATCTTTAATACCGCCTAAAGATAGTTCTAGCTTTTCCATTTCACGGGTTAGGGTTAATACTTCACGCTTGGTGATTTTTTCAAACGTACCATCTTGCTCCATAGATTCTAGCTCTTTCAAACGCTTGATAGACTGCTTGATGGTTTTGAAGTTGGTTAACATACCACCTAACCAGCGGTGGTTAACATAAGGCATACCACAACGATTGGCTTCTTGTGCAACCACTTCACGCGCGGCACGCTTAGTACCGACAAATAGGATTTTGCCTTTGTTAGCGACAACTGAACCTGCAAAGTTCAACGCATCGTTGAACATAGGTAGGGTTTTTTCTAAGTTGACGATATGAATTTTGTTGCGTGCGCCAAAGATGTATTGACCCATTTTTGGGTTCCAGTAGCGAGTTTGGTGTCCGAAGTGACAACCGGCTTCTAACATTTGACGCATAGTAACTTTTGCCATGATTTTCTCCAATGTGGGGTTAGGCCTCCGCGCTTCCATCTTATCCGAACTGTTGCCTTGACCAAGTCAAACCACCAGCACCCCGAATAAGGTTACAAAACGCGTGTGTTTTTAAAATAAAGATTACGCTTAAAAAGCGCGGCGCATTTATACCACATGCTCGCATTTTAGGCAAGGAATCTGCTAGACTTGGCTCATAATTTAATTTTATGTTTGCCATTTCGCGCCCACAGAAGAAAGATGAGTTATGTCGATTATATTAAAAAACGCTGAACAACAAGCCAAAATGCGCACGGCCGGCCGCTTAGCCGCTGAGGTTTTAGAATATCTTACGCCCCATGTTACGGTTGGCGTAACCACCGAAGCCTTAAACCAACTGGCCCACGATTATATGACTGAAGTACAAGGCACCATTCCAGCAACCTTGGGCTATCATGGTTATCCTAAATCGATTTGCACCTCGCTAAATCATGTGGTTTGCCATGGTATTCCGAATGACAAGAAACTTAAAAAAGGTGACATTATAAATATTGATGTGACTGTCATTAAAGACGGTTTTCATGGTGACACCAGTCAGATGTTTATTATGGATGATGCGAAACCCTTCGCACATCGGATTTGCAAAGTGGCTTATGAATGTTTGTGGAAAGGCATTGATGAAACCAAACCGGGGCAATCCTTATATGATGTGGCCAAAGCTATTGAAACCCATGCGCACGACCATCATTGTTCCGTGGTACGCGACTATTGCGGGCATGGTATTGGTCAGGAGTTTCATGAATCACCGCAAGTATTGCATTACGCCGCCGAGGAACTAAAAGACATTATTTTGAAACCCGGCATGACCTTTACCATTGAACCGATGATTAATTTAGGCAAACACGAGGTTAAACTTTTAGGTGACAATTGGACGGTGATTACCAAGGATCGTAAATTGTCGGCGCAATGGGAGCATACGCTCTTAGTCACCAACGATGGTGTAGATGTGCTGACCCTACGCAGTGATGAACAGCGACCCGTTTTTAACTAACAAAGGGCTTTACTCATGACCGCCAACCCGCCCACTAATTTTATGCAAGCGCTGAAAGACCCACTGCAGGCGGCAAAAGTGGGTCGCGCCATGTTACAACAGTTTAACGACACCCAGTTTGATCGCTTTGATCAGGGTCAACCTGTCTCCGCACTCATTCACGAACGTGCGACATTTATCGATCAAATTCTAAAAAAAATCTGGCACCATTATTTTAAAAACACTAGCTTTACCTTAGTTGCTGTTGGCGGCTATGGTCGTGGTGAACTTCACCCCTATTCGGATGTTGATATTCTTATTGTTCGCCCTCCTTTACCCCAAGCAAAGGCCGACCTTGACGCCGAAAACACCCGACTGAGTGACTTTATCCGCTTTTTATGGGATTTAGGGCTTGAGGTGGGCCATGCTATTCGCACGATAGATGAGTGCATCGAAGCTGGCCAAGAAGATATCAGCACCGCAACCAATTTATTAGAAGCCCGATGGATTACCGGCAACTATCCATTATTTGAACAACTGCAAAATGTTTGGTGGGAAGATAATTTTTGGCCAAGCCAGGCTTTTTACCAGGCCAAAATTGATGAACAAACTGCGCGGCACCGCCGCTTTAACGATACCGTCTATCAACTCGAACCGAATCTGAAAGAGAGTCCCGGCGGATTACGCGATATCCAAACTATTATTTGGGTGGCCAAGCGTCACTATCGTGCGTCAAGCCTGCACCAGCTGGTACAAAATGCTTTTATTACCCCTGAAGAATATCGCGAATTGGATGCGGCTTATAAATTTTTAAGTCGGGTACGTTTTATTCTTCACCGGCTAAAAAAGCGTCGTGAAGATCGGCTGTTATTTGACAATCAACAACTGATTGCCCAAGTACTCGGCTATGAAAACACCACCGAAAAGCTGGCCGTTGAGCAGTTTATGAACAGCTACTACCGTAACGTGCAAGCGGTTGTTAAACTGAACGAAATTTTGTTGCAACACTTTTTAGAAGACATCTTTAATGATAGTCAACGCGACATCCAGCCCATCAACAGTCGCTTTCAATTGCGTAATGGTTATTTGGATGTACGTCATGAACAAGTATTTAATGACTTTCCTTCGGCATTATTAGAAATATTTATTGTTCTCGAGGGTCGACCGGAGATTCAAGGAATTCGCGCACGCACGATTCGTTTACTGCGTAATGCATTGCACTTGATTGATCAAAAATTTCGCCAAGACCCGATCAACAAAGCGCTATTTATTGCTATTTTTCGTCAACCTAACGGCGTCAACGCGGCTTTGAAACGCATGCATAGCTATGGCTTATTAGCCGCCTATATTCCTGCCTTCCACCAGATTAGCGGCTTGATGCAGTTTAATATCTTTCATGCTTATACCGTCGATGAACATACTCTGCTGGTGATTCGCAATTTACGTCGCTTTTTTATCGAACAGTATGCCTATGAATTTCCGACCGCGCATCGTGTTGCAAGTGGCGTTACCAAGCCAGAAGTGCTGTTTCTTGCGGCGCTCTTTCATGACATTGCCAAGGGTCGCGATGGTGCGCATGAGATTTTAGGGGAAGTGGATGCGCGAGAATTTGCCCAGGCACACAATCTACCGCCTCGTGATATTGAATTGATTGCTTGGCTAGTTCGCCATCATTTAGAATTTTCGACCATTGCGCAACGCAAAGATTTAACCGACCCGGATGTTATCGAAGGTTTTCGCCAATTTGTGGCGACCCGTGAACGCTTAGATTATTTGTATTTATTAACCCTTGCTGATGTTCGCTCGACGTCTAAAGAGGTATGGAACGACTGGAAAAATGTGCTGTTTTTAGATCTTTATAATGAAACGGCGACCGCACTCGATAAAGCGGAAGAAATTCCGCGTGATAAGGCTAAAAAAGCCTTGATTCACCAGGAGCGTGCCCGCGAGATGTTACTGAAGCAGGGTCTTAAACCCGAGCACTATCAGCTTTTGTGGCAAGCTTTTCAAGATACCCAGTTTTTTAACCGCCATTCGCCACAGGATTTAACCCGTTTAACCACCCTTCTGGCGACCGCCAGCGACCAGCCTGCCATCATTGAGGTTAATGGCACCAGTAATCGCGGTGCTTCGGAGTTGATTTTACTGGCTAAAAATCGTGATTTTTTATTTGCGCAAATCACCCAAGTATTTGAACGCTTGGATTTAACGGTTGTTGAAGCGAAGGTTTACACCAGCAATGATAACCGTACTCTCGTGTTGTTTTATTTTTTAGACCGTCTTAATCAACCCGTTCAAGATCAGAGCGCGTTGACTGAGATACGTCACCAGCTACTTGAGCAACTAAGCCATGATGATGCCGGATTTACTCCGGTCATTAACCACACCCGTTCGCGACGCATTAAGCACTTTAGCACCCCAACCGATATCCAGTTTAAACCGTTATCTGCCCAAGTTACGGAACTAACTTTGATCACAAAGGATATACCAGGCCTGCTGTCGCGTGTAGGTAGTGCCTTGCGGGATAATAAAATTCGTTTACATGATGCGAAGATTGTTACGATCGGCGAAAAAGCTGAGGACATTTTTTTGGTTAGTGATATTGATAATCAAGCCTTGGGTGAGGCGCAGCAAGAGGCGTTTAAAGAACAGCTGATTGATTCATTGGCATAGTAACTCGTACTAAACAAAAGGTATAAAAAAGGTATAAAAAAAGCCAGATAATGTTATCCGGCTTTCATTTAATTTGGTCGGGACAGTAGGATTTGAACCTACGACCCCCGCCACCCCATGACGGTGCTCTACCAGGCTGAGCCATGCCCCGAACGTGCGTGAATTATAACGCCTTTCTTTTGAATAGCAAGCCTCTTACCGCGATTATGCTGACAAGAATGGCGCATCATAATCGTCGGGTTCATCGGAATAAACACAGACATTCCAATCGGCAGCTAAGCCATCGTCGGCCAAACAATACTTGGTAAAGAAGTCCTGAATCTCCTGACGCTGACAATGGGCTTCAAAATGCGCCATATCCGCCCAAATTTCATTAAATACGATTGGAAAACTGTTACCGGGCGCAAAATCACTGGTAATTTGACGCGTAACTCGATATTGAAGACAGCCGTCTTCACGCAACGTATTGGGTTCGAGTTGCTGCAAAACTTGAAACAAAGCCGCCTCTTGACCGGGCTTGGGTAAAAATTGAGCAATACAATAGACTTTCTTCGACATAACATTCCCTGAAACATGCCATTTGGTTAGGGGCATCTTAACAAAAAACAAGGCTGGTGAGTACTTAATTGACTTGGCTTAAAGCTCTGGTAACCAGTGCTGCGCAACCCAATGACGCACGACAGTTTCGAAGACCTCATAATGACGTAACCATTCGTTTAGGTAGCTTATAACATCCGCGTTGTTAGGATAGACCTGCGCATAAAATTCCGCTACCAGATCCGCTACTAATTCAGACTGAGGAAGCGTTAATGCTGGCCGAGTAGCCGTCGGTTTGGCCAAGATTTTGACCCACTGTCGCCATTGTTCTGCCGTCACGGTCTGTGCCACTTCAGCACCCTGTGGTGAAAACAACTGCTCATACCGTGATAACAGCATCACCAGGATCCATACAAACCGAAAAGCCAGCTGTTTCAGCGGCTGATGATAGATAAAGGCATAATCCTCGATTCGGGCGTGTTCTAAACTACCAGAACTCCCAGCTGACAAACCTTTAATCCATGTTAAACGATCCTGCAGCTGAGCAACGTAATGTGCCGAATTATCTAACGTACACAGAATTTTATCATGGCGTCGCTGCGGAAACTGCTCGATTAAACGATGCCACTGGCTAAACTGTTGCAAGGCTTCCTTGACTTGCAAGGGGCGCTTCCCCTGTTCTAGGATCGTTTGCTTAAAGGTAGAAGACGGATAACATATCGCATCCAGTTTGGGCTGTGATGCGTCCAAATCTAACCAGGCTGACCAGGTTAGCGGTGAACAATGTTGATCTAAATACACATCCAGGTCGGAATCTAACCAATAAGCCAGCTCAGCTACTGAACCGATGACACTAAGACTAACACGGTGTGTTTGCTCAAAAGCCATCAACTGGTCAAGGAGTAGCAAAAGACTATCTTTCTTAGCCGCTAGCAAGCTTTCTAAACGCGCGTGTTCCGATGCACTGAGCATTATTTTAATCCCCGGCACCAGGCCTGGTTATCTAAATACCACTGCACGGTTTTGCGAATCCCGGATTCAAAAGTTTCTTGTGGCGCCCAACCCAGTTCGCGCTGAATTTTGCTGGCATCAATGGCATAGCGTTTATCGTGCCCCGGTCTGTCGGCGACTTTTCTAATCAATGCGACATAGCTATCGGCATTGCCGGGCTGGCACGAATAGGTGTCGATATTAGGGTTGTTTTCGCTGGGTGCCAATTCTTCCAGTACCGCACAAATCGTTTTCACCACTTCGATGTTTTGTTTTTCATTGTGACCACCGATGTTATAGGTTTCGCCTATTTTGCCTTTTGTTGCCACTTGCACTAATGCTCGCGCATGGTCTTCCACATAGAGCCAATCGCGAATTTGGTTACCTTTGCCATATACTGGCAGGTCTTTGCCCGCTAAGGCGTTTAGTATCATTAGTGGAATGAGTTTTTCCGGAAAGTGATAAGGGCCATAGTTGTTCGAGCAGTTGGTCACGAGGGTCGGTAAGCTATAGGTTCTTAGCCAGGCACGCACCAGATGATCGGATGCCGCCTTAGAGGCACTGTAGGGTGAGCTGGGCGCGTAGGCGGTGGTTTCGGTGAATAGGGGTAAATCGCCCAACTGTTCATCCGGGTGGGCTAAATCGCCATAAACCTCGTCCGTCGAAATATGGTGGAAGCGGAAGTTGGCTTTTTTATCGCCCCTTAGCTTGACCCAATAAGCCCTCGCCTGCTCTAACAGCGTATAGGTGCCGACAATGTTGGTTTGAATAAATTCAGCCGGGCCATCAATAGAGCGATCCACATGAGATTCGGCCGCTAGATGCATCACAATATCTGGTTGATGTTGCTCAAATACCCGCTTGAGTTCGGCGGCATCGCATATATCAACTTGTTCAAACGCATAACGCGGATCATCACTAACGCTCGCTACCGAAGCTAAATTGCCGGCATAGGTGAGTTTATCTAGATTGACGACCGCATAATTCGTGTCGTTAATAAGATGGCGCACCACTGCGCTGCCAATAAAACCGGCACCGCCGGTAACGAGTATTTTCATGGCTTTGGTTCCAATTCGTTTAAACAGGTTTGCAGTGCGTCACGCCAATGGCGAATCACCAGGTCTGGTAACGCTTGTTTGATTTTAGTGGTATCCAGCAGACTATAGCTGGGACGTGTTGCTGGTGTTGGATAATCTTTGCTTTCAATAGGATTGATCTTACAGTCGCTATTGGAAAGTTCCAATATCGCTTTGGCAAAATCATACCAAGAACAGGCACCTTTATTGGAATAATGGTAAATAGATACGCCTTTGTCATGTGGGATGTGTTTCAGCATTTTGGGGTTGGGGAGATTCCGGCCTTCGCCGGAATGACGGGGGGAGCTGTCGGAATGAGCAGGGGAACTGCCGGAATGACCAGGGAAGCTGTCGGGGTGAGCAGTCAAATTGTCGGGGTGCTGTAACAAGCTAAGTATCACCCGCGCTAAATCGCTGGCATAAGTTGGGCTGCCGATTTGATCGGCAACAACATTTACGCTGTCTTGCTCTCGCCCCAATCGCAACAAAGTCTTCACAAAGTTATGTCCAAATTCTGAATAAAGCCAACTGGTGCGAATAATCGCCCCACGGCAACCGGACACAATCACAGCCTGCTCACCACGTTGTTTTGTCGCACCATAAACATTGATGGGTGCTGTTAAATTCGCTTCAAGATAAGGGCGACACGCCTGACCATTAAACACATAATCGGTTGAGATATGAATCAACGGAATGGATTGCTGTTGGGCAATTGCCCCCAGCTGGGCAACAGCCAGGTGATTAATTTGTTCTGCTAATTGAGCATTAGACTCTGCTTTGTCTACTGCGGTATAAGCCGCGCAATTAATAATCGCTCCAAAGTCTTTATCGGCAAAATAGCCTAGGATCGAGGCATTTGACGACAAATCTAGCGCATCTCGCCCCACAAACCTAAAATCAGCGCCAGCAGACATTGTCAGCAAATCTGAGCCATCTCTAACCAGCTTTTGCAGCGACTGGCCTAGCTGACCGTGCTGGCCAATAACTAAAATTGGCTTATCCGCATTAGATCGGTTATAGAAAGAGTTTGTCATCGCGAATAAGCGCCTTCCAGCTGGGTTGTTGTTGATCCTTTGGCGACACATGATATTTGCAACTCAATTTTGGCCAGGCAATCTTCAGGTCGGGGTCATTATAGGCCAAACCGGCATCCGCATCGGGTTGATAATACTGATCCACCTGATACAAGACGGTAGCTTGTTCACTTAATACCAAATAACCGTGGGCCAGGCCTGCTGGTATATAGAGTGTCTGAGGTGTTTTAGCCGACAAGTGCAGGTTCAGAGTTTTGCCAAAGGTGGAGCTGCTGCGCCTAAGGTCAACCATGACGTCAAAAATCTCACCTTCAATAACCTGAATCAGTTTGGCCTGCGCATAGGGTGGGCGCTGAAAGTGTAGACCCCGCAACACGCCCCTAGTGGATTGCACGAGGTTATGCTGACAAAAGTTGACAGGTTTTTGCAGCACCTGCTCTAACCAGGCCTGGCGAAAGGTCTCGACAAATTGGCCGCGCGCATCACAATGGGATTGCGGATTCAAAAGCACAACATCGGCGATATCAAAGGTTTTTAAATTTAACATTAGCTGAGATTTTAGGCGAAAAAAAAGGGTGCTAATTTAGCACCCTTTACATTATATGGCGGTGGACTAGGGATTCGAACCCCAGGTAGGCTATTAACCTACAACGGTTTTCAAGACCGCCGCCTTAAACCACTCAGCCAGTCCACCTTTGTTATGTGGGCGTATTATAGAGCAAAATAACCGCTTTGCAACACCCAAACACATTTTTTCTAGCCTGCCGATAAGTGTTAATAAACGAGCAAGACTATTTTGATTAAATGAACGTCAATCCGCCCATATAAGGCTGCAAAGCTGTCGGTATGGCTACTTTTCCGTCTGCTTGCTGGTGGTTTTCTAATAGCGCCAATAAGGTGCGCCCAACCGCCAAACCAGAGCCATTTAAGCTATGGAGCAACTGCGGCTTGTCTTGGTCTTCACGGAAACGTGCTAACATTCGACGGGTTTGAAAATCTTCAAAATTAGAGCAGGACGAGATTTCACGATAGGCCTGCTGACCTGGTAACCAAACCTCTAAATCGTAAGTTTTTGCGGCTGAAAAACCCATATCACCGGCGCACAATAGGACTTTACGATAGGGTAACTCAAGTGCCTCCAAAATGGCGGCGGCGTGTTCTGTTAAAGCCTCTAATGCCATATAGGAGTCGTTTGGATGAACCAACTGCACCAATTCCACTTTTTCAAATTGATGCTGGCGAATTAAGCCCTTTACATCCCGACCATAAGAACCGGCTTCCGAGCGAAAACAAGGGGTATGTCCCACATACTTTAACGGCAGTTGATCGGCAGGCACAATCTCACCGCGCACCAGATTGGTAATCGGTACTTCAGCGGTTGGGATTAAGTAGAGGTCACGGTCACCCGTGTCGTGCTCGGCGTCTTTTTCAATTTTGTACAGATCTTTAGCAAACTTTGGCAACTGCCCTGTCCCAAACAAGCTATCTTGGTTCACCAAATACGGCACATAAACTTCTTCGTAGTCATGAATCTGGGTATGTTGGTCGAGCATAAACTGGGTAAGCGCACGTTGTAATCGCGCCAAGGGCCCTTTTAACACCGAAAAACGACCGGCGGTAATTTTGGTAGCCGCCTCATTATCATACCAACCCCGTTGCTCAGCAATGGCAACATGGTCCAGTGGTGTAAAATCAAAGCTACGTGGCGTACCCCAGCGCGATACCTCAATATTGCCCGACTCATCTAGGCCTGCTGGTACGGAGTCATGCGGCAAATTAGGAGTCGCTAACAACATCTCATCCAGTTGGTTCTGAACGCTGTCAAGCTCTGCTTTGTTACGATCCAGTTGTTCACCTAAGCTCGCTACCGACGTCAATAACGGGGCAATATCTTCTCCCTTGGCTTTTGCCTGCCCAATAGCTTTCGCACTTTGATTACGCTGCGCTTGCAGGGTTTCAGTATCGGTTTGTAATTGTTTGCGTTTTGCTTCGAGGGTTTGAAACTGCGCATAGTCAAACGAAAAGTTGCGCTTGGCTAAACTGGCCAAGACTTGGTTGATATCATTGCGAAGACGTTTGGTATCTAACATAGCACTCTCTAGATTATCTGTAGGTTATAAGACTAAAAACTGTTTGGCGACCCAAAACCCAAGCAAGACAGCTAGGATACTGAGTAGCACACTGGCTAAAATGTTTAACATCGCTTTTAACCAGTCACCCAATTGAATAAACTGTAAGGTTTCGTAGGAGAAGGTCGCAAAGGTTGTAAATGAACCTAAAAATCCAACGATTAAAAACGCTTTCCATTCCGCCGACACGGCCCACTTATCTAACAGTAGCAGGGTTAATAGACCGACAAAAAAAGAACCGGTTACGTTAACGCCGAGCGTACCCCAGGCAAAATCACGCCCCAACCACTCATAAGTCGCGTGAGACATGGCAAACCGCGCCATGCCACCAAGTGCACTCCCTACGGCAATAGCCACCCAAAACATCAAGGTCATAGTGTTCCCTTCTTGCGTCGTTGCGCGGACGACTGGCGATTTAATTCAGCCAACTCTGTCATTTTAGCGTTGATTTTAATTTCTAAACCACGTTCTGCCGGTTGATAAAACACCTGTTCTGACATAGCATCCGGAAAGTAACACTCTCCGGCGGCAAATGCATCCGGCTCATCATGCGCATAACGATAGCCTGCGCCAACATCTAATTGCTTCATGAGTTCAGTTGGCGCATTTCGTAAATGTTTAGGCACGGGCAAAGCACCTGTTTGCTTCGCACAGCTTAATGCTTGATTGTATGCTACATAAACCGCATTCGATTTGGGCGCTACCGCTAAATAAGTCGCTGCTTGCGCGAGTGCTAGATCACCTTCGGGTGAACCCAGACGTTCATAGGCCTGCGCCGCATCTATCGCCGTGCTTAATGCTCGTGGATCAGCATTGCCAATTTCTTCTGACGCCATGCGGATTAAACGTCGCGCTAAATAACGAGGGTCGGCACCACCGGCTAACATACGGGTTAGCCAATAAAGCGCGGCTTGCGGGTCAGAGCCACGTATTGATTTGTGCAATGCCGATATTTGATCATAAAAGGCATCGCCCTGCTTATCAAATCCGGCTAAGCCACGTGCGATGACTTTCCGACAAATATCAGCTTTCACTACCAGACCTGCTGGTGTATTTTCTGCAAAATCAATGACTTGTTCGAGCGCGTTTAATAGCCTGCGTGCATCACCCTCTGCGGCATTTAACAACCAAGTTTTGGCGTCATCTTCAAGGATGATACCTTGGCCTAGGTCGATTGCTAACAGATCAACAGCGCGATCAATCAAGGGTAATAAATCGGCCTGAGTAAGTGGGTCAAGGACATAGACACGTGCTCTCGACAATAAGGCACGATTGAGTTCAAATGATGGGTTTTCGGTGGTCGCACCAATAAAAATAACTGTACCATCTTCAACATAGGGCAAAAACGCATCCTGCTGAGCCTTGTTAAAACGGTGCACTTCATCAACAAATAATAGTGCCGGCTGTCCAGTGAGTTCTCGTTCAGCCTGTGCCTGCTCTACCGCCTTGCGTACTTCTTTAACACCGTCTAACACCGCTGACAGGGCTAGAAACAAGCGATTCGACTGCTGAGCAATTAAGCGAGCTAGCGAGGTTTTACCGGTGCCTGGCGGGCCCCAAAAAATCATCGAGTGTAAATGCTGCTGAGCTAAGGCGCGTTCGATAGCACGACCTGGCGCCACTAAATGCGATTGCCCTACAAAGTCAGTCAGACACTGCGGCCGCAGGCGTTCAGCGAGCGGTTGATAAGCCGGCCTGCCAGCAAACATCGACACGTTTAAAACTCACCAAAATAATCGACATTGCCATCTAGCTGTAATTCAAAATGCTCATAGGCGATCGGCTGATTTTGTTGAATATTGCTAAATGTCACCTTGGTGACTTCGGTTGCACCCTGGTACATCCAAACCGCATGAATTTGTTGATCTTTTAAGCCCACTTCAATACTTTGAAAAAAGGTGGCGCGACGTGGGCGCAAGTTATACCAGGTTAAGCCATCACGCTGACCCGCATCAATAATCCGATAGGTTTGCTCAATGGGTTCATCAAATAATAACCACGCCAACGGAATATCACCCTGAATCTCAGTGACTCGTTGCACGGTAACCTGCGCGAGTTCGGGTTCATAAACCCACAAATGACGACCATCAACTAGAATTTGCTGTGGGTCTGGGCGCGTATAGTTCCAACGCATCATCCCTGGACGCGCTAAATAAAATTCACCAAACGCGCGATTAACCCGAAAAAAATGCTCTTCCGGTTGTTCTTGCACAAAATCCGCTTGAAAGGTCACCAGTTGATCTATGGCTTGCTGCAAGGGATGCGGCGTTTGCGCCACAACCAGGCCTGGTAACAAGGCAAGGCTTAACCACAACCCACTAAAAAAATGCCGAACTGTCATAAAAATCCTTAAAACTAACGTTTAATGAGTGAACACGCCATTAATCATGTCTGGGGGTTAAGACTTCCCTTACCCCATTGGCTTGCATCGTCGATACCACCCCGGCCGCTTCCATCGCTTCCACAATGCGCGCGGCACGGTTGTAACCAATTTTAAAACGACGTTGTACCATCGAAATACTGACTCGACCGCCTTCAATTACAAAAGCGACCACTTCATCATAAAGTGGGTCGGACTCCGCATCATCACTACCAGCGCCGTTACTGCTCACGGCACTGCCGCCATTTTCATGATCATGCGTTATTTCTGGTAAATATTGCGGGGCGCCTTGTTGTTTAATAAAATCCACCACTCGATGCACTTCGTCATCAGAGACAAAGGCACCGTGAACACGCAATGGTGAACCACTGCCTGGTGGCAAATACAACATATCACCCATTCCTAATAAGCTCTCCGCCCCCATCTGATCGAGAATAGTCCGCGAATCAATTTTTGAGGACACCTGGAAGGAAATTCGGGTCGGCACGTTGGCTTTTATCAAGCCGGTAATCACGTTTACCGACGGACGCTGGGTGGCGAGCACCAAATGGATCCCTGATGCACGGGCTTTTTGCGCCAAGCGGGCAATCAACTCTTCGACCTTTTTACCGACCACCATAATCATATCGGCAAATTCATCAATAATGACGACAATAAATGGTAGCGGCGTTAGCGTGGGTGCTTCATCGGCTATTGCCATGCCATGATTGGCGGCTTGCTCGAATAAGGGGTCGATAATGGGCTGACCAGCATCTATCGCTGCTTGCACCTTTTCATTAAAACCGGCAATGTTACGTACACCCATTTTTGCCATCAATTGATAGCGACGATCCATTTCAAATACGCACCAACGCAAGGCATTTGCGGCATCACTCATGTCGGTCACCACGGGCGTCAACAAGTGGGGAATGTCGCCATAAATGGATAACTCCAACATTTTTGGGTCGATCATAATAAATTTGATTTGATCCGGTCGCCCTTTCAACAACATGCTGATTATCATACTGTTCACCCCAACCGATTTACCCGATCCGGTGGTGCCGGCAACCAATAGGTGTGGCATTTTCGCTAAATTAGCGACCACCGGCTGCCCTTCAATATCCTTGCCTAAACCAAGGGTTAGTAAGGCATCACTGTCTTGAAAAGCCGGCGATTTTAATACGTCTTTAAAGCTGACGATTTCACGATTTTCATTCGGAATCTCAATACCGACATACGGCTTGCCTGGAATCACATCGACCACGCGCACCGATTGCACCGACATCGCCCGTGCCAAGTCTTTCGCAAGATTATTAATTTGGCTGACTTTGACACCCGGCGCTGGCATTAGCTCAAAACGTGTTACCACTGGACCTGGTAATACCGCTTCAACCGTGGCGGTTACCCCAAACTCTAGCAAACGGGTTTCTAACAGTTTTGACAGGTCTAATAACTGCTCGGCAGTATAACGATCTTTGTAGACTCTGGCCGGGTCCAATAAATCAACGCCAGGTACTTGATAGTCGTTGCTAGTCATTGGCGCTAAAGCAGTTTGCGCTGGTGCCACAGGCGTTGTCTCAATCGACTGGGGTGATACGGCTGGGGTATCTTGAACTGCGAGCTCACTGAGATCGCCTAACTGCTGGGGTTTGTGCTTCGCGTTCGCTGCTAGGTCTGCCGTATCGCCTAAGGTGGGCATTTTTTGGGTTTTGGGCGGTGAATCCGCCATTTCTGGTGACTTCGCATCATCACCAAACAAGCTCGGCGTGCGCAGACCTTTGGCCACATCTTTAAGGCTGCCAAAATCAAAGGATTTTTTAACCGCTACGTCTGTCACAACATCCGAATCTTGTTGTGCATCTACCGACGCCAGCGTTTTAATTAAAGGGGGCTTTCGTACGAGTTTAGTCTGGCCTTCTCCGCTAGCCGATAAGGTAACCGAAGCTGAAACTGCGTCATGAGCAGATGTCATTTTTTTAATCCGACCCTGTGCCGAGAATGCAGCCTGCTGTAGTTTAGCTGTGAAGCCCTGTGCTATCGCACGCCAAGGAATACGTTTTTGTTGGGTTAAAAGGTAGCTCGCCATGCCCGCTAAGCGTGGTTTTAACCAGCCAACACTCTGCCAAAAACCGCTACCGGTTTGCTCAAAAATAGATAACCAAGAACGAGCTAAGGCCAAACTAAACCCAACCGCCATTAGTGCAATCAATAGCAGCGTTGTCGCCAGTAAGTCAAACTGTGAGACCAAAAATTTACTGAGCTCAAAGCCAACCACACCTCCCGCATAAAATGGCAGAGCAACCCATGTAGCATCAGGACTCACAAACAAACTCGCCAATGCCGAACCACTGACCACAACAAGCACGACACCGACAAGACTTAGCGCAATCCGAGCAATATCAAATTCATCATTGCGTCGATTGCGTAACACGAGCCAACTGATCACCAATAGACCGAGTGACCAAGCAAACGCAAAAATACCAAACACATAAAATAAGATAGACGAAAGCCACGCACCAGTCGCCCCGCCAAAATTTAAAACAACGCCACTTTGACCGGCTTGCTGAAAACCGAGATCGTTTGGGTCGTAGCTGTAAAGCACCAATAAGATAAATAGCGCTAAGGTAATACCTGCAATAAAGATGACATCTTTTAATAACCAATGAGTGGGTTTAGCTTGCTCGCTGCTTCGTGAAGCATTAGTGGCTGAGACCATGTATTTGAAATCCAATTTTTAAAAACGGGGGAACATTTAAATCTTTAATTATGAATTGACGCTGTGACTGTGTCATTCCTAGGCCAAAAACTGTTAAAATTTTAACATAAGCTTATTAATAATAAGACCTAATCACTCTAAACGGATACGAATGAGAGGAAAAACTATGACGACCAAGCATTGCAAACTATTAATTCTCGGATCAGGCCCTGCTGGTTACTCGGCCGCTGTCTACGCGGCTCGCGCCAACCTTGAGCCCGTCATAGTGACCGGTATGCAACAAGGCGGCCAATTGACCACTACTACGGAAGTGGATAATTGGCCAGGTGACCCAGAGGGACTTACGGGGCCAGATTTAATGGTGCGAATGCAAAAACATGCTGAACGGTTTGGTACTGAGATTTTGTTTGATCATATCCATACCGCTGATTTATCCAAGCGACCATTTAAACTGGTTGGCGATAACAGTGAATATACCTGTGATGCATTGATTATTGCGACAGGTGCGTCAGCCAAGTACTTAGGTTTAGAATCCGAAACGGCGTTTAAAGGCAAAGGGGTTTCAGCCTGCGCGACCTGCGATGGGTTTTTCTATCGCAACCAAAAAGTCGCGGTTATCGGTGGGGGTAATACCGCAGTTGAGGAAGCTCTATATCTATCAAACATAGCTGCTGAGGTAACTATTATTCACCGCCGGGATAAATTTAGCAGTGAAAAAATACTTTCCGACCAATTAATTAAAAAATCTAAAGAAGGCAACGTCAAAATTATCTACAATAGCGTCGTAGATGACGTACTGGGTGATAAAACAGGGGTTACTGGCTTACGTATTCGCGAGCGTGATGGTGATGCGACGCAAGACCTTGATGTGGCGGGCGTTTTTATTGCTATCGGTCACACACCAAATACCGATATTTTTGCCGGTCAGTTGGAGATGATTAATGGCTACATCAAAGTAAAAAGCGGTTTAGAAGGCAACGCAACTGCAACCTCAATTCCTGGGGTATTTGCGGCGGGTGATGTCATGGATCAGGTTTACAAACAAGCCATCACCTCTTCAGGGGCTGGTTGTATGGCGGCTTTAGATGTCGAAAAGTTTCTTGAGTCGCAAGAAGGCTAATAAAAGACATCAAATAACCAAGCCTCATCCAGCAGCCTGGTTGTTCCAACCAGGCCTGCACCCAAGCCACAATGACTTTTCACTATAAACTCATTCAACGTTAGATAACGCTATCCAGCCTCATCGAATAGAAGTTTTTGCGCATTAATGTTCGCGGGTAGCGACAAACTTTAGTGTCGGCCAGCGTTCTTCTGTGAGCTGTAAGTTCACTCGCGTTGGGGCAATATACACCAGCTGATCGGCGGCATCGTAAGCGACGTTATCGGTCACCTTATCCAAAAACTTAGCTATTTCAGCTTTATCACCAACGACCCAGCGCGCCGTCGCGACATTGACAGGTTCGAATTGGCAAGCCACGTTATATTCATCGGCCAGACGTTGTGCCACTACTTCAAACTGTAGCACCCCAACCGCGCCCAAAATCAGATCATTATTGGCAATCGGGCGATACAACTGGGTTGCGCCCTCCTCTGAAAGCTGGGTTAAGCCTTTTTGTAAGGCCTTCATTTTCATTGGGTCTTTTAAACGTGCACGACGGAATAATTCCGGCGCAAAGTTAGGGATACCGGTAAATTTTAAGATTTCGCCTTCCGTAAACGTATCGCCAATCTTAATCGTACCGTGGTTATGCAAGCCAATAATGTCACCAGGATAGGCTTCTTCCGCTTGTTCACGTTTGTTGGCTAGGAAGGTAATCGCTTTGGAGATTTTAACGTCCTTGCCAATGCGCACGTGTTTGAGTTTTTTACCGGCCTCGTATTTACCCGATACTATGCGCATAAACGCAACACGGTCACGATGTGCCGGATCCATATTGGCTTGGATTTTAAACACAAAGCCGGTCATTTTTTCTTCGTCCGCTTTCACAAAGCGATCTTCGGTTTCACGGCCTTTCGGTGGCGGCGCATATTGGGCAAAGCCATCGAGCAACTCTTGCAAACCAAAGTTGTTTACCGCTGAGCCAAAAAACACCGGGGTTTGCTTGCCTGCTAAAAATGAGCTCAATTCAAATTCGTGGCTGGCACCGCGCACCAGTTCAATTTCCTCACGCAATTCATCGGCCATACTACCAATCAGTTCATCGAGTCGTGGGTTGTCAAGACCCTTGATGACTTCACCTTCACTCGCTCGCTGACCATCAGCCTGTGCAAACAGACGAATCGTATCACTGTAAAGATGATAAATACCTTTAAAACGCTTGCCCATGCCGATCGGCCAGGTCATTGGCGCACATTCAATTTTTAACACATCTTCGACTTCATCCAACAATTCAATAGGTTCTTTGCCTTCTCGGTCGAGTTTGTTGATAAAGGTTAAAATTGGCGTATCACGCAGGCGACACACTTCCATAAGTTTTATCGTGCGATCCTCTACACCCTTCGCTACGTCGATAACCATTAGCGCCGAATCTACCGCTGTTAAAACCCGATAGGTATCCTCGGAAAAGTCTTCATGCCCGGGGGTATCCAGTAGGTTCATCATCACCTCTTTATAAAGGAACTGCATAACAGATGACGCAACTGAAATACCCCGCTCTTGCTCCATTTTCATCCAGTCCGAGGTCGCACCACGATCAGTCTTGCGACTTTTTACCGCACCGGCCATTTGAATCGCACCGCCGTACAACAAAAGTTTTTCGGTAACGGTGGTTTTGCCGGCATCCGGATGAGAAATAATCGCAAAAGTGCGACGACGGGTGGTTTCTAGAATCAAAGACATGAATTTAATCTACTACTCAAATAATCAAGTTAAAACAAAACAGCAGATCCAACCTTGTTGAATCTGCTGTGCATTATCATCCAGCAGGCCTGCTAATCTTGTGCTTTTCGCTTGGCCTCTTGCGCAAGAAAGTCTTTATGGAGCTCGTCATCCGACAAATCATCTGCACCACCTTCTTTTTTAACCGGCGGCATCAAATCTTGCTTAGATACGCCCAATAGCAACGCGGTATTACTGGCAACATAAATGGATGAGTAGGTACCCACAATAACACCAATTATCAAGGCGGTAGCAAACCCATGAATAATCTCGCCACCTAAGAAAAACAACGCTGACAATACGAGCAAGGTGGTTAAGGAAGTCATTAAGGTTCGCGCTAGCATATCATTGAGCGCTTTATTAGTGACTTCTGCTGGTGTGCCGATTCTCACGGTTCGAAAGTTTTCCCGTATTCTGTCAAACACAACGATGGTATCGTTTAGCGAGTAACCTATAATGGCCAAAATCGCAGCTAATACTGTTAAGTCAAATTGAATTTGAGTCCAGGCAAATACCCCCAGTGTAATCACAACGTCGTGGACGAGTGCTGTGATAGCTCCCAACGAGAAACGATATTCAAACCGTAATGCAACATAGATTAAAATACCAATTAACGCATAAAGCACCGCTAAAGCCCCATCCGTCGTGAGCTCTTCACCAACTTGTGGCCCTACAAATTCGACACGGCGTAAATCAATCAGTTGATCGCTCGCCTGCTGTAAGGCTGCCATCACTTCATTACTTAAGGTTGCTGATGCCATATCGCCACGCGGCGCAATCCGAATCAACACTTCTCGTGATGACCCAAAATGCTGTACTTGCGCTTCTTCATAGCCAGCAGCTACTAGATGGGTACGGATTTCAGTTAAATCCGCACCTTGTGGATAGGTTAACTCGATGATGGTACCACCAGTAAAATCGACGCCTAAGTTAAGTCCCTTGTACCAAAGACCTAATAATGATGCGATGATCAACAAGACTGAAAATAGTACCGCCGGGGTTCTAATTTTCATAAACTTAATCTTGCCGTAGTCCATTGGTGTCGACTGAGCTGTTTCTACTGTGCTGTCTGGGGTCGTTGCGGTTTGTTTAGTCGTCATAGCACTCTCCTATATCCACAACTTGGTGACACGTTTATTACCATAACGCCAATTCACCAACCCGCGAGTTAAGAGAATAGCGGTAAACATAGAGGTCGCGATACCAATACTTAGGGTAATCGCGAAGCCTTTAATCGGCCCCGTACCAAAACTAAATAACACAATAGCTGCTATCAGCGTGGTGATGTTGGCATCGGCAATGGTCACAAAAGCTTTTTCATAACCCGAATGGATGGCATTTTGTATCGAGCCCTTTTTCATTTCTTCACGGATCCGCTCAAATATCAGCACGTTGGCATCAACGGCCATCCCGACGGTTAATACAATCCCAGCAATCCCTGGTAAGGTTAAGGTGGCTTGCAACAACGAGAGCACAGCAACGATTACCACCAAGTTAACGGTTAGCGCCACGTTAGCAATCATCCCAAACGCCTTGTAACGCCAAGCCATGATAATAAGCACCAAAATAAAACCAAAGATCACCGACATTAAGCCTTGGTTAATATTGTCCTGACCCAAGCTCGGTCCAACCGTACGCTCCTCGACAATCTCCATGGGAGCGGCCAAGGCACCGGCACGCAGTAACAACGCTAGGTTCTGTGCTTCTTGTGAACTTGATAGACCGGTGATTTGGAAACGATTGGCAAATTGATCACGAATGACCGCGGCGTTAATAACATCGCGAGTCACGATACGTTCACGTACCAATTCACCATCACGTTCCACGGTTTCAACACGGCTCTCAATAAACACCACCGCCATGCGATTACCGATATTGTCACGCGTGGTTGCCAACATCCGGCGGCCACCTGCACCATCCAGAGTAACACTGACTTGTGGCGAACCCTGTTGGGCATCAATCCCTGATTGGGCATTAATCACGCTTTCACCGGTCACAATCACATTACGCTGTAACAAAATCGGACGACCATCACGGAAGTTAAACAATTGGGTATTCGGTGGTACGGCACCGGTGCGCTCGGCCCGTTCCGCATCACCGCGTTCATCCACTAAACGGAATTCTAGGGTTGCGGTTGCGCCTAAAATTTCTTTCGCGCGTGCCGTATCCTGCACCCCAGGTAATTGCACCACAATCCGCCGCTCGCCCTGTTGTTGAATCACCGGCTCTGCAACACCCAACTCGTTAATACGATTACGAAGCGTGGTGATGTTTTGCTGCAATGCAAATCGCTTGGTTTCAGCAATAACGCTGGAGGCCAAACGCATTTCAACCAGTGCTTGCTCACCCTCGTCTAAGGCACGAGTTTGCAATTCGTTACTCATCTCACGGTTAATGATGACCAAACCTTGGTCACGCGCCTCGGCTGAACGAAAAATAACCCGTAAAGTTTCATCTTGATATTCAACCGTTTGATAACGCACCCGTTCATCACGTAATAGATTGCGCACTTCGTCATCAAAGCGGCGATAGGCACCGGCGACTGCCGCGTCCATATCAACATCCATTAAGAAATGGACGCCACCGCGTAAATCCAAACCTAAATACATAGGCTGCCCACCTACAGCTCGCAATAACCCTGGGGTTGCTGGTGCTAAATTCAAAGCAACCACGGCCTGACGGCCAAACATTTCACGCATTAAGTCGTTGGCTTGTAATTGCGTGTCAACATCATCAAAACGGATCAAATATTGATTACCATCAAAGCTGAGCAATTTGGGTGTTAAACCTGCGGCAATTAAACGCTGTTCAATTTCCTCGGTTGTACGCTCATTAAACTGCCCTGCTTGGGTTGAGGATACTTGTACCGATGGGTCATCACCGAAAAGATTGGGCATTGCATAAGTAATACCCAGCACGACCACGGCAATAATCAACAAATACTTCCATGCCGGAAAACGGTTTGAAATAATCTGACGTTGTGATTCAAACATAAAACAAGCCTTCAGCTAAAT
Source organism: Thiomicrospira cyclica ALM1 (assembly GCF_000214825.1). NCBI lineage: Bacteria > Pseudomonadati > Pseudomonadota > Gammaproteobacteria > Thiotrichales > Piscirickettsiaceae > Thiomicrospira > Thiomicrospira cyclica. The sequence goes on from NC_015581.1 coordinate 1,136,736, forward strand.
TGGGCTATTGAAAGTTAGCTACTAATGGAGTTGTGGCGAAGAAAAAAGGGGCATGAGCCCCTTTCAAACACCAAGCAACAATTACTTGGTTTCTTTAGTCTCGGTTGATGTCGAGTCAGCAGACTCAGCTGCTTGAACTTCAGCTTTAGTATCAACCTTGGCATCTGTATCGGCAGATTTACCGGCAATACCGGCAGTTTTTAAGGTACCTTTTGGCAATAGACGGGCAATATTTTGGCGATCTAATTTAACAATCACATTGGGCGCAATTTCTAGTTCACAAAAAGCCTCATCGAGGTCGCGAATTTTGCCACCAATACCACCGTAGGTTATTACTTCGTCACCTTTTTGAACTTCACCCACTAATTTGCGGTGATCTTTAACTTTTTTCTGTTGCGGACGAATCAATAAGAAATAGAAAATAACAAATAACAAAATTAACGGAATAAGGCCTTCCCAGCCCGCACCACCTGAACCGCCGCCCTCTGCCATTGCATTGCTAATAAAAAAATCCATGCCCTACTCCTTAAAATTCAAAAATAAATAATCGCCGTATTTTGGCACAACTAACCATAAAAATCAGCTTTTTTAATTGCGCTACCCACGCACATCAAGCAAGTCAGCTAAGCGGCGGCACCGATAAACCACGAGCGGCATAAAAATCGACCACAAATTGTTCAAACTGATGATGACTAATTGCGGTGCGAATATCACGCATTAATGTTTGGTAGTAATGCAAATTGTGAATAGTATTTAGGCGCGCACCTTGGATTTCACCGCACTTATCTAAATGATGCAAATACGCCCGGCTATAGTTTTGACAGGTATAACAATCGCATTGAGCATCCACCGGCTCTAAACTGGTTTTATGCACCGCGTTACGAATTTTCACCACCCCAGTATGGGTGAATAAAAAGCCATTACGCGCGTTACGGGTCGGGATGACACAATCAAACATATCAATGCCACGGCGCACGGCCTCAACTATATCTTCTGGCTTACCCACCCCCATCAAATAACGCGGCTTGTCGTTTGGCAACAAGGGTTCGGTGGCATCAAGCACCCGCTTCATATCTTCTTTTGGCTCACCCACCGACAAACCACCAATGGCATAGCCATCAAAACCGATTTGTTGTAATTTTTCAGCCGATTCCTTGCGTAAATCGGCATACATGCCACCCTGCACAATGCCAAACAAAGCGGCTGGATTATCACCATGGGCTTCTTTGGAACGCTGAGCCCAACGCAAGGATAATCGCATCGACACATCGGCTTCAATATGGGTCGCTGGATAAGGGGTGCATTCGTCAAATATCATCACAATATCCGAACCCAAATCGCGCTGAATTTGCATCGATTCTTCAGGCCCCATAAAAATTTTTGAGCCATTAACGGGATTAGCGAAGGTAACGCCTGCTTCGGTAATCTTGCGCATTTTGCCCAGACTAAACACTTGGAAGCCACCAGAGTCGGTCAAAATCGGCCCTTGCCAGTGCATAAAATCATGCAAATCGCCATGAAGCTTAATGATCTCAGTACCCGGTCGAATCGCTAAATGGAAGGTATTGCCTAAAATTATTTGCGCGCCGGTTTGGGTGATTTCTTCTGGCGTCATACCCTTAACCGACCCATAGGTGCCTACCGGCATAAAGGCGGGTGTTTCAACTGTTCCGCGCTCAAATTTCAGCCGTCCACGTCGAGCGCGGCCATCTTGATTATCTAATTCAAATTCCATTTAAATCTTATTCCTGCCTAGATTGTTCAATGCGCTTCCGCCCATGTGCCCCGACTCCTTCGGCTTTTTGCTGCGCAAAAAGAGGCGTCGCTGGAGCACACCGGCTCAGCTCAGAGAAGCTTGGTTAAATACCAACATCGCATCGCCATAACTAAAAAACCGATAGCGTTGTTCTACCGCATGGCGATAAGCATTCATGGTATTGTCATAGCCTGCTAAGGCACTAACGAGCATGATTAATGTCGATTCCGGCAAATGAAAATTGGTCAATAGCACATCCACCTGCTGAAACTGATAGCCTGGGGTAATAAAAATATCGGTATCGCCAGTGTAAGGTCGCAGCTCACCATGCTGGGATGCTGACTCTAAACAGCGTACTGAGGTAGTGCCTACCGCAATCACCCGACCGCCTTTGGCTCTTGCCGCCTTGACCTGTTCAACCAGGCCTGGTTGCACCTCCAGCCATTCCGAATGCATGGTGTGTTGGTTAATGTCATCCACTTGTACCGGTTTAAACGTACCCGCCCCAACGTGCAGGGTGACAAAACCAATATCCGTACCCTTAGCTTTAATTGCGGCTAGGATATCTTCATCAAAATGCAGGCCTGCTGTTGGCGCGGCTACCGCACCAGGCCTGCTGGCATAAACGGTTTGATAACGGTTTTTATCCGCGTCCGTATCAGCACGCTCAATGTAAGGCGGTAGTGGCATATGGCCATAGGCTTCCACCCATTCTAGCGGTGTTTTGGTAGGATCAAAGGTAACTAAAAACAACGCCCCTTGTCGCCCAGTCACTTCCACCTCAAAGGCGTCTTCAATAACTAACTTGGTGCCAGGCTTTGGTGATTTAGACGATCGGATATGACATAAGGCTTGATGATCGCTAATAATGCGCTCGATCAGTAACTCTACTTGACCACCGGTCATTTTTTTGCCAAACAAGCGTGCCGGAATGACCTTGGTGTTATTAAAGACTAGCAAATCATTCGGCTGGATAAAATCCAGAATATCAACAAACTGCTTGTCGTGAAGTGCTGTGCCTTGCAGCACCAACAATCGACTAGCTCGACGCTCAGAGGTAGGTTGTTGGGCAATTAAGGCTTCTGGCAAATCAAAATAAAAATCTTGGCGTTTCAATGGACTTAACCTATGGTCACTGACAAATAAATTGGCGCTATTTTGACCGATTTAAGCTAAAAACACCAGCCAATAAAAATCCAAAGTAGACTTCTGTATGATTCTCATCACCAAAAAAACTGTCCTAGAACCATAAAATAATAACGCGATAATATAGAGTTTTATAAAATCATTAACGCGGGGGACAGACATGTCTCAAATTAATAGGGAGCAGTCAAAATCAAGAATTACCAAGAACCAAAAAATTTTCATTCTTCTTTTTTGTCATAGAGTTTGGTAGCTACTGCCTGCAAAAGGGTAAAGGCAATCTTCGAAGGATTAGAAAAAAAGCGGACTGCCAGTTTAATACAGAATGTATAGCTAGCACTAATGCAGCACGAGCAAGTTAACGAATTGGAATGAATAGCGTGATATTAAGTTATCTTATACCCAAACAGAAAAGACGCAACTGAATATTTTTAACAAATTAATAGCTTATTCAAACATGAGATTTAAATAAGCATACTTTTGAACAACTAATGAGGAAGTAGGCAATTAGATTTTCTGTAAAACACAATTTTTATTTAACTTATGGGTTAATTACAACAAAAGCTTTATCTATAGATGCCATAATTAAGGAGTCTTGTAAAGTGGAGACTTTCCTAAGTTGGGGTTCTTTAATTGATTTATCGAAATTGTATGAGATGTTTTCACACGTCATTCCTTTTTTTAAAAAATTTAAGGAATGACGTAACGTTATAAAAACCTCTTAAACTCAGGCTTCAAAAGACTATGGTTCAGATGAAAATACTTGTTCATTAATCGCCTCTGCCGCTATTTTATTGAAAGCACCGGCCATACGTATATAATCATTTAAGTACCAACCACCGTTAATTTTTTCATATGCAGCTCCTTGATCTTCAATAAAAACTTCTAGTCTAGACTGTCTGTTTTTAATAAAATTTGGCATTTCAAAATAATACAAGAATTCACCCGCTCGAAAGTTATAGTAAGAATTAACTGCTAAGGTTGTTTCATCACAATTTCCTTTTAGGCAATAATTGATTTTTTCCATATTATCTGAAAACCACCATTCAAACTTAACGCCGTCATTATTTTCTTCGACAAACCGCTTCCCATCTTTAAGAAGATCGTTTTTTAAATCTGTTACTGAACCAAGATTTTTATTATCAGCACAGTTAAAATCAAACGTATTACTACAATTCAAATCAGCAAGCGAAGGCTCACTACGGCCAATATGTTCAAGACCATACTCATACATAATTGATCCTGGTGGAAAGATAATTCGCTTAGCAAGTACAACTTCGTCTCTATCAAATTGCCCAAAATAATTTAAGGATGCCATGGAAAAAGTTTTTCCAGATATATCAGTCTCATTAACGTAAGTAATTTTTGCAAATGCTTTTGTTTCCCCTTCATCCGAATAAACGACCAACTCACCATCAACAAACTCAAAAGGATAATCGAAATTTCCAGACGCTCCTTCAAGGTCTGCAATGTTCCCCGGGAAGCAACTTGAAAAATTATTCCCCCTTTTACACCTAATGTCGTAACCCACCCCTTGCGTTGCATCAAAATGAATCTTTGTTATGCCTTCCTCTTTTCCATCTCTATAAATTTCATAAATGAAAGGACTGGTTGTAGTAAATAAATCTAAAAAGTCATTTGTTGAAAGAAATCCTCGGCCTAAACTGATTTGATTGCGCTCTTGCTTGAGATCTAATTGCTCCTGAAGTTTTGTTTCATTCTTAGTGAACTCCTTAACTCCAGCAGTAATTAATGAATTACGGATTTCATCTGCATCATTTTGTAACTCATCCACAGTTGAAGAAGATAAATCCTGACCAACTATAACGTCTAGGTACTTTAAGATTGTTTCCTCAGCAAAGGACTGCTTAGCTAAGCTATCACCTTCTAGTTTTTCAAGATCTTCAGATAGCGAGACAAGCATCCGCGCAATGATTTGTGCGAAGCGATGCGTTTCAGAGTTTTCACCCGAATCACTAATAAAGTCATTTAAAACGCTGGCCTCATCTTTGCTTAATAGCTTTGCAATAGATTTTGTTGCAAAATTTAAATTTACACCTCTAGCAAACATATCTGCCTGAACCATTGTTGTGAGGGGACTAACCACTGCACCTTGACCTGGCGGACTTGTCAGTGAAAAGGAACGTGGAATTAAGTCACCGTTTAAGTCAGTGTCTGTTGTTGTACCTGCAATAGCTTCCACCACAACAGGAAAATTATTAATCTGAGCTTGTGTTACCCCAGTTATGGTATAAGTGCCATCCGCCGCCGTGATAGCTCGCGGTTCGTTATCATCACAGACCATATTTCGATTCAGATCTAAACAGACAGTTGCTTGACCAAGATAACCATCTATCGCAACGCCAGTTATCGATAAAGAATCTGTTCCACCATCACCCCCACCACCTAAACATCCTGAAACTACTAGTATGGGAGCAAATAACAGCGACAGTGTAAATTTATTACGCATAGGATTTTCCTTAATTAATACATAAATACTTATACTAGAACAACACGTAGCGTAACTAATGTTTTCAATCAATTACATAATAGCAATAAATCAATCTTCCGTTTACCAAGCAGACAAACTAATCAAAAATAAATTATTTAGAGTCTTATAGTTTTTTAAATAATTGCACTAAAATTGCACACTATGCATTACTTAAAATCAATGCATTATGAAATAAATAAAATCACTCAACCACTTGTTCTAACAAATCTTTAATTGCGATATCATTAAAAAAAGAAAAAGGGTTTATAAACTCAACCAAAAACCAATCCCTTTCAAACCAGTAAAGTTTATTATTATGCTCAGTAAATATTTGGGCCACAAATCTGCCATCTCTCAAGTATGGCCCCATATCTAGGTAAGAAATAAAGCTTTTACCTTCCACAAAATGTGACTTCACACTTTTAGTTGTATCACTTTTGCAAGTGTTATTTGTGTTTCTATCACAATAAAAAATTGTTTGCAAATCTTCAGAAAACCAAATTAGATTATTATTAGCAGCCTCTCCTTTTGTTCCTTCTTTTGGAAGAAGCATTTTATGGCCTATAACATTGGTTTCATTATCAAAAGTATGATCATTTTCAGCAGCATCTTCACACTGGTACCATGATGATTCTTTATTATCACAAATTTTCTCATAAGAGGCATTTTGATCATTAAGGTCAGGGCCAATCATTGAACGCCACATAAAATCAATACGCTTTGCACCCTCAGAAAAATTAATTTCTTTTGCGTGAATATTTTCGTTAAAACTTTTGGCCGCTGGATCAAGTCCGCCTAATGTTGTCTGAAGCCCAGACAGGTCATATGAGTTAAACCGTGCAACCTTATGCAAAATACGGTCAGCACCATCAACTTTAACTTTGAATAAATTACTTTCTACTTCATAGTCATAGTCATTTGTATCATCTTTCCGCACAGGTTGATCTAGTTGTATGCAGCCATCTAACCCATTTATTGTGCAGTCTCTTGTAAAGACACTTCCAGAAAAGTTGTCCTCAGGAAAAAAGGAAACTTTCCTTACAGTGTGTCCACTACCATCATACCAAACCTGAAATATTCCATCACCATTGCCATAGTCGGATAATAGCTGTTCAAATAAAACCTCACTAACTCGACTTCTAATTTCGATACGATTTTTTTGATCAGCAATTAGATCATCTACATTTAAGCCCTCAACTAATGTCAAAGAAGCTTGATCAACTATGATCTGAATCTCATCAATAGTAGGTCGTGATTCATTACTAATTTTTTTAATTAGACCCAAAAAACCCTTTGACTGGCTTAGAACCAGTTCATTTACAGAGGATGTAAGATACTGCTGATCCTCTTCATTTGTTATTTTATCTTTTAATTGGTCCTTTAACCTGGCTTGAAGACGGACAAGCGATTGTGCGGCAACGTGCGCCTGTATATTTCCAGAAACAATAAAGTCACCTATTATATTGTTTCTATTGTCGATGCTTGAGTCATTAAAGACTAGGCCAGCCACCATTGTTTGCGCATCTTCCAACCTAAAGCCATCATGTACTTTTAAACCGGCAAGGCTGGTTAAAGGACTCACTACTGCACCTTGACCTGGCGGACTTGTCAGTGAAAAGGAACGTGGAATTAAGTCACCGTTTAAGTCAGTATCTGTTGTTGTACCTGCAATAGCTTCTACAACAACAGGAAAACTATTAATCTGAGCTTGTGTTACCCCAGTTATGGTATAGGTGCCATCCGCCGCCGTGATAGCTCGCGGTTCGTTATCATCACAGACCATATTTCGATTCAGATCTAAACAGACAGTTGCTTGGCCAAGATAACCATCTATCGCAACGCCAGTTATCGATAAAGAATCTGTTCCACCATCCCCCCCACCACCTAAACATCCTGAAACTACTAGTATGGGAGCAAACAACAGCGACAGTGTAAATTTATTACGCATAGGATTTTCCTTAATTAATACATAAATACTTATACTATAATAACACACAGCGTAACTGATTTTGTCAATTAATTACGTAATACTGATAAAGCTATCTTATGCTTACTAAGTAGATAAACTAATGAAAACTTTCAAAATTAACATACATCACCACTGCCCGCGCAACTTTACAAGTCCTTCATGTACTGTGAACTTGGTTGATACTGAACTTAATAAGCATCATAAAAAAACTCACCGAAGATCAAAAATGAGCTTTAGTGTCTTGAATTCAGGGGGACAAAAAACAGGCATTAAATTTCTCATGAAATATACGCGCTAAATTTAGGATTGGGTTGATGAGGAATTATGAGTTAGTGTTCAACAACAGCCTAGAGGCTGTTGTTGAAATGAAAACACAAACAAGTGACTGCATTAAAAAACGAAAAGATTACTGTAGTTTTCCATTGATTACAGCAGGCAGCAGCCCCTCATAAGATGGGATATCGAGCCTGTTATCTAGTAAAGTTGTGTCTACATTATTTGGTATTTTACCGGGAAGATCAACTAAATTTAACTCACTACAATCTTTAGCATCAACGGTATCTAATATTTGTACTAACTCCCAAGCCTTTACAACATATTTAGGTTCATCGTCTCCCGATTTAGTTAATTCAACGCCGTCTTTTAAAACTGCCGGAAATGGAAATTCAAAGTTTAGGACTTTTAGGTCTTTAAAGGGGAACCCCCATAGGTTTCCATTTCCCGAGTACTCTAGAAAGAATGTATCGCCATCATATTCATCATCCTTAGATGGATTTCGCGACATCGATTTTGAATCAAACTCAAGCGTAAACTTTTTGGGCGCTTCAAACGTAATAGCTTCTCCAGATTCATTTGATACAATATAAGGTTGCTGCAAATTATTTTCTTCGTCTCTATTTTCAACAGTTTCTATTTTAACAGGCGTTTTGATTGCATTACCAGTAACATAATCTATCTTGAACACCTCTTCATTTTCTGTGGGCACTACACCATCCTCTGTCCATATACCCCAGTAACCTATGTAACCATGCTTATTATTGTATATAAATGGGAATCCTGTATTGACCTCAACTTCATTACCTGTTGCTTTTTCATAAACGCCATATTCCAGAACAGCAGTACTTACCACGTCCCTCGCTAGACAAGTTAAATCACCATTTAAACCAGAAATGTTATTTGCAAAATTATTACCGTTTTGAACTTTTACTCGATTAGATGTGATATCTTCATCCCAAACCAATCCATAATATTCTCTTTCATTTTCATTGTCCGAGTCCCAAGATTCCATTGTAATTGCTAAACCATTACGCCCTTTAGGATCTTTTAAAATTTTCGCAGCAGAGGTAAATATTTCATCATCAATAGGTGTAGACTCGAAATATTCAACAAGCATTTGACCATCATCCCGTTCGCTTGAAGGTATTGCTTTAATAAAACCACCACCAACCTTTTCGCCTACAATGCCATCTGCATCTTGCGCGTACAGATCCCAACGAAGTGTAAAATCTTGAAGTGGCTCTGCCTCAGTAGGCTCTTGCGTAATGGTAGCGAAGGCCTTAATTAAAACCAATGAATCTTCACTCAGAGACCAATTTGGTATCCAAGCTTCAATTTGTTGCGGGGTTGTATTAGAGTCACGTTCTGAATTGACAATAACAAGCTGCTGACTTTGACTTCTATCGCGATACCATGGAATATCTGATCCGCATCTATTAAAATTGATTAGAGCCGTATATACGCCTTTGTTTAGCATGTCTTGTGCATTAACTTGATCAACCATACATAAAATAGTATTGACGCTGTTTAAAGCATACGTACCTGGAGTAAAAGTATAGGCAATTTGTTGTGCTTGGCTATAGTCGGTACTTTCACCACGGAAATCAGCATAGGACTGGGAGGAAATCATTATTAAAAATGAGCTTGCTAAAAGTGTATATTTAAATTTCATAACCTGTTTACTCTGTAAATTAATTAATCAGCTTGCGCATCAACTATCGTAACTAACGAGGGAGTTTTTAAACCCTGAATTTCTGAAGTGGCATCTTGAGAAGAGCCTGATGAGGGAGAGTCTGAACCACCACCGCCAAGGCAGCCCGACAATAAAATTGCGAACCCAAAAAAAATAGCAAGTAAATAGTTTTTAGTCATAGTGATGATTTCCCTAACTTTTCAATTAATCTTTATTTTAGAGTAACACATAGCGTAACTGATTTTGTCAATTAATTACGTAATACTGATAAAGCTATCTTATGCTTACTAAGCAGATAAACTAATGAAAACCTTCAAAATTAACATACATTACCACTGCCCGCGCAACTTGGCACGGGCTTCCGTTGCTGATACTTGATTCATCATAATTAATGCCCAATCAGGGAACTGATTGGGCGTATCTGTTGTTAGTACAAATTGATTATCAAATTGATTAGGTGGCGTCAGTAGGCTCGTACCGGCTAATTGCCAGCCTTTTTCAACCGAATTGACCTGCAAATTTATTTGTTGTTGCACTTGGCTTAAGGCTATATCTAATTGTGCAATCGAAGCGCCTAACATCGTTAAATTGGTTAGAACTACATGCCCGCTCACATTGGCTGGCCAAGCCTGCTGATTGTCCAAATCAAAAGACATCTGCACATCTCGTATATATACTTGACCACTTAGGTCGCTCAAGATCGGTTGTTGGCGCACGGATTCATATAATAAGCCACCGACCAAAGGGGCGATAGCCAAACTAGCCGTTGCAATTTCCGCATTCAGCTCATCTGACGATAACAAGATACGCAAATCACTCTGAATAGCGGCATTTTGCAACACCATATCCATAGGCAACGCCTGCTTTATCAACGCATAAAACACATCGCGCGCAGATACGTGCCAATGCACTTTGAGCGGCTCTAAATTTGGATACAGCAAAACCGCTTCGCCCTGCCAAACACGCCCCTCTACTTGAGAGATAACCAGGCCTGCTGGTAAATGTGGTTGCAGTTGTTTTAAGCCAAAGCTGGCTGGCAAATTCACCAAAAAACTGGCTACAAAAACACCGAACAAACCAAAAAAAAGAGCTAAATATCTGCGTAAGCTCATTGAGATACCCTGTAGTTCAATGTGGCTTTAACCAGCCCTTCTGAAATAGGCTCAATTTGCATACTATCCGCCACAACACCCTGTGATTCTAAACGTGCTATCCAGACAATCAATTGCGATGCCACCACTTGGTTAAATTGGATCTGAATAGCATCATTAACTGGACGAATCGCTGTCATTTGATTGGTTAAATTGGCACTTCGCAGGGTTTGTTGTAAGTGGGCTAATAACTGCGATTGGGTTTGCAATTGTAGTCCGGTCGTATTGCCCTGCGCTCGCACTTGTGCAATCTCAGGGAGTTGCTGATTCAGCCAGTTCCACTGCTCTTGAACGACCTGTAATTGCTGCAGAGCCTGCTGATGCCTCGTATGCAATGGCTGCCAAAGCCAGATATAGACCAAAAACAGTCCCAAAACCAACATTAATAACTTAATCATCTTACGCTCACGTGGGGCGAATGCGTCCCAACGCGATTGAATAACCTGCTTCAATTCAGTGAGCGGTAACATTTAAATGTGCCTCCACCTTATCCGCCACGACTTGGCGAATCAGTAATCTTGCCTGTAAAGGCGCGGGAAGCGCCTCATTCACTTGCATCAATAGCTGATCCAACTGTTCCGTAGTCCCAGCGGTTAATGCCAAGCTTAAGGTTTGGTTTTGCCAATCAAATCGACCCGTTTGGATCCCTGGCTGTGCCAAGATGAAAGGCTCAATACGCGCAAGGATCTGCACTGGCGCAAAATCAACACCCTGCGCACTGGATTGATTTAAAAAACTTTGAGTCTGTACCTGAATATTCACAATTCGCTGTGATTCAGGCATCGCTTGTCTAAATAGCGATTCTGTTTGCTGCTGCATATTCTGCGCTTGTACCACGGACTGTTGCGTTTCCAATAGCATCTGCCCAAGCAGTAAACTCAGCCAAGCCGCCGCCAACCCCGCTGACCACCGCCAAACTCGCCAAGAACTTTTTGCATGACGTTTTGGCGCGTAATCACCTTGGCGCAAGTTAAAGGGGGCATAGTCACAAGGATTGCCACCACCCGTCAAGTCTTGTGGTGTAAAAATAGGGCTAGGATATAAAGCCAAAAATCCGGACCAGTGGGCTTGTGGAAAACTAAACCCTAGGCCGAAAGAAGCGCGGGCAATGTAAGTCTCTGGCTCAATGTTAGAAGGCGCAAAATACCCTGCTTGCTGGCTATCACCTGCTTCTTTAAATTTCCAATCAGGCACAGGTAACCGAAAGCACTCCGGGACTAACCAGGCCTGCTCGAGTCCTGCTTGCGCTAAGCCATCAATCCAAAGTTGCAGCTGTTGCTTAGCTACAACCGCTACCGTTACCAGGCCTGCTTTATCACGTTGGATCAAAGCAAAATGCACTTCCTCAATTGGCTGGGCAATTTGTTCTTCAAACGCATAAGGTAGGGCGGCTTGCCATTGCGCACATGATTTACCTGGTACAAAACCCTGTAAAATTGTTACCCGCACACTTGGCACCCATACAATTATCGGGCTGTTAGCAGCTTCAGCGCTTGGGTTTTGGGGTAATATGCTGTGCAGCTGGTTGTTCAAGTCAAAATAACTATTCATCCACTAGGGCAATCCATCGTTGTAGTAGGTTAACCTGCTGGTTTTGACGATAATACAAAGCACGCGCATTCAGTCTTGCGCTGCCATATTCAATCTGACCCTGCAGTTTAAAAAAAGCGGTAGTAACACCAATAACACTATCGGGCAATACCTGCTGTATCTCACTGTCATCACGCCCGGTCTGCTGTTGGATAAATTGTCGAAAACTTGCGGTATCCGTTGCAGGCTCAAGCAAACGTAATTCAACCCAAGCATCAACCAGCGTGACATCCATAAAATCGGCTAAAGCCTGCAATATTTGTGGTTGCGCCGTATTAACATTGATAGTAGTTATCTGCGGTAATGTCGATAAGAGCGGCAATAATGTGCCAAATACCTCATCGCTCATACCCGCTAACAGTCGCGCCTCTTGGGGCAGCACCATCATACGATTGGCGGCACGATAGGGTGGTGTTTTTAATAAATACACATCCGCTTCGGCTCCGCCAGCAATCGGGTTATTATCGGCATCCAACCAATCAATCAGTGGCGCGACCCAGTCAGATGACAAATCTTGTTGGCCTAATAGCCGCTCTAAAATGGCACGCCATCGTCTTTGTTGTACCTCATCGGCCGTAGCAAGGTTATTCAGATTAAAACGCCCCTGCATGTCAAATAACTGACCGCTTATCTCGCCACCTTCAAACCCTATCGGAAACATAGGCAGCGCCCAAGCTTCCGCTAAATGATCCGTCTCGTTTTGACTCGCATCAAACGCTAAGCCCTTTTTAACCCAGGCATCGATGCCAGCACTCACCACAATCGCCTGTGATTGATGCTGTAAAAAACTACTACGCTTAATATCCAATTTAAGCTGATATAGAATACCGGTCGCAATGACCGCAACCAATGCTACTACCACTAATACGCTTAACAGCGCAAAACCCTGCTGTGGCGTATTACGAACGCGCATCGGCTGGCATTCCTTCCACACCGTGCAATAACCGGCGTAATTGTCCCTGTTTTTTCAGTACTAGCTCCACCTCAACCAGGCCTGGTAACGTCTCTAACGATTGATCAATAGCCGGCCAAAACTCTAGCCATTCTTGACGCGAGTCCAACACGCGAACTTTAAAATCAACCACATCATCTAACAACACCTGACGCCTAGGTTGACTATCTGGCGCTCGATCTAATACGGCCCAACTCAGGCGCACCAACTGCCCATCCTCCAGAACATAACGTACGCGAACTAAACCACCGGAGGATACCGGGGTCGGATAGAGTGCAATCCGCGTCAATTCTAACTGATTAGGCTGCAATTGCATGGCCGCAAGCGATGAACCGAGTTCATCCAAAACCGGTCTAGGAGCCATTTGCATAATATCTTGCTCAAGCCACCAAATGGCACGTTGCAGCTGATTCAGCGCGCTCTGCTGTGCTTGGTGAGCTTCATTGACCCGCACCGCACTGGTAATGCTTTGATAAGCCAACAAGGCAATCACCGCAGACACGGCGATGGCAATAAGAAGCTCAATGAGCGTAAAACCACCTTGCTGCGACCGCACTAGTGCACGCTTCACTCCCCAACCACCGTCACTAATCTAGCTGCCGGATTTGCCGCACCTTTAACCTCAACTAACAAAGTTGCGCGCACCATGCCCGGAATCGGCGTACTATCAAATTGCAGCTCGGTTTGCCAAGTCACCCCTAGCAACTCAACCTCCTGCTGACGCTCAATCTCACTACCCACACTCGCCTGAATTTCAACCAGACGATTTTGCGCCACCCAACCGGCATAAGCCCGCTCTGTCAAACTCGCTTGCTGATGTGTCAAGGTAGCCAAAGTTTGACTCAGTGCCGCTAAAGACACCGCCACAACTAATAAAGCAATCATCACTTCAATCAAGCTAAAACCCTGTTGTGGCGCTACGGATTTAAGGTTGTATTTCAAAACGTAATCCTTCATCCCATCGCAAGACCTCAACAGTGGACTGAGTATCCGAAATTAGCTTAATGGCTAACTCGCCCGCTGTAACCAAACCATCCGGCCAACATAGCCAGCCTTCGGCAGGCATCTGCCATTGTGCTTGTAAATTAGTATCAGCAACCCAGCTAATTAACTGGTTATCTGGCCAAGTCAGGCCGTGTAACTCAGCCTTTTGCCACTCGCCACTTTGACGATAGTAGGCTTCTAATCCGCTATCATTCACCGCCACTAAATAAATACGTTGTTGAAACGCAGCTTGGTCACAGGCCATTTGTATTAACGACTGAATTTGTACCCATTGCTGACGCTGTTGTTGATGATCCCTACCTGATAACGACATTACCCCTACCGCTAACACGATGGCAATAATCGCCACTACGACTAATAATTCAATGAGCGTAAACCCTTGCTGGCGATTCAAGGCTTAACGCGTCCAATTGCCTATCGTGGCATCGGCACCGTCGCCACCGTTAATACCATTCGCACCATAGGTAAACACATCGAACTCACCATGCTGACCGGGGCTTAAATATAAGTAACTGCGCCCCCAAGGATCTTGTGGCAAACGCTCCATATAAGGCTTCCAATTACGCGGAACCGGCTCAGTTGTAGGCTGGCTCACTAGCGCCTCTAACCCCTGGTCTGTTGTTGGATAACGAAAGTTATCTAGCCGATACAGCTGTAATGCCGACGAAATGGCACTAATATCTTGCTTGGCTTTTACCGCACGCGCTTCATCGGGTCGATCCATTAACATGGGCACGGCAATCGCCGCTAGGATAGCTAAAATGACCACCACCACCATTAACTCAATTAAAGTAAAACCTGCTTGTTTCGGTTTGATTTGTCGTTTTGCTTGCATCAACTTTTTCATCCTAGCATTTGATTCATTTCAAAGATGGGTAACATAATGGCCAACACAATCGTTAGCACCACACCCCCCATGGTTACAATTAATAAAGGCTCAAGTACACTGACTAAGCGTGCTGAACTGGTTTCAACTTGGTATTCATAGTGCCCCGCCCCTTTCAGTAACATACTATCTAATTGCCCCGAGTTTTCACCGGTTTGAACGAGGTTAATCAACAAGGCTGGAAAAACCCGCGCCTGTTGCATTGCCTGTCCGAGCGATTGACCTTTACGCACCTGCTCTTCCAACTCGAGTACTTTATCCTTTAAAGGTAAAAGCGTCATGACTTGTGACGAAATATTCAACGCTGTTTTGAGCGGCACGCCGCTGGCCACTAACACCCCCAAAGTACGCGCCCATTTTGCGACCGCTGCGAAGACTAAAAAACGCCCTATCAGTGGCAATCTGAGCAACAGCTTGTGCCAGCGCGCTTGCCAACTGGACTTTGTCATTAGCCATTTAAACAATAGGATACTCAGCAGCAGGCCTGCTAACATAACCCAATTATACTGTTGCACAAATTCACTTACTGCCAGCAGTCCTAACGTCAAGGGTGGCAAGGTTTGACTCATATTATCAAATACACTCACGACCTTCGGTACCACATAAATCATTAAAAAAAACACAATCGCTACGGCAATAATCACCATTAACAGCGGATAAATCAGCGCGGTTTGGAGTTTTTTTTGTAATCGCTCTTGCTGTTCAATGGTATCGGCTAACCTGCCTAATACCGCCTCTAAATGCCCTGACTCCTCACCGGCATGAATAGTCGCTTGATAATCCTTACCCACTAAATAGGGCGATTGCGCTAATGCCTGAGCAAATGAATAGCCTTGCGCGACATGATGATGCAAACTCGTTAAAAATCGTTGCATTAACTTCGTTTCGGCCTGTTTTGCAACACCTTGCAATGCCGCCGTAAGCGGCATACCCGCTTCAAGCAATGTTGCAATTTGGCGAGTGGCTAAAGATAAATCCGCAATAGAAATTTTACGCTTTAACCAGGCCTGCTGCTCCAAGGTTTGGGGAGTGTTATTTGCAAAACGTTTATTAGCTGACTTATTCACCGACGTTAACTGCAACGGCGTCAAACCTTTATCACGCAGAGCCTGACGTACCTGGCGCTCGGAATCGCCCTCAAGTAATCCCTTACTTGTTTTACCTAGTGCACTTATGGCTTGATATTCATAAACTGGCATACTATTGTTGCGTCACTCGTAACACTTCTTCTAAACTAGTTTCACCGGCAAGCACTCGCTCGAAACTGGTTTTTTGCAACGATGGAGTGTGCTGCCGAACATATTTTTCAATGGCTAATTCCGAAGCTCCGCTATGAATCATCTGTTGCACAGGTTCATCAATCAGAATCAACTCATAAATACCTAAACGCCCTTGATAGCCGGTGTAATTACATTGTTCACAACCATTTGCGCGGTAAATGTCGGCCTTATCCACCCCGAGCAACGCACATTCAGCGGGATCTGCGTGATGTAACTCTTTACAATGCGTACATAATCGACGAACCAGACGTTGCGCTAACACACCCGTTAGACTTGAGGCTAATAAAAACGGCTCTATACCCATATCGCGTAATCGCGTCATTGCCCCGACCGCGGTATTGGTATGTAAAGTCGATAGCACCAGGTGCCCAGTTAGAGAGGATTGCACCGCTATTTCAGCAGTTTCTAAATCACGAATTTCACCAATCATCACCACATCAGGATCTTGACGCAAAATCGCCCGTAACCCTTTGGCAAAAGTCATGTTGGTTTTACTGTTAACTTGCGTTTGACTAATACCGGCTATGTTGTATTCAACTGGATCTTCAATGGTCATGATATTGCGATGGCTATCATTCAAACGCGACAAACCAGCATAGAGAGTGGTGGTTTTGCCTGATCCCGTTGGACCGGTGACCAAAAAAATACCATGTGGCCGCGCCAGCAATTGCCGAATGTGCGATAGCACCTGTTTTGGCATACCTAAGTCAACAAGTTCTAACAATCCCGCTGACTTATCCAACAAACGCATCACCACCCGCTCACCGTAATTTGAAGGGATTGTTGACACCCGTAAATCCACTGCACGCCCACCCAGTTTTAAGGCTATACGCCCATCTTGTGGCAAGCGTTTCTCAGCAATATCGAGCTTGGCCATGACCTTAATCCGTGACACCAACATCCCGGCTAAGCCTGATTTAGGCGTAAGCATCGTCTTAAGTTGTCCATCAATCCGAAAACGTATTCTTAACTCTGTCTCAAAAGGTTCGATATGAATATCAGACGCGTTGGCGCGAATTGCTTGAGAAAACACGGCATTAAGTAATTTTATAATTGGTGCATCATCCTGGTTGTCGAGCAGGTCCTGCGTTTCATCAACCTGCGCGACCAGTGAGTCTAAATCATCATCAAAATCAGCAGCCACACCCATTGCATCTTGTGCCCCTTGGGCGTAAAGGCGCTGTAGCTGGCGTTCAAATTCCGTCTCCGACACTTGCTTTAATGAAATAGGTGCCTCTTGCAGGCGCTGCGCTTCGATAATCGCTGACATGGGTGTTGTTTGTGTCACGCGCAGCACGGCTTGCTGAGCCTGTTGCTCTAACAACACGTGATTTTTGCGCGCAAACAAGAACGGCAACAACATACCTAAAAGCCCAATACTTCAAGCGAGCTATCACGGCGCTCCACGGCGCGGCTTGAAGAGGATGTCGATTGTTCAATCACAGAGTCGCGTCTAGGCATGGTTGAAATCACGCCTTTTTCTGACGAAGTCGCCAAGCCATCGTCTAATTGCTCTAAAGTAGGTAATTCCGGTCGTAGACCTTCCAGCAACCCGCTTGGACTATGACGTAAGATTGTTTGCTGTTGTTCTTGCATCTGCCCATATTTTTGGCGACTGTGGAAACTTCCCATGGTTTGATCACGAATAATGACAGGGCGTAAAAAAATCATCAAATTCACTTTTTCACGCTGGCTGGATTGATTCCGAAATAACGCGCCCAAACCGGGAATACTACCTAAGCCTGGCACTTCATTACGTGTATCGGTTTCCCGCTCACTCAACAAACCGCCCAGCACAATCGTATCTCCATCACCGACAATGACACTAGTCCGTAACTCACGCTTAGAGGTCTGTAACAAATCGGGGGTATCACCAGGCAATACATCAGAAATTTCATTCTCAATTTCTAGATAAACTTCATTACCCTGATTAATCTGCGGTTTAACACGCAGCTTGAGTCCGACACTTTTTCGTTCAATAGTAGTAAATGGATTAGTGCCACCTGCGCTGGTGGTGAAACTACCGGTTCGAAACGGAACCTCTCGACCCACAATGATTTCAGCACTTTCGTTATCTAAAGTTAACAAGGTCGGTGTTGACAAAATATTGGCACCAGTATCAGAACGCAATGCATTAATTAAGGCACCCCAGCCGCTGTTACCACGAACTTCACCCACCGCCGCAGTCACACCCCGACCCGGAAAGCCATCCGGCAAGGCTTGGATATTGCCTGTACCCACGGCCGTTGCCACTCCCGGCAAATTACCTGATAAGTTAAACAAGCCTACCCCGCTCGCGCCAAAAGCCGCCCAATCGACGCCTAACTGTGCCGCACGCGCCTCAGACAGTTCCACAATAATCGCTTCTATTAAGACTTGTGCTCGGCGAATATCAAGCTGACGTATAACACTTTTCAAGCCCTCCAGTATATCGGCAGGCGCGCTCATTACGATTGCATTCATTCGTTCGTCAGCTTGAATGGATACACTGGTCATCATAGATTTTTCAAACGAGACCTGATTAGCAGGCCTGCTGCTGGCGTCTTCACTCGTGGCTGACTCACCAGCTACGCTTTCCAATCCACCGCGAAAACCCTCCTGACTTGCCAGCTGCTGGAGTATGGGTACTAAATCCGTCGCTTTAGCATATTGCAAATACACTACCTGGATACTTCCGTCACGGCTTAAAGGTACATCCAGATCCGCAATTAAGGCGCGCACCATTAACCGATCATCAATATCACCTGACACTATGATGCGATTAGAACGTTCATCAAAATTAATCCGTGCACCCAATACATTTTGACCCGCACCAGAAACACCTTGAACCGCGCGCAAGGTTCTTACCAACTCATCCGCTGGCGCATGTTGCGGACGGATCACCTCAAACTCGGCATGAGTATTAATATCAATTTGTCTTAGAATCGCTTTAATCCGATTCAAGCCATCTACAGTATCCGTTACAATTAATCGATTGCTATCGGCCAGTGCCACTAAATGACCTTCGCGCGCAACAAGCGGACGTAAAATGGCAACCAATTTAGCAGCCTCGACATGATTCACTGATACCACTTCGGTCACCCAAGCCTCCCCTACATCCTGCGGGCTCACATAAGGCAATTGGTCTCGCGCTAAATTAACCGGCACCACCTTAATCACTTCACCACTGGGAATCGCTACAAAACCGTGCACATTTAAAATCGCCAGCAAGGTTTGATATAAGGCATCCCCCGACATGGCTTGTGGTGCAATCAAGGTCACCTTACCTCTGACACGTGGGTCAATAATAAAATTCTGACCAGTCACTTTTGCTACGGCTTCAATGACATTCGCAATCTCCACATCACGAAAGTTTTGTTGAATCTCTGCCGCTTGCACACGCGGAATCATCATCGCCCAAATAAACAGGCCTACTAACAAACTAAATCGCCCTATTTGTGACTTCAACACTCGATTTCACTCCATTTATTTGGCTTATTCGGCACTTAAATCAACTTCAATCGTTTCGGCTAGCCCATTACGATTGATCACTAAACTAAACCGTCTATCTTGTAAAAACTGATTCCACACAGTCGGATTTTCAGCCATTTCTGCCACGGTGATGCCGTTAATGCTGGTCACCAAATCGCCCTCTCGAAAACCCAGCGCGCTAAATATATCCGGGTGATTACGTGGCGCAATACGGATACCTAACCAGTTACTGCCTTCCTTTACCCCCTCAAAGCGCACATACTGACCAATCGCCATCGGGCTTTGACGTACTTGCTGACTGACTTGTCGTAATTGCGTTTGTTGCTGTGCGTCTAAACCAACTTGCTCGATCAACGGCGACTCGGCATCTGTTGGATTTTCGACACTTTTTTCCAGCAAGCCCATAGCATTATCAACCATCGACAAGCGCTCGAGTCGTCCCTGGTTGCGCAACATCACAAAATCGGCACCCACTTCAGCAAGCGCGACATTGTTTGGCAATTGGTCACCCACCGCTAACACCCGCACATCGCGACCAGCTTGAATAATCGCCACTTGTTTATCCTGCTGACGAATGACCCCAATCAGCTGAAAATTGAGTCGAGTTTCGGTAATAATCGGTTCAGACTGAACAGGAACAAACGACGCTGAAGCAACTGCGGGCGACTCACCCCACAAACCTAAAGGAATTGGGGACTCTATGGATTTTTGAAGCGATAATGATTGCATCACTGGCAAAGGCGGGGTAACGGGCACTGCTAAAAACTTAGCCGCTAACACCCCTGCTTGCCAGACAAGCATCGGGGTTAACCCTATTACTAAAATGCGGGCTAATAAGTGTGGCTTAAAAATTAAGTTTTGCAATGGAAAATACGTTACTTTAAATATTAACATCATAGCAAAACCTAAATTTGATTACGTAATTTTTTGCAAGGCTTTTTAAAAAGCAAAAACCAGATAGTATTTATTCGCCAATATAAGCCCTAGTTCAATTGCCGCATCGGGAAATATCTAACCTTATTCCTTCACAAAGGATAACGGCTTCTTTTTTTAAATTCGTTAGTGTCGCTTTTTATTAAGCGCACTTTTGACTCACATTCACTTTCAAGCTTCAACAGCTACTATTGTCTCATATTGAGATTTCCACATTAGAACAGATCATAACCAATAAAAACGCTATTATATGAGTCGTGTATAGTGATCATTTAGACTCTTAACAGGAGACTTTAACCATGAACCAACAAACTAAAATGAGTCAAAATGCAAACTACCCTTTTGTCGTACTGGGCATGGGCTGCTTTTGGGGGGCAGAAAAACGGATGCTAAGCCTTGCAGGCGTTGTGGATGTCGAATCCGGCTATGCCAATGGTGAGATTGATGCCAGCTACGAAGCTATATTAGCGCATGAACGCAAGCGCCGCATGGGGCTTAGTGAGCTTAAAAACCATGTTGAGGTCGTTAAGGTGTGGTTTGACCCGGCAAAAACAACCCTTGAACAGGTACTCGCTCAATTTTGGGAAAGCCATAACCCAACTCAAGGCGACCGCCAAGGCAATGATGTCGGCAGTAATTACCGCAGTGCTATTTTTACCGCCACCGAACAAGACCTGCCTATTGCTGAAGCTTCTAGAAAAACATATCAACAAGCGCTCGATACGGCTGGATTCTCTCAAATTACCACCGACATTACCCTGCTAATGAGCTACACACCGGCAGAAACTTACCATCAGCGCTATTTACAAAAAAACCCCAACGGCTATTGTGGCTTAGGCGGTACCGGGGTTGCCTACCCTAGCAGCCAAGCATTTCGCCCCTACCCAGAGTGGACTCTGGTTATTTACGGGCAACAGACGGCCTTTGCCGAAGATCAGTTTTGTAACGAGGTGTTAAAACACTATCCCTTGCCGTTTGAGTTACGCTGGCAAGAATCAGCGTCGCCGCTCACCTTACAACTTGAGCAGAAAGGACGACCAAGCGCTGAATTTGCTGACCCGTTTAGTCCACCCTATACGGAGTTTTGGCGGTGGCTCGGACACTATTTGCTAACCGAAGAACAACATTACATTGCCTTTTCACAAGGCACGGAACGCCCATTTTGTGGGCCTTATTTAACCGAAAAACGCCGTGGCTGGTTTTTAGATCCCTTATCCGGTGTCCCGTTATTTCATAGTGATACAAAATTTGACAGCGGCACCGGCTGGCCCAGTTTCTTTGACGTAGTGGCTGATGCCGTTACCCTCGTCAAAGATCGCTCACATGGCATGATTCGAACCGAAGTACGCAGTGCCAGCACCGGGATCCATTTGGGTCATGTGTTTGAGGATGGCCCTGCACCCACCCATTTACGCTATTGCATTAACGGTCAGGTACTGTTGTTTAAGCATGACGTTTAATTTACTGCTGAGCTTATCCATCGCTCTAACCTTAGTTGCGGCCGCACCCGGACCCGGGGTGATTATGACCGTAACCCGTACGCTACAGTTTGGTCTGACTGCCGGTCTACTCGTGGTTGCTGGCATTGTTGCCATGGATTTGGTCGTGTTAATGGCAACCCTGGCCGGCTTAAATCTGCTAACGCTTGCTAACCAACCAGGCCTGCTAACCCTTTTGATGGTGATCGCAAGCTTGGTGTTGATTGTTCTTGGTATTCAAAGTTGGCGGCGACCGATCATTTTAAGACTGGATGAAGGTCATGCTTCGGTTAGCCATTTTATGGCCGGCATTGCCGTCAGCTTGACCAATCCAGTGCTGTTTTATTTGGCTTTTTTACCTGTTTTTATTGATTTAGATGCCCTTACGCTTCATGATCAAATAGTTTTGTTGGCTTTAATTAGCGGCGTTCTAACCCTGGTACTGGGTGCCTATGCCCTCCTGGCTGCAAAACTAAAAACATGGTTATTTGAACAACACCCAGAGCGTCAGCTTTGGTTAAACCGAATCAGTGCCACGGTTTTGTTTATACTTGCAATTACCCTTATTCACTCTACAATAAGCTAATAACCAACTAATTTAGTCAGGAATCATTGTGGCAAGCTTCAGCCCTTTTCAACAGCCCTACTGCCAACTGGGTGGACAGTTTTTTCGTTACTGCCAAGCGGAACCTCTGCATAATGCCCATTGGGTCGCTCGCAATGATGCGCTGATTGTTGAACACCGGTTAAGTTTTAACGATGCCGAACTACTCAAACTGGCCAGCGGCCAACTCGATGATTCATTAACACCTATTGCTCAAAAATATACAGGTCATCAATTTGGCTACTATAATCCCGATTTGGGTGACGGTCGCGGTTTATTACTTGGTCAAGGCTCTCAGGCAAATGGTCTCGCCTATGACTGGCATTTAAAAGGGGCTGGTCGCACGCCCTTTTCTCGCGGCGGTGATGGTCGCGCCGTTTTACGTTCGTGTATTCGGGAATATTTAGCCAGTGAAGCCATGGCCGGCCTAGGAATTCCAACCAGTCGAGCGCTATCGGTGGTCAGTAATGATGAAACCGTTTGGCGAGAAGGTGCTGAACCTCGAGCTGCTTTGCTCCGCTTAACTCCAAGCCATATTCGTTTTGGCCATTTTGAATGGGCCGCACAATTAGGCCCCGCCGCTTCTAAGCAACTGGCTGACCATGTGATTGAACAGCATTTTTCGAATCTTGCAGACACAGCTGAACCCTATGCGGCCTTACTCACTGAAATCGTAACTAGAACAGCAAAGATGATCGCGCAATGGCAAAGTGTTGGTTTTAATCATGGCGTCATGAATACCGATAATTTTTCTATCCTAGGCGAAACCTTTGATTATGGCCCTTATGCATTTTTAGATGATTGTCAGATAGCTTATATTTGCAACCACTCCGACCAGGCGGGACGCTATGCCTACAACGAGCAACCACAAATCGGATTATGGAATTGCCAGGTTTTAGCGGCGAGTTTTGCCGATTTAATTCCAGAAACAAGCACCCGTGAGGCCATTATTAACAACTATGTCACCACCTATAACCAGCATTACATAACTCTCATGCGGCATAAACTTGGGTTGGTCAGCGAGAATGCTAAAGATAAGGAATTGGTGGCCGAGTTGATTATTTTGATGGATAAACATGCTCTCGATTGGAGTTGTACATGGCGAGAATTAGCCCTGCCGCTAGACGCACAATTTGCCAGCAAACTCAAAGATTACCAGGCCTGGTGGCTAACTTATCAAGCACGACTTGACTTAGAATCAATTTCAGAACATACCCGCAAGATATTGATTTTAAATAAAAACCCACAACTGGTTTTACGCAACCATATTGCGCAAGAAGCGATTGAGCGTGCCGAAGCTGGCGATAGTGCTTGGGTAGACCAATTACGTAAAGCCTTGCAAAACCCGTTTGACATTTCAGCAGAATGGCTGACTTATACTGAGCGCCCAAAACTTAACCAAAAAGGCTTACGATTAAGTTGTTCGTCTTAAAAATTGACACCATCGATACTGGGTTGAGGAGCCCTTCTGCTATTCACTTTTTTAGGGCTAATAAACAATCATTTTGTCATGCTGGTGCGCATCAGTCATGGTCGTTAAACCCATGTAACGTTATAATAATTCAATGAGTACCAACACTAGCAAATAGAGAACACAAATGATCAATAATGACTGGAAAACTTTTTTAAATGAACAACATGCCGTGCTCAATAAAGAAGGTGCTATTACAGCACTGCAATTTCCTGAACTAGAACGCACGATCCTAACACATGGCCCCGCGCTAACTAGCCTTGCTCATGACGCCCTACTAGAAGTACGCGGTGAGGAAGCGCTCAGTTTTTTGAATGGTCAACTCACTAATGATATAAAAACCGTTACCGAAGAAAATGCCTGCTACAGCGCCTACTGTGACCCAAAGGGGCAGGTTTTAGCGCTAATGCTCGTGTTTAAAATGGCCGACGCCTATTATTTGAGTTTTGATGGCAGCTTAAAAGACGCCGTTCAAAAACGCTTACAAATGTTTATCATGCGTTCTAAAGTAACCCTGACCGATGTTAGCCAAGACTGGATTAAAATCGGCTACGCAGGGCAATTTGCCGATTTAGAAATTCAACGCCGCTTAGATGTGAAAGTGAAGAACTCACTTGCCACTGCGCAAGCGAAGGATGAAAGTTTTACAGACTTAACTTTGATTAAGGTGCCCGGCCCCTATCACAGCTATGAAATTTTTGCCCCAGTTACCACGGCACAAAAAGCTTGGGAAGCGCTCAAACGCAACGGAGAAGCCACCAATGCTCAGGACTGGCGCTTGTTAAAAATTCTGGCCGGTTTTCCCAGTGTCAATGCTCTAACTTCCGGACAATTTATCGCCCAATTTATAAACTTGGATAAACTCGATCAAATTAACTTCAAAAAAGGCTGTTTTCCCGGTCAAGAAATTATCGCTCGCCTACATTACCGTAGCCAACCCAGTAAGCGTATGTTCCGCTTAAAGCTGACTCAATCTGTGGATTTAGAACCTGGCTCTGAGTTGAGTTTAATGGATGCCAATGGTAAAAAACATAAGTTTGACGTCGTCTCGGCAACAGCGGATATTTTTGCTGGGACCCAAGTTTTGGCTGTCGCTACTGTGAAGTCTTTAGAAGCCGCCGTAGGTCAACTACAAAGTCCGGAAACAGGCCTGGTAACTATCGAACCCCATCCCTACCCGCTAGTTTCGGTTGAAGACTAGCCGGGTTTGTTAGCAGGTTTTTCAGCCAATTGATCAAAAAATTGGTTGAGGGCTTTGGGTAACTTCAATACTTTTTTAGCACGCGTAATCGCTACATACAGCACATTCAACTGTTCAATATAATCATTGGCATCCGCTTCAGGTGCTTCAAAATCAGACGCTAGAACCACTTGTTCAAACCCAAGGCCTTTCGCTTTATGCACCGTACTAATAAAAACCTGCGAAATCTGTTGTGAGCCTGAAGCACAATGCCGATGCAGGCGAGCAATTCTAGCCAGGGTTTGATCACGATGGGCTTCAACAAATTTAATAATGTGCTTCCATTCATTTTTTTGCGCCTCGTCAGCCACCTGAGTAAATTCTTGCCAACTGGTAAAAATCGCCAAATCACTGACCTTAACCTGCGCTAACTTGCCTTTATACAGCGCATACGCTGACTCAATCAGCTTGGCGACCTGGTCCAGTCCACCGTTTATTTCAAAGGTAATCTTACGTTCAATGCAAAACTCCGCCACTTCAAAGACCTTGGCATTGGTTCGACACAACACCGTGTATGGCGCATAGGGATCAAACTGGGTATTAATCGGATAGTCTTTGGCCAAACCCTTAACCACTCGCTGCTCACCCGTTTGCTGCAACAATAAATTAGCTAACTGGGCGATATGCTGTCCAAATCGAAACGACTGGGTTAGCGGATACTGCTGTTTGGGTTCACCCAATAAACTGGCACTGGCACGACGCCACGAATAGATTTGTTGATGCTTGTCACCCACCCAAATTTTTTGAGCCGACTGGCGATTTAACAGGGCTTTTAGTACCTGATTGGTATCCTGTGCCTCGTCTAAGAAGACCAGCTGATAATTGAGTTGGGGTTGGCGCAATTGAAACAACTTTAAATAACCATCGTGGGTAATCGCACAGGGGTGGTTTTCATCGAACATAGCCTGCGCCAAGGCATGCACACTGGCCAATAGTGGCATTAAAAAGGCGCTTTGCTCGTGGGGCTTAAGACTGTGTAACCAGTCCTGCAAGGGTTCCGGTAAATGACTGGCATCCGGTTCGGCATCTGCCGAATTACAAAATCCAGTGAGGGTTTCACTAATGGCGAGATTGATTTGAAAGCGACTACGACCAAGAGTTGGCCAATTGGGCGTTTTCTCAGCATAGGCTTCAATATCTTGAAACGGTATGAAACCGCCACCCGCACGAAGCTTTTGCATCATAGCCTGACTCGGTTGCACCACATAACGATAGGCTAAGCTATGCGCGGTTCGACATTCCACCCAATTCGGAAATAAGGCATTCGCCTCTTGGGCAATGGCTTTATTAAACGCCAAATAAAGGGCTTTTTTAAATGGCTGTTGCTGTGCTATCGCATTCAAAGTGGCCGTTTTACTGGTGCCGGCAAAGGCTGGCACCGCAAAACTCTCACCGGCAATCGCCGCATCTATAATCGCCACTTGTTCGGCTGTGGCATCAAATCCTGCTACCTGATATCGACTCATCCAGGCTGTGCTGGGCTAAATGGCCCCGTATTTTCGGACGCTGTTTCAAAATCAGGTGTTTGCTTTTTTGGCCACACATAAGAGCCAATAATCATCCCTGCAATCGCCATAAAGAAGCCAATAAAGTGCGCGGGTAAGCTCTCTTCTAACCCTGGGAAAAGATATTCAAGACTCAACCAGGTGACCACACCTAAACCGATGCCTAGCAAAGCGCCACCATTGCTGGCTTTTTTCCAATACAGACCTGCCACCAATGGTACAAAAGCAACCACCAGCGTGACTTTGTAAGCATTCTCGACCATTTTATGAATGGAGGTTTCTTGCTCCAGTGACCAGAGCGTATAAATAGCGACCAGCAAGGCAAAAGCCACCACCACACCTCGAGTGAGCATCAACAAATAACGGTCACTAATTCCCTTTATAAAATCCTTAAGGATGTTTTCCGAAATGATGACTGAAGGTGCCAACATGGTCGCCGATGCGGTCGACATAATCACCGACAATAGTGCGCCATAAAAAATGACCTGAGCATAGAGAGGCAAATGCTCTTTGACTAAATAGGGCAAAACCAATTGAGCGTCAATGGCCATAAAGTGATTAACCAAATCTGGATTGATTAAAAACGCCGAATAACCCAAGAAAATTGGCACAGCCGCAAACACCAAATATATAAGACCGCCATTAATGGTACCCCAAGCAGCGATAGATTCATTCTTAGCCGTGTTAGCGCGCTGAAATACGTCTTGTTGTGCAATCGAACCCAAGCCCATGGTCAGCAGTGCTGACATAAAGGCTAACATCGCGATGGTATTAAGATCCGGCATAAAAATAAAGCGTTCTGCTTGAGAGGCATGCTCGATAACTGGCATAATCCCGCCGGTCATGCCTGATAGATACCAGGCAATAAACAACAAACCTAGCACGATCACAATCATTTGCACAAATGTTGTCACCGCTACAGACCACATACCACCAAACAAGGTATAAATCAGCACCACGCCAGTACCAATCAAAATCCCATTGAACACGCTAATAGAACCATCAGACAACACATTAAACACAATCCCCAGTGCCATAATTTGCGCCGATACCCAGCCCAAATAGGATACCGCAATCGCGACTGATGCTATTAATTCAACATTGCGATTAAAGCGAATACGGTAAAAATCACCCAAGGTTAATAAATTCATACGATAGAGTTTTCGGGCTAAAAACACGCCAAACAAAACCAGACACAGAGCCGCGCCAAAGGGGTCAGCTATAATGCCGCCTAGTCCATCCTGTAAAAATTCAGCGGGCACACCCAATACAGTCTCGGCGCCAAACCAGATCGCAAAGACCATCGCTGTCACCATCCAAATCGGCAAACTCCGACCGGCCGACACATAGTCTCCCATATTTTTTACTTTTGTTGCCGCTAGCAAACCTATCACAATAGCTACAAATAAATACAACGCCGTAAAGGTAATTAACATGGGTTTATGCCCTCAGAATCTTGCTGAAAACGGAAGTCCGGCCTAAGTGTGAAATATAACAAAAAAATGACAATTTAAAGCAAAAAAAAACCCCATCAAACATGATGGGGTTTTTAAATGTGGTGGGTCGTGTGCGACTCGAACGCACGACCAATTGGTTAAAAGCCAACTGCTCTACCAACTGAGCTAACGACCCTCGTTGATATGGGGCGTATTATACATTCCACCTCAGGAAGCGCAAGCCTTTTCTTAATTTTTTATGACATTTTTTTAGACTTGATAACGCGTAGGATCAACCAGGCCTGCTTGTTCAAATCCTTGTTTACGCAAACGGCAGGAATCACATAAACCACAAGCACGGCCTTGCTCATCAGCACTATAGCAGGATACAGTTTGACTATAATCAACACCAAGTCTTACGCCCAGTTGTATAATCTCAGCTTTTGACATTGCAATTAATGGTGTTTTAACTTCAACACCGCGGCCTTCAACACCCGCTTTTGTCGCTAAATTTGCTAAGGTTTGAAAAGCGGCAATAAATTCCGGACGACAATCTGGGTAACCCGAATAATCAACCGCATTAACCCCTACAAATAATGCCTGCGCTTCTAAGACTTCACAAACACCTAAGGCATAGGCTAAAAAAATGGTGTTACGCGCTGGTACATAGGTAATGGGAATATGATCTTCAACACCATCCACTGGTACAACCAAACTATGGTCGGTGAGTGCTGACCCGCCAATACTTGCTAAATCTATTTGGACCACACGATGTGATTTAGCGCCATAATGAGCGGATAACTGCGCTGCAGCCAGAAGTTCAGCAGTATGGCGCTGACCATAAGCAAAGCTCAAGGTATGACAATCATACCCTTCCTGTTTTGCCAAGGCTAACAGCGTAACGGAATCCAAACCACCAGATAATAAAATAACCGCCTGCTTCATCAGTTTAATGCTCGCAAGCGATTCAATCGCTCTTGCGCGCTTTTTGCCGCACGACCATTCGGGAAGAGATCAATTAATTGTTGGTACAACACCTCGGCCTGATCAATATCATTAAAACCAACCAAACTATCAGCCCCACGCAATAACGCATTTTCAAAACGCACATGATCTTCAAACTCATTAATAATAACTTGGAATGCTTCAAATGCCTGGCCAAAATCCTGTTGAATCAATCGTGCTTCACCTAACCAATAATAAGCATC
This sequence comes from Thiomicrospira cyclica ALM1, assembly GCF_000214825.1. Lineage (NCBI taxonomy): Bacteria > Pseudomonadati > Pseudomonadota > Gammaproteobacteria > Thiotrichales > Piscirickettsiaceae > Thiomicrospira > Thiomicrospira cyclica. The sequence continues at coordinate 1,166,274 of NC_015581.1, forward strand.
AGCGGTTAAGGTTTCGTCGGGATAATGACTTATAAATGCTTCAAATGCTTGCTGCGCAGCACCGTACTCGCCTGCTCCTAATAACTGGAAGGCCGCATCATAAGATGATTGCGCATTAGATGATGGGGCTGATTCGATAATCAATAATTCTTGTGCCGCGTCCTCACCTGCGGCATCTGGCACAAAGGTTAAGTCAACCGACTGAGATTGTAACTGCGCCTCTAACTGTGCTATACGCTGACTAGACTGTTGTATATATTGTTCTAGTTGCGATTGTAATTGCTGATTTTGGAAGAGCAGCCTATCCAGCCGATCTTGAATTTGTGCTAATTCATTGGCTTGAAAATCCAGACGCTGTCCTAACTGAATAGTTACTGGATTACTGGCAATCCCTTCTAATCGATCCACCCGCTGCTCGAGCGTTTGTGCGCTGACGAGGCTAGACCCCATTAAACTCAATGCCATTACTCCAAACCACTTGCGCATAGCAACTCCTATCTAAAATTCAACTCAACGCGACGGTTCATTAAGTAAGCTTCTTCGCTTTGTCCTAATACCGCAGGGCGTTCTTCACCAAATGAAATTGCCATCATTCTATTTTCAGCAATGCCATAGGCTTTCATGACATCAAGCACAGCAATCGCACGACGCTCGCCTAAAGCTAGGTTGTAAGCTGGGCTGCCTCTTTCATCCGTATGACCTTCAAGTTTTACCGTTAAACTTGGATTATCTAGTAATACATCCGCGTAGTGGCGAAGTACATTCAATGAAGCATCATCAACAGAATACTGATCAAATCCAAAATAAATAATGGGCTCCATTTCAGCGGTTATTTCATCCGCCAGCCTGTCTCGTAACTGATCATCAGTCAAATCCAATGCTTCGAAACCGGTTTCCCCCTCTAACGGAACAACCTCAATACCACGGTTTTCTAGCAGACCACCGCCACCTCTTCGATCATCTGCAACGGAGGATACTTCATCAGACAAATCGACTTGTGGCAAGCTACTACAAGCTACGATGGTGAAAGCTAACACGGAAATCAAGGAAATTTTTACGCTATTCATGTTGGTTGATCCCTATTAATAAAGAAGGAGAAAGATAAATTATTAACGCATTCTTGGCGGCGTCAGGTAAGGACCCCATGCCGGCTCCCGAACTTGACCATCTTGAACTCTTAACACTTGTGCCGCACGCCCATCCACTGAAATCACTGCTAATTCGCCACGACCACGGTTATTCGTTGCATAGACCAACATATCACTATTGGGAGCGAAACTGGGTGACTCGGCAAGACTGGTACGGGTTACCTGTCTAAAGTCACCACTATTCATGTCCATAATACCAATATTGAAACCATTATTCGCATGAACCATAGCCAAATAACGGCCATTGGGCGACATCATAGGACTGGCATTGTAGCGCCCTTCAAAAGAAACCCGCGTCACAACATTCGTGGCTAAATCCAATTTAAAAATTTGAGGTTGACCACGACGATCCGAGTTGAAAAAAATAGCATCGCCTTCTGGACTCCAGCTCGGTTCAGTATCAATAGCAGGATGATTGGTTACTTGGCGTAATTGACGCGTCGCTAAATTCATAATGTAAAGATTCGCACTACCATCTTTAGACAGGGTCATCGCCATCTGCTGACTATCTGGTGACCAAACAGGTGTACTATTAATACCTCTGAATTCTGCTAGAACCTCTCGCTGACTGCCGTCAAGACTTTGTAACACAATAATTGAGCGCCCAGCCTCAAAAGAAACATATGCAATTTGCTGACCATTCGGTGACCAACGTGGCGACATAATCGGCATTCGACTACGTAAAATTGTTCTTGGGTTATGTCCATCGGAATCCGATACATCAAGCGAATAATTACGTTCATTACCCTGTTCACGAACGGTCACATAGGCTAAACGGGTATTAAATGCCCCCCAAACACCCGTCAATTCGTAATAGAGTTCGTCTGAAATTTGATGCGCCGCTTGGCGCAGACGATTCGCAGGGATTTGCTGATAGCGTTTTGCAAGGACCTGTTGACGACGAAGTACATCGACAAGACGAACATCAATATCATAGCTTCCATCAGGACGAAGACTTAACTGACCCATAATTAAATGATCGACATCAAGTCGCTGCCATTGTTCAAAAATAACGCTATCCATTGTGACAGGACGTTGTGGCAAACGATTGGTGGCGACAGGCGCAAAGCGACCACTACGACGCATATTGTTCTGAATAATTTCACCGACATCCTGTGGTGCAGCACCGCGTCCCTCGACATTGAATGGTACCACCGCTATAGGAATGGCATTCTCGAAACCTTCGGTAATTTCAATGACCAAATTCGCTTGCACAAACTGACTGGCAAATACAAAAACCAGACCTGCTGAACAACGTGCAAAAATATGTTGAATTGCGCTAAAACGCATAATCTTATCCTTCTCAATTATCCTATGAGCATTTCAAGGTATTAGGGTCTAAATACAAAACGTATCGTCCGTTCATAAACTTCAGCTACTGGTGCTTGTGGTAATGGCGATGCACGAAGAACCGCCCGCTCAGCCGCTTGTTTAAATTGCTCTGATGCTTGTGGGTTACAACTCTCTGTTCGCACGCTGACCACTGTACCGTCACGATCTTGCACGATAACCAGTTCACATTGGGCTTCGGCCGAAATATCCGCCGGTGTTCGCCAATTTTCACGCACTTTTGCGGTAATTGACGACACATAACTTTGTCGAAGATTTCGTACCTCACGCTGTCGCGCCGCTTCACGTTCACGAGCCTCTTCTTCAGCCAGTGCTGCTAGACGTGCGCGCTCTGCTTCCTGTTGACGCGTTTGCTCGGCCACTTCTCTCTGCCTTGCTTCTTCTCGTGCCCTTTCTGCTTCGGCTTGCTTTTGTAATTCCGCCAATTCAGCTAAACGGCGCTCTTCTGCTTGACGCTGACGTTGTGCCTGCTCAGCAGCATCACGAGCTTGCTGTTCGGCACGGGCGCGATCACGCTCGGCTTGTGCACGTTGTTGTTCGGCTTGTGCGGCAACGCGACGCGCTTCTTCCGCTCGGCGTTGTTCCGCTTCAGCTCGTTGACGTTCGGCATCGATGCGCTGACGTTCTTGTTCCGCTTGACGACGAGCTTGCTCGGCACGTCGCGCCTCTTCTTCTTGCTGGCGTTGCAGTTGGGCAATACGCTGTTCACGCTCCCTAGCTTCAGTTAATTGACGTTGCTGTTCCGCTTGACGTTGTGATTCTTGTTCACGAATTCGAGTCAGTTGTTCTTCTATCAGTGACTGATCCACGGTCATGGTCGTTAGCGGCATCTGAGGTGTCACTTCAGGCTGAATTAACGCCGACCCACTATCTTGCACCGTAATTATTGTCGGTTTTGACCAAAAATTACCAATCAAAAATAGCGCAATAATGATATGAAAAACGAAAGCTAATCCCACCGCATAAGGATGTCGTTTAATATAACTAATCACACCCCGTCCTCCGGTTGCGTCATTAATGAAACATTGGGCACACCATTATTCTTCAGTAATACAAACAGATGTACGACACGTCCATATGGCGCATCTCGATCCCCTTCAATAACAATAGGTAGCTGTTCATTTAACTGACTGCGTGCCACCACTTCAGCTACCAACATGGCGAGCTCAGCCGGTGTTAGGTGTTCATTGGGGTTTTCACTAGTATGATACAAACCATCTCGTGTTACGGTAATGACAAAAGGGGGTGTCAGCTGTGTCGCTTCAACCGAGCGCTCAATCTCAGGAGTACCAGGTAGGTCAACAGTAATAGCTTGATGAACAAGCGGTGCCGTGATCATAAAAATAATCAGCAACACTAGGGTAACATCAATGTAGGGCACCACATTAATTTCCGCCATTAACCGTTTTTTATCACGAATTGATCGTAAACTGGTGTTCACAGATCACTCCTTCTAGTTCGAATGCGCTTGTCGTTGCAGGATGGCTAAAAACTCTTCGGCAAAATGCTCATATTCACTTAATAGTCGATCCGCACGATTGGTTAAGCTATTAAAGAAAATGACCGCTGGAATAGCGGCAAACAAGCCCATGCCGGTTGCTAATAAAGCTTCAGCAATACCTGGGGCAACAGCCGCAAGCGTCATGTTTGGGGAATCACCCAAACCCTGAAAGGCATGCATAACCCCAATGACCGTTCCAAACAAACCAATATACGGCGCCGATGAACCAACCGTCGCTAAATAAGAGAGACGATGTTCTAAACGCTCCGTTTCACGACCCAGCGCAATTTTCATAGCTCGATGACTGGCTGAAACTAATTCATTAACATCTTGGACGCCTTGATTCTTTAAACGAACAAACTCTTGAAAACCGGCTTCAAACAAACGCTCCAAACCATGCAAGTCATCACCCTCTTTATTGGCAAGTTGGCGGTAAAGCTGACCCAAATCATCAGAATCCCAAAAGGTTGCTTCAAACGAGCTTAGCTGCTGCTTCGCTTTGCGCATTTGATGTGTTTTGGCTAGAGCAACTGCCCATGCTGAGATTGACATAAATACTAAAATGGCCATGACCAATTGCACAATTGGACTGGCCATTAACACTAAATCAATTATAGAGTGATCACCCATTCAGCTAATCCTTTTCTGTTGCTACTAAGTTAAGATGTTGGTAGGCTTTGGTGGTTGCCACGCGCCCTCTTGGCGTTCTAATCATAAAACCTTGTTGTACTAAATAGGGTTCAATGACATCCTCAATGGTACCGCGCTCTTCACCGACGGTCGCCGCCATACTTTCAATCCCTACTGGACCACCGTCAAAATTAGCAATAATTTTTTCTAATAACCGACGATCCATTTTATCTAACCCCATCGGGTCGACTTCTAGCAAATTTAATGCCGCGCTGGCAATCATTTGGGTAATGACGCCTTGACCCTCGACCTGTGCAAAATCCCGCACACGCCGTAACAAGCGGTTAGCGATTCGCGGGGTACCGCGCGAACGCTTGGCAATTTCTGCCGCCCCCAATTGCTCACAAGCCACGCCTAAAATATTCGCCGAACGCGCCACAATCTGTGTGAGCTCGGCTTCATTATAAAACTCCAAACGTTGCACGATACCAAAACGATCACGCAATGGTGATGTCAGCAGGCCTGCTCGCGTGGTGGCACCTATGAGAGTAAAGGGCGGCAAATCAATTTTTACGCTGTGTGCCGCCGGTCCATCACCTATCACAATATCGAGTTGAAAATCTTCCATCGCGGGATAGAGAATTTCTTCAACCACCGGGCTTAAGCGATGTATTTCATCTACAAATAACACATCATGGGGTTCAAGCCGTGTCAAAATTGCGGCTAAATCCCCCGGCTTATCCAATACTGGGCCCGAGGTTTGGCGCAAGGTGGCACCCATTTCTTGGGCAACAATATTCGCTAAAGTCGTTTTTCCTAAGCCAGGTGGTCCGTAGAGAAGCACATGATCCAGATGTTCACCGCGCATTTTTGCCGCATCAATGAACATACTCAGTTGCTCACGCACAGCCGTTTGACCAATATAATCCTGCATAAACTGCGGGCGGATTTTAGGCAACGCATACAGGTCATCGTCCTGCTCTTGACTACCAATTATGCGATCTGTTTCAATCATACCCTAACCTGCAATAAGGCTTGTTTAATCAACTGCTCTAGTGAAAGCGTATCGGAGTAAACCTTCGCGACCAAACCCTCAGCTTGTGCTTCTTTATACCCTAAAGAAACCAGGGCTGCAACTGCTGAATGCTTGTTTATAGTATTAACATTATTGGCCGATAAGTCCGCCGAAACGTAACTTGTAGTAACACTTTGTCCGAACACTTTTTGCATACGATCTCGCATCTCAATTACCATTCGTTCTGCCGTTTTTTTACCAATGCCAGGCACCTTAGCCAAGGCCGCTGTATCAGCGCTATGAACATGGTGTTGAAAGTCCTCAACCGAGTAGGTGGACAGCACAGCCAAAGCCATCTTAGTGCCGATTCCAGACACCTTAACTAACTCACGAAATAACTGGCGCTCGGCTTCACCAGCAAAGCCATAAAGCAACATGGCATCCTCTCGCACATGAAGATGGGTTAGCAGTTTAACCATGACACCCATATCAGGTAACGCATAGAAGGTTGACATGGGTGCTTCCAGCTCGTAACCCACACCATTTACATCTAACACGAGTAAAGGAGGCTGTTTTGAAACCAAAGTGCCTTGCAGAAAGCCTATCATCATTAATCCTTGTTGCAATGAGACCGCCAGCACCTGCGGTTATTTAAAATGCGTGCCTTTCGATAAACTTGCCGGGTCAATACCCAGCGTTAAATAACGGTCATGACACAAAGCACAAGCCAAAGCATCGGCCGCATCTTCTTGAGGAACTTCCGTTAGCCGCAACAACTGCTTGACCATAAATTGAACGGCATCCTTTCCAGCATGGCCTTGCCCCACAATCGTGCTTTTTATTTGTGTCGGCGTATATTCAATAATCGCGCGTGACTGTAATGCGGCCGCACACAAAATGACGCCACGCGCTTGCCCTAATTTAATCGCTGAACTGGGGTTTTTATGCACAAAGACTTTTTCAACCACAACAAAATGTGGATCATAGCGCTCGATCAATTCACCAATCGACTGGAAAATACGAGTGAGTCGCTCAGTACCAGTAAATTTTTCAACTCGAATAACGCCGCTGGCCAAATATTTAGGATGATAGCGACCCGACTCGATAACCCCAAAGCCTGTTTTCCGTGACCCTGGATCGATGCCCAATATACGTTGACTGGGCCGAAGGTTGGCCACTAGTCTGCTGCCATTAATTGTGCCATCACCTCATCCGATATATCGAGGTTGGTGTAAACCTGTTGCACATCATCTAAGTCTTCCAGCATGTCGATCATCGCCATTACCCGCTGGGCATCCTCAAAATCCAACCTCACTTTAATGTCGGCTTCCATGCTGATATCAACATGGGCGGGCGTAAATCCAGCCAGGATAATAGCGTCGGCAACGGGATGAACTTCTTCGGGTGCGGTGATAACGGCAATACTGCCATCCGAATCTACTTTGACATCTTCAGCACCTGCCTCAATAGCAGCTTCCATAACCGCATCTTCATCGGACCCTGGTTCGAACTGAATCAAGCCTTGTTTAACAAACATATATGCAACCGATCCGTCAGTACCTAAATTACCGCCTTTTTTGGAGAATGCATGACGCACTTCACCCACCGTTCGGTTTCGGTTATCGGTTAAGCAATCAACCATCACCGCTACACCCGCCGGTGCATAACCCTCGTAACGTATTTCTTCGTAATCGTCACCTTCCTGGTTACCCGCACCTCGCGCAATGGCTTTGTCAATGGTATCGCGGCGCATGTTTTCACCTAGTGCTTTATCAATAGCCGAGCGTAAGCGAGGGTTGTCTTCTGGGTGGGGGCCCCCTGCTTTTGCCGCTACTACAAGTTCACGTATTAACTTGGTAAACACCTTACCTTTTTTAGCATCTTGACGTGCTTTACGGTGTTTAATGTTTGCCCATTTACTGTGTCCAGCCATCTTCCCTCACTCTCTTATTAACACTTGCTTGTTAGCGTTTTACGACCAACCCATGCTCTCTCGAAAACGCCAACATGCGATTTAATGCCACTAAGGCTTGTTGACGTTTAGATTCATCCAAAATAATCTCATGATTCTTGGTTGATGCGTCCTGATTATCAAAATACGTCAGTACCGCCGCTAAGTTAGTTAAACTATTCATACCCATCCAAGGACAGTTAGCACAACTAATACACTGCTTGGCTTTGGAATCGGTTGGTGCAACAATCAGTTGTTTATGGGGTGCAAGCTGCTGCATTTTATAAAAAATACCCTGGTCCGTTGCCACAATGAATTGCTGATCGGGCAAGGATTGCACCGCGTTGATTAAGACTTTTGTTGAACCTACCACATCGGCCAAGGCAACTACCGCAGCTGCCGATTCGGGATGCACCAAAACTTTGGCATCTGGATAGCGTTGTTTTAGCTGCTCAAGCTCGAAGGCTTTGAACTCATCATGCACAATACAATGCCCCATCCAGCGAATCATCTCAACACCGGTTTCTTGCTCAATCCAATGACCCAAGTGCTGATCTGGCGCCCAAATAATCTTGTCACCCTGGGCTTTTAAATGCCGCACTATCTGCAACGCATTACCCGAAGTGACCACCCAATCCGCTAGGGCTTTTACCTCGACACTGGTATTAGCATAGACGACAACCTTATGATCCGGATATTGCGCACAAAACTGGGCAAACTCATCGGCAGGACAGCCTACATCCAAAGAGCAGGTGGCTTGCAAATCCGGCATCAATACCGTTTTTTCGGGGCTCAACAGCTTGGCCGTTTCACCCATAAAGCGCACTCCGCATACGACTAAAAGATCGGCCGCGGATTGCGCACCAAAATTAGCCATTTCCAATGAGTCAGCAACAACCCCACCGGTTTCTTCAGCCAAAGCCTGCAGATCAGCGTCGACATAATAGTGAGCGACCAACTGGGCATTATGCTTCACCAGCAGCTGCTTAATTTGAGCTTTTAGCAGACTTTTTTGATCAGCCGAAAGAGGCACAGGGCGGTCTGCATCCAAAGCAAGTTGATTAATACGTGCCGTAAGCTGCCGCGGGATGTCCGTTGCTAACTCAATCATTAGGCTTGCGCAGCCTCGGCGACTTTTTTATTTAAACGAATGTTCAATTCACGCAATTGCGCCATATCCACCAGGCCTGGTGCCTCAGTCAACAAACATGCCGCAGACTGGGTTTTCGGGAAGGCAATAACATCACGAATGGATTCACGATCTGCCATCAACATAATCAAACGATCCAAACCAAACGCCATACCCGCATGCGGAGGGCAACCGTATTTCAACGCATTCAATAAGAAGCCAAACTTCTCCGCTGCATCCTCATCATTAATACCCAGTAATTTGAAGACCGCCGCTTGCATATGGGTATCATGGATACGTACCGAGCCACCACCGACTTCAATACCGTTAATCACCAAGTCATAGGCGCGAGCTAGCATTTGCCCTGGGTTTTTTGAGGCTAAAATTTCTTCTGTGGTTGCTTTTGGCTGGGTAAATGGGTGATGCATTGCCGCCACACGAGCAGTTTTTTCGTCTTCTTCAAACATCGGGAAATCGACGACCCAAACCGGCTTCCATTTTTCGGTAAACATATTGCGGTCTTCGCCAATTTTGACCCGCAATGCGCCAAGAGCTTCGTTAACGATTTTGGCTTTATCGGCACCAAAGAACACGATATCACCGTCTTTTGCTCCAACACGATCAAGTATCTGCATCACCTGCTCTGGGAAGAACTTCACAATCGGTGACTGTAAACCGTCAATGCCGGCGGCCATATCATTAACCTTAATGTAGGCCAAACCTTTGGCGCCATAGATGCTGACAAACTTGGTGTAATCATCAATTTCTTTACGCGACATTTCGCCCGCACCCGGCACACACAAAGCGGCCACACGTCCTTTTGGATCTTTCGCGGGCCCAGCAAATACCTTAAATTCAATGTCCTGAAGCAAATCTGCGACATCAACCAGCTCAAGCGGAATACGCAAATCTGGACGGTCAATGCCATATTTTTGAATCGCATCGGCATAGGTCATTTGCGGGAAATCATAATCAAACTCGACACCAACACCCTCTTTGAAAATCGTTTTGGTGAGACCCTCCATCAAGCCCATAACGCCAGCCTCGTCCATAAATGAGGTTTCAATATCCAACTGGGTAAATTCGGGCTGACGGTCGGCACGTAAATCTTCATCGCGGAAACAACGGGTAATTTGATAATAACGATCAAAGCCCGACATCATCAACAACTGCTTAAATAATTGTGGCGACTGGGGCAAGGCAAAAAACTTATGCTCATGGGTACGACTCGGCACCAAATAATCTCGAGCGCCTTCCGGTGTGGACTTAGTCAAAATCGGCGTTTCCATATCGATAAAGCCATTATTATCCAAATAGTTACGCATCGAACGGGTCACGGCATAACGCAACTTTAAGGTTTTTTGCATCTCATCACGGCGCAAATCAATGTAGCGAAATTTCAAGCGAACTTCTTCACTGACATGCTTGTCATCCAACTGAAATGGAATCGGCTCTGCCATGCTTAACACGTCTAATTCTTTTGCTAACATTTCCACTTGGCCTGAGCTCAAGTTGCTATTTGCCGTTCCTTCTGGGCGCGCACGCACAATGCCAGTAATTCGCAAAACACATTCCGCACGCAAATGTTCCGCTTTGGCAAAAATTTCCGCCGTATCTGGGTCCACAACGACCTGTAACAAACCTTCGCGGTCACGCAAATCAATAAAAATAACGCCACCATGGTCACGACGACGATGAACCCAACCGGCTACGCTAACCGTTTGACCAATTAATGCTTCTGTTACCTGACCACAATAATGTGTACGCATTGCTTATCCTTCAACTTTTATAAACTTAAACTATTAAATGAAACCTGTAAATTAAACCTGTAAATTAAACCTTAACTTGCCACACAACTGGTCCACTAAAACCTTACCTCAGCACCATTGCTGGAGGGCTTTAAATCGGTTGGTGCGACTAAATTCAACTCTTGTTGCAACTCACCCTGAGCTTGCTGCCAAGGCGGAACCACTACCCCCCCTGAAATCAGCATTTTTAAAGCTTCATCAACGGACATTTCCAGCTCTACCACATCCTGCTCCGCCACCATAATAAAAAACCCCGATGTTGGGTTGGGCGTCGTTGGAATAAAAATATTAATAACCGTCGATTTGCCGGTCTTGATTTGTGCTTCGCCCATCACATCACTGGTCTTAAAACCAAGTGTCCATAAGCCTTTGCGCGGATATTCTACCAAATAGACTTGCTGAAAGGTTTTTTGGCCAGTACCGACAATCGCTTCTACAATTTGCTTAACTGCGGTATAAATCGAACGCACTAGCGGAATTTTTGACAAGAGTCTTTCCCACCAATTAACAATTCGGCCACCCAAAATATTGGCCACTAGCATGCCTGTCATTATTACAATAGCAAATGAAACAATCAGACCAAAACCAGGTATAGCAAAACCGAGCAAAACTTCAGGCTGGTACTGATCAGGAATTAATCGCAGACTGCGATCAAAGATCCCCATCAAAAACAAAATGGCTTCAAAGGTAACCCATAAGGGCAACAACACCATTAAACCCGCAATAAAATAGCGCTTTAGTAGACTCATACTTAATCCAAAATTTAGCGCATTATTATACATAATTTAACGGGGCGCTTGACGTCATCTTACAAAATCAACGCATTGTTTCAACTGGCTTTTTCAGCTACTATTGTGAGTCAATTTTGACTAAAGTCGCCAAATTTATGAAAAGCATGCAATCGAGCCGCCCTATTAGACCCTATGACACTGTTTTAATCAGTGGCTGCTCTTCTGGAATTGGGCTGGCAACGGCAGAGTTGCTTCACCAGCAGGGCTACCAAGTTATTGCAACTTATCGCAAAACGGAAGACCTGTCACGATTAGAGGCCTATGGCTTTTTTGGCTACATCCAACTCGATCTGGCTGACTCTAATAGTATCAACCAGGCCTGGCAAAAAGCTTTAGAACTTAGCAATCATAAAATTTACGCGCTATTCAATAATGCCGCTTTTGGCATCCCCGGCGCCTTAGAAGACGTCAGTCGTGAGGCGCTCGAGAATCAGTTTCAAACCAATGTATTTGGTACGCATCAACTTACTCAGCTAGCCGTAAAACATATGTTAGTGCATAGCGGCGGTCGTATTCTACAAAACAGCTCTGTACTTGGGTTTATTCCGATGAGTTTACGAGGCAGTTATAACGCGAGTAAATTTGCCCTTGAAGGCTTAACTGCGACACAACGCCTAGAGCTGGCAAATGATCCCATTGACCTTGTTCTACTGCAGCCGGGGCCGATTATTAGTCAATTTAGATATAATGCGCATCAAAACTACCTGAAATGGATAGCAGATCAACCCAGCCGTTATGAAGCGACCTACCATAATATGACCAATCGCTTAACCGCTGAAACCGCACCCGCACCTTTTACCCTGCCTGCTGAGGCGGTTGCAGAGGTTGCACTAAAAGCACTAAGAGCCAAACGCCCAAAAGTGCAATACCCCATTACTGTGCCGACCAAAGTCTTCCATTTTATACGTCGCTTATTGCCGGCACGCTGGCTGGATTATTTACTTATTCTTGCTAGCGGCGGAGGCAAACGCTAATCATGCAACACGAACAACTTAGCCGGATTCAAACCCGGATCAATGCGCATCTCAACCAAAAAATCGCTCAATTAACCGACTCGACCATTGCCATCGCCCCCCTCACCGAGGCACTCGTTTATGCGAGTTCACAAGGCGGCAAACGCTTACGGCCTGCATTGTGTTTTTCCTTAGGCACATCGCTTGGTGTGTCTGATGACGCCTTATTAGATTGCGCGGTGGCCATTGAGTTTATTCATGCCTATTCTTTAGTACACGACGACCTACCTGCGATGGATAATGATGTTTTGCGTCGTGGCCAACCGACCTGTCATATTCAATTTGACGAGGCAACCGCGATTTTAACCGGAGACGCCCTTCAAGGCCTTGCCTATCAAACCCTAATAGAATCAGCACACCTGACGGCACAACAAAAAGTGACCGCTTGCCAGTTGCTATTAGAAGCCGCTGGCCCAAGAGGCATGATTGCCGGTCAAATGCTTGATATTTTAGGGGAAAATGCTGAACTTAACTTGGCACAGCTTACCCAACTTCATCAACTAAAAACTGGGGCGCTTATCACTGCCAGCCTTTTGCTAGGCGCTCTAACATCATCGCATTTTGATGAACTAAAACCGATATTAATAACATTGGGTAACACCCTTGGGCTCGCATTTCAAATTCAGGATGATCTTCTAGATATTGAGGTACCAACTGAAGCCCGCGGTAAAACCCAAGGGCGAGACGCTGAACTCGGTAAAAGCACCTATCCCAGCTTATTAGGATTAGACGGTTCAAAAATCATGCGCGACCAACTGATTAGACAGGCCAATGACGCTTTAGAAAACATTGCATCCAACCCAGCTGTGACCGGCGACCTGCGCTTTTTAGCGAACATCATTCGATTTATTGGCGAGCGTCAGCATTAAATTCGTTATAATTATGCTGATAAAACACGGTAACAAGAGTACACCATGAAAAAGAACTTTATTCTCACCACACAGTTAGATTTTGCCGCTGCTCACCGCCTGATTGGCTATGAAGGTGATTGCGCAAAACTTCATGGGCACAATTGGAAAATCGAAGTCTCAGTTATTGGATATAGCCTTAATGATATTGGTATGGTTGTTGATTTTAAACTAGTAAAACATCATGCTAAAGCCGTTGTCGCTGAACTAGATCACAGTTATTTAAATGATCACCCGCACTTTCAACGCACCAATCCGACGGCAGAAAACATTGCGCATTATCTTTACAATGAGCTAGCGAAACGTCTAAACCAGGATCAATTTAAAATGCATCAAGTCCGCGTTTGGGAAAATGACCGCAACTATGTAACCTACTCAGAAACTGAACACTAGATAAGTAAGGCTGGCTATGTTTTCACTAACACTACTACCCAGCCACCAAGATCATTGGTTTATTACAACTATCTCTGTCATTTTAGTAACCCTAGTTGCCAGTCCAATTCTTTTTAAACTAACCTACCTTTTACCACGGCTATTATTTAAGACTCAGCAACTACAATGGCGGCTGTTGCTTCGCCCGCTAAGGCATGTGTATAAAATTAACACACCCTGGTATCGCAAAAGCAGTATGTTTCATAGCGCCCTTTTTTGGCAAGCGAACCCATCGCCACTAAAACCCAATCGAGTCAAACAATGGCATAGAATTGGATGGCTAAGCTTACTCATTCCCCTGCTCAGCCTGGTTATGATTGCTGACACGCTAAACGCAATCATCATCACATTGCTAGGCTGGTGGCTTTTAGTGAGTGCCGAGATCGACCAGGAACATCAATTGTTATTGGATAGCTTAACCTTGCCGCTGCTATGGATTGGTCTTTTAGTAAACTTAATCTTGGACTGGGTGAGTTTAGAACAAGCTGTTTTGGGCGCCATTATGGGCTATGTTCTGCTTTGGAGTGTCTATCAAGTGCATTTTGCACTCACAAAACGTGAGGGTATGGGCTATGGTGATTTTAAATTAGCCGCCGCACTTGGGGCATGGGTGGGGTTACAAAACTTACCATTAATTTTGATTTTAGCCGCCATGACTGCACTGTTAATAAGTCTATGGCGACGTTGGCGTTTTGCCGAGCCAATGGATCAGATGTTTCCATTCGGTCCGAGCCTGGCAATCGCAGGCTGGCTAGTCATAGCACTTCTGGCACTTAAACAGTAAGTATGTAATTGATGTGTATTCGTTAAATTAAGTGCCCAGCTTAGATTCAACCACTTCGCACACCTTGGTCATTTTGAGGTTGTTACTTTTAGCAAAGTTCATAACGTACTCAAACATACCCGGATTTTTAATCTCCAATTCGGTATCAATGATCAAACATTTCTGACCTTGATAGAGTTCGGGATGCATTAAGTCTGAATAAACCAAACGATGAGAAGCGCCATAAGACGCCATTAAAGACGAGATGCGATCAATCCAATCGCTCGGACGAAATTTACGCCCGTCTTCTGTTACCCCTTCAATAATAAACTTACAATGTTGCGTCAAGACCATCTTCTCTTGTTCATTTAAAAACATGGAGCAAATTTTAGCACAAATAAGATTTTTTAATACCCATAGACTATTGAATTTATTAACAGTCATTATAGGTTTTAACTATGTGGCGATTATTTTTGCAATAATAAACGACATCTTTTGGTCTCTAGGCACAAATACCCTATAATACCTTCATTTAAATGACATCAGTTTCTAGGATCAGGCCGCTATGACCAGGTTTCAAACCGACGACCTTCGCATCAATCACATTACTGAAGTACAACCTCCCATTGCGTTGCACGAAAAATTCCCCATTACAGACACCGCAGCTACCACGGTGTTTAAGACTCGACAAGCTATTAAAGCCATCTTAAATGGTGACGATGATCGCCTTTTGGTCGTTATTGGGCCTTGCTCTATTCATGATACTCAAGCCGGTCTAGCCTATGCTGAAAAACTGGCCACGCAAATTGACAAGTATGCGAACGACTTACTCATTGTAATGCGAGTCTATTTTGAAAAACCCCGAACCACCGTTGGCTGGAAAGGGTTAATCAACGACCCAGATCTGAACGAAACCTTTAAAATCAACAAGGGCTTAGAAAAAGCTCGTGGGTTTTTACTTAATGTGAATAGCCTTGGTGTTCCGGCCGCGACAGAATTTTTAGACCTAATTTCGCCGCAGTATATTTCTGATCTAGTCAGCTGGGGCGCTATAGGCGCGCGAACCACTGAAAGCCAAGGACATAGAGAGCTCGCCTCAGGCCTATCATGCCCTGTCGGTTTTAAAAACGGTACTGATGGTGGATTTAAAGTCGCCGTTGATGCTATTCGAGCCGCTAATCGCCCTCATATTTTCATGTCTTTAACAAAACAGGGACACTCAGCGATTTTCTCAACCACTGGGAATGAGGACTGTCATGTAATTTTACGCGGCGGCAATGATGGCCCAAACTATGCGCACCCCTTTGTTGAACAAGCCGTACAAGAACTGCAAAAAGCTGGGGTGCAGCCGAAACTGATGATTGACTGTAGCCACGCTAATAGTTCTAAAGATCATTTGAAGCAGATGGAGGTAGCCCGCTCTATTAATGAGCAATTAGCGAATGGCTCACCCTATATTATGGGCGCTATGGTTGAAAGCCATTTAGTAGCTGGCCGCCAAGATGTTATCTCAGGCCAATCACTCACTTTTGGTCAAAGCATTACTGATGCTTGTATCGATTGGCCAATGAGCGAAACCTTGCTTGAAATGTTAGCTGATGGGGTGCGTTCCCGCCGGGCAAACAACCCATAAGTAAAACCGATAGTACAACTGTAGTACGCTACCAACTAAGGCTTTATTGACTAGCAAAATGGCTAAAGCCATTTCCGCTAGTCTCAGTAAACTGAGTCAAGCATTTACCATCTATTCGGATACCCAAACTGTCTGAAACCACTCCAATCCGTGATAATTTAAGTCCAAGTTGCGCACTGATTTGCATAGCCCTTTGTATATTAGCTGGGTCTAGTGTAAAACACAGTTCGTAATCATCACCAGCTACCAGCGGCTTGATTGGATCAGCCGCTGACCAGGCTTTAACGCTATCCGTAATAGGCATAGATAACATGTTCAGCTCAGCACCAACGCTTGAAGCCTGCAAAATATGATTTAAATCGGCTAATAAGCCATCTGATATATCGATGGCACTCGTTGCTAAATCAACCAAGGCCAAACCCAGCGCAACGCGAGGCTCTGGCCGATTTAATTTCGCTAATGCCGCTGCCGTAGCAAGAGATTCAGTCTGCTGGCCTGCTAAAGCCATTTGTAAACCTAAACCACCTTCACCAAGATGACCAGATACGAAAATAACATCGCCGGGCTTAGCGCCATTACGTCGTAACGTCGAACCTGTCTTAACCCAGCCATGTGCCGTAATCGTAATACTAAGGAGACCTCGTGTTGTATCACCACCAATAAGCGGTAAAAAGCCGTTAAGCGTTTGATGAGAGACCTGCTGAGCTAACGCCGCTAAACCGCTCGCAAAATCCTGCAACCAGGCCTGATCATAACGCTCTAAGGTTAACGCTAGAGAATAGAATGCTGGATGTGCTCCCATTGCTGCCAAATCACTTAGATTGACTGCAAGCGCTTTCCAAGCCATGTCAAATGCTGACGTTCCGTGCGGAAAATGCACACCCGCGATCGATGTATCGGTCACCACTACCAGCTGATGACCCGCTGGCGGCGTCATAATGGCACCATCATCACCGATACCCAACTCATCTGTCGCTAAACCATGACTCAAAGGTGTAAAGTAGCGATCTATTAATTCAAACTCCATAGCAATAATTAGCGACTAAATTCTGCGGCACGCAATTGTTTGGCCACCTTATCAACAACCCCATTAATATACTTATGAGCATCTTCAGCGCCAAAATATTTAGTCAGCTCTACCGCTTCATTGATAATGACTTTTGAGGGTACCTGCAACTGCTCCTGAAGTTCGTAGACAGCCATTCTCAGAATGCAACGCTCGACCGGATTAATCAGCTTCACAGAGCGATCTAAGAACGGCGCATAGATTTCATCAAACAATGTCACATCCTGCGTGACCTTGTTTAGAATTTCTTTAAACCAGGTACGATCTACATCACCCAGCAAACCCTCTTCAAAAAACTGTTTTTCAATTAAATAAGTATCCTGTGGATTAAGCGCCCATTGATACAGGGCTTGTAACGCGACTCGCCTGGTTAAGGTCCGCTGTGATACAGCAGTAGCCTCTTCATCAACCCTCTCAGAAGGCTGTTTTATTAAGTCTGCTAAATCCAGCTTTTCCCAAATATGGTCACTCATGTTTTAAATCTGCTTTAACACGTTAATCATTTCAATGGCGGACATCATCGCTTCACCACCTTTATTACCCGCTTTCGTCCCCGAACGCTCAATCGCCTGTTCAATAGAGTCAACGGTTAACACCCCAAATGCTACCGGCGCATTGTGGTCTAACATGACCTGACCCAATCCTTTGGCACATTCACCGGCAACATAATCAAAATGCGGCGTACCACCGCGAATTACCGCACCTAAAGCCACTACGGCATCATATTCGCCCGATGCCGCCACTTTTTGCGCCGCCAATGGAATTTCAAACGCACCGGGGACTAAAATTTGGGTTATATGCTCTGGATTACCACCATGACGCACAAAGGTATCTACCGCACCACTAACCAAGTGATCAACCACAAAACTATTAAAGCGTCCAACCACTAGCGCCACTTTCATACCATCTGCTTGTAAATTTCCTGACACTACTTTCATTTCATTATCCCTGCTTATCAATATATTGTTCAATTTCAAGTCCAAAACCACTTAAACCATTTAGCTTCCAGTGGGCCCCTATAACATTCAAGCGTGACACACCTAAGTCGGCGAGAATTTGGGCACCAAGACCATAAGTTTTTGTATCGTCTTCAGCGAAGGAGTCTGGATGCTGAATACCTCTGTCTGCTAACTGATAACGCGCAACTCGGTCTAATAGATCGACTGCTTCTTCGTGTTTACGTAACACCACAATGACACCAGCACCCGCAGCTTGAATTTGCTGCATCGCGGCATCTAATGACCAACCACACTCCTCTCGTTGCGAACCTAGCAAATCACATAGAGTATCTTGCATATGTACACGAACAAGGGTTGCTGTATCAGACTCAATCTCACCACAGACTAATGCAAAATGCGCTTTATGATCTAAACGATCTTCATAGGCATAGAGTTTAAATTCACCATGACGTGTTGGTAAACGGCAGGCTGATACGCGCTCAACAGTTTTTTCATTTTGAAGCCGATATTGGATCAAATCGGCAACGGTGCCCAGTTTTAAGTCATGCGCTAGTGCAAAACGTTCCAGATCATCGCGTCGAGCCATAGACCCATCCTCATTCATAATTTCGACGATAACCGAGGCGGGCTCAAAACCAGCAAGACGGGCTAAATCACATCCGGCTTCTGTATGACCGGCCCGAGTTAAAACACCACCAGGTCTGGCCATCAAAGGGAAAATATGCCCAGGTGTTACAATATCTGCGGGATTCGCATCTGGCTTAACGGCGGCCAATACCGTAATCGCGCGGTCACTCGCAGAGATGCCGGTCGAAACGCCATCTGCTGCCTCAATGGAAACAGTGAAATTAGTACCATGAGGATCCTGATTATCTCGAACCATCAGCGGTAAATGCAATTGCTGGCAACGCTCTTTAGTCAGCGTTAAACAAATCAGACCACGACCATAACGCGCCATAAAATTAATCGCTTCAGGCGTCACTTTTTGCGCTGGAATAAGCAAGTCACCTTCGTTTTCACGATCCTCATCATCCATCAATATCACCATTTTACCTTGGCGATAGTCTGCCAGAATCTCTTCAATACTACTTAATTCCATGCCTAAACCTTTGCTTTGTGTCTTTTTCGACTTAATATCCGCTGCTAGCTAAAAAATCAGCCGTAATCTTTGATGGCGCTGGAGCTTGCTGCCCTTGAAGTAACCGCTCAAGGTAACGCGCTAACAAGTCAACCTCTAGGTTAAGCTGTGTTCCAACCTGCCAATCAACGATAGTGGTATTGTCCATAGTATGTGGCACAATATTGACGTCAAAGGTATGCCCATCAACATGGTTAACTGTCAAGCTAATACCATTAATACAAACCGATCCTTTGTGCGCAATATAGTGCGCAATAGTGTTGGGGGCCGAGATGACAAAACGCCATGATCGAGCGTCTTGTGACACGCGAAGCACCTCTCCGACCCCATCAACATGTCCACTAACCAGATGACCACCTAAACGATCGGCTAAACGCAGGGCTTTTTCTAAATTAACACGAGAACCAACCTTCATGGAACCCAGCGTTGTTACCCCAAGGGTTTCAGCCGAAACATCCGCGACAAAAAAATCAGCGCCTAACTCAATGGCGGTTAAACAAACACCATTGGTTGCAATACTATCGCCCAACTGAACATCCGACAGAGCCAATGAACCCGTTGCCAGAGTTAATCGCCAATCGCCATTTTTCGGTTCAATCGCCTTGATATGCCCAACTGCCGCAATAATCCCTGTAAACATGCTATTCCTTTTCCAATTGATAACGCGAGTATATATTATCGCCCAACATTGTCTGTTCGACCAGTTTTAAACGTGGGGCTTGAGACAGTTGCGTTAAGGTTTGGGTAACGAAACAACTCTGTGCGTCCTGCCCCAACACCAAAGGTGCACTAAACCAATGAATCTCGTCAACACAATCAATGGAAAGCATCGCACCAGCTAAAACCCCTCCGGACTCAAGCATGACATTATTACACTGATAGTGTGATGCTAAATGCGCTAGCACCGACACCAAGTTAACTCTATGTTGCGGGTCACAATCAACCCCATGAACTTTAATACCCTTTGCCGCAAGCTGCGCAACCTTATCGGCTTGGGCGCATAACGTTGCCCTGGTTGTATAAATTATCAAAGCGTCCGCTTGCTGACAGAGCTTCGCATTCAAAGGTATACGCAACCGACTATCTACCACGACCTTCATCGGTTCAACACGACCGGCACTTGACCAGCCCTGAGCATAAAACGCCGAATCATCAAGTCGCACCGTTAATCGAGGATCATCAGTGATAACACTAGCAATCCCGGTGATAATGGCACATTGCTGCGCGCGTAATAGATGACCTTGCGCCCTTGCTAGTGCATTGGTAATCCATTGGCTTTGACCGTTAGCTAAGGCCACCTTCGCATCAACACTCGTGGCTAACTTTAAACTAACATTAGGCCGCCCTCGTTGCATCCGGCTGACAAAGCCTTTGTTAAGTTGTTGTGCTCGTTTCATTGCCACGCCTTGGGTGACCTCAATGCCTGACTCCTGAAGTGCTGCAATACCGCGCCCAGAAACCCGTGGATTGGGATCGATCATAGCAATTACCACCCGTTTAATACCGGCTGTAATGAGTGCATTGCAACAAGGCGGTGTTTTTCCAAAATGCGAGCAGGGCTCTAGGGTTACATAGGCTGTGGCACCACGTGCTCTATCACCGGCCATGCGAAGAGCTAACACTTCAGCATGAGGCTCACCGGCACGCTGATGCCAGCCCTCTCCAATCAGCTGGCCTTCTTTGATTAAAACACAACCGACAGCTGGATTAGGACGGGTTGATAAGCGACCAAGACTTGCAAGATCCAGCGCACGATTCATCCAAATTGAATCCGTGAGCGAATGAGGATATGAGCTTAGCATGAGTGTAGTAATTAGGTTTTAGCAGCCGTCAGAGCCATTAACTTTTCAACTTCCTCACGAAAAGCCTCGACATCTTGGAATGAGCGATAAACAGACGCAAAACGAACATAAGCAACTGGGTCTAAGTCACGTAATGCACTCATTACCCATTCACCAATACGGCTCGCGGGCACTTCACGAGCACCCTCAGCCATTAAACGTTTAATAATTTGCTGGATAACATCATCAATACGATCACTGGCTACTGGGCGTTTTTCAAGGGCTTTCAGTAAACCTTGCCGCAATTTAGCATCGTCAAATTTCTCGCGATTACCATCTGATTTAATAATTCGCGGCAAACTTAACTCAGCCGATTCATAGGTTGTAAAACGCTCACCACAGTTAAGGCATTCACGGCGACGGCGAATTTGATTACCTTCACCCGCCAAGCGTGAATCGACCACTTTTGTTTCTGGCGTATTACAAAAAGGACAATGCATAATCTGATCTTACCTAGGCCTGGTATACCGGGAAACGAGCACACAAAGCAGTCACTTTTTGACGGATCTGGTCGATAACAACCTGATCCCAGGTTTCATTAGCTTGATCACAGGCATCAATCACATCACAAATCCAGCCTGCTAATTCCTTACACTCCGCTTCTTTAAAGCCTCGAGTAGTAATAGCCGCCGTACCAATACGAATACCACTGGTTACAAATGGCGACATAGGATCATTTGGTACCGAATTTTTGTTGATAGTAATGTGCGCATCGCCTAGTGCGGCGTCTACCAATTTACCCGTTAGACCTTTTTCAATTAAGCTAACCAAAAATAAATGGTTTTTTGTGCCGCCAGAAACGACGTCTAAACCACGTGCCAT
Organism: Thiomicrospira cyclica ALM1; assembly: GCF_000214825.1. Taxonomy (NCBI): domain Bacteria; kingdom Pseudomonadati; phylum Pseudomonadota; class Gammaproteobacteria; order Thiotrichales; family Piscirickettsiaceae; genus Thiomicrospira; species Thiomicrospira cyclica. Next base: position 1,188,172 of record NC_015581.1, read on the forward strand.
GACCACCTCAGCCATGGTCTGGGCATTGGTAACCACTTGCTGTGCATAGGTTTTGAAAGCGGGCTCCATCGCCTCTTTAAACGCAATCGCTTTCGCAGCAATAACATGCATTAATGGGCCACCCTGCGTACCCGGGAACACCAAAGAATTTAGTTTCTTCTCTATATCTGGGTTAGCTTTAGCTAAGATTAAGCCACCACGAGGGCCGCGCAAGGTTTTGTGCGTTGTAGTCGTTGTTACATCAGCGATTTGCACCGGGTTGGGATAAACACCCGCCGCCACCAGTCCTGCAATGTGAGCCATATCCACTAACAAATACGCGCCGACCATGTCTGCAATATCACGGAAACGTTGCCAATCAACAATTTGCGAGTAGGCAGAAAAACCGGCAATAATTAACTTGGGGTTATGTTCTTTGGCGAGAGCTTCAACTTGCTCATAATCGATTTCCCCTGTCTCAGGGTTTAGACCGTATTGAACCGCATTATAGATTTTACCCGAGAAATTAACTTTCGCACCATGGGTTAAGTGACCGCCATGCGCTAAGCTCATACCCAGAACCGTATCACCTGGCTCTAATAAAGCCATAAATACAGGCGCATTAGCTTGCGAGCCCGAATGCGGCTGAACGTTTGCATAATCAGCGCCAAACAATTGCTTCGCTCGCTCAATAGCTAAGGCTTCAACCACATCAACATGTTCACAACCACCGTAATAACGTTTTCCTGGATAACCTTCCGCATATTTGTTGGTAAGAACGGAACCTTGCGCTTCCATAATACGCGGGCTGGTATAGTTCTCAGAAGCAATAAGCTCTATATGGTCTTCTTGACGCTGGGCCTCTTTAGCAATAGCCACAGCTACATCATCATCATATCCAGCAATCGTCATGGTTTGGTTAAACATTTATCTACTCCAACTTATATCAGGCTACTTTAAAATAGAAGTAATTTTAACAGCTGTTACAAAAATACACCATGTAAAAAGCGTGATCGACTTTCACAATTGAACAAACTTAGGTAAAGTTAGTGAGATTAATTTATTCAGTTTAAATAGGATTTCGAATGGCTCAATTTGTTTACACCATGAACCGAGTAGGTAAAGTGGTTCCCCCGTCAAAATACATCCTAAAAGATATTTCATTATCATTTTTTCCTGGTGCCAAAATTGGTGTTCTGGGTTTAAACGGATCGGGTAAATCCACCCTACTGCGAATTATGGCCGGTATTGACACCGATATCGTGGGTGAAGCGCGCCCTCAACCTGGCATTAAAGTGGGTTACTTACCCCAAGAGCCCCAACTCGATCCGAGTAAAGACGTGCGCGGGAATGTTGAAGAAGCGGTCGCTGACATAAAACAAGCCATGGCCGATTTGGACGCAATTTATGCCGCTTATGCTGAACCTGATGCCGATTTTGACAAACTCGCCATTAAACAAGCGGAGATTGAAGATAAAATTCAAGCCATGGATGGACATAACCTAGAACGCGCGCTTGAAATTGCTGCTGATGCCTTGCGCCTTCCGGCCTGGGATGCGGATGTGACCAAATTATCGGGTGGTGAACGACGCCGAGTTGCCTTGTGTCGCTTGCTCCTATCCAAACCTGACATGCTGTTACTCGATGAGCCGACCAACCATTTAGATGCCGAATCGATTGCTTGGCTGGAGCGCTTTTTACTAGAGTTCCCTGGTACCGTTGTCGCAATTACCCATGACCGCTACTTCCTCGATAATGCCGCGCAGTGGATTTTAGAGCTCGACCGTGGCCAAGGTATCCCCTATGAGGGCAACTACTCTTCTTGGTTAGAGCAAAAAGAGCAACGCCTGGAACAAGAAGCCAAACAAGAAGTTGCACGTTTAAAAACCATTAAACAAGAATTGGAATGGGTACGCGCCAATCCCAAAGGCCGTCACGCCAAATCAAAAGCGCGTATGGCACGCTTCGAAGAACTCAGCAGTGTTGAAAATCAAAAGCGCAACGAAACCAACGAAATCTTTATTCCAGTCGCTGAACGGCTTGGTGAAAAAGTCATCGAAGTCAACCACATCAAAAAAGGCTTTGGTGACCGCCTGCTGATTGAAGACTTACATTTTAAATTGCCACAAGGTGGTATTGTGGGGATTATTGGGCCCAACGGCGCCGGTAAATCAACGCTCTTTAAAATGCTGACTGGACAAGAACAACCCGATAGTGGCGAGATTGTGTTTGGTGACACCGTGCAACTCTCTTATGTTGATCAAAGTCGAGATGCTCTGGACGACACTAAAACGGTTTGGGAAGAAATTTCAGGCGGTGACGAGATTTTTATGGTGGGCAATTTTGAAGTCAATACACGAGCCTATTGTTCACGATTCAACTTCAAAGGTGGCGATCAACAAAAACGGATTGGAGAGCTTTCTGGTGGTGAACGTAATCGCGTACACTTGGCCAAAACCTTGCGCAAAGGTGGTAATGTATTACTGCTTGACGAACCTACTAATGATTTAGATGTTGAAACCCTGCGCGCATTAGAACAAGCCTTACTTGATTTTGCGGGCTGTGCCGTTGTTATATCACATGACCGTTGGTTTCTTGATCGGATCGCTACGCACATGTTGGCCTTTGAAGGTGATTCTCATGTTGAATGGTTCGAAGGCAACTTCACCGATTATGAAGCTGACTTAAAACGTCGTAAAGGGGCTGAAGCCGCACAACCACACCGTATTAAATACAAACCTATTAAAGTTTAAGGAGCAACGTATGGCCGATCAACAGCAACACTTAGCTTCCAATCTTATCGCAATCGCTAATGCCATGCCCGACCCAATCTTTGTTATGGGTCGGGATGGTACTTACCTTGATATCATTGGCGGTAAAGAACGCAGCCTTTATGCCGATGGCCATCCATTAATTGGCAAAAACTACTCGCAGGTATTGCCTGAAAAAATGGCAATGCGTTTTTTAAATGTGGTTCAAAAAGCCATTCAAACCCAATCACTGCAAGAAGTTGAATACCAACTCTCCAACGCCGAAGTACAAGGCATTGAGCCGATAGGTCCAAGCGGAGGGCAATGGTACGAGGCGCGGGTTTATCCTATTGATGGTGACGCCTACGGGCAACCAGCCGTTATTTGGCTGGCGATCAATATCACCCAACGCAAGCACATGGAAGAACAGATTGAACATCTGTCTCAAAACGATGCGTTGACCGGCTTCTACAATCGGGATTTCTTCTTAAATCTTTGCGACGAATTAATTAACAAAGCACGGATGAATCATCAAGCCCTATCACTGATTAAAGTTGACCTCGATTGTTTCAAAAACATTACCGATGGCTATGGTCATGAATTAGGTGATCAAGCCATATTGCAAGCTGCCCACGCACTCGAAGTGACATGCAAAGACTTGGGTTATATTGGCCGCTTAAGTTGTGATCAATTTATGTTAGTCTTAGATGGAGTCAAAGGCGTTGATGCTTTCCGTATCGCAAAATTAGCACAGGAAAAAATCACCGCGCAAAAAATTCGTCTTGACGAAAACACCACAACTTGTTTGACTAGCAAAGCGGGTGTAACTGAATTGCGAGAAACGGATGAAGATAGTCGTCATTTGTTTAATCGCGTGCAGGAAGCGATTGTTGCGATTAAGAGCAGTCGTGAGAATACTAAAATGGCCTAACCGAGAATTTACGATAACACTTGGCCATACTATAAAAACGATAAGGAGAGACTCATGAAAAACTGGTTAAAAACCCTAGCTATTGCTCTGACACTTGGACTGGCAAGCACTGCTGGTCATGCCGCCGATGAGGGTGCAAAAGTTGTTTATCATGTTGATTTTAGTGATGTCACCCGCTATTCAGCCACTCTTACATCAATCAATAACATCATGAATGCCTACGAAAATGAGCTTATGGACGCCGATGTGCATTTAGTGTTTGTTGGTTTTGGGTTACGTTTTGTGACCGATGATGGCTTAAGCGGCACACCTTATGAACATGATGCCGCACTACTAGAGCGTCGCGATGAGTTAAAAGGTCGTCTTGACGCCCTAATGAATTCACGTGGTGTACAAGTAAAGCTCTGTGATCATACGCGTAATGAAATTAACCTTGACCCAGCCAAGATCTACGATGGCGTTCAGTTGGTTGGCTCAGGCGTTTTTGATATTGCAATCTTGCAAAGTCAAGGCTATGCCTATCTAAAAATCCAATAATCACAACCATCCTTAACTTGAATGAAAGCCCATTAAAAAGCCCCTTCCGGGGCTTTTTTTCTACTCAATTTCAACAATATCGACCTTTGTTAAACCGGTATCTGTTGCATAGTGAGTAATTTCTGCTGGTGATGTCGCACCGAGTTTCGTCATCAAGTTTTCACGATGCTTTGATACGGTACGGTCACTAATATCCAACATTACTGCAATATCCTTGGTTTTAAACCCTTCCGCAATCAACTTAGTCACTTGCTTTTCACGAACAGAAAGCTTGCGCATACTGCGCTTCTTCTTAACCGGACTAGCATTTTCAATGACGGCCATTACGTGGGGCTTAATAACATCATCAACAAACAAATTACCGTTAACAACCTTTACTAAACCATCTAATAAAGATGACTTAGCCACTGATTTCGTTGCAATACCATGAACCCCCATTTCAAGAGCCTCAACCCAAACACTGGGCGTTAACGCCGAAGTCAATATCATAATTTTTACTTTTGGATGGCGACGCTTTAATTGTGAAATCGTATTAAAGCCATTAAGTTTTGGCAATGCCAGTTCCATAACAATCAAGTCTGGCTCCGTCGCGCGAACCATTTCCATTGCAACAATACCATCACCCGCTTCTCCGACGACACTAAACCTTTCATCTGCTTCAATTAGGCTTTTTATAGCCCCACGAACCAACTCTTGATCTTCGGCTAATACTAGTTTTATTTTGTCAGACATTCCGGACTCCCGTCTTTGTGATAGAAAATGATTTAATAACAAACCCGCGAAAAAATAGGTAACATACGCTTATATTATTGGTGGTTATATTACCATGTAAATTTTTTTTACAACAAGATTTTTCATATAAAACGAACTTAATTATCCCCATTTATGCAAAATTCAATAATTTAAACGCCAAATAGCAGGCCTCACACTTCTATTTACAAATACCCAGCACAAACACACTGGGCAAACTCAGGTAAAATAGGACTATTTTTTAGGCCGACAGGATAATGACATATGACCAATACTCGCACCGTCCACGACAGTATGGGCGCCATGACACTCCCAGAAAATGCACTCTATGGCGCACAAACGCAACGAGCCATCGAGAATTTCCCAATCAGCCACCAGCCAATGCCAAAACCATTTATTTTGGCATTGGCTGAGGTTAAACTCGCTTGCGCAAAAGCCAATCATCAACTAGGACTCATGTCCGACCAACAGCTTAATGCCATCGAGCAAGCCGTCAAACATATTTTGTGTCAACAACCAATGGACGCATTTCCAGTAGATGTTTTCCAAACAGGTTCTGGCACGAGTTCAAACATGAACATGAACGAAGTAATATCAACACTCGCAGAACAACTCGTTAATGTCAGCATCCACCCTAATGATCATGTCAACATGAGTCAAAGTTCAAATGACGTGATACCAACGGCTTTGCACGTTAGCGCTAATCGCTTGATGAGCGAACAACTTCTACCGGCCATTAACCACCTGATTGAAGTTTTAGCAAATAAAGAGTTAGCCGTGGTCGGTATTGTTAAAACAGGTCGTACGCATTTAATGGATGCAATGCCTATTACGCTATCCCAAGAATTATCCGGCTGGCGAGCACAGCTATCTCAAAATCTGACTCGTTTAACTCAAACTCAACAACGTCTAAAAGCACTTGCGCTTGGTGGCACAGCCGTCGGAACAGGTATTAACGCACCGACCAATTTTTCAGCAACCTTTTGCAAGCACCTCAGCGAGATGCACCAAGATACATACCAGCCAATGGATAATTTCTTTGTCGGCTTAAGTAGTCAAGACACGGTGTTGGAGTTGAGTGGCCAACTTAATGTTCTTGCGGCCAGTTTAATGAAAATTGCCAATGATTTACGCTGGATGAACTCGGGTCCTCTCGCTGGTTTGGCCGAAATTCAATTGCCGGCTTTGCAACCGGGGAGCTCTATTATGCCAGGCAAGGTAAACCCGGTTATACCAGAAGCTGTGGCAATGGTTTGCGCGCAGGTCACGGGCAACCATACCGCGATTACTATTGGAGCACAGTCTGGAAATTTTCAACTCAACGTAATGCTGCCGATGATCACCTATAATCTTTTAAACGCTATTGAATGGTTAAGCAACGCTATGTATCAACTTGCTGATAAAGCCATTCAAAATTTTAAGGTAAATTTAAGCCAGCTCGATCACGCCCTTGCTATTAACCCAATCCTAGTCACGGCTCTTAATGGTGTGGTAGGCTATGAAAAAGGTGCTGAAATTGCCAAAACCGCTTATCAAACAGGGCAAGCAGTTATTGATGTAGCTGAACAGCTCACTGACCTTGATCGCGACACCTTAATGAAACTTTTAGACCCTAAACGTTTAACAGAGGGCGGTACACCCGGCCTTTAAACCAAGTAATGTAAGGAGTAGTAAATGGCCTTAGTTAATCTAACTGCCGATGCTTTTGATGAATTTATTGCACAGCATGATATGATCATTTTCGATTTTTGGGCTGAATGGTGCGGACCATGCAAACAGTTTGGACCCGTATTTGAAGCGGCCTCTGAACAACACCCCAATATTATGTTCGCTAAAGTCAATGTAGAAGAGCAACCAGACCTGGCGAATATGTTTCAGGTACGTTCTATTCCAACCATTGCATTTATGCGTGAAAAAGTGGTGGTTTACGCCAACCCCGGTGCTTTACCTGCTAGTAATTTCGAACAAGGTATCCAAGAAATGTTGAACCTTGATATGGCTAAAGTGCATGCCGATGTGGCTGAAATGCAACAGCAGCAATAATCGACAAGTAGAAGTCTGCAGGGGCTGTTGGCTGGCTAAAAGTATAATCAAATTACCACAAGCAAGCCGCACCCAGCACGCCACTTGAATCCCCTAATTTAGGTGCAACTAAGCGGGTATCAACGCAATCACTAAAAACCCAATTGCACCATAGCCTTGGTACCGATTCATATAACGCGCTCATTTGGCTCAGCCCGCCACCTAAAACAATTACTTCGGGATCAAAGACGTTTATGACGTTTGCTAGCCCCTGCGCTAAATGCTGACTATAATCCGCAAAAGCGGATTGCGCCAAGCTATCACCCTGCTGATAGGCTTGATAAACAGACTGCGCATCTGGCCAACAGGTTTGATACTGTTGATTGGTTCGTTTTACCCAGCCGGGACCCGATAAATAGGTTTCAGTACAATCCTGCTGTCCGCAATAACAAACATGAGATTGCTCTGGTTTTTCGGGAGTTTGCCAAGCTAAGGGATTATGACCCCATTCACCGGCAATTCCATTCACCCCAGCTATAAGCTGACCATCGAAGACCAAACCACCGCCACAACCGGTACCAATAATCACCCCAAATACGCTCTGTGCGCCTTGCGCATGACCAAATAACGCTTCAGAAAGAGCGAAGCAATTAGCATCATTGGCAATTCTGACTCGCCCATCTAATGCACGATTTAAATCCACCAACAAAGGTTGCCCATTAAGCCAAGTTGAATTGGCGTTTTTAACCAGGCCTGATTGCTTGGCAATAGTTCCCGGAATGCCAATACCAATGGGCAAATCGGCAACACCTTGCACCAGCTCCAGTTGATGAATGAGTTTTACAATCTGCTGACAGGTATCAGCATAGTTACCACGGATAGTAGGCTCTCGATAACGATAAAGAATCTCGTGCTGAGCATTAATCAATGCGATTTCAATCTTGGTGCCACCTAAATCTACGCCAATCCTCACGACGATTGCGCAAAGGTTTGCGCCTCCATTGCTTTTAACCAAGCAATCTCTTCTGCTGAAAATCCTGCTTCGACTCGGGCTTCATAGTTAAACGGGCCACGAATATCACCATGAAAATACTGATGCAAAATAGCTTGAAAAGTCTCAAATGGATTACGTCCCTGCTGCTCACATAAATACCGAAACCAACGCGTTCCTACCGCGACATGCCCAATCTCATCGCGCAATAGAATTTTTAAAATTTCTACCCCACGCTGGTCGCCAACAGCCCGTAAACGCTTAATCATGTCGGGTGTCACATCTAGGCCTCGTGCTTCTAAGGTACGCGGCACCATCGCCATTCGAACCAATGGATCATGATCCGTTTCATAGGTAGTTAACCACAAGCCATTATGTGCCGGAAAATCGCCATAATCATAACCTAGCCCAGACAAATGTTCTCGAATCATCTGAAAATGGTAGGCCTCTTCGGTAGCAACCCCTAACCAATCAGCATAATAGTCGCGTGGCATGGTCTGAAAGCGATACAAGGCATCTAACGCCAAGTTAACCGCATTAAACTCAATATGCGCAATAGCGTGCATTAAGGCCGCATGTCCTTCCGGTGAACCCAAGCGCCGTCTCACCAAATCTTTCGGCGGCACTAATTCAGGACGATCGGGACGACCTGGGTCGGCAATTCGTTCAATCTTGCCAGTTGGTGTCATATCGACAGCGTTTTCACTCCAAGCCACAATCAACGCATCCAACTGCTGCAACTTATCCGTTAAGTGCTTAGCGGTTAAACACCGGTATACTTGTTGAAAAAATAACACGGCTTCTCCCTGTGCCTTGGCTACTCTTTATTATTAATAATAACCGCCTAAAATTAAGCTTACGTTGTTTAGACAAAAAAAAAGCCGGCTAAGCCGGCTTTTTGAGATGCATCACCTAGGGTCAATAAAATTATTGACGATAGTAAACTGCCATCAGGTAACGAACGCCCATGAAATTCTTCGTGTCAATCGCATTAAAAAGGGTAGCCCACTTTAAACGATCTTCAGGAGTCATGACAGAGTAAGGAGCACGAACATACTGCTTACCGTCTTTTTCAAAGCGCCACTGGTCTTCATACTTGACTTCCATACGAGTCAATTCTTCGCGACATTGTTGTACAGTAGTTGCCTGCTGCACTTCACGCGCTGCCGTATTACCACCTTGAATACCTGCCTCGATCAATAGTTTTGCATCAGCAACACATTGCTCGAAGACTGATGCAGCATGCACATTCATAGAAAATGCTGCAACACCAGATAGGACCAAAGCTTTAAGAGTTAATTGCTTCATCGATTACTCCAAATAGGATTTGCCTCTCTAGCATTAGTAATTTTCGCGTCTTTCCACCAAAAATGCAAGTCTTAAGCAGATAGAATATTACCAATTCCTTATTAATTGCGCTTATAGGTAAAGCACCTCAAGAATTTCATATTCAATCGTCCCACCGGGCGCTTGCACCATCACCTCATCACCCTCTGCTTTGCCAATTAAAGCACGGGCAATCGGAGAGTTAATCGAAATTTTATTTTCCTTCACATCCGACTCTTCATTACCAACAATACGATAAACCACCTCTTGGTCGTTATCGATGTTTAATAACTTTACCGTCGCACCAAAAATAATCTTTCCATGGGCTTGCACTTGCGTTACATCAATAATTTGCGAATGACTGAGTACGCCCTCAATATGCTTAATACGCGCCTCAATTAAGCCCTGCTGTTCACGAGCCGCATGGTATTCAGCATTTTCTTTTAAATCGCCATGCTCCCGTGCTTCCGCAATGGCCTGAGTAATGCGCGGACGCTCTTCTTTTTTTAAACGATTTAATTCGGCCTGTAACTTATCCGCACCTTCTTTGGTCATAGGATGTTTTTGCATAGTCATCTGCTCCTTAAAATGCAAAGAAGCCGGCACCAAGGCGCCAGCTTCTGCAACAAGTGTAACAATAAAATTAGTTTAAATCTTGTAAACGATGTACCGGTTGATCATCTAAATAATCCATCGCCGCGACCGTAGCAAAGGCACCTGCCATGGTCGTTGTATAACACACTTTATGCATAAGTGCTTCACGACGAATCCCTGACGAATCCTTAATGCTGACCGAACCATCCGAAGTATTAACAATTAATTGAATTTCTTCATTTTTAATCGCATCAACGATATTTGGACGACCTTCCGCAACTTTATTAACCAATTCACACTCGATTCCCGCTTCTTGTAAGGAGGTAGCTGTACCACGGGTTGCCACCACACGAAAGCCTTTTGCTTGCAACTGTTTTGCCAGATCAATAACTTTCACGCGGTCTGCCTTGCGAACGCTGAGGAAGGCTTTACCCTCCCGCGGCAATATGGTGCTCGCCGCCAGCTGTGCATTCGCATAGGCCTGCGGAAAGTTAGCTCCCACCCCCATAACTTCACCGGTTGATTTCATCTCTGGGCCTAAAATCGGGTCCACACCCAAAAACTTAATAAATGGAAAAACCGCTTCTTTAACCGAGTAATGCTTGGGCATGATTTCTGTAGTAAACCCTTGTTCAGCTAGAGACTGTCCGACCATACAACGTGCGGCAATTTTTGCTAAAGGACGACCGATCGCTTTTGACACAAAAGGTACCGTCCGAGATGCGCGCGGATTCACTTCCAAAACATAAATATCATCGCCCTTCACAGCAAACTGGGTATTCATTAAACCCACAACATCCAAGGCTTTAGCCATTTGCTCAACCTGGTTACGAATCTCGTCTTGGACCGATTTTTTAATACTATAAGGCGGTAGTGAACAAGCTGAGTCACCCGAGTGAATACCTGCCTGCTCGATATGTTCCATCAGGCCACCGATAACCACTTGCTCACCATCACAAATAGCATCAACATCTAACTCAACGGCATCATCTAAGAAACGGTCTAACAAAACGGGTGAATCATTTGACACCTTCACAGCAAACTTCATGTAACGAAGTAGGTCTTCTTCTGAATAGACAATCTCCATTGCACGTCCACCGAGTACATAGGATGGGCGCACAACCAGAGGATAACCAATCTCTTTTGCCAGGGTCACTGCTTCATCTTCACGACGCGCAGTTCGGTTAGGCGGTTGACGCAGATTGAGCTTGTTAAGCAGCTGTTGAAAACGCTCACGGTCTTCGGCTAAGTCAATCGAATCAGGACTGGTACCAATAATTGGCACACCCGCCGCTTCAAGATCACGCGCCAATTTCAGCGGCGTTTGACCACCATACTGCACAATAACGCCCTTTGGTTTTTCAATTGCCACAATTTCAAGCACGTCTTCTAATGTTAACGGCTCAAAATACAAACGGTCTGAGGTGTCATAGTCGGTTGAAACTGTTTCAGGGTTACAGTTAACCATAATGGTTTCATAACCGTCTTCACTTAACGCCATCGCCGCATGAACACAACAGTAGTCAAACTCAATACCCTGACCGATACGGTTCGGACCGCCACCAAGCACCATAATTTTGTTTCGGTCAGTTGGTTGCGCCTCACATTCTTCTTCATAGGTTGAATAAAGATAAGCCGTAGAGGTTGCAAACTCAGCGGCACAGGTATCTACCCGTTTATACACAGGACGAATACCAAGCGTATGACGGTATTTTCTAACCAACGCACTATCGGTTTTTAACAAGGCGGCAATGCGATTATCCGAAAAACCTTGGCGTTTTAGTTGTTTCAAAAAGTCGGCTTCTAAGGCGTCTAAGCCTTTGGCCATCATTTGACGTTCAGACTCGACCAACTCTTCAATCTGTGCCAAAAACCATGGATCGATTTTGGATACCTCAAAGACTTGCTCAACTATCCAACCCGCACGGAAAGCATCGGCAACATACCAA